>NZ_BMYK01000010.1 GCF_014652235.1 Pseudorhodoferax aquiterrae
TTCGCCATCCGCGAAGGCGGCAAGACCGTCGGCGCCGGCGTGGTCGCCAAGATCATCGAGTGATGTGATTCGGAGGGGTATAGCTCAATTGGCAGAGCGTCGGTCTCCAAAACCGAAGGTTGTAGGTTCGATTCCTACTGCCCCTGCCACCTGATCCAGGTGGCCCCCGAAAAAGCCCGTCACTTGCCTGACGGGCTTTAGCGTCTGAATGGCGCACGTGTTTGATTGCAGCATTAGGGCCGAAATGGCGACTTCGCAAGTTGAAACTGTCAGTACCGGCGCGGACAAGGCCAAGTTGGCCGTGTCCGCGGCGCTCGTCATTGCGGCGCTGGCTGGCTTTTACCTGCTGGGCAAGCAGGGCCAGGTGGCCCAGTGGGGCGCGCTGATCGTCGGTCTGGCCGCTGCCGTGGCGCTGTTCTTCAGCAGCGAACCCGGCCGCCAGCTGATCGCCTTCGGCCGCGATGCCTGGCGCGAGGTCAAGAAGGTCGTCTGGCCCACGCGCAAGGAATCCATGCAGATGACGGCGTACGTGTTCGCCTTCGTCGTGATCATGGCCTTGTTCCTGTGGTTCACGGACAAGACCTTGGAATGGGTGCTGTACGACCTCATCTTGGGCTGGAAGCGATAAATGACTGACGCAGTGGAATCTTCCGCGACGGACGCCGTGCCGGCTCCGGCCAACCCGGACTTCCGGTGGTACATCGTCCATGCCTATTCGGGCATGGAGAAGGCGGTCGAGCGCAACATCACCGAACGCATCACGCGCGCGGGCATGCAGTCCAAGTTCGGCCGCATCCTGGTGCCGACCGAAGAGGTCGTCGAGGTCAAGAACGGCCAGCGCCGCACGACCGAGCGCCGCCTGTTCCCGGGCTACGTGTTCGTCGAGATGCTGATGGACGACGAGTCCTGGCACCTGGTCAAGCACACCAACAAGGTGACCGGTTTCGTCGGTGGCGCCAAGAACCGCCCGGCGCCGATCTCGGACGACGAGGTCGTCAAGATCGTCAGCCAGATGCAGGAAGGCGTGGAAAAGCCGCGCCACAAGGTCGAGTTCCTGGTCGGCGAGTACGTGCGCGTCAAGGAAGGCCCCTTCACCGACTTCAACGGTTCGGTCGAGGAAGTCAACTACGACAAGAACAAGGTTCGCGTGTCGGTCACGATCTTCGGCCGCGCCACCCCGGTCGAGCTGGAATTCAGCCAGATCGAGAAGACCTGAGCCTTTTCATTTCCCGGCCCCGCGTTTTCCAGGCTCGCGCGGGGCAGTAGCAAGCAAGAGCCCCCACCCCCGGGGAGCCAGGCAGCGCTGTCTGGCGTCAGCACCCGCAAGGAGTTTTTCCATGGCGAAGAAAATCGTCGGCTTCATCAAGCTGCAAGTGCCAGCTGGTAAGGCCAACCCGTCCCCCCCGATCGGCCCGGCCCTGGGCCAGCGCGGCCTGAACATCATGGAGTTCTGCAAGGCGTTCAACGCCCAGACCCAAGGCGTCGAGCCGGGTCTGCCGCTGCCGGTGGTGATCACCGCGTTCGCGGACAAGAGCTTCACCTTCGTCATCAAGACCCCGCCCGCGACGGTCCTGATCAAGAAGGCCGTCAAGCTGGACAAGGGTTCTGCCACGCCGCACACCGTCAAGGTCGGCAAGATCACGCGCGCCCAGCTCGAAGAGATCGCCAAGACCAAGCTGAAGGACATGAACGCCGCCGACGTGGATGCCGCCATCCGCACGCTGGCCGGTTCCGCCCGTTCCATGGGCATCACGGTGGAGGGCGTCTAAATGACCAAGCTGACCAAGAAGCAAAAGGCCCTGCAGGGCAAGGTCGACAGCACCAAGCTGTACGCCCTGGCCGACGCACTGGCCATCGTCAAGGAAGCCGCCACCGCCAAGTTCGATGAGTCCATCGACGTGGCCGTGCAGCTGGGCATCGACGCCAAGAAGTCCGACCAGGTCGTGCGTGGCGCCGTCGTGCTGCCCAACGGCACCGGCAAGACCAAGCGCGTCGCCGTGTTCGCCCAGGGCGCCAAGGCCGAAGAAGCCAAGGCCGCTGGTGCCGACATCGTCGGCATGGACGACTTGGCCGCCCAGGTCAAGGCCGGCGACATGCCCTTCGACGTGGTCATCGCCGCGCCGGACGCCATGCGCGTGGTCGGTACGCTGGGCCAGATCCTGGGCCCGCGCGGCCTGATGCCGAACCCCAAGGTCGGCACCGTGACGCCCGACGTGGCCACGGCCGTGAAGAACGCCAAGGCTGGCCAGGTCCAGTTCCGCGTCGACAAGGCCGGCATCATCCACGGCACCATCGGCCGCCGCTCGTTCGATTCGGACAAGCTGCAAGGCAACCTGGTGGCCCTGATCGATGCGCTGAACAAGGCCAAGCCGGCTTCCAGCAAGGGCCTGTACCTGCGCAAGGTGGCGGTCTCGTCGACCATGGGTGTGGGCGTCCGCGTGGACACCCAGTCCATCTCGGCGTAATCGCAAGAAATTTGGGCCACTCCGCAAGGGGTGGCTCAAGGTGGTGGGCCGGGGGGTCGCAAGACCGCCCGGGCCATCCAAGACCGTTGGTGTCCCAGAGCCCATGGCGAAGGGACTTAATCGCGTAAGCAGCCAACGCAGATGGCGATCCCGCTGCAGATGGAATTTTCCTGAACAGTTGGTCGCTGCAAGAAGGCGTGTCGGAAGGCCCCGGCCCGAAGACACAAACTAAGGAGTAGACCTTGAGTCTGAATCGCAGTGAGAAAGAAGCGGTCATCACCGAAGTGACCGGCCTCGCCGCAAATGCTCAGACGCTCGTGATGGCGGAATACCGCGGCATCACGGTCGCCGACATGACCCGACTGCGCTCCACCGCGCGCAGCGCCGGTGTGAGCCTGTCCGTGTTGAAGAACACGCTGGCCCGCCGCGCTGTGGCCGGCAGCCCATTCGAAGTCGCGTCCGACCAGATGACCGGTCCGCTGATCTATGGCTTCTCCGTCGACGCCGTGGCCGCCGCGAAAGTGGTGTCCGAGTTCGCGAAGACCAACGACAAGTTGGTCATTCGCGGCGGTGCGTTCGCCGGCAAGGCCCTGGATGTCAACGGCGTCAAGCAACTGGCGAACATCCCTTCCAAGGAAGTCCTGCTGGCCCAACTGTGCGGCCTGCTGATGTCCCCGATCTCGCGCACGGCCGTGGTGCTGGGCGCGCTGGCGGCCAAGAAGGGCGAAGGCGCAGAACCCGCAGCCGAGGCTCCCGCAGCCGAAGCCGCCGCAGCCTGATCGAGCGATCGCGCGGCACAACCAACTTATTTAGGAAATCAAAATGGCATTCGATAAAGACGCATTCCTGACCGCCCTCGACAGCATGACGGTCCTCGAACTCAACGACCTGGTCAAGGCCATCGAAGAGAAGTTCGGCGTGAGCGCAGCCGCCATGGCTGCTCCCGCTGCTGGCGGCGGCGGCGCCGCTGCCCCGGCGGCCGAAGAGAAGACCGAATTCAACGTCGTGCTGGTCGAAGCCGGCGCGAACAAGGTCTCCGTCATCAAGGCCGTGCGCGAAATCACGGGCCTGGGCCTGAAGGAAGCCAAGGACCTGGTCGACGGCGCTCCGAAGAACGTCAAGGAAGGCATTGCCAAGGCCGACGCCGACGCTGCCAAGAAGAAGCTGGAAGAAGCCGGCGCCAAGGTCGAACTCAAGTAATTCTGGGTTCTGCCAAGGCTGGAGCGTCCGACAGGGCCTCCAGCCTTTGGTGCTTGTGGGGTGTTGCAAGGCACCCCGCTGCAGAAGGCAGCCGAAAGCGGTCCAATCCCCTTTCGAGTGTCTTTTGACTCGACTGCAAAAGACGACTTGGTACGGGCGATGTGCAATGCATCGCCGTCCGCCAGAGGTTGGTAGTGGCCAGCCGCCAAGTACACCGCACAGGAGCATGTGGCGGTGCCTCAGTCGCAGGATTTGTATCCTCGCCCGGAGAATTCATGGCCTATACCTACACCGAACGAAAGCGCATTCGCAAGAACTTTGGCAGCCGCGATAGCGTGTTGGACGTTCCCTACCTGCTGCAGATGCAAAAGGACGCGTACACCGCGTTCCTGCAGGCGGATGTCGTCCCCTCCAAGCGCGTCAACGAAGGCTTGCAGGCGGCGTTCGAAGCGGCCTTCCCCATCGTCTCGCACAACGGCTACGTCGAGATGAAGTACGTCGAGTACAACCTGGCAAAGCCGGCCTTCGACGTGCGCGAGTGCCAGACGCGCGGCCTGACCTTCGCCTCGGCCGTGCGCGCCCGCGTCCAGCTGATCATCTACGACCGCGAGTCCTCCACGCCGCAGTCCAAGGTCGTCAAGGAAGTCAAGGAGCAGGAGGTCTACATGGGCGAGGTGCCCCTGATGACCGAGAAGGGCTCCTTCATCGTCAACGGCACCGAGCGCGTGATCGTCTCGCAGCTGCACCGTTCGCCGGGCGTGTTCTTCGAGCACGACAAGGGCAAGACGCACAGCTCGGGCAAGCTGCTGTTCTCCGCACGCATCATTCCCTACCGCGGCTCCTGGCTGGACTTCGAGTTCGACCCGAAGGACATCCTGTACTTCCGCGTCGACCGCCGCCGCAAGATGCCGGTCACGATCCTGCTCAAGGCCATCGGCCTGAACCCGGAATCGATCCTGGCGAACTTCTTCGTCAACGACAACTTCCGCCTGATGGACAGCGGCGCGCAGATGGAGTTCGTCTCCGAGCGCCTGCGTGGCGAGATCGCCCGCTTCGACATCACCGACAAGTCGGGCAAGGTCATCGTGGCCAAGGACAAGCGCGTCACCGCGCGCCACACGCGTGAGCTCGAGCAATCCGGCACCACGCACATCAGCGTGCCCGAAGACTTCCTGATCGGCCGCGTGGTCGCGCGCAACATCGTCGACGCCGACACCGGCGAGATCATCGCCAAGGCCAACGACGAGCTGACCGAAGCGCTGCTCAAGAAGCTGCGTGCCGCTGGCGTGCAGGAACTGCCCGCGATCTACACCAACGAACTCGACCAGGGCGCCTACATCAGCCAGACCCTGCGTTCGGACGAAACCGCCGACGAGTTCGCCGCGCGCGTGGCCATCTACCGCATGATGCGCCCCGGTGAACCGCCGACCGAAGACGCCGTGCAGGCCCTGTTCCAGCGCCTGTTCTACAACCCGGACACCTACGACCTGTCGCGCGTGGGCCGCATGAAGTTCAACGCCAAGGTCGGCCGCGACGAATCCACCGGCCCGATGGTGCTGACCAACGAGGACATCCTCGCCGTGGTCAAGATCCTCGTGGACCTGCGCAACGGCCGCGGCGAAGTCGACGACATCGACCACCTGGGCAACCGCCGCGTGCGTTGCGTGGGCGAGCTGGCCGAGAACCAGTACCGCGCCGGCCTCGCCCGCATCGAGAAGGCTGTCAAGGAACGCCTGGGCCAGGCCGAGCAAGAGCCGCTGATGCCGCACGACCTGATCAACTCCAAGCCGATTTCCGCGGCCCTGAAGGAGTTCTTCGGTGCGTCCCAGCTGTCGCAGTTCATGGACCAGACCAACCCGCTGTCCGAGATCACGCACAAGCGCCGCGTCTCGGCCCTGGGCCCGGGCGGTCTGACCCGCGAACGCGCCGGCTTCGAGGTGCGCGACGTGCACGTGACCCACTATGGCCGCGTCTGCCCGATCGAAACGCCGGAAGGCCCGAACATCGGCCTGATCAACTCGCTGGCCCTGTACGCCCGCCTGAACGAGTACGGCTTCATCGAGACGCCGTACCGCCGCGTCGTGGACGGCAAGGTCACCGACCAGATCGACTACCTGTCGGCCATCGAGGAAGGCAAGTACGTCATCGCCCAGGCCAACGCCGAACTCAACGAGCAAGGCCAGCTGACCGGCGAACTGGTGTCGGCGCGCGAGAAGGGTGAATCCATCCTGGTCAGCGCCGAGCGCATCCAGTACATGGACGTGTCGCCCGCGCAGATCGTCTCCGTGGCCGCCTCGCTCGTGCCCTTCCTGGAGCACGACGATGCGAACCGCGCGCTGATGGGCGCGAACATGCAGCGCCAGGCCGTGCCCGTGCTGCGGCCCGAGAAGCCGCTGGTCGGCACCGGCATCGAGCGCGTCTCCGCGGTCGACTCCGGCACCGTGGTCACGGCCCGCCGCGGCGGCATCGTCGACTACGTGGACGCCACCCGCATCGTGGTGCGCGTGAACGACGACGAGGCGGTGGCCGGCGAAGTCGGCGTGGACATCTACAACCTGATCAAGTACCAGCGTTCCAACCAGAACACCAACATCCACCAGCGTCCCATCGTCAAGCGCGGCGACCTGCTGGCCAAGGGCGACGTGGTGGCCGATGGCGCTTCCACCGACCTGGGTGAACTGGCACTGGGCCAGAACATGCTGATCGGCTTCATGCCCTGGAACGGCTACAACTTCGAAGACTCGATCCTGATCTCCGAACGCGTGGTCGCCGACGACCGCTACACCTCGATCCACATCGAGGAACTCGTGGTGATGGCCCGCGACACCAAGCTGGGTGCCGAGGAAATCACGCGCGACATCCCGAACCTGGCCGAGCAGCAGCTCAACCGCCTGGACGAGTCCGGCATCATCTACGTGGGCGCCGAAGTCATGCCCGGCGACACGCTGGTCGGCAAGGTCACGCCCAAGGGCGAGACCACGCTGACGCCGGAAGAAAAGCTGCTGCGCGCCATCTTCGGCGAGAAGGCTTCCGACGTGAAGGACACCTCGCTGCGCGTGGACCAGGGCTCGCAGGGCACGGTCATCGACGTGCAGGTGTTCACGCGCGAAGGCATCCAGCGCGACAAGCGCGCCCAGCAGATCATCGACGACGAGCTCAAGCGCTTCCGCCTGGACCTGAACGACCAGCTGCGCATCGTCGAGGCCGACGCGTTCGACCGGATCGAGAAGCTGCTGAACGGCCGCGTCGCCAATGGTGGCCCGCAGCGTCTGGCCAAGGGCACCAAGATCGACAAGGCCTACCTGGCCTCGGTCGAGAAGTTCCACTGGTTCGACATCCGCCCGGCGGAGGACGAAGTGGCCGCCCAGCTCGAGTCGATCAAGAACTCGATCGAGCAGCAGCGCCACAGCTTCGACCTGGCCTTCGAAGAAAAGCGCAAGAAGCTCACGCAGGGCGACGAGCTGCCCGCGGGCGTGCTCAAGATGGTCAAGGTCTACCTGGCCGTCAAGCGCCGCCTGCAGCCCGGCGACAAGATGGCCGGCCGCCACGGCAACAAGGGCGTGGTGTCCAAGATCGTCCCGATCGAAGACATGCCCTACATGGCCGACGGAACGCCGTGCGACATCTGCCTGAACCCGCTGGGCGTGCCTTCGCGCATGAACGTGGGCCAGGTGCTGGAAGTGCACCTGGGCTGGGCGGCCAAGGGCATCGGCCAGCGCATCGGCGACATGCTGCAGCGTGAGGCGCGTGCCAACGAGCTGCGCGGCTACCTGGAGTCGGTCTACAACAGCGCCGGCCGCAAGGAAGACCTGTCGCAGCTGGACGACGGCCAGGTGCTAGAGATGGCGCAGAACCTGTCGCAGGGCGTGCCCTTCGCGACGCCTGTGTTCGACGGCGCGGCCGAGGAAGACATCCGCGCCATGCTCAAGCTGGGCTACCCGGACGAGATCGCCGCGGCCAAGGGCCTGACGGAGACGCGCACCCAGGCCTACCTGTTCGACGGCCGGACCGGCGAGCGCTTCGAGCGCCCGACCACCGTGGGCTACATGCACTTCCTGAAGCTGCACCACCTGGTGGACGACAAGATGCACGCGCGTTCGACCGGCCCGTACTCGCTGGTCACGCAGCAACCGCTGGGCGGCAAGGCCCAGTTCGGCGGCCAGCGTTTCGGGGAAATGGAAGTGTGGGCGCTGGAAGCCTACGGCGCTTCCTACACCCTGCAGGAAATGCTGACCGTGAAGTCCGACGACGTGGTCGGCCGTACCAAGGTGTACGAGTCCATCGTCAAGGGCGAACACGCCATCGAGGCCGGCATGCCGGAATCGTTCAACGTGCTGGTCAAGGAAATCCGCTCGCTCGGCCTGGACATCGAGCTGGAACGCAGCTAATCAGGGCAAGGCAAAGGAAACAACGCTATGAAGTCACTACTCGACCTGTTCAAGCAGTTCACGCCGGATCAGCATTTCGATGCGATCAAGATCGGCATGGCCTCGCCCGAGAAGATCCGTTCCTGGTCCTTCGGTGAGGTGAAGAAGCCCGAGACCATCAACTACCGCACGTTCAAGCCCGAGCGCGACGGCCTGTTCTGCGCCAAGATCTTCGGCCCCATCAAGGACTACGAGTGCCTGTGCGGCAAATACAAGCGCCTCAAGCACCGCGGCGTGATCTGCGAGAAGTGCGGCGTCGAAGTCACGCAGACCAAGGTGCGCCGCGAGCGCATGGGCCACATCGACCTGGCCGCGCCTTGCGCCCACATCTGGTTCCTCAAGAGCCTGCCCTCGCGTCTGGGCCTGGTGCTGGACATGACGCTGCGCGACATCGAGCGCGTGCTGTACTTCGAAGCGTACGTCGTGACCGATCCCGGCATGACCCCGCTCAAGAAGTACGCGATCATGACCGAGGACGACCATGATGCGAAGCGCAAGGAATACGGCGACGAATTCCAGGCCAAGATGGGTGCCGAGGGCATCAAGGACCTGCTCGAGAGCATCGACATCGACGATGCCATCGAGAAGCTGCGCAACGACCTGACGGGCTCGGAAGTCAAGATCAAGAAGAACGCCAAGCGCCTGAAGCTCCTGGAAGCGTTCAAGAAGTCCGGCATCAAGCCCGAGTGGATGGTGCTGGACGTGCTGCCCGTGCTGCCGCCGGACCTGCGTCCGCTGGTGCCGCTGGATGGCGGCCGCTTCGCGACCTCCGACCTGAACGACCTGTACCGCCGCGTCATCAACCGCAACAGCCGTCTGCGCCGTCTGCTGGAGCTGAAGGCGCCGGAAATCATCGCGCGCAACGAGAAGCGCATGCTGCAGGAGGCCGTGGACTCCCTGCTGGAC
The DNA here is from genome assembly GCF_014652235.1 of Pseudorhodoferax aquiterrae. GTDB lineage: Bacteria > Pseudomonadota > Gammaproteobacteria > Burkholderiales > Burkholderiaceae_C > Pseudorhodoferax > Pseudorhodoferax aquiterrae. The sequence goes on from NZ_BMYK01000010.1 coordinate 8,999, forward strand.
AACGGCCGCCGTGGCAAGGCCATGACGGGCGCGAACAAGCGCGCGCTGAAGTCCCTGGCCGACATGATCAAGGGCAAGAGCGGCCGCTTCCGCCAGAACCTGCTGGGCAAGCGCGTCGACTACTCGGGCCGTTCGGTCATCGTGGTGGGCCCGACGCTCAAGCTGCACCAGTGCGGCCTGCCCAAGCTGATGGCGCTGGAGCTGTTCAAGCCCTTCATCTTCTCGCGCCTGGAAGCCATGGGCATCGCGACCACGATCAAGGCCGCGAAGAAGGAAGTCGAATCCGGCACGCCGGTGGTCTGGGACATCCTGGAAGAGGTCATCAAGGAGCACCCGGTCATGCTGAACCGTGCTCCGACGCTGCACCGTCTGGGCATCCAGGCCTTCGAGCCCATCTTGATCGAAGGCAAGGCCATCCAGCTGCACCCGCTGGTCTGCGCGGCCTTCAACGCCGACTTCGACGGCGACCAGATGGCCGTGCACGTGCCGCTGTCCGTGGAAGCGCAGATGGAAGCCCGCACGCTGATGCTGGCCTCCAACAACATCCTGTTCCCCGCCTCCGGCGAGCCGTCCATCGTGCCGTCGCAGGACGTGGTGCTGGGTCTGTACTACACGACGCGCGAGCGCATCAACGGCAAGGGCGAAGGCCTGATCTTCGCCGACACCGGTGAAGTGCGCCGTGCCTTCGACGCGGGCGAACTCGATCTGAACGCCAAGATCAACGTGCGCCTGACCGAGTACACCAAGGACAAGGCCACGGGCGAGTTCGTGCCCTCGACCAGCCTCGTGGAAACCACGGGCGGCCGCGCGCTGCTGTCGGAGATCCTGCCCAAGGGCCTGCCCTTCTCGTACCTGAACAAGGCACTGAAGAAGAAGGAGATCTCGCGCCTGATCAACGTCAGCTTCCGCAAGTGCGGCCTGAAGGAGACCGTGGTCTTCGCCGACAAGCTGCTGCAGTCCGGCTTCCGCCTGGCGACCAAGGCCGGCATCTCCATCTGCATCGACGACATGCTGGTGCCCAAGGAGAAGGCCGGCATCATCGCGCGCGCCCAGAAGGAAGTGAAGGAGATCGAGCAGCAGTACGTCTCCGGTCTCGTGACCGCCGGCGAGCGCTACAACAAGGTCGTGGACATCTGGGGCAAGTCGGGCGACGAAGTGTCCAAGGTGATGATGGCCCAGCTGTCCAAGCAGAAGGTCGTCGACCGCCACGGCAAGGAAGTGGACCAGGAGTCCTTCAACTCCATCTACATGATGGCCGACTCCGGTGCGCGCGGTTCCGCAGCGCAGATCCGCCAGGTGGCCGGCATGCGGGGCCTGATGGCCAAGCCGGACGGCTCCATCATCGAGACGCCCATCACGGCGAACTTCCGCGAAGGCCTGAACGTGCTGGAGTACTTCATCTCCACCCACGGTGCGCGAAAGGGTCTGGCCGACACGGCGCTGAAGACGGCGAACTCGGGTTACCTGACGCGCCGCTTGGTCGACGTGACGCAGGACCTGGTCGTGACCGAGGAAGATTGCGGCACGCACGACGGCACGCTGATGCGTGCCATCGTCGAGGGCGGTGAAGTCATCGAATCGCTGCGCGACCGCGTGCTGGGCCGCACCACGGCCGAGGACGTGCTGCACCCCGAGAACCGCTCGGTGCTGCTGGCCGCCGGCGAGATGCTGGAAGAAGACACGATCGACGAGCTGGAATCGGCCGGCGTCGACGAGGTCAAGGTCCGCACCGCGCTGACCTGCGCCACGCGCTTCGGCATCTGCGCCAAGTGCTACGGCCGCGACCTGGGCCGCGGTGGCCTGATCAACGTCGGCGAAGCCGTCGGCGTGATCGCCGCGCAGTCCATCGGCGAACCTGGCACGCAGCTGACGATGCGGACCTTCCACATCGGTGGTGCGGCTTCGCGTGCGGCGATCGCCTCCAGCGTGGAAGCCAAGTCCAGCGGCACGGTGGGCTTCAACGCCACCATGCGCTACGTGACCAACAGCAAGGGCGAGTTGGTGGTGATCGCGCGTTCGGGCGAGATCATCATCTCCGAGCACGGCCGCGAGCGCGAGCGCCACAAGGTGCCCTACGGTGCGACGCTGGCCGTCAAGGCCGACCAGGCCATCAAGGCCGGTACCGTGCTGGCCAACTGGGACCCGCTGACGCGCCCCATCATCACCGAGTTCGCGGGCCGCTCGAAGTTCGAGAACGTGGAGGAAGGCCTCACGGTCGCCCGCCAGGTCGACGAAGTGACGGGCCTGTCCACGCTGGTGGTCATCGACCCCAAGCGCCGCGGCGCCGTAAAGGTCGTGCGTCCGCAGATCAAGCTCGTCGATGCCAACGGCAACGAGGTCAAGATCCCCGGCACCGACCACTCGGTGACGATCGGCTTCCCGATCGGCGCGCTGATCCAGGTGCGCGACGGTGAAGAGGTCGGCCCTGGCGAAGTGCTGGCGCGCATCCCGGTCGAAGGCCAGAAGACGCGCGACATCACCGGCGGTCTGCCGCGGGTGGCCGAGCTGTTCGAAGCCCGCACGCCCAAGGACAAGGGCCTGCTCGCAGAGCAGACCGGTACCGTGTCGTTCGGCAAGGAGACCAAGGGCAAGATCCGCCTGCAGATCACCGATCCGGAAGGCAAGGTCTGGGAAGAGCTCGTGCCCAAGGAAAAGAACATCGTGGTGCACGAAGGCCAGGTGGTCAACAAGGGCGAGTCCATCGTCGACGGTCCGGCCGATCCGCAGGACATCCTGCGCCTGCTGGGTGTCGAGGAACTGGCGCGCTACATCGTCGACGAGGTGCAGGACGTCTACCGCCTGCAGGGTGTGAAGATCAACGACAAGCACATCGAGGTGATCGTTCGCCAGATGCTGCGCCGTGTCGTGGTCGAGAACCCGGGCGAGTCCGGCTACATCGCGGGTGAACAGGTCGAGCGTTCCGAGATCCTGAACACCAACGAGGCGCTGCAGGCCGATGGCAAGATCCCGGCGACCTACAGCAACCTGCTGCTGGGCATCACCAAGGCCTCGCTGTCGACCGACTCGTTCATCTCCGCGGCGTCCTTCCAGGAAACCACGCGCGTGCTGACCGAAGCGGCCATCATGGGCAAGCGCGACGAGCTGCGCGGCCTGAAGGAGAACGTCATCGTCGGCCGCCTGATCCCCGCAGGCACCGGCATGGCCTACCACCAGGCACGCAAGGCCAAGGACGCGATGGACGATGCCGAGCGCCGCGCCATCGCCGAGGCCGAAGCCGCCGAACTGGCAGGCCAGGAAGCCACGGCCGACACCGCGGGCGACGCTCCGGCCGGCGAGTAAGCCGTACCGCACCGCCGGCCTTGTGCCGGCCCGACCCCGGGGTCCCTATCATGGCCCCGGGGTTTTTTTCATGGGTGAACGATCGATGGAGATGCGCAGGTGATGCTCGCGGCCTGGAGTGCCTGGCTGGTCTGGGGCGGCGTGGCCGCCTTGCTGTTGTTCTGGGGGGTCGGCGCCTACAACCGGCTGGTGCGCCTGCGCACCAAGGTCTGGTCCATCTTCGCGAGCCTGGTCGCGCAGCTGGAGCGCTATGCGGCGTGGATGGCCGAGCACGCGCCCGCGCCGCCGCCGGGCGATGCACCACCGCGTGCCGGCGATGCCTGGAGCAATCTGCGCGCCGCCAGTGCGCAGTTCACGGCGTCGTTGGCCGCCGCGCGCGGCAAGCCCTGGGACACGGCCGCCATGGCCGGCCTGGTCGCCGCGCGGGCGGTGCTGGCCATGGCCTGGCAGTACCTGGACGACGAGACGCTGGCGCGCGCGCGCAGCGGCCAGCCGGTGGCGGCGCTGCGCTCGGAATGGGACGCCGTGGGCACCCAGGTGCAGGGCGCCGAGCGCGCCTATGCTGCCGCGGTCGAGGTCTACAACCGCGCGGTGCGCCAGTTCCCGGCCGTGCTGCTGGCCTGGCTGTTCGGCTTCAAGCGGGCGCGCACCTTGTAGCTAAGCATATGCAGACAATGTCTGTCAGGGCTGCATGCCGTCGTGGATACTGGCGCCCCCAGACCACCGACAGACCGAGGAGAAGCTGCCCATGCGATGGAACACGATGCTGGCCGCCGCGGCCAGCCTGGCCGCCACGACGCTGCCGGCCGCCGCACAGGACAAGGATGCCCTGTACCTGCGCAGCCTGGCCGCCACCTGTGCCAACTGCCACGGCACCCAGGGCAAGGCGCAACCGGGCTCCAGCGTGGTGTCGCTGGCGGGCATGCCGGCCGAGCAGCTGACCGCGCAGATGGCCGCGTTCAAGGCCGGCACGCGCAGCGCGACCATCATGCACCAGTTGGCCAAGGGCTACAGCGACGCGCAGATCGCGCAGCTCGCCGCCTACTTCGCAACGCAGAGCAAGTAAGGAGCGGTCCACGATGCAACGACGTTCCTTCCTGCATTCGTCCGCCGGTCTGGCCCTGCTGGGGCTGGCCGGTTGCGCCAGCACCAGCGCCATTCCGTCCAGGGCCAAGGTCGTGGTCATCGGCGGCGGCTACGGCGGCGCCACCGCCGCCAAGTACGTGCGCCTGCTGTCGGACCACAAGATCGACGTGGTGCTGATCGAGCCGAACGAGGCCTTCGTGTCCTGCCCAATCTCCAACCTCGTGGTCGGCGGCAGCCGCCAGATCGCCGAGATCACCTCGCCCTACACCGAACTCACGCGGCGCCATGGCATCGTGCGCGTGCGCGACAGCGCCACCGCCATCGACACCACGGCGCGCAGCGTCAAGCTGGCCGGCGGCGCCACCATCGCCTACGACAAGCTGGTGGTCTCGCCCGGCGTGGAACTGCAGTTCGGCAGCATCGAAGGGCTGCAGGCTGCGCACGCGTCGGGCCAGATCCTGCAGGCCTGGAAGGCCGGCCCGGAGACCGTGGCGCTGCGGCGCCAGCTCGAGGCCATGCCCGACGGCGGCGTCTACGCCATCACCATCCCCGAGGCGCCCTACCGCTGCCCGCCCGGCCCTTACGAACGCGCCAGCCAGGTGGCCTGGTACTTCAAGCATTTCAAGCCGCGCAGCAAGGTGCTGATCCTGGACGCCAACCCGGACGTCACCTCCAAGGGCCCGCTGTTCAAGAAGGTCTGGGCCGAGCAGTACAAGGGCATCGTCGAATACCGCGGGCAGCACAAGACCGTGGCCGTTGACGCCAAGGCTGGCCTGGTCAAGTTCGAGGTGCACGAGGACGTCAAGGCCCAGGTCATCAACGCGCTGCCGTCCATGCGCGCAGGCGCCATCGCGGTGCAGGCCGGCCTGAACAACATGGCCAACAACCGCTGGTGCGGCGTGAACTACCAGAGCTTCGAATCGACGGCCGCGCGCGACGTGTTCGTCGTCGGCGACTCCATCCAGATCGCGCCGGCCATGCCCAAGAGCGGCCACATGGCCAACAGCCATGCCAAGGTGGCGGCCGCGGCCATCGTGGCGCAGCTGGCGGGTTGGGAGCTGAACCCCGCGCCCATGCTCAACAACACCTGCTACAGCTTCGTCGACGACCGCAACGTGGTGCACGTGGCCAGCGTGCACGCCTACGATGCGGCGGAGAAGACCTTCAAGACCGTGGCGGGCTCCGGCGGCGTGAGCACGGGCCCGACCGAACTCGAAGGTGTCTACGCGATGAACTGGGCACAGAACATCTGGGCGGACACGCTGGGATGAACGCTTGAGCACGACCCAGGCCCCGCCGCTGTGGCGGCAACTGCAGGCCGCAGCGGCGGCGCTGCAGGCCGTGCGCGCCGGCCAGAGCGCGACCACCGCGCTGGCCACCGTGGCGCCGGCCTTGCGGCCGGCCGCCCAGGCCCTGCTGTTCCACGCGCTGCGCCAGCTCGGCCGGGCCGAGGCCCTGCGCAGTCTGTTGGCCAAGCGCGCGCCGGCGCCGCCCGTGGATGCGCTGCTGTGCCTGGCGCTGGCGCTGGTCTGGGACGAGGCGAATGCACCCTACACGCCGTTCACGCTGGTCGATCAGGCCGTCGAGGCGGCGCGGCGCGGCGGGGCGCGCGCACAGTCCGGCTTCGTCAACGCCTGCCTGCGCCGCTTCCTGCGCGAGCGCGAGGCGCTGGTCGCGACCAGCGCGCGCGACCCGGTGGCGCAATGGAACCACCCACGCTGGTGGATCGCGCGCATGCAGCGCGACTGGCCGCAGGACTGGCAGGCCGTGCTGCGGGCCTCCGACCATGCCGCGCCACTCACGCTGCGTGTGAACCGGCGCCGCAGCACGGTGGCCGCCATGCAGGCCCGCCTGCAGGCCGAAGGCATTGCGGCCCAGCCCATCGGCGACGACGGCTTGCTGCTGCCGCGCCCACGCCCGGTGCCCGAGCTGCCGGGCTATGCCGAGGGCGCCTGGTCGGTGCAGGACGCCGCGGCGCAGCTGGCAGCCCCGCTGCTGCTGCAGGGTCTGGCGCGGCCGACGGACCGCCCGCTGCGCCTGCTGGACGCCTGCGCCGCGCCGGGCGGCAAGACTGCCCACCTGCTCGAGTGCGCCGACGCCGAGCTGACCGCGTTGGACGTGGACCCGGCCCGCTGCGCCCGCATCCACGAGAACCTGGCGCGTCTGGGCCTGGCGGCCGAGGTGCGCGCCGCGGACGCGGCCGATGTCGCGGCCTGGTGGGACGGCCGGCCCTTCGACGCCATCTTGCTGGACGCGCCCTGCAGCGCCTCGGGCATCGTGCGGCGCCACCCCGACGTGCGCTGGCTGCGCCGCGAGAGCGACATCGCCCAGCTCGTGGTGCAGCAGGACCGGCTGCTGCAGGCGCTGTGGCCGCTCGTGGCGCCGGGCGGCCGGCTGCTGTTCGCCACCTGTTCGGTGTTTCCGGCCGAAGGCCGCGAGCGCATCGAAACGTTTCTTGCGCACCACAGTGAGGCGCGATTGCTGCCATCGCCCGGCCATTTAATCCCTTGCAGCGCCGCGGCTGCGCCGGCCGTCCCGGACAATCGTCCGCGTGACAACGACGGTTTTTTTTACAGCTTGCTGGAGAAAGGCCCGCGCTAGCGTCTGGCTGGCGCTGCTGCTGGCCTGCGTCTGGGTGCAGGCCGACCCGCCGACGCCGGGCCCGGCGGCGATCACCCAGCTCATGGTGCAACGCGTGGACGGCGAACTGGAGCTCAGCGCCGAGGTGCAGTTCGAGCTCTCCGCGCAGGTGGAGGATGCGCTGCACAAGGGCATTCCCATGTTCTTCGTGGCCGAGGCCGAGATCGTGCGCGAACGCTGGTACTGGACCGACAAGACCGTGGCCAGCGCCACGCGCCACATGCGCCTGGCCTACCAGCCGCTCACGCGGCGCTGGCGGCTCAACGTCGGCGCGCGGCCCATCGAAACTTCCGGCCTGGGCGTCACGCTGGCGCAGACCTTCGATTCGCTGCCCGAGGCACTGGCCAGCGTGCAGCGCTTCGGCCGCTGGCCCATCGCGCGCACCGCCGACATCCCCAGCGACAGCGCGCACCTGCTGCGCTTTCGCTTCGGTCTGGACGTGTCCCAGCTGCCGCGGCCGTTCCAGATCGGTGCGGTCGGCCAGTCCGAATGGAGCATCGCGGCCAGCGCCAGCGTGAAGCTGCCGGCGGAAGGCGGCAAGTGAGCAGCGGCCTGCCGCAGGCCACCGGTGGCGTGGACCCGCGCCGCGCCCGCGCCATCCGCTGGGCCGTGGGCATCGGCGCCGCCGTGATCCTGGGCCTGGGCCTGGTGCTGCTGTTCCTGCTGGCCCAGGCCACCAACAACCGCGAACTCTACGAGCGCAACTACGCGCGGCTGTTCGTGCTCAACGTGGTGGTCGCCAGCGTGCTGGCGGCCGTGATCCTGTGGGCCATGGTGCGGCTGGCCATCCGCGTGCGGCGTGGGCGCTTCGGCAGCCGGCTGCTGGTCAAGCTGGCCGCCATCTTCGCGCTGGTCGGGCTGGTGCCGGGTCTGGTCATCTATGTCGTGTCCTACCAGTTCGTCTCGCGCTCCATCGAAAGCTGGTTCGACGTCAAGGTCGAGGGGGCGCTGGATGCGGGCGTGAACCTGGGTCGCACCACGCTGGAGGTGCTGGCCAACGACCTGGGCAACAAGACGCGCATCGCCAGCGGCCAACTCGCCGAGGTGCCGGACGCCGCCGCCGGCCTGGCGCTGGAGCGCATCCGCGACCAGCTCGCCGCCAGCGAGGTCGTGCTCTGGAGCGCCAGCGGGCAGCTGATCGCCAGCGCCGGTCAGTCCAGCGTGCTGCTGACACCCGAGCGTGTCACGGCCCAGCAGCTGCGCAACGCGCGCAACCAGCGCGTGGTCGCCATGGTCGAGGGCCTGGACGATCCCGTTCCCGGGGTTGCGGCGCAGGGCCGCGTCAAGGCCCTGGCGCTGGTGCCCAGCGCCAGCGTGGGCCTGCTGGCCGAGCCGCGCTTCCTGCAGGCCAGCCAGCGCCTGCCCCAGGTGCTGGTGGACAACGCGCTGGCCGTGCAGGAAGCCAACCGCGAATACCAGGAGCGCGCGCTGGCCCGCGCCGGCCTGCAGCGCATGTACATCGGCACGCTCACGCTGAGCCTGTTCCTCGCGGTGTTCGGTGCCGTGCTGCTGGCGGTGCTGCTGGGCAACCAGCTGGCCCGGCCGCTGCTGCTGCTGGCCCATGGCGTGCGCCAGGTGGCCGCGGGCGACCTCACGCCCAAGGCGGTGCTGCAAAGCCGCGACGAGCTGGCCGGCCTCACGCGCTCGTTCGCCGACATGACGCAACAGCTGCTCGATGCGCGCCAGGCCGCCGACCACAGCATGGAGCAGCTCGACCATGCACGCGCGAACCTGCAGACCATCCTGGACAACCTGACCTCGGGCGTCATCGTGCTCGATGCGCAGGGCCGCGTGCTCTCGTCCAACCCCGGTGCCACGCGCATCCTGCGCGCGCCGCTGGCCGCCTTCGAGGGCCAGCCGCTCGCCGCAGTGGCGGGCCTGGACGGGCTGGCGCAGAGCGTGCAGACCCAGTTCGAGCGGCTCGACGAAGGCCGCGACCACCACGGCCTGGACCACTGGCAGCAGCCCTTCGAGCTGCATGCCGCGCAGTCGGCGTTCTCGCAGGATGCCGTGGTGCTGCTGGCGCGCGGCGCGCAACTGCCCGACCAGACGCGGCTGCTGGTGTTCGACGACATCTCCGAGATCGTGTCGGCCCAGCGCGCCCAGGCCTGGGGCGAAGTGGCGCGCCGGCTCGCCCACGAGATCAAGAACCCGCTCACGCCGATCCAGCTGTCGGCCGAGCGGCTGCAGATGAAGCTCGAGCCCAAGCTCGAGGGCGAGTCCGAGCGCGCGCTGCTGGCCAAGTCCGTGCGCACCATCGTCGAGCAGGTCGACGCCATGAAGCGGCTGGTCAACGAGTTCCGCGACTACGCGCGTCTGCCCGCCGCCGACCTCAAGCCGCTGGACCTCAATGCGCTGGTGCACAACGTGATGCAGCTGTATCCGCAGGAAGGCGCGGCCGTGCCCGTGCTGCTCGACCTGGATCCGCGCTGCCCGCCGATCCGCGGCGATGCCGAACAGCTGCGCCAGGTGATCCACAACCTGCTGCAGAACGCGCAGGACGCCACCGAGGCCGGCGGGCGCGGTGCGACGCTGGAAGACGGTGGTGCCGTGCGGCTGCGCACGCAGTGGCTGGAGCAGGCCCAGCGTGTGCGCCTGTCGGTGCGCGACCAGGGCACGGGCTTTCCGGAAGCCATGCTCAAGCGCGCGTTCGAGCCCTATGTGACGACCAAGCCGCGCGGCACCGGGCTGGGCCTGGCGGTCGTCAAGAAGATCGCCGACGAACACCATGCGCGCATCGACCTTGCAAATCGCGTGGTCGATGGTGCCGTGATCGGTGCGCAAGTGTCGTTATCATTCGCCGTCGATGGCGCGGCCTAGCTGCCCGCTCGACGGCAAACGGCAACTGCGCTTCTTCTGAACAATGGCAAACATACTCGTGGTCGACGACGAACTGGGGATCCGGGACCTGCTCTCCGAGATCCTCAACGACGAAGGCCACAACATCGAGCTGGCCGAGAACGCGGCCCAGGCCCGTGCCGCGCGCGCACGTGGCCGCCCCGACCTCGTGCTGCTGGACATCTGGATGCCCGACACCGACGGGGTGTCGTTGCTCAAGGAGTGGTCGAGCGCCGGCACGCTGACCATGCCGGTCATCATGATGAGCGGCCATGCGACGATCGACACCGCGGTGGAAGCCACCAAGATCGGGGCACATTCCTTCCTCGAGAAGCCCATCACGCTGCAAAAGCTGCTCAAGGCCGTGGAGCAGGCGCTGGCCCGCAACGCCGTGCGCAAGCCGGGACTGCCGGGCGTGGCCATTCCCGGCGTGATCGAGGCCAAGGCCGAGCCGGTCGATGCAGCGGCACTGCCAGGTGCGCCTGGCAACGCCCACGCGATGGCCGTGACCGACAGCGGCCCGCAGGCACGCCAGACCTTCGAGCTGGACAAGCCCCTGCGTGAAGCGCGCGACGGCTTCGAGAAGGCCTACTTCGAATTCCACCTGGCACAGGAAGGCGGCTCGATGACGCGCGTCGCCGAGAAGACCGGCCTGGAGCGCACGCACCTGTACCGCAAGCTCAAACAATTGGGTGTCGATCTCTCGCGCGGCAAACGTGCCGCAATTTGATATATACTCATAGGCTCCCCGGCCCGGTAGCTCAGTTGGTAGAGCAGCGGATTGAAAATCCGCGTGTCGTTGGTTCGATTCCGACCCAGGCCACCAAACAAAACAAGGCGCTGCAATCTTTCAGGTTGCAGCGCCTTTGTCTTTGGCGCGGCTTTCGGGGTTCAGCTCCCCGGCGCAAAGCGCAGTCTGCGGGATGGACCCGTCAGGCGGTAGACGCCATGGCGATGGCGCCCGGTAGCCGCCCCAGCACGCGCGTGGCCTCGGCCTGCTCGGCCGGGCTCAGCGCCACCAGCGCTTCCATGCGCCCCGCCGTCCAGCTGGCAATCGCCAGGCCGTCGCGGTACAGCACGCGCGCGCCGGCCTGGCGCGGCACGCGGCTGCCGGGCAGGATGCTGCCCAGCAGGTTGGCCGGATCGCTGGCCGCCAGGCTGACCAGCTCGCCGTCATGCGCCTGGCGGCGTGTCTGGCGCAGCGCGGCGATCGCCTCGGGCAGCGCGAACTGTTCACCCGCCACGCCCGCGATGAAGCGGCCGCCGCGCAGCTCGCCCCGCGCCTCCAGGCGCCGGTACACGCGCACCAGCTCGCGCCAGCGCGGCAACCAGGGCGCCTCGCGCTCGAGCAGGTTCCAGCACACCACGCCGTAGCGGCGCAGCAGCGCCTGGGCGACATGCTCCAGCGCCTCGGCCTGGGCCGCAGGCGTGGGCTCGGCCGCGGGGCGGCGCACCAGGGTCCAGCGGCCGGCGTCCTGGACGCCGAACAGCGCCATGCCGCGGCGCCGGCGCGCGCTGGCGCTGCGCTTGGCGGCTGGCAGCATCAGCGCGCGCAGGCCGGCCGTGCTGTCGCAATGCACGCATCCATGGGCGACGAGCTCGGCGAGCGCGTCTTCGAGCTCGGCGGGCAACAGCCGCGCGCCCGTCTCGATCTCGTCGAAGAAGGAGGCGCCGTGCGTGGCCAGCCAGTCCAGCACGCGGCGGGCGCGGCCGCTGGCCTGCGCCTCGCCGGACGGAACGGGTGCCAGCTGCGTCCAGATGCCGGCGTGGCGGCGCGGCAGCAGCACGATGGGCGCGGCGCGCAGGGCCACGGCGCCGCCGCCGCGGCCGCCCGTGTCGGCCGGCCGCAGACGGGCCCAGAGGCTGCGGCCTGCGGTCGTGAGTTCGTCCAGCCAGCCGCTGCTGTAGTCGGCCAGCCGCGCGGGCAGCAGCTCGGCCTCCCAGGCGGCGGCCGGCGCTTCGTAGCCCTCGAGCTGGGCCAGCAGGCCGCCCAGGGCCTCGGGTCCGCGCATGCGGCTGGCCGCGCCCACGTGCTGCCACTCGAACAGGAAGCGCATGAAGTCGCGCGGTTCCATGGGTTCGATCTCGCGCCGCAGCTGGTGCAGCGTGTAGCGGTGGATGCGCGCAAGCAGGTGGCGCTCGCACCATTCGGGATCGGGCGCGCCGGGCGTGAAGATGCCCTGCATGGCCGAGCCCTCGCGCTGCAGCGCGGCCAATGCCGCCTGCACGGTGTCGGGCGGCAGGCGCAGCTCGGCCGCCAGCCGGGCCGGCGTGACCGGGCCCAGGCCGGACAGGCGCATGCGCAGCAGCGCCGTGGCGGCGGCGTCCGCATCGGCGGCTTCGCTGGGCGGCACCCGTGCCAGCGGCGGTGCCGCCCGGCCTTCGGGATGCAACTGCTGCAGCAGCGCCAGCCGTTCGGCCGCGACCCACAGGCCCGCCCCGCCGTCCAGCACGAGCCGCGTGGCGCGACCGGCGTTCACCAGCTGCGCCAGCAGACCGGGCCAGTGCGCGGCGCTGGCCGCCTCCGCCTCGGTCAGTACACCCAGGCCGCACAGCGCCTCGTGCAGCTCGTCGGCCGTGCGTGCCTGCGGCCAGGCCTGCTCGCGCACGCTGGCGATGGCACCGGGGTCGAGCTGGCCCAGCGCGTCGCCGCTCTGGGGATCGGCAAAACGTCGGCTTTGCACCGCCTGGGTGCGGCGCTCCTCCAGCGGCGCATCGTCGAGGAAGGCGTAGGGCTTGGCGTTCAAGGCCTCGGCCGCCAGCGGCGAGGGCGCGGGCAGGTCGCGCGCGACCACGGCCACCGAGCCATCGAACAGGCCCTGCAGCACGCGCAGCCAGCCCGTGCTGTCCATGGCCTCGTGTAGGCAGTCGCGCAGTGTCTGCGCCACGAGCGGGTGCTCGGGCACCTCGCGCGGGCCCTGCAGGTTCTCGGCGCAGGCCACCTGGTCGGGGAACACGGCGGCCAGCAGGTCCTCGGACTTCATGCGCTGCAGCTGCGGCGCCACGCGGCGCCCGCCCGTGAAGCGCGGCAGCGCCAGCGCCGTGGTCGCGTTCCAGCGCCAGCGCACACCGAACAGCGGCGCGTCCAGCACGGCCTGCACCAGCACGTCCAGCGCCGTGGCCGGGTGCAGATAGCGCGCGACCTCCTCGAGCGGGAAGCTGTGGCTGGTCGACAGCGAGAGCACGATGGCGTCGTCCGTGGCCGCGGCCTGCAGTTCGAAGTTGAAGCTGCGGCAAAAGCGCTTGCGCAGCGCCAGGCCCCAGGCGCGGTTGAGCCGGCTGCCAAAGGGCGCGTGCAGCACCAGCTGCATGCCGCCGGAGGCGTCGAAGAAGCGCTCCAGCACCACGCACTGCTGCGTGGGCAGCGCCCCCAGCACGGCCAGCGCGCGGTCCAGCGGATCGATCAACTGCTGGGCGGCGTCTTCGTCGAGCCCGAGCTCCTGTTGCAGCCAGTCGCGCGCTGCGGCCGGCTCCGGCCGCAGGCGCTCGGCGAGTTCGGCACGCAGGCGCGAGACGCCCAGCGACAGCGCATCGCTGCGGCCCGGCGCCTCACCCAGCCAGAACGGGATGTTGGGCGCGGCGCCCTGGGCATCCTCCACGCGCACGCGGCCGGGCTCGATCTTGAGGATGCGGTAGCTCGTGTTGCCGAGCTGGAACACATCGCCGGCCAGGCTCTCGACCGCAAAGTCCTCGTTGACGTTGCCGATGGCCTGGGCCTGCGGCTCCAGCAGCACGGTGTAGTCGCCCGCGTCGGGGATGGTGCCGCCCGAGGTCAGCGCCGTCATGCGCGCGCCCTTGCGCTCGCGCAGCAGCTGGTGCACGGCATCGCGGTGCACGTAGCTGCCGCGCTGGCCCTGGCGCGTGCTTGTGCCCTCGGCCAGCATGCGCACCACGGCGTCGAAGTCGGCACGCGACAGGCCCGCGTAGGGCCAGGCGCGGCACACCAGCGCGTAGAGCGCATCCTCGTGCCATTCCTGGCAGGCGGTCTCGGCCACGATCTGCTGGGCCAGCACGTCCAGCGGCTGCGGCACGATGGACAAGGTGTCCAGTTCGCCGCGGCGCACGCAGTCCAGCAGCGCCGCGCATTCCAGCAGCTCGCCCTGCGACTGCGGGAACAGCCGCGCCTTGGGCACGCCGCCCACGGCGTGGCCGGAGCGGCCTGCGCGCTGCAGGAAGGTGGAGATCGCGCGCGGCGAGCCGAGCTGGCAGACCAGGTCGACCTCGCCGATGTCCAGGCCCAGCTCCAGCGAGGCCGTGGCCACCAGCAGCTTGAGTTCACCGCGCTTCAAGCGCTGCTCGGCGTCCAGCCGCAGTTCGCGCGAGAGGCTGCCGTGGTGGGCGGCCACGGCCTCCTTGCCGAGCCGCTCGGCCAGGTGGCGTGTGGCGCGTTCGGCCATGCGCCGCGTGTTGACGAAGACCAGAGTGGTGCGGTGCGCGAGCGCGAGCTCGGCCACGCGGCCGTAGACCTGCTCCCACTGCGCGTTCGACATCACGGCGGCCAGCGGCGTGGGCGGCAGCTCGAGCGCCAGGTCGCGGCGCTTGGCATAACCGATGTCGACGATGGCGCAGTCGGCCTGCCCCTGGGCATCGACGGCTGTCGCGCCGACCAGGAAACGCGCCACCTCGTCGATGGGCTTTTGCGTGGCCGACAGCCCGATGCGCGTGAGCGGCCGGCCGGTCAGGTGCTGCAGCCGTTCCAGGGACAGCGCCAGGTGGCTGCCGCGCTTGTTGGCCGCCAGCGCATGGATCTCGTCGACGATGACGGTGCGCACGCCGCCCAACAGCCGCCTGCCCGAGGCCGAGCCCAGCAGCACGTACAGCGACTCGGGCGTGGTGACCAGGATGTGCGGCGGCTGGCGGATGCTCAGCGCGCGCTCGCGCGCCGGCGTGTCGCCCGTGCGCACGGCCACGCGGATGGCCGGCTCGGGCAGGCCGCGCGCGGCGAGTTCGGCGCGGATGCCTTCAAGCGGCGCCGTGAGGTTCAGCGCAATGTCGTTGGACAAGGCCTTGAGCGGCGAGACGTAGACCACCTGCGTGCCGTCGGCCAGGCCGGCGGGGGACAGGCCCTGGCGCACGAGATCGTCCAGCGCCGCGAGGAAGGCCGTCAGCGTCTTGCCCGAGCCTGTCGGCGCCGCCACCAGCGTGTGGCGGCCCGCGCGGATGCTGGGCCAGGCGGCGCGCTGGGCCGGCGTGGCGCGTCGGAAGGTCTGGCGGAACCAGGCTGCGACGGCGGGGTGGAAGGCGCGCAGGGGCATCGGCCCGCGATTGTGGCCGGCGCGCCGTGCGCTGTCAGTCCGCCAGCCGGATCGCCCCTTCGGCCAGGTAGCGTTTGAAGTCCGCGATGGGCATGGCGGTGCTGCCGCGCACCTCGCCGCCTTCGTCGTGCCAGCTCAGGGTGGCGTCCTGCGCCGTGGTCGTGACCTCGACCGGCCCCTTGCGGATCGGAATCAGCGGGCCGTCGCCCTCGCGGTACTCCACCTTGCCCGTGATCTCAGCCTTCTGTGCCATGCGCAACTCCCTTGGACACCGTGTCCGTTCGGCGCAGCATCCGCGAGCTCCGCCTGGCGCGCCAGCGGACGGCAGGCGTTGCCGCCGTGGGTGTTCTCCTACGGTGCGCCGGCGCCGCTCTGGGCAGAATGCGCCGACCTCGCAGCCAGGACCCCCGATGCTCATCACTCTCGCCAGCGGCGCCACCGTCGTGCTTTCCAGCTTCCTGCTGTTCCTCGTGCAGCCCATCCTGGCCAAGCAGATCCTGCCCTGGTTCGGCGGCAGCTCGGCGGTGTGGACGGTCAGCATGGTGTTCTTCCAGTGCGCGCTGCTGGCGGGCTACCTTTATGCCCACTGGCTGCAGGCGCGGCCGCCGCGCATGCAGCGCGTGGTGCACCTGGCGCTGCTGGCGGCCGCGCTGCTGACCCTGCCCATCGTGCCCGATGCGGTCTACAAACCGGCCGGCGAGGCCGATGCCGCACGCGGCATCCTCGCGCTGCTGGTCGTCACCGTGGGCCTGCCCTACATGTCGCTGGCCGCCACCTCGCCGCTGTTGCAGCGCTGGTTGAGCCAGGCCGTGGCGCCGGCGCAGCAGCTCCGGGTCTATCGGCTGTTCGCCTGGTCCAACGCAGGCTCCCTGGCGGCGCTGCTGGCCTATCCCTTCCTGGTGGAGCCCTGGTTCGACAGCGGCATCCAGTCGCGCGCCTGGAGCGTGGCCTACGGGGTGTTCGCACTGGCCTGCGCCGGCGTGGCCTGGCGCGCGACCGGGGTGGCGCTGCCGGCCGGTGCCGGCGCGGCCACGCTGGGCCAGGCCGTGCAGGCCGCCGAGCCGGTGCCCGGCCTGGGCCGCCATGCGGTCTGGACGCTGCTGGCCATGCTGCCCTCGGCCCTGCTGCTGGCCGTGACCACGCACATGACGCAGAACGTGGCCTCCATTCCCTTCCTGTGGATCGTGCCGCTGGCGCTGTACCTGCTGTCTTTCATGCTGGTCTTCGAGGGCCGCGGCGGGCGCGGCTGGTACCTGGGCCCGGTCGCGCGCCGGCTCTGGCTGCTGCCCACGCTGGCCGTGACCGTGGCCATGGCCTGGGCGCTGTCGGCCAGCAACGGCGTGCTGCACATCCAGTACGCGATCCCGCTGTTCGCCAGCGGCCTGTTCCTGGTGTGCATGGTTTGCCACGGCGAGATGGCGGCCCTGCGGCCGGCGCCGCAGCACCTCACGCGCTTTTACCTGTGCATGGCACTGGGCGGTGCCATCGGCGGGCTGGGCGTGGGTCTGGTCGCGCCGCGCGTGCTGACGGCCTACTGGGAGCTGCCCGGCCTGCTGCTGGCCGTGACGCTCGTGGGCCTGCTGGCCGGCTGGCGTGCCGGCTTGGGGCGCTGGTCGCTGCGCGCGCTGCCCCTGGCGGCCGCGCTGGCGGCCGTGGGCGGCGTGGCCTGGTACGGCCTGGAGTACGTGCGCGCCTTGCACCAGGGCAGCATCGCCAGCGCGCGCAACACCTACGGCATGCTGCGCGTGACGCAGGCCGGCAGCGGCGAGGACGAAGTGCGCCGGCTGCTGCACGGCACCATCATGCACGGCGAGCAGTACACGGCCGAGGACCGGCGCCGCCTGCCTACCAGCTACTACGGCGAGACCAGCGGCATCGGCCGCCTGCTGGCCTTCAAGGGCGAGGCCGGGTCGCTGCGCGTGGGCTCGGTGGGCCTGGGCACGGGCACCTTGCTGAGCTATGCGCGCGGCGGCGACGACTACGTGGTCTACGAGCTCGACGCCCAGGTGGTCGAGGCCGCGCGGCGCTGGTTCCGCTACATCGCCGACGCGCCGACCACGCCGCAGCTGCGCCTGGGCGACGCCCGCCTGTCGATGGAGCGCGAACTGGCCGAGGGCCGGCCAGGCGGCTACGACGTGATCGCGGTCGACGCGTTCTCCAGCGATTCCATTCCCGTGCACCTGCTCACGCGCGAGGCGCTGGGCGTCTACATGGCGCACCTGAAACCCGACGGGCTGGTGGCCTTCCACATCTCCAACCGCTACCTGGACCTTTCGCCGGTGGTGGCGCAGCTGGCCCAGTCCCATGGGCTCGTCGCCTGGCAGGTCGACGACAGCCCGGTGGAGGACCACCTGAGCTTCACGAGCTGGGTGCTGGTCGGCCGCAGCATCCCCGACCGTCTGCAGGAGGCCGGCTGGCTGCTGGCGCCCACGCCCGGTGCGCCGCTCTGGACCGACCAGTACAACAACCTGTTCAAGACGCTCAAGTTCTGAAAGCGAAAGGCCCGGCCTTCTCGAAGAAGGGCCGGGCCGGAGGCGGTGCGCAGGACGCTCAGCCTTCCTCGACGAAGGCCTCCTCGCGCTTGCTGCGCACGGTCGGGCTCAGCACGATGACGAGCAGCAGCACGGCGCCGATCAGCAGGGCCGCCGAGATCGGCCGCGTGACGAACACGCTCCAGTCGCCGCGCGAGAGCAGCAGCGCGCGGCGCAGGTTCTCCTCCATCATGGGCCCCAGGATCAGGCCCAGCAGCAGCGGCGCGGGCTCGCACTCGAGCTTGTGGAAGATGTAGCCCAGGATGCCGAACCAGCCCAGCATCCAGACGTCGAAGGTGTTGTTGTTGGTCGAGTACACGCCGATCGCGCAGAACAGCACGATGGCCGGGAACAGCCAGTGGTAGGGCACGGACAGCAGCTTGATCCAGATGCCGATCAGCGGCAGGTTCAGGATGATCAGCATGGCGTTGCCGATCCACATCGAGGCGATCAGGCCCCAGAACAGCTCGGGGTTGCTGGTCATGACCTGCGGGCCGGGCTGGATGTTGTGGATGGTCATCGCGCCGACCATCAGCGCCATCACGGCGTTGCCCGGGATGCCCAGCGTCAGCAGCGGGATGAAGGAGGTCTGCGCACCCGCGTTGTTGGCCGATTCGGGGCCGGCCACGCCGCGGATGTTGCCCTGGCCGAACGGCACCTCGCCGTCACGCAGCTTGAGCTTCTTCTCCAGCGTGTAGGAGGCGAAGGCCGACAGCAGCGAGCCGCCGCCCGGCAGGATGCCCATGGAGCTGCCCAGCACCGTGCCGCGCAGGATGGCCGGCGTCATGTTCTTGAAATCCTGCGCCGTGGGCCAGATGCCCGTGAGCTTGGCCGTGTAGACCTCGCGCTCTTCCTCGGGCTTGGCCAGGTTGGCGATGATCTCGCCGTAGCCGAAGATGCCCATGGCGATCGCGATGAAGCTGATGCCGTCGGTCAGTTCCGGAATGTCGAAGCTGTAGCGCGCCACGCCCGAGTTCACGTCGGTGCCGACCAGGCCGAACAGCAGGCCCAGCACGATCATGCTGATGGCCTTGAGCAGCGAGCCCGAGGCCAGCACCACGGCGCCGATCAGGCCCAGCACCATCAGCGAGAAGTACTCGGCCGGGCCGAACTTGAAGGCGATCTCGGTCAGCGGCGGCGCGAACGCGGCCAGCACCAGCGTGGCCACGCTGCCCGCGAAGAATGAGCCCAGGCCCGCGGCCGCCAGCGCCGCGCCGCCGCGGCCCTTCTTGGCCATCTGGTGGCCGTCGATCACGGTCACGACCGAGGACGACTCGCCCGGCAGGTTGACCAAGATGGCCGTGGTCGAGCCGCCGTATTGCGAACCGTAGTAGATGCCGGCCAGCATGATCAGCGCCGCCACCGGAGGCAGCGCGTAGGTGGCCGGCAGCAGCATGGCGATGGTGGCCACGGGGCCGACGCCGGGCAGCACGCCGATCAGCGTGCCCAGCAGGCAGCCGATGAAGGCGTAGAGCAGGTTCTGCAGCGTGAAGGCCGCGCTGAAGCCGAGCGAGAGGTGTTCGAGCAGTTCCATGGTGGTCCTCAGCCCGTGATGAAGGAAGGCCAGACCTGGAACTGCAGGCTCAGGCCCACCACGAAGGTCAGGTAGCTGCCGACCGCCAGGATCGCCGCCAGGATGAGCGAGCCGCGGAACACGAAGCGGCTGCCCGCCATGCTGGAGATGATCACCGCCGCGAAGATCGCCGCGATCAGGCCCATGGCCGGGATGCCCAGCGAAGGCACGCCGCCCAGCAGCACGCCGAAGGCCAGGTTGGCGCCGACGATGTAGAGCAGCGGCTTCCAGGCGATGGCGCCGATGCGGCCGCCGTCGGCGCGCCGGGAGCGCAGCGAGCCCAGCAGCACGAAGGCGCCCATGCCGGCCAGCAGCGCGCCCAGCAGCATCGGGAAGTAGCCCGGGCCCATGCGCGCGGCATTGCCGACGGTGTAGTTGAAGGCGCCCAGCGAGAAGGCGGCGCCGAAGCCCATGAACATCAATCCGGACACGAAGTCCTTGCGGCTCTTGATCTGCATGCGTGAGACGGGATGGGGGTGGAAGGACGGGCGCAGCCTGCACTGGCAAGAGGGCTGCGGCACCACGGCGGGGAACCGGGCGACCGGGGTGGTCAGGTTCCAGTCAGATACATCATGTTATGAGTTGAATTGCATCACAACATGAGTAATTCCACGTACACCGGCCTCGGGGCTTCCACCGATTTCCGTACGACTTGCACTGCTAATATTTCCGGACAAAAAGACAGGACGAGGACCGCCATGGCCGACCGCAAGGGGGCAACCGACAAGCAGCGCTACGAGGCGCTGTCCGATTTCCGCTACCAGTTGCGCCGCTTCCTGCGCTTCAGCGAGGACGCCGCACGTGCCGAGGGCATCACGGCGCTGCAGTACCAGCTGCTGCTGCACACGCAGGGTTTCGCCGGCCGCGAGTGGGCCACCATCGGCGAGCTGGCGGATTGCCTGCAGGCCCAGCCGCACGGCGTGGTGGCGCTGGTCACGCGCTGCGAGGAAGCCGGCCTCGTCGAGCGCCGTGCGAGCGCCACGGACCGGCGCCAGGTCGAGGTGCATCTGCTGCCGGCCGGCCGCCAGAAGCTGGCCCGGCTCGCGGCGCTGCATGCCGAGCAGCTGACCACGCTCAACGAGGCCGTGCGCATCGCGGCGAAGATCCGCGGTTGACACTCCGATAATCCGCCGCGTCAACACCCTTCCTGCAGGAGACGGGCCCATGGCCTCCACGCTCAAGATCATTTCCTCGATGGCCACCAAGCAGGTGCTGGCCGAACTCGTCGCGCTCTACCAGCAAGACCATGCGGTGGACATCGCGCTCGAATCCGTGGGCGGCGTCGATGCCGCCAAGCGCGTGCAGGCCGGCGAGGCCTTCGACCTCGTGATGCTGGCGCAGGACGCCATCGACAAGCTCATCGCGGGCGGCACCGTGGTGGCCGGCAGCCGCGTGGACATCGTGCGCTCGGGCGTGGCCGTGGCGGTGCGCGCTGGCGCACCCAAGCCCGACATCGGCAGCGAGGAGGCGCTCAAGGCCGCCGTGCTGGCCGCGCCCAGCATCAGCTATTCCACCGGACCGAGCGGCGTGCAACTGGTCAAGCTGTTCGAACGCTGGGGCATCGCCGAGGAACTCAAGGGCCGCACCGTGCAGGCCCCGCCCGGCGTGCCCGTGGGCTCGCTCGTGGCCAAGGGCGAGGCGGCGCTGGGCTTTCAGCAGCTGGCCGAGCTGATCCACCTGCAGGGCATCGACCTGCTGGGCCCGCTGCCGCCCGCCGTGCAGATCACGACCGTGTTCTCGGGCGGCCTCGCGGCCACGGCCAGCCAGCCCGATGCCGCGCGTGCGCTGCTGGCCTTCTTCGCGGCGCCGGCCGCGGCCGAGGCCAAGCAGCGCCAGGGCATGGAGCCGGCTTGAGGCTGCGGGCCTGGTGGCTCGCGCTGTGCACCGGCGCGGCGCTGGCGCAACCGCTGCCGCCGCTGCCCGACCCGGACCGTTTAGCCGGGCAATTGCTGGGCGGTGAGCGCGGCGCCGCGGTCGTCGCGGTCGCGCGTGGCGCGCAGGTCCTGCGCGGCAGTGCCAGCCAGCCCGAGCGCGCCATCGACGCCGAGCACGCGCTGTTCGAAATCGGCTCGGTCAGCAAGGTGTTTACCGGCCTGCTGCTGGCCCAGGCCGTGGAGCGCGGCGAGCTCTCGCTGGACGACACGCTTGGCCAGCGCCTGCCACGGCAGACCCAGGGCACGCCCGTGGCCGGGCTCACGCTGCGCCAGCTCGTCACGCACAGCGCCTGCCTGCCGCGCACGCTGGCGGCCGACGGGCCCGACGCCGTGGCCGAGATCCGCACGCTGACGCCCGCGCAGCTCTGGGACGCGCTGCCGCAGCTGGTGCTGGCCGGCCAGCCACCCTGCGCGCCGCGCTACAGCAACCTGGGCATGGCCTTGCTCGGCAACCTGCTGGCACAGCGCTACGGCCGAACGTGGGAGATGCTGGTGCGCGAGCGCATCGCCGAGCCGCTGGGCCTGCACGACACGGTGCAGACGCTGGACGCCACGCAGCGCGCGCGCATGCTGCCGGCCTTCGAGGGCGAAGCCGTGGCGCCGCTGTGGGACATGGACGCCTATGCCGGTGCCGGCGCGCTGCGCTCCAGCACGACCGACCTGGTGCGCTTCGGCCAGGCTCTGCTGGCCGGCCGCGAGGGGCCGCTCGGCCCCGCGGCCGAACGCCTGCTGACGCCGCTGGGCCGCTACGCGGGCGGTGAGATCGGCTACGGCATCCTGATCCTGGGCCCGCCGGAGCGCCGCGTGTACCTGCACGACGGGCTGACCGGCGGTTACCGCACGCTGTGGATGCTGATGCCCGAAGGCCGGCAGGTGCTGGTGGCCAGCGCGAGCAATGCACGCGCGGCCCTGCCCACGCTGCGTGGCCGCGTGCTGGCGGCGCTGTTCCCCGTGCCTTCCGAACCCGTGCCCGTGGCGCCGGCCCAGCTCGCGCCCCTGGTCGGCGAGTACCGCAGCGGCGAGGGCACGCTGTTCCGCGTGGTGTTGCACGATGGCCAGCTCTACGCGCGCGGTGGCGCGCAGGGCTTTGCGCCGCTGGTGCCCGTGGGGCCGGGCCGCTTCGCGCGGCCCGAGCGCGGCCTGCTGCTGCAGTTCGATGACAAGGCCGAACCGGCGCAGCTCACGGTGCAGCAAGGCGGTGCCGAGCAGCGGGCATTGCGCAGTGCGCGCGCAGTGGCCATGGCCATCCCGGCCCAGGCCGACCTGGCCGATGCCGTGGGCCGCTACCGCCTGGAAAACGGTGCCGTGTTCAGCATCCGTGCCGAGCCGGGCCAGCTGATCGCGCGGCTGGCGCAGCAGCCGGCGTTTCCGGTGTTCGCACGGGCGGGCCAGCGCGACCGCTATTTTTACGACGTGGTGCCGGCCGAACTGCAGTTCCTGCGCGACGCCGATGGCCGCATCGACGCGCTGGTGCTGCACCAGAACGGAGAGCACCGGGCCGAGCGCATCGACGCGATTCCCTGAACGAGAACGTTCTCAGCGCTGCAGCAGCTCGCGGTGCACCACCGCCTCCTGCGCGATGCGCTGCGCGAAGCCGCGCGGGCTGTCCAGCAGCGGCAGGTTGTTCACGGACGTGAGGCGGTCCTGCAAGTCCGGCTCGGACAGCACGGCGTTGACCTCGGCATTGATCTGCTCGCGCAGGTCGGTGGGCGTGTCGCCCGGGGCGAACAGGCCGAACAGCGACCACAGGTTGGCGTCCGGAAAGCCGGCCTCGGCCAGGGTCTGCACGGCAGGCAGCACGGGCACGCGGGCCGGCGCACCGACCGCGAGCGCCTGCAGCCGCCCCTTGCGCACATGGCCCAGCTGCACCGTGCCCACGTTGGTGGACAGCAGCTCGAACTGCCCGCCCAGCGCATCGCTGATCTGCTGGCTCCCGCCCTTGTAGGGCACATGGGTGATGGCCACGCCACTGGCGCGGCGCACCTGTTCCATGACCAGGTGGCCCGTGGTGCCCAGGCCCGAACTGGCCCAGCGCAGGCCGCTGGTACCGGCGCGGGCCAGGGCCTGCGGCAGGTCCCGCGCGGCCAGCGCCGGCGTGGACACCACCAGCACCGGGGTGGACATCACGCTGGCCACGGGCGCGATGTCGCGCTGCGGGTCGTAGCGCACGGGCCCCAGCAGCGGCGCCACCGTGAGCGGGGTGATGGCCGAGAAGCACAGTGTGTGGCCGTCGGCCGGCGCCCGCGCCAGCGCGGCCATGGCCAGCGCGCCGCCGGCACCGCCGCGGTTCTCCACCACCACCGGCACGCCGATGCGCTGGGCCAGGCGCTCGGCCAGCACGCGCGTGATGTCGTCGCTGACGCCGCCCGTCGCATAGGCCACCAGCAGGCGCAGCGGGCGGCTGGGCCAGGGCGTGCTGGCCAGCGCCGGCGCGCACAGCGCAGCGGCCGTGCCCAGCAGCAGCGTGCGGCGCGCGGTCATGCGGGCGCCCCGTCCCGGCTGCGCTGGCTCTTGCGGCGGTGCGCCGCGGCCAGCCGCTGCACCAGCGCAACGAAGGTGGCCGTGGGCCCTGCGCGGTCGGCTTCGCGCCAGGCCAGCGTGAGCGGCGCGTCCAGCCCAGCCGCAGGTTCCAGCGCGCGGTAGACGACGGCGTGCGCGTGCACGCCGCGCATGGATGCCGGCACCACCGAGATGCCGGCGCCGGCCGCGACCAGGTTCAGGTTGGTCATCATGCGCTCGACCTCGGCGGCGATGCGCACGCGCACGCCCTGCTGCGCGCACAGCGCCAGCAGGTTGGCGTACAGCCCCGGCGCGCCGGGACGCCGCACCAGCACCAGCGGCTGGTCCTGCAGGTCGCGCAGAGCCGCGCAGGAGGCCCCGCGGGCCAGCGTATGGCCGCGCGGCACGGCCAGCACGGCCGGTTCGCTGAGCAGCTGCTGCAGCACCACGCCGGGCGGGGCGGACACCGGCACGCGCAGGAAGCCGCAGTGCAGCCGCGCGGCGGCGACGGCCTCGGTGATCTCGGCGGCGTTGTTCTCGCGCACCGTCAGCTCGATGCCGGGGTAGCGGCTGCGGCAGGCGCGCAGCGTCTCGGGCGTGAAGGCATGGGCGGCGGCCGAACTCGTGAAGCCGACCGACAAGGGACCGTGCCGGCCGTCGCTGAGCGAGAGCATGCGCGCGCGCATGGCATCGAAGTCGGTCAGCAGACGACCGGCCTCGTCCTGCAGGCGCTGGCCAGCATCGGTCAGGCGCACGCCGCGCGGGTGGCGCTGGAACAGCGGCATGCCCAGCTCGGTTTCCAGCGCCTTGATCTGCTGGCTCAGCGGCGGCTGCTGCATGCCCAGTTCCTCGGCCGCGCGCGTGATGTGGCCGGCCCGGGCCACGGCGAGGAAGTAGCGGAGCTGGCGCAGGTCCATATCTTCATCATATCGAGAGGAGACGGATCGGGTCTTTGCCATCTGTGCGGCGGATACCTAGCATCGCGCCGGCTTTCGACAACACATTGGAGACACCATGGCATTGCCCACTCTCGCATTCCCTCCGTTCGTCCGCCTGGGCGTCTTCGTGGCCAGTGGCCTGCTGCTCGGCGCGTGCGGCGGCGACGACGGTCCCGACGAGGCCGCGCCACAGGCCGCCACCTGCCCTTCGGCCGTGCCGGCCACGGCGCGCTGCCTGCAGGGCCAGGATTCGGCCGGCGCCTACTACCTGATCGCCATGCCGCAGGACTGGAACGGCCACCTCGTGCTGCACGCGCACGGCGGCCCCAGCCTGGACGCGCCGACCATGGAGCGCGCCACCGAAGACCTCACGCGCTGGGCCGTCATGGTCAAGGCCGGCTACGCCTGGGCTGGCTCGACCTTCCGCCAAGGCGGCGTGGAAGTGCGCGCCGCGGCCGAGGACACCGAGCGGCTGCGCCGCATCTTCCGCGAACATGTGGCGCGGCCGCAGCGCACCATCCTGCACGGCCAGTCCTGGGGCGCGGGCGTGGCGGCCAAGGCGGCCGAGATGTTCACGGCCGAGACCGTGGGCAGCCAACCCTACGACGCCGTGCTGCTGACCAGCGGTGTGCTGGCCGGCGGCACGCGCTCCTACGATTTCCGCACCGACCTGCGCGTGGTCTACCAGTACCTGTGCAACAACCATCCGCGGCCCGGCGAGGCGCAGTACCCGCTCAACATCGGCCTGCCGGCCGGCGCGACGATGACGCAGGCCGACCTCAATGCACGCACCGCCGAGTGCCTGGGCCTGAACCTGCCGGCCGCGCAGCGCACGCCCGCGCAGCAGGCCAAGGTCGACACCATCACGCGCGTGGTCCGCATCCCGGCCAGTGCCATCCAGTCGCACCTGAACTGGGGCACCTTCCACTTCCAGGACGTGGTGGCCAGGCGCACGGGCGGCGCCAGCCCCTTCGGCAACACGGGTGCGGTCTACAGCGGCTCGGCCGACGATGCGGCGCTGAACGCCGGCGTGGCGCGCTACCGCGCCGACCCCGCGGCCGTGCAGCGCTTCGCGGCCGACACCGACCCCACGGGCCGCATCCCGGTGCCGGTGCTGAGCACCAAGTGGATCAGCGACCCGACCGCCTTCGTCGAACTCGACGCGTACTTCAAGCAGACCATGGAGAGCGGCGGCAGCGGTGCGCGCCTGGTGCAGACCTTCACGCGCGAAGGCACGCACAGCTACATCAGCGACCCGACCTATCCCACGCTGCTGGCCGCGCTGCTGCGCTGGGTGGAGCAGGGCGCCAAGCCCGCGCCGGCCGAGATCGCCCAGCAATGCCCCGGTTTCGAGGCCCGGTTCGGCGCCGGCTGCAGCTTCGTGCCGGACTATGTGCCGGCGGCGCTGGACACGCGCGTGGTGCCGCGGGACCGTCCGTGAACGGCCCCCGACGAAAGTGACCCGGGTCACTCCCCGTCGGGCACGTACATGTAGCCCACGCTGCGCACGGTCTTGAGCACGCGCGGCTTGTCCGGGTTGGGCTCGATCTTGCGGCGCAGCCGCATCACGCGCAGGTCGATCGAGCGGTCCAGCGCGTCCCAGCTGCGGTTATGGCCGTGGCTCATGATCTGATCGCGGTTCAGCGGCCGGTTGGGATGGCGCGAGAACAGGGCCAGCAGGTCGAACTCGGTGGCCGACACCGGCACCTCGCTGCCATCGTCGCAGCGCAGCAAGCGGCGCGCATCGAGGTCGAGCTCGCACAGGCCGAAGCGCGCGCGCCGCGGGTGGGACGGCGGCGCCGCCGCCGGGCCTGGCGCGAGCCGGCGCAGCAGGTTGCGCAGCCGCGCCAGCAGCTCGCGCGTCTCGAAAGGCTTGGTCACGTAATCGTCGGCACCGACCTCCAGGCCGACGATGCGGTCCACCGCATCGGAGGCGCCGGTCAGCATGACCAGGCCCACGCGCGGATGGGTCTCGCGCAGCCAGCGCGCCAGCGACAGCCCGCTCTCGCCCGGCATGTTCACGTCCACCAGCACCAGGTCGGGCACCGCGGCGGCGATCAAGGCGCGCGCCTGGCCTGCATCGGCCGCCGTGCGCACGTCGAAATTGTTGTGGACGAAGTAGCGCGCCAACACGTCGCGCAGCGCAGCTTCGTCATCGACCACCAGCAGCCGCGGCCGGTTGGCGCTGTCCAGCGGCTCCATCTGCAGGTCTCCTTGACAGGGGATGGGACGGGGCCGGATTGTAGGCGCGGCATGCGCTATGCTGGGCCGCCCCAGAACGGCCCAGTGCCCACCATGCGCGCCGCATCCGCCGCCCCTTTCGCCAGCGCCGGCTTGGCCGCGCAGCTCCTCGCGCACGCGCGCGACGGCGTGCTCGCCACCGACGCGGCAGGTTGCGTGGTCGAGTGCAACCCGGCCGCCGAACGACTGCTGGGCTGGCCGCGCTGCGAGGCCCTGGGCCAGCCGCTGGCCGCGCTGCTGGTGCCGCTGCACGCGGACGAACTGCAGGCCAGCGGCCTGCTGAGCTATCTGCAGAGCGGCGCCGTGCGCGGCGGCGATGGCCTGCACGAACTCGACGTGCTGCGCCGCGACGGCCGGGCCATCACGCTGGAGCTGTCGCCGTTCGCGCTGCCCGGCGGCAACATGGCGGGGCTGTTCCTGCGCGACGTGTCCGAGCGCCAGTCCACCCAGCGCGCGCTGCGCCAGTCCGAGGCGCGCTACCGTGCGCTGGTCGAGCACCTGGGCCAGGGCATGGCGGTGATCCAGCATGGCCGCGTGGCGTTCTGGAACGCGCGCGCGCTGGCCATCATGCGGTTGCAGCCCGGCGAGGTCGACGGCGCCGACTACCTGCAATGGCTGCACCCGGACGACCGCGGCCTGGCCGCCGTGCGCCAGCAGGCGCGCCAGCGCGGCGACCGGGCCGAGCACCGCTATGAACTGCGCCGCCTGCTGCCCGACGGCCAGCTGCGCTGGCTGGATGTGCATGCCACCGTCGTGCCCTGGGGCGGCGAGCCGGCGACCATGGTGTTCTTCTCCGACATCACCGAGGCCAAGGCCACACGCGCCGCGCTGCAGGCCTCCGAGGAGCGCTTCCGCGCGGTGCTCGAGCACCTGAGCGAGGGCATGGTGGTGGTCCAGGACGAGAAGATCGTCTACGCCAACCCGCGCGCCGCGCAGATCGTCGACATGCCGCTCGCGCAGATGCAGCAGATCGGCTTTCTCACGCGCGTGCACCCCGAGGACCAGGCCCTGGTGCTGGAGCGCCAGCGCCAGCGCCTGGCCGGCGGCAGCCCGCCCGACCACTACGAGCTGCGCCTGCTGTTGCCCGGCGGCGTGGTGCGCTGGATCGCCATCGGCGTGGCCGTCGTGCCCTGGGGCGGCGCGCCGGCCGCGCTGATCTTCTTCACCGACGTCACCGAGCACAAGGCCATGACGGAGGAGCTGCGCGTGTCCGAACAGCGCATGCGCGCCGTGGTCGAGCATGCGGGCGAGGGCACGATGGTCGTGATCGAGACCGACAAGCCGGTGTTCGTGAACCTGCGCGCGCTGGAGATCCTGCGCATGACGCGCGCCGAACTCGACGCGCGCGGCTACCTGCAGCTGCTGCACCCGGACGACCGCGCCATGGTGGTGGACCGGCGGCGGCGCCGGCTGGCCGGCGAGCCCGTGGAGAGCCGCTACGAGGTGCGCCTGCTGGACGGCGACGGCGCGCAGCGCTGGATCGAGATGGGCACCACCATCGTGCCCTGGTCGGGCCAGCGCGCCACGCTGACCTTCTTCACCGACATCACCGACCGCAAGATGATGCTGGAGGCGCTGCACCGTTCCGAGGAACGCTACCGCGCCGTGGTCGAGCACGTGGGCGAGGGCATGGTCGTGGTGCAGGACAACCGCTTCGTCTTCGTCAACGAGCGCGCGCTGCAGATCGCGCGCCGCACGCGCCGCGAGCTGCTGGGCGAGGGCTTCGTCAACCCGGTGCACCCGGACGACCGCGCCATGGTGGCCGAACGCCAGCGCCAGCGCGTCGCCGGCGAGCCCGTGCCCGACCGCTACGAGCTGCGCCTGCAGCATGCGGACGGCAGCACCACCTGGATCGAGATCGGCGTGACCCAGGTGCCCTGGGAGGGCAAGAGCGCCTCGCTCGGCTTCTTCTCCGACGTGAGCCGGCGCAGGGCGCTGGAGGCGCGGCTGCGCGAGACCCTGGCCGAGCGCGAGACCATCCTGGAGAACTCGCGCGTGGGCATCGCCTTCCTGACGCAGGACCGCCAGCTGCGCTGGGCCAACCGCGCCATGGGGCGCATCTTCCGCACCGACCGCGCGCTGCGCAGCGCGCCGAACTGGTCCGAGGTGGCGTTCGACAGCCTGTTCCCCACGCCCGACGACCACGCCCGTGCCAGCGCCGCCATCGACGCGCGCATGGCCGCGCAGCAACCCTACGAGGCCGAGCTGCAGCTGCGCCGGCGCGATGGCGCGCTGTTCTGGGCCTCGGTCACGGGCACGGCCGTCAGCGCCAGCGACGCCGCGCGCGGCACGGTCTGGACCGTCATGGACGTGACCGAGCGCAAGGAGCTCGAGGTGACGCTGCAGCGCACGCTGTCCGAACGCGAAGCCATGTTCGCCAGCGTGCTGGTGGGCATCGCCTTCAACGTGAACCGCCACATCCGCTGGGTCAACGACAAGTTCATCGAGATCATGGGCTACAGCCGCGAGGAGCTGACCGGCCAGCCGTCGCGCATGCTGTACCCGGACGAGGAAAGCTACCAGCGCGAGGGCCTGCTCACGGCCGAGCACCTGCGCCGCGACGGCCACTACACCAGCGAGCGGCAGATGGTGCGCAAGAACGGCGAGCGCATCTGGGTGCAGCTGGCCGGGCGTTGCGTGTTCGGCAAGAACCCCGAGGCCGGCGCGATCTGGACCTTTCTGGACATCACCGACCGCAAGCGCGCCGAGGACGACATCCGCGCTGCGCTGGTGCGCCAGCAGGAGCTCAACGTGCTGCGCTCGCGCTTCGTCGCCATGACCAGCCACGAGTTCCGCACGCCGCTGGCCACCATCCTGTCCTCGGCCGAACTCATCGCGCACTACGGCGAGCGCATGGAGGCCGCCGAGCGGCAGGAGGTGCTGCAAGGCATCGTCTCCGGCGTGCAGCGCATGACCGGCATGCTGGACCGCATGCTGCTGATCGGCCGGGCCGACGCCCAGATGCTGGACTGCCGGCCGCAGCCGCTGGACCTGGCCGCGCTGTGCCGGCACTGTGCCGAGGAGGTGCGCAGCCAGTACCCCGGGCGCGCGGGCGACATCCTCGTGGAGTACCGCAGCGCGCGCAGTGACGGCCAGTTCGACGAACGCCTGCTGCGCCATGTGCTGGGCAACCTGCTGTCCAACGCCGTCAAGTACTCGCCGCAGGGCGGCCAGGTCTGCCTGCGGGTCAGCGACGAGGGCGCGCGCCGCGTGTTCGAGGTCAGCGACCATGGCATCGGCATTCCGCTGGCCGAACAGGCCCACTTGTTCGAGACCTTCCACCGCGCCAGCAACGTGGGCGCCATCCCGGGCACCGGCCTGGGCCTGGCGATCGCCAAGAAGGCCGTGGAGGCCCATGGCGGCAGCATCGAGGTGCTCAGCGCGGCCGGGCAGGGCAGTTGCTTCCGGGTGCTGCTGTGAGCGTGGGACACCCGACCGGCCCCAGCATCCTGGTGGCCGAGGACGAACCGGAGATCCGCGCCAACCTGCAGCGCCTGCTGCGGCTGGAGGGCTACCGCGTCAGCGTGGTGGCCGACGGGCGCGCGGCGCTGGCCGCGCTGCAGGCGCAGCGGCCCGACCTGCTGCTCACCGACGCGATGATGCCCGAGGTCGACGGCGAGACGCTGCTGCGCCTGCTGCGTGCCGAGGCCCGCTACGCCAGCTTGCCGGTGCTGCTGTTGACCGCCCGCGCGGACACCGAGGACCATGCGCGCGCCCTGCAGGCCGGCGCCAGCGCGGTCGTGACCAAACCCTTCCAGCGCGCCGTGCTGCTGGACTGCATCCGCGGCCTGCTGGCCGGCGGCAGCGCATGAAGCGTCGATGGCGGGTGGTCGGCCAACTGGCCGTGCTGGGCGCGACGCTGGCCTTGGCCTTGGCTGTGGTGCTGGCCGATCCGGCCTGGCTGCGCGCCATGCGCCATGCCGTGTTCGACCAGTACCAGCGCTGGCAGCCGCGCGTGGCGCAGGACATGGGCGTGCGCATCGTCGACGTGGACGAGGAGAGTTTGGCGCGGCTGGGGCAGTGGCCCTGGCCGCGCACGCGCATGGCCGAACTGGTCGAGCGTGCGCGCGCGGGCGGGGCCGCGGTGCTCGGTTTCGACGCCGTGTTCGCCGAGCCCGACCGCAGCGCACCGCGGGCCCTGCCGCAGCTGGCGGCACTGCCGGCCGCGGCGCGTGCCGCCGTGCTGGCCCTGCCCGACCCGGATGTGCGCTTCGCCGCCAGCCTGGCCGGTGCGCCGGCCGTGCTGGGCTTTTCGCTGCGGCCCGATGGATCTGCGGCCGCACTGCCCGAGCGCGCCCGCTATGTGCAGCTGGGCGCGCCGGCGCTGGCCTACGTGCCGCAAGGGGGTAGCGTGGTGGCACCGCTGCCGCTGCTGGCCGAGGGGGCGGCCGGGTTCGGTGCGCTGTCCTTCCTGCCCGACGGCGACGGCGTGCTGCGGCGCGTGCCGCTGGTGCTGCGCACGGGCGAGCGCTTGCTGCCCTCGCTGTCGGTGGAGATGCTGCGCGTGGCGCAGGGCCAGCACAACTTCCTGCTGCGCGCCGATGGCGGGCCGGCCGGCGGTCTGCGCGAACTGCGCGTGGGCCGCCATGCGCTGCCGCTCACGGCCGACGGCGAACTCTGGCTGCACTTCGGCCATGGCGACCCGGCGCGCCGCATCCCGGCCTGGCAGCTGCTGCAGGGCCAGGTCGATGGCGGGGACCTGCGCGGCCGCCTGTTGCTGGTGGGCAGCTCGGCCCAGGGCCTGCAGGACCTGCGCTTCACGCCCCTGGGCAGCGTCGTGCCCGGTGTGGAGGTGCATGCGCAGGCGCTGGAGCAGATGCTGTCCGGCACGCCGCTGCGGCGGCCGGCCGAGATGGAGGCGCTCGAGGCGCTGGCATTGCTGCTGGGTGGCCTGCTGGTCGGCGGTTTGGCGCTGCGGCGTGGACCACTGCCGTCGACGGCGGCCCTGCTGGCCGTGCTGTGTCTGTTCGCCGGCCTGGGCTGGTGGGCCTTCTCGGCCCGCAATCTGCTGGTCGATCCGCTGACGCCGGCGCTCGGCGTGCTGGCCGCCTTCCTCGTGCCCAGCGTGGTGCGCTACCAGGCCAGCGAACGGCGCCGGCGCTGGCTCGCGCGTGCCTTCTCGCGCTATGTCTCGCCGAACCTGGTCTCGCACATCGTGCGGCATCCCGAGCAGCTGGCGCTGTCGGGCGAGCGGCGCGAGTGCAGCTTCATCTTCACCGACCTCATCGACTTCACGGGGCTCATGGAGCGCATCGACCCGGCCGACGCCGTGGGCCTGCTCAACGACTACCTGGACGGCATGATCGCCATCGTGTTCCGCCACCAGGGCACGCTGGACCGCATCATCGGCGACGCGCTGGCCATCATGTTCTCGGCCCCGCTGGACCAGCGCGACCACCGCCAGCGCGCCTACGACTGCGCGCTGGAGATGCAGCGCTTCGCCCATGTCTACGCGCGGGGCCGCCCGCTCGGCCACACGCGCATCGGCGTGCACAGCGGCGAGGTCATCGTCGGCAATTTCGGCGGCCGCACCATGTTCGACTACCGAGCCCTGGGCGATGCCGTGAACACCGCCTCGCGGCTCGAAGGCGCCAACAAGTACCTGGGCACGCGCGTCTGCGTGTCCGAGGCCACGCTGGCGGGCTGCAGCGGCGCGCAGGTGCGCCCGGTGGCGCGGCTGCTGCCCAAGGGCAAGACTCGGCCGCTGCGCGTGTTCCAGCCGCTGCACGACGGTCTGCCGGGCCCTGTGGACGCAGCCGCGCAGGCCGCGTATGCGCAAGCCTACGCCGCGCTGGAGCAAGGAGCGCCTGATGTGTTGGCGCTGTTCGAAGCGCTGGCCCGGCAGCAGCCGGACGACACCCTGGTGCGCATGCACCTGGAGCGCCTGCGCCGCGGCGAGCGCGGCGACCTCATCGTGCTCGACGGGAAGTGATCAGCGCACCGTGACCTCGACGCGCCGGTTGCGCGGCTCGGCGGTCTCGTCCGGCGTGGGCACCAGCAGGTTGGTCTCGCCGTGCGAGGTGATGTCCACATGCTGGGCCGCGGCGATCGCCTCCTTCAGCAGCTGGCCGACCTGTTCGGCCCGGCGTAACGCGAGCACCGCGTTCTGCTCGGCGCTGCCCACGGTGTCGGTGTGGCCGACGATGGACAGGTCGGCCGTGGGGCGGCTCTTCACGTCGGCCAGGATGTCGGCCAGCAGCGCCTGGGAGGCGGCCGTGATCTGCGCATTGCCCACGTCGAAATACAGCACGAACACGCGCGGTGCGCGCGGCTGGGCCGCCATGGCCGCGCCGGCGTCGCGCTGCAGCTGCTCGGGGCTCACGCTGAACACCGTGGGTGGGCCATCCAGCGCCACGGCCTGGCGTGGCGCCTGCAGCTCGGCGGCGCCGGCCGGACTGCTGTAGACCACGCGGCCGGTGCTGCCGTCGGCGTTCTCCAGCAGCGCGACATAGGCCCGCGGCGGCGCCGGCGGCGTGGCGCAGCCGGCCAGCAGCAGGGCGGCGAGCAGGGCGCAGCAGCGCGCCATCATGGCTGCACCACCGCGACGAAGCGCGTGCCGCGCACGCCGATGATGCCGGTCGGCGTCTTGATCCGGACGGCCTGGGGCTTGAGCCGGGCGATGGCGCCGGAGACGTATTGCAGGCTGCCGGCCGCGATGCTGCCGCCCAGCTGCAGGCCACCCTCGGCCGGCGCGAACAGGAACTCGTCCAGCGTGAAGGTGGTCGAGGGACCGAAGGACAGCATGGTGTTGTCCTTGAGCGTGATGCCCAGGCTGCCGTCCGCGCCCGTGCGCACCACGTCGCCCACCGCCAGCGCCATGCCGGGCTGGGCCGGCACGCTCTTGCCGGCCGAGAAGATGATGGCCTGGCCGCTGGTGGTCTTCACATAGCCGGCCGCCTGCGCCATCGCGCTGCCGGCGGTCAGCGCCAATGCGGCGCCGAGGAAGAGGAGGAGCTGTTTCATGGGGGGGAGCCTGTGCGCGGCGCGGAGTGGGTCGGAGAACACATAACGATACACCTGCGCTTTCAGGTGACAGCGGCCCGGCCAGGCACCTCGGTGCGCAGGCGTTCGAGGTCCAGCACGCGCAGGCCGCCGTACTCGGTGCGGATCAGCCCGGCCTGCTGCAGCGTGGCCAGGGCCTCGTTCACGCGCTGGCGCGACAGCCCCACGAGGTAGGCCAGCTCCTGCTGGGTGATGCGCAACACCTGGCCCACGCCGGGATAGAGCACAGGGTTGAACAGCGCGGCCAGGTTGCGCGCCACGCGCACGTCCGGGTCGGCCAGGCGGTCGATCTCGCGCGCAGCGATGAACTGGCCGAGCCGCTCGTTGAGCTGGTTCATGACGAAGCGGTTGAAGCCGATCGAGTGGTCCAGCAGCCAGTGGAAGCTGTCCACCGGAATGCCGGCCACCACGCTGGCGCGCAGCGCCTGCACGTTGTAGCGGTAGGGCTCGCGCTTCAAGGCCGTGCCCTCGCCGAACCAGCCGCCCGAAGGCAGGCCGGCGAAGGTCATGGTCTGGCCCAGCGCGGTCTCGGAGCTCATCTTGAGCAGGCCTTCGATCACGCCGAACCAGTAGGTCACGGGCCGGCCGATGCGGCAGACATGGTCGCCCGGGCGGGCGTTGACGGCCGTGATCTCGGGCAGCACGCCGGCGCGCTCGGGTGGCGTGAGTTCGGCCAGCCAGGGAATGGCATCGAGTTCGCGTACCGTCGGTGGGCGGCGGCGCTGGTGCAGCGGGGCTTCGGGTAAGTCCTGGGGAGGGGTCACCCTTAAATTGTCGTTGAGCCGACATCCTGGCGTCAAAGTCCCGCCTACGATGCCCCCACTTCTGCATGGCTGCGCCTGCCGGAGCCGAATTGAGGAGCGTCATGGACACCACCTTTCCCCAACTGCTGCGCAAGCACGCCACCGAACGCCCGGACGCACCCGCCATGCGCGAGAAGGAGTTCGGCATCTGGCAGACGCTGACCTGGCGCGACCTGGCCACCATGGTCGAGCACGCCGCCTGCGGCCTGCACCTGGCCGGCCTGCAGCGCGGCGAGCACCTCGCGGTGGTGGGCGCCAACCGGCCGCGGCTGTACGCCTGCATGCTGGCCGCGCAGGCGCTGGGCGCGATCCCCGTGCCGCTGTACCAGGATGCGGTGGCGGCCGAATGCGTCTTCCCGCTGTCCAACGCCGAAGTGCGCATGTGCGTGGTGGAGGACCAGGAGCAGGTCGACAAGATGCTGGAGGTGCGCAGCAAGTACCCGGCACTGGCCCGCATCTGGTACGACGACCCGCGCGGCCTGCGCAACTACAGCGAAAGCGGCCTGGCCGGCCTCACCGAGCTGCTGGAACTCGGCAAGGCCCGCGCCGCCCAGGACAGCGGCTTCTTCCAGGCCCAGGTGGACCAGGGCCGGCCCGACGATGTGGGCGCCATGTTCTTCACCTCGGGCACCACGGGCAACCCCAAGGGCGTGGTCCACACCCACCGCAGCCTGCTCAACCGCGCCCGCGCCGGCGCCGACTTCGACAAGCTGACCGCGGCCGAGGACGTGCTGGCCTACCTGCCGCCGGCCTGGATAGGCCAGAACATCTTCAGCTACTCGCAGTGGCTGGCCTGCGGCTACACCGTCAACTGCCCCGAGTCGGCCGCCACCGTCGGCATCGACCTGAAGGAAATCGGCCCGACCTACTACTTCGCGCCGCCGCGCGTGTTCGAGGGCCTGCTCACCAGCGTCATGATCCGCATGGAGGATGCCGGCCGCTTCAAGCGCGCGATGTTCCACCGCTTCATGGACGTGGCACGCCGCGTCGGCCCCGCGCGCATGGATGGCAAGCCGCTCTCGCTCGGCGACCGCCTGCTCTACGCGCTGGGCGACCTGTGCGTCTACGGCCCGCTGCGCAACACGCTGGGCTTCTCGCGCGTGCGCGTGGCCTACACCGCGGGCGAGGCGATCGGTCCGGACCTGTTCACCTTCTACCGCGCCATCGGCATCAACTTGAAGCAGCTCTACGGCTCGACCGAGACCGCCGTGTTCGTCTGCCTGCAGCCGGACAACGCCGTGCGCGCCGACACCGTGGGCGTGCCCATCGAGGGCGTGGAGATCAAGGTGGCCGACAACGGCGAGATCCTGGTGCGCTCGGCCGGCCTGCTCAAGGGCTACTACAAGAACCAGAAGGCCACGGACGAGGTGCTGACGGCCGACGGCTGGTACCACACCAGCGATGCCGGCTTCCTGGACGCCAGCGGCCAGCTCAAGATCATCGACCGCGTGAAAGACGTGGGCCGCCTCGCGGGCGGCGCCAACGACGGCGCCATGTTCGCGCCCAAGTACGTGGAGAACAAGCTCAAGTTCTTCCCCTACATCAAGGAGGCCGTGGCCTATGGTGACGGCCGCGCCACGGTCTGCGTGATGCTCAACATCGACTTCGAGGCCGTGGGCAACTGGGCCGAGCGCCGCAACCTGCCCTACGCGGGCTACACCGATCTGGCCGGCAAGCCCGAGGTCTATGAACTCATGCGCGAGTGCGTGGAAAAGGTCAACGCCGATCTCGCGCAGGACGCCATGCTGGCCGGCAGCCAGGTCAGCCGCTTCCTCGTGCTGCACAAGGAGCTGGACGCCGACGACAACGAGCTCACGCGCACCAACAAGGTCCGCCGCGGCTTCATCGCCGAGAAGTACGCGGTGCTGATCGACGCGCTGTACGGCGGCAAGGCCGAGCAGTTCATCGAAACCCAGGTCAAGTTCGAGGACGGGCGCACGGGCAGCGTGAGCGCCACGCTCAACATCCTCGACACCAAGACCTTCCCCGCCGTGCGCAAGGCCGCCTGATGTTCAACCCCACCATGACCGACACCCAACTGCCGCCCTCGTCGCAGTCTCCGGCCTCGGGCCGCCGCATCGGCGACGTGATCCTGGAGGTGCGCAACATCAGCCTGCGCTTCGGCGGCGTCAAGGCGCTGACCGACATCAGCTTCGACGTGCGCGAGCACGAGATCCGCGCCATCATCGGCCCCAACGGCGCCGGCAAGA
The DNA here is from genome assembly GCF_014652235.1 of Pseudorhodoferax aquiterrae. Classification (GTDB taxonomy): domain Bacteria; phylum Pseudomonadota; class Gammaproteobacteria; order Burkholderiales; family Burkholderiaceae_C; genus Pseudorhodoferax; species Pseudorhodoferax aquiterrae. The sequence continues at coordinate 45,849 of NZ_BMYK01000010.1, forward strand.
GCTCCATGCTCAACTGCATCAACGGCGTCTATGCGCCGCAGGAAGGCGCCATCACCTTCCGCGGCCAGACCTTCAAGCACATGAACTCGCGCCAGGTGGCCGAGATGGGCGTGGCCCGCACCTTCCAGAACCTGGCCCTGTTCAAGGGCATGAGCGTGCTGGACAACATCATGACCGGCCGCAACCTGCGCATGAGGAGCAACCTCTTCCTGCAGGCGTTGCGCTGGGGCCCGGCCGAGCGCGAGGAGATCGCGCACCGCGAGAAGGTCGAACGCATCATCGACTTCCTGGAGATCCAGCCCTTCCGCAAGACGCCCGTGGGCCGCCTGCCCTACGGCCTGCAAAAGCGCGTGGACCTGGGCCGGGCCCTGGCCATGGAGCCGCAGGTGCTGCTGCTCGACGAGCCCATGGCCGGCATGAACGTAGAGGAGAAGCAGGACATGTGCCGCTTCATCCTCGACGTCAACGACGAGTTCGGCACCACCGTCGTGCTGATCGAGCACGACATGGGCGTGGTCATGGACATCTCCGACCGCGTGGTCGTGCTGGACTACGGCAAGAAGATCGGCGACGGCACGCCGGACGAAGTGCGCACCAACGAGGACGTCATCCGCGCGTACCTCGGCACCACCCACTGAAGGCGAGCTGCGATGGGCTTTTTCCTCGAAACACTGTTCGGCGGCCTCATGGCCGGCATGCTCTACGCCCTGGTGGCGCTGGGCTTCGTGCTGATCTTCAAGGCCTCGGGCGTCTTCAACTTCGCGCAGGGCGCCATGGTGCTGTTCGCGGCACTGGCCATGGCGCGCTTTTCCGAGTGGTTCCCCAAGTGGCTGGGCTTCGAGAGCCTGCTGCTGGCCAATGCGATGGCGCTGGTCGCGGCGATCGCGCTGATGGCGGGTCTGGCCTGGCTCATCGAGCGGCTGGCGCTGCGCCAGCTCGTCGGCCAGGAGCCGATCGCGCTGTTGATGGCCACGCTGGGCATCGCCTACTTCATCGACGGTGCGGGCCAGCTGCTGTTCGGCAGTGCCACCTACAAGATCGACGTGGGCATGCCCAAGGACCCGATGATGGTGCTGGAGAACACCTTCGAGGGCGGCCTGCTGCTCAGCAAGGAAGACCTCTACGCGGCGCTGGTCTCGGCCATGCTGGTCATCGGCCTCACGCTGTTCTTCCAGAAGACGCCGACCGGCCGCGCGCTGCGTGCCGTGGCCGACGACCACCAGGCAGCGCAGTCCATCGGCATTCCGCTGTCGCGCATCTGGGTCATCGTCTGGACCATCGGCGGCATCGTCGCGCTGGTGGCCGGCATCATCTGGGGCTCCAAGCTCGGCGTGCAGTTCTCGATCTCGCTGGTCGCGCTCAAGGCGCTGCCGGTGGTGATCCTGGGCGGGCTCACCTCGGTGCCGGGTGCCATCGTGGGCGGGCTCATCATCGGCGCGGGCGAAAAGCTCTCGGAGATCTACATCGGCCCCATGCTGGGTGGCGGCATCGAGAACTGGTTCGCCTACGTGCTGGCCCTGGGCTTTCTGCTGGTGCGGCCGCAAGGCCTGTTCGGCGACAAAATCATTGATCGGGTCTAAGCGATGCTGTACAGAGAAAACGGCCAGTTCAAGCAGACCTACCGCGCCGACCTGCAGATCTTCCCCGTCCTGCAGGACCGGGTCGCGATGTACGCGCTGCTGCTGGTGGCCTTCGTCGCCGTGCCCATGCTCGCCAGCGACTACTTCTTCCGCGCCGTGCTGATCCCGTTCCTGATCCTCGCGCTGGCCGCGCTGGGCCTGAACATCCTGGTTGGCTACTGCGGCCAGATCTCGCTGGGCACGGGCGCCTTCATGGCCATCGGCGCCTACGCGGCCTACAACCTGCAGGTGCGCTTCGATCTGCCGCTGCTGCTGTCGCTGATCGGCGGCGGCCTGGCGGCCACGGTGTTCGGCGTGCTGTTCGGCATTCCCAGCCTGCGCATCCGCGGGCTTTATCTGGCGGTGGCCACGCTCGCGGCGCAGTTCTTCACGGACTGGTTCACCAACCGCGTCAAGTGGGTCACGAACGACTCGCCCTCGGGCTCGGTCAGCGTGGGCGCGCTGTCGTTCTTCGGCCTGCCGGTGGAGACGCCGGTGCAGAAGTACCTGCTGTGCCTGGCCATCGTCTGCGTGTTCGCGCTGCTGGCCAAGAACCTCGTGCGCGGCGCCATCGGCCGCCAGTGGATGGCGATCCGCGACATGGACGTGGCGGCCGCCGTGATCGGCATCCGGCCGGTCTACGCCAAGCTGTCGGCCTTCGCGGTCAGCTCCTTCATCGTCGGCGTGGCCGGCGCGCTGTGGGGTTTCGTGCACCTGGGCTCCTGGGAGCCCGCCGCCTTCAGCATCGACCGCTCGTTCCAGCTGCTGTTCATGGTCATCATCGGCGGCCTGGGCTCCATCTCGGGCGCCTTCTTCGGCGCGGCCTTCATGGTGTTGCTGCCGCTGCTCCTGAACTACGTGCCGCACTGGCTGGGCCTGCCGCTGTCCACGGCCACGGCCTCGCACCTGGAGCACATGATCTTCGGTGCGCTGATCGTGTTCTTCCTGATCGTCGAGCCGCATGGCCTGGCGCGCCTGTGGCTTACGGCGCGCGAGAAGCTGCGCCTGTGGCCTTTCCCTCACTGAGTTCTTCACCCACCCCCAGGAGACATCCCATGAAGCTGAAAACCCTCGCCGCCGTCGCCGCTGCCAGCCTGTCCATGCTGGCCGCGCCCGGCGCCCATGCCCAGGCCGAGCAGTTCGTGCCGCTCCTGGTCTACCGCACGGGCCAGTTCGCGCCGCTGGGCATCCCGTGGGCCGACGGCAAGCAGGACTACCTCAAGCTCGTCAACGCACGCGACGGTGGCGTCAACGGCGTCAAGCTGAGCTTCGAGGAGTGCGAAACCGCCTACGACGCGGCCAAGGGCGTGGAGTGCTATGAGCGCCTGAAGGGCAAGAGCGGCGGCGCGGCCGGTTTCGATACCCAGTCCACCGGCATCACCTTCGCCGTGACCGACAAGGCCTTCGCCGACAAGATGAGCGTGGTGACCATGGGCTACGGCCTGTCGCAATCGGTCGACGGCACTGTGTTCGAATGGAACTTCCCGTTGCTGGGGACCTACTGGACCGCCGCCGACGTGATGGTGCAGGACATCCTCAAGAAGGAGAAGGGCAACCTCAAGGGCAAGAAGATCGCGCTGGTCTACCACGACTCGCCCTATGGCAAGGAGCCGATCGCGCTGCTGCAAAAGCGCGCCGCCAAGGACGGCTTCGAGCTCTCGCTGTTCCCGGTCACGCCGCCCGGCGTGGAACAGAAGAGCACCTGGCTGCAAATCCGCCAGCAGCGGCCCGACTACGTGCTGCTCTGGTCGGCCGGCGTGATGACGCCCGCCGCCGTGCGTGAGGCCCAGGCCACGGGCTATGCGCGCGACAAGATCTACGCGATCTGGTGGGCCGGCTCGGACCACGACGTGAAGGACATCGGCGCCGGCGCCAAGGGTTACAACGCGATCACCATCCACAACAGCGCGGCCAAGGACAAGGTGCACGACGACCTCAAGAAGTTCGTCTACGACAAAGGCCAGGGCACGGCATCGAACGCTAGCGAGGTCGGCGTGATGGCGCACACGCGCGGCATGATGATCTCCATGCTGCAGGTCGAAGCCATCCGCGCCGCGCAGGAGAAGTTCGGCAAGGGCAAGGTCATGACGCCCGAGCAGATCAAGTGGGGCATGGAGAACCTGGACCTCACGGCCGACAAGCTCAAGGCGCTGGGTTTCGGCGAGATCATGCGGCCCGTCAAGACCTCCTGCAGCAACCACATGGGCACCGACTGGGCGCGCATCGTGCAGTGGGACGGTGGCAAGTGGAACATCACCTCGGACTGGTACCAGGCCGACAAGAGCCTGATCGATCCGCTGGTCAAGGAACTGTCGGCCAAGTACGCGACCGACAAGAAGATCACGCCGCGTTCCTGCTCCTAAGACCATGTCCGCAGTGCCTTCGGCCGAGCGCCGCGAATCTCCTGGAGCATTCCTCGATGTCAACGGCATCGAGGTCATCTACAACCACGTGATCCTGGTGTTGAAGGGCGTCTCGCTGCGCGTGGACGAAGGCAGCATCGTGGCCCTGCTGGGCGCCAACGGGGCCGGCAAGACCACCACCTTGCGGGCGGTGTCCAACCTGCTGCACGCCGAGCGCGGCGCGGTGACCAAGGGCTCGATCGCGCTGCGCGGCGAGCGCATCGAGAACCTCACGCCGGCCGAACTCGTGGACCGCGGGGTGATCCAGGTCATGGAGGGCCGGCACTGCTTCGCCCACCTGACCATCGAGGAAAACCTCATGACCGGCGCCTACACGCGCCGCGACGGCAAGGGCGCCGTGGACGCGACGCTGGAGAAGGTCTATGCCTACTTTCCGCGGCTCAAGACCCGGCGCACCAGCCAGGCGGCCTACACCTCGGGCGGCGAGCAGCAGATGTGTGCGATCGGCCGCGCGCTGATGGCCAACCCCAAGATGGTGCTGCTCGACGAGCCCTCCATGGGGCTGGCGCCGCAGATCGTCGAGGAGGTGTTCGAGATCGTGAAGGACCTCAACACCAAGGAGCGCGTGACCTTTCTGCTGGCCGAGCAGAACACCAACATGGCGCTGCGCTATGCGGACTTCGGCTACATCCTGGAGAGCGGGCGCGTGGTCATGGACGGGGCGGCCAGCGCGCTGCGCGAGAACGAAGACGTCAAGGAGTTCTACCTGGGCACCGGCGGCGAAGGCCGCAAGAGCTTCCGTGACGTCAAGAGCTACAAGCGCCGCAAGAGGTGGCTGGCATGACATTCATGGATGCGCGCGAGGCGCGCGACCCGGCCGAGCGCGAGGCCGCATTGATGGCTGCGCTGCCGGCAGCGATTGCGCACGCCAAGGCGCACAGCCCGGCGCAGGCCGAACGGCTGGCCCAGGTGGACCCGGCCACGGTCAACAGCCGTGGCGCGCTGGCGGCGCTGCCCGTGTTGCGCAAGCACGATCTGCTGGCGCGCCAGCAGGCCGCGCGCGCGGCCGGCGGCGATCCCTTCGGTGGCTTCGCGGCCAGCGGCTGGACCGGCCTGCACCTGGCGCGGCGTGCCAAGCGCGTGTTCCAGTCGCCCGGCCCGCTCTACGAACCGCAGGGCCAGGACGAAGACAGCTGGCGCATGTCGCGGGCCATGGCCGCCGCCGGCTTTCGCGCGGGCGAGCTGGTCCACAACAGCTTCAGCTACCACCTGACGCCGGCCGGCGCGATGATGGAAGAGGGCGCATTGGCACTGGGCTGCACGGTGTTCCCGGGCGGCGTGGGCAACACCGAGATGCAGCTGCAGGCCATGGCCGACCTGCGCCCGCATGGCTATTGCGGCACGCCGAGCTTCCTCAAGATCGCGCTGGAGAAGGCCGCGGGCCGGCCGCTGTCGATCTCCAAGGCCCTGGTCAGCGGCGAGGCCTGCCCGCCCTCGCTGCGCGACTGGTTCGGCGCCCAGGGCATCGCGGCCTACCAGTGCTATGCCACGGCCGACATCGGCCTGATCGCCTACGAGACGCCCGCGCGCGAGGGCCTGGTGCTGGACGAGCAGGTCATCGTCGAGATCGTCGGGCCGGACGGCCTGCCGGTCGCCGAGGGTGAGGTCGGCGAGGTCGTGGTGACCAGCTTCGACGCCGACTACCCGCTGATCCGTTTCGGCACGGGCGACCTCTCGGCCGTGCTGCCGGGGCCTTGTCCCACGGGCCGCACCAACACGCGCATCAAGGGCTGGATGGGCCGGGCCGACCAGACCACCAAGGTGCGCGGCATGTTCGTGCACCCCACCCAGGTGCAGGAGATCGTGCGGCGCTTCCCCGCGCTCGGCCGCGTGCGCCTGATCGTCAGCGGCGAGATGGCCAGCGATGCGATGGCGCTGCATGCGGAGTGCGCCGCGCCCGACGAGGGCCTGCGCGCGCGCGTGGCCGAGGCCATCCGTGAACTGACCAAGTTGCGCGGCGAGGTGCAGTGGTGCGCGGTGGGCAGCCTGCCCGAGGACGGCAAGCTCATCGACGACCAGCGCAGCTACCGCTGACGCGGCCCATCCTGGGGCTTGTCTGAATTTCCCTACACATCCTGGGGGGCTACCATCCGCGCCGTTATTTCACTTCGGTTGTAGAGGAGTCAAGATGAACAAGCTGTTGACGGCTGCCGCGCTGGCGGTTGCCGCGCTGGGCGCACAGGCCCAGGATTTCCCGGGCGGCAAGCCCATCACCATCGTCGTGCCCTTCGCAGCCGGCGGCCCCACCGACCGTGTGGCGCGCGACCTGGCCGAGGCCATGCAGCGCCAGATGAACAGCAACCCCATCGTGATCGAGAACCTGGGCGGCGCTGGCAGCACCATCGGCACGACCAAGGTGGCGCGCGCCAAGAACGATGGCTACACCTTGCTGCTGACCCATGTCGGCATGGCCACCACGCCGGTGCTGTACCGCAAGCTGTCCTACAACTACGAGACCGACTTCGAGTACCTGGGCATCGTCAACGACGTGCCCATGACGCTGATCGGCAAGCCGGGCCTGGCGGCCAACAACTTCGCCGAGCTGCGCACCTGGATCGGCCAGAACGCCGGCAAGGTGAACCTGGGCAACGCCGGCATCGGCTCGGCCTCGCATCTGTGCGGGCTGATGTTCCAGAGCGAACTCAAGGCCGAGATGACCACCGTGCCCTACAAGGGCACGGCACCGGCCATCGCCGACCTGCTGGGTGGCCAGATCGACCTGCTGTGCGACCAGACCACCAACACCACCTCGCAGATCGAGGCCAAGAAGGTCAAGGCCTATGCCGTGACCACGGCCAAGCGTCTGACCACGCCCGCGCTCAAGGACCTGCCGACCCTGGACGAGGCCGGCATGAAGAACTTCCAGGTCACGATCTGGCACGGTCTGTACGCCCCCAAGGGAACGCCGGCGCCGGTGCTGACCAAGATCAACACGGCACTGAAGGCCGCGCTCAAGGATGCGGACTTCATCAAGAAGCAGGAGGGCCTGGGCGCCGTCGTGACGAACGACAAGCGCGTGGAACCGGCCGAGCACAAGAAGTTCGTGCAGGCCGAAGTGGCGCGCTTCGGCCCCGTCATCAAGGCCGCGGGCCAGTACGCCGACTGAAGCCGGTCCCCGTCCCGAGAGAAGCCGCCGGGTGGTCTCGGCGGCTTTTTTACGCCTGCAGCCGGCGTGTGGCCAGGCCGCCGACCACCAGCGCCAGCGCAGCAAGCACGGCCAGGGCCGCGAGGGATGGGCCCCAGCCCTGCGTGGCTGGCGGCACGGCAGCGAAGCGCGGGAGCGCCCCGATGGCGTTCGCGTCGAAGGGCTTGTCGGCGAACAGGTGCGGGTAGAAGTAGCCGCGCAGCCGCTGGTGGAAGGCCGCCACCGCATCCTGCTGCGCCAGCAGGGCCTGCAGGTCGGTCGCGGCCTGCCGGTGCAGCGCGGCCTGCACGCCGACGCCGGGCAGAAGCCAGCCCAGGCGCTCGGTCCAGCGCTGGCGTGCCAGCAGTGTCGTGCGCCAGGCCTGCACGTCGGCCGCCACAGCCTCGTCGCCGAGCTGCTGGAACGCGAAGTACCACTTCCAGTGGAAGCCCGCGGGTAGCGGCGCCGTGTCCTGCCACTGCGGATGGCTGGCGAAGAAGCGCGCCATGGTTTCTTCGCGCGGCAGGTCCCAGGCGCCGTGCACCTGTTCGCGCTGGGCCAGTGCCAGCTCCACGCCCTGGGGCGCGGGCAAAGCGCGTGTCAGTGCGGCCTGGGCGAGCGTGGGCAGCACCAGGGTCAGCAGCACCCAGCAGCCCATCAGCGCCGTGGCATGGGCGGCCGGGCTGCGGCCGCGTGCGCCGACCAGCATGGACAAGCCGGTCCAGAACGCCACATAGGCCACCGAGGACGCCACCGCGGTCGTCAGCGCCGCAGGCGGCGTGCCGAGCGCCACTGCACCGGCTGCCACCGGCAGCAGCAGGCACAGCAGGACCAGTGCTGCGCGCAGGCCGGCGCGGCGCAGCCACAGCCGCGCGCCGGCGCCGGGCAGGGCCAGCAGCATACCGAGCCGGCCGGCCCGGCGCTCGCCCGATACCAGGTCGTACAGCAGCGCGACCAGCACCAGCGGCGCAAGGTAGACCAGCACGAAGGCCCAGTCGAAGCGGCCGGTCAGGGCCAGTTCCGGGTTGAAGCTCTCGCCCTCGTGCAGCTGCGACTGCAGCGCCAACGCGCGCACGCGCAGCAGCAGCGGCGCGTTGTCGCGCAAGCCTCCGGCCAGGAAGGCAGTGTCCGAGGGCGGGCTCGAGGTCGGATGCTGGCCGTAGTAGGCGGCCGCGCCAGCATCGCCGCGCGCCAGGGGCTTGGCCAGCTGGGCCGCCAGATCCTGCTGCTGCAGCGGGGCCAGCCGCTCCAGGGTCCGCTGCTGGCGCACGACCTCGCGCGCGCCGGACCCCACGGCCAGGCTGGACAGCGCCAGCAGCAGAAGCAGCGCGAGCGCCGCCAGCGGGGTGCGCGCCAGCAGGCGCCATTCGTGCAGCCAGACCCTCATCGCATCACCTGCGCGATCCGGCGCGTGGCCAGGGCCAGCGCGCCTGCAAGGGCGGCCAGCCACAGCAGCAGCACCGCGGCCGCAGGCGCTGCCGCGTGCAGCGCCTGCCTCGCGGGGGCGGGTTCGAACTGGAACTGCGCGAGATCGTGCCAGTGCGCGGCGCCGATGCGGTCGTCGCGGCTGGAGCGGTCGGTCGCCAGCGTGAGCTTCTCGGCCTGCAGCCGGTTCAGCGCCTGCACCAGCTGGTAGCGGTGGCGCTCGCCCTGCTCCAGGAAGCTGCGGTAGGCCGCCAGGTCGGTGCCGGCCGCAGCCATGGACAGGCGGCGCAGCGCCAGCACCGGCGCCAGTGGTGCGAAGCGGTCGACCGCCTGCAACTGGGCCTCCTGCTGCGCGAAGCCGGCGGCGGCATATTTCACGAACAGTTCGGAGGTCAGGCGTTCGCCCTCCATGGCGACCAGGCCCTTGTAGTTGAGCGGCAGGTCTTCCACGCGGCTGACGCCGTACTGTGCGAGCGTGCGCGCGCGGAAGGTGGCGTAGTAGGGGTCCTTGGCGTCGTGGCTGTCGCCCAGGGCCGCGAGCTCGCGTGCGATGGCGATGTCGGTCTCCACGCGCGTGGGCAATGGCCGCTCCGCCGCCGCCCATTCGGCGGCCAGGCGTGGCAGCAGCATCACGCCCACGGCCCAGACGGCCAGCAGCGCTACGAGCGCGCTGCGCGCCTGTTTCAGCCAGGCCGAGACGCACACGGTGCCCAGCACCCACAGCGCCAGCCACAGCGTGTAGCCCGCCGCGAGCACGCAGGCCAGCAGCGCCGAGGCCGGCGTGGCCAGCGCCATCCAGGCCAATGCCAACCAGGCCGGCAGCAGCGGAACGACGGCCAGGCCGGCCAGCGCGAGCAGCTTGCCCTGCACGATCTGCGCCGGCCGAACGCCCTGGGCCAGCAGCTGGCGCAGCGTGCCGGCCTCGCGTTCGCGCGCCAGCATGGCGTGACCGGCGAACACCAGCACCAGCGGCGCCAACACCTGCAGCACGAAGGCCGGCGTGAGCTGGCCGAAGCGCAGCAGCAGCGTGGACTGGCGCGCCTCGCTGAAGTTGGCACTGTTCTGGCGGTGGCCTTCGAGGAACAGCGTGTGACCGGTTTGCGCATCGACGCCGGAGTCGAAGGCGGCCAGCGGATTCAAGGGCCGGAACACGAAGTGGCCGTAGTGCACCATGCGGTGCGGGTGCCGGTCGGGCGAGGCCTCGAATGCCTTGTCCACCTGGCCCTGGCGGCGCGCACGTTCGGCCGCCAGCGCCTCGCGCTGCTCGGCCGCGTGGAAGATGGACACGGCCGTCAGCAGCAACACCAGGGCCAGCCCCAGAACGGCCACGCGGTCGCGCCGCAGCCAGCGCCACTCTTCGGTGGCAATGCGCAGCACGGGGCTCACTTCGCCGCTCCTGCCGTCGCGTAGCGCCGATGCAGCGCGCGCACGTCGAAGCGCTCCGGGCCGCTGGCCGCCACCTCGTCGAGCAGACGGCCCTGGTCCAGGAAGCCGATGCGGTCGGCCACCTGGGCCGCGCCCAGCAGGTCGTGCGTGACCATCAGGATGGCCACACCCTCGCTGCGCAGCCAGACCAGCAGACGGCTGAACTCGGCCTGGGCCTGCGGGTCCAGGCCCGAGGTCGGCTCGTCCAGCAGCAGCACCGGCACCTGGCGCGCCAGCGCCAGCGCGATGGCCACCTTCTGCCGCATGCCCTTGGAGAAGCCGGCCACGCGCCGGCCATGGTCCATGGAGTCCAGGCCGGCGCGCGCGAGCGCGGCGGCGATGGCGTCCGCGCCCTGGTGCTGGCCCGCGAGGTCCAGGAAGTAGGCCAGGTTCTCGCGCGCGCTCAGGTGCTCGTACAGCGCCACGTTCTCGGGGATGTAGGCGAGCTGGCGGCGCGCCTGGGCGGCCTTAGCCACGGGGTCGGCGCCCAGCACGCGCACCCGGCCGCACGTGGGCTGCACGAAACCCAGGAACAGGCCCAGCGTGGTGGTCTTGCCGGCGCCGTTGGCGCCGAGCAGGGCGTAGGTCTGGCCGGGCGCGACGGCGAGGTCCAGGCCGCGCAGGATGCTGCGGCCCGCATAACCGGCCTCGACCGCCTGGGCGTGGAGTGCGCGGGTGGCCATCAGAACTTCGCCTGCAGGCCGACGGTGATGGAGCGCTCCATGCCCGGCGTGACCCACAGCCGGCTGTACGAGCTGGTGTAGTAGGTGGCGTCGAAGAGGTTGTCGACGTCCAGCGTCAGGCGCAAGTTCGGTGTGATGCGCCAGTAGCCGACCAGCTTGGCCGTGGTGTAGTGCGGCAGCTCGAAGGCGGCCGTACCGGCCTCGACCTCGGCCTGGGTGCGGGCCTGTCCCAGGCGCTTGCCCGTGTGCGTGACGCCGCCACCCATGCCGAAACGCTGGCCGTTGGCGAAGGCGTCCTCGTAGACCGCCAGCAGGCTGCCGTTGACGCGCGGCACGTTGAGCAGGCGGCCGCCCACCTCCAGGTTGTTGTCGCGCGTGATCTCCACGTCGTTGAGCACCAGGCTGGCGTTCAGGCGCCAGTGCGTGTTGATCTGTCCGGCCAGGTCCAGCTCCAGGCCGCGCGAGCGGACCTCGCCGGCGGCGATGGACTGGCTGGCGTCGGTCGGGTCTGTGGTCTTGACGTTGCGCTTGCGGATGTCAAACAGCGCGGCCGTGGCACCGATGCGCTTGTCGCGGCTTTCCCACTTGGCGCCGAGTTCCAGCGCGCGGCCGGTCTCGGGCGCGAAGTCGGCACCGCCCCTGTCGGTGCCGGTGTTGGGGCGGAACGAGCGGCCGGCATTGGCGTATAGCGTCCATTGCGACGAAGGCAGCCAGCTGAGACCCAGGCGTGGTGAGGTCGAGGTCGGCTCCTGCTGCGTCTGCACGCCGGTGCGGCGGTTCAGCATGGTCTGGTCGTAGCGGTCCACGCGCACACCGGCCAGCAGCCGCCATGCCGGCGCCAGCGTGATCGCGTCCTGCAGGTAGAAGGCCGTGTTGCGCTGGCGTTCGAAGGTGTCGGTGTTGGCCGCGGGCGTGGGCCGGGCCTGGCCGTAGATGGGGTTGTAGATGTCGATGGCGTAGGTCGGCCCGCCGTTCACGCGCTGCATCAGCGTGTCCATGTCGAAGTGGTAGCGCTCGATGCCGAACAGCAGCTCGTGCTGCAGGCCCGAGGCCTCCAGCTTGCCCTGCAGCTCGGCTTGCACGGCGAGGTCGTCGGAGTCGTAGTCGCGCAGGCGGCGCTGGCGCGTCAGCAGGCCGCTGGGCTGGAGGTCCAAGGCCTCGGTCGACGTGCCGTGGATGCCCGTGGTGCGGTGCGACAGGCCGAGCCGGCCGGTCCAGCCGCTGTCCCAGATGTGCGAGAGGATGGCCTGGTGCGTTCGGTTGTCCACGCGCACGTCGCCATCGGCCGGCTCGCCCAGGAAGCGTGTGCGCGGGATGGCGCCGAGCCGGTTGTCCACGGCCACCACGCCGCGGTCCAGCGCGGTCTCGTGGCGCAGGATCTCGCCCGTGTACTCCAGCACCGTGTCGTTGGTGATCTTCCAGGTGAAGGCCGGCGCGATGACCTGGCGCTGCGAGCCGACGTGGTCGCGCCAGCCGTCACGGTCTTCCACCGCGATGTTGAGCCGGTAGGCGAGCCTGTCGGCGAGGGGGCCGGTGCTGTCGAGCGCGCCGCGCTTGAGGCCATGGCTGCCGCCGTAGGCTTCCACCGCATGGGCGGATTTCCAGAGCGGGCGCTTGGAGACGACGTTGAGCGTGCCGCCCGGTTCGCTGCTGCCGTATAGCGCGGCGGCCGGCCCCTTCAGGAACTCGATGCGTTCCACGCCGGCCAGGTCGCGCGGCGCGTTGAAGCCGCGGCCGGCCGAGAAGCCGTTGAACAGCGTGGCCATGCCGATGTTTTGGTCGCCCGGCATGCCGCGGATGGCGATGTTGTCCCACAGGCCGCCGAAGTTGTTCTGGCGCGAGACGCCGCCCACGTAGTCGAGTACGTCGTCGACCTTGGTCGCGCCCAGGTCGTCGATGGCCTGGCGCGTGACGATGCGCACCGACTGCGGCAGCTCGCGCAGCGGCAGTTCGGTCTTGGCGCCGGCCGCTTCTTCGGCGTGGTAGGCGCCGGAGGCGGTGCGGCCGACCACCTCGACGGTGGAGAGCTGGGCGTCCTGGGCGAGGACGGGCAGGGCGGTGCAGAGCGCGAGCGGCAGCAGCCGCAGGGTGAACGGGGCGATGGGCATGGGTGACAGGCAGCAAGGCGCCGGCCGGCGGGATGGCAGGCAGGCTGAGACGGTGGCCGGTGAGGGCCGGACGGGAGCCGCGGGGGCGGCGGGGTCTCAGGCTTGCGGTGGGTCGCGCGCGCAGAACGGCCAGCGCTCCGCGCTCGGGCCTGCGCTGGCGCCGTGCCAGGGAACGGCATGGCCGGCGATGGCCGCGCAGGGGCCAGGCCGCGGCGGCGTCGCATCCAGCGCGTGCTCCAGCTGCGCATGGCTGCTGCACCAGGCGCAGGCCGCGTGCACTTCGGCGCGCTCTGCCGGGGTCTCGTCATCCAGCAGGTTGGCCTGCGCCTCGCGCAGGTGCTCGATGGCGTGTGCGGGCACGCCGATGGCCGTGTTGAAGAACACGGCCAGCAGCAACAGGCGCAGCAGCAGGAGACGGAGGGGATGGCGCAAGAAAACGGTCCGCAGAAAGTGCGGACCGTGATTTTACTGAGAATGAAATCTCAGTTTCATGAAGGCCGCATCATTTGGGCCGCACCGCGTCCACCGTGCCCTGGATGAAGGCCTTGATGGCTTCCACGTCGGACATCGAGAGCTTGCCCGTGAAGTCCGGCATGCCGCGTGCCATGGCCGGGCCCTTGAACACGAACTTGTCCAGGTTCTCGATGAAGGCTGCGTCCATGTAGCCCAGGTTGGGGATGTTGCCGCCGCGGTCCACGCCCGGCACGCCGTGGCACAGCACGCAGTTGCTGACGTACAGCCCGGTGCCGGCTTCGACCTTGGCCGCGTCGTACTTCACGCCCTGCAGCAGCTTGCCCGCGCGGTACTCGACGAAGTCGGGCATCTTGGCGGTGCCGCCCACTGCGAAGGTGTAGACCGTGCCCGGGCCCTGGCGCTCGGTGGCGCGCGTGGCTTGGCCGTAGACGCCGCCCCAGCCCACCGCGACGGACACGTACTGCTTGCCGTCCACGAGGTAGGTGGAGGGTGCGGCCACCACGCCGGTGCCGGTGGGCGTTTCCCAGAGCTTGGCGCCGGTCTTGGCGTCGTAGGCCACCATGCGGCCGTCGGCCGTGCCCTGGAACACGAGGTTGCCGGCCGTGGTCAATGTGCCGCCATTCCAGGGCGAGACATGCTCCACGCCCCAGGCTTCCTTCTGGGCCACCGGGTCCCAGGCCACAAGCCGGCCCATGGGCTTGCTCGTGGGCGGCGCGGCGTTGAGGAACATGGCGGTGTTCCAACCCTGGTTGGAATGCGGGCGCAGCGCCACGTTCTCGTTGAACTTCCAGTCCTTGTCGTCCATGAGGTTGATCGGCACATGCTGGGCCGGCAGGTAGACCAGGCCCGTTTGCGGGTTGAACGACATCGGGTGCCAGTTGTGCGCGCCATAGGGGCCGGGCATGCTCTCGCCGGGCTTGTCGTTCTGGCGCGCGGCGGCGATCTCGATCGGCCGGCCCTTGGCGTCGTAGCCCGTGGCCCAATTCACCTCGACGAAGTTCTTGGCCGAGATGAACTGGCCGTTGGTGCGGTCGATCACGAAGAAGAAGCCGTTCTTGGGCGCATGCAGGATCACCTTGCGCGGCTTGCCGGTGACCTGGATGTCGGCCAGGATCATGGGCTGCGTGGAGGTGTAATCCCAGTTGTCGCCGGGGGTCTCCTGGTAGTGCCATTTGTAGGCGCCGGTGTCCGGGTCCAGTGCGACGATGGAGGCCAGGTACAGGTTGTCGCCGCCCTTGGGGCTGCGCTTGCTGCGGGCCCAGGGCGATCCGTTGCCGGTGCCGATGTACATCAGGTTGAGCTCGGGGTCGAAGGCCATGGTGTCCCACACCGTGCCGCCGCCGCCGGCCTCCCAGTACTTGCCGGACGGGTCCCAGGTCTTGGCGGCGCGCTCCATGGAGGCGTCCTCATACGGCTTGGCCGGGTCGCCCGGCACCGTGAACCAGCGCCACTTCTGGTCGCCGGTGTTGGCATCGTAGGCCGTGATGTAGCCGCGCACGCCGTACTCGGCGCCGCCGTTGCCGATCAGCACCTTGCCCTTGAACACGCGCGGCGCGCCCGTGATGGTGTAGCTGCGTGCGTGGTCGATCAGCGTGTCCTTCTCCCACAGCACGCGGCCGCTGGCCGCGTCCAGCGCGATCAGCCGGCCGTCGTACGCGCCCACGTAGACCTTGCCCTCCCACAGCGCCACGCCGCGGTTGACCACGTCGCAGCAGCCGCGAAAGCCCTTGGACCGGTCAACCTGCGGGTCGTAGCTCCAGATACGCTGGCCGGTGCGCACGTCGATCGCGTGCACCACGCTCCACGAGGCCGTCACGTACATCACGCCGTCGACGACCAGCGGCGTGGCCTCCACGCCGCGCGTGCTCTCGAGGTTGTAGGACCAGACCAGCCCGAGCTGCTTGACGTTGCCGGTGTTGATCTGGTCGAGCCGGCTGTAGCGCGTCTCGGCATAGTCGAGGCCCACGCTGGGCCAGTCCGGCGTTTTGGCCGCATTGGCGCGGATGAAGCTGCCGTTGACCTTCTTCACGGCGCTCGCGGCGCGCTCGGCCGGCGTCTGCGCGGCGACCGAGAACGCCATCGCGGACAGGGCCAGCGCGGCAAGGGAACGTACGACCATCGTGCTGTCTCCTCTTGTTGTCGGGGTGCCGTCGAGCATCTGCGCGCTGGGCAGATGGCTGCTCCGTACTTTCCCTAGCCGCTGTCGCCCGGGTTACCACTGGCGCACTGCAGCATGGTGCTGACCTAGGATCGCGGCCACTTCGAACCGAGGACATTGCGACATGCCATCCTTCCTGCCGATCCGCCGCCTGCTGCTGGGCGCTGCCGCCCTGGCCGCCTGCGCCCAGGCCCTGCCTGTGCTGGCCCAATCGGGCTGGCCCAACAAACCCATCCGCATGGTCGTCCCCTTCGCGCCGGGCGGCACCACCGACATCCTGGCCCGCGCGGTGGCAGTGGAGCTGACCAAATCGCTGGGCCAGCCCGTGGTCGTGGACAACAAAGCCGGCGCCGGCGGCAACATCGGCGCCGATATCGTGGCCAAGTCGGCGCCGGACGGCTACACCATCCTGATGGGCACGGTGGGCACGCACGCCATCAACAAGTGGCTCTACGACAAGATGCCCTACGACCCGGTGAAGGACTTCGCGCCCATCAGCCTCGTCGCCGGCGTGCCCAACGTGATGGTGGTCAATGCCGACAAGGCGCGTGCGCTCAAGATCCACAACGTGCAGGACTTCATCGCCTATGCCAAGGCGAATCCGGGCAAGCTGAACATGGCCTCCAGCGGCAACGGCACGTCCATCCACATGGCCGGCGAGCTGTTCAAGACCATGACAGGGGCCTACATGGTCCACTTCCCGTACAAGGGCTCGGGCCCTGCACTCATGGACATGGTGGCCGGCAACATGGACGTGATGTTCGACAACCTGCCCTCGGCCATGCAGCAGATCAAGGCCGGCAAGCTGACCGCGCTGGCGGTGACGAGCGCACAGCGCTCGGCCGCGCTGCCCGACGTGCCGACCGTGGAGCAGGCCGGCGGCCCCGCGCTCAAGGGCTTCGAAGCCAGCTCCTGGTTCGGCCTGCTGGCGCCCGCGGGCACGCCGCCCGAGATCGTGAACCGCATCCAGCAGGACGTGGCCAAGGCCATCAAGACGCAGGAGGTCAACGAGCGCCTGCTGGCCCAGGGCGCCATTCCCAGCGGCAACACGCCGCAGCAGTTCGCCGCACTGATCGCGGCCGAGTTGAAGAAGTGGCAGCCCGTGGTCAAGGCCTCGGGCGCGAAGGTGGATTGAAGGTCAGGAGCCTACACGCCCCAGACCACGTCCTTGCCCGCGGCCTGGGCGCGCCGCAGCATCTCGATGAAGGGCACGGCGCGCTGGCGCAGCGACACCACTTCGGGCTTGAGCTTGGGCTGCTCGCCCTTGGCGCGGGCCTCGTCTTCGGCGGCCTTCTGGGCCGCTTCTTCCTCGGCGATGGCCTTCTCGAGCGCGGCGACGGCCTGCGCCATCTGTTCGGGCTGGATGATGCCGCTGGGTCCGGGCTCCTTGCCGATCAGCTGCAGCACGCGGCGCCCGTTGGGCTCCAGCATGATGAGGTCGCCGGTGGCCTTGGACTTGAACTTGAACAGCATGGGGGTCAGCGGTACATGTAACCGCGGTTGAACGGATAGGCCGATTGTGCGCCCGTCATCGGGCCGCCACGGGTCACGCCGCTGGGCCGGCTGGCCAGCATCTGGTGCAGCGAGATCCAGTCGTGCTCGAAGCTCATGGCGCTGCCGGCCAGGTACAGCCGGTAGGCGCGCAGCACCCGCTCGGCGCTGGCGGCATCCTTGGCCGTGGCCGTCAGCACCTGCCGGGCTTCGTCCAGCCGCGCCTCCAGCGCATCGGACCAGGCCCACAGCGTGCGGGCGTAGTGCGGCCGCAGGTTCTCGGTGTCCACCATCTCCAGGCCGGCGCCGGCCAGCTCGCGCAGCACGTGCGAGACGTGCAGCAGCTCGCCGCCCGGGAAGATGTACTTCTCGATGAAATCGCCCATGCCCGCGCCGAGCTGCTCGTGGTGCACCGACGAGCCCGTGATGCCGTGGTTGAGCACCAGGCCGCCCGGTTTGAGCAGATCGCGGATGCGCGCGAAGTAGGTCGGCATGTTGGCCCGGCCGACGTGCTCGAACATGCCGACCGAGGCGATCTTGTCGAAGGGCTCGGCCTGCAGGTCGCGGTAGTCGCATAGCAGCATGCGCACCCGGCCCGACAGGCCGCGCCGCTCGATCTCGCGGTTCACGTGCGCATGCTGGTTGTGCGAGAGCGTGATGCCGGTGGCGTCCACGCCGTAGTGCTCGGCGGCCCACAGCAGCAGGCCGCCCCAGCCCGCGCCCACGTCCAGGAAGCGCTCGCCGGCGCGCAGCATGAGCTTCTTGCAGATGTGGTCCAGCTTGGCCTCCTGGGCCTGGGCCAGCGTCATGTCGGCTTCGCGGAAGTAGGCGCAGGAATACACGCGCTTGTCGTCCAGCCACAGCGCGTAGAAGTCGTCGGAGACGTCGTAGTGGAACTGGATCTGCTCGGCGTCCTTGGCATGCGAGTGCGCGGCCAGCGATCTGGCGCGGCGCAGCATGTTGCCCCACCAGCCCGAGGCTCCCTGCTCGCCGGGATGCCCGGGCAGCAGCCGCGCCGCCACCTCCATGAGGTCGCGCATGCGGCCCTGCAGCTGCACGCGGCTCTCGACGAAGTCCTCGGCCAGCCGGCCGATCTGCCCGGCGGCCATGGTGGCCAGGCTGGACCAGTCCTGGAACGACAGCGTGACCTTGGCGCCGCTGGCGCCCACGCGTTCACCGGCCGGCAGCTGCAGTGCGACGGGAACCGGGAGTCCCTGCAGCTGGGCCTCGATCTTGGGGATGAGGGGATTGCGCATGCAACAAATTCTTGCCAATTGCGAAAGCCCTGGTCAAGCCATGGTTCTGTAGGACGGGGCCGCGTGCCGGCCGCATGCAACCCGATTGACTTGCAATAATTCATGTCTAAACTATTTGGACATGAACATCCTATGCCTGGGTGGCGGGCCGGCCGGCCTGTACTTCGCGCTGCTGATGCAGCGGCAGAGCCCCGCGCACCGGGTCACCGTGCTGGAGCGCAACCGCGCGGGCGACACCTTCGGCTGGGGGGTGGTGCTGTCGGACCAGACCCTGGAGAACCTGCGGGCGGCGGACGCGCCATCGGCCGAGCGCATCGGCGAGCAGTTCCACCACTGGGATGACATCGAGGTCTTCTTCAAGGGCCGCAGCCTGCGCTCGGGCGGCCATGGCTTCTGCGGCATCGGCCGCAAGCGCCTGCTCGACATCCTGCAGGCACGCTGCATGGAGCTGGGCGTGCAGCTGGTGTTCGAGACCGAGGTGCGCGACGACCAGCAGGCGGCGCGGCAGTACGCGGCCGATCTGGTCGTCGCCTGCGACGGCCTGAACAGCCGCGTGCGCCAACGCTATGCCGAGACGTTCCGTCCCGACGTGGACCTGCGTACCTGCCGCTTCGTCTGGCTGGGCACGCGCAAGCGCTTCGATGCCTTCACCTTCGCCTTCGCCCAGACCGAGCACGGCTGGTTCCAGGCCCATGCCTACCAGTTCGACGGCGAGACCTCGACCTTCATCGTCGAGACGCCCGAGGCCGTCTGGCAGGCCCACGGCCTGGACCGCATGGCACAGGAGGAGGGGATCGCGTTCTGCGAGCGGCTGTTCGCGCGCTACCTGGATGGCGAGAAGCTCATCAGCAATGCCGCCCACCTGCGTGGCTCGGCCATCTGGATCCGCTTTCCGCGCGTGGTCTGCGCGCGCTGGGTGCACCGGCTCGGGCTCGACGATCGCAGCGTGCCCGTGGTGCTGATGGGCGACGCAGCGCACACGGCGCACTTCTCGATCGGCAGCGGCACCAAGCTGGCCCTGGAAGATGCGATCGACCTGGCCGGCGCCCTGGCGACAGAGCCCGACCTGGACGCGGCACTGGCTGCCTTCGAGGCGCGCCGCAGCGTGGAGGTGCTCAAGATCCAGAACGCGGCACGCAACTCCACCGAGTGGTTCGAGAACGTGGCGCGCTACAGCGGCCTGCCGACGGAGCAGTTCATGTACTCGCTGCTCACACGCTCGCAGCGCATCGGCCACGAGAACCTGCGCCTGCGCGACGCGCACTGGCTCGGCGCGTACGAGCGCTGGCTGGCTGGCGGCACCGAGGCACGGCTGCCCATGCTGCTGCCGCTCACGGTGCGCGGGCTCACGCTCAAGAACCGCATCCTGGTCTCGCCCATGGCCACCTACAGCGCCGTCGACGGCGTGCCGCAGGACTTCCATCTCGTGCACCTGGGCGCGCGTGCATTGGGCGGTGCGGCCATGGTGTTCGTGGAGATGACCAGCCCCACGCCCGAGGGCCGCATCACACCGGGTTGCCCGGGCCTGTGGAACGCGGCGCAGCAGCAGGCCTTCGCGCGCATCGTCGACTTCGTGCATGCCAGCAGCAGCGCCGCCATCGGCCTGCAGCTGGGCCACAGCGGGCCCAAGGGCTCGACCCAGCGCGGCTGGGAGACGGTGGACGCCCCGCTGCCCGCGGACAACTGGCCCCTGCTGTCTGCCAGCGCCGTGCCCTACGGTCCCGACAACCAGGTGCCGCAGGCCATGACGCGCGCCGACATGGACGCGCTGCGCGACGCCTTCGTGGCCGCCACCGAGCGCGCTGCCGCGGCCGGCTTCGACTGGCTGGAGCTGCACTGCGCGCACGGCTACCTGCTGTCGAGCTTCATCACGCCGCTGACCAACCGGCGCAGCGACGCCTATGGCGGCCCGCTGGAGAACCGGTTGCGCTATCCGCTCGAGGTCTTCACGGCGATGCGCGCGGTCTGGCCGGCCGAGCGGCCCATGAGCGTACGCATCTCGGCGCACGACTGGGCGCCGGGCGGCCACACCGGCGACGATGCCGTGGCGGTGGCGCGGGCTTTCCAGGCCGCCGGCTGCGATGTGATCGACGTCTCCTCCGGCCAGACCACGCGCGCGGCCCGGCCGGTGTACGGCCGCATGTACCAGACGCCCTTCGCCGACCGCATCCGCCAGGAGCTGGGCATCCGCACCATCGCGGTCGGCGCCATCACCGACGGTGACCAGGCCAACGGCATCATCGCTGCAGGCCGGGCCGACCTGTGCGCCGTGGCGCGTCCGCACCTGGCCGATCCGGCCTGGACCCTGCACGAAGCCGCGCGCCTGCAGGCCGCGCCGCAGCCCGACTGGCCGCTGCCCTACCTGGCCGGGCGCGACCAGTTGCTGCGCGAGCTGGCGCGCCAGCGTGCCGCCACCGACGAAGCCGACAGACACTGACATGGACCTCGAAGCCCGCGCCCACAGCGAACATCCGCAGGAGCTGCGCCTGTGGCTGCGCATGCTGACCTGCACCCAGCAGGTCGAACGCCAGATTCGCGCGCGCCTGCGCACGCAGTTCGCCACCACCTTGCCTCGCTTCGACCTGATGGCCCAGCTCGAGCGCGTGCCGGCCGGCCTCAAGATGCGCGAACTGTCGGCGCGCCTGATGGTCACGGGCGGCAATGTCACGGGCATCACCGACCAACTGGTGGCCGAAGGACTGGTGGAACGCGTGGACGTGGAGGGTGACCGGCGCGCCTACCGCGTGCGCCTGACGGCGCGCGGCCGCGCCCAGTTCCGCGCCATGGCGCAGCAGCACGAGCAGTGGATCGTCGAGGCCTTCGCCGGCCTGGGCGCGCGCGACATCGCCACGCTGCACAAGCTGCTGGGCAAGGTCAAGCAGCACACGCAACACAACTTCCTGGAGACCGAATGACCTATCCCATCGGCATGGACAACCCCATGCGCGCCCAGTTCTCCGAGCGCGCCGGCTACCAGGGCCGGCATGTCGACTGGCAGCTGCAGGCCGGCGTGGCCACCATCACCTTGCGCCGGCCCGAGCGCAAGAACCCGCTGAGCTTCGAGTCTTATGCCGAGCTGCGCGACCTGTTCCATGGCCTGCGCTTCGCCACCGACGTGCGGGCCGTGGTGCTGGCCGGGGCCGGTGGCAACTTCTGCTCGGGCGGCGACGTGCACGAGATCATCGGCCCGCTGACCCGCATGCCCATGCCCGAGCTGCTGGCGTTCACGCGCATGACGGGCGAGCTGGTCAAGTGCATGCGCGCCTGCCCGCAGCCCATCGTGGGCGCCATCGACGGGGTCTGCGCCGGTGCCGGCGCCATGCTGGCGCTGGCCTGCGACCTGCGTTACGGCACCGAGGCGGCGCGCACGGCCTTCCTGTTCACGCGCGTGGGCCTGGCCGGTGCCGACATGGGCGCCTGCGCGCTGCTGCCGCGCGTGATCGGCCAGGGCCGCGCGTCCGAGCTGCTGTACACGGGCCGCGCCATGACGGCCGCCGAAGGCCTGGCCTGGGGCTTCTTCAATGCCCTGCATGCGCCCGATGCGTTGTTGGACCAGGCCCAGGCCATGGCATGTGAGCTCGCTGCCGGCCCCAGCTTCGCCCATGGCATGACCAAGACCATGCTGGCGCAGGAATGGTCCATGGGCATCGACCAGGCCATCGAGGCCGAGGCCCAGGCCCAGGCGATCTGCATGCAGACCGAAGACTTTCGCCGGGCCTACGAGGCCTTCGCGGCCAAGCGCAAGCCCGTCTTCCAGGGGGACTGAACATGGCCCGCGGCACCAGCGCGCAGCTTGATCGCTTCGTGCACGAGCGCCTGCCGCCGCCGGCGCAGTGCGCCCAGCTGCGCTACGAGCTGCCGGAGCTGCAGCTGCCAGACCAGCTCAACCTGGTCGAGGAATTGCTAGACAAGGCCGCCGGGCGGCCCTGGGCCGACCGCCCGCTGCTGCGCTCGGACGCGCGCACGCTGAGCTACCGTGAGGCGCGCGCCGAGGTCGACCGCATCGCCCAGGTGCTGACCGGGGACCTGGGCCTCGTGCCTGGCAACCGCGTGCTGCTGCGCGGCGGCAACTCCATCACGCTGGCGCTGGCCTGGCTGGCCGTGGTCAAGGCCGGGCTGGTCGCGGTGGCCACCATGCCGCTGCTGCGCGCGCGCGAACTCGGCCAGATCATCGCCAAGGCGCAGCCGGCCGCGGCCTTGTGCGAAGCGCGCTTGCTGGACGAGTTGCGCCAGGCGCCGGGCGCCGACCAGCTGCCGGCTGGCACCGTCGCCTTCCACGCGCCCGACGACCCCCACAGCCTGGAGGCGCGCGCCGCACGCCAGCCCGGCGCCGGCGCCGCCTGCCCGACCGCCGCCGACGACATCGCGCTGATCGCCTTCACCTCGGGCACCACGGGCCAACCCAAGGCGCCCGTCATCAGCCACCGCGACGTGCTGGCCATGTGCAACTGCTGGCCGCGCCATGTGCTGCGGGCGCGCAGCGAGGACGTGGTGGTCGGCTCGCCGCCGCTGGCCTTCACCTTCGGCCTGGGTGGGCTGCTGCTGTTCCCGATGTGGGCGGGCGCCTCGGTCTACTTCCCCGGTGCGCCCTACACGCCCGAGAGCCTGGTGCAGCAGGCGCGCGCGGTCGGCGCCACCATCTGCTACACGGCGCCGACCTTCTACCGCCAGATGGCGCCGCACGCCAAGGCGCTGGGCGGATTGCCGCAGCTGCGCATCTGCGTCAGCGCCGGCGAGGCGCTGCCCGACGTCACGCGCCAGCTCTGGAAGCAGGCCACGGGCATCGAGATGCTGGACGGCATCGGCGGCACCGAGTTGTTCCACATCTACATCTCCTCGCCGCCCGAGCGGGTGCGGCGCGGCGCCGTGGGGCAGGTGGTGCCGGGCTTCACGGCCCGGGTGGTCGACGAGGAGGGCCGCGAACTGCCGCGCGGAAGCGTCGGCCGGCTCGCGCTGATCGGCCCTGTGGGCTGCCGTTACCTGGACGACGTGCGCCAGACGCAGTACGTGCAGCAGGGCTGGAACTACCCGGGCGATGCCTTCGTCGAGGACGACGACGGCTACTTCTTCTACCAGGCGCGGGCCGACGACATGATCGTCACGGCGGGTTACAACGTGGGCGGTCCCGAGGTCGAGGACGTGCTGCTGCAGCACCCGGCCGTGGCCGAATGCGCCGTGGTCGGCAAGCCCGACGCCGAGCGCGGCATGCTGGTCAAGGCCTTCTGCGTGCTGCGGCCGGGCTACAGCGGCGATGCAGCGCTGGTGCACGCGCTGCAGGCGCATGTGAAGGCCAGCCTGGCACCCTACAAGTACCCGCGCGAGGTGGCTTTCCTGCCGGCATTGCCGCGCACCGAGACCGGCAAGCTGCAGCGTTACAAGTTGAGAGAGCCATGAAGTTGCTGCATCCCCCCGGCTGGGCCCCTGCCAAGGGCTATGCGAACGGCGTGGCCGCCCGCGGCACGCTGGTCTGCGTGGGCGGCCAGATCGGCTGGAACGCCGCCCAGCAGTTCGAGAGCGACGACTTCATCGACCAGACCGCCCAGGCCCTGGCCAATGTGGTGGCCGTGCTGCGCGAGGCCGGCGCCGGCCCCGAGCACATCGTGCGCATGACCTGGTACGTGACCGACCGCGCGGAGTACCTGCGCCGCCTGCGCGAACTGGGCCAGGCCTACCGCACCCACATCGGCCGGCACTTTCCGGCCATGAGCTGCGTGGAGGTCAGCGCGCTGATGGAGGCGCGGGCCAAGGTGGAGATCGAGGCGACGGCCGTGCTGCCCGACTGACAAAAATGGCCGCTGCTGCGGTCATGGGAAAAACGGCCGCTGCTGCGGCAATGGGCAAAAGTGGCCGCTGCTGCGGCCATGGGCGCTACCAGGCCACGGCATGCGCCTGCCGGCGCAGGTCGGCCACCGCTTCCAGGCCGCCATGCGCGTGGGCACGCACCGCCTTGACCGAGCCGAAGTGCAGCTGCTGGCCAGCATCCTCGTGCACGGTGAGGCCATGCGCCCGCAGGGCGGGCGCCACGGCTGCGTCCATGCCGGCTTCCAGCAGCACCTCGCCGGCATCGTTGAAGCTCCAGCGCGGGCGCCCGGCGAGCTCGCCGAGCGTGGCCTCGCTCTCCAGCGCCCCGCTGGCCAGCTGCAGGCCACCGGTGGTCTGGCCGATGCCGCCCGGCGAGATGGCGGCCAATTCGGCCCGGTTGCCCTGCACCACGATCCAGGGCGACAGCGTGTGCGCCGGACGGGCGCGCGGCTGCACGCTGTTGGGCAGGCCCGGCTCGGCGCGGAACTCGGCCATGCGGTTGTTCAGCAGCACGCCGGTGCCGGGGTCCACAGCGCCGCTGCCCAGCGGCTGGAACACGCTTTGCAGCAGGGCGACGGCGTTGCCGTCCACGTCCATGGCGACGAAGCCGGTGGCATCGGCGGGCGTCAGGCGGGTGGCGGTGGCATCCAGCGGGCCGTTGCCGATGTGGCGCTCGCCCAGCTCGAAGTCGGCCGGCATCAGGCGCCGTCGCGCAGGGTCGCCCAGACGGGCGCGGTAGCGCTGCAGCACGGCCACGGCGCGGAGCACGTCGTGGGCCGGGTCGTTCTGCGCCGCGCCGGCGGCGGCCCGCAGGTTGAGCTGGCGCAGCATCAGCACGCCGGCCGAGTTGGGCGGCGCCACATGCACCTGGCGGCCGGCATAGTGCGTGCTCCAGCTTTCCCACCAGTCGGCCTGGGCCTGGGCCAGGTCGTCCTGGCCCAGCCAGCCGCCATGCTCGGCACAGAAGGCGGCCAGGCTGCGCGCCACCCAGCCGCTGTAGAAGCCCGCCTCGCCCTGGCGTGCGATGGCCTGCAGCACCTCGGCCAGCTGCGGCTGGCGCAGGGGCTGGCCCGCGGCGAGTGGCTGGCCGTTGCGGTGGAAGGCGTCGGTGAAGCCCGGTTGCGCCGCGACCTGCGGATCGGCCTGCATCAGGTTGCGCGCGAGCTCTTCGGAGGTGCCGATGCCCGCCGAGGCCGCGGCGATGGCAGGCGCCAGCAGTTGCGCCCAGGGCAGCCGGCCGAAGCGTTCGTGCGCGCGGGCCCACAGGCGCACCAGTGTGGGCGTGACCGCCGCACGCACGCCATGCCGCGGCAGCCCGGTGCCGGCCAGTTCATCGACCGGTGTGGCGGCCGGCGCCCGGCCCGTGCCGTTGAGCACCTGCACCTGGTGCGAGGCCGCGTCGTAGACCAGCAGCAGCCCGCAGCCGCCCAGCGATCCGGCATGCGGCAAGGTCACTGTCAACATTGCCGACGCGGCCAGCATGGCGTCCACCAGCGAACCGCCTTGTTCGACCACGCGCTGGGCCGTCAGGGTGGCGAGGTGGTGGCCGCTGGCAAGCGCAGTGACGCGACCGTATTGGCTCTTGGGACGGGGAGGCTTTGGCATGTCAGCTGTTGGACGCTGGCGGGGCGTCTTGGTTCACGGCCGTTGCACGGAACACGGAGGGCGTGCCGTAGCGCCAGCAACCTGCGTGCCAGGGTGCGGCGGGCCTGCCCGTAAACTGCCCGATGTGTGGAATCGTGCATTGCTCAAGCGTGTTGGCGCCGCGCTGGCGCTGTCGGCCCTGGCGGGCTGTGCCGACATGTCCTACTACCTGCAGTCGGCACGCGGGCATCTGGCGCTGATGCAGGCGGCCCGGCCGATCCAGGATTGGCTGGCCGATCCCACGACGCCGCCCGAGCTGCGCCAGCGGCTGGAGCTGGCGCAGCGCATGCGCCGGTTTGCGGTGGAGCGTCTGCATCTGCCCGACAACGCGAGTTACCACCGTTACGCTGACCTGCAGCGGCCCGCGGCCGTATGGAATGCCGTGGCGGCGCCACCGTACTCGCTGACGCTGAAGACCTGGTGCTTCCCGTTCACCGGCTGCATCGGCTACCGCGGCTACTTCGACGAGGCGCAGGCGCGGGCGCTGGCGGAGCAGCTGCGGGCCGAGGGCCTGGAAACGAGTGTGTACGGCGTGCCGGCCTATTCCACCCTGGGCTGGATGAACTGGCTGGGCGGTGACCCCTTGCTCAACACCTTCATCCGCTCCAACGAAGGCGAGTTGGCGCGCCTGCTGTTCCACGAACTGGCGCACCAGGTCGTCTACGTGAAGGACGACACCACCTTCAACGAGTCCTACGCCACGGCGGTCGAACGGCTCGGGGGCGCCGAGTGGCTGGCCAGCGAAGCCGGCGAGGATGCGCGCGAGGCCTACCTGCGCTTCGACGGGCGGCGCCGCGAATTGCGTGCACTGATGCTGCAGACGCGCCAGGCGCTGGCCGCGGTGTACGCCGACGACGCCAATCCGCAGCCCATGGAGCAACGCAAGGCCCGCGCGATGGCGGATTTCCACGCAGCCTATGCGCGGCTCAAGCGCGAGCACTGGGCGGGCTTTGCCGGCTACGACGCCTACATCGCGCGCGCCAACAACGCCGTGTTCGGCGTGCAGGCGGCGTACGACGGGCAGGTGGCGGCCTTCGAGGCCTTGTTCGCGCGCGAAGGCCGCGACTGGGCGCGTTTCCATGCCGCCGTCGCGGCACTGGCGGCACGACCCAAGGCCGACCGCGAAGCGGCCCTGGCTGCGCTGGCGGGGCGCTGAAGCTTCAGTCGTCGAGCGCGGCGATGGCGTCGATGTACTGCTGCATCGCGTCTTCGGCCGACATGCCTTGCAGCTTGTTCCAGGCGTCCCACTTGGCGCGGCCGACCATGTCGGAGAAGCCGGGCTTGGGCACCTTGTTGTCGCCCGCGCTGGCCTGCTTGTACAGGCCGTACAGGCGCAGCAGCGTGGCGTTGTCGGGGCGCTGGCTGCGCTGCTGGGAAGCGACGACGGCGGCCTGGAAG
Organism: Pseudorhodoferax aquiterrae; assembly: GCF_014652235.1. Lineage (GTDB taxonomy): Bacteria > Pseudomonadota > Gammaproteobacteria > Burkholderiales > Burkholderiaceae_C > Pseudorhodoferax > Pseudorhodoferax aquiterrae. The sequence continues at coordinate 72,879 of NZ_BMYK01000010.1, forward strand.
GCGGTCTGCAGTTCGGACATGGCGGGCTCCTCTTCTTGGATATCAGCGGGCACACGGCGCTTGCGCCCCGGACGGCATCAGGCCTGCACGCGCTGTGTGGTGAATTCTGCCTCGTACTCCTTCGCCAGGGCCGTCTTCTGCGCCGCGCTCAGCACCTTGCCGGCCAGCTGAAAGAACTTCTGCTCCTCTTCGTCCAGGTGGTGGTGCAGCTTGTGGTGCAGCGCACGCGCCTTGGCCAGCCAGGCCGGCGAGGACATGTCCAGGTCCATCAGCTCCTCGACCATCTCGTCCATCTCGTGGTGCTCCGCGATGCCGTGGCGCGAGGTGTCGACGGCGGCATCGTGCTCCATCAGCGGGGCGTAGAAGCAGCGCTCCTCCGCGGTCTCGTGCGCGGCGAGCTCGCGGCGCAGGTCGCGGAACAGCCGCTGGCGCTCGGGACTGTCGCCGCTGGTGGCGACCAACTGGTCTGCCAGCGCGCGTTGCAGCTGGTGGCTGATGCGCAGGGCTTCGAAGATGTTCAGCATGGCAAGGGCTCCTGTGGGTGCCCCGCATGCTCGCTGCAGCATGCCATGGCCGCCAGCGCCCCGAACCGGGTCGCGCTGTAGGACAGCTGCGCGTGCGCTGTCAGTCCGCCAGCGCGGCCTGCGCGACGTCCACGTCCAGCCGCTCGGTGGCGTCCTGCGGCTCCGCTGCCGCGGCGCGTTCGTAGAGGCGGTTGGCCTCTTCCATGCGGCCGTCGCCTTCCAGCATCAGCAGCGCGTGGGCGTACTCCACCATGCCGATGACCGACCCCGGATGCAGTTCCAGGCCCCGGCGGAACATGCGCAGGCCCACCTCCTTCTTGGCGCCGTAGGTCATCGAGCCGATCAGCGCGCCGACCTTGTCGATGACCTCGGCATGGAAGGTGCCCAGTGCGAGATGGGCATCGGCGTGCCGCGGCGACAGCGCGATGACCTTCTCCAGCGACTCCTTGACCTTGTTGCCCAGGCCCTGGGCCAGCGCCTTGGCGATGCTGATGCCCTGGCTGTAGCGGCCCAGCGCATAGGCCTGCCAGTACCAGGCGTTGGGGTCGTCGGGCCGGGCCTGCGCCTGCTGCTCGGCCCGTGTGGCGACCAGGCGGAACAGGTCCAGGCGTTGTTTCTCGCTGGGCTCCAGGTAGTTGGCGTAGATGGCGGTGGCCTTGTTGGCCACGGTCACGCCGGCACCGCCGGCCGCCAGGCCCGCCGCGCAGGCCTGCTCGAAATCGCCGTTGTGGAACAGCACCCAGGCCTGCAGCACGGCCGGATCGGCGGGCGGCGGCTCGGCATCGCCGGCATGCAGCCTGGCCCAACGCTGGAGCACGCCGGCTGCATCGAGATGGAATGCGCCCGCATGGGGGAATGCGCTCCAGTCGCCCATCGTGGTCTCCTATTTGTGGCGGGTGGCGGATCCGAGTCTAGGTGGTTTGCGTGACAGGCGCTGCACCGGCATAGGCGGCCACCAGCGCGAGCAGGTGTTCACGTTGCGCAAGCACCAGGTAGGGCGCCAGCAGCATCAGCACATGGTGGGCGCCGCGCAGCAGCGCGGCCTGTGCCGCGGCCGGTTCCAGCGCGTCGCGCGGCGCGCGGGCGTATTCGTAGCTGAGCCACCAACTCAGCACCACCACCATGCTGGTGGCGGTGGGCTCGGCCGTGCGCGGGTCGATCTGCAGCGCGCCGTGGGCCGACAGGCTGGCCAGCATGTCGCGCACCGCCCGCGTCTTGGCCTGCAGCACCTGCTGCACCTGCTGCTCGAGCCGGCGGTGGTTGCTGAGCAGGTCGTTGAGGTCGCGGTAGAGGAAGCGGTATTCCCAGATGCGCTCGAACAGGCTGTGCAGGAAGAACCAGGCGTCTTCCACGTCGCGCACCTCGGCACCGGCGTCCAGCAATTCGTGCATGTGCTGGGCGTAGCGGTCGAACAGCGCACCCAGCAGTTCGTCCTTGGCCGGGTAGTGGTAGTAGAGGTTCCCGGGGCTGATGCCCAGTTCGGCGGCGATCAGCGTGGTGGAGACATTGGGCGCGCCGAAACGGTTGAACAACGCCAGTGTGACTTCCAGGATGCGTTCGGCCGTGCGGCGCGGGGCTTTCTTCGGCATCGGTCCTCCCTGGGAGGCAGCATGCCGCAGCAGATGCTCGCCGGCCGCTAGGTATTTCCCGGTGGCGGGGCCGCCAGGTCGACCAGGGCCGGCACGACGCGGCGGATGCGTTCTTCCTCGAAGTAACCGCCATGCTCGGCGTAGCGCAGGAAGACGGTGGCGCAGACCCGGCAGCGCCAGACGCCGCAGCGGTTGTAAGGAAACCAGGCCGGAGCGATGGGCGCATCGGCCGACCAGTAGCGCGTGTGCTGCGGGTGGTATTCCTCCAGCGTGGCGTCGAGCGGGTTGCCGGCCTGTGGGTCGTAGAGCGTGCCCAGGGGTTCCAGGCGCTGGCGGTCCAGCGAGACCGGGACGGTTTCCCAGCCGGTGCTGGGCAGCGTGGCGCAGGAGGCGCAGGGCGTGGTAGCCGCCTGGGCGGCGAGATCCCGCAGTGCGCGGGCGTCCCAGATCCGGTCTTCTTCGGCCATGGCGCTCAGTCCTGGCGTGGAGCCGGGCGCTTGCGGGCGGCCCGCTTGGCTGGTGCGGCCGGCGGCGGCGTGGCCGCGGCGTGGCGCGGCCGGGCGGCGGTCTTGCGCGCCGCTGCCGGGCGCTTCGCCGCGCGTTCCAGTGCCTCGACGCGCGCCGCCAACTGCTCCAGCTCCTCGATCCGCGGCACGCCAAGCTTGCGCAGCGCCTTGGCCACGCGCTCCTCGAAGATGCCTTCCAGCTTGTCCCATTGGCCGGCGGCGCGCGCGCCGAACTCGCTGGCCAGGCTGCCGAAGCGGGCACCAGCTTCGTGCAGCCCGTCCCGGGCAGCCGCCTGGGTTTTGTTCTGCATGTCCGCGCCTTCCCTGACCAGCCCTTCGAACACTTTGCTTCCCTCGGCCTGGGCCTTGGCGAAGGCGCCCAGGCCCGCCAGCCAGATCTGCTGGGCCGAGGCGCGGACCGATTCGGCGAACTGGGCGGCCGAGGCGTCGTCGCCGAAGGGGTTGAAGGGGTTGGGTTTTTTGGCCATGGCGGATCCTCGAAGGAGTGGATGCCGGTAACTGTAAGCGCCATTGGCGTTACAACTGCCCTGCGATAATCGCCGGTTCGTTTTGCGGATACTCCCCATGATTCTTGTCACCGGCGGCGCCGGCTTCATCGGCACCAACTTCGTGCTGGATTGGGTTGCCAAGATTGGCGAACCCGTACTGAACCTGGACAAGCTCACGTATGCGGGCAACCTGGAAAATCTGGCCAGTTTGGCTGACGACGCCAGGCATCGGTTCGTACAGGGCGACATCGGGGACTCGGCGTTGGTCGGCCGCCTGCTGGCCGAGAACGCTGTCCGTGCCGTCGTGAACTTCGCTGCCGAGTCGCACGTGGACCGTTCCATCCACGGCCCGGCCGCCTTCATCGAGACCAATGTGGTCGGCACCTTCGGCCTGCTGGAGGCTGTCCGCGCCTACTGGGGGGCCTTGCCGGCCGAGCGCAAGGCGGCGTTCCGCTTCCTGCATGTCTCGACCGACGAGGTCTACGGCTCGCTGGATCCGCAGGCGCCAGCCTTTACTGAGCAGCACCGCTACGAGCCCAACAGCCCGTATTCGGCCAGCAAGGCCGCCAGCGACCACCTGGTGCGCGCCTACCACCACACCTACGGCTTGCCGGTGCTGACGACCAACTGCAGCAACAACTACGGCCCGTTCCATTTCCCCGAAAAGCTGATCCCGCTGATGATCGTCAACGCCCTGGCCGGCAAGCCGCTGCCGGTGTATGGCGATGGACAGCAGATCCGCGACTGGCTCTACGTCGGCGACCACTGCAGCGCCATCCGGCGCGTGCTGGAGGCTGGCGGCGTTGGCGAGGTCTACAACGTGGGGGGCTGGAACGAAAAGCCCAACCTGGAGATCGTGCGCACGGTCTGCGCGCTGCTGGACGAGAAGCGGCCGCGGGCCGACGGCAAGTCCTATACCGAGCAGATCGCCTACGTGACAGACCGCCCCGGCCACGACCGACGCTACGCCATCGACGCGCGCAAGATCGAGCGCGAGCTCGGCTGGAAGCCCGCCGAGACCTTTGACACGGGCATCCGCAAGACGGTGGAGTGGTACCTCGCGAACGCCGATTGGGTCGCGCGCGTGCAGAGCGGCGCTTACCGCGAGTGGTTGTCGAAGAACTACAGCGAGCGCCCTGCAGCATGAAAATCCTACTGTTGGGCAAGGGTGGCCAGGTCGGCTGGGAGCTGCAGCGCAGCTTGGCGCCGTTGGGCGAGTTGGTGGCGCTGGACTTCGACAGTACCGAGCTGTGCGGCGACTTGAGCAAGCCCGAGGAACTGGCGGAGACCGTGCGCCGTGTGGCGCCGACTGTCATTGTGAATGCCGCCGCCCACACGGCGGTGGACAAGGCCGAGAGCGAGCCCGAACTTGCGCGCGCGTTGAACGCGGTGGGCGTCGGCGTGCTCGCGCGCGAGGCGCAGAAGCTGGGCGCCTGGATGGTTCATTACTCGACCGACTACGTGTTCGACGGCAGTGGGCATCAGCCTTGGACGGAAAGTAGCCAGACCGGCCCACCGTCGGTCTATGGCCGCACCAAGCTGGAAGGCGAGCAATTGCTCCAGCAGCATTGCCGTCGCCACCTCATCTTTCGCACTAGCTGGGTCTACGCCGCGCGAGGCCAGAACTTCGCCAAGACCATGCTGCGGCTGTCTGCCGAACGCGAGCGCTTGACGGTGGTGGACGACCAGTTCGGTGCGCCCACCGGCGCGGAGCTTCTCGCCGATGTGACGGCTTTGGCATTGCGTCGAACGCAGGCGGCGGACGGCGATGCGTTGGCCGGTCTGTACCACGTCGTGGCTGGCGGTGAAACCTCCTGGCATGGCTATGCACGCTTCGTGATCGACTTTGCCCAGCAGCGCGGGATCACGCTCAAGGCAGTCGGCGATGCGATTCAGGCCGTCCCATCCAGTGCGTTCAAAGTGATCGCGCCGCGCCCTCGCAATAGCCGGTTGGACACGAGAAAGCTGCGCGGTGCCTTTGGCCTGGTGCTGCCGCACTGGCAAATTGGCGTCGCACGTATGCTCACCGAAACCCTGGAACGCTCTGCATGACGATTCAACGCAAAGGCATCATCTTAGCGGGTGGGTCCGGCACCCGGCTGCATCCCGCCACGCTGGCCATCAGCAAGCAACTGCTGCCGGTGTATGACAAGCCCATGATCTATTACCCGCTCAGCACGCTGATGCTGGCGGGCATCCGCGACATTCTGGTGATCAGTACGCCGCAGGACACGCCGCGCTTCCAGCAGTTGCTGGGTGATGGGAGTCAGTGGGGGTTAAATCTGCAATACGCGGTCCAATCTAGTCCCGATGGATTGGCTCAGGCGTTCTTGATCGGCGAGTCATTCCTGAATGGTTCTCCGAGCACGCTGGTACTGGGTGACAACATCTTTCATGGGCACGACTTTCAGGATCTATTGGAAAGCGCAAGCCGGCGGACAGAAGGGGCTAGCGTCTTTGCTTACCACGTACATGATCCCGAGCGCTACGGAGTGGCTGAGTTCAACACCGAAGGCAAGGTGTTGTCGCTGGAAGAAAAGCCGCAGGAGCCCAAGTCGAACTATGCAGTGACAGGCCTGTATTTTTACGACGGCCGCGTGTCAGAACTTGCAAGGCAACTCAAACCTTCCGCGCGCGGCGAACTCGAAATCACCGATCTGAACCGGTTTTACCTCGACGACGGCAAGCTCCACGTCGAGATCATGGGGCGAGGCTACGCATGGCTTGACACTGGCACGCATGAAAGCCTGCTGGAAGCGGGCCAGTTCATCGCGACCATTGAGCATCGGCAGGGCTTGAAGGTGGCATGTCCTGAAGAGATCGCTTTTCGCCAAGGGTGGGTCGATGCCGGCCAACTGGAGCGGCTCGCCGCCCCACTGCTCAAGGCCGGCTACGGCCAGTATTTGCTGCGTCTCTTGAAGGAAAAGGTGTTCTGATGAAGGTGACGCGGCTGGAGATCCCCGATGTCCTGTTGGTCGAGCCGAAGGTGTTCGGTGACACCCGCGGCTTCTTCTACGAAAGCTTCAACGCTGAAGGGTTCCGCGTTGCGACCGGCCTCGGTCTAGATTTTGTACAGGACAACCACAGCCGCAGTAGCAAGGGTGTCCTGCGCGGCTTGCACTACCAGCTGCCGCCGCATGCGCAGGGCAAGCTGGTGCGTGTGGTCCGCGGCGCAGTGTTCGATGTGGCGGTAGACATCCGTGCATCGTCCCCGAGCTTCGGGCGATGGGTGGGAGCGGAGCTAACGGAGGAGAACCATCGCCAGCTTTGGGTTCCGCCTGGCTTTGCGCATGGATTCCTGGTGCTGAGCGATAGCGCTGATTTTCTCTACAAGACGACCGACTACTACGCCGCGACGCACGAGCGCTGCATTGCGTGGAACGATGCGGCATTGGCCATCGAGTGGCCGCTGTACGCACTCCAAACTGCACCAACGTTGTCGGTCAAGGACGCTGCCGCGCCAGGGCTGTCCGCCGCCGAGTTGTTCGCCTGAATACACAGCCTGTGACACTGCACGTCCTGCCACACGCAGGCACTGTTGCCTTATGAATCCTCACGCGGAACGTTCCGGCTCCCCTGCTTCGTTGGTGCGGACGCTCGTTGTCCACCGCGCCATGATCTTTCAAATGGCTCGGCGAGAGGTCGTCGGACGGTACCAGGGCTCGGTGTTCGGGTTGGCGTGGTCGTTCTTCAATCCAATCCTTATGCTAGCCGTTTACACCTTCGTGTTTTCGGTGGTTTTCAAGGCGCGCTGGACTGCGGGTCCCGACGTCGGGGAGAGCCGAACCCAGTTTGCTGTGATCTTGTTCGCCGGGATGATCGTGCACGGGCTGCTGGCGGAGATGATGAACCGCGCGCCAGGGTTGGTGCTGGGCAACGTGAACTACGTCAAGAAGGTGGTGTTCCCCCTCGAAATTCTGCCGGTCGTTACCGCACTCAGCACCTTGTTCCATACAGCCATCAGCCTGACTGTGTTGGTAGTGGCGTTTTGGCTGTTCCACGGATATCTCCACTGGACGACCCTGCTGGTGCCAATGGTCTTCCTGCCGCTCATCCTTCTCGGTCTGGGGCTTTCGTGGTTGTTGGCGTCGTTAGGCGTGTTCCTACGCGACGTCGGCCAAGTTGTGGTCATCCTGACCACGGTCCTTATGTTCCTTTCGCCTGTTTTTTATCCACTGAGTGCAATTCCGGAGGGCTTGCAGTCCCTGGTCATGCTTAACCCGCTGACCTTCATCATTGAGCAGGCACGCGCAGTACTGGTATTTGGTCACCTGCCCGACTGGTTCGGATTGGCCGCCTACATGCTGTGCGCGTTGCTGATTGCATGGGCCGGATACTTTTGGTTTCAGCGGACCCGTCGGGGATTTGCCGATGTCCTCTGACAACGTTGCCGTCCGTGTCTCACATCTGACCAAGTCATACGAGATCTACGACACGCCACGAGACCGACTGCGTCAATTCGTGTGGCCGCGCGTTCAACGGCTCCTAGGCTTGCGCCAGCGCCAGTACTACCGTGAGTTTCGAGTACTGCAGGATCTCTCATTCGAGATACGCCGTGGCGAGACCGTTGCTATCGTTGGCAAGAATGGCAGCGGCAAGTCCACGCTGCTCCAGATCATCTGCGGGACTCTGAACCCTAGCCGAGGCGAGGTACAACTCAACGGTCGCGTTGCGGCCCTCCTGGAGTTGGGCTCCGGCTTCAACCCCGAGTTTTCCGGCCGCGAGAACGTGTATATGAATGCCGCGGTGCTAGGCCTTGCCCGTCACGAAGTCGACGCCAAGTTGGCGGAAATCCTCGCGTTCGCTGATATCGGCGCATTCATCGACCAGCCAGTCAAGACGTACTCCAGCGGAATGTATGTGCGGCTTGCATTCTCCGTTGCGATCCATGTCGAGCCGGACATTCTGGTTGTCGACGAGGCGCTGAGTGTGGGTGACATTCGATTTCAGTCCAAGTGTCTGCACGCTATCGAGGCCATCAAACAGCGTGGTGCAGCGGTCCTCTTCGTGACGCACAGCCCGGGTCAGGTCGAAGCGCTGTGCAGCCGCGCGATCTGGCTGCATGACGGGGTTGTCAAGGCGGACGAACAGCCCAAAACCTTGATGCGCCGATACATCAACTTCATGACCCATGACATGGACGACGCCGTACCGGCGGTTGTGGCGCCGGTGGCGTGCGACGCCCAGCCGGCGCCGTCGGCCGACTGGGTGGGACTCGGCGCGTCAGGTCATCGCAGCGGAACGCTGTCCGCTGTGATCGACCGCATCAAAGTGGTGGGCCCGGATGGCGCAGCCTTGCGTGTGGCCGATTGCGAAACTCAGGCCGTCGACTTATTCCTATCCGTTCTCGTGCATGAACGGGTGCCCATGCCGCTCCTGGCTGTCGGAGTTTTTAACGAGCTCAACGAGCCGCTGGTGCATTTCAACAGCGAGAACGTCGGTGCTGCGTTGGCCGCGTTAGCACCTGGGCGGCACACCGTGCGGGTTGCGCTGGAGCTCCCTGCGCTGCGACCCGGTGAGTACCTGATCTCCGTAGGCCTCGATGACGGCGTTTCTGGCCAGAGCGTTGTGCTTTGCCACGTATACGACGCTTGGCCGTTTACCGTGGCTCAGCCTCCACGGCGCAAGCCGCAGGGCGGCTATGTGCAGATTGCTGCCGGCGCTGACACCATTGCAGTCCTGTCTCGAAATGAAGATGAAGCTGTTTCTACCTGACGACTACACGGTGCGCCGTGATAACCCCCTGTACGGCGATGTCCCTGGCGAGCTTGTCTATCAGCCAGATGTCTACCGACTTGCGCTGTATTTGGCCCAGCGAGCTGGGCTGCGCCACGTGGTCGACATCGGCTGCGGCTCGGCCGGCAAACTCCTAGCTTTCCGTGGGCATTGCGCAGTCATCGGCATTGATTCGGAGTTCGGCATTGACATGGCCCGCAAGACGATGCCCGAAGGTCGATGGATCGTGCACGACTTGGAGCAGCCGTTGCCGCCGCTGGGTGACGATGTGCTGCGTGATGCCGTCGTAATCTGCTCCGATGTGATCGAGCATCTGCCGCAACCGGCGCATCTGGCCGGGCAGTTGGCGGACTTGGCCAGGCGCGCACCATATGTCCTTGTGTCCACGCCGGATAGAGACAGAGCTCGCGGTTGGCTGGATCGAGGACCTCCGGCCAATCCTGCACATGCGCTCGAATGGAACGCATCCGAGTTCGTACGCTTCCTGCGCGAAGCTGGCTTTGGCGACGTGCCATTCCATGGGCACACCATCAACACCGACCACCACCGCGCCAAGAGCACGCTGATCGCGCTTGCAGGGATTCACGTTTCGCCCAGGCCATGCCCGCCCTGCAAGTTGGCGGCAGTCATGCATGGCTTCAACGAGGTGGACATACTCCCCGAGGTACTGGACCATCTGGCAGCTCAGGGCGTCGAAGTGCATTACTTCGATAATTGGTCGACCGATGGATCGTGGGAGTTGGCACAAGAGCGCCTGCACCGAGGCCAGATTGCCCATTGCGCCCGATTCCCCGAAGCACCGACCGACCAGTACGAGTGGCATGCGCAGCTGAGTCACACCACGAGCTACGCCCAGACGCTAGATGCGACGTGGGTCATGCATCACGATGCGGACGAGATACGCACTTCGCCCTGGCCTGGCGTGTCGCTTCGTGATGCTGTCGCCTTCATTGATGCGCTGGGCTACAACGCGATTGACTTCACTGTGCTGGACTTTCGCTTCGTCGACGGTCGCGCTCAGATTACAGCGCACTACGAGCGCGATCTGAACCATTTCGAGTTCGGGCGCCGGCCCGGCCATTTCAGGCAGATCAAATGCTGGCGCAACGATGCGCCGGCCGAATTGGCAGACTCGGGCGGGCACGACGTGCAGTTGCCTGGTCGCAAGGTCTACCCGGTCAAGTTTTTGCTGAAGCACTATCCGTTGCGCAATGAGGAGCAGGCTTTACGCAAGATCCACCACCATCGATTACCGCGTTTCACGACCGAGCAACAGAAGTACCAGTGGCATCACCAGTACGACGCGTACAAGACGGTCGAGCGTGTTACCGGTTGGAAGTACAAGGACTTGTTGCCATGGCATGCGGTGCATTTCAACACTGAGTACCTTGTCGAGCGCATCAGTGGCATTGGCCTGGATTGATTGCTCGGAACGGATAGCGATGAACGACTTTCTCCAAGAGGCTGGCTATGGCTTCGATGTGCAGCGCGGGGTGTGGCGGCGCGAAGGCTACGCCAGTTTGGCGTACAGCGACGGCGACGAGGTCGAACTGCGCCTTATGCGCATTGTTGAGCAGGCAGACGATCTTTCAGTGCTGTCGCAGGAACTGCGGGCACATTGCACTGACTGGCCTTCGCTGTACCACTTGACCGGCACCCGAGCCAACATTCTGAGGCCGTTTTCGCACCTTCTGGACGGTGCGGAGGTCTTGGAGATCGGCGCTGGCTGCGGAGCCATCACACGCTACCTGGGCGAGAGCGGCGCCCAGGTGCTGGCGCTGGAAGGCACGTTGCGCCGCGCTTCGATCGCACGCGCCCGCACGCGTGACCTAGCCAATGTGCAGGTCGTGGCCGACAACTTCGAGCAGTTTGCTACGGCCCAGCAATTCGATGTTGTGACATTGATCGGCGTGCTGGAGTACGCCAACCGGTTTGTATCGGGAGAGTGTCCCGCACAGGTGATGCTCCAGCGAGCGCGTGCGCTGCTCAAGCCGCAGGGGCGGCTCATCATCGCGATCGAGAACCAGCTGGGCCTCAAGTATTTCGCAGCGGCACCGGAGGACCATTTTGGTGTCGCCATGTATGGGGTGGAAGACCGGTACCGGGCAGACGAGGCGCAGACTTTTGGCCGCGCCGTGCTGCAAGCCATGCTCCATGGCGCGGGCTTCCCCCAGGTTCAATGCCTGGCGCCGTTCCCAGACTACAAATTCCCGACTTCTATCGTCACGGAAGAGGGCTTTCGTGCCGAGGGCTTCGATGCCGCTGCATTCGCTTCGCAGAGCGTGCGCCGCGATCCGCAACTGCCTGAGGTGCTGGCTTTCTCGCCGGAACTCGTGTGGCCTGTGCTGGCCCGCAACGGGCTGGCATTGGACATGGCGAACTCATTGCTGTTCGTGGCGGCGCAAGTACCGGCAACGCCGGACGCGGCGACGGTATTGGCCTACCACTACAGCACCGATCGCGCCAAGCCGTACTGCAAGGAGACACGGTTCCTACGCCGGGACGGCGACGCGATCACACTGGAGTACAGGCGCCTGAGCCCAGATGAGCTGCCGGTTTCGACGCGTGTGCACCATGCGTTGGTGGCTTCCGCTGACTATGTTCACGGCGTGCCGCTGTCGCTGGCCTTGCTGCGTACCGTGTCGACCGATGGTTGGACGCTCGAACAAGTCGGGGCTCTTCTGCGCGAGTACCTGCACGTCGTTGCCGATCTGGCCGGGGGCGTGCGGGTACCTGAAGCTCCATGGCGTGCCGAGATGCAGCTACCGGGCGTGTTCTTCGACTTGGTGCCCCAGAACATCATCGTCAAGACAGGTGGGCAGGGTTTTGCCGTGATCGACCGCGAATGGGACCTTCAGGATGGGATCTCGGTCGGGTGGTTGTTGTTTCGGACACTTTTGCTGCTCATCAACTCTGTCTCCCGTTTCGGGCGCTGTGCCGACGCCGAGGAGTGGACGCGCCAAAGCTTTATTCTGGCGGCGATGCAGGCCGCGGGTCTACATGTCGGCCCGAACGACGTCGACAGTTACGCGCTTGAAGAAAGTCGGCTGCAGGCAGACCTGACGGGACGAGCGTTCGAGGTTCTCAAGGACTGGGGCGCCATCGCAGCGTTGCCGACGGAGAACCTGTCGTTGGCCGTGCAGCGGCGCAGTGCCAAGTTGATTCAGCTCGCCGCTGCGCACGAAGGTCTTCAAAAGGAGTTTGAGGAGCGGACGAACTGGGCATTGCAGCTGGATGCGAGCTTGGCGCGAACGCAGCAGGACTACCAGGCACTTGAGCGCGTTACGGTCCAAGCCCGTCATGAGCGCGAGCTAGGCCAGAACGAACTCAACGTCCTGCGAGCCACTCTGGCGGACTTGCAACTGCGCTCTGCGCAATTGCAGCGTGAGCGCGACGACGCGCATATGCAGGTGCGCTCCATCTCGTCGACACGGGATGACATCCTGGCAGCCAAGGAGCAGGCAGAGCGGCGCTTTGCTGAAGTGGAGGCCAAGCGTGCTGCATTGGCGGGATCCTTGTCGTGGCGTGTGACCAAGCCTTTGCGCATGCTCGCGCGGGTTGCGCGTGGCGAGTGGTCGACGATCCGCACACTGGTGGCGCCGGAAGTGGTGCGACTGGCGCGGGCTGGCTACAGGCGCGCACCGCTTTCGCCGCACATGAAAGACAAGGCTGCTGCATTGGCATACCGCGTTGCGGGCCCGCTGTTCACTGGCGTTGTCCACTACGAGATCTGGCGCCGGCAGCGCGACAACGCTCCGCTGGCGCCGGTGGGCGCGGGCCCGGTGCCGCAAGCCGACTTTGCCGAGGTGTTGTCATCGCTTCGCTTTCCTGTCGTTGCCAATCCAGACGTTTCCATCGTCATTCCGACTTACGGAAACCTGGAGCACACGCTGGCCTGCGTGCGTTCGATTGCAATGCACATGCCGCGTGCGTCCATGGAGGTGCTGGTTGCAGAGGATGCATCCGGCGATCCGCAGATCGACCTGATTCGCCGCATTCCGGGTCTGCGCTACATCAGGCACCCGCAGAATCTGGGATTCCTGCGATCGTGCAATGCGGCGGTCAAGCAGGCCAAAGGGCGCTACATCTATCTGCTCAACAACGACACGGAGGTGACCGCAGGCTGGCTGGACAGCATGCTCGCGTTGTTCGAGAAGCACCCCGATTGCGGACTGGTCGGCTCCAAACTCGTCTATCCTGACGGGCGCCTGCAGGAAGCCGGGGGCATTCTGTGGCGCGATGGATCCGCCTGGAACTGGGGGCGACTCGACGACCCTTCGCGCCCCGTCTACAACTATGTGAAAGAGGCCGACTATTGCTCGGGCGCCTCTCTCATGGTTCCAGCCGCGCTCTGGCACCAACTCGGCGGCTTCGATGAGCACTATCTCCCGGCCTATTACGAAGACACCGATCTGGCATTCCGCGTGCGCGCGGCTGGCAAGAAGGTGATGTACCAGCCGCAGTCGGTCGTCATCCACTACGAAGGAATCTCCCACGGCACCGACACTGGCAGCGGCATCAAGGCGCACCAAGTGGAGAACCAAAAGAAGTTCTACGTACGCTGGAAAGAAATTCTCGAACGCGAGCACTTGGACAACGGCGTCAATCCGTTCCGTGCGCACGACCGCTCGATCGGCAAACGGACCATTTTGGTGGTCGACCACTACGTGCCCCAGCCCGACCGCGATGCCGGTTCGCGCAGCATCTGGTGCTTTCTGCGCGAGTTCCGTGCGATGGGCTTGAATGTCAAGTTCTGGCCGGCCAACCATTGGCACGACACGCACTACGCCCCTTTGCTGGAGCAGGAGGGTATCGAGGTGCTCTACGGTAACGAGTACGTCGGCCGTTACGCCAATTGGGTTGAGACCCATGCCGGGGATTTGGACTATGTTTTCCTGAACCGTCCCCACATCGCTCTAGAACACTGGGAGGCAGTGCGCGAGCATACCCGAGCCAAACTGCTGTATTACGGCCACGACCTGCACTACGCTCGCCTGCTGCTCGAGCACGAGCATACCGGCGAAGCTCGCCTTCTGCGTGATGCGGGGCAGATCCGTGCCGTCGAAGAGATGCTCTGGCGGGAATGCGATGTCGTCTACTATCCGTCAACGACAGAAACTGCCGCTGTCCAGGCCTTGATCCCCGGGAAGACGGCGAGGACAGTCCCTCTGTATTTCTTTGATCGCAATGAATTCAGCGTCAACATCGCAGGGCGTCGCCTGCGGGAAATTCTTTTCGTCGCTGGGTTTGGTCATCCGCCGAACGTAGACGCAGCGATGTGGTTCGTTCGAGAAGTTCTACCGATCATTCAGGGGCAACTGAATGATGTGCAAGTGGTGTTGGCGGGGTCGAATCCGACACCAGCCGTCAAGGCATTGGCCGGTGACTCAATACAGGTTACCGGCTATCTGTCGGATGCAGAACTGGACAATTATTACGCTCGTTGCGGGGTAGCCGTCGTTCCGCTGCGATTTGGCGCAGGAGTAAAAGGCAAGGTATTGGAGGCAATGCACCACGGCGTTCCGCTCGTCACGACGGCGGTCGGAGCGCAAGGCCTTCCAGGCTTGGAAAATGTTGTTTCCGTCTGTGACAGTGCCGCGGACTTCGCTGCCGCTGTGATCAAAGTTATGACGAACGTCAACGCATGGCAGGTAACCGCGCAGAACGGTTTCGATTTTGTGCACGCGCGCTTTTCGCAGTCTGCACTAAGTGCGGTATTTGCTCAGGATTTTCAAGAGGTTAACGGAGTTACGTAATGCTGATCAACGATTTGAACGCGCGAGTCCGCCAATACCGTCCTGCCATCTGTGCAGCGGTTGAAAGCGTCATTGAAACTGGGTGGTTTGTTCTGGGGCCTCAAGTTAAAGCATTTGAGGCGGAATTCGCAAGTTACTTGCATGTCAACCATTGCATCAGCGTCGCCAACGGTACTGATGCAATCGAACTGGCACTTAAGGCGCTTGGGGTGGAAATCGGCGATCTTGTCGCTACCGTCGCTAACGCCGGTATGTACACGACGGCCGCTGTCAACGCGCTCGGGGCTCGGCCGATGTTCATGGACGTCGACCTGGAAACACACAACATTGCTCATTCTGAGGTCGAGAAAGCGATTGCCGCAGGTGCCAAGGTGGTCGTGGTCACCCACCTTTATGGTCAGGCCGTTCCTGAAATTGCCGAGATTTCCCGCTCTTGTAAGCGCGCCGGTGTAGCGTTGCTGGAAGATTGCGCCCAGGCCCACGGGGCCAGATCCAACGGGCAAAGAGTTGGATCTTTTGGTGATGCAGCGAGCTTCAGCTTCTACCCCACCAAAAACCTCGGCGCGTTGGGCGATGGTGGCGCGGTGGTGACAAATAGCGACGCAATCGCAAAGGCAGTGACGACGTTGCGCCAATATGGCTGGACGAGCAAGTATCATGTGGGTGTTGCCGGAGGCCGTAACAGCCGCTTGGACGAAATCCAAGCTGCGATCTTGCGAATTTTTTTGCCAGACCTTGATGCCTCAAACGAACGGCGTCGTTCTATTGCCCACGCATATGGAACCGGAATTCATCATCCAGCCGTACGCGCTCCGCTTCACAATGGAGAGGGCTCTGTCGCACACCTCTACGTCATACGTTCATCCCGTCGAGACGAACTCAAGGCCCACTTGCAGGCCGTTGACATTTCCTCTGACGTCCACTATCCGGTCCCAGATCATCGGCAACAGATCTTCGGCGCGCTCTACGCGCATATTCACTTGCCAAATACAGAACGCCTTGCATCCGAGGTACTGACCCTGCCATGCTATCCAGAGATGACCGATGATCAGGTGGCACGAGTCATTGCGACTGTTAACGCATGGAAGCAATAAAGTTCTCTGTCGTGATACCGGTCTATAGGAACGAGGAGTCAATTCCGCGTTTGCTGCAGGCCTTGGCGGACTTATATTTCCAGTTGGATGGAAAGATGGAGGCGGTGTTTGTTGTAGACGGCAGCCCAGACTCGTCATTTGAAATTCTTCGAGACGCTCTTTTCAAAATTGAGTTCCCTGCGCAGCTGCTCGCCCACTCGCGAAATTTCGGTTCATTTCCTGCCATTCGGACCGGTTTGGCGGCCGCAAGGGGTTCATACTACGGCGTGATGGCGGCAGATCTTCAGGAGCCGCCTCAACTTATGGTCTCATTCCTCCGGTCTTTGGAAAAAGATGAGTGCGATGTGGCGATCGGAACCAGAGTTCAGCGCAATGACTCCACAACATCAAAATTTACGTCGGGATTATTTTGGTGGCTTTATCGCCGGCTTATTGTCCCTGAGATGCCGGAGGGAGGCGTGGATGTCTTCGGGTGCAACAAAATATTCCGCGACCGCCTTCTGGAGCTCGAAGAATCTCGATCCTCGTTGATTGCACTGATTTTTTGGCTCGGATTTAGGCGAAAGACAATTGGGTATGAACGCCTTGCGCGAAAAGAAGGCGTCTCGGCATGGACCTTTAGGAAAAAGGTTGACTACATGCTGGATAGTATTTTTGCATTCACCGATTACCCAATTAGGCTATTGACTCGTATTGGTTTGGCTGGCTGCGGACTTTCAATCGTCTTGACATTGGTGGTGTTGCTGGCGCGATTCAGTGGAAACGTTACTGTACCGGGATATGTCCCAACCATGCTGGTTGTCCTATTCTTTGGTGCTCTCAACCTCCTTGGCATAGGTTTGGTCGGGACGTATGCATGGCGCACCTATGAAAATAGCAAAAATCGACCGCTCGCAGTAGTGGCAATGGAGGTTAGGAATGGAGAAAAAGCAGATGAGTAGTGAAAAACAAATTCATCGAACCGCCGAAGTTCTTACGGATAGAGTTGGTGATCGCACGACAATCTGGCAATCCGTTGTTGTCCTGAAGGGGGCAGTGATCGGCGCAGATGTGAATATCTGCGCACATTGTTTTATTGAGAACGACGTGGTAATTGGTGACCGCGTGACCGTTAAGTCGGGCGTTTACTTGTGGGACGGTGTCACGCTGGGGGATGACGTGTTCGTCGGCCCCAACGCCACATTTACCAACGATAAATTTCCGAGGTCTAAACAGTTTCTTGATAAGCCCCTTCGGACGACAGTCGAGGCGGGTGCGACGATTGGTGGCGGCGCAGTGATCTTGCCGGGCGTCACCATCGGAACCGGCGCAATGGTCGGCGCTGGTGCTGTTGTAACGAAGTCTGTTCCACCGCATGCCATTGTAAAAGGATCTCCGGCGCGCATAATGGGATACGTTGAGAACGGTGCGATCGCTGTAGCCGGGCCTGAGCAGTCCCGCGCATACGTAGTGCCGAAAATCCCTGGTGCGGTCCAAGAAATAGGCGTAGGGCGCGTGACGTTACGTAGGCTGAACGCCGTGCAGGATATGCGCGGAGACTTATCTGTAGGTGAATTTGAGAAAGATATCCCGTTTTCGGTGAGGCGCTATTTCTTGGTGTTTAATGTGCCGAGCGAGAAAACCCGAGGCGAGCACGCCCACAAAGAGTGTCACCAGTTCCTCATTTGTGTCAAGGGTCGGTGTTCTGTAGTGGTTGACGACGGGGCTTCTCGGGCTGAAATATTGTTGAATTCGCCGGATCTCGGGCTGCACCTGCCGCCTATGATATGGGGAATTCAATACAAATACAGTTCTGATGCCGTCCTTCTTGTTTTTACGTCACATTACTACGACGCTAGCGACTACCTCCGAGACTACGGAGAGTTCACTAGGCTTACTGCTACAGCGCTTTAGTTTCTTGTGCGATGAAAATTCCGCGTTGGGCGAAATTCTTGATCGGAGGTGGCTTTAATACGATAGCCAGCTATGGCGTCTACTTACTGCTGCATCTGTGGTTCTCATATCACGTGGCCTACGCAATTGCTTATGTGGCCGGAATAGCACTGTCATACGTCATTAACTCTACATTTGTGTTCTCTCAGTCGCTGTCTTGGGGACGCTTCTTTGCGTTCCCGTCGGTGTATGTTGTTCAGTATATTGTATCAGCATCCTTGTTAGGATTGATTGTGAATCTTGGAGTCGGCGAGAAGGTTGCTCCGCTTGTCGTTTCGGCTGTGACGGTGCCTGCGACGTTCGTTTTGACTAAGTTGGTTTTGCGAGTTCGTGGATGAGATCCCCTTACTGGGTGGGCGCTTGGCGTGAGTATGGGCCTATATTTAACGTCCGTTGTATTTCTTTGGCTTGCTGGGCGACTTGTAAGCTAGTTGCTTGCAACGCGCGAGATTGCTCGGTCGTCAAATCAAGTGGTGAGAGTACTGCCGCTCGGAGTTGATTGAAATAGGCTGCTCTATAGGGCATGGCTTTAGTTTCGAAAACGGTGGTAATGAAGAAACCGAGCGTACATAGGCAGAGGGCGCATGCAGTTGCTGCTCGAAACTTTTTCGTATCTTTGGGTTCGTTGAATGATAGTTGCATATTCATCCAGATTATCGCTATGGATATGCAGCTGAGGTCAATGTAATATCGGGAGGCCATCACTGCTTCGGGGCCTTTGTCTCCTCGTGCGAATGAAAATGCAATTGTGGAGATTGTGCCGTACGCCATAAGGTAGACCGGTAGTCCATTTACTTTATGTTGGCCGCTGCGTATAAATCGAAAGGTGGATAAGGCGGCCATACACAGCCAAAGCGAGCCGATGAAGAACGAGCTTAGCTTTGGCAGGTTCAAGCGCCCGTATGCCTCGACGCCGATTATTCCTCCGACTGCTGCAATTGGTGCAAGAGACACGTTTTGGATCTGTGTAAGGATGCTCTGGCTTCCGGCCATTCCGGATGCTGTCGTAGTAAATCTTCCAGCCCCGATGAACGCAACAATAGTCGCAATTGTTGTAAAGAAAACTGCTCGGTAAAATTTTTTGTTGGTAGAGCTTTTTCGGAGAGCACTTATAGTTATGATTACGGCGGCTGCAAAGATGTAGGCCCGCCCATACGCGAATAGGAATACTGCAAATAAAATCATTGCTGAAATAATGATTGTTTGCGCAATGGACTTTTCTTTGGTCGGGTCGCTGAAGCATGCGGATGCAATGCAGAGAAATATGAGGCTGCGTGCGAGCTCTCCAAATCCAATGTCGAGCGTGAACAGTTCAAATGAAGCTGGGTGGAAAGCCATTGCACAGAAAACTAGTGAGGCAGCGCATCGCAGTGCTTTTTCGGTCTTATTTTTCGCTAGTGGCAGGCTTTTGCAAAGAAGTAATGAAATTAGTAAGAGCACCACTCCGCTCAGAAAGCTTGGTATAAGAGGATCGAGTCTGAACCAAGCGATGTTCACCCAGGTAGTCAGTTGTAGGATCAGTCCCGTGTGTTGGCCTTGATTCCAGAATGCGAATGCATTCAGCCAATTTTCTTGGATCGATGGATAATATGTGATAAATCGCAGGCTGTCCATGTAGGCGACGTCTGCCCGAATCACCAGAATGTAGATCGTGTAAATAGCGAGCAGTGCTATCGCAAAGCTGAGAGTTGCTGGGCCAATGCTTCCTGTGTGATCGCTTGGGCTTCTGGCGGCGCTTTTCATTTTGTGCTCATTAAAGATTTGATCAGTTGGGTCTTTTGGCTTTGAGCCAGTAGCGCCAGAACGTTGAGGAGGTCCATAGCTTGAACAAGCTTATCAAGTGCCATGTCAAATGGCGCAAGTCCCTTTGGCTTGCTCTTTGTGCATGATGCATGACGCGCAGGCTCTCGTTTATATTGATGCGCCAGCCTCGAAGTTGGAGCCTCGCGCAGATGTCGAAGTCCTCTGCATACATATAATATTTCGTGTCAAATCCGTTCACTTCTTTGTATGCGCTTGAGCGGAATAGCATGAACATTCCGGGAATCCATACTGGTTCGTTTGGGGCGGTGTAATTGACACGTCTTCTGGTCAATATTTCTAGTGGTGTAATCAACGCTCTGTGCGGTTCGGGTTGGTCGTTTTCGCCTTCGGCTATTCTTGGGGATAAGAGGCCATCACGTTCTTTCGCTGTTTTTAGAAGTGGCGTGATAATGTCGGAGTCTAATCTTATGTCGGGATTGAGAACTAAAAACCATTGGCTTGTGCATTTGGAAAATGCAGTATTATGGTTTTCTCCAAATCCTTTCGGTTTGTCGTTTCGAATAATGGTGGTTGGTATTTTGAAGGGGTTGTCGCTTGTAGGGTCGCGTTCTGGAATGTTGACTGTTATTATGAGCTGCGCGATCAGGTTTGAACAGTGCCGCTCCAGTTGCTCCAGGAGTGGAATAATTAGCTCCCGCTGCCCGTGACTGACCAGCGATACCGCGATTTGAATTTGATTTGCGTCTACCATGATTTGACTCTGTGTCGCCAATTCTAGGTTCTCGGTCGCTATGGTTTTTCTTGTTGTGTTCAGCTTCCTAGTCTCTGCGACCTCGGCCTTTGTCGTCATCCGGCTCGCGCGCCGTCACGCACGCCAGTACGCGCATGACATGCCCCAGCGCTTCCACTTGGGCCACATCCCCCGCATCGGCGGCGCGGGCATCTTCTTCGGCCTCGTCCTCGCCTGGGCCTACGCCGGCACCCCCCAGGCTGCCTCCCTGAACGTCGACTGGCACGCCAATTCCACTTTCCTCTGGCTCATGGCCATGTGCATGGCCCCCGCCGTGTTCGCCGGCATCGCCGAAGACATGACCCAGCGCCTGCGCGCCCGCCTGCGCCTGGGCCTCACCGCCCTGTCCGCCATCCTGCTGTGCTGGCTGCTCAACCTCGGGGTTCGGCGCATCGGCTTCGCCTCTGTGGACGACTGGCTCCAAGCCGTCCCGCTCGCCGCCGCCCTCTTCGCCATGGTCGCCATCGCCGGCCTGCCGCATGCCTTCAACCTCATCGACGGCTACAACGGCCTGGCGGGCATGGTCGCCATCCTGATCAGCCTGGCCCTGGTCCACGTGGCCCTGCAGGTCGGCGACCGGCAGCTCGCCGCCATGCTGGTCTGCCTGGTCGGCGCCACGGGCGGCTTCCTGCTCTGGAATTACCCCTACGGCAAGATCTTCGCGGGCGATGGTGGGGCCTACGTGTGGGGGCTCGTGATCGCCGTGGCCTGCGTGCTGCTGGTGCAGCGCCATCCCGTGGTCTCGCCCTGGTTCCCCATGCTGCTGCTCATCTACCCCGTGAGCGAGACCATGTTCTCGGTCTACCGCAAGCTCGCGCGCGGCCAGTCGCCCAGCACCGCCGATGCGCTGCACCTGCACCAGCTGATTTTCCGCCGCATCGTGCGCGTGGTGTTCGAGGACGACGAGGCCAGCGACCTGCTGGCGCGCAACAACCGCACCTCGCCCTACCTGTGGATCTTCTCGCTGCTGACCGTGGTGCCGGCCGTCATGTTCTGGAGCAACACCGCCGTGCTGGCGGCGTTCTGCGCGCTCTTCGTGGTCACCTACGTCGGCGCCTACCTCATGATCATCCGTTTCAAGGTGCCGCGCTGGCTGGGCAAGTGACATACAGCGGCCCCTACAATCCGCCGCAGTTTTTCCAGCCTCCGGAGAGCCCGCCATGACCGCCGCCCCCACCGAGCCCGATCTGTCCGCCATCGCGCCGCGCGACAAGGCCGAGATCCTGGCCCAGGCCCTGCCGTACATCCGCAAGTTCCACGGCAAGACCATCGTCATCAAGTACGGCGGCAACGCCATGACCGATCCGGCCCTGCAGGCCGACTTCGCCGAAGACGTGGTGCTGCTCAAGCTGGTCGGCATGAACCCCGTGGTCGTGCACGGCGGCGGCCCGCAGATCGAGACCGCGCTCAAGCGCCTGGGCAAGACGGGCCAGTTCATCCAGGGCATGCGCGTGACGGACGCCGAGACCATGGAAGTCGTCGAATGGGTGCTGGCCGGCGAGGTGCAGCAGGACATCGTGGGCCTGATCAATCAGGCCGGCGGCAAGGCCGTGGGGTTGACGGGCCGCGACGGCGGCCTGATCCGCGCGCAGAAGCTGCAGATGCCCGACCAGGCCGACCCGACCAAGTTCCACGACGTGGGCCAGGTCGGCGACATCGTGGGCATCGACCCCAGCGTGGTCAAGGCGCTGCAGGATGACCAGTTCATCCCCGTCATCAGCCCCATCGGCTTCGGCGAGGACAACGAGAGCTACAACATCAACGCCGATGTCGTCGCCAGCAAGCTCGCCACCGTGCTGCAGGCCGAAAAGCTCATGATGCTGACCAACATCCCGGGCGTGCTGAACAAGGCCGGCGAATTGCTGACCGAGCTGACCTCGCGCGAGATCGACGATCTGGTCGCCGACGGCACCATCTCGGGCGGCATGCTGCCCAAGCTGGCCGGCGCGATCGACGCGGCTAAGAGCGGCGTCAACGCCGTGCACATCGTCGACGGCCGCGTGCCCCACGCGATGCTGCTCGAGATCCTGACCGACCAGGCCTACGGCACCATGATCCGCGCGCGCTGAGCGCACGACGACACCACCGCATGCCCCAAGACGCCGCCCTGCCGACCGCAACGTCCGAAGGCGGCGAGGACGCCTCGGCAGCCGCAGCCGCACCACGCGAGCAGCGCAAGCGGCCCAAGCCCGGCGAGCGCCGGCTGCAGATCCTGCAGACCCTGGCCACCATGCTGGAGCAGCCCGGCGCCGAGCGTGTGACCACCGCGGCGCTGGCCGGCCGGCTGCAGGTCAGCGAGGCCGCGCTGTACCGCCACTTCGCGAGCAAGGCCCAGATGTTCGAGGGCCTCATCGAGTTCATCGAGCAGAGCGTTTTCCAGCTCGTGGCGGCCATCACGGCCGATGGGGCCGCCAGCGGCACGCAGCAGGCACGCAGCATCCTGACCGTGCTGCTGCAGTTCGGCGAGAAGAACCCCGGCATGGTGCGCGTGATGGTCGGCGACGCGCTGGTGCTGGAGCACGAGCGGCTGCAGAGCCGCATGAACCAGTTCTTCGACCGCATCGAGTCCGCCCTGCGCCAGTGCCTGCGGCCGGCGCTGGCCGACGATGGCGCCGCCACGCCCACCGTGGACGCCACCGTGCAGGCCTCGGTGCTGACGGCCTTCGCCATCGGCCGCCTGCAGCGCTTCGCGCGCTCGGGCTTTCGCCGGCTGCCGACCGAGCAGCTCGAAGCCAGCCTGCAGCGCCTGCTCTGACCGGCCCCGGGATTTCCGCGGGTTCGGCGGCTTTGTCACTTTGCGCCGATCGGCGCTGCCATGCGCCTTGGATGGTCGGCGGGGCTTTCCCGATCCTGCGCAGACCGCCACCCGCCGCGGCCAGCGCCGGCCGTGCCGGGCCACGGAGGCGACAGGGGCGCAGGTACCGCGCTCCTACAATTTGCCGCGTCCCATGTCTCCCCCCTCCAGCGGCACCACCCGGCAGACCATCCCCATCGGCCAGGTCCGGCAGATCGTGCTGGGTGCACGGCGCTCCGGCCTGGACTGCGACGCGCTGCTCCAGCGCGCCGGCATCCCGCCCGAACTGCTGGGCTCGCCGCTCTCGCGCGTGAGCCAGGCGCAGTACGCCGCGTTGATCTTCCAGTTGCGCCACCGCCTGCGCGACGAGCTCTGGGGTCTGTGCAGCCGGCCGCTGCCGCTGGGCAGTTTCGAGGCCGTGTGCCGCCTTGCCGTGGGTTGCCGCACGCTGGAGGAGGCCCTGCGCGCGGGCCTGCGCCACTACCGCTTGCTGCTGTCCGACTTCACGCCGCGGCTGCAGGTGCGCGAGGGCGTGGCCAGCATGTCGCTGGCGCCGCGTGCACCGGTCGACGAACCGCTGGGCTACGCCATGCGCTGTTTCGGCTTCCTGGGCTATGGCCTGGTGTGCTGGCTGGTGGCGCGGCGGTTGCCGCTGCTGGCGGTGGACCTGCGTTGTAAGGAGGCAGACCAGCCGGGCGACGCGCCGCAGCTGTTCCAGGCGCCACCGCATTACGGCCTGCGCACCGGCTGGCGCTTCGAGGCCCGCTGGCTCAGCCTGCCCATCGTGCAGACGCCCGAGAGCCTGGCCGGCTTCCTGGCCCAGGCGCCGGCCAGTCTGCTGCTCAAGTACCGCGACGACAGCAGCCTGGCCGAGCGCATCCGCCGCCTGCTGCGCCGCCACCTGGGCGGACCCATGCCGTCGCTGGAGGAAGTGGGCGCGCAGCTGGCGATGACGCCGCAGACGCTGCGCCGGCGGCTGCGCGAGGAGGGCACGGGCTTTCGCGCGATCCGCGACGACCTGCTGCGCGACGCCGCCATCGACTACCTGACCCAGCCCGGCCTCACCCTGCCCGAAATCGCCGGGCGGCTGGGCTTCTCCGAAGCCAGCACCTTCCACCGCGCGTTCAAGAGCTGGACCGGATTGGCGCCCGGCGCCTATCGGCAGGAGCGGCTGTCCTGAAGCCTCCGGGTTAACCCCCGGTCTCTGCACTTTTGAGCGTTCGGGCCAATGCGGCCCATCGCTTCGGCCATGTGCGATGCCCATGCCCGTCCCTAGACTTCCCCGCAGTTCCGGTCGCGTGCCTGCGCGCGCCATCGGTCCGCTCCAACCAGAGGAAGACCACACATGAGACGCAATGTCTACGTTGCCGGCGTCGGGATGATCCCCTTCACCAAGCCCGGCAAGAGCGAGGCCTACAACGTGATGGGCGCACGCGCCGCCGCGCTCGCGCTCCAGGACGCCGGCGTGCCTTACGACGCCGTGCAGCAGGCCTACGTGAGCTACGTCTACGGCGACTCCACCGCCGGCCAGGCCGCCATCTACGGCGTGGGCCTGACGGGCATCCCGGTCTTCAACCTCAACAACAACTGCTCGAGCGGCTCGTCGGCGCTGTACCTGGCGCGCCAGGCCGTGGAAAGCGGTGTGGCCGAATGCGCGATCGCGCTGGGCTTCGAGCAGATGGTGCCGGGCGCGCTCAAGGGCGCCTACGACGACCGTCCCTCGCCCATGGCCCGCTTCGCCGAGACCATGGACCAGCTGCAAGGCACGCTGCCCACCGCACCGCGCGCGGCCCAGTTCTTCGGCGGCGCCGGCCGCGACTACATCAAGCAGTACGGCATCCGGCCCGACACCTTCGGCCGCATCTCGGTCAAGGCCCGCCAGCACGCCGCGCGCAACCCGCTCGCCGTGTTCCGCGACACCGTGACGCTGGAAGAGGTCATGGCCTCGCCCGCCGTGTTCGACCCGCTCACGCGCCTGCAATGCTGCCCGCCCACCTGCGGTGCGGCCGCCACCATCGTGTGCTCGGAAGAATTCGCCAGGAAGCACGGCATCGCGCGCAAGGTGCGCATCGCGGCCCAGTCCATGACGACCGACACGCCCAGCACCTTCGACAGCGGCGACATGCGCCGCGTGGTCGGCTACGACATGACGGCCGCCGCCGCCAAGCAGGTCTATGAAGCGGCCGGCGTGGGCCCCGAGGACCTGGACGTGGTGGAGCTGCACGACTGCTTCACGGCCAACGAACTCATCACCTACGAAGGCCTGGGCCTGACGCCCGAAGGCACGGCCGAGAAGTTCATCCTGGACGGCGACAACACCTACGGCGGCAAGGTCGTGACCAACCCCTCGGGCGGCCTCTTGTCCAAGGGCCACCCGCTGGGCGCCACGGGCCTGGCGCAGTGCTACGAGTTGACGCACCAGCTGCGCGGCACCGCAGACCAACGCCAGGTGGAAGGCGCGCGCCTCGCGCTGCAGCACAACCTGGGCCTGGGTGGTGCGTGCGTCGTGACCCTCTACGAGCGCGTCTGACCATGATCGACAAGAAATACATCGGCCACACCCAGCCGGCCTTCACGGTCGCCGTGGAAGCCTCGCGCCTGCGCTTCTTTGCCAAGGCCACGGGCCAGGCGGACCCGGTCTACAGCGACGCGTCCGCCGCACGCGATGCCGGCCACCCCGCGCTGCCCGTGCCGCCCACCTTTTTGTTCTGCCTGGAGATGGAGTCGCCGGACCCGGCTGCGCTGCGCAACCTGCTGGGCCTGGACTACCGCCGGCTGCTGCACGGGGAGCAGCGCTTCGTCTACCACCGCATGGCTTACGCCGGCGACCGGCTCACCTTCGAGCAGCGCATCGAAGACATCTACGACAAGAAGGGCGGGGCGCTGGAGTTCGTCGTGCGCAGCACGCGCGTGACGAACCAGCGCGGCGAGCACGTGGCCGACCTCCAGGGCGTGACCGTGATGAGGAACGCATGAGGAGCCAACAGATGACGATTTCCTACGACCAGATCCAGGTCGGCGACGCACTGCCGTCCTTCGAGACCGAGCCGATCTCGCGCCTCACGCTGGCGCTGTACTGCGGCGCCTCGGGCGACCACAACCCGATCCACGTGGACACCGATTTCGCCAAGGCGGCCGGCCTCGGCGACGTCTTCGCGCACGGCATGCTGTCCATGGCCTACCTGGGCCGGCTGCTGACCAACTGGGTGCCGCAGAGCGCGCTGCGCGCGTACGGCGTGCGCTTCGTCGCCATCACCCAGGTCGGTGCCCAGGTCCGCTGCGAAGGCCGCGTGACCGAGAAGTTCGAGCAGGACGGCGAGCGCCGCCTGCGCGTGGAGCTGTCCACCACCGACCAGAACGGCCAGACCAAGCTCTCTGGCGACGCGGTCGTCGCCCTGTCCTGATGTCCAAGAGAAACGACATGACGCTCAAGCTCCAAGACAAAGTCGCCCTGGTCTCCGGCTCCGGCCGCGGCATCGGCAACGCCATCGCGATGAAGCTCGCCGCCGAAGGTGCGCGGCTGGTCGTCAACGACCTCGACGAAGGCCCGGCCATGGAAACCGTGGCCGCCATCCGCGCTGCCGGTGGAAAGGCCTGCGCCTGCGTGGGCAGCGTGACCGACGCCGACTTCGGCACGCGCTTCGTAGCCACCGCGCTGAAGGAATTCGGTGGCGTGGACATCATCGTCAACAACGCCGGCTACACCTGGGACAACGTGATCCAGAAGATGAGCGACCAGCAGTGGGAAGACATCCTGGCCGTGCACCTGACCGCGCCGTTCCGCATCCTGCGCGCCGCTGCCGACTTCATCCGCGAGGCCGCCAAGAAGGAGGCCGACGCACCCGTGTTCCGCAAGGTCGTCAACATCTCGTCCACCTCGGGCGTGTACGGCAACGCGGGCCAGGCCAACTATGCGGCTGCCAAGGCCGGCATCAACGGTTTGACCAAGGCCATGGCCAAGGAATGGGGCCGCTACAAGGTCAACGTCAACAGCGTGGCCTTCGGCCTGATCCAGACGCGGCTGACGCAGCCGCTCACGGCCGGCGAAGCCAGTGTGGACATCGGCGGTCGCACCATCGCGGTAGGCGTGCAACCCGACCGCCTGAAGGCCGCCGAGGCCACGATCCCGCTGGGCCGTGGCGGCACGCCCGAAGAAGCGGCGGGTGCGGTCTACATGTTCTGCATCCCCGAGTCGAACTACGTGAGCGGCCAGGTGCTGGTCTGCGGCGGGGGGCGTCCATGACATTCGCCAACGCGCCACGGCCCTGGATGACCGACGAGTTGCAGATGGTGCGCGACACCGCGCGCCGCTTCTTCGAGACCGAGTGCGTGCCCCACTTGAAGAAATGGCAGGAGCAGGGCCACGTGGACCGCCCCATCTGGCGCCGGGCCGGCGAGTTGGGCCTGCTGTGCGCCGGCATCCCCGAGCAGTATGGCGGCGGTGGCGGCAGCTTCCTGCACGAGGCCGTGATCTGCGAGGAGCAGATGCGCGCGATGGTCAACAGCTTCTCGATCAACGTGCACAGCGGCATCGTGGCGCACTACCTGCTGGCCTACGGCACCGAGGCGCAGAAGCAGCGCTGGCTGCCCGGCATGGCGCGGGGCGAGACCATCGCCGCCATCGCGATGACCGAGCCCGGCGCCGGCACGGACCTGCAGCGCATCACGACCAGCGCCGTGAAGGACGGCGACGACTACGTGATCAACGGTGCCAAGACCTTCATCACCAACGGCCTGCTGGCGGACATCATCGTCGTGGCCTGCAAGACCGACCCGACGGCCAAGGCCAAGGGTGTCTCGCTGGTCGTGATCGAGACCAAGGATCTCGCAGGCTTCCGCCGCGGCCGCCTGCTGGAAAAAGTGGGCCAGCAGGGCCAGGACACGGTGGAGCTGTTCTTCAACGACATGCGCGTGCCGCAGGCCAACCTGCTCGGCGGCGAGGAGGGCAAGGGCTTCGCACAGCTCATGCAGCAACTGCCGCGCGAGCGCCTGGTGCTGGCCATCGGCTGTGCGGCCACCATGCAGCGCGCCGTGGACGAAACGCTGGCCTACACGCGCGACCGCAAGATCTTCGGCGATTCGCTGCTGCACCTGCAGAACACGCGCTTCAAGCTGGCCGAGTGCCAGACCAAGGCGACGATCGCGCGCAGCTTCCTCGACGATTGCGTGGCCCGGCTCGCGCGTCACGAATTGGACATTCCCACGGCCGCGATGGCCAAGTGGTGGGTCAGCCAGGCCACCTGCGAGGTCGTGGACGAATGCCTGCAGCTGCACGGCGGCTATGGCTACATGCAGGAGTATCCGATCGCCCGCATGTACGCCGATGTGCGCGTCTCGCGCATCTATGGCGGCGCCAACGAGGTCATGAAGGAAATCATCGCCCGCGCGATGGAGAACCAATGAGCGCCGCGCCGGGCCGCCCCAAGCCAGCGCGCACCGCAGGCGAAGCCGGAGGGAGTTCCATGACCAGGCCCTGGCTGAAGCACTGGCCGCGCGGCTTCCCGCACGCGCTGGCCGTGCCGCAGACCACGCTGTGGGACAACCTGGCGACCAGCGCCGCGCGCTACCCGCAGCGGCCCGCCATCGTCTACTACGACAGCGTGCTGAGCTATGCCGAGTACCTGCGCCAGGCGCGGGCGCTGGCCGGCCACCTGCAACGCGCCGGTGTCGCCAAGGGCGACCGCGTGCTGCTGATGAGCCAGAACTGCCCGCAGTTCGCGATCGGCTTCTTCGCCGTGCAGTGCTGCGGCGCGATGGTCGTGCCCGTCAACGCCATGTGCACGGCCGGCGAGGTCGACCACTACCTCGAAGACAGTGGCGCGCGCCACGCCATCGCGGCGCAGGAGTTGCTGCCGGCGATGGAGCCCGCGCTCGCGCGTGGCGCGCTGCGCGAGGTGGTCGTCATCTGCTACGCCGACGCGCTGACCGCGCCGACCGAACTTGCCGTGCCCGAGGTCGTGCGCGCGCCGCGCCAGCCGCTGGCGAAAGCCGGTTGCGTGGCCTGGGCCGAGGCACTGGCCGGCGCCCCCGCCGCGCC
Organism: Pseudorhodoferax aquiterrae; assembly: GCF_014652235.1. GTDB lineage: Bacteria > Pseudomonadota > Gammaproteobacteria > Burkholderiales > Burkholderiaceae_C > Pseudorhodoferax > Pseudorhodoferax aquiterrae. The sequence continues at coordinate 101,910 of NZ_BMYK01000010.1, forward strand.
CGCGGACAGCCAGCCCGGCGACCTCGCCGCGCTGCCCTACACCTCGGGCACGACCGGCCGGCCCAAGGGCTGCATGCACACGCACGCGAGCCTGATCGCCTCCAGCGTGGGCGCCTGCCTGTGGCGCAACCTGCACGCCGAATCCGTGGTGCTGGGCGTGGCGCCCATGTTCCACCTGCTGGGCATGCAGAACGCGCTGCTGATGCCGGTCTGGCAGGGCGCCACCGTGGTCATGCTCGCGCGCTGGGACGCCGGCGCCGCGGCCGCGCTGATCGAACGCTACGGCGTGTCGGTCTGGGCCTCGCCACCGGCGATGCTGATCGACTTCTTCGCGCATCCGGATGCGCAACGGCGCGACCTGTCCAGCCTGGCCATGCTGAACGGCGGCGGCGCGGCCATGCCCGAGGCCGTCTCCGCCATGCTCAAGGAGCGCTTCGGCATCACCTACATCGAGGGCTACGGCCTGACCGAGACGGCCTCCTTCCTGCACTGCAACCCGATGCAGGCCAGCAAGCGCCAATGCCTGGGCATCCCGACCTTCGGTGTGGATTCGCGCATCGTCGATCCCGAGACGCTGGCCGAGCTCGCGCCCGGCGAGACCGGCGAGCTGGTCAGCCGCGGCGCGCAGGTCATGCAGGGCTACTGGCGCGACGAGGCGGCCAACCGCGCGGCCTTCCTGGAGATCGATGGCCAGCGCTACTTCCGCACCGGCGACCTGGCGAGCATGGACGCCGACGGCTATTTCTTCATGCGCGACCGCCTCAAGCGCATGATCAACGTGAGCGGCTACAAGGTCTGGCCGGCCGAGGTGGAGAGCATGCTCTACGAGCATCCGGCCATCCACGAGGCCTGCATCGTGTCCAGGCCCGACACCAAGCAGGGCGAATCGGTCTGCGCGGTGGTGGTGTTGCGGCCCGGCCAGGCGCTCGACGAGGCCGCGTTGATTGCCTGGTGCCGCGAGCGCATGGCGGTGTACAAGGCGCCGCGCGCCGTGGAGTTTCGCGCGGCCTTGCCCAAGTCCAACACCGGCAAGGTGGCCTGGCGCGAGATCCAGGAAGCTTTTTCCCGAACCTGAGCACACACCAAGGAGACAAACCGATGCACCAAGACATCACACGCCGCCAGGCCCTGGCCTTCACCACACTCGCCATTACCGGCCTGCCGGCGCTCGCGCAGCAGGATTTCCCGAACAAGCCGCTGCGCGTGATCGTGCCCTACGCGCCGGGCGGGGGCACCGACACCATCGGCCGCCTCATGGCGACCAAGCTGGGCGAGAACCTCAAGGCCACCGTGGTGGTGGAGAACAAGCCCGGCGCGGGCGGCGTGATCGGCAACGACATGGCGGCCAAGGCGCCCGCCGACGGCCACACCATCCTGATGGCCATCACGGTCATGGTGCAGCACCCGGCCCTGATGCCCAAGCTGCCCTACGAGCTGCTCAAGGATTTCCAGCCGCTGGCCGTGGCCGCGCGCTCGGCCGACCTGCTGCTGGTGCACCGCGACGTGCCGGCCAACACGGTCGAGGAGTTCGTCAAGCTGGCCAAGGCCGACCCGCGCACCTACGCGCTGGGCTCGTATGGCAACGGCACCTCGGGCCACATCCATGCGGCCATGCTCAACCAGCAAGCCGGCCTGGACCTGGCCATCGCGCATTACAAGGGCGCCGGCCCGCTGATGGCCGACCTGCTGGGCGGCCAGGTCAAGGTGGGATTCCTGGACTCCACCACAGCGGCCGCGCAGATGGGCGGCGGGCGCGTGAAGGTGTTGGGCGTGACGGGCGCACGGCGCTCGCCGCTGGCGCCCAACGCGCCGACCCTCACCGAGCTGGGCTACAAGTCCTTCGAGCCCTACGGCTGGTTCGCGCTGTTCACGCAAGCCGGCACGCCGCCGGCCATCGTCAAGAAGCTGTCCGACGAACTCATCGCCATCGTGGCCCAGCCCGAGGTGCGCAAGCGGCTGGAGGAGCTGGGCCTCTTGCCGGGCGGCGAACCGGTCGCCGAGTTCGCGAAGGAGATGCGCCGCGACCTGGACATCTGGGGCCGCGTCATCAAAGAGGCCAACATCAGGATCGACCAATGAACCCACCCCCGTTTGAACTTCTCACTGCGTGTAGAAGTTCGATACCCCCTCAAGGGGGCGCCGCCAGCGGCCGGGCAAAGCCCGTTCCGCGGCGGCTGCTGGCATGGCCTGCTCCGCGGCCTTTCGAGCAGCGGCCTGCGTGCCGGTTTCATGCGATACGGGCCGCGCGCCCGATGGACCACTGACATGTCTCAACCTCATCCTTTCGACTTCAAGGGCCGCCACGTCTTCGTGGCCGGCGGCTCCTCGGGCATCAACCTCGCCATCGCCGATGCCTTCGCGCAGGCCGGCGCCAAGCTGTCCATCGCCAGCCGCTCGGCCGAGCGCATCGCGGGCGCCGTGGCGCAGCTGCGCGCCCACGGTGGCGAGGCCGAGGGCTACAGCGCCGACGTGCGCGATGCCGAGGCCATCGAGGCCGCGCTGCGCGCCGCGCACGAACGCTTCGGCCCCATCGACGTGCTCGTCTCGGGTGCGGCCGGCAACTTCGTCGCGCCGGCACTGGGCATGTCGCCCAAAGGCTTCAAGACCGTGGTCGACATCGACCTGCTCGGCGGCTTCAACGTGGTGCGCGGGGCCCATGCCTTCCTGCGCAAGCCCGGGGCCTCGGTGCTGAACATCTCGGCCCCGCAGGCGGCCAACCCGACGAAGTTGCAGGCGCATGTCTGCGCGGCCAAGGCCGGGCTGGACATGATGGTGCGCGTGCTGGCCATGGAGTGGGGGCCGGACGGCATCCGCGTCAACTCGCTGGTGCCCGGCCCCGTCGCCGGCACCGAGGGCATGAAGCGCCTGGCGCCCGATGCCGCGGCCGAGAAGCGGGTCATCGATTCCGTGCCGCTGGGCCGCATGGGTAGCACGCAGGAGATCGCCAACATGGCCCTGGTGCTGGCCTCGCCGCTGGCCAGCTACGTGACCGGCGCCATCCTCCACGTGGACGGCGGCAGCTCGCTGCCGGGCGGGCGCGACCTGGGCGCGAGCCCGCAATGAGCGGGGAGCAGCGATGAGCAAGATCCGTTTCGAACAACAGGGCGCCACCGCCATCCTGACGCTGGACGATGCGCCCGTGCGCAACGCGCTGTCGCCCGAGATGCGCGTGGAGGTGGCCGAGGTGGTTGAGCGTGTGCGCACCGACGCCGGCATCCGCGCCCTCGTGATCACGGGCGCCAACGGGCACTTCTGCTCGGGCGGCGACCTGCGCAACATCGCCACCGTGGGCCTGGACAACGGCGGCTGGCGCGACCGCCTGCACCTGCTGCACGACTGGCTGGCCAAGCTGCTGAGCCTGGACAAGCCCGTGATCTGCGCGGTGGACGGCGCGGCCTACGGCGCGGGCTTCGGCCTGGCGCTGGCGGGCGACTTCATTCTGGCCACGCCGCGTGCGCGCATGAGCGTTTCCTTCCTGAAGGTCGGCCTGGTGCCCGACTGCGGCATCTTCTACACGCTGCCGCGCGTGGTCGGCCCGCAGCGCGCGCGCGAGCTCATGCTGTCGGCCCGCGAGGTCCAGGCCGAGGAGGCGCTGCGCCTGGGCATCGCCATGGAGGTCGTCGAGGCGGAGCAACTGCTGCCGCGCGCGCTGGCGCTGGCCAAGAGCTTCGAGGGCGCTTCGCCCCTGGCGGTGAGCCTGATCAAGCGCGCCTGCGCCTCCACCGGCGACCTGGTCGGCCAGCTCAACCTGGAGGCCGATGCCCAGGCCCTGGCCATGGGCTCGCCCGAGCACAAGAGCGCGATCCAGGACTTCCTGCACAAGCGTCCGCCCCGGTTTTCCTGGCCGGCGTAATCCCCTGGCGCCATTCGGCGTACGACGTGTTGCGCCGGCGCTGCGACAATGCGCCGCTTCGCGGTGGGGCGGTGCGCATGGGGCGCCCGTTGTCGCACCGGCGTCCGGATGCTGATCGATGCGCAGGGCTCTGGGGTGGCTGTGGGGGGTCTGTCTGTGGCTGTGCGTCGGCGTGGCGGCGGCCCAGGCCGTCCAGGTCGTGCCCGGGCAGGGCCAGCTGGTGCTGCACGAGGCGGCGGAGGTGCTCGAGGACCCCACGGGCCAGTTGACGCTGGAGGCGGTGCTTGGCCAGCGCTTCGCACCGCCCCAAGGCGGGCTGTCCAGCTTCGGCTTCACCGCGTCCGCCTACTGGTTCCGCTTCACGCTGGAGAACCCCGGCGCCAGCCCGCTCTCGCGGCTGCTGGTGCTGCGCACCAACTGGCTGGACACCGTGGACCTCTACGCGCCGGGGGCTGACGGCCAGACCGTCCACCGCCGCTTCGGCGACACGCTGCCGTTCGAAGAACGCGAGGTCGATGCGCCGCAGTTCGTGGTCAGCCTGTCCGTTCTGCCCGGCCGACACACCTACTACCTGCGCATCACCAGCGCGCAGGCCTTCATGACGCCCATGGAGCTGTGGGAGCTGAAGGCCTTCCACGAGAGCGACCGGCGCTGGTCGGCCTACTACGGCATGTTCTACGGCATCCTGGCCGTGATGGTGCTCTACAACGCCTTCATCTGGACCTCCACGCGCGACCGCAACTACCTGGCCTACTGCGCCTACCTGCTGTCGTTCTTCCTCATGAACGCGTCCTACAACGGCTTCGCGTACCAGTACTTCTGGCCGGAGTCGCCGCGTTTCAGCAACTGGGCGCACACGCCCTTCATCTTCGGCTTCCAGGTCGTCGCGCTGTGGTTCTCGATGAGTTTCCTGGAGTCGCGCCAGCGCACGCCGCGCGTGCACCGCGTGATGCAGGTCTACTTGGCGCTCACGCTGGTGGCCTGGCTGGTGGTGACGCTGGCCGGCGACCCGGTGGCCTACAACGCCGCGCCCGTGTACTTCATCTTCCTGGGCACGCCGCTGATCCTGACCGCCGGCCTGCGCGCCTGGCTGCGGGGCTACCGCGCCGCGCGCTTCTTCGTGCTGGCCACCATGGCCAGCCTGACCGGCAGCTTCGTCACCGCCCTGACGGTCAGCGGTTTCCTGCCCTACACCTTCGTGCACTTCCATGCGGCCGAGTTCGGCATTCTCGTGGACGTGGTGCTGCTCTCGCTGGCGTTGGCCGACCGCATCAATCTGCTGCACCAGCAGCGCCGCGCCGCGCAGGCGCAGGCCACGCGCCAGCGCCTGCAGGCCTCGTTCCAGCTCGAGAAGGCCAACATCCGGCTCGAGCAGCAGGTGCAGGAGCGCACGGCCGAACTGGCGCGGGCGCGCGACGAGGCCGAGCAGCTGGCCCGGCTGGACGCGCTGACGGGCGTGGCCAACCGGCGCTCCTTCCAGGAGGTGGCCGAGCGTGAATTCCTGCGCGCGCGGCGCTACGGGCATCCGCTCGCGGTGCTGGTGTTCGACATCGACCTGTTCAAGCAGGTCAACGACACCCATGGCCATGCGGCGGGCGACCTGGTGATCCGCGCCGTGGCCGGCATCGTGCGCGGCGCGGTGCGCGAGGTGGACTTCCTGGCGCGCATCGGCGGCGAGGAGTTCGCGGTGCTGCTGCCCGAAGTGGAGTTGCTGGATGCCCAGCGCACCGCCGAGCGCCTGCGTGAGCTCATCGCCGACTGGCGTGGCGCGTTCGAGGGCCAGGCGCTGCGCTGCACGGCCAGTTTCGGCGTCAGCACCATCGAGGCAGGCGACGCCGCATTCGATACCCTGCTGCAGCGCGCCGACCACGCCATGTACGCAGCCAAGCAGGCCGGCCGCGACCAGGTCAGCGTCTACAGCACTCTGTTCTGACTCAGAACGTGTGAATGAACCGATCGCTCCCACGACGGGGTGCGGCGGGCCGCAGGCGTAGGCGCGGGCCGCCGCCCGGGCTCGTGCCCGGGCAAGGACCGCAACGCCCGCATGCGGCCTGGCGGGCCCCGGCCCGAAGGGCGAGGCCCCGAGCGCAACGATCATGATGGAAACGGGTGCTCATCGGGGGCCTCGCGTGGGTGTGAGCGGTTCGTTCACACGTTCTCAGCCCGGGATGGTGCCCGGCAGCAAGATGCTGCGGTCCACGTTCTGGATGTTGGTGTGGCCGCAGAAGGCCATGGTCACGTCCAGCTCCTTGTGCAGGATCTGCAGCGCCTTGGTCACGCCGGCCTCGCCCATGGCGCCCAGGCCGTAGGCCATGGCGCGGCCGATCATGGTGCCGCGCGCGCCCAGGGCCCAGGCCTTGAGCACGTCCTGGCCGCCGCGGATGCCACCGTCCATCCACACCTCGGTCTTCGTGCCGACGGCATCGACGATGGCGGGCAGCGCTTCGATGCTGCTGGGCGCGCCGTCGAGCTGGCGGCCGCCATGGTTGCTGACCACGATGGCGTCGGCGCCGGCGTCCACGGCCAGCTGGGCGTCCTCGGGCACCATGATGCCCTTGAGGATCAGCTTGCCGCCCCATTGCTTCTTGACCCACTCGATGTCGGCCCAGGACAGGCGCGGATCGAACTGCTCGTTGGTCCAGGCCGACAGCGAACGCATGTCGCTCACGCCTTTCACATGGCCCACGAGGTTGCGGAAGGTGCGGCGTTGGGTGCCCAGCATGCCCAGGCACCAGCGCGGCTTGGTCGCCAGGTTCACGATGTTGCGCAGCGTGGGCCGGGGCGGCGCGGTGAGGCCGTTCTTCAAGTCCTTGTGGCGCTGGCCGATCACCTGCAGGTCCAGCGTGAGCACCAGCGCGCTGCACCTGGCGGCCTTGGTGCGCTCGATCATGCGGGCCATGGCGTCGCGGTCGCGCATCATGTAGAGCTGGAACCAGAACGGCGCCTTGGTGTGCTCGGCGATGTCCTCGATCGAGCAGATGCTCATGGTCGACAGCGTGAACGGGATGCCGAACTTCTCGGCCGCGCGCGCGGCATGGATCTCGCCGTCGGCGTGCTGCATGCCCGTCAGGCCCACGGGCGCGATGGCCACGGGCATCTTCGCCGCCTGGCCGACCATGGTGGTGGCCGTGGTGCGGCCCTCCATGTTCACGGCCACGCGCTGGCGCAGCTTGATCTTGTGGAAGTCGGCCTCGTTGGCGCGGTAGGTGCCTTCGGTCCACGAGCCGGAGTCGGCGTAGTCGTAGAACATGCGCGGCACGCGCTTTTCGGCGAGGACGCGCAGGTCCTCGATGGTGGTGATGACGGTCATGGCGGTATTTTCTTGCTCAGTTCACTTCACCACCATCAGGGTGAACGGCCAGACGTAGGCCTGCATGGTCACGTACAGGCCCACCAGGCAGGCCAGCGCGATCGAGTGGAAGAACACGTAGCGCAGGATCTCGCCTTCCTTGTTGAACCAGCGCGTGGCCGTGGAGGCCACGACGATGGACTGCGCGTCGATCATCTTGCCCATCACGCCGCCCGAGCTGTTGGCCGCGCCCATGAGGTTGGGCGACAGGCCCAGCTGCTCGGCCGCGACCTTCTGCATGCCGCCGAACAGCACGTTCGATGCCGTGTCCGAGCCCGTCAGCGCCACGCCGATCCAGCCCATCAGCGTGCCGAAGAAGGGGTACAGCACGCCGGTGTTGGCGAACGCCAAGCCCAGCGTGGTGTCGGTGCCCGAGAAGCGCGTGAGCGTGCCCAGGGCCAGCATCAGCACGATGGTGAGCAGCGAGTACTTCACCAGCCAGAAGGTCTTGAAGAAGGTGCGCACGATGGCGACCGGGTTGTACTTCATGACCAGCGCCGAGACGATGGCGGCCAGCAGGATGCCCGTGCCGGTGGCCGACAGCAGGTTCAGCGTGTAGACGGCGGCCTCGGGGTGGGGCGTGGGCACCACGGGCGGCACCTTCATGATCAGGTTGTGCAGGCCCTCGATCGGGAACTTGGGCGCGAAGATGCCGTTGAGCCAGGCCTTGACGGGCGGCAGGCCCCAGACGAACACGAAGACCGAGAGGATGGCCCAGGGCGTCCAGGCCGCGACCAGGGCCTCCTTGGAGTGGCGCACCACGGGCTGCGGCGGCTTGGCCTCGGCGGCGCTCGGGTCCCTGCCGCGCATGGCCGGCGAAGTCCAGACCTTCTTGGGCTGCCAGACGCGCAGGAAGGCGACCAGGCAGAGCATGGAGACGATGGCGGCGATGATGTCCACGAGCTCGGGGCCCATGAAGTTGGACACCAGGTACTGCGGGATCGCGAAGGACAGGCCCGTCACGAGGATCGCGGGCCAGATCTCCAGCATGCCCTTGCGGCCGGCGAAGGCCCAGATCAGCCAGAACGGCACCAGCAGCGAGAAGAAGGGCAGCTGGCGGCCGATCATGGCCGTGACCTCCATGAGGTCGTAGCCATGCACCTGGGCCAGCGTGATGACCGGCGTGCCCAGCGCGCCGAATGCCACGGGCGCGGTGTTCGCGATCAGCGACAGGCCCGAGGCGGCCAGCGGCGAGAAGCCCAGGCCGATCAGGATGGCGGCCGTCACGGCCACGGGCGTGCCGAAGCCGGCCGCGCCCTCGAAGAAGGCGCCGAAGCAGAACGCGATCAGCAGCAGCTGAATGCGGCGGTCCTCGGTGATGCCCGACAGCGAATCCTGCAGCACCTTGAAGCTGCCGTTCTGCTCGGTCAGCTGGTGCAGGAAGATGATGTTCAGCACGATCCAGCCGATCGGCAAGAGGCCCGTGAAACCGCCCAGCATGGCGGCGCGGCCGGCCATGTCGGCCGGCATGCCATAGGCGAACACCGCGACGATCAGCGCGGCGATGAGGCCCATGCCGGCCGCGATGTGGGCCTTGATGTGGAAGAAGCCGAGAGCGCCGAGCATCACGATCACGGGAATCGCCGCCAGCGCGGTCGATAGGAACATGTTGCCGAAGGGGTCGTAGATTTGCTGCCAGGTCATGGCGGGTCTCCTGCCGGTATTGAAAAAGTGGTTGTGAACAGGGCGTGGGGCGGCGGGCGCCCGGGTGCGCGGTGCACGGCGCGTCGGACTGTAGGGGGGCCAGTCCCCGCGGGGTGTGAAATGCCCGCGACGGGCTTGTGAAGGTTTTTCACGCGGCAGGGCGCCCTCTTTGTCAGCCTTGTGTCAGTCGGCTGCCGTCGCGTGGCGCGATGCGTGGTCGAAAAAAATGCACGCAGCCAGCGGTGCCGGCCGGGATCATGGGCCCGCACCGGGGGGAGCGCAATCCCCCGGCCACCACAAGAAGGAGACAGCATGGACCGCAGACACCTGCTGGCCAGCGCACTCGCGCTGGCCGCCGCCGCGCCGGCACGCGCACAGGCCTTTCCGAGCAAGCCGATCCGCATGATCGTGCCGTTCCCGCCCGGCGGCGGCACCGACTTCATCGCGCGCACCGTGTCCACGCGGCTGGCCGAGGGGACCGGCTGGACGGTCGTGCCCGACAACAAGGCCGGCGCCGGCGGCACCATCGGCGTGGCCGAGGCGGCCAAGGCCGAGGCCAGCGGCCACACGCTGCTGCTGGGTCAGCTCGACAACCTGGGCGTGGCGCCGCTGCTCTACAAAGGCCTGGCCTACCAGCCGCAGCGCGACCTGCAACCCGTCACCAACGTGGCGGACTTCCCCATCATCCTGCTGACCTCGTCCGCCTCGCCCTACAAGACGCTGGCCGACGTGGTGGCGGCCGCGCGCGAGCCCGGGCGCATCACCTTCGCCTCGGCCGGCAACGGCACCGTCTCGCACCTCGTGGGCGAGCTGTTCCAGCTGCGCGCGGGCGCCAAGATGCAGCACATCCCGTACAAGGGTTCGGCGCCGGCGCTCGTGGACGTGGTGAGCGGCCAGGTCACCGTGCTGTCCTCGTCCATCCCTTCGGCCTTGTCGCAGGTGCAGGCCGGCAAGCTGCGGCCGCTGGCCGTGAGCTCGGCGCGGCGCAGCCCCATCCTGCCGGACGTGCCGACCATCGCCGAGAGCGGCGTGAAAGACTTCGACGTGAACGTCTGGTACGCCGTGTTCGCGCCGGCCGGCGTGCCGGCGCCCGTGGTGGCGCAGCTCAACGCCGCGCTGGACAAGGTGCTGCAGCTGCCCGAGGTGCAGAGTGCCGTTCGCGCCCAGGGCGGCGAGGTGCGGCCTGGCACGCCGCAGGCACTGGGAGAGCGCCTGGCGGCCGACATCGCACAGTGGCGCGAGGTGATCGCGGCCGCGAAGATCCAGCTGGAGTGATCAGCCCACGGCCGCGGCCTGCGCCTCGGCGTCGTAGCGCTTGAGCCGCGGGCCGGCGCGCATGACCTGGCCCGGCAGCGGCCGGCCCAGCACGCGCTCGAGTTCGCGCGCGGCCTCGCACAGTGCGTCGAGGTCGATGCCGGTCTGCACGCCCAACTGCGCCATCAGGTGCACGGTGTCTTCGGTGCAGACGTTGCCCGTGGCGCCGGGCGCGAACGGGCAGCCGCCCGTGCCGGCCAGCGCGGCCTCGTAGCGCGTGACGCCCAACGCCAGGCCTTCCATGACGTTGGCCAGGGCGAGGCCGCGCGTGTTGTGGAAGTGCAGCGCCACGGGCAGCTGCGGCACGCGGGCGGCCAGGCGTTCGACGGTGGCGCGCACCAGCGGTGGCGTGGCCATGCCCGTGGTGTCGCCCAGCGTGAGGCCGGCGAAGCCGAGTTCGGCGAACTGCCGCGCGATGGCCTCGACCTGGTCCAGCGCCACGTCGCCCTCGAACGGGCAGCCGAAGGCGCAGGCGATCGCGCCGTGCAGGCGCATGGGCGCGCCACGCGCGACCTCGGCGATCTCGCGCATGTCCTGCAGCGAATCGGCGATGCTGCGGTTCAGGTTCTTGCGGTTGTGCGTCTCCGAGGCCGAGAGGAAGACCACGGCCTCGTCGGCATCGGCCGCCAGCGCGCGCTCCACGCCCTTGCGGTTGGGCGCCAGCACCGCGAGCTGCACGCCCGGGCGGCGCCGCACCGTGGCCAGCAGTTCGGCCGCGTCGCGCAGCTGCGGCACGGCGCGCGGCGAGACGAAGGAGGTGGCCTCGAAGTGGCGCACGCCGGCGTCCATGAGCCGCTCCAGCAGCGCGACCTTGGTGGCTGTGGGTACGAACACGGCCTCCGACTGCAGGCCGTCGCGCAGGCCGACCTCGGTGATGCGGACCTGGGCAGGGTAGGTGGGGTGCAAGAGTGCGTTGGGCATGCGGGTCTCCTGCGGCCAGCATAGCGGTGCGGGCCGGCGCAGGCTTGGCCTTTGGGCAGGGCGGCATCGCCAAATGCGATGCGTGGGCCACGGTCGTGCCGCAAGATCGCACCCGTCCCCGATTCCAGGAGTTCGTTCCATGCAGTTGAGCGGCATCCGCGTCATCGACCTGACGCGCATCCTCTCCGGCCCGTTCTGCACCATGCTGCTCGCCGACATGGGGGCCGACGTCGTCAAGATCGAGGCGCCCGACGGCGACCCGGTGCGCGCCCAGGGCGAGATCGTCGCCGGCATGAGCTGGTACTTCGCCGCGTTCAACCGCAACAAGCGTTCGGTGCGGCTGGACCTCAAGTCCGAGGCCGGCATGGCCGCGCTGCGCCGGCTCATCGCAGGCGCCGACGTGGTGGTCGACAACTTCCGCCCGGGCGTCATGGAACGCATGGGCCTGGGCTGGGACGCGCTGCGCGCGCTGGCCCCGGGCATCGTGCACACCAGCGTGACCGGCTTCGGCGCCTCCGGCCCCTATGTGGACCGGCCAGCCTTCGACTTCATCGCCCAGGCCATGAGCGGCTTCATGAGCATGAACGGCACGCCCGCCACCGGGCCCCTGCGCAGCACGCTGCCGATCAGCGACCTGATCGCGGGCTGCTATGCCGCGCTCGGCACGGCCGCCGCGCTGGTGCGGCGCGCGCGCACGGGCCAGGGCGAGCGCGTGGGCGCCTCGCTCGTGGACGGGCTCATCAGCTTCGGCGCGTTCGCGAGCGCGGACTTCCTGGCCAGCGGCAAGCTGCCCGTGCCGACCGGCAACGACCACCTGCTGGTCGCCCCCTACGGACTGTTCACGGCCAGCGATGGCGAGATCGCGGTGGCGCCGTCCAACGATGCCGTCTACCACAAGCTGCTGCAGGCGCTGGAGCTCACGCACCTGCGCGAGGACCCGCGCTTCGCCACGAATGCGCTGCGCGTGCAGCACCGCGCAGCGATCAATGCGCATGTGAACGTGGCCGTGTCGCGCCACGACAAGGCGCACTGGATCGCCACCCTGAACGCGGCCGGCGTGCCCTGTGGCACGGTCATGAACCTGGCCGAGGTCTACAGCGACCCGCAGGTGCTGTCGCAGCAGATGGTGCTGGAGGTCGCGCATCCGGGCCATGGCACGGTGCGCATGAACGGCTTTCCGGTCAAGTTCTCCGAGGCGCCCTGCGCCGTGCGGCTGCCGGCGCCGGACCCGGGCGCGCACACGGCCGAGGTGCTGCGCGAGGCCGGACTCAGCGAAGTGGAGATCGCGTCGCTGTCAGCTTAGGGACGCTGCCTGCAGATGGGCCAGCAGCAGCCGGCCCGCGTTGGGCAGGCCCTCGCCCGCGCGCACACAGATCTTGAGTTCGCGCTGCGCCCAGCCGTCCGTCAGCGCGATGGGGGCCAGGCCGTCGCCCGCGTACAGCGCCAGCGCCTCGCCCGGCATCACGCCCACGCCGAAGCCGGCCTTGACCATGGCGACCATGGCGTCGTAGGACGTCACCTGAAAGCGCATGCGCAGCGGCAGGTTGGCGGCCGTGGCCGCGCGCATCAGCATCTCGTTGCCGGCGCTGCCGCGGTGCATGCCGACCTGGTCGTACTCCAGCGTGTCGGCATAGGCCAGGGCCTTGTGGCCGGCCAGCGGATGCGCGGCCGGCACCACCAGCACCATGCGGTCGCGCCGGTAGGGGAACACCGTGAGGCCCTGCAGGTCCAGCGCGCTCGTGAAGATGCCGATGTCGGCCGCGTTGTCCAGCACCAGCCGCGTGACGACCGAGCTCACGCGCTCCTCCAGGTCGATCTGCACGCGCGGATGCTGGCGCGCGAAGCGGGCCAGGTCGCCCGGCAGGAACTGCGTGATCGACGAGAGGTTGGCCGCCAGCCGCACATGGCCGGCCGCGCCGCTGGCCTGCTCGCGGATGGTGTCGGCCAGGCCCTCGGCGTTGTGCAGCAGCTGGCGCGCGCCGCGTGCGAGGTTGCGGCCGGCCTCGGTCGGCTCGACGCCGCGCGCACGGCGGATCAGCAGCGGCGTGCCGACCTGGCGCTCCAGTTCGGAGATGCGCTTGCTGAGCGCCGAGCTCGCGATGTGCTCGCGCGCGGCCGCCGCGGCGATCGTGCCTTCCTCGACCACGGCGACGAAGAGTTGCAGCGAGTAGAGGTTCAGGCGCACCGGCAAGGTCTGCGGAGAGTGGGGGGAGGGCGAATCATAGGAGCCTGGCGACGGCACAATGCGGGGCCTTTTCCACCCGTCCCACGCCCTTGCCAGAAGCCCTCCCGCCGTCCCAGCCGATCGCCGCCGAACTGGTGGCCGTGCTCGTCGCCGTGACGGCCGGGCAGGCGCGCGTGCTGACCACGCACAAGGGGCTGGCGCTGCCCAGCGGGCCGTTCGAGCAGACGCACCGCTCGCTGCAGGCCGGCATGCGCGCCTGGATCGAGCGCCAGACCCACCACCCGATCGGCTACATCGAGCAGCTCTACACCTTCGCCGACCGCGACCGCGCGCGCGACCAGGGCCGCCGTGTGATCTCGGTCAGCTACCTGGGCCTCACGCGCGAGGCCGCGGCCATCGACGAGGCCGGCGGCTGGCGCGACTGGTACCGCTACTTTCCCTGGGAAGACCGGCGCTCGGATGCGGCCGAGGCGCTGCTCGCGCAGCAGATCCTGCCGGCGCTGGCGGCCTGGCGCGATGCCGCGCCCGACGCCGCCAGCGCGCAGCAGCGCCGCCTGCGCGTGGACACGGCCTTCGGGCTCGGCGGCTCGGCCTGGAACGAGGACTTCGTGCTGCAGCGCTACGAACTGCTGTACGAAGCCAGGCTGGTGCCCGAGGCGCTGGGCCGCAGCCGTGCCGGCGCGCCCGCCCTGCCCACGGGCCAGCCCATGCGCGAGGACTTCCGCCGCATCCTGGCCACCGGCATCGCGCGGCTGCGCGCCAAGATCAAGTACCGGCCCGTGGTCTTCGAACTCATGCCCGACGCCTTCACGCTGCTGCAACTGCAGCAGACCGTGGAGGCGCTGGCTGGCCATGCGCTGCACAAGCAGAACTTTCGCCGCCAGGTCGAACAGCAGGCCCTGGTCGAGGAGACCGGCGAACTGGCCCAGGGCGGCTCGGGCCGGCCGGCCATGCTGTTCCGCTTCCGCGACGACGTGCTGCTCGAGCGCGCGATCTCGGGCAGCAAGCTGCCGCTGTCCCGGTGATTCCCCCTGTGTGACGCCCGGGTTACACCTTGGCGCTGGTCTTATGCTCAAGTTGAGTGTAAAAACGGCGCTCCCGCATTTTTTTGCGCCACTAATACTCAAGTTGAGCAATATCATGGAGAAGTCTTCCACCGCCCGCCAGGCCGCGCCCGTCACCCCGCTGCCGCAGCTGATGCTGGAGCCGCTGGTGCGCGCCGCGCTGCTGGAAGACCTGGGCCGCGCCGGCGACATCACGAGCAACGCCGTGGTGCCGCAGGAGGCGCGCAGCCGGCTCACGCTGGTGGCGCGCCAGGCCGGCGTGCTGGCCGGGCTGGAGCTTGCGCGGCTGGCCTTCACGCTGTGCGACCCGGCCATCGTTTGGCAGCCGCTGCTGGCCGACGGTGCGCGGCTGGTGCCGGGCAGCGCGATCGCGCAGATCGAAGGCCCGGCGCGCGCCATCCTGACGGCCGAGCGCACGGCGCTGAACTTCCTGGGCCATTTGTCGGGCGTGGCCAGCGCCACGGCGCGCATCGCCGATGCGATCGCGCACACGCCGGCGCGCGTGACCTGCACGCGCAAGACGCTGCCGGGCCTGCGCGCCGTGCAGAAGTACGCCGTGCGCGTGGGCGGCGGCAGCAACCACCGCTTTGGCCTGGACGACGCCGTGCTCATCAAGGACAACCACATCGCCATCGCGGGCAGCCTGCGCACGGCCGTGGAGCGCGCGCGCGCCGCCATCGGCCACATGGTGCAGATCGAGCTCGAGGTGGACACGCTGGACCAGCTGCGCGAGGCCCTGGAATTGAAGGTGCCCATCGTGCTGCTCGACAACATGGACCTGCCCACGCTGCGCGAAGCCGTGGGCCTGACGGATGGCCGTGCCGTGCTCGAGGCCTCGGGCCGCGTGACCGTGGAGACCGCGCCCGGCATCGCCGAAACCGGTGTGGACCAGATCGCGGTGGGCTGGATCACGCACAGCGCGGCCGTGCTCGACATCGGCCTGGACGCATGACCATGCTGCGCAGACTGTTCCTGCACGCGGCACTGGCTGTGGCCGGCGTGGGCGTGGCCCACGCCGGCCCAGCCGACTACCCGACCCGCCCGGTCACCATCGTCGTGACCTTCGCGCCCGGCGGCGGCACCGACCTGCTCGCGCGCAAGCTCGCGCCCGTGCTGCAGCAGGCCTTGGGCCAGCCCGTGGTGGTGGAGAACCGGCCCGGCGCCAGCGGCAACATCGGCGCCAGCCACGTGGCCAAGGCCGCGCCGGACGGCCACACGCTGCTGATGGCCAACAGCTCCTTCGCGATCAACCCGGGCGTCTACGGCCCGCTGGACTTCTCGCCCGCGCGCGACTTCACGGCCGTGTTCAACGTGGGCTTCGTGCCCTCGGTGCTGGTGGTGCCGCCGGCCTCACCGCTGCGCAGCCTGGCCGACCTGCTGCAGGCCGCCAGGCCGCCGGCCGCGCCTGCGCTGTTCGCCTCCTGCGGCGCCGGCACGCCGCAGCACCTGGCCGGTGAGATGCTGCAGCTGGCCGCGCCCGTGCGCATGGCCCAGGTGCCTTACAAGGGTTGCGGCCCGGCGCTGACGGACGTGCTGTCGGGCCAGGTCGGCCTGGGCATCGTGACGGCCAGCAGCGCCGCGCCCCTGCTGGCGGCCGGCAAGCTGCGCGCGCTGGCCGTGACCTCGCCGCAGCGCACGGCGCAGCTGCCTGGCGTGCCCACGGTGGCCGAGCAGGGCCTGGCCGGCTATGAACTCGACCAGTGGCATGGCCTGCTGGCCCCGGCTGGCACGCCGGCAGCCGTGGTGCAGCGGCTCAACGAGGTGCTGGTGCAGGGCCTGGCCGACCCCGGGCTGCAGGCCCAGCTGCGCGGCCTGGGCTACACGCTCACGCAGGGCGACCAGGGCACGCCGCAGGCCTTCGGCGCGCTCGTGGCGCGCGACCTGCGGCGCTTCGGGACGGTCACGGCGCAGCTGGGGCTGCGGCTGGACTGAGTTCGGGCGGCGACAATCCGCGCCCCGCCACCGCCGACCGCCGCCCGCGCGAAGATGACCCTCACCGAACTCCGCCAACGCCTGCGCGCGCTGGGCGCGCTGCCGCTGCACGAGGGCAGGGTGCTGCGCCAGTGGGCGCAGGGCCGCCCGCTGATCGACGGCGCACGGCGCTGGCACGACGACTTTTTCCCGCAGCGTGTGCGTGCCGACCTGCCGCAGCTGACGCGCGACCTGGCCGCGCTGGCCACGCTGCAGTCGCAGCACCCGGCCGAAGACGGTTCGGCCCGCCTGCTGGTCGGCCTGCAGGACGGCCAGTCCATCGAGAGCGTGCTGTTGCCGCGCGACGGCCTGTGCGTGTCCTCGCAGGTCGGCTGCGCGGTGGGCTGCCAGTTCTGCATGACCGGCCGCGAAGGCCTGGTGCGCCAGGTCAGCAGCGCCGAGATCGTGGCCCAGGTCGCGCTGGCGCGCGCGCTGCGGCCGGTGAAGAAGGTCGTCTTCATGGGCATGGGCGAGCCGGCGCACAACCTCGACCAGGTGATGGAAGCCATCGAGGTGCTGGGCCTGCACGGCAACATCGGGCACAAGAACCTGGTGTTCTCCACCGTGGGCGACCCGCGCGTGTTCGAGCGGCTGCCGCAGGGCCCGGTGAAGCCGGCGCTGGCCCTGTCGCTGCACACCAGCAAGCGCGCGCTGCGCGAGCAGCTGCTGCCACGCGCGCCCAAGCTCGCGCCGGAAGAACTCGTGGCCGCGGGCGAACGCTATGCGCGGGCCACCGGCTACCCGATCCAGTACCAGTGGACGCTGCTGGACGGCGTGAACGACGGCGAGGACGAGATCGATGGCATCGTGCGCCTGCTCCAGGGCAAGTACGCGCTGCTGAACATGATTCCGTACAACACCATCCCCGGTCTCGCGTTCCGGCGGCCGGACTGTGACAAGGCCAAGGCCATCGCGCGCACGCTGCACCAGCGCGGTGTGCTGACCAAGCTGCGCGACTCGGCCGGCCAGGACATCGATGGCGGCTGCGGCCAGTTGCGGGCGCGGGCCGAGAAGCCGGTGCGCCTGGTGGCGCGGGCGGCGGCCGGCTGACGGGGCCCTCAGCCTGGTGGTTCGTCCTGCAGCAGCGTTTCGTAGTCCTGCCCGCCGTAGAAGATGCCGATGACGGAGACGACGTGGTCGTCGACCGCGAATGCGATGACGGTGCGCTTGCGGTAGTTCGTCGTTCGCAGTCCGGGGCGGATGTCGTCGCGACGGGTGCCCCGGTGGGGAAAGGTCTGCAAGCTCTCGCAGTACTGGACGATGGCCTGCGTGTAACGCAGGGCGACGCTGGGTGCCGCCACCGCGGCGATGTAGCGGTACAGGTCAGCGAGTTGTTCCTCTGCCTCTGCAGAGAAAACGACCCGGTGGCTCATTCGCGCTTGGCGTGCTCCGCCGCCAACCTCGCACGGACCTGATCGGTGCTGCGGGCCCGCGCCGGATCGGCTTTCAGCGCGTCGTAGGCAGGGCCGACGGTGCCATGCAGCCAACCTTCCACCGCACGGTCGCGGGCCATCAAGGCCCGCAGGCCGTCGCGGATGACTTCGCTTTCGGAGGCGTACTCACCCGCCGACACCTTGGCCTTGACGGCCTCGGCCATTTCCTTCGGCAAGGTGACGCTGATTTGCTGGGTGGTTCGCATGGGGCCTCCGTGGCGGGCAATCGTACTCCGCGCGCGCAGCCCTGCGCCAATCACCCTGTAGTGACCGCGCACCCCACCTTGCGCCCCGCTTCGACGATCTCGGCCCAGGTCTGGTCGTCCACCGTGATGCCGGCCACCGCGCGTGCCTTGCGCGCCGCGCGCTCGGGCTCGCCCGCGATGCGCACCTGGTCATGGCCCTGGCCCGCGGGGCCCTGGCGCAGCCAGTCGACGAAGGCATTGGCTTCCTGCGCGAAGCTCTGCTGCGTGCCGAGCCTGGCCGGATCGATCAGCACCGTCAGCATGCCGTTGAGCACGGTGCGCGCGGTGTCGGCTGGCCGGTGCCAGGTGCCGCCGCCCGACAGCGCGCCGCCCAGCAGCTCGCAGGCCACAGCCATGCCGTAGCCCTTGTGCTCGCCGAAGGTCATGAGCGCGCCGAACAGGCCGTTGCTCTGCGGCACCACGACCACGCCGGGGTCGGTGGTCGGACGGCCCAGTTCGTCGATCAGCGTGCCCTCGGGCACGCGCTCGCCCTTGTTGTGGGCCACGCGCATCTTGCCCTGGGCCACGCGGCTGGTCGCGAAGTCCAGCACGAAGGGCTCCTGGCCCTGCAGCGGAATGCCGATGCAGCAGGGGTTGGTGCCGAAGCGCCCGTCGCCGCCGCCGAAGGGCGCGACCACGGGCCGCGACAGCACGTTGACGAAGTGCAGCGAGACCAGGCCGGCCTCGATCGCCATCTCGGCGAAATGGCCGATGCGGCCCAGGTGGTGGCTGTTGCCCACCGTCATGATGCAGCTGCCGTGCTCCTTGGCGCGCGCGATGCCCATCTGCATGGCCTGCTCGCCCACGACCTGGCCGTAGCCGCGCTGGCCGTCCAGCGCGAGCATGGTGCCGATGTCCACGGTGGCCTTGGCAGAGGTGTTGGGCTTGAGGCCGCCTTCGAGCACGGCATCGACGTAGCGCGGCACCATGCCCACGCCATGCGAATCGTGGCCCGAGAGGTTGGCCAGGACCAGGTTGGCCGCGACCTTCTGCGCCTCGGCGGCACTGCTGCCGGCGGCCTGGATGACTTGCGCGACCTGGGCGGTCAGCTGTTCGGAAGAAATGGTTTTGCTCATGAGGGTTCCGAGGATATGCGGCCGCCGCCGGGCCGCCCCAAGGCGGCCGCGCCTCCCCCTCGGGGGGTGGCGTTACACGACCGCAGGGAGTGAAAAGCCGGGGGGCTCAAGGATAGGCCGCCGCCGGGCCGCCCCAAGGCGGCCGCGCCTCCCCCTCGGGGGGTGGAGTTACACGACCGAAGGGAGTGAAAAGCCGGGCGGCCCACAGTTCACATGACTGCGCCAACTTGCCACGGCACGAACTCGTTCTGCCCGTAGCCGTGCTTCTCGCTCTTGCTCTGCTGCCCGGAGGCCGTGGCCAGCACGAGTTCGAAGATGCGCTGGCCCATCTCCTGGATGCTGGCCTTGCCGTCGACGATCTCGCCGCAGTTGATGTCCATGTCCTCCTCCTGCCGTTGCCACAGCAGGCTGTTCGTCGCGAGCTTGAGCGAAGGCGAGGGCGCGCAGCCATAGGCCGAGCCACGGCCCGTCGTGAAGCAGATCATGTTGGCGCCGCCCGCCACCTGGCCCGTCGCGCTGACGGGGTCGTAGCCCGGCGTGTCCATGTAGACGAAGCCGTGCGCCGTGACGGGCTCGGCGTATTCGTAGACGGCTTCCAGGTTGCTGGTGCCGCCCTTGGCCACCGCGCCCAGCGACTTCTCGAGGATGGTGGTGAGCCCGCCGGCCTTGTTGCCGGGCGAGGGGTTGTTGTTCATCTCACCCTCGTTGATGGCGGTGTAACGCTCCCACCAGTGGATGCGCTCGACGAGCTTCTCGCCGACCTCACGGCGCACGGCGCGGCGCGTGAGCAGGTGTTCGGCCCCATAGACCTCGGGCGTCTCCGACAGGATGGCCGTGCCGCCGTGGGCCACCAGGATGTCCACGGCCGCGCCCAGCGCCGGGTTGGCGCTGATGCCCGAGTAGCCGTCCGAGCCGCCGCATTGCAGGCCGATCGTGATGTGGGCCGCGCTGCAGGGCTCGCGCTGGACGGCATTGGCGCGCGGCAGCATCTCGTTGATGAGGGCGATGCCCTTTTCCACGGTCTTGCGCGTGCCGCCCGTGTCCTGGATGTTGAAGGTGCGGAAGTTCTCGCCCTCGGCCAGGTGGCCGGTGGCCAGCCAGGCGTTGATCTGGTTGGCCTCGCAGCCCAGGCCCACGACCAGCACGCCCGCGAAGTTGGCGTGCGTGGCATAGCCCGTCAGCGTGCGCTCGAGGATCTGCATGCCAAGCCCATCGCCGTCCATGCCGCAGCCCGTGCCGTGCGTGAGCGCCACCACGCCGTCCACGTTCGGGAACGCGGCCAGCGCCTGCGGGTTGGTCTGGCGCGAGAAGTGGTCGGCGATCGCGCGCGCGGCCGTGGCCGAGCAGTTCACGCTGGTCAGCACACCGATGTAGTTGCGCGTGGCCACGCGGCCGTCGGCGCGCTTGATGCCCATGAAGGTCGCTTCGCGTTTCGCCGGCGCGGGTTTCACGTCGGCGCCGAAGGCGTAGTCGCGCGCAAAGTCGCCCTTGTCCGGGCCCATGTCGAGGTTGTGCGTGTGCACGTGCTCGCCCTGGGCGATGGGCTTGCTCGCGAAGCCGATGATCTGGTTGTAGCGGCGCACGGGCGCGCCGGCGGCGATGGCGTGCGCGGCAACCTTGTGGCCGGCGGGGATCAGGCCGCGCACCGTGAAGTCTTCGACGGTGGCGCCGCCGACCAGCTGGCTGCGCGCGATCACCACGTCGTCGGACGGGTGCAGGCGGATGAAGGGGGTCATCGTGGGGCCTCTTTGGGGCGGTGGATCAGAAGAACATTTTCGGCAACCACAGCACCAGCTTGGGCACATAGGTGATGATGGCCAGGCTCAGCAACAGCGGCACCAGCCAGGGCAGGATGGCCATGGTGGTGCGCTCGAAGGAGAGGCCGGCCACGCGCGCCAGCACGAACAGCACCAGGCCCATGGGCGGGTGCAGCAGGCCGATCATAAGGTTCAGCACCATGACCAGGCCGAAGTGCACGGGGTCGATGCCCAGCTGCAGCGCGATCGGCAGCAGGATGGGCACGAGGATGGTGATGGCCGCCGTGGGCTCCAGGAAGCAGCCCACGAACAGCATCAACAGGTTGGCCAGCAGCAGGAACACCCAGGCTTCCTTGGTGAAGCCCAGCACCCAGTTGGCGATGTCCGTGGTCACGCCCGTGGCCGTCAGCATCCAGCCGAAGATGGAGGCGGCCGCGACGATGAACAGCACCGTGGAGGTGGTCTCGATGGTCTCCAGGCAGACCTTGAGGAACATCTTCCACCGGAGCGTGCGGTACCAGACGAAGCCCAGGATCATGGCCCAGACGCAGGCCGCGATGGCGCCCTCGGTGGGCGTGAACAGGCCGGTGCTCATGCCGCCGATCAGCAGCACGGGCGTCATGATGGGCAGCAGGGCCTCGAACTTGAAGATCTTGTCCAGCACGAACAGCGAGGCCAGCCCAGCGAACACCGTGGGCTGGGCCGGCAGGCTCAGCTTGTCGACCAGGAGCCACAGGCCCAGCGGCCAGCCGACCACGACGGCCAGCTCCGACAGCGCCTTGACGAGGCGCGGGCCGCTGAACTTCATGTCGCGGCCCCAGCCGTTCTTGTGCGCGTAGTAGGCCACCGTGAGCATCATGAGGATGGTCATGAGCAGGCCTGGCAGCAGGCCCGCCAGGAACAGCGCGCCGATGGAGACGTTGCCCATCATCCCGTAGATCACGAAGGGCAGGCTGGGCGGAATGATGGGCCCCAGCGTGGCCGAGGCGGCCGTCACGCCGACCGCGAACTCGGTGCTGTAGCCGTGCTCCTTCATGGCCTTGATCTCGATGGTTCCCAGGCCCGCGGCGTCGGCGATGGCCGTGCCGCTCATGCCCGCGAACACCACCGAGCCGACGATGTTCACATGGCCCAGGCCGCCCTTGAGCCAGCCCACCAGCGCCAGCGCGAAGTTGTAGATGCGCGTGGTGATGCCGGCGTTGTTCATGAGGTTGCCGGCCAGGATGAAGAAGGGCACGGCCAGCAGCGGAAAGCTGTCGATGCCGCTGACCATGCGGTGCACCACCACGAAGGGCGGCAGGTTGCCCGAGATCAGGATGTAGACCAGCGAGGCGCCGGCCATGGCGATGGCCACCGGAATGCCGCCGGCCATGAAGAACAGGAACAGGATCTTGAGCATGCTCAGTCGTGGATGGTGGATTCGGGGCGCTCGAGCACGCTGTAGCCGCGCGCCCAGTGGATGCGGGCGACCTGCAGCGAACGCCAGGCCATGGCCAGGAAGCCGATGCAGCACACGCCGTAGACGATGTTCATGGGCGCGTCGATGACCGTCATGCGGGTGTTGCTGCCGATCTTCTCCATCATCTGCACGGTCATGACGGCGGCGGCGACGAAGAACGCGATGCGCACCACGTCGACCACACGCGACAGCCAGCGACCCATGGCGGCGGGCATGTGGCGGTAGAAGAAGTCGACCTGGATGTGGTTGTTCTTGCGCACGCCGATGGCCGCGCCGATGAAGACCACGCCGATCAGCATGTAGCGCGCCACCTCCTCGGTCCACGCCGCCGAATCGTTGAGCGCGTAGCGTGTGACGAACTGGTAGAGCACGGTGGCGCCCAGCAGCCAGAACAGCGCCAGCGCCACCCAGCCCTCGGCAATGGTGCCGGACAGGTCCACCTCCTCGTCTTCGGCATGGAAGTGCCCTTCATCGTCGATGATTTTTTGTTCATTCATGTTGCTCGCCCCCAGTCTTCGCGCACTGCGTGCGCTCCGCCAACCCCCGACCGGGGGCCACACCAGCGGCCCGGCGAAGCCGGTTCCGCGGTGTGTCTGGCTTCTGGTCTTTGATCGTTGGTGATGAAGATGGCGCAGCGCCCTGCGCCGGACCTCACTTGATGGCAATGATGCGGTCGTAGTCCTGCTGGCGGTAGCCGTGGTCCGTGGGCTTGGTGTTCTTGAGCACGGCGGCGCGGAAGGCGTCCTTGTCCACCGTGATCACGTTGTTGCCCTTCTTCTTGAACTCCTCGACCAGGCGCGCTTCGGAGGCGATGATCTCGCGGCCGGTCTTCTCGGCGGCTTCCATCATCACGTCGCCGAAGATCTTCTTCTCGTCGGCGCTGAGCTTGTTCCACAGGCTGCCCGAGACCACGGTCAGCAGCGAATCGACGATGTGGCCGGTCAGCGAGATGTTCTTCTGCACCTCGTAGAACTTCTTGGCCTCGATGGTCGGCAGCGGGTTCTCCTGTGCGTCCACGGTGTTGTTCTGCAGCGCCAGGTAGACCTCGGCGAAGGCGATCGGCGTGGCGTTGGCGCCCAGTGCGCGCGGGAAGGCCAGGTAGGCCGGCGCGTCTGGCACGCGGATCTTCAGGCCCTTCATGTCCTCGGGCTTGGCGACGGGCTTGGCCGCGCTGCTGGTCACGTGGCGCGCGCCGTAGTAGCTCAGCGCCGTGATGTGGTTGCCGGTCTTGTCGTCGTAGCCCTTGGCCAGTTCCTTGAACACCTCGCTGTTCGCGTACTTGAGCTGGTGCTCGGCGTCGCGGAAGATGAACGGGAAGTAGCTGATCGACAGCGGTGTGTAGCTGCGGCCCGCGAAGCTCGCGCCGGTCAGCACGATGTCCACCGTGCCCAGCGTCAGGCCCTGGTTGATGTCGGCTTCCTTGCCCAGCGTGGAGGCCGGGAACACCGTGATCTCGTACTTGCCGTTGGTGCGCTTCTTGATCTCTTCGCCGGCCCAGACCGAGTACTTGTGGAAGGGCTCGGAAGTCTCGTAGACATGGGCCCACTTGAGCTTGGTCTGGGCGCTGGCCAGGCCGGCGGCGGCCAGCAGGCTGGCCAGGGCCACGGTCTTCAGGATGTGTCGCTTGTGCATGGCTGTGTCTCCTCGTTGGTGGGGGGCGGTTCAGGTGGCAGGAAGATCCTTGGCGCGGCGCCAGCTGGCCGAGAAGCGCTGGTGCGATTTGTCCATGTGGGTGTGCATGGCGGCGCGGGCTGCGGCCTCGTCGCGCGCGGCGATGGCATCGCGGATCGCCTCGTGCTCGGCGATCGCCATGCGCCAGGACGGCACGGTCTCGAAGTAGCCGCCCAGCCGCGTGAAGATGGGGCCACGGCGCGAGTCCCAGAAGCCCTGGACGGTCTCGCTGAGCACCTGGTTGTCGCAGGCCTCGACGATGGCCAGGTGGAAGGCGCGGTCGCCTTCCAGCGGCATGCGCTTTTGGTCGGCCAGTTCGCGCATGGTGGCGATGGCGCGGCCCATGGCGTCCAGGTGGGAGCGCTTGCGCTGCAGCGCGGCGATGGCGGCGGTCTCGCCCTCGACCACGCGGCGCGCACGGATCAGCTCGAGCGGGCCCCACTCGGTTTCCGCGACCGGCGCCGCGGCGCGGCGCTCGCGTTCCAGCACGTAGACGCCGGAGCCCGTGCGCACCTCGACCCAGCCCTCGACCTCGAGCGCGATCAGCGCCTCGCGCACCGAAGGCCGGCTCACGCCCAGCTGCTGGGCCAGGTCGCGCTCGGCCGGCAGCCGCGCGCCCACGCCGAACTCGCCGCGTGCGATGAGGTCGCGCAGCTGGTCCGCGATCTGGCGGTACAGGCGTTGCGGGGCGATGGACTGCAGCGGCACGGTGAGGAACCAGCGGTTAGGGCTTGTACTGAATTGGCCAAGTGGTCTGACCAATTGATAATTCCACAGCTTCCGGATGGTCCCCATCCGGCGAAACCCTGAACTGGAGGAGATGCGATGCGATTGCAGGGCAAGAGAGTGCTGGTGACTGCCGCCGGCCAGGGCATCGGCCGCGCGGCCGTGGAGGCGATGGCGCGCGAGGGCGCGGAGGTCTGGGCCACCGACGTGAACGCCGGACTGCTGGAGCAGGCCTACGGCCGCCAGGCCATGGTGCACACCCAGCGGCTCGACGTGCTGGACAAGCAGGCCATCGCCGCCGCGGTCGCGGCCATGCCCGGCATCGACGTGCTCTTCAACTGCGCCGGCGTGGTGCACAACGGCCCCATCCTCGACGCCACCGACGACGACCTGGCGTTCGCGCTGAACCTCAACGTGCGCGCGCAGTTCTGGGCCATCCAGGCCGCGCTGCCGCGCATGCTGGACAACGACGACGGCCAGGGCGGAAAGGGCCGGGGCAGCATCATCAACATGGCCAGCGTGTGCAGCAGCCTCAAGGGCCTGCCCAACCGCTGCGTCTACGGCACCAGCAAGGCCGCCGTGATCGGCCTGACCAAGAGCGTGGCGGCCGACTACGTGGCGCGCGGCATCCGCTGCAATGCGATCGCTCCGGGCACGGTGGACACGCCCTCGCTGGGCGAGCGCATCAACGCCCATGCCGACCCGGTGGAGGCGCGCAAGGCCTTCGTCGCGCGCCAGCCCATGGGCCGGCTTGCGCAGGCGTCCGAGATCGTGCCCATCGTGACCTACCTGGCCAGCGACGAGTCCGTGTTCGCCACGGGGCAGGTGTTCTCGGTGGACGGGGGCATGACGATATGAACCAGCTCGACCTCCAAAGCCGCCACGCGGTCGTCACGGGCGGCGCGGTCGGCCTGGGCTACGGCATCGCGCAGCGCATGCTGGCCTCGGGTGCCACGGTCACGCTGTGGGACCGCCATGCCGAGGCCCTGGCGCAAGCCAAGGCCTCGCTCGGTGCCGGCGTGGACACCGTGCAGGTCGACGTGGCGCAGCACGCCAGTGTGGCCCAGGCCGCGCGCCAAACCGGCGCCGCCCATGCGGCCATCGACATCCTCGTCAACAGCGCCGGCATCACGGGCCCCAACGTCAAGCTCTGGGACTACCCGCCCGAGGCGTGGGAGCAGGTGCAGCAGGTCAACCTCAACGGCCTGTTCTTCTGCTGCCGCGAGATCGTGCCGCTCATGCGCGCGAAGAACTACGGCCGCATCGTCAACATCGCTTCGGTGGCAGGCAAGGACGGCAACCCCAACGCGAGCGCCTACAGCGCCAGCAAGGCCGCCGTGATCGGGCTGACCAAATCGCTGGGCAAGGAGCTGGCCGACACCGGCATCCGCGTGAACTGCATCACCCCTGCGGCCGTGAAGACGCCGATCTTCGACCAGATGACGGCCGAGCACATCGCCTTCATGCTGTCCAAGATCCCCATGGGCCGCTTCGGTACAGTCGAGGAGGTCGCGGCCATGGTCGGCTGGCTTTGCTCCGAAGACTGTTCGTTCTCGACCGGCGCGGTGTTCGACCTCTCGGGCGGCCGTTCCACTTACTGACCCTCAAGAAGGAAAACAAGACATGAAACTCGTCCGCTACGGCAACCCCGGCAAGGAAAAGCCTGGCCTGATCGACGCCAACGGCCAGCTGCGCGACCTCTCGTCCGTGGTGCCCGACATCGGCCCGGCCCAGCTCGGCGATGCGGCCCTGGCCAAGATCCGCAAGGTCAAGACGGACAAGCTGCCGCTGGTGCGCGGCAAGCCGCGCTACGGCAGCCCGGTGGCCAATGTGGGCAAGTTCATCGCCATCGGCCTGAACTATGCCGACCACGCGGCCGAGTCCAACATGCCGATCCCGGCCGAGCCCGTGGTGTTCACCAAGGCCAACAGCTGCATCCAGGGCCCGAACGACCCCGTCATGCTGCCCAAGGGCTCTGTCAAGACCGACTGGGAAGTGGAACTGGGCGTGGTCATCGGCACGCGCGCACGCTATGTCTCGCAGAAGGACGCGCTGAACTACGTGGCCGGCTTTTGCGTGATCAACGACGTCAGCGAGCGCGCCTGGCAGCTCGAGCACGGCCTGACCTGGGACAAGGGCAAGGGCTTCGACACCTTCGGTCCGATCGGCCCCTGGCTGGTCACGCGCGACGAGATCGCCAATGTGCAAAAGCTCGGCATGTGGCTGGACGTGAACGGCCAGCGCATGCAGACCGGCAACACCAAGACCATGATCTTCAACGTGGCCAAGCTGGTCAGCTACGTGAGCCAGCTCAACACGCTGATGCCCGGCGACGTGATCACCACGGGCACGCCGCCCGGCGTGGGCATGGGCATGAAGCCGCCGGTGTTCCTCAAGAAGGGCGACGTGATCACGCTGGGCATCGAAGGCCTGGGCGAGCAGCGCCAGGAAGTGGTGCCGTTCAAACTCTGAACGCACGCGGGCAACCGGGCACCAGGGGCGCGTGGCGCCCCTTTTTCATGGCGCATCCGATGCCCGGTGGTCTGCGGGGCCGCGCCTCGCCCGGCGCGACAACGCGCGGCTAAGCCGCGGCGCCGTCGCGCGCCTCGCGCCGCACGGCCTGGGGCGGCAGGCCGAAGCCGCGCAGGAAGGCCTCGCGCAGGTGGCGCCGGTCGCGAAAGCCGGTCTCGCGCGCCACCACCTCCAGCGGATGCCGGCTGCTCTCGACCATCAGCCGCGCCGCCTCCAGCCGCAGCCCTTCCACCGCCTTGGCCGGCGACTGGCCCGTTTCGGCCGTGAAGACGCGGCTGAACTGGCGCGGGCTGAGGCTGGCGGCCTCGGCCAGGTCTTCGACGCTCAGCGGCTGCGCCAGGTTGCGCCGTGCATGCTCCAGCGCCTGCTGGATGCGGTCCGACTTGGGCGCCAGCTTGAGCATCTCGGAGTGCTGCGACTGTCCCCCTGAGCGGCGCTGGTGCATGACGAGGCGATGTGCCACGGAACGTGCGAGGTCTGCACCCAGGTCTTTCTCCACCAGGGCCAGGGCCAGATCCAGTTCGGCCGTCATGCCGGCGGAGGTCCACACCGGCCCGTCGGCGATGTAGATGCGGTCGGCCTCCACCTGAACGCGGGGATGGTGCCGCTGCAGTGCCTCGGCCCAGTGCCAGTGCGTCGTGGCCCGTCTGCCGTCGAGCAGGCCGGCGTCGGCCAGGACGAAGGCGCCGGTGCACAGGCCGGCGACTCGGCGGGCCGTGCCTGCGATCTTGCCCAGCAGCCGGGACAGCGCCGGCGCCATGGGGGTCGACAACGGCGCGAGGACGCCCGCCACCAGCCAGGTGTCGGCGCGGCTGCGCGCCGTCAGCGGCCGGGCCTGCAGCGTGAGGCCCGTGGAAGCGCGTGCCGCGCTGCCCAGCGCGTAGCTCTCCACGCCATAGAAGGGCCGGTCCGCCACCAGATTGGCCATCTCGAACACCGCCTGGGTTCCGAGGCCCATGACCTGGAAGCCTTCGGGGAGCAGGTAGCCGACGCGGTGCATGGGAGTCCTTGTTCGATGTTGTCTTGATTCATGACTATATGCGTCATTTACGCCACGCGCTGGCGGGCGCACCATTCACCCGTCGCCCACACCACCATCCCCTTTCAAGGAGCTTCACCATGGCACACATCCATCGCGGCACGGCCCTCGTGACCGGCGCTTCCAGCGGCATTGGCGCGCTGTACGCGGAACGGCTCGCGCAGCGCGGCTACGACCTCATCCTGGTCGCCCGCAACCGCCAGCGCTTGAACGCCCTGGCCAGCGCCATCAGCACCCGAACCGGCCGGGCGGTGGAGGTGCTGCAGGCCGACCTGAACGACCCCCAGGCGCTGGCCCAGGTCGAGGCCAAGCTGCGCGAGGACGCCAGCATCACGCTGCTGGTGAACAACGCGGGCATCGGCACCCACACGCCGCTGCTGCAGAGCGACGTGGAACAGATGACCCGCATGGTCGAGCTGAACGTCACCGCGCCGATGCGGCTGGCCTACGCCGCCGTGCCGGGCCTCGTGGCGCGCGGCAAGGGGGCGGTCATCAACATCGCCTCCATCGTCGCCATCGCGCCGGAGACGCTCAATGGCGTCTACGGCGGCAGCAAGGCCTTCGTGCTGGCGTTCAGCCAGTCGCTGCAGAAGGAACTGTCCGGCACGGGCGTGCACGTGCAGGCCGTGCTGCCGGGCGCCACGGCCACGGACTTCTGGGCCACCGGCGGCTTGCCGGTGGAGCACCTGGACCCGGGCATCGTCATGCGCACCGAGGACCTCGTCGATGCCGCGCTGCTGGGCTTTGAGCGCGGCGAGCAGATCACCATCCCCTCCCTGCATGCGGGTGAGCAATGGGATGCCTACGAGGCCGCGCGCCAGGCCATGGCGGCGCATCTGTCCAGCAACACCGTTGCGCCGCGCTATGCGGCGGCGCGCTGAACACACGAGGGAGCACAAGCCATGCAAGCCGTCATCGCCGCCTATGCGCGCTCGCCCTTCCACTTCGCCCGCAAGGGCCGTCTGGCCGAGCTGCGGCCCGACACGCTGGCCGTCCAGGTCGTGCAGGGCCTGCTCGAGCGCACCGGTCTCGATCCTGCGTTGCTGGAGGACGTGGTCCTCGGCTGCGCCTATCCCGAGGGCGCGCAGGGCAACAACCTGGCACGCATCGTGGCCCTGCTGGCCGGTCTGCCCGAGGCCGTGGGCGGCATGACGGTCAACCGCTTCTGCGGCTCCTCGATGCAGGCCGTGCACATCGCCGCGGCGCAGATCGAGGCCGGCATGGGCGACGCTTTCCTGTGCGTCGGCGTGGAGTCGATGACCATGGTGCCGCAGGGCGGCTTGCATTTCTCGCCCAACCCCGAACTGCAGGCGAGCAGCGCCGCCTACATCTCCATGGGCGACACCGCGGAGAACGTGGCGCAGCGCTGGGGCGTGAACCGCGCCGACCAGGAACAGCTGGCGCTGCAGTCCCACCAGAAGGCGACCGCGGCGCGCGCGCAAGGGCGCCTGGCCGACGAGATCGTTCCCATTCGCCTGCCGGACGGCACGCTGGTCGATGCCGATGGCTGCATCCGCCCCGGCACCACGCTGGAGGCGCTCGCCAGTTTGAAGCCGGCCTTCCGGCCCGATGGCGTGGTCACGGCAGGCACCTCCTCGCCACTGACCGACGGCGCGGCGGCGCTGATGGTCACCCGCGACGACTTCGCCGAACGCCACGGGCTGCCGGTGTTGGCGCGCATCCGCAGCTTTGCGACGGTGGGCGTGGACCCGGCCATCATGGGCATCGGCCCGATCCCGGCCACGCGTAAGGCGCTGGCGCGCGCCGGTCTCACGGTGGCCGACCTGGACGTGGTGGAGATCAACGAAGCCTTCTCGTCGCAGGCGCTGGCCTGCATCCGCGATCTGGGTCTGGACATGGCCACGGTGAACATCGATGGCGGCGGCCTGGCCATCGGCCACCCGCTCGGGGCCACGGGTGCGCGCATCACGGGCAAGGCCGCGGCACTGCTGGCACGGCAGCAGGGGCGCTATGCGCTGGCCACGCAGTGCATCGGTGGCGGGCAGGGCATCGCCACGGTGCTCGAGCGCGTCTGAATCCTGCGCGCAGCGCAGCGCCACCGGCTGTCCCGGCCCGCAACGCGGGGAGGTGCCGTCCTACAGGAACAATTGCCAGGGTTGCCCAGAATGCGGCGTTCTTCAAAACGTCCCCTGAGGAAGATCCCAATGCAAGCCCAGGCCCAGCAGACCGAACGACTGACGATCCCCGCTTTCGAGGAACTCGGTGGCCTGGACTGCCTGTCGGTGCTGCAAAGCGGGCCGGACCGTTTGACCGTGCAGATCGACGCCGACAAACCGGCGATCCGCCAGGCCGCGGCGCGCATGATGGCCGGCCAGCTCTATGCCACCTTCGGCGAGACGCCGATCAAGCTCTTGCGCTACACGGTCATGAACCAGGGCGTGCCCGGCCGGCTGGTGTTCGACGCCACCTACCGGGTGCGCCAGCTGCACAGCTGAACGTCAGGGGGCTGCGCGGTAAGGCTCGTCGAAGTCCACGAAGCGCTGCTCGGCCAGCGCGGCCTCGGTCCAGCGCTGCATGGCCGGCAGCGCACGCACGCGTTCGATGTAGGCCGCAATCGTCGGCGGCACCGGCAGCGCGAAGTTGGCCAGCCGCACGCAGACCGGCGCGTAGTAGGCGTCGGCGACGCTGAACGCGCCGAACAGCATGGGGCCGCCATGGGTGTCGAGCAGTTCCTGCCACATGGCCACGATGCGCGCCACGTTCGCGCGCACGCCGGCCTGGTCGCGCCAGATCACGCGGCCCATCTCGGGCATGCTGGCCTCCAGGTTCATGGGGCAGTGGTTGCGCAGTGCGCTGAAGCCCGCGTGCATCTCGGCGCACACGCTGCGGGCGCGGGCCCGGGCCCGGGCGTCGGCGGGCCACAGCTGCTTCTCGGGAAACTTCTCGGCCAGGTACTCGGCGATCGCCAGCGTGTCCCAGACCACCAGGTCGCCGTCGACGAGCAGCGGCACCTGGCCCGTGGGCGCGAGCGGCTGCAGCGTCTGCTTGAAGGGCGAGGTGGGCGCCAGATCGTCGAAGGGCACCATGACCTCTTCGAAGGCGATGCCGGCCTGCGACATCAGCAGCCAGGGCCGCAGCGACCAGGAGGAGTAGTTCTTGTTGGCGATGTAGAGCTTGAGCATGGCGGACTCCGCAGGTTCAGGAGCCGGCCATGCTAGCGCGGCGCCGGGGCGCCGTGGATGCCGAAATCGCGCGGGATCGATGCGCGCCGCGAATCAATAGCGCTCGGGCACGTACATGCTGGCCGGCACCGGGTTGCGCGTGTACTCCGGATTGCGCGTGCGTTCGGGCAGCACGATGGACGGGTGCTCGATCTCCTCGTAGGGCAGCTGCGTGAGCAGGTGGCTGATGCAGTTGAGGCGCGCCTTCTTCTTGTCCACGGCCTGCACGAGCCACCAGGGCGCTTCGGGAATGTGGGTGCGCTCCAGCATGACTTCCTTGGCCTTGGTGTAGGCCTCCCAGCGGCGCCGGCTCTCGAAGTCCATGGGCGAGAGCTTCCACTGCTTGAGCGGGTCGTGGATGCGGCCCAGGAAGCGCAGGTGCTGCTCGTCGTCGGTGATGGAGAACCAGTACTTGACCAGCGTGATGCCCGAGCGGATCAGCATCTTCTCGAACTCGGGCACGGAGCGGAAGAACTCTTCGTACTCGGCGTCGTTGCAAAAGCCCATGACGCGCTCGACACCGGCGCGGTTGTACCAGCTGCGGTCGAACA
Organism: Pseudorhodoferax aquiterrae; assembly: GCF_014652235.1. Lineage (GTDB taxonomy): Bacteria > Pseudomonadota > Gammaproteobacteria > Burkholderiales > Burkholderiaceae_C > Pseudorhodoferax > Pseudorhodoferax aquiterrae. The sequence goes on from NZ_BMYK01000010.1 coordinate 133,882, forward strand.
GCACGATCTCGCCGCCCGCCGGCAGGTGCGAAACGTAGCGCTGGAAGTACCACTGCGTCTTCTCGCGGTCGTTGGGCGCGGGCAGCGCGGCCACGCGGCACACGCGCGGGTTCAGCCGCTGGGTGATGCGCTTGATCACGCCGCCCTTGCCGGCCGCGTCGCGGCCCTCGAACAGGATCACGACCTTCTTCTTGTGGAACTGCACCCAGTCCTGCAGCTTGACGAGCTCGCCCTGCAGGCGCAGCAGCTCACGGAAGTAGGTCTGGCGGCCCAGGCCGTCCTCGGTGCCGGCTTCCCCGCCGCCGGCCAGGCGCTCGTCGTCGATCTCCATCTCCAGCTCCTCGTCGTAGCTGTCGAGCAGGTCGCGCTCGATGCGCTGCATCACGCTGTCATGGTGGTCGGGGAGAAGCTTGTCGTTCATGGTGCGCGGATCCTTTGCAGCGGCGATGCTAGGAATCGGATGTGACAGCGCCATGTCAATCCTGTCATGCCACTGTCACCGTTCTGTCGGATCAGGGCGCGTGTGGCCGTCACTCGCGCGCGCGTCTGCGGCGGCCGCACGCACGCGCAGAACGGTTCAATCCGCGTGGCGCAGCGAGGTCACGGTGAAGACGCCGTTGACCTTGTCCGCCGTGAACTTCACCTTGTCGCCTGGCTTGACGACGTCCAGCATCTTCGGATCGGCCACGCGGAACACCATCGACATCGGTGGCATGTCCAGGTTCGGGATGGGGCCGTGGCGCAGCGTCAGCTTGCCTTGCTCCAGGTCGACCTTGCGGACCTCCGCATCGACGGGTGGAGCCGCGCCGGTGGTTTGCTGATCGGCAGTGCTGGGGGCTGGCGGGGTTTGCGCCGGCGTTGCCACGGCCGTTGCGGCCAGCGCGGCGGCGACCAGCAGGGATGTGAGTTTCATGTGCAGCTTTCAACAATGGGATGGGAAACGACCGCTCCGCCGGCGGCGGAACGGACCGGCGCTTCATCGGACCGTCAGCCGGCCGACCATGCCGGCCTCCATGTGGCCGGGCAGCAGGCAGGCGAACGCGAACTCGCCAGGCTGGGTGAACTGCCACACGATCTCGCCGCGCCGGCCCGGCTTGACGTGGGCCATGTAGGCCTCTTCGTGTTCCATGCCGGGGAACTTCTTCATCATCTCGGCGTGCTTGCGCAGTTCCTCGGGCGTGCCGATCACGATCTCGTGCAGCACCTGGCCCTTGTTGGCGGCGACGATCTTCACGGTCTCGCCGCGCCGGACCGTGATGTCGGCGGGCGTGAAGCGCATCGTGTCGGCCATGTCGACCTGGATGGTGCGCACCACCTTGGCGGGGTCACCCTCGCGGCCGAAGGCGGTGTCCTCCACCTTCGCGGCGTCGAACTTGCGCGCCTTGGACGCATGGTCTTCGCTGCCGTGCGCGAAGGCGCCGGCGCTGGCCAGCAGTGCGGTGGCGCTGAGGATGGCGATCCTGGTGTTCATCTGGAGCTCCTGCTGTCAATGGTGGGCGTGGCCCGAGGGCTTGCGCACGGTCATGGTGTTCTGGTCCGCCTTGGGCGCCTGGGCGCGCGGCGCCTGCCCGACCTGCCCTGTGAACTCGTAGGCCACCGTGCCGGGCGGATGCTGGTAGGGCGCGGGCTCCTTGTAGTCGCCAGGCCGCACCGCGTCGCGCACCTTGACCACGCTGAACATGCCGCCCATCTCCAGCGGTCCGAAGGGACCGGTGCCGGTCATCATGGGCAGCGTGTTGTCGGGCAGCGGCATCTCCATCGTGCCCATGTCCGCCATGCCTTTGTCGCCCATGACCATGTAGTCGGGCACGAGCCTGGTGATGCGCTCGGCCACGCCGCGCTGGTCCACGCCGATCATGTTGGGCACGTCGTGGCCCATGGCATTCATGGTGTGGTGCGACTTGTGGCAATGGATCGCCCAGTCGCCAGCGACGGCATCGAACTCCAAGGCCCGCATCTGCCCCACGGCGATGTCGGTCGTCACCTCCGGCCAGCGCGCCGCGGGCGGCACCCAGCCGCCGTCCGTGCCCGTGACCACGAAGTGCGGCCCGTGCATGTGGATCGGGTGGTTGGTCATGGTGAGGTTGCCCACGCGCACGCGCACCCGGTCGCCCGTGCGGCACACCAGCGGGTCGATGCCCGGGAACACGCGGCTGTTCCAGGTCCACAGGTTGAAGTCGGTCATCTCGGCCGTCTTCGGCGTGGCAGCGCCGGGCTCGATGTCGTAGGCCGCCAGCAGGAAAACGAAGTCGCGGTCCACGCGCATCTGGCGCGGGTCCTTGGGGTGGATGATGAACATGCCCATCATGCCCATGGCCATCTGGGTCATCTCGTCGGCATGCGGGTGGTACATGTGGGTGCCCGCGCGCAGCAGCGTGAACTCGTAGACGAAGGTCTTGCCCACCGGGATGTGCGGCTGCGTGAGGCCGCCCACGCCGTCCATGCCCGAGGGCAGCAGGATGCCGTGCCAGTGCACCGTGGTGTGCTCGGGCAGCTTGTTGGTCACGAAGATGCGCACCCGGTCGCCCTCGACGGCCTCGATGGTCGGCCCGGGGCTGGAGCCGTTGTAGCCCCACAGGTTGGCCTTCATGCCGGGCGCGAATTCGCGCACCACGGGCTCGGCGACCAGGTGGAATTCCTTGACGCCGTTGTTCATGCGCCAGGGCAGGCTCCAGCCGTTGAGCGTGGCGACCGGGTTGAACGGCCGGCCCGTGTCGGGCGGGCGCGGCGGCTGCATGGCCGGCGAGCTCTGGTAGACGGCCTCGGGCAGGGAGGCGGCGCCCACGCGGCTGACCGTCGTGGCACCCAGGGCGACGGCGCCTGCCGTCCTGAAGAAGTTTCTGCGGTTGGACATGGGGGCTCTTTCAGTGGCCGGCGGACGGCGTGCCCGCGGCCGGGGCGGGGGATGCCGCGAGAGTGGGGGCGGGGCCGGGCGAGCGGCCGCTGAGCGCGGTCTGCAGGTCGGTCTGCGCGATCCAGAAATCGCGCAAGGCCTGCACGTAGTCCGTGACGCCACGGACCTGTTCGCGCGCGTCGGCCAGCAGTTCGAACACGCCGATCAGCATGCCGTTGTAGCGCAGCAGGTTCTCTTCGGAAATGCGCTTGCGCAGCGGGACCACCTCGTCGCGGTAGTGCTGCGCGAGTTCGTAGGCCGTCCGGTAGGCGGCGTAGGACTCCCGCACTTCGGAGCGCGCGTTCACGGCGACGGCGGCCAGGCGGTGCACGGACTGCATGTAGGTCGCCTCGGCGCGCGCCGAGCGCGCGGAGCCGAAGTCGAACAAGGGGATGGGCAGTTCGACCTCGTAGCCGTTCTGCCGGCGCGCACCGGTCTCGCTCTTGTTCTGGTAGCCGACTTCCAGGCCGTCGATGAAGCGCGTGGCGTTGGTGAGCCCGAGCGCGCTGGCGGTCGCCTGCGTGGCGCGCCTGGCCGCCAGGACGTCCAGGCGCATCGCGATGGCCGTCTGTTCGGCGTCGTGCGGCGTGCTCGGCTGCGGGGGCAGGGCCGGCAGACGTTCGGGCAGCGTGTAGCCCAACTGGTCGCCCGACAGGCCCAGCAGGCGGGTCAGGCGCTCGCGCTCGGCCACGGCCTGTTGCTGGGCCCGGGCGAGCCCGGCCGTGGCATCGGCGTAGAAAGCCTGCTCGCGCATCTGGGCCAGCTTGTTGAAGTTGCCCGCCTGCAGCATGCGCCGGGCCAGTTCGTTGGAGACGTCGGCCGCCTCCTTGACCTGGCGCAGGTAGCTGGCGGTCTCCTGCGCGGCGACGGCAGCGAAATAGGCACGCCGCGTGTCGGCCGCCAGGCCCACGGCCTGCGCCGCGGCCTGGAACTGTGTCTCTTCGAAGTTGCGCTGCTGCACCCGGGTCGCAGCCGGCATGGTCAGCAGGCCCAGCAGGTCGAACATGACCGAGCGCTCGATCTCCGCGGCGCCGCCGCCCAGTGCCATGCGGCCGAAGCCGAACACCGGATTGCGCAGCCGGCCGGCCTGGACGAGGTCCGCTTCGGCGATGCCCAGCTGGCTGAAGCTGGCCTGCAAGCCGCGGTTGTTGAGCAGGGCCAGCTCGACCGCCGCATCGGGCGTGAGGGGCTGCGCGAGCAGCTCCGCCACGCGGGCCCGGGCCTGGCCGACCTGCTGCGCGGAGCGCTGCGGCGCGATGCCCTGTCCGGCGCGCTCCCTGGTGAGTTCGGACACGCGGTCCATGCCGCCGTCGGGCGAGAAGCTGGCACACCCTGCCAGCAGCGATGCGGCCAGGGCCGTTGCCGTGGCGCGCCTCATGGCCGGCCTCCGTGCCCGTGGTGGTGCGCCGGTGCCGGCTGGCTGGCCGCGCCCTGGGGCGGCGCGGGCATGGCGTGGGCACCGTGGCCGCCGGCCTGGCCGGCGGCCGGGGCCGCGAGCCTGTCGTTGAGCTGGCGCCAGTTGCCGGGCGCGATGTCCTGCCAGGGCTTGTAGTCGGAGAAGGCCGATGCATGGCGCAGCGCCGGTGCGGGGGCGGCGGGATCGTCGGGGCGCGGCCCCTCGGCCTGGGCGAAGGCGCCCAGCGGCAGGCACAGCACCAGCACCGGTGCGGCCCGCAGGAAAAGTCTGTTCATCGTTCGGAACCATGTGAGAGAGCTGGCGGCATGCCAGCGACGCCCATGCGTACGCGCAGCGGACGCACGAGCCCCATCGGGCCTCCCGCGGAGGCCCCGTGGGTCAGATGGGTCGTGGAGGGCGCTCCTGGCCATCGGACAGGAAGCTCGGGGCCGGAGCCGGCAGATCGGGGAAGGCGGCCGAGGCCAGGTCAAGCGGGGCGGCCAGGCCCCCTGCCGCGCTCGGCACCGGCGGCGTGGCGCAGGATGCCGAACACATGTTGCACTTGTTGTCGGCGGGGCCTGCCGCATGCGCATGGTCGGCGGCCGAGTCCGCGGCGTTGTGGGCGTGCCCGGGCTCTGCGTGCCCATGGTCACCGTGCCCGTGGCCACCGTGCCCGTGGTCGCCCCCGTGGGAACCGAGCTGCGGCACCGGTGCACCTGCCGGCGGCGGGCACACCATGGCTGCCGCCATCGCGCCCCGGATGGGGAGCAACACGGCGAGCAGCACGAGCAGCCAGATGCGCAGCAGTTTCACGGGCGTGGGGCGACGGGGGCCTCCCGTCGATGCATGAGTTCCCCCGATGCTAAACCTTGCCATGGGGACAAGGTCAACGGACCGCTGGCGCGCCTTGACATTGCACCGATGTCAGGGGCCAGACTGGGGCATCCGGAGTTCGCCATGCAGACCTTGAACAAGCCCCACAGTGGCCGCCCAGGCCACGGACACCACGGCCCCGCGGGTCACCACGAGGGAGCCGCTGCGCCCACGGCAGCGGCCGGGCCCACCAGGCCGGGCGCGCCGAGCCCTGGCCCGTACACCTGCCCCATGCATCCGCAGGTGCGGCAAGCGGGGCCGGGCAACTGCCCCCTCTGCGGCATGGCGCTGGAGCCGCTGGTCGCCACCGAGAGCGAGGAGAGCAGCCCCGAGCTGCGCGACATGCAGCGGCGCCTGGCGCTGGGCGCGGTGTTGACCGCACCGGTGTTCGCGCTGGAGATGGGTGGGCATGTCTTCGACATCCACCACCTCGTCGCGCAGCAGGTCTCGAACTGGGTGCAGCTCGCGCTCGCGACGCCGGTGGTGCTCTGGGCAGGGTGGCCGTTCTTCGCGCGTGGGGCGGCCTCGGTCGGGAACCGCAGCCTCAACATGTTCACGTTGATCGCACTGGGAACGGGTGCGGCCTGGCTGTACAGCCTCGTCGCGACACTGCTGCCCGGGCTGTTTCCGCCCGCGTTGCGGAACGAGGACGGCGCCGTGGCCGTCTACTTCGAAGCGGCTGCCGTCATCACGGTGCTGGTGCTGCTCGGCCAGGTGCTGGAGCTGCGGGCGCGCGAGAAGACCTCGGGCGCGATCAAGTCACTGCTGGCGCTTGCGCCCAGGACGGCGGTCCGGGTGCATGCCGCAGGCGCGGACGAGACGGTGCCGGTCGATGCGGTCCAGGTCGGCGACCTGCTGCGCGTGCGGCCGGGTGAGAAGGTGCCGGTCGACGGCGTGCTGACCGAGGGCCGGGGCAACGTCGACGAGTCGATGGTGACGGGCGAGCCCGTGCCGGTCGCGAAGTCGGCTGGATCGAAGGTCACGGCCGGCACCATGAACCAGACCGGCGGCTTCGTGCTGCGCGCCGAGCGGGTCGGCGCCGACACCCTGCTGGCGCAGATCGTGCACATGGTCGCCGCGGCCCAGCGCAGCAGGGCGCCGATCCAGCGCATGGCCGACCGGGTCGCGGCCTGGTTCGTGCCGGCGGTGCTCCTGCTGGCGCTGCTGACCTTCGCTGCATGGCTGACCTGGGGGCCGGCACCGGCCTTCAGCTACGCGCTCGTGACCTCGGTGGCCGTGCTCATCATCGCCTGCCCTTGCGCGCTCGGGCTCGCGACGCCCATGTCCATCATGGTCGGCGTGGGCAAGGGTGCGCAGCACGGCATCCTGGTCCGCGATGCGCAGGCGCTCGAGAAGATGGAGAAGGTCGACACGCTGGTGGTCGACAAGACCGGCACCTTGACCGAGGGGCGGCCGAAGGTGGTCCACCTGGAGACGACGGAGCGGTTTTCCGCGGAAGAGGTGCTCCACAGGCTCGCCAGCGTGGAGCGGGCCAGCGAACATCCGCTGGCCTTGGCCATCGTGTCGGCCGCGCAGGAGCGCAAGCTCGCCCTGTCGGCGGTGTCCGGGTTCGACTCGCCCGTGGGCAAGGGCGTGGTCGGGACAGTGGAAGGGGTGGACGTGGTGTGCGGCAGCGCCCGGTTCCTGGCGGAACACGGCATCGCCACGGCGGCGCTCGAGGCCGCGGCCGAGCAGCAGCGGCGCGCCGCGGCCACGGTGATCTTCGTCGGCCTCGGCGGCCGGCTGGCGGGCTTCGTCGCCATCGCCGATCCGGTCAAGAAGACCACCCCGCAGGCGCTGCGGGAACTGAAAGCCGTCGGCATGCGCATCGTCATGCTGACGGGCGACGGCCAGACCACGGCCGAGGCCGTGGGCCGGCAACTGGGCATCGACGAGGTCGTGGCCGACGTGCTGCCGCAGGACAAGGCGGCCATCGTCCAGCGGCTGCAGGCCGAGGGGCGCACCGTGGGCATGGCCGGCGACGGCGTCAACGATGCGCCGGCCTTGGCCCAGGCGACGGTGGGCATCGCGATGGGCACGGGCACCGATGTCGCGATGGAAAGTGCGGGCATCACCCTGCTCCACGGAGACCTGCTGGGCATCGTCCGGGCGCGGACGCTGTCGCGCGCGACGATGCGCAACATCCGGCAGAACCTGGTGCTTTCCTTCGCCTACAACGTCGCGGGCATTCCCTTGGCCGCCGGTGTGCTGTACCCGTTCCTCGGCCTGCTGCTGTCGCCGGTGGTCGCCGCGGCGGCGATGGCGCTGTCGTCCGTGAGCGTGATCGCGAATGCGCTGCGCCTGCGCACGCTGCGGCTCGACGGCGCAGGGCGCCCTTCGGGAGCGACGGAGCTCAGCGGTCCGGTGGCGTGACGATGCGCTGCGGCGCATCGGCCTTGCGCTCGAACAGCCGCGCGACCAGCGGCAGCGAGGCCATGATGGCCAGCGTCAGCAGCGTGGCGAGGATGGCCGTGCTTTCCTTGCCCAGGCCGGCGGCCACGCCGATGGCGGCCGTCATCCAGATCCCGGCCGCGGTGGTCAGGCCCTTGACCTGGCTTTCGGCATCGCCCTTGAGGATGGTGCCGGCGCCCAGGAAGCCGACGCCGGCGATCACCCCCTGCAGCACGCGGCTCATGTCGGCCGCGCCGATGTCGAACTGCTGCGAGGCCAGCACGAACATGGCCGCGCCCATGGCCACCAGCATGTGGGTGCGCACGCCGGCGGCCTTGCCCTTGGCCTCGCGCTCGATGCCGAGCAGGCCGCCGAGCAGGGCCGCCAGGGACAAACGCAGCACGATGCGCGTGGCGTCCTCCAGGCTGCGCAGGTCGGAGAACTCCTGCGCGATGGTGTCGCCGATGCGGGCCAGCGCGTTGTCCATGGCCGCCTCAGGGAAGTTCCTTGCTCGGGTCGGGTGCGCCGGCGGCGAGCGGGCCCACGCTGCCCAGGCGCGCTTTCAGCGACTGTGGCTGGCCGGTCAGGATGGCGGCGTAGTTGGTGGCGTTGGAGACCACCTTCTTGACGTAGTCGCGGGTTTCGTTGAACGGGATGTTCTCGGCCCAGATGGCGGCCTCCAGCGTCGGGCTGCCGGCCTGCCCGCGCCACACGCGCGGCCGGCCCGGACCGGCGTTGTAGGCCGCGGCGGCCAGCGGCAAGGAGCCGGCGAAGTCGTCCAGCACGAGCTTCAGGTAGCCGGTGCCGATGGCGATGTTGGTCTCGCGTTCGTTGATCTGGCCCGGCGTGAAGTCCGTCAGGCCGATCTTGCGGGCGGTCCAGCGCGCCGTCGCCGGCATCACCTGCATGAGGCCGGAGGCACCTACGTGCGAGCGTGCGTCCATGATGAAGCGCGACTCCTGGCGGATCAGGCCGTAGACGAAGGCTGGATCGAGGTTGATCGCGCGGCTGCGCGGCACCACCGAGTCCTGCAGCGGCATCGGGAAGCGCTGCGCGAAATCGATGGCCTGGCGCGTGCGTTCGCTGGTGTTGATGCAGCGGTCCCAGACCTCCCGCTCGCAGGCGAGATCGGCCGCGGCCAGCAGGTCGCGCTCGGCCATGCCGCCCGGGCTGTGCAGGTTGGTGGCGTAGTTCCATTCGCGCACGCCTTCGCTGCGCAGGCCGATGCCGATCGCGTAGAGCGCGCGCTGCAGGCTGGGGTTGCTGCGGGCCAGGGCCTTCTCGTCGGGCGTGGGCGGCGGCGGGGCCGGCGGCACCTCGATCTTGCGGCCGAGCTCCTCCAGCGCCAGCTGCTCGTAGAAGCCGCGCACGCCGGCGATGCTCTCGTACAGCTGCAGCGCCTCGGCGCGGTCGGCCTCGCTGCCGATCTTCTGCAGCGCACGGGCGCGCCAGTAGATCCAGGTCGGGTCGAGACGGCTCTCGTCGCCCATGGCCTGGATGGTGGTGCTCAATGCCTTCCACTGGCCTTCGCGCAACGCGGTGCGGGCCTTCCAGACCAGCATCTCGTCGTGCAGGTCGGTGTCGCGCTGGACCTTGCTGAAATAGTCCCAGGTCGAGGGCAGGCGGCGCACGGCGGCCTGCTTGCCGATCGCTCCCCAGACCCAGTTGCGCTCCTCGGCCGAGAGTTGCACGCTCCATTTGGTGTCCAGCGCCGTCGCGGCCTGCTCGGGGTCGCTCGCAGCCAGCTTGACCAGAGCCAGCGTGATGAGTTCACGGCGCAGCTTGGACGCCGCGACGCTGCGCCCGGCCAGGTAGCGCACGGGGCTGTCGAGCAGTTGGCCGACCTGGTCCAGCACCTCGGGCGCGACGATCTGCACGGCGTCGCGCGTGGCGCGGCCGCGGTTGGCCTCGGCCGACAAACGGGCCTTGCGCCACACGTCCTCCGCGGGCAGGCGGCGCGTGGCGTAGAGGCGGTCGGCCGCCTGGGTGCAGCCGTCGTCGGCATCGCGCTGGGCCAGCCAGAGGCGGCGTACTTCGTCGGCCGCCAGCTGCGAGGCCGGCTGGTTGCTGCGCAACTGATCGACCAACAGCGCATAGCAGCGCACCTGGCGGTCGTCGCCCATGCGGAACTGCGGGTGCTCGGCGGCGAAGCTGCTCCAGTCGCGGCGCTGGCCCAGCAGCAGCAGCCAGTCGTTGCGCAGGCGGTCTTCCTGGTAGGTGCCGGCGTAGCGGGCGCTGAAGGCCTGCATGTCGGCGCTCGTGAAATCCTCCAGCCGGCTGCGGGCCTCCCAGTAGGCGGCCCAGGGTTCCAGCACATGGCCGCGCACCTGCGGCAGCAGGCTGGCCAGGCGTGCCTTGTCGCCGCGCCGGGCCGCCTGCTGCATGTCCAAGATGAGCTGGTCCGCAGGGGTCTGGGCGGGGCTGGGCAGGGCCGTGCCCAGACCGGCCACGAGAACGATCGATGTCAGAATGGCCCGTACTTGCATGGGGGAGGATTATGGAGAAATCGGCCGAGGACAAGGCGCGCGCGCGCAAGGCCTTGCGCGCCGCACTGTTGGAAGCGCGCCTGGCCCTGCCCGACCGCATGGAGCGTGCGCGCGCGCTGCAGCAGGTCATGCGCATCTGGCTGGTCGGCCGGCCCGACACGGTGATCGGCGCCTACTGGCCGATCAAGGGCGAGTTCGACCCGCTGCCCGCGTTGCACCGCTGGAAGGAAGACGGCGAGCTGCAGGGCGAAGCGACGCGCAAGCGCATCGGCCTGCCCGTGGTCGACAAGGTGCACAAGACGCTGACCTTCCATGCCTGGTACCCGGGCTGCCCGATGGAAGAGGATGCCTACGGCATTCCCAAGCCCAAGGGCACCGAGGTGGTGGTACCGACGCTGCTGTTCGTGCCCTGCGTGGGCTATGCGGCGGGTGGCTACCGGCTGGGCTATGGCGGCGGCTTCTACGACCGCACGCTGGCCACCTTGCAGCCCAAGCCCATGACGGTGGGCCTGGGCTTCGGCACGGGGTTTCTGGACGACTTCGAGCCCGAGCCGCACGACGTGCCGCTGGACGCCATCCTCAACGACCACGGCGTGGTCTGGCCGATCCGCTAGCCGGCCGCGGCCGCTTCAGTCGAAGTTGTCCACCGTGTCGGGGTCGGGCGCATCGCCGACGGCCGCACGCGTCAGCGCGGCCTGGCCCATGAGCCAGTCGCAAAAGGCCTGGACCTCGGGCCGGCTCTCGCGGCGTGGTGCCAGCTTGAGCCAGTAGGTCATCGGCGAATCCATGCGCCGGCCCGGCAGCACCTCGACCAGGTCGCCGTTGGCCATGCTTTCGGCCACCAGTGGCAGCCGCGCCAGCACCAGGCCCTGGCCGGCCAGCGCCGCCTGCACCATCTGGTAGGCGTAGTTGAAGTAGAGCCAGCGCTGCGGCTGGAACTTGCGGGCCTGCGCTGGCGGCAGCTGCAGGTCGATCCAGCGCTGCCAGGTCAGCCACTGCAGGTGGGTGGCATGGGCATCGCCGGCCTCGATCAGCGTGAACTGGCCCAGGTCCTCGGGCTGGTGCAGGCGCACGCCGCTCTTGAGCAGCCAGGGGCTGGCCACCGGCGTCAGCTGCTCGCCGAACAGCCGGCGCCCGTCGGCCGGCATGTTGGAGAAGTGGCTGTAGCGCAGCGACATGTCCACGTCGGCGATGTCCAGGTCGAGCACGGCGTCGGTGGCGTCGATGCGGATGTCGATGTCCGGGTGGTCGCGCTGGAAGGCCTCCAGCCGCGGGATCAGCCACATGGAGGCGAACGAGGCGAAGGTGGTCAGCGAGACGCTGCGCCGGCCCGCGCTCTGGCGGATCTGGCGCACCGCGCCGTCCAGCCGTTCCAGCGCCGGTGCCGCGGCGGCCAGGAGCTGGGCGCCGGCGCCCGTGAGCTCGACGGCGCGCGTGTGGCGCAGGAACAACGGCACACCGACCTCTTCCTCCAGCGCCTGGATCTGCCGGCTCACGGCGGACTGGGTGAGGGCCAGTTCCTCCGCGGCGACACGGAAGTTCAGGTGGCGCGCGACGGCCAGGAAAGCGCGCAGGCAGCCGGCGGAAACCGGCCGCGTGCGCAGGTGGGTCTGGGAATGCTGCATGGGAGGCGGCCTGGGAATTGATGCGCGCGTCGAATCAATAGCCTAGCGCGAATTCATTGGACCACCAAGGGGGCGGCGACGATCATTCACTCCCAAGCACCGCAATCAGGAGCCCACCATGTTCACCCAAGCCACGCAAAGCACGCATCAATCCCCGTCCACCGCCGCCCTGCCGGGCTGCTGGAAGCTCGACGCCGGCCAGGCCCTCAGCCTGACCCCGTCCAGCGCGGGCGTGTTGCGCATTGCGCATGGGCGTGTCTGGGTCACCATGGACATGCTGCGCGGCGACACCCAGGCCTCAGGCGACCTGTTCCTGGTGCCGGGGCGGGGGCTGGTGGTGCAGGCGGGCCAGCGCGTGGTGCTCGAATCCTCGGGTGCCGAGCGCGGGGCGGCGGCCTACTTCGCCTGGGACCCCCTGCCGCAGGCGCAGGCACGCGCCGTGGGCCGCGCTCTGCACGCCGGCCGCTGGCAGCAGGCCGTGGCCCAGCCCGTGCGCGACCTCGGGCTGGCCCTGGGCCAGGCCGGCACGGCGCTGGCACGGCTGGCGCTGGGCGTGATCGGCCTGGTGCTGCCGCCGGCACGCGGCCGCATGCAGCAGCAGTCCTGACCTTCCGCCCGCTCTACCAGCGCGCCGGCAGCTTCGCCAGCAGGGCGATGCGCCGGTCGCGCAGGCCCACATAGCCGCCGGCCTCCAGGTCCTTCATGATGCGGCTGACCATCTCCCGGCTGCAGCCGACGCGGCTGGCGATGTCCTGCTGCGTCATGCGTTCACGCAGCAGCCCCGTGCCATCGGGCTGGGGTTCGGCCAGCTCGGTCAGCAGTTGCGTGATGCGGCCGTAGACATCGGTGAAGGCCAGGTTGCGCACCGCATTGGTCGCCGAACGCGCGCGCCGGATCACCTTGCCCAGCAGGTCCAGCGCAAAGCCCGGCTCCTGGCCGATGAAGGCCAGCAGGGTGGCGCGCGACACCAGCGAACAGACGGCCGGCTCCAGCGTGATCACGCTGGCCGAGCGCGGCCCGCCGTCCAGCGCCATCTCGCCGAAATAATCGCCCGCGACGATCACGCCCAGCGTGATCTCGCGGCCGTTGGCGTCGGTGCTGAAGACCTTGACGCGGCCTTCCATGACGACGAAGAGCGTGTCGCCATGGTCCGATTCATGGATCAGGATGGTGCCCTTGCGGTAGTGGCGCACGTCGCCAAGGGCCGCCAGGCGGCGCAAGGGGCTGGAAGGGGCGGCGTTGGAACTGAACGCGTCGGTCTGTGTACTCAACTCGGACATCATGGCTCGACGCGCCGCGCGACGGCGGCGCTGGTGGGCGTGTTCGCGCCAGTCTAAGCCATGCATCCCGGGCACGCGCGCACGCGCGCGACCCGGCAGGATGGGGTCAGGCGAGGTGGCGTGCCATCGGCGGCAGCAGCGAGACGGTCTGCACGAGCTCGCGGATCGAGCCGCTGCGCGTCTTCTGCCGGATCGACAGCAGCTGGCTGCGCACCGTGGAGACCTGCACGCCATGCTGGCGGGCCACCTCGTGCGGCCGCTTGCCTTCGCAGACGGCGGCCAGCACGTTGCTCTCGGCCGCCGTGAGGTCGCACGAGCGCGCGAACAGCGCCAGCGTGGTGGCGTCGCACAGGCGCGACTTGGAGAAGATCAGCAGCGCCTGGCCGTCATCCTCCGGGCCTGCCAGCGGGACCACGGCGACCGTGGTGCGGCCAGGACCCTTGTTGGCGGTCAGCAGGTCGCGCACGCCGGTCCGGGCCAGGGTGAGGCTGCGTTCCAGCGCGCGCTCGCCGACCGGCGTAAGCGCGCAGAGCTCGCCGGCCACCACCGACAGGCCGCTGCTGTGGTTGCTGTCTGCGCTCATGGCCAGCAGGGCCGCCGAATTCGCGAGGTGCAGGCGGCGCGAACCGATCGAAATCAGCGCGAGGCCATAGTCCACGTGCTCGATGATGCAGCGCAGCATCGTGGTGGCATCGGGGAGAAAACGCCGCGGCGTGGCAGCGATGACGCTGCCGATGTCCCAGGCAGCCTCGGCGTGGACAGACGTTGAACCTTCCAACATGGCAGCTTCCTATTCCCCGCGGCATGGGCGAGGCCGGTGCGAAGCTTAGGTGGCGGGCCGGGCCGGGCGCCGTGTGGAACCCACAGCCGGTTTGTGACGTATGCACACAGTTTTGAGCGAATTCTTGCAAAGGCGCGCGCTATTCCAGAACAAGTGGCGGCTCGGCGACGGAGCGGGCAGCGGCGCCACCTACACTCGCGCCCCGTGATGACGCCCGACGCCCTCCCTCTGCCGACGCGCTGTGCGCATTGCGGCCTGCGCGCCAGCGGCGCCTTCCACCAGCTTGCGGCCAGCGAGCTCGGCTTCATCGAGGATCTGCGCAGCGCCTCTGAGCGGGTGCCCGCAGGGCATGTGCTGATCCGCGAGCAGGTCGACGGCGGTCGGCTCTACACGCTCTACGCCGGCTGGGCGTTCCGTTACAAGACACTCAGCGATGGCCGGCGCCAGATCCTGAACTTCCTGCTGCCTGGCGACTTCTTCGGCCTGCAGCAACGCTTCTCCGAAGGTGCGACCTACGGTGTGGAGGCCTTGACCGAGGCCTCGGTCTGCGTGTTCCAGGGCAACCGGCTGTGGGAGCTCTACCGCGCCCACCCGCGCCTGGGCTACGACCTGACCTGGCTGTGCGCGCGCGAGGAGCAGATGCTGGACGAAAACCTGCTGACCACCGGACGGCGCAGCGCGCTCGAGCGCGTGGCTGTGCTGCTGATCCACCTGTTCAAGCGCCTGCAGCGGCTCGGTCTGGTGGCGGAGGACAACAGCTGCGCCTTTCCGCTGACGCAGCAGCACATGGCCGATGCGCTCGGTCTGTCGCTGGTGCACACCCACCGGACGCTGCGCCGGCTGCAGGCTCTGGGGCTGCACAGCCTGGAGGATGGGCGGCTGGTGCTGCGCAACCCGCATGCACTGACGCAACTGGCCGATTACGCGGCCCAGCCGATGGAGCAGCTGCCGCTGCTGTAGGACGGTGCCGACGGCTGGAACAAGCCGTGGACGACGGGCCTGTGCCGAGTGGCGCCCTAAGCTGGTGCAACATCGCCGGTGTGCCCCGTTTGCGGGCATGCGGCGCTCCAGGATCGATCGCCATGCACCAGGACTTCCGCGATTCCGTGTCGGGTGGGCTGCAGCAACGCAGCATGCCGCCGGACAACCGCCAGCAACAACAGGACAACGGCACGCGGGAATTCCAGCCGCCCTCCCAGCAGGGCGATGACTGGAGCGTGTCGGACGTGCCGCACAGCCTGCAAGCCTACCTGGAGCGCAGCCGCCAGCGCGGGGAGCTGCCGCGCCCGCGCCCGGCCTTGCACCTGGCCAAGCGCTGACCCATCAGCGCTGCGCCGCCAGCGAGCGGAAATCCTTCTCGTACGCCTGCAGCCGCTTGACGGCGTTGTCGCGCTGCGCCGGAGTGGTGCTGTCGTGCAACAGCGCCAGGCCTTCGCAGCCCTCCTCGATCTGGCGCTGGGCGTAGGCGCGGTAGTCGGCCTGCGGCGACTGCCGGTAGCGTGCGAACAGGCCGCGCAAGGCGCGCTCGGCCTGCTCGGGCGTGGCTTGCTCGCCGGCCACGCTGCGCAGCGTCTGCAAGGTGTCCTGCTGGCGCCGCAGCCGTTCGGCCTGCAGCTTGCGCGGGTCGTAGCTCGAGGCGTCGATCTGCCGGCGCAGCAGCGCGCGCTGCTCGGCGCTGAGCCGGCCGTAGAAGTGCTCGGCGCGGTCCAGCGTCTTGTCGTAGCGCTTCTCGTGCAGCTTGTCGGGGCTCAGTGCCAGCCACTCCTTGCGGAACTCCTCGTTCGTCTTGCTGTACTTGCTTTCCAGGTGCTGCAGCTGGGTCGGCGTGAGACTGCGCACGAGCTGCGCGGCCCCGGGTTCGGAATGGGCCGCGATGTCGGCCAGTTGGCGCTGCACATCGTCGACCAGCGCGCAGGCCTGCGCGGGAGCGATGTGCTCCTGGGCCGCCAGGGTCTGGGCGCGCTGCAGCAGTCCGGCCATTTCCGGCAACTGCGTGCTGCGGTGCCATTGCTGCAGGCTGGCCAGGTCTTCGCGCAGCCGCGTCGATTGGGAATCGTCGAAATCCAGGTAGCCGTTCAGCCACCAGGTGCCGAAGGTCGGCACGTTGTTGTAGGCCAGACGCACCGAACTGCACCCGGCCAGCAGGCACGCCAGGGCCAGCACGATAATCCGCGCGGCATTTGAACCAGTAGAAGCGAGGTAGTGCATGGCATCCGTCGATGTGGTGGTCATGGCCGCGGGCAAGGGCACGCGGATGAAGAGCAGCATCCCCAAAGTGTTGCACCGTCTGGCCGGTCGCGCCCTGCTCGGGCACGTGCTGGACACTGCGGCACAGCTGGCGCCGCGCCGTACCGTCGTCATCACCGGCCATGGCGCTGCGACGGTGGAGAGTTTCGTCCAACAGGTGGGCGCCGCCCAGGCTGCGCTGGCGCTGCATTGCGTCAGACAGGAGCCGCAGTTGGGGACGGGCCACGCCGTACAGCAGGCCGTGCCGCAGCTGCCGGACGACGGTGTCACGCTGATCCTCAACGGCGACGTGCCGCTGATCGCTGCCGACACGCTGCGCGCGCTGCTGGCCAGCAGCGCGGGCGAACGGCTGGCGCTGCTGACGGTGGACATGCCGGATCCCACGGGCTATGGCCGCATCGTGCGCGATGGCGACGCCGTGCAGCGCATCGTCGAGCACAAGGACGCCTCGGAGGCCCAGCGTGCCATCCGCGAGATCTACACCGGCGTGATGGCCGTGCCCACCGTGCAGCTCAAGCGCTGGCTGGCGCGGCTGACCAACGACAACGTGCAGGGCGAGTACTACCTGACCGACATCGTGCAGATGGCCGTCGCCGACGGCGTACCGGTGGTGGCGAGCAAGACGGCCGACCGCATCCAGGTCGATGGCGTCAACAGCCCGGTGCAGCTGGCCGAGCTGGAGCGCGCCTACCAACTGCGCAACGCCCAGCGCCTCATGGAGCAGGGCGTGCGCCTGGCCGATCCGGCGCGCCTGGACGTGCGCGGCCGGCTGGAGTGCGGGGCCGATGTGGAGATCGACGTCGGCTGCGTGTTCGAAGGCCAGGTAACGCTGGGCGCGGGCGTGCGCATAGGCCCGCACTGCGTGATCGCCAACGCGCAGATCGCTGCCGGCACGGTGATCCAGGCCTTCTGCCACATCGAGGGCGGCGCCGACGCGGGCGGCCAGGTGCAGGTGGGCGCGGGCGCCATCGTCGGCCCCTACGCGCGGCTGCGCCCCGGCGCCAAGCTCGGCGAGGAAGTGCACATCGGCAACTTCGTCGAGGTCAAGAACTCCACGCTGGCCAAGGGCGCCAAGGCCAACCACCTGGCCTACCTGGGCGATGCCACCGTGGGCGAGCGCGTGAACTACGGCGCCGGCAGCATCACCGCCAACTACGACGGCGCCAACAAGCACCGCACCGTGATCGAGGCCGACGTGCACGTGGGCAGCAATTGCGTGCTGGTCGCGCCCGTCACCATCGGCGCTGGCGGCACCGTGGGCGGCGGCTCCACCATCACCAAGGATGCCCCGGCCGGTGCGCTGAGCGTGGCGCGCGGCCGTCAGGTCAGCATCCCGAACTGGACGCGCCCCGCGAAGAAGACAAAGTGAGCGCGGATGGCCCCAGCGAACTGCAGGCGCTGCGCGCGCAGTTGGGCGCGGCCCGGGCCGATGCCGAGGACATGGCGCGCATGGTCTCGCACGACCTGCGCGCGCCGGTGCGCCATGTGCTGGCCTATGGCGAAGTGCTGCGCGAGATGGCGGCGTCCGGCGAGGATCTCGCCCCCGCGCTGGCCCAGCTGGACCGCTCCTCGCGCCAGCTCGGCGACATGCTGGACGCCGTGCTGGCACTGGTGCGGCTGTCCGGCGCCCCGCTGCTGCCAAGCGTGACCGATGGCGCCCTGCTCGTGGCCGAAGCCCGCCGCGCGGCCGAGGCCGCCTTGCCCGAGGCCGACCGTGCGCGCCCCATCCGCTGGGAGATCGCGCCGGTCCTGCCGCCCGTGCCGGGCGACGTGGCGCAGCTGCGCCAGGCGCTGGCCGCTCTGCTGGCCAATGCGCTCAAGTTCACGCGGCCGGCGGTCGAGCCCTGCATCCAGGTCGACGGCGCGGTGCTGCCCGACGGTGGTGTGCAACTGCGCGTGCGCGACAACGGTGCCGGTTTCCCGTCGGCCCAGGCCACGCGCCTGTTCCAGCCCTTTGCACGCCTGCACGGTGCGCGCTTCGAAGGCCTGGGCACGGGCCTGGCCCTGGTGCGGCAGGTCGTGCGCCGCCATGGTGGCAGCGTGCGCGCCGAGGCCGCGCCCGGTCAGGGCTGCACGGTCTGGCTCACCTTGCCGCAGGCAGCGGCAGCCGGGTCTGGAACTTCGCCCGCTTGAGGCTGAAGAAGGCCTTCACGTTGCGCACGTTGGCGTCGGCCGTGAACAGCCGCTCGGCCAGCGCCAGGTAGTCCGGCATGTCGCGCGCATGCACCACCAGGCAGAAGTCCGGCCCGGGTGAGACGCGGTAGCACTGCTGCACGGCGTCGTCGGCCACCACGCGTTGTTCGAAGGCGGCCAGTCGCTCGGCGTCCTGCCGGTCCAGCGTGATCTCCACCAGGGCCGTCAGCCCATGGCCCAGCACGGGCGCCAGGCGGTCCGGCGACAGGATGGCCACCTGGCCTTCCACCAGCCCGGCATCGACCAACCGCTTGACGCGGCGCAGGCAGGTGGGCGCGGACACATGCACGAGCTCGGCCAGCGCGAGGTTGCTCAACGACGCGTCGCGCTGCAGCTGGTCCAACAGACGCAGATCGGTGGCGTCGATTTCCAAAGATTCCATGGTTCGATCATGGATGAAATTTTCTGTCCTTGTCGCTCATGGGGGAAACAATATTCCGAATGCCGTGAAAAATCGAACGAAAAGAACACGGCCCATCGCCTAGCATCCGCCCCGCTCAACCACCGGAGAACCTCTATGTGCGGCATCGTCGGCGCAGTGTCCAAGCGCAACATCGTTCCCATCCTGGTCCAGGGCCTGCAACGGCTCGAGTACCGGGGTTATGACAGCTGCGGCGTCGCGATCCATGCCGCCAGCCTGGGACCGGCCGAAGGCGGCGGGCTGCAGCGGGCGCGCAGCACGGCGCGCGTGGCCGAACTCGTCGCCCAGGTGCAGGCCGAGCACATCGAGGGCGGCACCGGCATCGCCCACACGCGCTGGGCCACGCACGGCGCGCCGGCCGTGCACAACGCCCATCCGCACTTCAGCCATGGCCCCGGCGCCGACGCGGCCGAGCGGCCGGGCCGCATCGCGCTGGTGCACAACGGCATCATCGAGAACCACGACGAACTGCGCACCGCCCTGAAGGCCAAGGGCTATGTGTTCCACAGCCAGACCGACACCGAAGTCATCGCCCACCTGGTCGACAGCCTGTACGACGGCGACGTGTTCGAGGCCGTCAAGGCCGCCGTGCGCCAGCTGCGCGGTGCCTACGCGATCGCCGTGTTCGCCAAGGACGAGCCGCACCGTGTGGTCGGCGCGCGTGCCGGTTCCCCGCTGATCCTGGGCGTGGGCAAAGACGCCGGCGAGCACTTCCTCGCCAGCGACGCCATGGCCCTGGCCGGCGTGACCGACCAGATCGTCTACCTGTCCGAAGGCGACGTGGTCGACCTGCAGCTGGGCAAGTACTGGATCGTCGACAAGGCGCACAAGAGCGTGACGCGTCCCGTCAAGACCGTGCAGGCGCACAGCGGCGCGGCCGAGCTGGGCCCCTACCGCCACTACATGCAAAAGGAGATCTTCGAGCAGCCGCGCGCGATCGCCGACACGCTGGAAGGCCTGGTCGGCGTCGCGCCCGAACTGTTCGACGGCCAGCCCGACGAAGAGGGCGTGAGCGCCAGCGCGCACCGCGTGTTCAAGGAAATCGACCGCGTGCTGATCCTGGCCTGCGGCACCAGCTACTACAGCGGCTGCACCGCCAAGTACTGGCTGGAGGGCATCGCCAAGATCCCGACGCAGGTCGAGATCGCCAGCGAGTACCGCTACCGCGAGTCCGTGCCCGATCCGCGCACCCTGGTCGTCACCATCAGCCAGAGCGGCGAGACCGCGGACACGCTGGCCGCGCTGCGCTATGCCCAAAGCCTGGGCATGGAACACACCCTGACGGTCTGCAACGTCGCCACCAGCGCCATGGTGCGCGAGTGCAAGCTGGCCTACATCACGCGCGCGGGTGTGGAGGTCGGTGTGGCGTCGACCAAGGCCTTCACCACGCAGCTGGCCGGCCTGTTCCTGCTGACGCTGGCGCTGGCCCAGGCCAAGGGCCGGCTGACCGAGGAGGCCGAGCAGCGCCATCTCAAGGCCATGCGCCACCTGCCCGTGGCCCTGCAGTCCGTGCTGGCCCTGGAGCCGCAGATCATCACCTGGGCCGAGGACTTCGCGAAGATGGAGAACGCGCTGTTCCTGGGTCGCGGGCTGCACTACCCGGTGGCGCTGGAAGGCGCGCTCAAGCTCAAGGAGATCACCTACATCCACGCCGAGGCCTACGCTGCCGGCGAGCTCAAGCACGGCCCGCTGGCGCTGGTCACCAGCACCATGCCGGTCGTCACCGTGGCGCCCAATGACCAGTTGCTGGAGAAGCTCAAGAGCAACATGCAGGAGGTGCGTGCGCGCGGCGGCGTGCTGTACGTGCTGGCCGACGGCGACACGCACATCGAGAGCGAGGAAGGCATCCACGTGATCCGCATGCCCGAGCACTACGGCGAGCTGTCGCCGCTGCTGCACGTGGTGCCGCTGCAGCTGCTGGCCTACCACACGGCCTGCGCGCGCGGCACGGATGTGGACAAGCCGCGGAACCTGGCGAAGTCTGTGACGGTGGAGTAGGGCGGCCGCCCGCCCACCATGTTTCATGGCGCGACAATAGATTTGGTAGTTTTTTCAGTGTGCCGATGCCTGCAGAACAATCGTTTCGCAATTTTGGTAGGCCACGACAATGACGGAGTTATGGTAGTTTTAGGGTCCAGTTGGATAAGCGTCGCTTCAAGCGAATGATTGCAAAGGCGTTGAGTCACGCCCTCCTCGCGGGATCCTGCTACTTGTCACGACATATTTAGGCGCACGAATGTCAGATGGGAACGCCGCCTGAAATCGTTCTTGCCGCTCGTGCCGTTCTATGGTGGCGAGTTCAATGAGCAATGTTTGTCGGTTAAAGATTGTCGGAATGGGCGCCAGGCCCTGCCGTAATCCTTGCCTATTCCCAACCCAGTAGGCTCAAGATAGGCCGGGTGCCTAGAGGCCGATCGCTTTGAAGCTCAGAGCCGCTGTTCTTCGCCATTAATGTCTGAGACAGCGCATTAAAGTCTGAGACAACGCATCAATGTTTGAGACAAGCTCCGTCGTCAGGACACTTTCGCGCCCGCGAAAGCGCGTTGAACCACTCTGAGGCCGCTGCCACATGCTGCACGTACCCCATGTAGTGCCCCGCCATTTCCTGGGAAATGGTGGCGGCATGTCATGCCGCTTTGCTAGGCTTCGGGTCGCTGGGCGCACGCCCCCTGTCCACTAGGTAGTGTGGGCTGTTGGATAGCAGGCCTATCTGTGATGCTTCAATAGGTTGTATCCGGTGTTCATCCGGATTGGGTTTGAGAGACTGGAAGTCGCCAAACACCCATTCCTCAAATACCCGGAGCCCGGATGAACACCCATAAGCATGCCCGATTGACGTACGCACGTCGTCTGGAGATGGTCAGACAGATGACCGAAGGTGGCCTCAGCGTCGCCGATGCGGCCGAGCTGCACGGCGTGACGCCGCCCACGGCAAGGAAGTGGTTGGGGCGCTATCTGGCCGAGGGCGAGGCCGCGCTGGCTGATGCCTCCTCGCGCCCGGCGCACTCGCCGCGGAGCATCGAGCCGGCCAAGGCGCTGCTCATCGTCGAATTGCGGCATCGGCGCATGCTGCAGTCCAGCATCGCCCGCAGCGTTGGCGTGTCCGCTTCCACGGTTAGCCGGGTACTGGCCCGGGCAGGCCTGTCCAAGCTCAGCGACCTGGTGCCGGCCGAGCCGGTGGTGCGCTACGAGCGTGAAGCGCCTGGCGAATTGCTGCACATCGACACCAAGAAGCTGGGCCGCATCGTGCGTCCGAGCCACCGCGTCACAGGCAACCGGCGTGACTCGGTCGACGGCGCGGGCTGGGAGACGCTGTTCGTGGCGATCGATGACCACGCTCGCCTGGCCTTCACGGCCATGCACCCAGACGAAAAGCAGGCACAGGCGGTGCTGTTCCTGAAAAATGCCGTGGCGTACTACGCCACGATGGGTGTCACCGTGCAGCGGCTTCTCACTGACAACGGCCCGGCTTTCCGTTCACGCGAGTTCCGCCAGGCCTGCGAGGGGTTGGGCATCAAGCACCGTTTCACCAGGCCCTACAGGCCGCAGACCAACGGCAAGGCCGAGCGCTTCATCCAGTCAGCCTTGCGAGAGTGGGCCTACGGTTGGACGTACCAGAACTCAGCCCAGCGCACTGCTGCGCTGGCGCACTGGCAACACCACTACAACTGCCACCGGCCGCATAGCGGCATCGGTGGCGTCGCGCCGATCTCCCGACTCAGCTCTTCACGAAACAACGTCTTGACGCTTCACACCTATCCCGCTCGCCCGGAGCGAAACCCGGGCGCCAATTCCACGCGCTGCGGTTCTTGCCGCACTGCTGAACAGCTCCAGGGCATTCTTTGAGCTGCACAGAAATGGGCGTACAGTGGCCATGCGGCTTCTTCGTGCCTTGCCGCCTTTGCCACTTGAGCGCACCGACAAGGGGTGCGCTTTGGCCGATTCAGCTCCGAGCATTGATTCCCCGGTCACTGCCTACGCCGCGGCCGTCGCAGCACGAAAGGCAGCAGAACTTGTCGTGCAGCAGGCTGCGCAGCCGACGCCGGAGCAACGCGCCGAAGCGCAAGGAGCGCGCAGGCGCGAGGCGTTCTGCCTTGGCGTCTTGCAGGCCGAAAACCAAAGCGACACGGATAGGGGCCGGCCAGATTCAGCGCTGAACAACTCCCAGCACACCTCGTAACACCGCTGCCCGGAAATAGGCGTAGATTGCTTTGGCGGCCTCCTTCGTGCCCTGGCCGCCTTTGCCATCTGACCGCACCCCTTTCCTCGGGAGTGCGCCCATGGCGAGACTTCAGAGCTTCCAGGAATGGAAGCAGGCCGAGACAACGGCCCAGGCCGCACAACTTCGCGTTCATAAGCTGCTTTGCAGCAGCAGCAGTCCAACACAACAGCAGCTCGACGAGGTGAGCCAGCTTCGCCGTGAGGCCACGCGCAGGCTGTGCGTGATGCTGGCGGACTTTCACGCCGATGCCATGGCGGCGCGGCCTCGGCATGCCGTGCATCACGCTGACCAATTCTCAGACGGGCCAGTGCGCTAGGGGCAAGGGGGTAGGCTCTCCCAGGCTGTGTGCAGATGGGCTCGGCCCAAGTTGGACCTGCGCATGACGCACGCGCTGTACTCGCGCATCCAACCTATCGTCCAGGCCAAAGCCTGCATCTGGTCGAGCTGGGATTCGTTGTGCAACCCGTACGGGTTCGCCCAGCGCTGCTGGCCGGCCAGGTAGGCGCTGCGCCCCGCTTCAACTGCCCGATCAACCTGGCTGTCCATGCCGCGTTGTAGACGCAGGCGACGGCTGGACGATGTAGGACTTCGCCCCGGGTGGTGTGCGCCCTACACTGCCTCCTTGGCAAAAGCGGAGGGGGTGATGGGTGAAACTGCCTTGGAACTCGCTCGCCGCCACGTCGTGGACGGCTCCCGGCTGGTGGACGAGCAAAACGCGCTAATTGCCCGGTTGGACCCGCAGGGCGGGC
This sequence comes from Pseudorhodoferax aquiterrae, assembly GCF_014652235.1. GTDB lineage: Bacteria > Pseudomonadota > Gammaproteobacteria > Burkholderiales > Burkholderiaceae_C > Pseudorhodoferax > Pseudorhodoferax aquiterrae. The sequence continues at coordinate 157,439 of NZ_BMYK01000010.1, forward strand.
AGGTTGGCGCAGCCCAGGAGCTGCTGGCGACCTTGAAGGCAACGCTGGCCATCTTCGTTGCCGACCTTGAACGGCTCGAAGGCCGGGGCGCTCATGGCCGGCGCTGAACGTTCCTTTCCTGCAATTGGTCTCGGACTTTGTTGAACGGGCGGATGTGCAGTCGCCGCACGGGGGCCGCGTGTCTCGGACTTTTGGCGATGCGAAGCTATTCCGCAGCGTCCGCGCTTCACGGACAAGTTGTCTCAGACTTTATTGGTGCGGAGCAGCCGCAGGTGAGCGAGAGCGAACGTCGGTGCGCCTGTGGTGGGCGCTGCGGTCAAATAATGCAGCCAGCATCTTGTGGCGGCGCACTACGTTTCACGGCGGGTACTTGAAACCGCGCACCTCGCCGTGGACCGTGATGTTCATGTATTTTGACGCGTCCGGAAGCTTGTGCGAGACGCCACGGGCGTCCAAAAAATGGGGTCGTCGTCTCTGCGTTTTTGGGCATGACGTCGAAATGGAACATGGATGCGACTTCCCATGAATGCTTCCAATTCTTCGGAAAGGCGGCAGCGCCATGCAAAAAGTCCAGACGGAAAAAAGGGCGCATAAGCGCCCTGAATTCCATGATAGTTCCACTCGCGAGCCAGAACCCTTGATCCGCAAAGATCAATACGACAGGGTATTAGAGTGTGACCACAGCTAATCCAAGTCGCGCCAGCTTTTGACCTTCCGGACGGACGCAGAAATAGCCTGTCCCATACGGAATCTTTTCCAGCATAACTTGAAAACGGCAGGATGCCAAGTTCTCCCGCGCGAGAGTTGCTGGCGGCAGAGCGCCGCTCGGCAAGGTCGCGGTGTACCTGCCACAACCCCCACGGCTCCCCAGTCGTGAGATGGTGCCGTTTTCGCCAACGGTGCTGGCAGTCTGCGCCGAACCGCGTGGTGCCGTGCGCCCCGTTCTTTTTGCGGAGCCCCATGCCCATCCGGCCGTACCTGTGCAGCGAGAGGCTATGCGGACGGAGCTGGAAGAGACTCTAAAGTGGCTGACATCGGTTGGCGCCCTTCGGCGCTGTGATGCGAGTGAACTCTCGTGCGGGCTGCGGGACGCGTCACGTCGAACGCGCCCAATGCATCGGGTCCTTCACCTTTTTCCTCCACCGTTGTGATGAAGGACATGACGAACCGCGTGCATCCCGCGGCCACACTCATGCAGAAACGTTTGGTCACGAACATCGTTCGGATGCGTGGCACACGATCTTTCCCACGTGAAGGCACCACGTGCCGACTCGCACCGCACCTCGCCCATGGAAAAAATTCAGGAGCTTTCGGCCCTTGTAGATCCGTTTCTGTCCCGCTTCGACAGCGTCGCGAGCGACCAACTTTGGGCGGCGCACAGCCAAACATTTCGCGGATTCTGGGACCAGCGGATCAAAGTGTCCGACGGTGGGCCGATCAGCGACGATGAGTGCGACGCCGTCATTCGCATCTTGGATCGCAACGGCAAAGGCAACACCAAAACCACCGAGGCTGTCGCTCGCGCGATGATCCCGCAGGACGTGTGGCGGCGCTTGTTCCGTACCTTCCGCACGAACAATGAACTGCGTGATGCGCTTGACCGCGTGCTGGTGGAAGATGAGCCGGGTCGAAAGGCCCACGCGATCGATGCCCTGTATCGGCTCAACGCGGGCGAGAAGAACAACTTGACCGGCCCCACCGGCACCGGCATTGGAGCCCTCCTCGCTGCCTACGATCCCTTTCGAAATCTCTCGGTGATCTCGCTGAAAGATCGCAGGGCCATTCTTGAGCACCTTGGGCAAGGCCTTTCGTTCGACTGGAAGGGCTCGACCATCGGCGAGACGATCGTATGGAGCAACAGGGCCATCCGAGAGTCGGCCGCCCAGTTGCTGGGGCTGTCAGGCTCGGCGCGTACCGTGGCTCGATTCTTCTACGATCCTGCTGTTCAGCCGTTGTGGAAGGGCGTCAACACCGTGCACGTAGCCGGTCGTCGTGTCCACGTCGAAGTCCCGACCGAGGCGCAGGACGGACCCGACCGCGTCGATGCCGACGCCGACCTGCCGACCGATGCCTCCCAGGATCCGGCAGCGAGCAGCCTTGATCCGGTTCAGCAAGGCAACCTGCGCGAGTCGATGCAGATCCAGGCGCTGCTGGCGCGCATGGGAGCCATGATGGGCTTTTACATCTGGCTGCCAAAGGCCGACAGGGCACGGGTGCTGCAAGCCTGGACGCCGGGCCCAGGGCAACTGCTCGATGCCTTGCCACTGGGGTACGACGCCCTGACGACCAAGACCATCGAGCAAATCGACGTCCTCTGGCTGCGTCGCAGGTCGATCGCGCGTGCCTTCGAAGTCGAACACACCACGTCCGTTTACTCGGGCCTCCTTCGCATGGCCGACCTGATCGCGCTGCAGCCGGACATCAACGTGAAGCTGCACATCGTCGCCAGCTCGCAGCGTGAAGACAAAGTATTGGCTGAGATCAGTCGGCCGGTGTTCGCCATGCTCGAGCCCAAGCCGCTGAGCGACATGTGCTCCTTCCTTACCTACGAAAGCATCCGCGAGATCGCCGATCTCAGGCACCTGGCCTGGCTGTCCGACCAGGTTCTGGAAGACTACGAGATCACGGCCCCAAGCAGCGACGACGGCGCTTGAGCGAACCGGTCGGCCTTCCTTTTTAAGTCGCGAGGAGACATCAGCAGATGGCAGGATCGAAGGGAAGAGGGGTGCGATCTGGCGCCCCCGTCGACACGTGCTCGACGTTGGCATTTCGTGTTGTTCTGAACTCGCCGCAGGCGGCGGTGCTCGCCAAGCTCAAGCGAGGCGACGTCCTCGCCGTGCAGCTTGATCCTCGCGTGGAAGGTGGGGTGAACGCGGTACTGGGCAACGAGCCCGCCGGCGCGGTCACCGGAGCGCGAAAGAACAGCTTGGTGACCTGCCTGCGCAACGGGTACACGTTCGAGGCTGAAGTCATCGACCTCACCGGTGGCATGGTCCAAGTCGACGTGAGGCCCGCGTGACCGGCCGGATCAGCGTGGTTGGAGGAGCCTACGGCGAGGCCTGCAGCTTCCCGCGTCGCACCCTGTACCGCGGCAGCGGCGGACGCGCCGCAGCGGTGCTGCACAGCCTGGGCAGCGAGGTCGCCTGGCACACACTGACTGGCCCTGAGCTGCAACCCGAGTTCGCCGCCATCGCGAAACACATTGGCTACGAACTGCACGCAGGCTTGGCCGAGGTGGACGTCTGGTTCAACTACCGGTTTCCGCTGGGGCGCCCGGACATCTGGCCGTCGGAGGTCCCTCGCCATGCCCATGCCGGGACGGTCACTGCCGACAACCTGCTGGTCTTTGGCATGCTCGAGGGGCGACCGAAGACCGTCGCCAAGCGTGCCGTTTACGACCCGCAAGATGGCAGCAGCGCCCGGGCCTACGGTGACAACGGCTCGACGGCACAAGAGCTTGCGATGGTGGTGTCGCTTTCGGAAGGCAAGGCATTGACGGGGCAGGGCGACGCCGAAGCGATCGCGCTGGTCCTCCTCAGCGAGCCGACGACGTCGGTCGTGATCGTCAAGTGCGGACCGCAAGGCGCGCTCGTCCGCACCTGTTCGTCGGCCGAATGGATACGCCCTTTCCCTACGGAACGGGTCTACAAAATCGGATCGGGCGACGTCTTCAGTGCGGCATTCGCTCAAGCCTGGTTGGTGTGGAAGCAAGCACCGGGCGAGGCCGCCTGGTTCGCGTCCCGTGCGACCGCGGAATACGTCAACGGAGGCCAGGACCGCTTCACGATCGAACAGATGGGGGACATGCAGGCACAAGCTCGGTTCGCACAGATGAAGGCCAGGCAGTCGGGTGCCCGCACGGTACCTGACAAGCCCATCTACTTGGCCGGCCCCTTCTTCACGGCCGCGCAGCAGTGGGCCATCGACGAAGCGCGGGCTGCTCTGCAGGACATGGGGTTCACGGTCTTCTCACCCATCCACGAGGTGGGCGAGGGCTTGCCAGAAGACGTCGCGCGCAAGGACCTGGAAGGTTTGGATCGATCGTTGGTCGTGCTGGCGCTGATCGATGGCTTGGACGCTGGCACGCTGTTCGAAATCGGCTACGCGGTCGCACGCGGGATCCCCGTGGTGGCCGTGGGCGAGTCGGTGGCCGAGGGGGACCTGACGATGCTGCTGGGCACGGGTTGTCACGTGACCGACGATCTGACCACGGGCATCTATGCCGCGTGCTGGAAGATGATGGGCGATGCGTGAGCTGTTGCTGCTGTCCGGTGGCGTCGATTCCGCCGCCTTGGCTGCCTGGCGCCGACCAGCGCTTGCCCTGACGATCGACTACGGCCAGCGAGCCGCCAGCGCGGAGATCCACGCGTCGCAGCAGATCTGTGCAGCATTGACCGTCCCCCATGAGGCCTTGACCGCCTCCGTGAAGCATCTTGGCAGCGGGGTGATGGCAGGCCAGCGGAGTTCGCCGCATTCCGAGAACGAGGAGTTTTGGCCTTTTCGCAACCAATATTTGATCACCCTCGCAGCCATGGTCGCGATCCAACGCGGGCTGGACGCGGTCGTCATCGGCACCGTTGCCACGGACGGTCGACACCGCGACGGATCGGCCGAATTCCTGCATGCGATGAGGTCGATCTTGCAGTTGCAAGAAGGCGCAATCGCTTTGCTGGCACCTGCCAAAGAATTGACCAGCGCGCAGCTGGTGCGTGCCTCGGGGATCGATCAAGCCGTGCTGGCTTGGTCCCACTCGTGCCACGCTGCGACCCTCGCCTGCGGAAACTGCCCTGGCTGTACCAAGCATTCCGAGGTGATGTCGGAGCTTGGCATCGCGCGCTGACTCACCACGCCACGCAGTGTGCAAGCGTGGGTGCGGTTCGATCGACAGGTGGTGCGGGCGCGCCACGCCGTCGGTCTAGGGCTTGGTGCACCACCGGACCCAGCTCCCTCATCTCGGTCCAGATGATGCAGTCGAGCATGGCTGGGCGAACGCCCAACCCCCGACACAGTGCCAAGAACTGGGCTTCCATCGCAAAGTAGTCGCGCTCGACCTTCTGCTCAAAGCTGTAGAGGTTGCACAGCAACCCTGCACGCACGATGTGGATGTCCAGGATCGCCACTTCGTCGGTGTCGAGCACGTTGCGCGCGACCCAACCGGCGGTCTTCGGACCGATGCCTTGGATCGCGAGCAAGCTGTCGCGCAGCGCCTTGCCGCTGGACGTGTCGACCAGGCCCTGCGAAATCGCGCCCATCGCCGCAGCGAGGTACACGGCCTTTTGGTTGGGGTAGCGATAGCGCACAGTGCGACCGGCTTGGTCCAACGGCTGGCGAAGCACGCTGGTCCATGCGGTCGCATCCGTGCAGAGCCCCGACACGAGGCCGGCCGCGCTGCAGGCATCGAACGCTGCCCCCGCCAACTCCGCGGTGATGCCAAAGCCGCCGAGCAAGCAGAAGGCGACCTCTTCCGCGAGCGTGCCCGTGGCGCTGAACGGCGACACCGGCTTCTGGTCGATCTCGCTCATCCACATCTGGGCGACCCAGTATGCGGGCGTGAAGGTGCGCCACGACTCGCCCCAAGTGACACCGGGCAGGACATGCTCCGACGCATTCGGAAGCTCGCGGCAGACCACGTCGTCGCCTTGCAGGTATTGCACGAGCTGGGTCATCTCACAGCCTCAGGCCGCGAGCGCAGGCTGACGCCAGGTGCCTTCCCTGCGTCGAGCTTTTGGGTTCGATCGGCCGTGCTCTTCATACAAAAATTATGCACATAATTTTGGGCATGGCAAAAAGCAAGCCGAAGCGCTTTGACGACGCAGCCAAATCATGGGTTCTGGCACTGCCGCTGTCGGCTTCGGCGGCCGCGGCTTATGCCGCGGAGGCGAAACGGCTGTCGGAGTACTGTGCATCCAGGCGCGTCGCGGATCTGCGCTCGTTTCGGGGGCCTCAGTGGCTCGACTACCTCAGGTCGCTTACGAGTGCTCGCGACTACCTGTCGCCGCCGCGCAAGGCACTGAAAGCCTCCAGCGCCTTGCAGGCCATGCGCATCACCCGCGCGTTCCTGACCTACTGCATGCAGAGAGGGTGGATCTCCTGGGACCCCGGGGAGCTGCGCATGGACCCATCTCCGGTGATCGTTAGACCCCCGGTCGCCGAATTGCCAGTGCACGTGAGGCAAGTCGTTGCCGGGGGCGTGCACGCGACTTCCGAGCGCGAAGCCCGGCGCCACTTCGTGGTCGCGCTGAGCTTTTGGGGGTGCTTGAAGCCTTGGGAGCTTGCCGCTCTACAGGTTCGGCATTTGTCGAAGGACCGGGCCCTGCTAAGCTGCCCGCATCGCCATCAGCCCGTGGAACTGCCGCCTCCCGTTGCGGACCTGTGGACGCGCTATGAAGAATGCCGGTCTGTGCGTTCCAAGGTGCGGCCGTCGTCACCGTTGGTCGCCAGCGTGCGTTCGAGCGCCGCGGTGAGCGCATGGAGCATCTGGGCGATCTTGAACGACGCAGCCGCCATGCAGGGCGTGGGAAGTCGTCGCTTGCGCGCGGCCTACGCCACGTTGACCAGCGCAGCTGCCTTGCGAGACATCGATCTGGTGCGCGTTCAAGCAGGCAAAGGCGGGGCGAGGCGGGTTCGTGGCGCGCAGGCCCGCGATCGGACCCGCCAGCTCAATGCCAGCACCCTCGAAAGGTTGCGAGGTGGCCGCGTGCAGGCGGCCTCCTGAATTCCGCCTGGGCCGGCGCCGCCTGTACCTGCCAGCGGCTTCTTGGAGACCAGCTCCATCCACGGCGCGTGCTTGGGGCGATCAGGAGGATCGGAGAGCTGGCTTGGAGGCGGCTTGCCGATGCAAACAGGCTTGGAACGTTGCGTTAACCAGTTCGTGCAGCGTGCCGACCGAACGTGCTCCAACACCACAATACGGTGAAGGACGGCAGATGATCGACTCGATCGTCTCGATGTCGCGTGCATCGAGCCACGCCGAAGCGTTCTCCATGGCGCGAAATGCGCCTTCCAGGCGGCGCAACGGATAGTACCAATGTGCGGCCACCGAAGCCGACTTGATTTGACGGGAGATGAATTCTTCGATGGATCGATCTTCCGACAAGCACCGAAAACCTGTGATGCGCTCGATCAGGGCGAAGGTTTGCTTCAGCTGCACGTTTGAGGAATCGACCGCACATCCCGTTCGGTAATCTCTCTTTCGAACTCGAAGGTCGCTCAACAGTCTCTTTTCGTGCGCGGAGAGACGATGAATTTCGGCCGTCTCCTCCACCAAAGCGGAAAACGAAAACACGTAGCGCCCGACGTTTGCCAAGCTCAAGATGGCGTGGTTTCGGAAACCCACGGCCAAGACATCGAACGCCCAGCCGTGCAAGCTCTCGAATTCGGCCGCGCCACCGACCATTTCGAAGAGTTCCAGATTTTCGTGGATCCGATGGCCATACTCCCTCAGCGGCCGATAACCCGTCAGCAGGGATTCAAGACGCCCTTCACGATCAACCAAGATGCGGCCCTCTTGCTTCAAATGCTGCAAGAACAGCGACCCGTCGCGGGCCAAACCATCCATTTGCTGCCAGGTGTAGCAGCTGGTGGAATAGCCTGCTGCAGACAGTTTCGCCTCGAAGGCGTTGTCTACGAGCGCGCCGGCCAGCAAGATGTCTCGATCGCTGAAAGCGTCGACGTCGCCTCTGACCGTCGAGCCGAAGATCGCCACGCTTTCCAAGTTTGCGGGAACGCTCATCGCACGAACCTCTTGACGATCATCGCGGTTGAAAGGGCGATCCATCCGATGCCGAGCACCACCTGAAACGACACCGCAAGCAGTCCGTAGGATGTGGACGGGGTGAGGTCTGCGGTCCCAAAAGTGGACATGTTCCCGAGGGTGAAGAACGCGGTCTTAATGGACAAAGGGACATCGGCCAGCACCTGCGCCTTAATGCCGTAGTCGGCCCAATGCATGTGATTGTAGAGCCACACGAGCGCGAAAAGCATTGGCGTCCACAGCAAGATGTTTCGAACTCTCACTCCATAGCCAAAAAGGAACTGGAAGGAGATGTTCCAAAACCAATAGGCGTAAAACCGGACGTTGAGCCAACGCTCGGTCCCTTTCTCTTTTCGCCAATAAGAAATGTGGTTGTAGCGTTGCCAGAGTCGGAAATGGTATTCCGCCGAGTCTCTGAATTCCGGTTGGCTTTCGTCGACGGAGTTTTTCAGCAGAGTGTGAAACAGATCGACGCCAATGTTTGGGTACTTCTTCTGATCAAAGATCTCGGCTAAGAACGATCGTGGGTCCAGATAAGTTCGGGTGAGCCTGAATTTGTGCGTGTTGCAGCGGATGAACTTGCATTCGTGGAATGCGCAATCTTCGAAGTGCGCGCTCAGGAAAAGGCACTCATGGAATGTGCATCTTGTGAACACCACTCCCACGAAATGCGTCCCGTAGAAGCGCATGCTCTTGAAGATTTTGTCTTTGACCGAGAGCTTTTCCGTTGGATCGTCCGCCTGAAGTTTGCTACTCGGCTCGAAAGCCTTCTCGTAGACCTCCTCGCTAGAGATCAACATCGTTTTCAGTTCATCGGCGTTGATCCGGGGAAGGTCTTTGCCAAGGTCAAAAAAGGAGTCCGCCATGAGCTTTTCAGTTTCTTTTGTCGAGCAGCACCGTCCGACGATGGAAGTTGGCTGGTCTCAGTGGCCATCCTCCGAAGCCGATCGAGCATTGTCGACGGAGCGCGTCACGACGTGTGGGACGCTCGGTTGGTCTTCGGTACTCGAGTCGGCACGGCGCCGCCTCCTTTGCTTCAAGGCGCTCGGCAGTTAAAATCGCGCCATGGTGAACAGATCGCTTCCGATCGTATCAAGCGCCCTTGCGGCCGAAGGTGACCGTGACGTCAGATCAAGCGGACGTGCGAAGCCTGGCAAGGTGGAGCCCAGCCGAGCCAAGGCGCTCAAGCTCATCGCAAGCCGCAAGAAGCACAACTTGAAAGTCGTGCTGAACAATGGTGTCGAGGTCCTGCTCCCGCCGATCTTGGTGGGCGAGGCTGCCCTTGCTTTCGGCAAGGAAAGCGGCTTGTTGAACGCCAAAGGCCAGTTCGCCAAGCGCTTTCGGTGAACGACGGAACCCTGCTCCTGGGGTTCCATGGTTGCGACGTCACAACGCGCGACGACCTCCTGACGGGCCGGCTGGGCGGACTGTCTCCTTCAGAGAACAAGTACGACTGGCTGGGGCCAGGCGTGTACTTCTTTGAGAACGACATGGACCGAGCGAGGGCGTTCGCGCAAAGTGCTTGCGACTACCCCGAGCGGTTGTACACCCGACGCCCCATTGCAACGCCTGCAGTGGTGGGGGCGGTGCTCTGCGTGTCCCGGTCGATCGACATGACGACACAAGCTGGCATGACGGTGTGGCAGCACGCGTACTTGCAACTGCTGTCCATGTCCGAAGCCAGCGGGGAGCCCATGCCGACCAACGAGGAAGCTCCTGCTGGCGAGGACACGGTGCTGGTCCGCAAGCTCGACTACGCCGTGTTCTCTGCCGCTCACAAGCAGGCAGCCCTCTCAAAACAAGCGAGGTACCAGCTCGTGAGGGGAGCGTTCTTGCAGGGCGACCGGCTGTCGAGCAGCACCACGGAATTCCGTTGGCTTAGCCACATCCAACTGGCGGTCACCGATCCTGGCTGCATCCTCGCGTGGTTCCTGCCTAAAGGCGACAAACTGCTGACGCCCGATCAGTTCGCGGTGGCCAAGCAGGCCTACGTGGCCGCGGATCAAGCGCGGCGGCAGTCTAAGCCAAGGGTCAGGGCGAAGCGGTAGCGGCGGGGCTGCGGTACGGGCGCCGTGATCGCCTGCTGCCAGACGGGCATAGGTCGGCGGTCCTGTGGCCGGCTGCCGGTCGTCGGGTGACACCTGTTAGCCGTTCCCGACCTGTGAAAGCATCGCGTAGGAACAGGATGACAGTTGGTCGATGACAATTGGTCGAGACCGTTGTCATCTGTTCTTGAGGGGTGACCGTTGTTACCGTATCATCGATGTGCTCGACAGTAACCATAGGAGAAGTGATGGCTGAAGACGTGATCTCCCGGCGCAGCGCAGCGCAGAGGAACTCGGTCGCATTTCAGTACATGCGCGAGCAGGTTGCGCGCGAGATGGACATGCTCTACGCACTTTTGCAGCGTGATCCGCCCAAGCGCAGCGAGCGTACGCAGCCCGAAGCTCGTCGCAGCCGGAAGAAAGTGCGGGCGCAACCCTGATACTGCGCAGAGCAGGAACACAAGGCCGACTCCAGTCGGCCTTTTTTACGTGCACAAAAAGATGAAGAACAATCCCCTGTACGTTGGAACTGAGCAGCTTGCGCGGCCTTCCGGAAACGACGGTTCTCGCCCAGCGGAGATCGGCCGCGATGCTTTCCGCAAGGACTACGCACGGCTGCTGCATGCGCCGTCCTTTCGCAGGCTGCAGGGCAAGACACAGCTGTTCCCTGGAGCCGAAGACGATTTCTTCCGCAACCGGCTGACCCACTCGTTGGAGGTCGCGCAAATCGCTCACGGCATTGCAAGCCGGCTCAACGCCACTGCGAAGCCGGCGGCCTTTCAAGATGCCTACGTGAACACGCACTTGGTCGAGTTTGCTGCCCTGGCGCACGACCTTGGCCATCCGCCGTTTGGCCACAACGGCGAAGCTGCGCTGGACGAGTTGATGCGCGACAGCGGCGGATTCGAAGGCAACGCCCAGACTTTGCGCATCCTCACTGCGGTGGAGCGCAAATTGATCCACTGCACTGGTAAGCCGCCTTCATCCAGCTACGGGCTGGACTTGACGTATCGGTCCCTGGCAGCAGTCCTCAAGTACGACCGTCCCATTCCAAAGAAGCGCAAGAAGCGCGACGGCTTGGCAAAAGGGTACTACGGCACCGAGGCTGACTTGGTGGCGGCGATCCGTCGAAAGGTCGCTCCGGGACTGCCCGACGACCGCCCTCTCAAGACGATCGAGTGCGACATCATGGACATCGCCGATGACATCGCTTATTCGACGTACGACCTGGAAGACAGCCTGCATGCTGGTTTCGTGTCGCCCATGTCGTTGGCCCATGCGCTCGTGAGCGACGCAAGCCTGAGAACAGCGGTGGTAGAGAAGACCAACAAGGCGCTGCTTGAGGACCAGTACGAAGAGGTTGACGGACGCGAACTGTTGGAAGTGATCGCCGACGTGTTCGACATCAGCCTGCCCCCCACCTTCGTCGGGCTGCTGAAATCGTCCTTCCTGGCGGGCAAGAAAGGGAGGAAGGAGCCTGCAGTGCACTTCGTCGATGACGTAGTCCCGGCCAAGGTCGAAAGCTGGCTGCAAGATCAGAAGTTCACATCAGATCCGCTTGGCCGTACGCAGCTCACTGCTGAACGGGTGGGGCGCTTGATCTCCTCCGTCGATCTGGTGCTGGACGAAGAGTTTCCGCAGCTGTCTCGTGTCAAGTTGACGAGGCAAGCGAAGCTGCAAGTCGAGGTGCTGAAGCATCTCAACTACGAGCTCGTCATCCGATCGCCGCGGCTCGCCATCGTCGAGCACCGTGGTCGCGATCTGGTGAGCAAAATTTTTACCACCGTCTGCGACAGCGACGGCGCGCTGCTTCCCACCGACTGGCAAACTCGTTACGCGGTGACGTCCAGCGATCTTGAACGACGACGCATGGTGTGCGATTTCGTCGCTGGCATGACCGATCGGTATGCCGCTGAGTTCCATGCTCGCCTGCTTGGCAATGGGGCGACCATCTTCAAGCCATTTTGACGCAGTCATTCCGATTGGTAGCTGGGTCCTCAAGAGCAACCAAATCTCGATGAACCATCTGCCTGCCACCCTGACGTCTTTCCCACTTGACGCTTCAGGAGCGGCAACGTCAGCGGCCGGACCGACGCGGACGCTGTGGTCGTTGATTCGGCAGATGCCGTACAAGCTCATCGTCGGCGGCGCCTTCGTTCTCGGATGCGCGCTGCTTCACCTGTACCTCGTGTCGATCGAGTACGTTCCGACGGACTTGTTGGCTTTGCTGGGGCTTGCCACGTTGGTGTCGGCGTGGCTTGCGCTCATGTGGATGTTCGTGACCGTGTTCATGTTTGCGCCTGTCTTCACGGTCATGCTGTACGAGGTCAGGCCGCCGGTGTACTGGGTGATGGTTCTCGGCCTGACGTCCGGCACCGGCCTGCTGCTTGGGTCGATGGTCGGCACCGAGGTTGCCGGACCTTGGTTTCTGGTGGTTGGATCCGCTGCGGGCGCGGGCAGTGCCCTTGGACTGTGTTTGGAGAAACGGCGGCGAGGTCTGTGGAAGGGCTTCCTCACCATGGCTGCGATGCTGCTGGGCGGCGCCGCGCTACCTTTGTGCGTGCTCGTGCTCGCGATCATTGGCGGACTTTCCGAGCCTTCGGTCGAGTGGGCGGATGGGTGGCGCATCGCCACCTTCACCATCTTGCTGATCGTCTTGATCGCCAGCAACGCCCGAGCTGCCGATTTCAGAGGGCATCCAGCAGCAGTGTGGACGTTCTTTGCAGTCGTTGCCGCGGTGGTGTTCCTGGTCGCGGCGGGATGGCGAGCGGTTCCCGCGCTCCTGGCCGAGCGTGTGGGCATTCGTCTTGCGGGCACTGCCACGCTCATGGTGCCCCCATCAACGTGCCGCCTGGTGGTCTCCGCTCTGGCCGCAGGCAAGCCAAAACCAGACGATCAGCTGATGCTTTCCTGCGAGGTCCCTGCGTCCGTGCTGCAGGCGAAGGTTCAACTGCGATGGGCCGGCCGCATGCTGCTGGTGGTCGAACGCATCAACGGCGTGGACGTGCCGCGTGACGCTGCCCGGATGACCATACCCGATGCGGAGACTCAGTTGGTGTTGCCAGCAACGAAACGCTGGTAGGGCCGCCTGCATCAGGCAAGTGGGCTGGCAATTGGATCTGCGCTACTTCTGGCCCCTCTCGCAGGTCGGCAGGCGCTGGAGGGAGTCGCCCGAGCACGTATGCCCTGCCGACAAAAATTGGTCCCCAGCCGTGGATCGCACACCTAGCGCGATGGCCTGAAGCCGGAGCACGTGGCCTTCAGAAGACGGTAGCCGGAGCGGCTTCCCATGGCGATGCGTCGAGCGGTGTGATCGCTGCAACACAACATCAGGGCCATCCCGCATCGGAGCTGAAGGTACGTGAGAAGCTCCCACAAGGAGCATGCTTCGTTGTGGTCCAGCGGCGATGGGGCCTGTACGCACAACAGGCCGAGGTTGGTGGCATTGCACGCGTCGGCAGTGCTCGCCGCCATCGCGGCAAGAGAGCGGAAGCCAGGCACCCGTCGCGACCCGGCGACGCCCATGGCAGCATAGGTCGCTTCGAGAATCTGAGCGCAAGTGCGAACGAGCACTTCTGTGGCATCCAGACGGACGGTGAGACGGACGAGTTGTCTTGAGAGGTACGGTCGGCCGTTGAACGTGCGGTGGTCGATGAGGGTGGGCATCGACTCGTGCGCGAGGTCAAAAAGCCTCATGGCAGAACTGACCCCTCCCAGCTCCCAAGTCAACAGGGTGATCGGTGCCGAGACGAAGCCAATCCTGCGTCCGTCGAAGGACAGACGCTCGAGCGGGTTGCGTGGGCGGTAGCTCTCGAGCACCGACTGGTGCACGGCGTCGACGAAATGCGAATCCTCATCGTGTGGCAAAGCGCCGGCTCGGGTCGCGGACCGATGATCCGCACCCGTTTGCGATGGATCCGCACAAAGAGGCCAAGACGGACGTCGACGCCGCTCGGCGCCGGGTAAGGCACGGCGCGCCTCGAATCGCAGCGGCAGTGCCGCCGCCAACGGGTTCTCGTCGTAGTCCCGATCATGGCGCACACGGTAGCGAGCAGGCATCATGGCGGTCATCGGATTTCACCGGCTGCCGCTCTTGCGTTTGCAGTGGCCCTTGCACCCTGCGCATGTGGAATTGGCCGAGGATTCCTTGGCTGCGATCGCAGCCGCGTTCAGATCGAGCAGGTACCGCACCACCTTGCGCAGACAGTGCTTGATACGTTCGGGGGAGCCGTCAAGGCGATCGTGCAGATCGCGCATCGTGAGGTCGCGACCAAGCAACTGGCGCCGAGTTGCGTCGCGCACGCTTGAACGCTTCTTCGTTCCAAGCGCAGACAGGTCAACCACAGGAGTCCGCGACACGTAGGACTGCAGCAAGACCAGGTCCATCGCGCTTTCGCACCTCAGCCTGTTGGCAGTCTTCCGGAACTCCGATCCGTTCGGCAGCCGGTCCACGGACCGAGCGGCACGGATGGCCGTCGGATCGACGACCTCATGCCTGTCCACAACGATGTGTTGGGGCAAGAACGGTCGCGTGAGCGACCCGCTGCCTGGCTTGCGCGTGCGAGGTTCGAAAGGCCAACTATGCCATCGCGGGGGAACGATGGTGACCACGCTGGTTGCAGCGTCCCGAAGGATGAGGGACCTCCCGGCTCCCTTGCCGCCCGCCGATTCCTCAGGCTGGCTCACTGCGCTTGCATCGTCGGTTGAAGCGGGGAGGGCCGTGGTCGCGGACGGGTCGGGCGACGCCGCTTTGACCGCGCGCACGGTCCGCTCTCCTGACCGCGGCTTCGTCGCGGCGCCTTGTGCGTTCGATTTGGACATGATGGACTCCAACGTTCTGATTCCAAGATGGTGATGCAGCAGCGCGTCACGAGGACGGCCAGGCCGGCCGGGGGCGCGCAGAGCCATCGAGCGTGGGTGCTCGACAGGTGTTGCGTGGGACACGTAGGTTTCGATGGTTCGCGGACTGGCCCTCCGTGTAGTTCGTCTGTCAGCCTCTGACACCGCGCCGAGGTTCGCAGCCAGTGGATGGTCGGGCAGCGACGTTTGAACAAACGTCGCAACTGCATTGTCTCGATGGGTCCAAAGTCCGCAAGCAACGGACTTAATGTCGACCCTGACAATAAGTCGGCGAGGGCCAATTGACGGGCGGCGAGCTGCGTTTGCGCGTTGAAATGCCTGCCAATCAGTGCCATCGCGCTCGTGCTTGTTCGGTTCGAGACGCGGTAGCATGGCGGCTGCACAACACCACCGAATCTTCGATGACCCCCTACAAAGAACTCCTGCAGCAACGCGAAGAACTGGATCGGCAAATCCGCGAGTTGCGCCAGCGCGATGTCCAGGGCGCGATCGAGCAAGCGCGCGCCATCGTGTCGGAGTTCGAATTGACTCAGGATCAGGTGTTTGGAAGAACGCGCGCCTCGGTGGCTGGCACCAAGGTGGACGCAAAGTATCGAGACCCGGCCTCGGGTGCGACGTGGACCGGAAGAGGCAAGGCTCCTCGATGGATCGCGGACCGCAACAGGGAAGAGTTCCTCATCCGCTGAGACCGTTTGCGAGAAGCTCTGAGACGAAACTCAGGCGGTGCAAGCGTCGGCCGTCCACGGTGCTAGCCACCGCTGTCTCGGAGGATTCGGTGGCAGTCGGTCGGGTGGCAGCCCCAGGTGTCGCTGTCGCCACTCTTCGGGAGCGACGCTGAGGCATCCATCCGTATGCGCGTTCGGCTGCCTCGGATGCGAGCAGGCTGCGCGGTTGCCACCTCGTTGCTTTGAAGGTCCGCGACGTATGCCCTGGAGAAAAAGTTGCCGCACGCGCCATCGTCCTGCAGCACAAGACGCAGCGCCCCGTCCAGTTCGAGATCACAGCCGCTAACAGAGAGAGGTTCTGGCGGCGTGGACCAAGCAGGCTGGACTGAGGTCGGACGACTTCCTGTTCCCAAGCCGGCTTCATAAGTCGCCACATCTGGGAACGCGGCAGTACGCCCGGATTCTTGGTCACTGGCTCACAGAGCAGGGCCCCGACCGCGCGGACTGTGGGACTCACTTGATGCGAGGGACCGAAGAGACCCTGATCTATCGACGCACGAAGAACCTGCGCGCTGTGCAACTGTTGCTCGGGCACTCCAAGTTTGAATCGACAGTGCGATCCCTCGGCATTGAAGTCGATGATGCCCTCTAGATTTCCGAGGAGGCAGAATCCAAGCAGCCGCGGCGGCTGCCTTTGCATCGGGCCCAGTCGGCCGCCGCTCGACGACGGCTATGTGGGGCATGGCCGTGGCGACGCTCTCGGCCATCAACTGCCGTTCGACGTCGAAAGCCTAGTGACAGTTCCGGTCAGCTCCCGTCAGCCGTAGACGGCCGACCCGGCACGCGCGCCACAGGTGCCGCATTTGTTCGTTGGCATCCGGAAGGTCCGTCTTGACCGAAACAGGGCTGCCACGAAGACGGCGCATCCCGCGCGGGATGCTGACTACAAGTGCCACATGAACGCTGCCACGGCCACTGCTGTGGGGGCCCGACTTCAGCAATGCCACCCCTGCTGCACTGGGCGCACTGGCAATGGCCGTCAAGGGCGGCGCGGCTAATGAACTCGGCGCCCCACCGATGGATACGTTCACGAACAGCAGGCCGAGCGCAGCGATGCCCGAATCGGCGGGGAGCTGCAGCACGGCGGCGAGTCGATCAGCCGCTGTTGCCCAACGGCTCTTGGCAACGCGCACGTTCGAGCTGCTGCACCAAGTCCGGCGGGATGGGCATCTTCCTGAACGGACTCACGTTCGACCCGCCCGTGTTGCCGGTCGGGACCCATCCCAAGGCCGTCTTCGTGGCGGCACCGACGATGCGCAGGACCTGTCCGGCCACCTCGCCCCACACCCTGTGGCGCAGGCCCCAGTGCAGCATCCGCACGTGCACGCGCACATGCTGGACGGTCGAGGCCTGACCGAGCACATGGGCACGCTCCAGGTGCAGGAACGCAACCTGCGGCCGCCCCAGGGCATCCTCGCGGTCTGCGGCCAGGAGTTCGGCGTCCACGGCGGGTCGGATGCGTGCTGCAAACGAAGCCATGTCAGCCTCGATGCACGCCGCGCAGCAGCCGCAAGCCGTTGAACACCACCAGCAAGCTGGCCCCCATGTCCGCGAAGACCGCCATCCACATCGTGGCGCTGCCGAACACGGCCAGCACGAAGAAGACCGCCTTGATGCCCAGTGCCAGCACGATGTTCTGCCAAAGCACCGCATAGGTCTTCTTCGACAAGCGGATGGTCTCGGGCACCTTGCGCAGGTCGTCGTTCATGATGAGCACGTCGGCCGCTTCCTTGGCCGTGTCCGTCCCGGCGGCGCCCATGGAGAACCCGACCTCGGCCGCGGCCAGCGACGGGCTGTCGTTGACACCGTCGCCGACCATGCCGACCTGCCTGCCCCCGCTGCGCAGTTCGGCCACGACGGTCTGCTTGTCCGCGGGCAGCAGGTTCGCGCGCACCTCCTCGATGCCCACCTGCTGGGCGATGGCCGCTGCGGTCGTCGCGTTGTCGCCGGTCAGCATCACCGGCCGCACGCCCAGCGCCTTGAGTTCAGCGATGGCCTGCTTGCTGGACTCCTTGGTCGTGTCAGCCACTGCGAAGAGTGCCAGCGCCTGCTGGTCGTTGGCGAGCACGGACAGGGTGCGCCCCTGTGCCTCGTGCTGCTTCATCAGCGCTTCCAGCTCCGCCGAGCACTGGCCGCGCTCGTGCAGCCAACGGTGGTTGCCCAGGATGTAAAGACGCCCGTCGACGTTGCCTTGCACACCCTTGCCCAGCTCCGCACCGAAATCCTGCACCTGCGACGCCGCACCGTCGAGCCCGTCGGCCACCGCCTTGGAGACAGGATGGTCCGAGCGGCCGGCCAGGCTGCGCGCCACGCGCAGCACCTGCTCTTCAGGCACGTCGCGCACCAGCACTTCGGTTGCCACCAGCTTGGGCTTGCCCTGCGTGAGCGTGCCGGTCTTGTCCAGGCCCAACACCGACAGCTTGCGCGCCTGTTCCAGGTAGACCCCGCCCTTGATGAGGATGCCGCGGCGGGCCGCGGCCGCCAGGCCGCTGACCACAGTCACCGGCGTGGAGATGACCAGCGCACACGGGCAGGCGATGACCAGCAGCACCAGTGCTTTGTAGATGGCCTCCAGCCACGGCCAGCCCGCCAGCAGCGGCATGCCGACCGCGATGGCCATCGCCAGCACGAACACGGCCGGCGTATAGACCGCCGCGAACCTGTCCACGATGCGCTGGGTCGGCGCGCGCTGGCCCTGAGCCTCTTCGACCGCGTGGATGATGCGGGCCAGCACCGTGTCGCTCGCGGGCTTGGTGACCTCGAACTCCAGCGCGCCGCTCTGGTTGATGGTGCCGGCGAAGACCTCGTCACCCGGGCCCTTGTCCACGGGAATGCTCTCGCCGGTGACCGGCGACTGGTCGACCGCCCCATGGCCTGCGGTGACCCGGCCGTCCAGCGCGAAGCGCTCACCCGGCTTGACGCGCGCCACGGCGCCAACCGCAATGTCTTTGGCATCCGTCAGCACCCAGCTGCCGTCGGCTTGTCGCACCTCCGACTGCGGCGGCGACAGCGCCAGCAGGCCGGCGATGGCATTGCGCGCCCGTTCGACCGAACGCGCCTCGATGAGTTCGGCCAGCGAGTACAGCGCCATGACCATGGCCGCCTCCGGCCACTGGCCGATCAGGAAGGCGCCGATGACGGCCACGCTCATCAGCGCGTTGATGTTGAGCTGCCCGCGCACCAACGCCGACAGGCCCTTCTTGAAGACGGCCAGGCCCGATAGCGCGATGGCGATGGCGGCCACACCCATGCCGGCCGCGCGCCAAGGGAGGGTATCGGGGAACGCCAGGTGGAACACCTCGGCGACCACCGCCACGCCGAGGGCCGCCAGCAGGCGCACCAGCTCGGCGCGCTGCGTCTTGGCAATCTCCTCGGCCGCAGGTGCCGCGGAAATCCGCTCGGGCGTGAAGCCCAGCTTGCGGATGTCCGCGGTGACGGCATCCCAGGCATCGGCCGGGGCCTCCACGGTCAGCGCGCGGGCCGGCAGGTCGAACCGCAGCCGCGCGACCTGGGGGAAGGCTTCCATGGCGCGGCGAATCTGCCCTTCCTCGACCGGGCAGTCCATCTCCGGGATGCGCAGCAGCAGGGCCCCGGGGGGCGCTGTGAGCGGTACGGAAGGCTCTGCGGTCGGTGACGTGACCTGTGCAGCTTGTGGATTCGCCCCGGACGCCTGAGCCTTGCGACGTGGCGAAGGCACGAACGCGATGGGCACGCCGCAACTGCCGCTGCTGCAGCAGTCGTCGGCCTCGGCCTTGGGTGGCGGCTCTGTCGCGAAGCCGAGCCGGTTCACGGCAGCGATGGCGTCCTCCCAGACCTTGTCCACGGCGCGGAAGGCCACGGTCCGGCCTGCCAGGTCGATGTTCAGCGCCGCGACCCCATCCATGCCCTGCAGCGCTTCGCGGATGGGCTTTTCTTCGTGGGCGCAGCACATGCTGGGCACGCGCAGGACGCGCTCGGGCGCCGGCGGCACCGCGGCGCTGCTGCAGCAGCCAGCATGCGCGTGCTTGGTGGGTTGGGTGACTTCTGAGCTGGACATGGCGTTCTCGTTCGACGACAGCCTGTATTGAAATACCTGTACCCACTACAGAGTCAAGCCCCTGTCGCCAACCGAGGTACTGCCTTGGGGAGCGGCTCAGAACCTGTAGTGGCTCCAGAATTTGAAACTTGCATGGAGCTGTTGATGAAGATTGGTGAACTGTCCACCGCCGCCGCGACGCAGATCGAGACCATCCGCTACTACGAGCGGGAGGGGCTGCTGCCGGCGCCGGCACGCACAGCCGGCAACTTCCGGACCTACGAGGCGGCGCACCTGGAGCGCCTGCAGTTCATCCGGCATTGCCGCGGCCTGGACATGTCCCTGGACGAGGTGCGGGTGCTGCTGAAGGTCAAGGACGACCCCCTGGCGGACTGCGGCGACGTCAACGCGCTGCTGGACGCGCACATCGGGCACGTGAGCACGCGCATCAAGGAGCTGCGGTTGTTGGAACGCCAGCTCAAGGAGCTGCGCCAGCGCTGCTGCGACGAGCAGAGTTCGCAGCAGTGCGGCATCCTGGTGGGCCTGAGCGAGGCCGCCGTGGAGCCCGGCGCGCCGGCCCCCGAGGCGAGGCACCTGCGCTCGGTGCACGCGCACTAGCCTGGCCGGGCGTGGACGGCTTCAGGCGCCGTCCAGCAACTGCCGGATGTCGGCGTGCAGGTCCTTTGCTCCGCTGCCGTAACGGCTGTACAGGCGGATGCGGCCCTGCGGATCGAAGAGGTAGGTGCCCGCCGAATGGTCCATGGTGTAGGCCGTCTTGGAGTCACCGACCTTCTTGAAGTAAATCTTGAAGTCCGATGCCAAGGACTTGAGCTCCTCCTCCGTCGGGCGCAGGGCGAGGAAGGCCGGGTCGAACGCCTCGGTGTACGCCTTGAGGACGGCGGCCGTGTCGCGCTCGGGGTCGACCGTCACCAGCAGCACCTGCAGCCGCCCACCGTCCGCGCCGAGCATCGCCTTGACCTGGGACATCTCGGCCAGGGTGGTGGGGCACACGTCCGGGCACTGCGTGAAGCCGAAGAACACGGCGACGGCCTTGCCCTGGAAGTCCTTGAGCGTTCGGCGCTGGCCGTTGTGGTCGGTGAGCGTGAAGCCTTGCGCGTACTCGGCGCCGGTGATGTCGGTGCTGGCGAAGTTGGCCTGCGGTTTCTTCGAGCAGCCCGCTGCCAGCAGCATCGCCAGTGGCACGCCGAGCACGAGGGTCCGCCGCGTGGCGGTGGCCGAGGCGATGGGCATCTGCCGCTCCTTACTGCGCATATGCACGCTGGACCTCGCTTTGGACCAGGGCCTGCAGCTGCTCGTAGCCGAAGCGCTCGAGCGGTTTGCCGTTGACGAAGAAGCCCGGGGTGCGCGTCACGTTGAGCGTCTTCGCATCGGCCATGTCGGTCGCGATGACGGCCTGGACTTTCTCGGTCTTCACCGCGGCGCGGGCTCGTTCAATGTCCAGGCCCGAGTTGGCCAGGTAGCCCCAGAGCAGCTCCGGGTTCGGTGCGGCATGCGATGCCCAGGTGTCCTGCGTGCTCAGCACGACTTCGGCTACGGGAATGAACAGCTTCTGGGCGTGAGCCGCAACCAGAATCTTGGCGGCCAGGTCGGCGCCGTCATGGAACGGCACGAAGCGCACGACCAGCTGCACGCGCCCCTGGCTCTGGTCCACGATCTGCTTGACCGCAGGGTAGAACGCGCGGCAAGTCTCGCAGGCTGGGTCGAAGAACTCGGTGATGCGGACCTTGGCATCCGGTGCGCCGTAGGTTGGTGAATGGGTGCGGTTGAACACGTCCTCGTTCTGGCTGGCCAACTCTTGCTGTGCATCGGCCTGGCTGCGCTTGTAGCCGATGGTGCCGAGTGCGAAGGCTGCGAGGGCGAGCACGCCCACGAGGAGCAGCACGGTTTGTTTGCGGGTCACTGTTGAAACTTTCGGTGTGCTGCCACGAGGAGCAGCAAGATGAGAGAGAAGGCGGTGAGGGATAGCAGCGGTATCGTGATGAAGCCGGCAATCTCCAGCTTCACGTCGGCGCACGAGGCGCCCTTGCCACAGGGCTGCAGGTCCTTGGGGATGACGCCCTTGTAGAGCAGCCAGTGGTAGCCGGCGAGCAGCCAGCCGGCCGCGGCTAGCGGCAGCGCATAGCGCAGGCAAGACCTGTCCTGCCCGTAGGCGCCAATGCCCAGGATGAGAACCAGGGGGAACATGGCGATGCGCTGGTACCAGCACAGCACGCAGGGCTCCAGGTCCATCACTTCGCTGAAGAACATCGCGCCCAGGAACGATGCCAGGGCCACCGTCCAGGCGAGCATGAGCGCGGTCCAGGCGATGTTGGAGACCGCGGCCGGCAGAGGGCTCGATGGCGTGGCACGCCGAAGCCGGGCTTTTGCCCTCATGGTCCCGGCCTCGCCGGACCACGGGCCATGGTGCAGCGAGATGCCGCGCGAATGACAGTCATGGAAACCTCGTCGTTGGGTTGAGCAAGCTGCAGCTTGCGGACAGGCGACGAGGCACCGCCGCTCACCTGCCGGTGGCGCAATCGGGCCTCGTCAGCGGTTCAGGCGACGAGAGGCAGCGGAGGCCTTAGCAGCTGCTCGACCGGCGGTTCCGGCACGAACGGGCTCACGCGGGGGCGCGGACGTACCGAGTCCCAGTTGGCGACGTGGGTGGCCGAGCCGACGAGTCCAGTACCAATGCCAGTGCACCCCTTGCAGTCCGGGTGCTGGCCATCGCCGCTGTGCGACGGGGTGCTGCTGCAACCCGAGGACTTCAGCTCGGACGCTGCCTTGGAATGGTCGTGGTGACCGAAGTGCAGCCCGTCGCTCTCGTGCTGGCACAGGCTCGCCGCGGCTGCCCAACTCCACTGGAGCGGCAGCAGGCACATCATGATGATGAGAACGAGGCGGCGCACTGGCCGCAGTCTAGCAAGCGGTCACAGCGGCTCTGACAACGCTGTGGAGTTGATGAGGCATCACAACATACGTGCCGGAGTCGACATCGACAATGCAGGGGAAGCGGAACTGCAATCAGCGAACTCGTTGTCGTTGCGAAGCTGGATCAGCGGGCGTCCGGTATCTTGCACAGACCCGACGCTGGTAGAGATGCGCGTTTCCGACTGCAACGGGCGCAGAGCGCCAATCGATCCGTGCAAAGAGCAGTCGCTAGTCAGGGGTAGGTAGATAGTCGGCGCTCACCGACCCGTGTCGGCAGGACAGCGGACCGACACTCACGTCGATCGTGATTGGCGGGTTTCGCGCGCGGCGGTCACTCAAAGATGAAAGTTCAAGGTCAGCAGCCAGTCTGATGCTGTCGTTCGTCGGCGTAAGCCGAACATCAGCACCTGGCCGGCTGTTGCCTCACGGCGTCTCAGCGTAGCGAACGCCTGAGGTTGCCGTGACCGCTTTGGCATCAAACATTGACCAAGCTGAGCCCCATTGAAAGCTAACTCGCCCCTCAGAAAAGCTGCGACAGAACTGCTGGGAAAAAACTGCTCGCACAAACTCAACCTCCGCTTCGATTGCTGCTCTTGTCGGCCAACCGTTCTCAAGCTCCGTGCCCGGTATCGAGACGCCGACCGAAATCTCCCGGAGTTTGTCGTCGTGAAATCCCAGTGCAAACCTGCAAGGCTGACCTCCCAGGCCTGCGTTCTGGAACACCTCCCACGAGTAGCCATTGCCATGGTAGATGCTCGTGCGGTGAAGGCTGGCGAGGACTGAGGAAACCGTCTTTCGAAGGACGCCTGGTGCGAGAACAAGCGATAGACCGTCGAGCGTTGCAGTGCCGTCGTCTGCTTTGAAGCGGAGTTCAGGTTTCATTCAAGTGTGGCGAGAGCGATATTGGTGTTACTGCGGATGACTGCTTCTGGCCGAGTGTCGCTGCGGAATATGAGATGGCGCCCATATTGATAAAAATCCATCTGTAAAGAACTCAGATATACCGAGTGTCCGCTCGTGGCCGATGATAACCGCCGCGCGCCCAAACCTTAGGTACGCTGGTCTTCAAAGTCGAAAATTAAAGCGCGGGCGGTGGCACCGAACCTCCCCTGAACAGTCATACTTCCCGAACATTCACAGCCTGGCAAGCGTCGGCATCGGTGCAAATCGGAGGCCCGCCGGCGCTGAACTTCGACAACCGCTGCTACTGTATGGGTGAGCAGCACGGTGCGGGCAAGTATCCCGAGGGCGTGGTCGGACAAAGTTGACAGGCTTCAGCAGCTTCGCGGCACTGGAGGTGCTGGTCTGCCGCCAACGGTCGAGCGATCCGCGCTGGCCGTACACGCACCGCGCTGGGAGTTTGAGTTGAGAAGACCGCGGTGAGAGTGAGATGGAGTGCCGGAACCGGGACGGGGCTGTGCAACCAGGCAGCGAACGTAGCTCCCACAATGAACCAGGCACTGCCTCGGCGCTGCGGCGGACGATTGGACGGCTCCCGCCCCGTAGTGGAACGGTTGCACGCGCGCCCGGTAGCTTGAAAGCGCTGCAAAGAGCGCCCACGCCACAGTCCCATCATATTCATCGTCATCTCTCCACGCGCTGGAACACTCCTTCGCATGAAAAGAATTAGAAAGGGAACGACGCTCGAGGCATAGCTGTGCCAGCCAGCATAGTGCGCAGTGAGCAAGCACGGTGCTTATCGAGCAAGCAGGCCTAGGTCTTAACACGCTGAACGAGGCTTGGGCGCTAGCTTTCTTCCTTCTCCCAGGAGCGGGACCATCCTTCGATCACTGGCTGGCTGGAGAGGTCCGGATACTTGTCCAACATGGCGCGCGCAAAGCTCGACTTTCCTGGGTATAGGGCGGGATTCGCGCGCCAGCTAAGCCACCACTCCTTGACTTCACGCTTGGCCTCTTGCTTGGGGTCCTTCGCAAGCTTCGCCTTTGCTCCAGCCAACGCGAACTCTTTGCGAAGCGGAACGACTAGGGCTTCTCGCTCTGAAGCTTCACTTAAACCTAAGTGAATGAGCGCCGAGGCTAGGTGCTCGCACTCCCGTGCGTAGCCCAGAGCTTGAGTCGCACGAATGGCGGAATCAAGACCGTCTCCAGCGTCTTCGTACATCAACGACAAAACAGCCGAGTCAATCTCGCTCAAGCAGATGACGCACCAAAGCTTATGGAAGATCTTAATGCCAACCTCATAATCCTTGCGACTCTCCTCTTCCTTGTTTGGCTGGCACTTGGAACCCAACAGCTGGTAGCCGATGGAGAGAACCTCGAATGGGTCTAGATGCTCAAGGTCTGGAGAAACGCTGCCGCCCAGCGGGTCTTGAAATTCAAACTTCCCCGCTGCGATGTCCCGTCGCATGTCGTCGACGATTCTCTTCCAATCACCTAGGGCCTTTTGCCACTCCTGCTCTGTGATTTTATTCCCGCCCAAATATTCGTCTGCCGCTTCCTTGGCTAGATAAAGGAGTTGGCGGCTGGAGGAAGGATTGCGGAGGGTGAGCGCTCCACCCTTTCTGTCCACGAACTTTGGCGCATCTCCTTGTAGCACGCTGCGGTACGGTGAGTAGAACGTGAACCAAGGGGGGTCACGAAGCCATGACTCCAGGTATCGGCGTCCACTTTCGAGCGCTTCCTTTCTCTTTGCATCCGCTTGCGGCTGCAAGCCATCTAGGCCGTTGAACGTTGAACGCTGCCGCGGTACCGAATATTTGTCTTCATTCTCTTGAAGCGCGCGCGCGATTGCTTGCTCCTTCTCAGCTTGTGAAAACTGGAAATTCTTGTCGCGTGACTTGCGCATGTCAAAGTTTTTCGTTCATTTTTCGAAGTGGCTCGCATGGCACCTACCGAGAAGGTCGACCCTCGAGTCAATCGTGACGAGGGTCTGCTCTTGGCCGTTCGCCGTCGCCCGAGATAATCGGGTGGATCGAGCGTCGCGATGCATGGCCCCGGGTCAGCATTTCAACCCATCCAAGAGCCAGCCGGGGAAGAGGGCTCCACAAATTTGCGGGCGCAGCAGGCATGGCGCTGGCGGCGGCCTGCCGCGCCGCTGGAAGGTCGAGGAGGGGAAGGGGGACGACGACCTGGGCACGTTGGTCTGTGGCGCCTCGCAGCTCTGAAGCCTGGCTTTAGTGGCGCCATCACGCTCGGGCGCAGAGGTTGGCGTTCGCGGGGTTGGAAGTCGAGCGAGGCGCCGCGGTGTGCATTCGATTCGAACTGACGATCTGAAGCGTTTCCCGTGCTTGGAAGTCTCTCCATCCAATCGCAATAAGATGGCGGTTCCAGCACTTCAAGACTCCGCTCTATGGCCCGTTCCAAGAATGTTCAAAGCACCGAGCCGACCTTTGCACAGCTGCAGCAGCAGATCGAAGACCTGAAACTCAAAGCCGAAGCGGTCCGTCGGCAAGAGGTCACGGAGGTCGTGGAGCGGATCCGTCAAGCCATTGAGGTGTACGAGCTGACGCCGGAGCAACTGTTCGGTCGTGCGCCGAAGAAGCGAGCGGCGGCAGAAGGTACGGTGGTCAGCAAGCGCAAGCAAAAGAGTTCAGCAGCGAAAGCTGCGAAGTACCGCGATCCTGAATCCGGCCGAACGTGGACTGGGAACGGCAAGCGACCGGGGTGGTTCGTCGCCGCGGTGGAGGCCGGCGTCGATCTGAAAACGCTTTCGGTCTGAAGCGCGGCGGGCAGGGCAGTCAGAAAGTCAAGCCCACGGCCATTGCGAAGACGCGCGCCGCTTTGCGTTTGTTCTGGCGTCGCGACGCCAGATGGCGATGAAATCCGAGCGGCCATTTGATCCACCGCAAGCGATTTTGGAATGGCCGACTTCCTGAACCTTTTCATAGCAAAGACGGAGACCGTCGCTTGGGCAGGGACGCCGCGGTGACGCAATGCAACGACGGAAATCCCTCCGAGCGAGCGCCGAGGCCCACCGAGCGGCTTGTCAAGTTAAGCGGGCGACGCTCCACACCGGCGCTGCCGATCCCGCCGTTCGGAACCGATGACAAAGCCTTCCCGGCGATGACAAAGACGTAAGCACTTCGACAGGCCTATCTCCACCTCGGTTCGTAGAGTCGGATGTGGGGCCACGTTGGCCCCGTGTGTCACCGACATCGTTGCCTATGGGAGATCATCATGACATTTAAGCCTTTGTGGGCCGCCTTGGCCGGCGTGCTCGTGAGCACCCACGTTGCCGGCGCAACGTTTCCGACGGGAGAGTCCTACTTCGGGAGCCAAGTGCCAGCCGCAAAGTACTACCGGGTCGTGGACCTTGCCAGTCCGAAGCACATCAACGTCACCTGCGGCGAGACCGTGACGTTCGTGAAGGACGGGCGGCAGTTCACTTGGAACTTCAATTCCATCCGGCACTCGCGGGTGGCGATCGACCAATTTGCGCCCAAGGGCTTCGACGCAGCGGGTAAAGTGGTCTACATCGCCCGTGGCGAACACGAGCGCGGCAGTTGAGCGCATGATGAGCTTCGCCGCTGCAGATGTGCGGGCGTCGACTGCTTGGCCAAGAGTCCCAAAGCACTGGAGCACGGATGACCACACCTGACGAAGCCACCAAGGTCGGAGCGTTGGCGGGGGCTGCCGGGGGTGGCGTTCTAGGAGCCGTGGCTGCTGGAGCCGCCGCCGGCGGACTTGCAGGTCCCGCCGGAGCCTTGGTCGGGGCGCTGGAAGGGGCAATCGTCGGTGCGATCGCCTCGAGGCTGTCCGTGCGGCCATCGGTCCTTGCGGAAGAAGCGCATTGGAAGGAGCGGTTCTCCAGCCTGCCCTACGGAGCTGGCTCCAGCTTTGAGGACTACCGTCCGGCGTTTATGTACGGGGCAGAGTCGTTTCTTCGGCACGGCGATCGGGAGTTCTGCGAGGTCGAGCCGATGCTCGAGCGCGGCTGGGGGGAAGCACGGCACGGTTCGACGCTGGACTGGAACCGTGCCCGAATCGCTGCCTCCGACGCTTGGGAGCGCATGGCCAGATCTCGCGACAAGTGCGTCGACGACAAGCCGACGACCTGAACCTGACCTTCCCATGCCGTGCATCCATCGGAAGTGGCTAGCCAGATGATCGATGCCAACGTCGAGAAGGTGGAGCTGTTGAAACGGTTGGCCGGCGAGACGCTTCCTCTGACGATCGTGGAGGGTGGAACGATCGTGTTGGTTCGAGCGCTATCGGCTTCCGATCTTGTCGCCGCCGTGTTCGGCACGCAGACCGATCTCACGCCGTTCGCAAGAGTGCTCGCGATCACCAAAGACGGGCACTCCGTACTGGCTTTGGATCGTGCCTTGAGTTCGGCCATCCGATCTGACGCAGACCGAGCGACGGGGACGCCGCGGTAAGTTGGACGAATGGCCGGCGGCTGCCAAGCCGCAGGTCGAACCGCGCTGCAGACCCGTGAATGCTTATTGCCGCGAGGGGCCGAAGGTCGGTTCGCCGACGCGGCGCGGCGACCTAGGTTCCGCTTGATTAGCCATCAACCCGATGTCGTCCGCGGCGACGCGAAGCAGCCATCGCCGGAACGCAGCAAACCCCGGCTTTGGCCTGCGATGCTGCGGCGTGCAGAGGAAGTAGCCGCGCTGCAAGGTGACCGGAACGTCAAAGGGGATGGCCACTGCGCCGGAGCGAGCCTCCTCACGAATCAAACAACGCTGGACCAGTGCCACGCCCATGTCGGCGATCGCTGCCTGGATCAGCATCGACACCTGATCGAACGCGGTGCTCAAGTTCGGATCGCGGTCGCCAGCGCCAACTTCCCGCAGCCACTGCGCCCAGTTTCCCGGCGCCGTCGTATGGTAAAGCAGCGGTTCATGGGCCAGATCTCCAGGCTCCATCCACGCGCCACTGGAACGCCTCTGAGCGAGCCGAGCCGGATGGCATATCGGCACCATTTCCCGACCGATCACGTAGTCGCACGAGCACTGTGGCCATTCCTCTGGCCCGAGGCCGGTGAGGATGGCCGCATCCGGAGTTTGCGCCGAAAAATCTTCACCTTTCCGATACGGCACAAAATTGAACCGCACTTGAGGATGCAGCTCCTGAAACTGACGCAGGCGGGGTATGAGCCAGACGCTCGCCAAGGTCGGCACAACGGCCAAGCTCAAGGGCTCGTCGGATCGCCCGGTACGCAGACGCACGCTCACGCCTTCGATCGTCGCCAAAGGGTCGCGGACAGCCTCCAAAAGTTCCGCGCCGGCCGCGGTCAGACGAAGGGAGTGTGCGTTTCGATCGAGAAGCTTGCAGCCGTAGTGCTGCTCCAACCGTGTCACCGCTCTGCTGATCGCGCTCTGGGTGACGCACAACTCCGCCGCGGCGAGCGAGAAATTGCCCAAGCGGACCGCCGCCGCAAAAGCGTGAAGTTCCGACATGGACGGCGAGTGAATCCGCATGGGTCAGGTCTGGTCGCGGCAGGCCAGGAATGAGTATGACCGCTGAGCATACTCGTTGCCGATTTGTCGTTTGTCTCGCCATCGTCATGTCCAGACACTAGGGCCGTCACCACCCACGAACGTTCATCATGACCCATCGATCTGGCGCGCGTCGCTTCGTGCTCGTTACCCTGGCCGCAGTCGCGACCCTTACCGTGAACGCGGCCAGGGCCGATTACCCCGACAGGCCCATCCGGTTGATCGTGCCCTTCTCGCCAAGCGGCTCGACCGATCTGGCAGCTCGGTTGATCGGCGAGTACGCAGGCCGGATCCTTGGCCAAGCCGTCGTGGTGGAGAACCGCGCGGGCGCCGGTGGCTCGCTGGGCATGGAGCAGGTCGCCAAGTCCAAGCCCGACGGGTACACCCTTGGCATGGCAACGATGAGCACGCATGGATCCAACGCTGCGGCGTACGGAAGCCGGCTCAAATACGACCCGCTCAAGGACTTCGCCCCGATCACCAACGTCGCAACGGTGCCCAGCGTGTTTGCTGTGACCGCAGCTGCGTATTCCACGCCATCGCGGGCACCATTCCACGCTGATGGCGGGCAGCGTTCCACGTGATCGCGGG
>NZ_BMYK01000011.1:0-23467 GCF_014652235.1 Pseudorhodoferax aquiterrae
GCCATTGGCCACGGTCACCACACCAGTGCTGGCGTCGATGGTGAAGCGGCCACCGGCGTTGTTCGACAGGCTGTACGTGACGGTGGCCGTGCCGTCCGGGTCGATGGCCTGTGCCGTGATGCCCACGGCCGTGCCGTTGGCGGCGTTCTCGGCCACGGTGTTGGCGGCGGGGTCCACGTCGCTGACGGCACCCACAGGTGCTTCGTTCGCGTCACCCAGCGCGATGGTGAAGTTGGCGCTGGCGGTCGAGCCGTCGGACGAGGTGGCCAGCACGGTGATCTGGTGGCTGGTGGCGCTTTCGTAGTCGAGCAGGCTGCCGTTCGCGACCGTCACCACACCGGTGTTCGCGTCGATGGTGAAGCGGCCACCGGCGCTGTTCGTGAGACTGTAAGTGACCGTGGCCGTGCCGTCCGGATCCAGGGCTTGGGCCGTGATGCCCACGACGGTGCCATTGGTCGCGTTCTCGAGCACGGCGTTGGCGGCCGCATCGACATCAGTCACCGCACCCACGGGCGCCTCGTTCACGTCCGTCAGATTGATCGTGAAGTTGGCGCTGGCGGTGGAACCATCGGACGAGGTGGCCAGCACCGTGATCTGGTGGCTGCTGGCGGCCTCGTAGTCCAGCAGCGATCCATCGGCCACGGTCACCACGCCGGTGCTGGCGTCGATGGCGAAGCGGCCGCCAGCGGTGTTGGTCAGGCTGTACGTGACCGTGGCCGTTCCGTCCGGGTCCAGGGCCTGGGCCGTGATGCCGACGACGGTGCCGTTGACGGCGTGCTCGACCACGGTGTTGGCCGCGGGGTCCACGTCGGTCACCGCACCCACGGGCGCCTCGTTCACGTCCGTCAGGTTGATCGTGAAGCTGGCGCTGGAGGTGGAGCCGTCCGAGGACGTGGCCAGCACCGTGATCTGGTGGCTGGCCGCAGCCTCGTAGTTCAGCAGTGAACCATCGGCCACCGTCACCACACCGGTGCTGGCGTCGATGCTGAAGCGGCCGCCCGCATTGTTCGACAGGCTGTACGTGACCGTGGCCGTGCCGTCGGGATCGAGCGCCTGGGCCGTGATGCCCACCACAGTCCCGGTGGCGGCGTTCTCGGCCACGGTGTTGGCGGCAGCGTCCACGTCGGTCACCGCACCGACGGGCGCTTCGTTCACATCGCTCAGGCTGATCGTGAAGTTGGCGCTGGAGGTCGAGCCATCGGAGGAGGTGGCCACCACCGTGATCTGGTGGCTGGTGGCGACCTCGTAGTCGAGCAGGCTGCCATTGGCCACGGTCACCACACCAGTGCTCGCGTCGATGGTGAAGCGGCCGCCTGCGCTGTTCGAAAGGCTGTACGTGACCGTGGCCGTGCCGTCCGGATCCAAGGCCTGGGCGGTGATGCCGACGACCGTGCCGTTGGCCGCGTTCTCGAGCACGGCGTTGGCGGCTGCGTCGACATCAGTCACCGCACCCACGGGCGCCTCGTTCACGTCCGTCAGATTGATCGTGAAGTTGGCGCTGGCGGTGGAACCATCGGACGAGGTGGCCAGCACCGTGATCTGGTGGCTGCTGGCGGCCTCGTAGTCCAGCAGCGATCCATCGGCCACGGTCACCACGCCGGTGCTGGCGTCGATGGAGAAGCGGCCGCCAGCGTTGTTCGTGAGGCTGTACGTGACGGTGGCCGTGCCGTCGGGATCGAGCGCCTGGGCCGTGATGCCCACCACGGTTCCGTTGGCGGCGTTCTCGGCCACGGTGTTGGCGGCAGCGTCGACGTCGGTGACAACACCGACAGGCGCTTCGTTCACGTCCGTCAGGTTGATCGTGAAGTTGGCACTGGCGGTGGAGCCGTCGGACGACGTGGCCACCACCGTGATCTGGTGGCTGGCCGCAGCCTCGTAGTTCAGCAGTGAACCATCGGCCACCGTCACCACGCCCGTGTTCGCGTCGATGGTGAAGCGGCCGCCGGCGTTGTTCGAAAGGCTGTAGCTGACCGTGGCCGTGCCGTCGGGATCGAGCGCCTGGGCCGTGATGCCCACCACGGTTCCATTGGCGGCGTTCTCGGACACGGTGTTGGCGGCAGCGTCGACGTCGGTGACGGCACCGATCGGCGCCTCGTTCACGTCGCTCAGGTTGATCGTGAAGTTGGCACTGGCGGTGGAACCGTCCGAGGAGGTGGCCACCACCGTGATCTGGTGGCTGGCCGCAGCCTCGTAGTTCAGCAGTGAACCATCGGCCACCGTCACCACACCGGTGCTGGCGTCGATGCTGAAGCGGCCGCCCGCATTGTTCGACAGGCTGTACGTGACCGTGGCCGTGCCGTCGGGGTCCAGGGCCTGGGCCGTGATGCCCACGACGGTCCCGTTCGCCGCGTTCTCGGCCACGGTGTTGGTGGCGGGGTCCACGTCGGTCACCGCGCCCACGGGCGCTTCGTTCACGTCCGTCAGGGTGACCGTGAAGCTGGCGCTCGCGGTCGAGCCGTCCGAGGACGTGGCCAGCACCGTGATCTGGTGGCTGGTGGCGGCCTCGTAGTCGAGCAGGCTGCCGTTCGCCACCGTCACCACGCCCGTGCTGGCGTCGATGGCGAAGCGCCCGCCCGCGTTGTCCGTGAGGCTGTAGCTCACGGTGTCCGGCGTGTCCGGGTCGTCGGCGAAAGCCGTCACGCCGACCACCGTGCCGTTGGCGGCGTTCTCGGCCACCTGGTTGGCGGCGGCATCGACATCGCTCACGGCGCCCACGGCGGCCTCGTTGACGTTGGTCACGGTCACGCTCAGGGCCTGGTCGTCCGAGAGCACGCCATCGGTGGCCCGCACGATGACCTCGTAGACGTTGTCGCCATTGGCGTCCAGCGGGTTCTCGTGGTCCGGCGCGCCGATGAAGCGCAGCACGCCCGTGGTGGCGTCGATGCTGAACAAGGCGGCGTCCGCGCCGCCCGCGATCGCATAGGTGGGCGTGGTGCCGTCGGGGTCGGTCGCGGCCACCGTGGTCACCGCGGTGCCGTTCTCGGGCACCGACACAGCCGCCGTGGCGCCGCCGCCGTTGCTGGTGATCACCGGCGCGTCGTTCACGGCCGTGACGGCGATGTCGCGCGTGGCGGCCGCGCTGCTCGCCGTGCCGTCGTTGACCACGAAGGACACGGTGCGCGTGGCCGTGCTCGGGTTGTCGCTGGTGTTGACGTAGGTGATGCTGCGCAGCGCTGCCTGGTAGTTGGCCACCGTGGCACTGCCGGTAAGAGTCAACACGCCCGTCGCGGCGTTCCAGCTGCCCGTGATGCCGTTGGCGTTCACGAAGGCCAGCACGTCCTGGCCGTTCACGTAGTTGCCGCTGATCGTGACGGTGGCGCCGCCGAGGTGGGTGTTGTCCGCGTCGCTGACCGCCACGCCCGGGTCCACCACGGTGGCCGCGGCGTTCTCGGTATAGGAGAGCGTGCTGCCGGTCGTCGTGACCACGGGTGCGTCGTTCACGGCCGTGATGCTGACCGTGGTGCTGCCGCTGCCCACCAACGCGCCTCCTCCGCCCTGGGCGCCCGTGTTGCCGTCGCTGAACGACCAGTCCAGCTGCACCGAGGCCGGGGGGGCATCGCTGCTGTTGGCGTAGCCGATGGCACGCAGCACGTTGTCGACCAGCGTCTGCGTGGCATTGGCGTTGAAGCTCAGCACGAGCCGGCCGCCGCTGTTGGTCGTCACCGTGCCCACCGTCGTGCCACCGTAGACCAAGTTGCCGCCCTGCGTCAGCGCCGACAGCGAGCCGCCCGTGGCCGCGAACAGGTCCTGGGCATTGGCGCCGCCGTTGCGCTGCAGCGTCAGCGTGGCACCGGCGTAGTTGCCGGCCGCAGCCAGTTCGGTGTCCACCACCGTGGCACCGGGCGCCAGGGTCACCGGGGCGGCGTTCTCGGTGTACGACGCGCTGGTCGGCACCGTGATCACCGGCGCCGTGTTGGCGGCCTGCACGTTGGCCGCGAACTCCGAGGTCGAGCCGTAGCTGCTGGCGCCGGTCTTCTCGGTCGCCGTGGCCGTGATCCAGGCGCCGTAGCTGAGCCCCGCCGCGGCCAGCGTGGCGCCGATGCTGGCGTTGCCGCTGGCGTCGGTCGTGACCTCGATGAAGCCCAGGAACACATTGCCTTCGCCGTTGCCCGAGCCGTCCGTGCTGCCGTAGGGCATGCCGTAGAACTCGATGCGGTAGGTCTTGTTGGCCTCGCTGTTCAGCGTGCCCGTCACCGTGAACTGGTTGCTGGCCAGGCCCACCGAGGCCAGCACCGGGAAGTTCTGCAGGTTGTTGGGCCCGGTGTCGGCGTCGCCCGCGTCGTTGGCCGTCACGCCCTGGTCGCCCAGGTCGATGCCCAGGCCGCCGTTGGAATGGATGGTGTTGGACAGGATCGCATTGCCGCTGCCTGCGGCCGGCGCCAGCCACACGCCGCGCAACTCGCTGCCCGCGATCAGGTTGCCTTCGCCGGCCGCCGTTCCGCCGATCCGGTTGTCGTGCGCGCCATTGGTCAGGATCACGGCCTCGCCGCCCACGCCGAGCGGCGTGCCGCTGGCGTTGCTGCCCAGGGTGTTGCCGATGATGCGGTTGCCCGTGGCCGTGGTCCCCAGCAGGTAGATGCCGGCCCCGGCCGTCCGCAAGCCCGCGACCACGTTGCGGTCCGCCGCGGTCGTGCCGCCGATGGTGTTGTTGGCGCTTTCCACGATCACGCCCCAGGTGGACTGGGCGGCCGCGGCGCTGGTGTAGCTGCCGTCCGCCTGCAGCGGGCCGATGTAGTTGCCGGCGATGGTGTTGCCGTCCGCTCCCGAGCGCAGGTAGATGCCCACCTCGAAGCCCTGGATCACGAGGCCGCGCACCGTGCTGCCGTCGCTGCCATCGTAGAAGTCCAGGCCCACCCAGCCGCTGGTGTAGCCCCCGCCCTGCAGCACGATGGCCGGGCGGTTGCCGTTGGCCGCGAAGCTGTCGTCCGAACTCGCGTTGATGACCACCGGCTTGGAGATGGCCGGCAGCACCGAACCCAGCGTGATGGTGTGCACGCCGGTGCCGGCGATGCCGAAGTTCAGCAGCGTGGGCAGGCCGTTGGCCGGCGTGTTGTTGAGGGCCAGCAGGGCCTCGCGCAGGCTGATGAAGCCGTCCGCGCCCTTGGTGGCCAGCAGCGTGGACAGGCTGGTGGTGTCGCCGTCCACGGTGTCGGACGCCGTGGTGACGATCAACACGTTCTGCTGCGTGGTGTGGATGGCCACCACGCTGCGCGCGAACTCCGAGGTGTCGCTGAAGCTGCCGTAGCCCGCCACCGACTTCGTGGCCGTGGCCGAGATGAAGGCACCGGCCGCCACCGTCACCGACAGCGTGGTCGAGAAGCTGGCGTTGCCGCTGCCGTCGGTCAGCACGTTGACGAAGCCCAGGTAGGTCTGGCCTTCGCCGTAGCCCGTCGGGTCGTTGGCCGTGTTGGCGAACAGCTCGATGCGCAGGTAGGTGTTGGCCGTGCTGTTGATCGTGCCGCTGATCTCGAAGTTGCCGGCGCCATTGGTGCGCGCCAGCGTGAGCACGGGGAAGTTCTGCAGGTTGTTGGGTCCGGTGTCGGCATCGCCCGTGTCGTTGGCCGTCACGCCGGCGTTGCCCAGATCGATGCCCAGGCTGGCGTTGGAATAGATGCTGTTGCCCAGGATGGCATTGCCGGCGCCGCTGCTCGGCGTGACCCAAACGCCGCGCAGAGCGGAGCCCGCAATCAGGTTGCCTTCACCGGCCGCGGTGCCGCCGATCATGTTGTTGAAGGCGCCGACGCGGGTGATCACGCCCTCGGCCCCCACGCCCAGCGGCGTGCCGCTGGCATTGGTGCCCAGGTAGTTGCCGATCACGCGGTTGCCGGTGGCCCCGGTCGTCTCCAGGCTCACGCCGGCGCCCGCGTTCAGCATGCCCGAGATCACGTTGCGGTCGGCCGCGGTGGTGCCGCCGATCGTGTTGTTGGCGCTTTCCACCTCCACGCCCCAGGTGGTCTGGGCGCTGGTGGCGCTGGTGTAGGTGCCGTCGGCCTGCAGCGCGCCGATGTAGTTGCCCACGATGGTGTTGCCGTCCGAGCCCGCGCGCAGGTAGATGGCGGCGTTGAAGCCGCGGATGACCAGGCCGCGCACCGTGCTGCCGCCGCTGCCGCTCTGAAATTCCAGGCCGAACCAGGTGCTGCCGCTGCCGTTGCCCTGCAGCACGATGGCCGGGCGGTTGCCGTTGGCCGCGAAGCTGTCGTCCGTGGTGGCGTTGATCACCACGGGCCGGCTGATGGTCGGCAGCGCCGAACCCAGCGTGATGGTGTGCACGCCGGTGCCACTGATGCCGAAGTTGACCAGCGTCGGCAAGCTGCCGGCCGGTGTGTTGTTGATGGCCAGCAGCGCCTCGCGCAGCGAGATGAAACCGTCCGCGCCCTTGCTGGCCAGCAGCGTGGAGATGCTGGTGGTGTCGCCGTCCACGCTGTCGGCCGCCGTGTCGACCACCAGCACGGCCTGCGTGCTGGAGACGGCGACGATGCTCTTGGCGAATTCCGAGGTGTCACTGAAGCTGCCGTAGCCCGCCACCGACCGCGTCGCCGTGGCCGAGATGAAGGCGCCGGCCGCCACGGTCGCGCTGATCGTGGTGGAGAAGCTCGCGTTGCCGCTGCCATTGGTCAGCACGTTGACGAAGCCCAGGTAGGTCTGGCCTTCGCCGTAGCCGCTGCCATCGTTGGCCGTGCTGGCGAACAGCTCGATGCGGATGTAGGTGTTGGCCGTGCTGTTGATCGTTCCGCTGATCTCGAAACTGCCCGCGCCATTGGTGCGCGCCAGCGTCAGCACCGGGAAGTTCTGCAGGTTGTTGGCCCCGGTGTCGGCATCGCCCGTGTCGTTGGCTGTCACGCCCGCGGCGTCCAGGTTGATGCCCAGGCTGCCGTTGGAATGGATGGAATTGCCCAGGATGGCATTGCCGGTGCCCGCCCCCGTGAAGACCGACACGCCGGACAAGCCGCTGCCGGCGATCAGGTTGCCTTCGCCGGCCCCGGTGCCACCGACCTGGTTGTTCGACGCGCCGCTACGGATGTAGACGCCCTCGCCGCCCAGGCCCAGCGGCGTGCCGCCGGCATTGGTGCCCAGGTAGTTGCCGACGATGCGGTTGCCCGTCGCCGTGGCGAGCTGCAGCCCGATGTTGGCGCCCGTGGCCTGTGCGCCTGCGATCACGTTGCGGTCGGCCGCCGTGGTGCCGCCGATGGTGTTGTTGGCGCTTTCCACGAGCACGCCCCAGGTGACCTGGGCGCTGGCGGCGCTGGTGTAGCTGCCGTCGGCCTGCAGCGGGCCGAGGTAGTTGCCCGCGATGGTGTTGCCGCTGGAGCCCGCCTGCAGGCGGATGCCGGCGTCGAAGCCGCGGATGACCAGGCCGCGCACCGTGCTGCCGCCGCTGCCGGTGCCGAAATCCAGGCCGTTCCAGCTGCTGCCGCTGCCATTGCCCTGCAGCACGATGGCCGGGCGGCTGCTGTTGGCCGCGAAGCTGTCGTCCGTCGTGCCGTTGATGACCACGGGCCGCAGGATATCGGGCAGCTCCGAGCTCAGCGTGATGGTGTGCACGCCGGTGCCGAAGATACCGAAATTGACCAGGGTCGCCAGGCTGCCGGCCGGCGTGTTGTTGATGGCGATGAGCGCCTCGCGCAGCGAGATGAAACCGTCCGCGCCCTTGCTGGCCAGCAGCGTGGAGATGCTGGTGGTGTCGCCGTCCAGCGTGTCGGCCGCCGTGTCCACCACCAGCACGGCCTGCGTGCTGGAGACGGCGACGATGCTCTTGGCGAACTCCGAGGTGTCGCTGAAGCTGCCGTAGCCCGCCACCGACCGCGTCGCCGTGGCCGAGATGAAGGCCCCCGCCGCCACCGTGGCCGACAGCGTGGTGGAGAAGCTGGCGTTGCCCGAGCCGTCGGTCAGCACGTTGACGAAGCCCAGGTAGGTCTGGCCCTCGCCGTAGCCAGTGCTGTCGTTGGCCGTGTTGGCGAACAGCTCGATGCGGATGTAGGTGTTGGCCGTGCTGTTGATCGTGCCCGTGATCTCGAAGCTGCCCGCGCCATTGGTGCGCGCCAGCGTCAGCACCGGGAAGTTCTGCAGGTTGTTGGCCCCTGTGTCGGCATCGCCCGTGTCGTTGGCTGTCACGCCCGCGGCGTCCAGGTTGATGCCCAGGCCACCGTTCGAATGGATGCTGTTGGAGAGGACGGCGTTGCCGGTGCCGGCACCCGTGAAGACGGACACGCCGGACGCGCCGCTCCCGGCGATCAGGTTGCCTTCGCCGGCCGCGGTGCCGCCGACCTGGTTGTTCGCTGCGCTGGCACGGATGTAGACGCCTTCGCCGCCCAGGCCGAGCGGCGTGCCGCTGGCATTGGTGCCCAGGTAGTTGCCGATGATGCGGTTGCCGGTGGCCGAGCCGAGCTGCAGGCCGATGTTGGCGCCCGAGCCCAGCGCGCCCGCGATCACGTTGCGGTCGGCCGCAGCGGTGCCGCCGATGGTGTTGTTGGCGCCTTCCACGAGCACGCCCCAAGTGGTCTGGGCGCTGGCCGCACTGGTGTAGCTGCCGTCGGCCTGCAGCGGGCCGAGGTAGTTGCCCACGATGGTGTTGCCACTGGAGCTGGACTGAAGGTAGATGGCCTTGTCGAATCCCCGGATGACCAGGCCGCGCACCGTGCTGCCGCTGCTGCCGGTGCCCAGGGACAGCCCGCTCCAGCTGCTGCCGCTGCCATTGCCCTGCAGCACGATGGCCGGGCGATTGCTGTTGGCCGCGAAGCTGTCGTCCGTGGTGGCGTTGATGACCACCGGCCTGGTGATGGTCGGCAATTCCGAGCCCAGCGTGATGGTGTGCACGCCGGTGCCGCTGATCCCGAAATTGACGAGGGTCGGCAGGCTGCTGGCCGGTGTGCCGTTGATGGCCAACAGGGCCTCGCGCAGCGAGATGAAGCCATCGGCGCCCTTGGTGGCCAGCAGCGTGGACAGGCTGGTGGTGTCGCCGTCCACGGTGTCGGCCGCAGTGTCCACGACCAGCGTGTTCTGCACGGTGGAGATGGCCACCACGCTCCTGGCGAACTCCGAGGTGTCGCTGAAGCTGCCGTAGCCCGCCACCGACCTGGTCGCCGTGGCGGAGATGAAGGCGCCAGCCGCCACCGTGGCCGACAGCGTGGTCGAGAAGCTGGCGTTGCCGCTGCCGTCGGTCAGCACGTTGACGAAGCCCAGGTAGGTCTGGCCTTCGCCGTAGCCGCTGGCGCTGGTGCTGGTGCTGGAGAAGAGCTCGATGCGGATGTAGGTGTTGGCCGTGCTGTTGATGCTGCCTGCGATCTCGAGGCTGCCACTGCCATTGGTGCGCGCCACCGCCAGCACCGGGAAATTCTGCAGGTTGTTGGCACCGGTGTCTGCGTCGCCCGTGTCGTTGGCCGCCACGCCACTGGTGTCCAGGTCGATGCCCAGCGCGCCGACACTCAGGCCCGTGCCGTAGATGCTGTTGCCCAGGATGGCATTGCCGGTGCCGGAGGTCACACTGATGGCATCGGCCGTCGTGATCTGCTGGTTCGAGAATGCGACGATGTTGCCCTGGCCCGGCAAGGTGCCGCCGATCAGCATGTTGTTGGCGCTGATGCGGATGCCGCTCTGCCGGCCGCCCCAGTTGGCCGTGCCGGCCAGGTCCGTGCCGATGCGGTTGCCTTGCGCCGTGATGCCGTCGGCCCGCAGCGACATGCCCGTGATGGTCGTGCTGCCGATCCAGTTGCCACTGACCACCGCGCCGGCGCCACCGGGGAAGATGGTGATGCCGGACGTCGTGGTGGTGCTGATGAGACCGGTGCCCGCCGCATTGATGCCGATGCGGTTGTTCAGTACCTGCGTGCCCGCGCCGCTGGTGCTGACGGCGATGCCGACGTCGCCGGCGCCCGAGACCAGGTTGTTCTCGATGCGCGTGTTGGCGACGCCGCTTCCGTTGATCCAGATGCCCGATTGCAGGCCTGTGAAGCCCGTCGTGCCGCTGGCGTTCACGCCCACGTAGTTGCCCAGGATCTGGTTGCCGTTGCCCACGGTGATCAGGATGCCGTAGGTCGTGATGTCCGAGCGCCCGTCCAGGCCGATCACGTTGCGGTCGGCCGCCGTGTTGCCGCCGATGGTGTTGTTGCTGCTCTGGATCCAGATGGCGTCGTCGCCGGAAGTCACGGCTGCCTGCTCGCCGTTGGCGCCCACGGCGCCCAGGTAGTTGCCGGCGATGGTGTTGCCGTCGGAGCCGGCCATGATGCGGATGGCCGAGGTGTCCGCGCCGGCAACGTAGTTCTGGATCACCAGCCCGCGGATCGTGGAGCCACCAGAGCCAGCCGCCAGCCGCAGGCCGTCGGCCACGATGCCGTTCACGTTGATGACGATGGCCGGCCGGCCTCCGTTGGCCGTGACGCTGCCGGTGTCGGTGGTGCCGTCGATGACCACTGCTTTGGAGATGAACGGCAGCGCCGACGCGAGCGTGATGGTGTGCACCACGTTGCCGCTGATGTTGAAACTCACCAGTGTGGGCAGGCTGCTGGCCGGCGTGTTGTTGATGGCCAGCAAGGCCTCGCGCAGCGAGATGAAGCCGTCCGCCCCCTTGTTGGCCAGCAACGTGGACAGGCTGGTGGTGTCGCCGTTCACCGTGTCGGCATTCGTGTCCACCACCAGCGTGTTCTGCACGGTGGAGATCGCCACCACGCTCCTGGCGAACTCCGAGGTGTCGGAGAAGCTCGTGTAGCTGCTGTTGCTCCTGGTGGCCGTGGCCGAGATGAAGGCGCCCGCCGCCACGGTCGCGCTGAGCGTGGTGGAGAAGCTCGCATTGCCGCTGCCGTCGGTCAGCACGTTGACGAAACCCAGGTAGGTCTGGCCTTCGCCGTAACCCGTGCTGTCGTTGGCCGGGTTGGAAAACAGCTCGATGCGGATGTAGGTGTTGGCCGTGCTGTTGATCGTGCCGTTCACCGTGAAGCTGCCGGCGCCGTCCGTGCGCGCCAGCGTCAGCACGGGGAAGTTCTGCAGGCTGTTGGCGCCGGTGTCGGCGTCGCCCGTGTCGTTGGCCGTGACGCCATCGAAACCCAGGTCGATGCCAGGTCCAGCGTTGCTGTAGATCTGGTTCGCCAGGATGGCGTTGCCCGCTCCCGTGCTGGCGGCCATCAGGATGCCGCCGTTGGCGCCGCTGAACGCCACCACGTTGTTCTGGAACAGGTTGTTGGCGGCACCCCCGCTCAGGAAGATGCCCGCGCTGCTCAGGGTGCCCCAGTTGGCGGTGCCGGCAGCGTCCGTGCCGATGCGGTTGCCCTGCACGGTGGTGCCTGTGGCGTTGCCATTCACCGAAATGGCGCTGAAGTCGGTGCGGGCGACCCAGTTGCCCTGCACCAGCGTGTTGGTGATGGCAAAGCCCGCCGCAGCCGCCACCTGGATGCCCTGCCCGGGGCTGCTCACGGCCGACAGGCCGTCGGGCATCACGCCGATGTAGTTGCCCTGCACCACGTTGCCGGTGGCGTCGGCACCGTCTGCCGTGACCGCGATGGCGACCCCCGTGATGCCGGCGATGACATTGCGGTCGGCCGCGCTGCTGCCGCCGACGCGGTTGTTGGTGCCGGTATCCACCCAGATGCCGTACACGATCGAGGTCGACAGCATCTGTCCACCCGCGCCGATGGTGCCGATGTAGTTGCCCGCGATGACGTTGTTGCTGCCACCGGACTCGATGTAGATGCCGGAGTAGCTGAAGTTGGTGATGGCGAAGCCACGGACCGTGCTGCCCGCTGCGCTGCTGGCCAGCGTGAAGGCGCTCTCGTTGCCATTGCCGTCGATCTGGATGGCCGGCTGGCTGCCGTTGGCGGCGAAGCTGTCATCCGTCGTGGCGTCGAGGATGACCTGCTTGGTGATGCGCAGCGTGATGGGGTTGTCCGGGTCGAGCGTCGGGAACGTGATGGTGTGCAGGCCGGTGCCCGCGATGTTGAAGCGGATCAGGGTGGGGCCCGCGGCGGCGTTGGCCGCATTGATCGCGTCTTCCAGAGAGCCGGCGCCGCTGTAGGCCGTGGTGGTCACCGTCACCACATTCATCGCTGTCGTCGCCTGGTAGGCCGAGAACTCCGAGGTCTCTGCCAGCGCCGTGCCGTTCAGGCGCGTGGCCGTGGCGCTGATCAGCGCACCCGTGGCCACCGTGCTGCCCGACAGCGTGGCCTTGAACGTGACGTTGCCCGAGGCGTCGGTGGTGACGGTGGTATAGCCTAGGTAGACGCGGCCCTCGCGGATGGTGGTGCCCGAGGGGCTGGCGTAGAAATCGATGCGGTAGCTGCTGCCGGCCGTGCTGTTGAGCGTGCCCTGCACGGCCACGTAGCCGTCGGCGCTGGTCTGCGCGCCCGTGATCACCGGGAAGTTCTGCAGCGCGTTGGCGCCGGTGTCGGCATCGCCGGCGTCGTTGGCCGTGCTGCCGTCGTTGCCGAGGTCGATGCCCAGCGTGGTGGTCTGCGAGAT
Organism: Pseudorhodoferax aquiterrae; assembly: GCF_014652235.1. GTDB lineage: Bacteria > Pseudomonadota > Gammaproteobacteria > Burkholderiales > Burkholderiaceae_C > Pseudorhodoferax > Pseudorhodoferax aquiterrae. The sequence continues at coordinate 12,445 of NZ_BMYK01000011.1, forward strand.
GGTGTTGCCGACGATGCTGGCCACCGTGCCGGTGTTGGTGACCACCACGCCCCGGGCGCCGCCAGCGATCACGTTGCCCTCGCCGGCATTGGCGCCGCCGACCGCATTGGCCGTGCCGGCCGAGATGCTGATGCCGGCCGTGGGCGTGCCGATGGTGGTGCTGCCGCCGTTGTTGGTGCCGACCAGGTTGCCCTGGATGGTGAGCGCGCCGGTGCCGCTGCTGACGATGTTGTTGGTGTTGCCCGAGACGAGGTTGCGGTCGGCCAAGGTGGCACTGCCGATGGTGGTGGCGCCGCTGCCGGCCACCGAGATGCCGGTGGCGTTGGCATTGGCTGCCGTGCCCGCAGCGTTTGTGCCGATGAAGTTGCCTGCCACCGTGAGGCCGCCCACGCTGGTCAGGATGCCGGCGCCCGTGAAACCGCCGATGGCCAGGCCGCGCACGCTGCTGCCTTCGCTGCCGGCGCCGAAGTTCAGGCCGTTGACGCCGGCCCCGGCGCCGGAGCCGTTCAGCGCGATGCGGATCACGGCGTTGCTGCCGGTGCTGGCGCTGTTGACCGCGGCATCCGATTGCGTGTAGCCGTTGAGGCTCAGCGCGCCCGTGATGGTGGGCAGCGCCGATGTGAGGTTGATGGTCTGCAGCCCGGCGCCGGCGATGTTGAAGACGATGGTGTCGGCACCGGCGTTGGCATTGGCGTCGGTGATGGCCTGGCGCAGCGTGCCGGCACCGCTGTCGGCCGTGCTGGTCACGGTGTAGGTGGCGAGCAGGCCCTGCCACTGGGCCTGGGTCTGCAGGTCGAAGGCCAGCCGTGCCTCGATGTGGCCGGTCTGCATCTCAAGCAGCCAGTTGCCACCCAGCGCGGCGGCGCCGGTGGCGTCGGTGGAGGCGGCCACGTCGGCGCCGGTGAGGTCGGCCAGGCCCTGCACGAGGGCGCGGCCGGCGTCGTCGCTGGCCACGTCGCAGCCGTACAGCAGGATGTCGGCGCCGCGCCCCAGATGGCTGCCCCAGCCGGCGATGTCGGCCGCGCGCGCGAGAAGGGTGTCGTTGTCCAGCGCCTCCTGGCCCAGCTGCACCGCGCCGCTGCCGCCATGGCTCACGATGTGCAGCGCCGCCACGTCGCTGCGGCCGGCCAGCGCGGCCGTGATGGCGGCCACGCCGTCCTCATCGGCGCCCACGCGCACGACCTCGATGCTGCGGCCCTCGGCGGCCTGGGCGGCGATGTCCTGCAGCAGCGCATCGGCATCGGGCACGCGCTCGTCCAACATCACCAGCTCCACCACCGGCTGGGGCTGTGCGGGCGCGGCGGCCTGGGTCTGCTCGGTCCGGGCCTCGGTCCTGGGCAAGGTGGCGGCCAGCGCACCGGTCGGCGTGTCGGCCGAGTACAGGATGCGCCGCTCGATGTCCTCGAGCTGCGGGCGCTGGCGCGGCGGCAGGGGCATGGCGTTCAGCGCGCTGCGGCGCCGTTCATCTGGTTGGCGGGCGGGGCCTTGGCGGCGGCGGCCAGGCCCAGATCGGCGCGGCAGCGCAGGCCGGCCGGCAGGCCGCCGTCGGCGTTGGGCAGGTCCAGCCGCAGCCGGAAGGTGTTGCTGGCCGGGTCCAGCACCTGGTCGATCTGCACGATGCTGGCGGTGCGCACGGGGGCGCCGGGCAGCTCGGGCGTCACCTGGATCTTCTGGCCGACCTTGAGCTGGCCGAACAGCGGCAGCGGGGCCACCAGCTCCACGCGCAGCGTGGAGATGGCGGCGACGCGGAACAAGGCCTTCTCCTCGAAGCGCTCGCCCAGGTTGGCATAGCGCTCCACCACCACGCCGTCGAAGGGCGCGCGCAGTGTGCGCTGTGCCAGCTGGGCCTCGGTGGCGTTGACCTCGCGCGTGGCCGTGCGCAGCGCCTCGCGCACCTGGGCCACGCGCTCCTTGGCGACGCGGAATTCGGCCTCGGCCTGCTCCAGCGCCTGGGCCGAGACGAAGTTCTCGTCCTTGAGCGCCCTGGCGCGGTCGCGCCGCAGCTCGGCCAGGTCGAGCGCAGCCACGGCGCCGCGGAGTTCGCCCAGGCTCCTGGCGCGCGATTCGGCGGCCTCGGCGTTGGCGCGTTCCACCTCCGAGCGCAGCGTGGCCAGCACCTGGCCTTTCTGCACGCGGTCACCGCGGTCGGCCTGCAGCGTCTGCACCACGCCGATGACCGCGCTGCCGACCTCGGCCACCTGGGCCGGCTGGATCAGGCAGGCCAGGGCCTGCGGCGCCTGCTGGGCCTGGCTGGCCGGGGCCAGCAGGGTGAGCAGCAGGCCCAGCCGGGGCAGGGGAGGGGCGCGTCGCGGCGGGGGCATGGGCGGATGGTGGTGCATCGGCATGGACTGGATGAGGACGGTTAACGGCGCTGGCCCGTGAAGCACAGGCTGGCGTCGAAGCGGATGTCGTGCTGGAACAGCTGTTGCCGGCGCCGGGCCTGCAACCGCTCGGTGCGCGCCTGCTCGCGGCGCAGCGCCCAGGCCAGCAGGGCCGGCGGCAGGGCGACGCGCCCATCGGTGCGCACGCGGCCCGGCAGCAGGCGCAGCAACCGGTGCAAGCCGGACAGGCGGGCGCCGCTGCCGCCAGCCTCGTCCGTGCCGGCGGCCGCTGGCGGGCGCGGCACCAGCCAGGTCTCGTGGCTGCCGGGCTGGCCCTGGCGCGCGGCGCGGCCCGAGAGCTGGCGGTCGTGCCGGCGCGAGGCGTTGTGCTGGCAGCTCAGCACGTGCAGGCCGCCGGCCGCCAGGGCCGGCGCGTCCAGGTGGATGTCGGTGCCGCGGCCGGCCATGTTGGTGGCCACCGTGACCTGGCCGTGCACGCCGGCGCGCGCGACGATGGCGGCCTCGGCGGCGTCCAGCCGCGCGTGCAGCACCTGGTGGGCCACGCCGGCGGCGGCCAGGGCGGCGCCCATGGCCTCGCTGGCGGCGACCGAATCGCAACCCACCAACACCGGCCTTCCGCTGGCGGCCAGGGCCTGGATGCGCACGACGGCGGCGCGCTGGCGCGACGCATCGTCGGCATAGCAGCGTAGCGGCCAGGCGCTGCTGCGGTCCGGCAGGCGCAGCGGCACGCGCAGCATGGTGCAGCCGTACAGCTGGCGCAGTTCGGTGCGGCCCTCGGCCAGCGTGCCGCTCATGCCGCACAGCCGGTGGTAGCGGCGGAAGAAGCGCTGGTAGGTCATCTGCAGCATGGTCTCGGACTCGGGCGGCAGCTGGATGCCCTCCTTGAGCGCCACCAGGCCGTGCAGCCCGCGCGACCAGCGCCGGCCTTCGGCGATGCGGCCAGAGAGGACGTCGACGATGGCGATCTCGGGCTTCTTGCGCTGGGCCGGATCGCCGGGCACGAGCACGTAGTCGCGGTCGCGCTGCAGCAGGTGGCGGGCCGTGAGCGCGGTGACCACGGTCTCGGCGCGGTGCTGGGCGTTGACCCACAGCGGCCCCAGGCCGGTGGCCAGCCGGGCCAGACGTTCCAGGCCGGCCGGCAGCAGCGCAGCGCGCGCGGGCTGGCCCTGCAGGGCGAAATCGTGCCCCAGCACGAGCCGGCCCGACAGCGCCCAGGCCTGCCACAGGAAGGCGCGGGCGGCGGGGTCGACCACCTCGCGCGAGAGCACCAGCGGCATCTGCGCCTCGTCGATGAGGATGCTGTCGGCCTCGTCGATCACGGCCATGCACAGGCCGCGCAGCACCGGCCCTGCACCGTCGTGGTCGGCCAGCGCGCGGGCGCGCTGGCGCAGCGGCGCATCGCCTGTGCCGTGGCGCATGCGGTCGCGCAGGTAATCGAAGGCGGCCTCGCGGGCGGTCACGTAGACCACGTCGGCGGCATAGGCCTGGCGGCGCTCGGCTTCGTCGTGGCGGGCGCCGACCCAGGCGCAGCGCAGGTGCAGCAGCCGGTACAGCGGCGTGAAGGTCTCGGCGTCGCGCTGCACCAGGTAGTCGTTGGCGGTGAGCACGTGCACGGGAATGCCGGCCAGCGCGGCGACGCCGGCCGTCAGCGCGGCGGCCAGCGACTTGCCCTCGCCCGTGGCCATCTCGGCCAGGTGGCCGCGCAGCAGGGCCAGCGCGGCCATCAGCTGCGTGACATAGGCCTGCCGGCCCTGGGTGCGGCGCGCGGCCTCGGCCACGTAGGCCAGGGCCTGGGCGGCGGCGGCGCCGTCCAGGCCTTCGCGCAGCAGTTGCTGCTGCAGCGCCTCGCGCAGCGCAGCGAAGGCCTTGCTGTCCAGCGCCTGCCACTGCGCGGCCTGGTCCCACACGGCCTGCGCGCGCCGGCGCCAGGCACCGGGCCAGCGCAGCGTGAAGGGAAGCGGCAGGCCGCGGCGCCAGCTGCGTCCACCGGGCGGCTCGGGCCGCTCGGGGTAGCTGCCCCAGCGCATGCCGGGGACGGGCAGGTGCAGGGCGGCGGTGTTCATGTCCTCGGGTTGAAGTGGCCGAGCAGAAGTTGCTGCAGGCCGCGCAGTGCCTGCTGTGCCAGTGGCGCGCTGCCATGGTCGAAGCGCACCAGCGCGCGGCTGCCGAAGCGCGGGCTCACGCGGCCGTTGAGTTCGATGTCCATGACGACCACGGGCTGGCGCGTGCGCAGGCCGTCCGGGTCGGCCGGGTCGGTGGCGATGCGGCCGCCGGAGGCTTCGCCCAAGGCGGCGCTGGGCAGCTGGTTCAGCGTGCCCGGCACGCGCAGCGCGATGCGGCCGGTGTGGGGCTGCGCAGGGCTTTCCAGCAGCCGCACCGCGACGCCGCTGGTGCGGGCGCGCACCAGCTCGGCCTGCTGCTGCGGCAGGGCCACGCGCACGGTGGTGGGCGCGGCGGTCAGCAGATAGCCGATGGTCTCGCCGCGGCGGCGGAACTGGCCGACCAGCTCGTCGTGCTGGGGCAGCACGAGCAGGCCCTCGGCCAGCGCGGCCACCTCGCGTACCGCCAGGCGCTCGTCCAGGCGGGCCAGTTCGGCCTCGTGGTAGGCCAGGCGCTGGCGCAGGTCGGGCGCGTCCTGCGGGGCGCGGTCGATGGCATGGAACAGCCGCACGTTGGCCTCGGCCACGTCGCCGGCCAGCGTGGCGCGCCGTGCGGGCAGCACCGGATCGTCCAGCAGCGCGATGCGCGTGCCGGCCTGCACCTGCTGGCCGTTGGTGGCGTCCAGCGCGGCGATGAAGCCGTCGGTGCCGGCGCGCAACTGGGCGTTCTCGGGCAGCCAGACCACGCCTTCGGCGACGCTGGACTGCGGCAGCGGCACCAGCACGGCGAAGGCGGCCAGCGCCACGCCGACCGCGCCGGCGCGCAGCCAGGCGCGTCGGCGCTCGGGGTCCTCGCGGCTGGACAGGCCCAGCATCTGCAGCATGTTCTTGAACGGCACGGCGATGTTGGCGGCCAGCAGCACGACCAGGGCGGCCACGCCCAGCATGGCCGAGAATCCGCCCAGCCACAGACCGACGACGACGGACAGCACGATGCGGTAGGTCCATGACAGCGGTGCGTACAGCTGCAGCCAGATGCGCTCGCCGGGCAGGGGTTCGACCGGCGTGCGCACGCGCACGCCGAACAGGCGTTGGCCGATCGCCTCGGACCACCAGCGCCCGCTGCGCGTGGCGAGGTTGCGCAGGTCCAGCAGGTCGCACAGCACGAAGTAGCCGTCGTAGCGCAGCAGCGGGTTGCCGTTGGTCAGCACGGTGGACAGCGCGCCGGTGAGCATGACGACGAAGGCCAGGTCGCGCACCAGGCCGGGCTGCACGGCCAGCCACACGCCCATGGCCAGCGCGGCGATGGCCAGTTCGGCCAGGATGCCGGCGGCGCTGACCAGCGCACGCTGGCCGCGCCGGCGCAGGCCGTCGGCGGCGGAGGCGTCGACGAAGGGCACGGGGCTCAGCGCGATCAGCGTCACGCCGGCCTGGTGCACCTCGCCGCCGTAGCGCTGCAGGGCCAGCGCATGGGCCGCCTCGTGCAGTCCCTTGATCAGGGGATAGCACAGCCAGGCCAGCAGCACGTAGCCGGGCGAGGCGAGCACCTTCCCGGTGTCGCGCGCCAACGCGTCCCAGTGCATGGCCGCGGCCAGCAGCGCGGGCAGCACGGCAGCCAGCCACAGCACGAGGCCGGTGCGCGAGAACAGCCAGGGGCCGAGCGGGCGCAGCGGCGCCAGCAGACGCGAGGGGTCGCCCAGCGGCAGCCGGAAGGCCAGCGGGTTGACGCCGCCGACGCGGCGCCGGCGCCGGCGCCGGTCCTGCGCGTGGAACAGGTTCTCCACGTCCGGCGTGACGTCGAATTGCAGCAGGTTGCGTCCGTGCAGGCCGACCAGCAGCTCGATGATCTCGGTCTGCGTGACAGCCTGGTCCGCATGCGCCGCCAGCATGGCGTTCCAGATCTGCTGCACGCTGGCCTGGCCGTCGCAGCGGCCGACGAAGGCGTAGGCCGCGTCGTTCAGGCGCAGCGCGTTGTCGTTGGTGAGGTCGCGCAGCACATGGAAGGACTTGCCGCGCTGCACCTGCAGCCGCAGTTCGGCATGGGGCCGCAGCTGCGGCCGCAGGCCGGCCACGCGGTGCCAGCGCGGGTTGAACAGCGACTCCTGCGCCGCCTGCGCGTCCGCGTGCTGCGCACCTGCCTTGGCGGAGCGGAGCCAGCGCATGTCAGCTCTCCACGGCGCCAGCGCGCCGTCTGCAGAGCACGAAACCGGCCTGCAAGCCGCGGCTCGAACGGCCGCGGAGCGGGCCATGCGCGCGCGCCCGCGGGGCCGGCTCTGCCGGACCGCTGGGTGCGCCCCCTTGAGGGGGGATGGGACTTCTACACGAAGTGAGAAGTGCAAACGGGGGAGGTCTCATGTCACGCCACCCAGGACCACAGCACCAGGCGCAGCCAGTCGGCCACGCCGTGGAACCAGACCCAGCCCAGCGCGGCCCGGCCGGTGTCGAGCTTGCCCACGCCTTCCAGGCCGGGGCGGATGCGCTCGGCATCGGCGGTCACGTCGGTCTCCACCTCGAACACGTTGCGGCCCTCCACCGGCCGCGCCAGTGGCGTGATGCGCACGGCGCGGATCGGCAGCGCGTCCCAGGGCAGGGCCGACAGCGAGAGCCGGCCGGTCTGGCCGGCGCGGACATGGCCGATGTCGCGCTCGTCGACCTGCAGCATCACGCGGTAGCGGTCCAGCGGGGCCAGCTGCAGCAGCGGCTTGCCGCGTTCCAGTGGCGCACCGAGCGATTGCGTGAGGTCGCCGTCGACCACGATGCCCGCGAAGGGGGCAGTGATGCGCGCGCGCTGCAGCTCGGATTCGACCAGGCCCAGGTGGGCCCGGGCTTCGTCCACGCGCGCCAGCGCGATGACCATGGCGGCGCGGTCGGCCCGCGCCAGCGCGCTGGCGTAGGCGTTCTCGTACTGGCCGAGCTCGCTGCTCCACTTGCGCTTTTGCAGCTGCAGGTCCTGGTCGGACATTTCCAGCAGCAGCTGGCCGGCCGCCACGCGGTCGCCCGGGCGCACGTGCACGGCCTGCAGGTAGCCGTCGGCCGGGACGACGATGGCGCGCGTCTGCTGGCCTTCGACGCGGGCCCGGCCGCCCACGCGGTACTCGACGGGCAGGGCCAGGGCGGCGGCCAGCAGGCCGGCGGCGCCGGCCAGCAGCCAGGCCGTGCGGCGCCGGCTGCTGCCATCTGGCGCCTGCCCCGGGCGCAGCCGCCGGTACCAGGGCTGCTCGCGCTGGGCCATCAGGTGGAGCACCGGGCCGGCCAGGCTGACGCTGTTCTCGAGTTCGGCCACCAGGGCGGGCAGATCGGGCGGAGCGGTGGTCCATTCGCAGGTGACGGCGCCCACCGCCTGGCCCAGGTGCACGATGGGCACGGTGGCGACCGCGCCGCCGCGTTCGCCCAGCAGCAGCCGGTGGGCGTGGCGGATGGCGGGCGCACCCTCGGCCGGCCAGTGCACGCTGGCACCTTGCTGCACCGCCTCGTCCATGGCCGCGGTGAGCGGGTTGAAGGCCTGGCGGTGCAGGTTCTCGCCGCTGCCGTGCGAGATGGCGACCAGCTCGACCTGCTGCCCGCGCAGGAAACCGACCCCGACCCGCGCGCAACCCCTGCCGTTGGCCAGCTCGCTGGCAAAGGCGGTGGCGGCCTCGCGCAGCTGCCCGTGTGCCAGCACCGTCGCCTGCAAGGCAAGCGCCAGGATCTGCGGGTCGGGCAAGCGCGGGTTCATGGTGGACACGCCTCAGCCCGTGCGGGGCCACCCGGGTGGGGCCGCAGCGGTGACACGGAGATGGCGGGTTGTGCGGTGCATGTCAGACAAGTCTTGCATTCTGCAACGGTCGATCTTGCTTATATCGATTTGTTGCTTCGTGTGCACAAATTTTTTTGTCGATTGTCAGAGTCGATCGACCGTATATCTGTTTGTGGTGTGTTTCGCAACTTTCGTGGCGGGCGCCGTGGACATTTCGCAGCGGTTGATGAATCATTGGCTTACAACCCACTGTGGCGGAGAGCGGCGCATGCATGTGTTGAGAAAGTTGAAGCTGTCGGCCCGGCTGGGCGTGCTGATCGCCATCTTCGCCATCGGGTTCATGCTGTCCGGGGGCTGGGCCTTCAAGACGCTGGACACGCTCAAGGTCAACGGGCCGATCTACGAGCGCATCGTGCAGGGCAAGGACCTGATCGCCGACATCCTTCCGCCGCCCGAATACATCATCGAGTCCTACCTGCTGGCGCTGCAGCTCTCGCGCGCGGGCGATGCCGGCCGCCAGCAGGCGCTGGCCGAGCGCATCCGCAGCCTGAAGGCGCAGTTCGACGAGCGCCACGACTTCTGGCAGAAGCAGGGGCTGGAGCCGGAGATGGGCCGTTTGCTGCTGGACGATGCCTACCGTCCGGCCCAGGAGTTCTACCGGCTGGCCTTCGAGGAACTGGTGCCGGCCGTCCGGGGCGGTGACGCCGGGAAGTTGGCCGCCACCATGCAGCGGCTGGACGCGGCCTACGAGACGCACCGCGCGGCCATCGACAAGGTGGTCGTCCTGGCCAGCAAGCGCGTGGAGACCGACGAGGGCGCAGCGCGGGCGCTGATCCGGCGCGACACGACGCTGCTGCTGGTCATCATGGTGCTGGCCATGGTGGCGGCGGTGGTCGTGGCCCTGCTGGTGGCGCGCAGCATCACGGCGCCGCTGCGCCATGCGGTGAAGGTGGCGCGGGTGGTGGCCTCGGGCGTGCTGAACAGCCGCATCCACGTGCGCTACCCGGACGAGCCGGACCAGTTGCTGCGCGCACTGCAGGAGATGAACGCCAGCCTGCAGCGCATCGTGGGCGAGGTGCGCTCGGGCGCCGACAACATCGCCACGGCCACCAGCGAGATCGCGCGCGGCAACGACGACCTGTCCATGCGCACCGAGCGCCAGGCCAGCGCCTTGCAGCAGACGGCGGCCGCCATGGAGCAGCTGACCAGCACGGTGCGCCAGAACAGCGACAGCGCACGCCAGGCCAACCAGCTGGTGCAGGCGGCCGCCCAGGTGGCCCAGCGCGGCGGCCAGGCGGTGAGCGAGGTGGTGCAGACCATGCAGTCGATCAACACCGCGTCCAGGAAGGTGGTGGAAATCATCGCGGTGATCGACGGCATCGCGTTCCAGACCAACATCCTGGCGCTGAACGCGGCCGTGGAGGCCGCACGCGCCGGCGAGCAGGGCCGCGGCTTCGCGGTGGTGGCCTCCGAGGTGCGCAGCCTCGCGCAGCGCTCGGCCGAGGCGGCCAAGGAGATCAAGGCGCTGATCAACGACTCGGTGCAGCAGGTGGAAGCCGGCAGCACGCTGGTGGCCCGCGCCGGCAGCACCATGGACGAGGTGGTCCAGAGCGTGGAGCGCATCACCGGCATCATGGCCGAGATCAGCGCGGCCAGCGCCGAGCAGATCAGCGGGCTGGAGCAGATCAACACCGCTATCACCGAGATGGACAGCACGACGCAGCAGAACGCCGCGCTGGTGGAACAGGCGGCGGCCGCCGCATCCTCGCTGCGCACCGAAGCCCACAAGCAGGCGCAGATCGTCGGCGTCTTCCAGCTCGACGGGCACGCCTCCAAGGCGCTGGTGCTGCCGCAAGCGGCCTGAAAGCGGCGTGCGGCCGCGAGCGATGCCTGCCGCGTCCGCGCCAGCCACCGAAGGCCCGCGCTGGCGGCCGCTGCGCCAGCGCGCGACCTGGGTGGCCGTGGCGGCCTGCCTGGCGCTGGCGCTGCTGGTGGGCTGGCTGGTGCAGCAGTGGCAGTCCGGGCAGCTGCAGCAGGAACTGCAGCGCGATGCGGACCAGCTGGTCGACCAGGTGCATGCCCTGAGCAGCGATGGCCGGGCCATGGGCGGCGTGCAGCTGCTGGGGCTCGTGAACGAGCACATCAAACGCCTGCTGGACGGCGAGGCGACGGCGCAGGACCCGGCGCTGCAGGCCGTGCTGGCGGCCGTGGTCGGCGAATACGGCGCCGACAACGCGCTGGTGCTGGACCGCCATGGCCGCACCGTGGCCTACCGTGCGCAGGACGGCAGCGCGCGTGGCCTGGGGCGCGACCTGTCGATGCGGCCGTACTTCCGGCGTGCCATGGTCGGCACGCCCAACCTGTACCCGGCGGTCGGCAAGAACACCGGCGAGCGCGGCATCTACCTGGCCGCGCCGGTGCGCGGGCAGCTCGATCCGCAGGCCGAGCCGGTCGGTGTGGCGGTGGTCAAGATCGGCATGGAGCGCATCGACGCGCAACTGGGCCGCTATGCGCACACGGTGCTGCTGGTGTCGCCGGAGGGCGTGGTGTTCGGCACCAACCGCCGCCAATGGCTGCTGCACATGCTGGCACCCATCGCCGCCGCGGACCAGGAACAGCTGGCGCGCGACGCGCGCTACGGCGACCTGTTCGCCCAGGGCGTGCCGCCGGCGCTGCCGCTGGTGGCCGTGGCCGGCGGCGAGCGGCTGGACGGCGTGCGCGTGGAGCGGGCCTTCGGCACGCTGGACTGGCCTGCCGCCCGGCGCGATTGGCAGCTGGTGGTGCTGCGGCCGCTGACGGCGGCCGAGCGGGGCGGGACCGCCCTGGCTGCCGCGGCCGCCGCGCTG
>NZ_BMYK01000011.1:23472-163304 GCF_014652235.1 Pseudorhodoferax aquiterrae
GGCGGGACCGCCCTGGCCGCGGCCGCCGCCGCGCTGGCCGCCTGCCTGGCGCTGGGCGCCGCCTGGCTGCGCCGCCAGGCAAGGCAGGCGCGGCAGGCCTGGCAGCGCGGGCAGGCCGCGGCGGCCGTGGCGCGCGAGCTGGCCTTCCAGCAGCGCCTCGTCGATGCCCTACCCAACCCGCTGTTCCTCAAGGACGACCAAGGCCGCTACACCACGGTGAACCGGGCCTTCGAAGCCGCCTACGGCGTGCGGCGCGAGGACCTGATCGGCCGCACGGTGCTGGAGCTGCAGGTGCTCGATGCTGCCGCACGCGAGGAGGCGCACCGCTGCGACATGGAGGTGGTGCGCAGCGGTGGGCGCGTCCAGCGGGCGTTCGAAAACCACTGGGCCGACGGGCGGCTGCACCAGACGCTGTTCTGGGCCCAGGGCCTGCATGCGCCGGACGGCAGCACGGCCGGCATGGTCGGCGTGCTGCTGGACATCAGCGAGCAGGCGCAGGCGCGCGCGGCGCTGCGCGAGCGCGAGCGCTTGCTGCGCGATCTGCTGGAGTCCGCACCCGGCGCGGTGGTGGCGGCCGACGGCAGCGGTCGGGTGCTGTTCCACAACCAGAACGCGCTGGAGATGTTCGGCGTCGATGCCCAGACGCTGGCAGCGCAGGGCATGCGGGCGCGCTACGTCGATCCCTCGCAGCGCGCCGTGCTGATGGAGTGCCTGTGGCGCGACGGCTTCGCGCGCGTCTCGGACCTGGAGATGCTGCGCGGCGACGGCAGCCGCTTCTGGGCCCAGCTCTCGTTCACGCGCGGCAGCTTCGGCGGGCAGCCCGACGTGGCCTTCGGCTGGTGCGTGGACATCACCGAACGCAGGCGCACGGCCCAGGCCATGCAGGCCGCCAGGGATGCGGCCGAAGCGGCAGCGGCGGCCAAGTCGGACTTCCTGGCCAACATGAGCCACGAGATCCGCACGCCGCTGAACACCATCATCGGCCAGGCCCATCTGGCGCTGCAGGGTGCGTTGAGCGCGGCCCAGCGCATGCACGTGCAGAAGGCCAGCAGCGCGGCCCAGGCCCTGCTGGCCATCGCCAACGACGTGCTGGATTTCTCGCGCACCGAGTCGGGCCGGCTGGTGCTGCAGGAGGCCGATTTCGACCTGGATGCGCTGCTGGCGCGGCTGCAGGCGCGCCACGGGCCGCAGGCGGCCGACAAGGGCCTGGCGCTGCGCCTGGAGGCCGACGATGCCGTGCCACGGCAGCTGCACAGCGACGTGCAGCGGCTCGAGCAGGTGCTGGGCCAGCTGCTGGGCAATGCCCTGAAGTTCACCGAGCAGGGCGAGGTGGTGCTGCAGTGCCGGCACCGGCCGGCGGACGACGAAGGCGTGGTGCTGGAGATCGCCGTGCGCGACACCGGCATCGGCATCGCGCCCGAGCAGCTGGGCCAGCTGTTCCAGCCGTTCCGGCAGGTGGACGGCTCGAGCACGCGGCGCTTCGGCGGGCTCGGGCTGGGGCTGGCGCTGGCCCGGCGCCTGGCCAGCGCGGCCGGCGGCTCCATCACGGCGCAGAGCGCCCCGGGCGCGGGCACCTGCGTGCAGCTGCAATGGCCGTGCCGCATGGGCGCGGGGCTGCGGACGCAGGAGGCGCCACTGGAGCCGGCCGCGGCCGGCTGGATGAGCGGCGACCTGGCCGCGCTGACCGACGCCCAGGCCCGCAGCGGGCTGGCACGCTTGTGTGAGATGCTGGAGTCCATGGACGGCGACACCGGAACGCAACTCCATGCCATGCGGCCCTGGCTGCAGCAGCGATTGCCGCCGGCGCAGCTGCAGCAACTGGTGCGCCTGGTGCAGCGCTACGACCTGGAGGATGCGCTGGCGCTGCTGCGCGCCAGCCCGGCCCTGGCGTCCTGGCTGCCGGAGGCGGCATGAGCAGCGCTGCGCCCCAGGGTGCTCCGGCGGGCACGGCGCCGGCCGCCCCTGCCCAGGGTTTCGCCTGGCCGGGCCTGCGCGGCCGGCCGGCCGCGGTGCCGCCCGTGGTGCGCCATGCGGCCGCGGCCCTGGCGCTGGCTTGGCTGGCGCTGGTGGCGGGCCTGGGCTGGTGGGTCTCGCAGCGGCTCCTGGCCGCGCAGCTGGACAGCCTGGCCGCCGGCGCCGACCACGATGCCGAGGCCACCGCACGCATCGTGAACCGGCTGTTCACCGAGATGGTCAGCGTGTCCAACATGGTGGCGCGCCAGGGCCTGGTGATCCAGGTCGCCACGCGCTACCGCCTCGATGCGCCCGGCGCGGCCCGGCTGACGCGCCAGCAGCGCGCCGCACAGTTCACGCGCGACCCCCAGGTGCGCGAAGTCGGCGACTACATGAACGCGGTGGCGAGCGATCTGCGCTACGGCCGCATCTACATGAACAACCTGTCGGACGACACGGTGGCCGCCAGCAACTGGGACCAGGACGACAGCATCGTGGGCCAGATCTATGGCGGACGCACCTACCTGATCGATGCGCTGCGCGACGGTGTGGGCAAGCAGTTCGGTATCGGCCGGCTCAACAACATTCCGGCCTATTTCGTGGCCAGCCGGATCGAAGGACCGCGCGGCGTGCCGCAGGGCTCGGTCACGGTCAAGTTCGACGCGCCGGACATGGCGCCGTACCTGGCGGGGCGGCACATCGCGTTGATCGTGAGCCCGCAGGGGCGCGTCATCACCGCTTCGGCCGAGCGCTTCATGCTGCGCAACGTGGCAGCGCTGCTGCCCGGCGCCACGGTGCGGCCGTCCGACGGGGGCGAGGCGCTCGGGCAGCCGCTGGACGTGCGGGCGCCGGCCGATCCGGTCTACGCCGACCACTGGCTCATCGAGGGCCGGCCCTACCTGCTGCGGCGCCAGCCGCTGTCCGATCCGCAGTACCAGCTGCTCACGCTGACGTCGCTGGACGGGCTGGCGCCCATGCGCCAGCGGCACGCCCTCGTCACCGGCATGGTCGCGGTGCTCGGCCTGGTGCTGGTGCTGGTGGGCAGCCGCGTCGCCGGCAGGATGGTGGTGCAGCGCCGTGAGGAGCTGCGGCTGGCCGCCGAGCATGCAGCCTTCCTGCAGGCGCTGATGGACCGCATCCCGAACCCGATCTTCTACAAGGACGACGAAGGCCGCTTTCTGGGCTGCAACAAGGCCTATGGCCAGGCGTTCGGCCTGCAGCCTGCCGAGCTGATCGGCAAGACCGTGCTGGACCTGCCCTACGTGCCGCAGCGCGAGGCCGGGCACGCCGAGCAGCTGGCGCTGGTGCGCAGCGGCGGCATGCTGAGCCGCGAGGCGCAGTTCGGCTTCGCCGACGGGCGCGTGCACACCACGCTGTTCTCGGTCAGTGCCATCCGCATGGCCGACGACAGCAGCGCCGGCCTGGTGGGCGTGATCGTGGACGTGACGCCGCTCAAGGACGCGCAGCAGCAGCTGCAGGATGCCAACGAGCGGCTGCAGGTGGCCCAGGACGCCGGCGGCATCGGTGTGTACGACCTGGACATGCGCAGCGGGCGCGGCTATTGGGCGCCGCAGCTCGAACGCCTGTACGGCCTGGCACCGGGCAGCTACGACGGCAGCCCGCAGTTCTGGGAGCGGCACGTGCACCTGGAGGACCGTGAGCGCGCCGCCGAGTCGTTCCGCGCGGCCATCGCGGACCCGCAGGTCCGCGACTTCCAGCACGAGTTCCGCGTGCCGCTGCCCGACGGCCGCATCCGTTCGGTGCAGAGCGCGGGCCGCGTGCTGCGTGACGAGGCGGGCCGGGCACGCCGCGTGATCGGCGTGGCCATCGACATCACGGCGCTGGCGCAGGCACGCGACGCCGCGGGCGCGGCCAACCAGGCCAAGAGCGACTTCCTGGCCAACATGAGCCACGAGATCCGCACGCCGATGAATGCGGTGATCGGCATGTCGCATCTGGCGCTGCGCACGCAGCTCACGCCGCAGCAGCGCGACTACCTGAACAAGATCCAGCAGTCGGGCCAGCACCTGATGGGCATCCTCAACGACATCCTGGACTTCTCCAAGGTGGAGGCCGGCAAGCTGGAGGTGGAGCACATCCCGTTCGAGCTCGACCGCGTGATCGACACGGTGGCCGGCGTCATCGCCGACCGTGCCAACGCCAAGCGGCTGGAACTGGTCTGCGACGTGGCGGCCGACGTGCCGCAGCAGCTCAGGGGCGACCCGCTGCGGCTGGGCCAGATCCTCATCAACTACGCCAGCAACGCGATCAAGTTCACCGAGGCGGGCAAGGTCGACATCCGCGTGCGCGTGCTGGAGTTCGGGCGCGGCGGCGGCGAGGGCGGCGAGGGCGGGCCGCAGGTGCTGCTGCGCTTCGAGGTGCGCGACACCGGCATCGGCCTGACCGAGGAACAGCAGCAGCGGCTGTTCCGCAGCTTCGAGCAGGCCGACAGCTCGATCACGCGCCAGTACGGCGGCACCGGGCTGGGCCTGGCCATCAGCAAGCGGCTGGCCGGCCTGATGGGCGGCGAGGTGGGCGTGGAAAGCGTGCCGGGCCGCGGCTCCACGTTCTGGTTCACGGCGCGGCTGGGCCTGGGCGAGCGGCGCGGCCGGCCTGTGCTGCCGCAGATCGACCTGCGCGGGCGCCGTGTGCTGGTGGTGGACGACAACGCGCACGCCGCGCAGGTGCTGTCCGAGCTGCTGGCGGCGCAGTCCTTCGAAGTGCGCACGGTGCTGAGCGGTGCCGAGGCCGTGGCCCAGGTGCGCGAGGCCTGCGAGGCCGGCACGCCCTTCGACACCGTGATGCTGGACTGGCAGATGCCCGGCATGGACGGGCTGCAGACCGCGGCGCGCATCCGTGCGCTGGGCATGGCGCCGCTGCCGCGCATGGTGATCGTCACGGCCTATGGCCGCGAGGAGGTGATCCGCAGCGCGCAGGAGGCCGGCATCGACCACCTGATGCTCAAGCCGGTCAGCGCCTCCGTGCTGTTTGACACCATGATGCGCGTGCTCGGCGAGCATGCCGGCGATGCACCCGCGGCCGCCGCCGCGCAGGAGCGCCGCACGCCGGCGCTGCATGCGCTGGAGCCGCTGCGCGGTGCGCGCATCCTGCTCGTGGAAGACAACGAACTGAACCAGCAGGTGGCTTGCGAGCTGCTGCAGGCCGCCGGCTTCGCCGTCGATGTGGCGGCCGACGGCCGGCAGGCACTCGACCGCATCGCCGCCACCACGCAGCCTGGCGCCATGCCCTACGACCTGGTGCTGATGGACATGCAGATGCCGGTGCTGGACGGCGTCGGCGCCACGCGCCTGCTGCGCCAGGACGCGCGCCATGCCGGTCTGCCGATCCTGGCCATGACGGCCAATGCCATGGCTGCGGACCGCCAGCGCTGTCTGGAGGCCGGCATGCAGGACTTCGTCGCCAAGCCGATCGAGCCCGACGCGCTGTGGCGCGCCCTGGCCCAGTGGATCCGCCCACGCGAGGGCCTGGGCGGCCTGCCGGTGGCGGTGCCGGCCGTGGTGGCGCAGGACGATGCGCCCGTGCTGGCCCGGCCCGTGCCGGGCCTGGACGTGGCCAAGGGACTGCGCCGCGTGCTGGGCAAGCGTTCGCTGTACCTGGCGCTGCTGGGCAAGTTCGTGCAGGGCCAGCGCGACGCCGCGGCCGCGGTGCGCCAGGCCGTGGCTGCGGGCGACCGGGCCACGGCCGAACGGCTGGCCCACACGCTCAAGGGCGTGGCGGGGAACATCGGCGCGCTGCAGTTGCAGGGCCTGGCCGCGGAGCTGGAGGAGGGCTTGCGGAGCGGGGCATCGGCCGATCGGCTGGAGGCGCTGCTGGACGCCGTGGCCACGCCCTTGCAGGCGCTGGTGCAGGCGATCGAAAGCCAGCTGCCGGACGCGGTGCTTGAACCGCGCGCCGCCGCCGTGACCCCGGCCCAGTCGACGGAACTGCTGCAGCGGCTGGCCGCACTGCTGGCGGACAACGATGCCGATGCGCAGGACCTGATCAGCAGCGAGGCGGCGGTGTTCCAGGCCGTGCTGGGCACCGAGGCCTTCGAGGCCTTGCGGCAGGCGGCGGCCGCTTACGACTTCGAGGCCGGCGCCGAGCTCGTGCGCAAGGCGCTGAGCGCTTGACTCTCCCGCCGAGAGCCTGCTTTCCTACAGGCGCAGCGGGGCGGCGGCGGGATGATGGGTTCTCGGTGCATCCAGACAAGGTGCTTTCTGGGAAGCGGATGCATCGATTGGGCTGCCCTCGGGCAGCCCTTTTTCTTGCCGGTGCTCAAGGCACGCGGTGGCAGAAGCAGCAAACGCAAGTGACGATGGCGATGGCCAGCAACGTGCCCAACATGGGTGCCTCCCGGGTGGATCGCCGCGCGGGTTGCGCGGTCCCTTCGTCCAGGTTGGTCGGTGGAGCGGTCCGCCGCTGTCGGACAGTGCCGGGATGCGGCGCCCGCCGAACGTCAATCCACCTGCGCGCCCGAGGCCTTCACGAGCTTTTGGTACTTGGCCAGTTCGGCCTGCATGAAGGCGCCGAACTGGGCGGAAGTACTGGGCACGGGCTCGGCCAGCAGGTTGGCGAAGCGCTGGCGCGTCTCCTCCGATTGCAATGCCGCGACGAAAGCGTGGTTCAGCCGTTCCAGCACGTCGGCGGGCGTGCCGGCCGGCGCGACCAGGCCCCACCAGGTGTCGATGGCGAAGCCCTTGAGCGTGTCGGCCACGGGCGGCACCTCGGGCAGGGCCGGCGAGCGCTGCGCCGTGGTGACGGCCAGGGCCTTGAGCTTGCCCGAACGGATGCCGGGCGCGGCCGTGGCCAGGTTGTCGAAGTTGAAATCGACCTGGCCCGACAGCAGCGCCAGCTGGGCCGGGTTGCCGCCGTTGTAGGGAATGTGCAGCGCGAAGATGCCGGCCTGGGCCTTGAACATCTCGCCGGCCAGGTGACCGGCGCTGCCGTTGCCGCCCGAGCCGTAGTTCAGCTTGGCCGGGTTGGCCTTGGCGTAGGCGATGAGGTCGGCCACGGTGGCGATCTTGAGCCGTTGCGCGGTCTCGGCGTTCATGACCAGCACGTTGGGCACGCGCACCATCTGCGTGATGGGCGCGAAGTCGCGCGCGGCATCGAACGGCATCCTGCGGTACAGCCAGGGGTTCACGGCGTGGGTGGCGGTGGCGGCGATGCCGATGGTCAGGCCGTCGTGCGGCGCCTTGGCCACGGCGTCGGCACCGATGTTGCCGCCGGCGCCTGGCTTGTTCTCGATGATCACGGTGCCGAGCTGGTCCTTCACGCGCTCGGCCAGCACGCGGGCCGTGACGTCGATGGGGCCGCCGGCGGCGTAGGGCACGATCAGCCGGATGGGCTTGTTCTGGGCCAGCGCGGGCACGGCGGCCACGGCCAGGGCGGAGAGCAGCACGGCGCGGCGCAGGGCGTTGATGCGGGTCATGCTGGGGCTTTGTCGGCTTCGGTGGTGAAGGCGTCGGCGAAGAATTCCTCGGGCGGCAGGCCGGCTTCGGCGCTGTAGTCGGCGCGGGCCGAGTCGACCACGATGGGCGCGCCGCAGGCGTAGACCTGGTGGCCCGAGAGGTCGGGCAGGTCTTCCAGCACGGCGCGGTGCACGAAGCCGGTGCGGCCGGTCCAGTTGTCTTCGGGTAGGGCGTTGGAGATGACCGGCACATAGCGCAGGTTGGGCATCTCGGCCAGCTTTTGGCGCAGCCAGGCGTCCATGTACAGGTCGGCCGGGCGGCGGCCGCCCCAGTAGACCGTGGCGGGGCGCGTGCTGGCCTTGAACTGCAGCTGCTCGATGACGGCCTTGATCGGCGCGAAGCCCGTGCCCGAGGCCAGCAGCACGATGGGCTTGTCGGAGTCCTCGCGCAGGAAGAAGCTGCCGTAAGGGCCTTCGATGCGCAGGATCTCCTTTTCCTTCATGGCGCCGAACACGTGGTCGGTGAACTTGCCGCCGGGCATGTGGCGGATGTGCAGCTCCACGCTGGGGCCCACGGGCGGCACGGCACCGGGCTGGCCGCCGGCGGTGTGCGGGGCGTTGGCCATGGAGTAGCTGCGGCGTGCACCGTCGCGCAGCAGGAACTCCACGTACTGGCCCGCGTGGTAGCGCATGGTGTCGTTGGCGGGCAGCTGCAGCCGGATGACCATCACGTCGTGCGAGACCTTGGTCAGGCTGGCCACGCGCGCAGGCATGCGCTTGATCGGGAAGGCGCTCTCGTCGGTGACCTGGCGCGATTCGAGCACCACGTCGCTGAGCGGCACGCCGCAGCAGGTGAGGATCAGGCCGGCGGCCTCTTCCTCGGCCGACAGCGCCTTGCTCTGGTGCGGCCCGTGCTCGACGCGGCCTTCCAGCATCTTGCACTTGCACGAGCCGCAGGCACCGTCCTTGCAGCCGTAGGGCAGGCCCACGCCCTGGCGGATGCCGGCGGCCAGGATGGCCTCGCCGGCGCTGGCTTCGAACGAACGGCCGCTGGGCTGCACGGTGATCTTGAAGGGGGGCGCGGCGGCCGGCGTCAGGGTCATCTTTGGGTATCCTCGTGGGCTTCTCGCCGCTTCAGTGAACCCAGGATTTTGCCTTCAAACCAGTTTCCGCTCGGCGCGCTGCCCGGGCGCTTTCGCCGCACACGCGTGCTGATCGTCGGCTGCGGCGACGTGGGGCAACGCGTGGCGGCCCGGCTGCCGGCCGGTGTGCGGGTGCTGGCGCTGACCTCGTCGGCCGAGCGCGTGGCTGGACTGCGCGCACAAGGCCTGGTGCCGCTGCGTGGCGACCTGGACGACGCGCGCTCGTTGCGCCGGCTGGCCGGCCTGGCCGACCGCGTGCTGCACCTGGCGCCGCCGCCGGGCGAGGGCGCGCGCGATGGGCGCACGCGCGCGCTGGGCCAGACCCTGCTGCGGCGCACGCGGCCGCGGGCCCTGGTCTACGGCTCCACCAGCGGCGTCTACGGCGACTGCGGCGGCGACTGGGTGGACGAGACGCGGCGGCCGGCGCCGCGCACGGAGCGCGCCCTGCGCAGGCTCGATGCCGAGGCGGCCGTGCGCTTCCTCGGCCGGGCCGGCGGCCTGCGCGCCAGCGTGCTGCGCATTCCGGGGATCTACGCGCCCGACCGCGCCGGCGGCACACCGCGCGAGCGGCTGGCCAAGGGCACGCCGGTGCTACGGGCCGAGGACGACGTCTACACCAACCACATCCATGCCGACGACCTCGCGCGCGCCTGCATCGCCGCGCTGTGGCGCGGCCGGGCGCAGCGTGTGGTCAACGCCAGCGACGACACCGCGCTCAAGATGGGCGACTACTTCGACCTGGCGGCCGATCTGTACGGCATGCCGCGGCCGCCGCGCGTGGCGGCCGAGGAGGCGCGCGGCCAACTGCCGCTGATGGTGCTGAGCTTCATGTCCGAGTCGCGCCGGCTGCTGAACCAGCGCCTCAAGCGCGAACTGCGGTTGGCGCTGCACTACCCGACGGTGGCGTCCGGGCTGCGCTGATCAGATGCCCTTTGGCTTGCGCAGGGTGCTCATGCGGTCGACGGGCTTGACGGTCAAGGTCTTCACGTCCGCGCCCTGCAGCACGGTCAGCTGTACCTCGGCCTGGGCATCGGCGCGGTCCCAGAGCTTCTTGTAGAAGCCTTCCAGCGTGGTCACCTTGGTGCCGTCCACGGCCAGCACCACGTCGCCGGGCTGCAGGCCGGCCGCCCAGGCCGGGCTGGCCTTGCCCACACGCGCGACCTGCACGCGGCCGGACAGCTCCACCGAGTTGAGGCCCAGCCAGGGCCGCCTGCTGAGCCGGGTGGTGCCGGTGCTCTGCATCTCCGCGAGGATGGGCTTGAGCAAGTCCACCGGCACGAACATGTTGCCGGGCAGCCGCTGGCCCGTGCCCAGTGCGTCCATCACGAGCAGGCTGCCGATGCCGACCAGCTCGCCCCGCTGGTTGAACAGCGGCGCGCCGGAGTGGTTGGCGATCGGCGGGCTCGTGAACAGGGCGGTGTCGATGAAGTATTCCCAATAGCCCGAGAAGGCGCGCTTGCCGACCAGCTGGGTCATGGCCACGTCGCCGCCGTTGCCGCCGGTGGCCGTCATCAATGCCATGCCGGGTTCGAGCTCCGGGAGGCTGCCCAGCGGCACGGCCGCCACGCCGCGCAGCGGCAGCAGCGGGCGCAGCAGGCCGAAGCCGGTCGCCAGGTCGTAGGCCACCGCCTGCGCTGGCAGCCGCCGGCCGTCCTGCGTGACGATCTGGATGTGCTCGGCCTCCAGCATCAGGTAGCCGATGGTGAGGATCAGGCCGTCCGGGCCGATCACCACGCCAGAGCCCTGGCGCTGGCGCCCCAGGGTTTCGGCCGAGACGGCGTCCTCGTCGGACACGACCTGCACGCCGACCACGGCTGCGTGGGCGCGGCTCAGCGCGTCGATGGTCTGCTGGACGGGGGGCGGGGGAGTGGCTGCGAAACCAGGGCCCTGCGCAAACGCCAGGGCGAGGACGAGGCAGACACATCGGATGCTGCGCATGGCGAACTCCCGGAACTGGGGGCGATGCGCACAGAATGCACCTGGAAACATGCCACTGCAAGGCCCATGGGCAAGGGCCTTGCAGGGCGGGCGTCAGCCCTTGAGCTGCAGGTACTGGCCGTAGGCGAACACGGAGTTCGGTGCGCGCACGGTGGCCTGGCGCGGCCGCGGCAGCACGGCAGCGCGGCGGCGGCTGGGCGCGGCCTCGATCTCCACACCCTTGGCGCGCTGTTCGTCGGCGAGCTGGCGCAGCGAGATGCCCTGCATGTAGTCGAGCATGCAGGCGGACAGGCTGTCCCAGAGGTCGCCCGCCATCTTGGCGTCCGGATCACCTTGCGCCACGGCGCCTTGCGCATCCTGCGCGGCCTGGTCGTCCACGGCCAGGATGATGTCCGCCACGCTGATGGCGCTGGCCTTGCGCGCCAGCGTGTAGCCGCCGCCGGGGCCGCGTGCGCTCTCGACCAGGCCGGAACGGCGCAGCCGGCTGAACATCTGCTCCAGGTACGACAGCGAGATCTTTTGCCGGGCGCCGATGGCCGACAGCGTCACGGGACCCAGGTGTTCCCGCAGTGCGACGTCGATCATCGCGTTCACGGCGAAACGGCTCTTGGTGGTCAATCGCATGGCTGGGCTCCTTGTTGTAGCGGACTGTGGGCGGAAAGAGGCAACTCTAAAGGTTCGGACACTTCGCGTATATTCGTATTTGAGACAAAAACACTTCGAGAAAAGCGATGGAACCTTCTGAACGGTTGACCCAGCTTTCGGCGGGAGGTTCCATGAACTTCAAGCATTTGCGCTATTTCTGGGTGGTGGCCAAGGCCGGTGGCGTGATGCGCGCCGGCGAGCAGTTGCACACCACGCCGCAAACGCTGTCGGGCCAGATCAAGCTGTTCGAGGACTGGATCGGGCACAAGCTGTTCCGCAAGGTCGGCCGCCGGCTCGAGCTGACCGAGCAGGGCCGCGTCGCGCTGGACTACGCCGAGGAGATCTTCGCGCTGGGCGCCGAACTGGAGACCTCGGTACGGCACAGGCGCGGCGAGCGTCGCTCGCTGGACTTTCGCGTGGGCGTTGCCGATGCGGTGGCCAAGTCGGTGGTCTACCAGCTGCTGGAGCCGGCCCTGGACGGGGCCGAGCCCGTGCGCCTGATCTGCCACGAGGGCAAGTACGAGGATCTGCTGGCCCAGCTCGCGCTGCACCGGCTGGACTTGCTGATCGCGGACGAACGCGTCTCGCCCAAAGTCAGCGTGCGTGCCTTCAACCACCTGCTGGGGCGCAGTCCCATGAGCTTTTTCTGTGCCGAGGGCCTGCGCGAACGGCTGGCCGGGGCCTTTCCGCAATGCCTGGACAACGCACCCATGCTGGTGCAGGGGCCGACGGCCTCGGTGCGCCGGCAGCTCGATCCCTGGCTGGTGCGGCACCGGCTGCGGCCGCGCATCGTCGGCGAGTTCGACGACACGGCGCTCATGAACGCCTTCGGCCGCGAGGGCCGCGGCGTGTTCATGGGACCGACCGTGCTGGAGGCGCAGATCGCCGCGCAATACCGCGTCGGCGTGCTGGGCCGCAGCGATGAGCTGGTCGAGGAGTTCTTCGCGATCTCGGTGGAGCGGCGCATCAGCCACCCGAGCGTGGCCGCCATCACGCATGCTGCGCGGGCCAAGCTGTTCCACGTCTGAGAGGATCGGGTGGGGCATGGACACGCAGCCTAAGGACATCGGCCGCCAGGCCGTGTAGGAGCAGGCGGACAAGGCGCTGTCGGCCCCCATGCCGAGCCCGGCGCCCACCGTCAGGGTTATCCTTGGGCGCCCGCTGCAGGGCGGCTCTCTAGAATCTGCTGCAGTGCAACGAGCACCAACCCGAGGAACGCAGTGCAGACCAAGAAGCCCAGCGCCGAGAAGCCGGCCCAGCGTGTGATCAAGAAGTATCCGAACCGCCGGCTCTACGACACGGACACTTCGACCTACATCACGCTGTCGGAGGTCAAGAAGCTGGTGATGGGCAATGAGCCTCTGGTCGTGCGGGACGCCAAGACCGGCGAAGACCTCACGCGTTCCATCCTGCTGCAGATCATCCTGGAAGAAGAGGCCGGCGGCGCCCCGTTGTTCACCGAGCAGGCGCTGGCGAACATCATCCGCTTCTACGGCAACACCATGCAGAGCTTCATCGGGCCCTACCTCGAGAAGAACATGCAGGCCTTCGTCGACATGCAGGCCAAACTGACCGAGCAGTCCAAGAGCATGTCGCCCGAGCTGTGGGCGCAGTTCCTGAGCATGCAGTCGCCCCTCATGCAGGGCATGATGGGCAGCTACGTGGAGCAGTCCAAGAACGTGTTCGTGCAGATGCAGGAGCAGATGCAGAAACAGACCGAGCAGTTGCTCGGCACCCTGGGCGTCAAGCGCTGAGATCCGCTGCCCGCATCGCGGCGACAATAGCGCGATGACCGTTGCGCAAGCCCCCACGAAAGCCCCGAAGATCGGCTTCGTCAGCCTTGGATGCCCCAAGGCCTTGACCGATTCCGAACTCATCCTCACGCAGTTGAGCGCCGAGGGCTACCAGACCAGCAAGACCTTCGAAGGCGCCGACCTGGTGATCGTCAACACCTGCGGCTTCATCGACGATGCGGTCAAGGAAAGCCTGGACACCATCGGCGAGGCGCTGGCCGACAATGGCCGCGTGATCGTGACTGGTTGCCTGGGCGCCAAGACCGGGCAGGGCGGTGGCAACATGGTGCGCGAGATGCACCCCAGCGTGCTGGCCGTGACCGGACCGCATGCCACGCAGGAAGTCATGGATGCCGTCCATGCCAACCTGCCCAAGCCGCACGACCCCTTCGTGGACCTGGTGCCAGCGCAAGGCATCAAGCTCACGCCCAAGCACTACGCCTACCTCAAGATCAGCGAGGGCTGCAACCACCGCTGCACCTTCTGCATCATCCCCTCGATGCGCGGCGACCTGGTGTCACGGCCCGTGGGCGACGTGCTCAAGGAGGCACGCGCGCTGTTCGAAGGCGGGGTCAAGGAACTGCTGGTCATCAGCCAGGACACCTCGGCCTATGGCGTGGACCTCAAGTACCGCACCGGTTTCTGGGACGGCAAGCCGGTCAAGACGCGCATGCTCGAGCTCGTGCAGGCGCTCGGCGAGCTGGCCGAGCCGCACGGCGCCTGGGTGCGCCTGCACTACGTCTATCCCTATCCCAGCGTGGACGACATCCTGCCGCTGATGGCCGCGGGGCGCGTGCTGCCCTACCTGGACGTGCCGCTGCAGCACAGCCACCCCGACGTGCTGCGTCGCATGAAGCGGCCGGCCAGCGGCGAGAAGAACCTGGAGCGCATCCAGCGCTGGCGCGAGATCTGTCCGGAGCTCGTGATCCGCAGCACCTTCATCGCCGGCTTCCCTGGCGAGACGGAGGAGGAGTTCGCCCACCTGCTCGACTTCATGCGCGAGGCGCAGATCGACCGCGCCGGCTGCTTCGCTTACAGCCCGGTCGAAGGCGCGGCTGCCAACACCATCGCGCCGATGCTGCCTTTGGCCCTGCGCGAGGAGCGCCGGGCGCGCTTCATGGCGGTGGCTGAAGAAGTGTCGGCTGCGCGCCTGCGCCGGCGCATCGGGGCCAACATGCAGGTCCTCGTGGATTCGGCGCCGGGCCTGGGCCGCAAGGGCGGCAAGGGCCGCAGCTACGCGGACGCACCCGAGATCGACGGCGTGGTCCACCTGCTGCCGCCGGAGAAGATCAGCAAGACGCTCAAGGTCGGCGAGTTCACGCGCGCCCGCATCGTCGGCACGCAGGGCCACGACCTCGTGGCGGTGCCGGTTTGATCTTGGTAGCGGCGAAGGCCTCGTCCCGTCGGGGAGGCTTTTCGCTTCCGGGTGGCTCGAAAACAAAAAAGCCGCTGATCGCTCAGCGGCCTCGTTGCGTTTCTTCTGATGTGTTCCAACCGATGGTTGGTGCCCAGGAAGGGACTCGAACCCCCACGATGTTACTCGCTAGTACCTGAAACTAGTGCGTCTACCAATTCCGCCACCTGGGCATCTCAGGAAGCCTACGATTCTAGCAATGTTTTTCAGGCCACTCGGCGTTTTGCGCTTCGAAGATCAAAAAAATTCAGATCGGAGAGTGGGGCGGCTGCCCGTGCACGTCATGCGTGGGGTTCTGCCGTTCGCTGCGTTTGCGTGCTTCGCGTCGTCCGTGGGGCCTGCACGCGCAACGATGGTTGTCGAGCGGGCAACAAAAAAGCCGCTGATGACTCAGCGGCTTCGTTGTGTTCTTTCCAATGTGTTCCAATCGATGATTGGTGCCCAGGAAGGGACTCGAACCCCCACGATGTTACTCGCTAGTACCTGAAACTAGTGCGTCTACCAATTCCGCCACCTGGGCATTTCAGGAAAGAAAGCGATCATATCATCAAAAATTCCAACTACACAACAAGCCTTCTCGAAGAAGTGGAAGGCACGGTCCAGGGACACCGCGATGGCCACGGTTTCGTGCAGCGCGACGATGGACAGTCGGACATCTATCTGCCATCCAACGAGATGCGCGCGGTGCTGCACAAGGACCGCGTCAAGGCGCGCGTCGTGCGCTACGACCGCAAGGGGCGGCCCGAAGGTCGCGTCGTCGAGATCGTCGAGCGCCCGCCGCAGCCCATCATCGGCCGGCTGTTGCAGGAGAGCGGCGTCTGGCTCGTCGCGCCCGAGGACAAGCGCTACGGCCAGGACATCCTGATCCCCAAGGGCGCGACCGGCACGGCCAAGCCCGGCCAGGTCGTCGTCGTCGAACTGACCGAGCCTCCGGCCCTGTACGGCCAGCCGGTCGGCCGCGTGAAGGAGGTGCTGGGCGAGGTCGACGACCCGGGCATGGAAATCGAGATCGCGGTGCGCAAGTACGACGTGCCGCACGTGTTCTCCGACGCCTGCATCGCGCTGGCGCGCACGCTGCCCGACAAGGTGCGGCCGCAGGACAAGCGCCAGCGCATCGACCTGACTGACGTGCCGCTGGTCACCATCGACGGTGAGGACGCGCGCGACTTCGACGATGCCGTCTATTGCGAGCCGACCAAGGTCGGCCGCAGCAAGGGCTGGCGTCTGCTGGTTGCGATTGCCGACGTGAGCCACTACGTGGAGACCGGCTCGGCCATCGACGTGGACGCCTACGAGCGCGCCACCAGCGTGTACTTCCCGCGCCGCGTGATTCCCATGCTGCCCGAGAAGCTGTCGAACGGTCTGTGCTCGCTGAATCCCGAGGTCGAGCGGCTGTGCATGGTGTGCGACATGCTCGTCACCTCCAAGGGCGAGGTGCACGCCTACCAGTTCTACCCTGCCGTGATGTTCAGCCATGCCCGCTTCACCTACACCGAGGTGGCGGCGATCCTGGCCAACACGCGCGGCCCCGAGGCCGTGCGCCGCAAGGCGCTGGTGCCGCAGCTGGAGCATCTGCACGACGTCTACCGCGCGCTTCTGGCCGCGCGCGGCAAGCGTGGCGCGGTCGACTTCGACACCATGGAGACGCAGATCGTCTGCGACGAGAACGGCCGCATCGAACGCATCGTGCCGCGCACGCGCAACGACGCCCACCGGCTCATCGAGGAGGCCATGCTGGCGGCGAACGTCTGCAGCGCCGACTTCATCGCGCAGAACAAGCGTCCGGGCCTGTACCGCGTGCACGAGGGCCCCACGCCCGAGAAGAAGGAGACGCTGCGCAACTATCTCAAGGCCGTCGGTGTCGGTCTCAGCATCAGCGACGACCCCACGCCCTCGGAGTTCCAGGCCATCGCCGAGGCGACCAAGGACCGGCCGGACGCGCAGCAGATCCACACCATGCTGTTGCGCTCCATGCAGCAGGCGATCTACACGCCGATCAACAGCGGCCACTTCGGGCTGGCCTACGAGGCCTACACGCACTTCACGAGCCCGATCCGGCGCTATCCGGACCTGCTGGTCCACCGCGTGATCAAGTCCATCCTCGCGCACAGCCGCTACCAGTTGCCGGCGCTGCCCACGCCCGGCGAGGCCCATGCCAAGCTGGCCAAGCGGCTGCAGAAGAACCAGGTCGCGCGCCTGGGCGACAAGGTGGCCGAGCCCGAACAGCGGCCGCGCAAGACCAACGCCGAGATGCAGGGCTGGGAGGCCGCGGGCCTGCATTGCAGCGCCAACGAGCGCCGCGCCGACGAGGCCAGCCGCGATGTCGAGGCCTGGCTCAAGTGCAAGTACATGCGCGAGCACCTGGGCGAGGAGTACAGCGGCGTCGTCACGGCGGCCACGAGCTTCGGCATCTTCGTCACGCTGGACGCGATGTACGTCGAGGGCCTGGTGCACATCACCGAACTGGGCGGCGAGTACTTCAAGTTCGACGAGGCGCGCCAGGAGCTGCGCGGCGAGCGCACCGGTATCCGCTATGCCGTGGGCACGCGGGTGCAGGTGCAGGTCAGCCGCGTCGACCTGGATGGGCGCAAGATCGATTTCCGGTTGATCCGCGAAGGCGACGAACTTGGGCCCCGTACCATCCGGGACAAGGCGGCGGCGCGCGAAGCCGCGGGCGATGCGCGCAGGGACGGCCCCAAGCGGCGCGAGGACAAGAGCGGCGGCCTGGCCAGGACGCTCAAGACCGCGGGCAAGAAGGCCGCGGCGAAGAACAAGTCACGCAGCCGTCGCTGAGCCAGGCATCCACAACGATCAATGCAAAAAGAAGGAGATCTCCATGGGTTCGAATGACAAAGTGGCCATCGTGACCGGTGCGGGCACCGGCATCGGCAAGGCCGCGGCGCTGGCGCTGGCGGCCGGTGGCTGGCGTGTGGTGCTGGCCGGGCGCCGGCCTGAGCCGTTGGAAGAGGTCAAAGCCGCCGCGGGCCAGGGCGCGCTGGTCGTGCCGACGGACGTGGCCGACGCGGCCTCGGTGGCGGCACTGTTCGACACCGCGGTCAAGGCCCATGGCCGCGTGGATCTGCTGTTCAACAACGCCGGTGTCAACGCGCCCGGTGTCCCGCTCGAAGACCTCACGCTGGAGCAGTGGAAGAACGTGGTCGACATCAACCTGACCGGCATGTTCCTGTGCATCCAGCAGGCCTTCCGCGTCATGAAGTCGCAGACGCCGCGGGGCGGCCGCATCATCAACAACGGCTCGATCTCGGCCACCGCGCCGCGGCCGAATTCGATCGCCTACACCTCGACCAAGCATGCCGTCCAGGGCCTGACCAAGTCGGCCTCGCTGGATGGGCGCAAGTACGACATCGCGGTCGGGCAGATCGACGTGGGCAATGCCGCCACCGAAATGGCCATGCGCATGGCCAAGGGTGTGCCGCAGGCCAATGGCGAGATCGCGGTCGAGCCGCTGATGGACGTCAACATCGTCGGCCAGTCCGTGCTCTACATGGCCAACCTGCCACTGCAGGCCAACGTGCTGTTCCACACCGTCATGGCCACCAAGATGCCGTTCGTCGGCCGCGGCTGAGCTTCAGGCCGCGGCGCGGGCCAGCGCCGATGCCGTGAGGGCGCGACCCGCAGGCCAGGTGTCGGCCAGCGCGCCGTGTGCGTAGGCGGCGTGGCAGGCGGCCTCCCAGGCGGTGCTGCCGGCAGCCAGATGCGCCGCCACGAAACCGGCCAGCACGTCGCCTGTACCGGCGGTGGCGAGCCGGGCATTGCCCGTGGGATTGATGGCCGGTGCACGGCCGGGCTCCGTGACCACCGTTCCCGATCCCTTGAGCAGCACGACGGCGCCGAAGCGTGCGGCCAGCGCCCGTGCGGCCGCCAGACGATCGGCCTGCACGGCGGTGGTGCTGCTGCCCAGCAGCCGGGCGGCCTCGAGCGGGTGCGGCGTCAGCACGGTGGGCTGCGCGCGCCAGCGCAAAGCGT
Source organism: Pseudorhodoferax aquiterrae (assembly GCF_014652235.1). Taxonomy (GTDB): domain Bacteria; phylum Pseudomonadota; class Gammaproteobacteria; order Burkholderiales; family Burkholderiaceae_C; genus Pseudorhodoferax; species Pseudorhodoferax aquiterrae. The sequence continues at coordinate 41,755 of NZ_BMYK01000011.1, forward strand.
CCTGCAGACCCGTGTCGGCCGCCACTGCATTGAGGGCATCGGCATCGAGCACGAGTTGGGCCGCTTCGGCCAACACCCGTGGCAGCCAGGCCGCGACCTGCGGGCCGCCGCCGCAACCGCAGGCGACGGCCAGCCGGGCCAGTGCGAGCTCAGGTGGCGCGCGCCACATGAGCTCCGGCGCATCGGCCGCGAGATCGACCGTGCCGGCGTCCAGCGCAGCGACGTAGACGCGTCCCGCGCCGGCATGCAGCGCGGCGGAGGCGGCCAGCACGGCCGCGCCGCGCATGCCGGGTGCGCCACCCAGCACCGCCACGTCGCCGTAGCTGCCCTTGTGGCTGGCATGCGCGCGAGCGCGTGCGGGCGGCGGACCGGCCAGCGTCGCATCGGACGGCACGGTGTCGCCGTCCTGCAAGGCGTCGAACCAGACCTGGCCTGCGAGGTCGCGGCCCATGCCCGTGAACAGGCCGGGCTTGAGCGTCAGCAGGCTCAGCGTGTGCCGCGCCCGCACGGCGGGGCCATGGGCTTGGCCCGTGTCCGCGGCCAGGCCGGTCGGCAGGTCGATGGCCAGCACCGGGGCGGCGCTGGCGTTGAGCGCTGCGATGCAGGCGGCCAGATCGCCGGTCGCCGCGCGCGCGTTGCCCAGACCCAGCAGTGCATCGATGGCGAGGTCCTGGGATTGCAGTTCCGGCATGGCGTCGGTGAACAGCACGCCGGCGGCGCGAGCACGCGCCAGTGACGCCGCGGCGTCGGGCGCAAGCCGCTGCTCGTCGCCGAGCCAGCGCACGCGCGGCCGCTTGCCCCAGTGCTGCAGATGCATGGCCGCCTCCAGCCCGTCGCCGCCGTTGTTGCCGGGGCCGCAGGCGATCCAGACCTGCCGCGCATGCGGTGCGAGCGCCAGCGCGAGCCGGGCCGTTGCGAGGCCGGCGCGCTGCATCAGCACATGGGGTCCGGCTGCCGCGATGGCGCGGGCTTCCAGTTGCCGCGTGGCAGCGCTGCCGTGCAGGGCCCAGGCGCGCTCGGGGGTGATGGGGTGCATGGCGCCGATTGTGCGGCGCGCCACGGGTTCAGCGGCGCAGGCGTTCGATGCCCAGGCCCTCGGTGTCGACGGCTGGCGTGCGGCCCGCGATCTGGTCGGCCAGCACGCGCGCGCTGCCGCAACTGAGCGCCCAGCCACTGGAGCCGTGGCCCAGGTTCAGCCAGATACCCGGAACGCCGCTGTGGCCCAGCACCGGAGGACCGTCCGGCAGCATCGGCCGCGCACCCTTCCAGACCTGCACGCCGGCCTGCATGCTGGCCGCGCCCGGAAACCAGTCGTGCAGCACCTTGTACAGCGTCTGCACCGAGGCCTCGCGGTGGCGGTCGGGATCACCTCCGATCTCGGCGCTGCCGGCCACGCGCACGCGCAGGCCGAGCCGGGAGATGGCGACCTTGTAGCGCTCGTCCATGACGGCGCTGCGCGGGGCGTTCAGCGCTTCGCGGATCGTGGCCGTGATCGAGTAGCCATGGACCGCGGCCAGCGGCAGGCGCAGGCCCAGCGGGCGCAGCAGCTGCGCGGAGTGCAGGCCCGCGCAACAGACCACGGCGTCGAAGCTGCGCGCCGAGCCGTCTGCCAGGCGCAGCGCGACGGGCGGCCCGGCCTCGATGCGCGCGATGCGGCTGCCGAACTGGAAGTCGACGCCCAGGCCTTGCGCCTCGGTCTTGAGCAGCATGCAGAACTGCCGGCAGTTGCCGACCTCGTCGTCGGGCAGCTGGATCGCGCCGTGGAAATCCATGTCCGGACTCAGCGCGGGCTCGACCAGGCGCGCCGCGGGCGCATCCAGCCGCGCGAAGCGCACGCCGGCGTCCTGCAGCACCTGCAGCCCGGGCTCGACCAGGCGGGCATCCTGTTCGGAACGCAGCAGCACCATGTAGCCGTCGCTGCGGTCGTAGGCCAGGCGCAGGTCCTGGGTCAGCTGGTGCAGCCGTTCGCGGCTGTAGAAGGCCAGCCGCTGCATGCGGGCGCGGTTGGCCAGATAGGTGTCGAGCCGGCAGGCGCGCAACCAGCGCGCCATCCAGGCCAGATCGCGTACGCCCAGCGGCCAGCCCAGCGTGATCGGTGCATGGCGCTTGAACAGGTAGCGCAGCACCTTGCCGGGCATGCCGGGGGCGGCCCAGGGTGTCACATAGCCCGGGGCCACCACGCCCGCATTGGCGAAGCTGGTTTCCGCTGCGGCCGCCGTGTGGCGCTCGAAGACCGTGACCTGGTGGCCGTCCGCGGCCAGCTCGTAGGCCGTGGTGATGCCGACGACGCCGGCACCGATGATGGCAATGTGCATGGGGAAGGGGCGCCGGTCTGGCTGGCCCGTGATGTGCTAGACTCTTTGGGTTTTGCGAAGCGGGCATGGCGCTCCGCTTGATCATCGCAAGACAAATCGCAAACCTGCCCACTCAAGGTGTTGCGCCTGATTCAGCCGCCCGTTCAGCACGGGTCAGCATGGCGCAAAACGGGCGGGATTTTAGACCCAACCTTCGGAGTTACTTCAATGTCCGTCACCATGCGCGAAATGCTGGAAGCCGGTGTCCATTTCGGCCACCAGACCCGCTTCTGGAACCCCAAGATGGCCCCGTTCATCTTCGGTCACCGCAACAAGATCCACATCATCAACCTGGAAAAGTCGCTGCCGATGTTCCAGGAGGCGGCCAAGTTCGCCAAGCAGCTGACCGCCAATGGCGGCACCATCCTGATGGTCGCCACCAAGCGCCAGGCCCGCGAGATCGTGGCCGAGGAAGCCCGCCGCGCCGGCGTGCCCTTCGTCGACCAGCGCTGGCTGGGCGGCATGCTGACCAACTTCAAGACGGTCAAGACCTCGCTCAAGCGCCTGAAGGACATGAAGGCCCAGCAGGAAGCCGGTCTGGACAGCATGAGCAAGAAGGAGCAGCTCATGTTCGCCCGCGAGATGGCCAAGCTGGAAAAGGACATCGGCGGCATCCAGGAAATGGGTGCGCTGCCCGACGCGATCTTCGTGATCGACGTGGGCTTCCACAAGATCGCCGTCGCCGAAGCCCGCAAGCTGGGCATTCCGCTGATCGGTGTGGTCGACTCCAACCACTCGCCCCAGGGCATCGACTACGTGATCCCCGGCAACGATGACTCGGCCAAGGCCGTGGCGCTGTACGCGCGTGGCATCGCCGATGCGATCATCGAAGGCCGCAACGCTGCCGGCGCCGAAGTCGTCAAGGCCGTGGCCGGCGAGAGCGACGACGAGTTCGTCGAGGTCAACGAGGCTGCCTGAGCCCGACTCACGCGCGACATCCCGCGCGATCAAAGTGGGGCTGCATGGCCCCCTTTTTTTTAGTTTCTTGAATTCGAGATGGAGATCTGAACATGGCTGCTATCACCGCAAGCATGGTTGCTGAACTGCGTGGCAAGACCGACGCACCGATGATGGAATGCAAGAAGGCGCTGACCGAAGCCGGTGGCGACATGGTCAAGGCCGAAGAACTGCTGCGCGTCAAGCTGGGCAGCAAGGCCGGCAAGGCCGCCTCGCGCGTCACGGCCGAAGGCGTGGTCGCCAGCGCCCTGAACGGCAATGTCGGTGCCCTGATCGAAGTGAACTGCGAAACCGACTTCGTCACCAAGAACGACAGCTTCCTGGCGCTGGCCCAGGCGGCCGCCAACCTGATCGTGCAGCACAACCCCGCCGACATCGCGGCCCTGGGCGCGTTGGCCTACGAGCAGGACGGCTTCGGCCCCACGCTGGAAGATGTGCGCAAGGGCCTGATCGGCAAGATCGGCGAGAACATGAGCTTCCGCCGCTTCAAGCGCTATGCCGATGGCGGCAAGCTGGCCGGCTACCTGCACGGCACGCGCATCGGCGTGCTGGTCGAGTACGAAGGCAGCGAGACCGCCGCCAAGGACGTCGCCATGCACGTGGCGGCCATGAAGCCGGTGGCGCTGTCGTCGGCCGAAGTGCCGGCCGAGCTGGTCGAGAAGGAGCGGTCTGTCGCCGCGGCCAAGGCCGAGGAAGACAAGAAGGCCGCCGAAGCCGCCGGCAAGCCCGTGCAGTCGGCCGACATCGTGGCCAAGCGCATCGAAGGCGGCGTGCAGAAGTTCCTCAAGGAAGTCTCGCTGTACAACCAGCCTTTCGTGAAGAACGACAAGCAGACCGTCGAGCAGATGCTCAAGGCCGCCGACACGCAGGTCAAGTCGTTCACGCTGTACGTGGTCGGCGAAGGCATCGAGAAGAAGGTCGACGACTTCGCGGCCGAAGTGGCCGCCCAGGTCGCTGCTGCCAAGTCCGGCGCCTGATCGCGCCATGCGGGTCCGGCGTCTGAACTGTCGTCGGCCCGCGCTACCATTGCCCCCCATTTGCACCACCTGAAGGAATTGCCCATGCCCGATCTCGCGCCAGCCCACAAGCGCATCTTGTTGAAGCTGTCGGGAGAGGCCCTCATGGGAGACGATGCCTTCGGCATCAACCGCGCCACCATCGTGCGCATGGTCGAAGAGGTGGCCGAGATCACGCGCCTGGGCGTCCAGGTGGCCGTGGTCATCGGCGGCGGCAACATCTTCCGCGGCGTGGCGGGTGGCTCGGTCGGCATGGACCGCGCCACGGCCGACTACATGGGCATGCTGGCCACGGTCATGAATTCCCTGGCCCTGGCCGACACCATGGACAAGGCCGGCCTGATCGCCCGCGTGATGTCGGCCATCGCCATCGAGCAGGTGGTGGAGCCCTACGTGCGCCCCAAGGCCTTGCAGTACCTCGAAGAGGGCAAGGTCGTGATCTTCGCCGCCGGCACCGGCAACCCGTTCTTCACCACCGATACCGCCGCCGCGCTGCGCGGTGCCGAGATCGGCGCCGAGCTGGTACTCAAGGCCACCAAGGTGGACGGCGTGTACACCGCGGATCCCAAGAAGGATCCCTCGGCCACACGCTACAGCAGGATTTCATTCGACGAGGCGATCTCGCAGAATCTGGGCATCATGGATGCCACGGCGTTCGCGCTGTGCCGCGACCAGAAACTGCCGATCAAGGTCTTCTCGATCTTCAAGCACGGCGCCCTCAAGCGCGTGGTGCTGGGTGAAGACGAGGGCACCCTGGTCTACGCCTGAGAGGCTGGGGCAGCGGCGCCGTTCGCTGCTGGCCCGACCGACAAGAAGCCGGAGAGAGCATGACGATTGCAGACATCAAGAGCGCGGCGGACAGCCGCATGGACCAGTCCCTGGCCTCGTTGAAGACCGCCCTGGCGCGCGTGCGCACGGGCCGCGCCAACCCGGCGCTGCTGGACGTGGTGCAGGTCGACTACTACGGCTCCATGGTGCCGATCAGCCAGGTGGCCAACGTGTCGCTGCTGGACGCCCGCACCATCAGCGTGCAGCCCTGGGAGAAGGGCATGGGTGCCAAGATCGAGAAGGCCATCCGCGAGAGCGACCTGGGCCTGAACCCTGCGTCCATGGGTGAGTTGATCCGCGTTCCCATGCCCATGATGACCGAGGAGCGCCGCAAGGAGCTGACCAAGGTCGTGCGCAGCGAAGGCGAGAACGCCAAGGTCGCGATCCGCAACCTGCGCCGCGACGCCAACGAGGCGGTCAAGAAGCTGGTCAAGGACAAGCTGGCCTCCGAGGACGAGCAAAAGCGTGCCGAGGCCGAGATCCAGAAGGTGACCGACAAGCACATCGCCGAGGTCGACCACATCGTGGCGGCCAAGGAACAGGACCTGCTGGCGGTTTGATGCGCAAGCTGCCTGGCCGTCAGCGGGAGACGCGCGCGTGAGCGGTGTGCCGCACCACATCGCCATCGTCATGGACGGCAACGGCCGCTGGGCGACGCGTCGCTTCCTGCCGCGCGTGGCCGGCCACCGGCAGGGCGTCGAGGCGCTGCGCCGCTGCGTGCAGGCCTGCCTGGACCGCGACGTGCGCGTGCTGACGGTGTTCGCGTTCTCGTCCGAGAACTGGGACCGGCCGCAGGATGAGGTCTCCGGCCTGATGTCCTTGATGGTCAGCGTGCTGGCCAAGGAAGTGAAGCCGCTCAAGGCCAATGGCGTGCAACTGCGCTTCGTCGGCGCGCTGCATGCGCTGTCGGACAAGGTGCGCGCCGGGCTGGAGCAGGCCGAGCGCGAAACCGCCGGCAACCAGCGCCTGGTGCTCAACATCTGCTTCAACTACGGCGGCCGCTGGGACATCGCCCAGGCCGCGCAACGCCTGGCGGCGGCCGGCGAGGCCATCACCGAAGCCAGCCTGGGCCGGACCATGGCGCTGGCCCATGTGCCAGACCCGGACCTCGTGATCCGCACGGGTGGCGAGTTCCGCATCAGCAACTTCCTGCTCTGGCAATCGGCCTACTCGGAGTTCGTGTTCAGCGACAAGCTGTGGCCCGAGTTCGACCCCGCGGCACTGGACGACGCCATCGCGGCCTACGGCCGGCGCGAGCGCCGTTTCGGGAAGACCTCCGAGCAAGTCGTCGCCAACCAGGCGGCCTGAGGCCTGCGCCATGCTGCGCACGCGCATCATCACCGCCCTGGTTCTGCTGGCCGTTCTGCTGCCGGCCCTGTTCTACGCCGATCCCACGCCCTTCGGCATCGTCGCGCTCGTGATGATCGCCGCCGCAGCCTGGGAATGGGGCCGCCTCAACCAGATGGGGCAGGTCGGTGCCTGCGCGTTGGCGCTGGTCGCCGCCGCCCTGTGCGCCGCGATGTGGCAGGCGGGCTGGCTGGTGCGGCCGTCGCTCACGCTTTGGACCCTTGCCGGCGGTGCCTGGGTGCTCGCGGCCGTGCTGCTGATCCGCGGTGGCGTGCCGGGCTGGGCGCCGATTCCACGCCCCTTGCGCGTCGTCGGCGGCCTGCTGGCGCTGTGCCTGGCCTGGCTGGCCGTGGTGCAGGCACGCGTCATCGGCATCGGTTTCCTGCTCTCCGTGCTGACGCTGGTCTGGATGGCCGACATCGGCGCCTACGCCGCGGGCCGCAGCTTTGGACGCCGCAAGCTGGCGCCCGCGATCAGCCCGGGCAAGAGCTGGGAGGGCGTCTATGGCGGTGCCGTCGGCGTGCTGCTGTTGTCGGCGGGCTGGGTGCTTGTCGACGGCCCGTCGGGCAACAACCTGTTCAGTCGGCTCTGGACCGGCATGCCCTGGCTGATGCCGCTGGCCGTGCTGTTCCTGTGCGCCATGAGCGTGGTGGGCGACCTGGTCGAGTCGCTGATCAAGCGCAGCGCTGGCGTCAAGGACAGCAGCGCTCTGCTGCCCGGCCACGGCGGTGTGCTGGACCGCGTCGACGCGCTGCTGCCGACGCTTCCGCTGGCGATGATGTTGTACTGCGTGGTGGCATGAAGCAGCGGCTGAGCATTCTGGGCTCCACGGGTTCCGTGGGCGCCAACACGCTGGACGTGGTCGCCCGGCATCCGGAGCGTTTCGAGGTGCTGGCGCTGACGGCGGCGACCCAGGTCGAGACCATGCTGCAGCAATGCGCGCAGTTCCGGCCGCGTTTCGCCGTCATGGCCGATGCCGATGCGGCGCGCCGGCTGCGCGAGCGCATCCACGCCGAGGGCTTGCCGGTCGAGGTCATGGCGGGCGCCGAGGCGATTGCCGAGGTCGCCGCGCATCCCGAGGTGCATGCCGTGATGGCCGCGATCGTCGGCGCGGCCGGCCTGGCGCCCTGCCTGGCGGCGGCGCGCGCCGGCAAGCGCCTGCTGCTGGCCAACAAGGAGGCGCTGGTCGTCGGTGGCCAGGTGTTCCTGGACGCCGTGCAGGCCGGCGGCGCGCTGCTGCTGCCGATCGACAGCGAGCATTCGGCCGTGTTCCAGTCGCTGCCCGAGGATCCCGCCACCTGGAGCCAACGCATCGAGAAGATCATGCTGACCTCCTCGGGCGGGCCGTTCCGCACGCGCGACCCGGCCACGCTGCGCGAGGTGACGCCCGAGCAGGCCTGTGCGCATCCGAACTTCGCCATGGGTCGCAAGATCTCGGTCGACTCGGCCACCATGATGAACAAGGGGCTGGAGGTCATCGAGGCCAAGTACCTGTTCGGCGTGACGCCCGAGCAGATCGAGGTCGTGATCCACCCGCAGCAGATCATCCACTCGATGGTGCAGTTCCACGATGCGTCCGTCATGGCCCAGCTGGGCACGCCCGACATGCGCGTGCCCATCGCCTACGGCCTGTCCTGGCCCGAGCGCATCGAGAGCGGCACGCCGCGGCTGGACTTCTCCCGCATGGCGGCCATGACCTTCGAGCTGCCCGACCTCGCGCGCTTCCCCTGTCTGGCCCTGGCCTGGGAGGCCCTGCGCGCACCGTCGGGCACCTGCGCGGTGCTGAACGCCGCCAACGAGGTGGCGGTCGCGGCCTTCCTGGACCGTCGCATCCGCTTCGACCAGATCCACCACCTCAACCATGCAACTTTGGAGGGGCTGGCGCCCTCCAAGCCGGGGTCGCTGGCAGACCTGTTGGCGCTCGATGCGCTGGCGCGCGAGCACGCGCACGGGCACATCGCCCGGCTTTGAAAGGATCCCCATGCTGACCGTCGTGGCCTTCATCGTTGCGTTGGGCCTCTTGATCGCGGTCCACGAGTACGGCCACTACCGTGTGGCGGTCGCCTGCGGCGTCAAGGTCGAGCGCTTTTCCATCGGCTTCGGCAAGGTGCTGTGGCGCTGGCAGCCCAAGGGCTCGCCCACGGAGTTCGTGATCGGCGCCTTCCCGCTGGGCGGCTACGTCAAGATGCTGGACGAGCGTGAAGGCCCGGTCGATCCCGCCGAGCGCCACCGCGCCTTCAACACCCAGACCCTGGGCAAGCGCGCGGCCATCGTCGCTGCCGGCCCGGCCGCCAACCTGCTGCTGGCCGTGCTGCTCTACGCGCTGGTCAACTGGAGCGGCGTGCAGGAACCCCAGGCCGTGCTGGCCAGCCCGGTGCCGGCGTCGATGGCCGAGCAGGCCGGTGTGCGCGGCGGCGAGCACGTGCTGCGCGGCGCCTGGGACGGCGACACGCTGCAGCCGCTGCGCTCGTTCGAGGAACTGCGCTGGCTGCTGACGCGCGGTGCGCTCGACGGGCACGACGTGCGACTCGAACTCGACGCGCAGGGCGCGACGCGCGAGCTCGTGCTGCCGCTGGCGCAGATGGGCGTGCGCGAGGCCGATGCGCAGCTGTTCCGGCGCATCGGCATCGTCTCGCCCTGGACCCAGCCCGTCATCGGCGACGTTGTTGCCGATGGCGCAGCCGCCAAGGCCGGCCTGCAACCCGGCGACGTGGTGCTGGCCATCGGCAGCACGCCCATCGTCGACGGGCCGCAACTGCGCGAGACCATCCGCGCCTCAGTGCGCGGCGAGGAGCCACTCACGCAGCGCTGGCGCATCGAGCGCGCCGGCCAGCGCCAGGAGATCGAGGTCACGCCGCAGCCCCTGCGCGAGGGCCAGGCCTGGATCGGCCGCATCGGCGCCATGGTCGGCGCGGCGCCGGCCATGGTCACGGTGCGCCACGGCCCGATCGATGGGCTGTGGAACGGGGTGGTGCGGACCTGGGAGGTGTCGGCCCTCACGCTGCGCATGATGGGCCGCATGGTCATCGGCGAAGCCTCGCTCAAGAACCTCAGCGGACCGCTCACGATCGCCGACTATGCGGGCAAGTCCGCCAGCCTGGGATTGACGCAATACCTGGTGTTCCTGGCCCTCATCAGCGTGAGCCTGGGGGTGCTGAACCTGCTGCCGCTCCCGGTCTTGGATGGGGGGCACCTGATGTATTATCTTTGGGAGGCCGTGACCGGCAAAGGCGTGTCGGATGCATGGATGGAACGCATGCAGCGCACCGGGGTCGCCTTGCTGCTCGTGATGATGTCCATCGCCTTGTTCAACGACGTGACACGAATCTTCGGCTGACCCGGCATCGGGCTCGGCCCACCAGCCCGGCCAACGCCGTCGGCCCTCTTTCTAATCCATGAAACATTCCATGCTTCGCTTTCGCACGCGCGCGCTGACCACGGCCCTGGGGCTGTTGTTGGTGGCCCACCAGGCCTGGGCGGTCGACCCGTTCAAGGTGCGTGACATCCGCATCGAAGGCCTGCAACGCGTGGAGCCCGGCACCGTGTTCGCATCCCTGCCATTGCGGGTGGGCGACACCTATTCCGACGAGATGGGGGCCTCGGCGATCCGTGCCTTGTTCGGCCTGGGCCTGTTCACCGATGTGCGCATCGAGGTCAGCGGCGACGTGCTCGTGGTGGTGGTCGAAGAGCGCCCCACGGTCGCCGACGTCACCTTCGCCGGCACCAAGGAGTTCGAGCAGGACGCGTTGAAGAAGGCGCTGCGCGACATCGGCCTGACCGAAGGCCGCCCCTTCGACAAGGCGCTGGCCGACCGCGCCGAGCAGGAACTCAAGCGCCAGTACATCAACCGCAGCCTGTACGGTGCCCAGGTCGTCACCACGGTCACGCCGGTCGAGCGCAACCGCGTGAACCTGACCTTCACGGTGACCGAGGGCGATCCGGCCAAGATCAAGGAAATCCGCATCGTCGGCAACAAGGCCTTCAGCGAAGGCACGCTGCGTGACCTGTTCGAACTCGACACGGGCGGCTGGCTGAGCTGGTACACCAAATCCGACCGCTACTCGCGGGCCAAGCTCAACGCCGACATCGAGACGCTGCGCTCGTACTACCTCTCGCGCGGCTACCTGGAGTTCCAGGTCGAGTCGACCCAGGTGGCGATCTCGCCCGACAAGGAAGACATCGCCATCGTGCTGAACATCACCGAGGGCGAGCGCTACGTGGTGTCCAGCGTCAAGCTGGAGGGCAACTACCTGGGCCGTGACGACGAGTTCAAGTCGCTGATCACGATCCGCCCCGGCGAGGCCTACAACGCCGACCGCGTGGCCGAGACCACCAAGGCCTTCCGCGACAACTTCGGCAACTACGGCTTCGCGTTCGCGAACGTGGAGGCGCGGCCCGACATCGACCGCAGCAACAACAGCGTGGCCCTGTTGCTGACGGCCGAGCCCTCGCGCCGCGCCTACGTGCGCCGCGTCAACGTGGTGGGCAACACGCGCACGCGCGACGAAGTCATCCGCCGCGAGTTCCGCCAGTTCGAATCGTCCTGGTACGACGGCAACAAGATCCGCCTGTCGCGCGACCGCGTCGACCGCCTGGGCTACTTCACCGAAGTCAACATGGAGACCCTGGAGGTGCCGGGCGTGCCCGACCAGGTCGACCTGCAGGTCACCGTGGCCGAAAAGCCCACCGGCAGCCTGACCATGGGCGCCGGCTTCTCCAGTGCCGAGAAGCTCGCGCTGTCCTTCGGCATCAAGCAGGAGAACGCGTTCGGATCGGGCAACTACCTGGGCCTGGACATCAACACCAGCAAGTACAACCGCGCCATCGTGCTGAACACGGTGGACCCGTACTTCACGACCGACGGCGTGTCGCTGTCGCTGGACCTGTTCCACCGCAACTCGCGGCCTTACAACGACCAGGGCGGCAACTACCAGCTGGAGACCACGGGTGCGGGCGTGCGCTTCGGCGTGCCGTTCAGCGAGGTCGACACGGTCTACTTCGGTGGCACGCTGGAACGCACGACCATCAAACCCGGCACCAACATCCCGGCCGCCTACCTGGCCTATGCCGACAAGTTCGGCTACACCAGTTACTCGTTCCCGCTGTCGGTCGGCTGGCAGCGCGACAGCCGCGACAGCACGCTGGTGCCCACCAATGGCACCTTGAACAAGGTCAACGCCGAGATCGGCCTGTTCGGCGACACGCGCTACGTGCGCAGCAGCTACCAGTACCAGCAGTTCATCCCCTTGAACAAGCAGTACACGCTGGCCTTCAACGGCGAGCTGGGCTACGGCAAGGGCTTGTCGGGCCGGCCGTTTCCGGTGTTCAAGAACTTCTACTCCGGTGGCCTCGGGTCGGTGCGCGGCTTCGAGCAGGGCACGCTGGGCCCGCGCGACGTGACGGGCTCCGTGATCGGCGGCACCAAGAAGGTCACGCTGAACGCGGAGATCCTGACGCCGTTCCCGGGCGCCGGCAACGACCGGACGCTGCGCATGTACGGCTTCGTCGACGTCGGCAACGTCTACGGCGAGGACGACAAGTTCGAGCTCAGCGACATGCGCGCCTCCGTCGGCGTGGGTGTGAGCTGGATTTCCCCTGTCGGTCCGCTGCGCTTGGCCATCGCCAATCCAGTGCGCAAATTCGCGGGCGATAGAATCCAAAAACTGCAATTCCAGATAGGTACGTCGTTTTGATGAAGACTTTCATGCGCCCATTCGCAGCCTCCCTGGTGCTGGGGCTGGCTGCACTGGCAGCCCAAGCGCAGGCTGAAGACTTCCGGATCGGGTTCGTCAACATCGACCGCCTGCTGCGTGAAGCCAATCCGGCCAAGGTCGGGCAGAGCAAGCTCGAGGCCGAGTTCTCCAAGCGCGAGAAGGATCTGATGGAAGCCGGCAACGTGCTCAAGGCTGCCTCGGAGAAGTTCGAGCGCGAGGCACCCACCCTGGCGGAAAGCCAGCGCGCGGCGCGCCAACGCCAGCTGACCGAGCAGGACCGCGACTTCCAGCGCAAGCGCCGCGAGTTCCAGGAAGACCTGAACCTGCGCAAGAACGAAGAGCTGCAGCAGGTCATCGACAAGGCCAACCGCATCATCAAGCAGGTCGCCGAAACCGAGAAGTACGACGCCGTCCTGCAGGAGGCCGCGTACATCAACCCCAAGCACGACATCACCGACAAAGTCATCAAGGCTTTGAACGCGGCCAATCCCGTCAAGTGAGCGGGACGTGCGGACCTGACGTGGCTTTGGACCTTGGCGCAATCGTCGATGCGCTGGGTGGAGAGCTGCACGGCGAGCGCTCCGTGGCCATCGAAGGGCTGGCGCCTTTGGCCTCGGCCGCTCGGGGGCAGATCACCTTCCTGAGCAATGCCAAGCTGGTGGCGCAACTGGCGCCCAGCCAGGCCGCCTGCGTGATCGTCGGCCCGGCCTTGCGCGATCAGGCCCAGGCGCGCGGCGCCTGCATCGTGACCGACGATCCCTATCTCTACTACGCCCGGCTGACGCAGCTCTGGAAGCGTACGCAGATGCCCGCCCGCCCGGCGGGGGTGCATCCCAGTGCCTTCGTCGATCCCGAGGCCGAGGTCGATCCGACGGCCTGGATCGGCCCGCTCTGCGTGGTCGAGCGCGGTGCGCGCATCGGCGCGGAGACCGTGCTGACCTCGCGCGTGACGGTGGGCGAGCGCTGCAGCATCGGCGCGCGCTGCACGCTCCAGCCCGGTGCCGTGATCGGTGCCGACGGCTTCGGCTTCGCGCCGAATGCAGGCCGCTGGGAGAAGATCGAGCAGTTGGGCGCGGTGCGCATCGGCGATGACGTGGACATCGGCGCCAACACCTGCATCGACCGTGGCGCCATGGGCGACACCGTGATCGCGGATGGCGTCAAGCTCGACAACCTGATCCAGATCGCGCACAACGTGCGCATCGGCAGGCACTCGGCCATCGCCGGCAGCGCCGCAATTGCGGGCAGCACCACGGTCGGCGAGCACTGCACCATCGGCGGTGCGGCCAAGATCACCGGCCACGCCACCATCGCCGACCACGTGCACATCGGCGGTGGCGCCTCGGTCACGGGCAGCATCCGCAAGTCCGGTGCCTATGGCGGGGTCTACCCGCTGGACGAATTCGGGAAATGGGAGAAGTCCGCCGCCACGCTGCGCCAATTGCCGGCACTGCGCGAACGGCTGCGCGCGCTGGAGCGCCAGATCGCCCGCGATGGAAAAGAAGAGACCAAGACATGATGGACATCCACCAGATCCTCAAGAAGCTGCCGCACCGCTACCCCATCCTGCTCGTGGACCGCGTGCTGGCCATCGAGAAGGACGTGCGCATCAAGGCGCTCAAGAACGTCTCGATCAACGAGCCCTATTTCGTCGGCCATTTCCCGAACCGCCCGGTGATGCCGGGTGTGTTGATGCTGGAAGCCATGGCCCAGGCCGCGGCGCTGCTGTCCTTCGCGAGCAGCGGCCAGGACCTGGACGACAACACGGTCTACTACTTCGCCGGCATCGACGCGGCCCGCTTCAAGCGGCCGGTGGAGCCCGGCGACCAGCTGGTGCTGGACGTGGAACTGCTGCGCCAGAAGGCCGGCATCTACAAGTTCAAGGGCACGGCCAGCGTGGGCGAGAACATCGCCTGCGAGGCCGAGCTGATGTGCACCATGCGCAAGGTGGCCTGAGCGGGGAAGCTGCCACATGGCCCATGTCCACCCCAGTGCCATCGTCGATCCGGCGGCCGAGCTCGACGACTCGGTGCGCGTGGGTGCGTTCAGCCTGATCGGCCCGCATGTGCGCATCGGCGCCGGCACCGAGGTCGGCCCGCACTGCGTGATCGAGGGCCACACCACCATCGGGCGCGACAACAGGATCTTCCAGTTCGCCTCGCTGGGCGCCGTGCCGCAGGACAAGAAGTATGCGGGCGAGCCGACCGAACTCGTGATCGGCGACCGCAACGTGGTCCGCGAGTTCTGCACCTTCAACCTGGGCACCGTGCAGGACGCCGGCGTCACGCGCATCGGCAGCGACAACTGGATCATGGCCTACGTGCACATCGCACACGACTGCCAGATCGGCAACCACGCGACCATGGCCAACAACGCTACGCTGGCCGGCCATGTGCAGCTGGGCGACCACGTCACCGTGGGCGGCCTGACCGGCATCCTGCAGCGCATGCGCATCGGCGACCACGCCATGATCGGCTTCGCGAGCCACGTGAACAAGGACGTGCCGCCGTTCCTGGTCGTCGATGGCAATCCCCTGCAGGTACGCGGCGTGAACCTCGTCGGCCTGCGCCGGCGCGATTTCTCGGCTGAGCGGCAGACCGCCGTGCGCGAGATGCACAAGCTGCTCTACCGCCAGGGCAAGACGCTGGACGAGGCCATCGCCGGCATCGAGGCGCTGACCGCCACGCACCCGGAGGCCGCCGGCGAGGTGGCGGCCATGCTGGGCTTTCTGCGCAGCTCGACCGCCGGCATCGCGCGCTGAGCCATGGCCGGGGCTGCGGCGCGGCGTTGCGCGATGGTGGCCGGTGAGGCCTCGGGTGATCTGCTCGCCGGGCTGTTGCTGGACGGGCTGCGGGCGCGCTTGCCGGCCCTGCAATCCATGGGCATCGGCGGCCACCAGATGCAGGCCCGTGGTTTCGACGCCTGGTGGCCCAGCGAGGCCCTGGCCGTGCGCGGTTACCTGGAGGTGCTGCCGCACCTGCGCCGGCTGCTTGCGATCCGGCGCGAACTGGGTGACCGGCTGTTGCGCGAGCGGCCCGACATCTTCATCGGCATCGACGCCCCCGATTTCAACTTCGGCCTGGAGGCACGGCTGCGCGCCGCCGGCATCCCGACGGTCCACTTCGTGAGCCCCTCGTTCTGGGCCTGGCGCGCGAAGAAGGTCGAGACGCTCAAGCGCAGCGCCGACCATGTGCTGTGCATCTTCCCGTTCGAGCCGGACCTGCTGGCCGCACATGGCGTGCCGGCCACCTATGTCGGCCACCCGCTGGCCAGCGTGATTCCGCTGGCGCCGGACCGCCAGGCCGCGCGCCAGCAACTCGGCTTGGCGTCGGACGCCTGCGTGGTCGCCGTGCTGCCGGGCAGCCGGGGTTCTGAGATCCAGCAGATGGGCGCGCGCTTCTTCGCCGCGGCGCGCACGCTGCTGCGCAGCCGACCGGCCCTGCAGTTCGTGGTGCCGGCCGTGCCGTCGCAGGAGACTGCAATCTGCCGCCTGGCCGATGCCGCCGGCCTGGGCGCGCGCCTGCAGGTCGTGCGCGGCCAGTCGCACACCGTGCTGGCGGCCTGCGACGTGGCACTCGTGGCCAGCGGCACGGCCACGCTGGAGACGGCCTTGTACAAGCGGCCCATGGTCATCGCCTACCACATGAACCGGCTGTCGTACTGGCTCATGCGCGGGCGCAACCTCATGCCCTGGATCGGCCTGCCCAACATCCTGTGTCGCGACACCGTGGTGCCCGAGCTGATCCAGGATGCCGCCACACCCGAGGCACTGGCCGCGGCATTGGAACGCTGGCTGCACGCGCGGGAGGCGGCACCGGAGACAATCGCGGCCTTGGAACAACGCTTCACGGCGCTGCATCTGGAACTGCGGCGCGATACGGCACGGTTGGCGAGCGATGCGATCGAAAAACTTCTTGCGGGCTGAGCAGCAGGTGCTGGGCTGGGCCGCACCGGGACTGATGGCGGGCGTGGACGAGGCGGGGCGCGGCCCGCTGGCGGGCCCCGTGGTGGCCGCGGCCGTGATCCTGGACGAGCGCCAGCCCATCGAGGGCCTGGCCGATTCCAAGACCCTGACGGCGCCGCGCCGCGAGCGCCTGTACGACGAGATCCGCGCCAAGGCGCTGTGCTGTGCGATCGGCGAGGCCTCGGTCGAGGAGATCGACCGGCTCAACATCCTCAAGGCCACGCTGTTGGCCATGCAGCGTGCGGTGCAAGGGCTGCGGCTCAAGCCCGTGCGCGTGCTCGTGGATGGCAACCAGTTGCCGGTGCTCGAGATGCTGGCCGAGGCCGTGGTCAAGGGCGATGCGCTGGTGCCCGCCATCTCGGCCGCTTCCATCCTGGCCAAGGTGCACCGTGACCGCTGGTGCCACGAGATCCACGCGCAGTTCCCGCAGTACGGCTTCGACGCCCACAAGGGCTACGGCACGGCGGCACACCTGGAGGCGCTGCGCCTGCACGGCGCCTGCGCCTGGCACCGCCAGTCCTTCGCGCCCGTGCGCGAGGCCGGTGCGCGCACCGCGATGGTGGTCGGGCCATGAGCGTGCTGGAAATCCGCTCGCGCGAGAACCCGCAGTTCAAGGAACTGCGCCGGCTCGCCCAGGAGAACGGCGCCTACCGGCGCCAGGGCCGCATCTGGATCGAGGGCGAGCACCTGTGCCGTGCCGCGCTGGCCCGGGGCTGGCAGCCTGCGCAGCTGGTCATGTCCGAGCAGGGCGAGGCCATGGCTGCCTCATTGGGCCTGGACGCGAACGTGCCGCGCCTGCTGCTGGCCGATGCGCTTTGGAACCAGCTCAGCGCGCTGGGCTCGCCGGCCGGCTTCGCCTGCGTGCTGGCCCTGCCGCCCGCGCCGGCACTCGACCCGCTGGCCGCCACCGTGGTGCTGGACCGGCTGCAGGACGCCGGCAACGTCGGCTCCATCCTGCGCAGCGCCGGCGCCTTCGGTTTCGGCCAGGTGCTGGCGCTGGCCGGCACCGCCGCGCTGTGGTCGCCCAAGGTGCTGCGCGCCGGCATGGGTGCCCATTTCGGCCTGCGCCTGATCGAGGCGGCAGACGACGACGCCGTCGCCGCGCTGCAGGTGCCGCTGGTGGCCACCAGTTCGCACCAGGGCGAATGGCTGCACGTGGCGGCGCCGCCCTATCCTTGCGCATGGCTGATGGGCCATGAAGGGCAGGGCGTGTCGCCGGCACTGCAGGCACGGGCCCAGCTGCACATCCGCATCGCCCAGCCGGGCGGCGAGGAGTCGCTGAACGTGGCGGCCGCCGCCGCCATCTGCCTGCACGCGAGCGCGCCGCGGCTCTGAAATGCGACGGCTGCGTGCAAACCTAGGGTAAATCCCAGGTTTGCACTCCGGTTCAGGGTCTGCTCCGCCGGGCGAGGCGGCGCCCCGCGCTACAATCGTGGGCTTTTTCGCAATCGCGTCGCCGGCCGCATCCACCGCCACATCCCCTTAAAGCAGCAGTCCAGGGAAGCACTCCAAGTGCTTGTCGAGGGCGCCGGGCGACCGTCACCATCCGGAGAACCCAGTGCTTTCATCCCTCCAGGGATCCTTCCCGCCCGCGATCCTGGCGCTAGCTGACGGCACGGTCTTTCTCGGCAACTCGATCGGCGCCCCCGGCGCAACCGTCGGCGAGGTCGTGTTCAACACCTCGCTCACCGGCTACCAGGAAATCCTGACCGATCCGAGCTACTGCCAGCAGATCGTCACGCTCACCTATCCGCACATCGGCAACTACGGCACCAACGCCGAGGACATCGAGGCCGACAAGATCCACGCCGCCGGCCTGATCATCAAGGACCTGCCGCTGCTGGCATCGAACTTCCGCAGCAACGCCAGCCTGGGCCAGTACCTGGTGGCCGGCAAGACGGTGGCGATCGCCAACATCGACACGCGCAAGCTCACGCGCCACCTGCGCACCAAGGGCGCGCAGAACGGCGCCATCGTGGCGCTGGCCGCCGGCAGCACGGTCACGCAGAAGGACATCGATGCGGCCGTCGCCCAGGCCAAGGCCGCGCCGGCCATGTCGGGCCTGGACCTGGCCAAGGTCGTCTCGGTGCGCGAGACCTACGAGTGGACCGAGACCGAGTGGAAGCTGGGCGCGGGCTACGGCGTGCAGATCACGCCCAAGTTCCACGTCGTGGCCTTCGACTACGGCGTCAAGAAGAACATTTTGCGCATGCTGGCCCAGCGCGGCGCGCGCATCACGGTGGTGCCGGCGCAGACCCCGGCGTCCGACGTGCTCAAGCTCAAGCCCGATGGCATCTTCCTGTCCAACGGCCCGGGCGACCCGGAACCCTGCGACTACGCGATCGAGGCCACGCGCCAGCTGATCGAGACCGGCATCCCGACCTTCGGCATCTGCCTGGGCCACCAGATCCTGGCCCTGGCCTCGGGCGCCAAGACCTTCAAGATGAAGTTCGGCCACCACGGCGCGAACCACCCGGTCAAGGACCTGGACAACGGCCGCGTGTCCATCACGAGCCAGAACCACGGTTTCGCGGTCGACGAGAAGACGCTGCCGGCCAACCTGCGTGCCACGCACGTGAGCCTGTTCGACGGCACGCTGCAGGGCCTGGCCCGCACCGACAAGCCGGCGTTCTGCTTCCAGGGCCACCCGGAAGCCTCGCCCGGTCCGCACGACATCGGCTACCTGTTCGACCGCTTCACCGCGTCGATGGAAAAATTCAAGGCGGAGGCGAAGAATGCCTAAGCGCACAGACCTCAAGAGCATCCTCATCATCGGCGCCGGCCCCATCGTCATTGGCCAGGCCTGCGAATTCGACTACTCCGGCGTGCAGGCCTGCAAGGCGTTGCGCGAGGAGGGCTACAAGGTCATCCTGATCAACAGCAATCCCGCGACGATCATGACCGACCCGGCCACGGCCGACGTCACCTACATCGAGCCCATCACCTGGCAGACGGTCGAGAAGATCATCGCGAAGGAGCGTCCCGACGCCATCCTGCCCACGATGGGCGGCCAGACCGCTTTGAACTGCGCGCTGGACCTGTGGCGCAACGGCGTGCTGGACAAGTACAAGGTCGAGCTGATCGGCGCCACGCCCGAGGCCATCGACAAGGCCGAGGACCGCCTGAAGTTCAAGGACGCGATGACCAAGATCGGCCTGGGCTCGGCGCGCTCGGGCATCGCCCACTCCATGGACGAGGCCTGGGCGGTGCAGAAGAACGTGGGCTTCCCGACCGTGATCCGCCCCAGCTTCACGCTGGGCGGCACGGGCGGCGGCATCGCCTACAACGCCGAGGAGTTCGAGACCATCTGCAAGCGCGGCCTGGAAGCCTCGCCGACCAACGAGCTGCTGATCGAGGAATCGCTGCTCGGCTGGAAAGAGTACGAGATGGAGGTCGTGCGCGACAAGGCCGACAACTGCATCATCGTCTGCTCGATCGAGAACCTGGACCCGATGGGTGTGCACACGGGCGACTCCATCACCGTGGCGCCGGCGCAGACGCTGACCGACAAGGAATACCAGATCATGCGCAACGCCAGTCTGGCGGTGCTGCGCGAGATCGGCGTGGACACGGGCGGCTCCAACGTGCAGTTCTCGGTCAACCCGGCCGATGGCCGCATGATCGTGATCGAGATGAACCCGCGCGTGTCGCGGTCCTCGGCGCTGGCCTCCAAGGCCACGGGTTTTCCGATCGCCAAGGTCGCGGCCAAGCTGGCCATCGGCTACACGCTGGACGAGCTGCGCAACGAAATCACGGGCGGCGCCACGCCCGCGAGCTTCGAGCCCAGCATCGATTACGTGGTGACCAAGATCCCGCGTTTCGCGTTCGAGAAGTTCCCGACGGCCGACAGCCACCTGACCACGCAGATGAAGAGCGTGGGCGAGGTCATGGCCATGGGCCGCACCTTCCAGGAGAGCTTCCAGAAGGCATTGCGTGGCCTGGAAGTCGGCGTCGATGGCATGAACCAGAAGACGCAGGACCGCGAGGTGCTCGAAGAAGAGCTCGGCGAGCCCGGCCCCGAGCGCATCTGGTACGTGGGCGATGCCTTCGCTTCCGGCTGGACGCTGGACGAAGTGCATGCGCTGACCAAGATCGACAAGTGGTTCCTCGTGCAGATCGAGGAGATCATCAAGATCGAACTCGACCTGGACAAGCACACCGAGGAACACGGCGCGGCTGCGTTGTCCCAACTGACGGCCGACGAGCTGCGCCTTCTCAAGAAGAAGGGCTTCTCCGACCGCCGCCTGGCCAAGCTGCTCAAGACCGACGAGAAAGCCGTGCGCGCCGCGCGCCATGCGCAGAACGTGCGCCCCGTCTACAAGCGCGTGGACACCTGCGCGGCCGAGTTCGCCACCGACACCGCCTACATGTACTCGACCTACGAGGACGAGTGCGAGGCCGAGCCCACCGACAAGAAGAAGATCATGGTGCTGGGCGGCGGCCCGAACCGCATCGGCCAGGGCATCGAGTTCGACTACTGCTGCGTGCATGCGGCGCTGGCCATGCGCGAGGACGGCTACGAGACCATCATGGTCAACTGCAACCCCGAGACCGTCTCGACCGACTACGACACCTCGGACCGCCTGTACTTCGAGCCGCTGACGCTGGAAGACGTGCTCGAGGTGGTCGAGAAGGAAAAGCCGGTGGGCGTGATCGTGCAGTACGGCGGCCAGACCCCGCTCAAGCTCGCGCTGGGCCTGGAAGCGGCCGGCGTGCCCATCATCGGCACCACGCCCGACATGATCGATGCGGCCGAGGACCGTGAGCGCTTCCAGAAGCTGCTGCACGACCTGGGACTGCGCCAGCCGCCGAACGCCACGGCCCGGGCCGAGCCCGAGGCGCTGGAGAAGGCGCAGGCCCTGGGCTACCCGCTCGTGGTGCGCCCGAGCTACGTGCTGGGCGGCCGCGCGATGGAGATCGTGCACGAGCAGCGCGACCTGGAGCGCTACATGCGCGAGGCCGTCAAGGTCAGCAACGACTCGCCGGTGCTGCTGGACCGCTTCCTGAACGACGCCATCGAGTGCGACGTGGACGCCGTGCGTGATGCCACGGGCCGCGTGTTCATCGGCGGCGTGATGGAGCACATCGAGCAGGCCGGCGTGCACAGCGGCGACTCCGCCTGCTCGCTGCCGCCGTACTACCTCAGCAAGGCCACGGTGGACGAGCTCAAGCGCCAGACCGCGGCGATGGCCGAAGGCCTGAACGTGGTGGGCCTCATGAACGTGCAGTTCGCCATCCAGCAGATCGAGAAGGATGGGACGACGCAGGACGTGATCTACGTGCTGGAAGTCAATCCGCGTGCCAGCCGCACCGTGCCCTTCGTGTCCAAGGCCACCGGCATCCAGCTGGCCAAGGTCGCGGCGCGCTGCATGGCGGGCCAGTCGCTCGATGCCCAGGGCATCGGCGCCGAAGTCACGCCGCCTTACTTCAGCGTCAAGGAAGCCGTGTTTCCGTTCGTGAAGTTCCCGGGCGTGGACACCATCCTGGGCCCGGAGATGAAGTCCACGGGCGAGGTCATGGGCGTGGGCAAGACCTTCGGCGAGGCCTTCGTGAAGAGCCAGCTCGGCGCCGGCACCAAGCTGCCGAGGGCAGGCACGGCCTTCCTGACGGTCAAGAACAGCGACAAGCCGCGTGCCGTGGAAGTGGCGCGTGCGCTGGTGGCGCTGGGCTTCAGCGTGGTCGCGACCAAGGGCACGGCCGCCGCCATCGCGGCCGCCGGCATCGCGGTCAAGACCGTCAACAAGGTCACCGAAGGCCGGCCGCACGTGGTCGACATGATCAAGAACAACGAGATCGTGCTCGTGGTCAACACGGTGGAAGAGCGCCGCAACGCGATCACCGACAGCCGTGCGATCCGCACCTCCTCGCTGCTGGCGCGCGTGACCACGTTCACGACCATCGCCGGCGCCGAGGCCGCGGTCGAGGGCATGCGCTACCTGGACCAGCTGGACGTCATCTCGGTGCAGGAGATGCACGCGCAGCTGGCCTGACCGGGTGAGGGCCGGCCGATGACGTCGCAACTGGTGGAGCTGGACCTGGCCGACTGGGCCGGGGCCCGCTCCAACGACGACTGGATCGCCGCGCTGGAGGCGGGCAAGGTGCTGTACTTCCCGCGTCTGCGCTTCGAGCTGCTGGCCGGCGAGGAGCGCCTGCTCGATCCTGCACTGCTGGCCGAAGGCTCGCGCAACATCAGCCTGGACGCCGCGGGCCGGCTCAAGGGTGCGGCCGGCGATGCCGCCACGCAGCAGGCGACGGCCGCCATGGTGGCGCGCTTTCGCAGCCAGGCCCGCCAGCTCGTGGACGGGCTGCTGCCGGCCTATGGCCCGACCTTGCGCATGGCGCCCACGAGCTTTCGGCCGGCCCAGGTCGAGACCCGCACGCAATCCTGGCGGGCCGACGACAAGCGCCTGCACGTCGATGCCTTTCCCTCGCGGCCCAATTACGGCGAGCGCATCCTGCGCGTCTTCACCAACTTGAACCCGCGTGGCACGCCGCGGGTCTGGCGGGTGGGCGAGCCGTTCGAGGCCGTGGCCGCACGCTTTCTGCCGCGGCTCAAGCCCTATGTGCGCTGGCAGGCCAAGGCGCTGCGCGCGCTGCGCGTGACCAAATCGCTGCGCAGCGAGTACGACCACCTGATGCTGCAGCTGCACGACGCCATGAAGTCCGATCTCGACTACCAGCAGAACGCGCCGCAGCAGACCGTGCCGTTCCCGCCGGGCTCGGTATGGGTGTGCTTCTCCGACCAGACCTCGCACGCCGTGATGTCGGGCCAGTTCATGGCCGAGCAGACGCTGCACCTGCCGGTGGCGAGCCAATACAATCCCGCCGCAAGTCCGCTGGCGATTCTGAGCCGGTTGACCGGACGAACACTCGTCTGATTCCCGCTCACCCCACACCGCCGAACGGCAACGCTCGGCGGTTTGTTTTTTGGAGACCCGAACAATGTCCTCAACCTTTCCCGTGACCAAGCGTGGTGCCGAAGCGCTCAAGAACGAGCTGCACCGCCTGAAGACCGTGGACCGCCCCTTCATCATCAACGCGATCGCCGAGGCGCGCGCCCAGGGCGACCTGTCCGAGAACGCCGACTACGACGCCGCCAAGGACCGCCAGGGCTTCATCGAAGGCCGCATCCAGGAGATCGAGGGCAAGCTGTCCGTCGCCCAGGTCATCGACCCGGCCGAGCTCAATGCCGGCGGCAAGGTGGTGTTCGGTGCCACCGTGGACCTCGAAGACGAAGACAGCGGCCAGGCCGTGACCTACCAGATCGTCGGCGAGGACGAGGCCGACCTCAAGCTGGGCCGCATCAACATCTCCAGCCCCATCGCGCGCGCGCTGATCGGCAAGAGCGAGGGCGACAGCGCCGAAGTGCAGACGCCCGGCGGCATCAAGCACTACGAGATCGTCGGCGTCCGCTACATCTGACGGCGCCGAGCGATGCGTGCGCGCGTGCCGCTGCTGGCGGCGGCCCTGTGGTGGGGCAGCCTGACGGCGCTGTTCTGGACCGTGCCGCTGCTGTTCGTGCACCTGCCCAGCCCCGCGCTGGCCGGTGGCGCTGCGGCACGCCTGTTCAGCGCCCAGACCTGGGCCACGCTGGCCTGCTGCCTGCTGCTGCTGATGGCTTCGCGCCCACGCGATGCCGACCGCATGGCCCACTGGGCCCGGCCCGTGCTGCCCTGGGTGCTGGGCGGGCTGCTGCTGGCCCTGCTGGTCGAGTTCGCGGTCGCGCCACGCATCGTGGCGCGCGAGAATCTCAAGCTCTGGCACAACCTGGGCAGCGGCATGCTGCTGGTGCAATGGCTCTGTGCGAGCATCACGCTGTGGCAACTGGCGCGCCCTGCGCCCCCATCCCAACAAGGAGACTGACCATGCCCGGACTCTTGCCCGATGTCGACCCGGACGGCCTGCTGGAATTCTCGGTGGTCTACACCGACCGCGCGCTGAACCACATGTCCAAGCGCTTCACGGGCGTCATGCAGGACATCCTGTCCACGCTCAAGCAGGTCTACCACGCGCACACCGCCGTGCTGGTGCCCGGCAGCGGCACCTTCGGCATGGAGGCCGTGGCCCGCCAGTTCGCCAACCGCGAGAAGGTCCTGATCGTGCGCAACGGCTGGTTCAGCTACCGCTGGAGCCAGATCTTCGACGCGGGCGGCCTGGGTGGCGGCGCCGTGGTCTGCAAGGCGCGCCGCGTGGGCGAAGGCCCGCAGGCGCCCTGGCAACCGGCACCGGCCGAAGAGGTGGCGGCCACGATCCGTGCCGAGAAACCCAAGGTCGTCTTCGCGCCGCACGTGGAAACCGCCAGCGGCATCCTGCTGCCCGACGGTTACCTGCGCACCATCGGCGCTGCCGCGCACGAGGTCGGCGCGCTGTTCGTGCTGGACTGCGTGGCGTCCGGCGCGATGTGGGTGGACATGCAGGCGACCGGCGTCGACGTGCTGATCTCCGCGCCGCAAAAGGGCTGGAGCAGCTCGCCATGCTGCGCCATGGTGATGCTGAGCGCACGGGCGCGAGAAGCCATCGAGGCCACGACCAGCAGCAGCTTCTCCTGCGACCTCAAGAAGTGGATGCAGATCGCCGAGGGTTACGAGAAAGGCCAGCACGCCTACCACACGACCATGCCGACCGACGCGCTGGTGCGCCTGCGCGACGTGATGCTGGAGACGCGTGAGATCGGCTTCGACAAGGTGCGCACCGCGCAGATCGAACTCGGCAGCAAGGTGCGGGCGCTGCTGGAATCGCGCGGCCTGCCCAGCGTGGCGGCCGAAGGCTTCAAGGCGCCGGGCGTGGTGGTGAGCTACACGACCGACCCGGAAATCCAGAGCGGCAAGAAGTTCCTGGCCGCCGGCCTGCAGACCGCCTCCGGCGTGCCGCTGCAGTGCGACGAGGGCCCGGACTTCCGCACCTTCCGGATCGGCCTGTTCGGCCTGGAGAAGTGGCAGAACGTGGACCGCACCGTCGGCCACCTGGCGACGGCGCTGGACAAAGTTCTCTGATCAGGTCTGGCTGCGCTTCTTGACGCTGGTCGGCGGCTTGGGCTTGGCCCGCTTGACCTTGCCGCCGGCCGTCAGGCGCTGGTTGCCCAGCACGCGCAGGGTCTTGACCTCGGGCCGCTGCCCGCCGCGCTTGCTGAACTTGAGCACCTTGACGTCGCGCGGGCCGGGCATGCGGTCCTCGTCCTCGGCACGCTCGCGCTCGACTTCGGGCTTGGGCCGCCAGAGCACCAGCAGCTTGCCGATGTGCTGGATCGGCGCGGCGTTGAGCTGGTCGGCCAGTTGCTGGTAGATGGCTTCGCGCCCGGCACGGTCGTCGGACAGCACGCGCACCTTGATCAGGCCGTGCGCGTTGAGCGCGAGATCGGTCTCGCGCACCACCGCGGGGGTCAGGCCGTCGCCGCCGACCATGACCACGGGGTCCAGATGGTGGGCCTCGGCGCGGTGGACCTTGCGTTGCGCGGGGGTGAGTTGAATTTGGGGCATCCCCGTATTATCCCGGTTGCATGAAAGTCAAGACCAAATCGAAAAAGGTCAACAAGGCGTGGTTGAACGACCATGTCAACGATCCTTACGTCAAGCTCGCCGGCAAGGAGGGCTACCGCGCCCGCGCGGCCTACAAGCTCAAGGAGATCGACGAAAGCCTCAAGCTGCTGCAGCCCGGCCACCTGGTGGTGGACCTGGGCTCCACGCCCGGGGCCTGGAGCCAGTACGTGCGGCGGCGCCTGTCGCCCCAGGGCGCGGCCGTGGGTGAGCTCAACGGCGCCATCATCGCGCTGGACATCCTGCCCATGGAGCCCATCGAGGGCGTGCAGTTCCTGCAGGGCGATTTCCGCGAGGCCGAGGTGCTGGAGCAGCTGCAGGCCGCGATGGGCGGGCGCAAGGCCGACGCCGTGGTGTCCGACATGGCGCCCAACCTGTCGGGCATCGAGTCGGCCGACGCCGCCCGCATCGCCCATCTGGTCGAACTGGCGGTGGATTTCGCCAAAAGCCATCTCAAGCCCGAGGGCGCGCTGGTCACCAAGGTGTTCCACGGCAGCGGCTACGACCAACTGGTCAAGTTGTTCAAGAGCGAGTTCCGGGTCGTCAAGGCGCTCAAGCCCAAGGCCTCGCGCGACAAGTCGTCCGAGACCTTCCTGGTCGGCATCGGGCTCAAGGCGGTTTCTGCGGCCCAATAGGCCGCCTAAATCCTTGCGATAGCCATGGCTGACACGGGTTAACCACCCGTGTCAAGAACTTGAAACGCCTAAAATGGTTCGCACGTACGCCCCAACGCCGTTGCATGTCGTACGGCTTACCGGAGTCCCCGCTTGAAGAATCCCTGGTTTTCCAAAGTTGCTGTCTGGCTCGTGATCGCCATGGTGCTGTTCACGGTGTTCAAGCAGTTCGACACCCGCGCCACGGCGGGTGCAGGCTTCATGGGCTATTCGGACTTCCTCGAAGAGGTCCGCAACAAGCGCATCAAGACTGCCACCATCCAGGAAGGGCAGGGCGGCACCGAGATCGTCGCGATCACCACCGACGACCGCCGCGTGCGCACCACCGCGACCTATCTGGACCGGGGCCTGGTCGGCGACCTGATCGCCAACAACGTCAAGTTCGACGTCAAGCCGCGCGAAGAGGGTTCGCTGCTCATGACCCTCCTGGTCAGCTGGGGGCCGATGCTGCTGCTGATCGGCGTCTGGGTCTACTTCATGCGCCAGATGCAGGGCGGCGGCAAGGGCGGCGCCTTCAGCTTCGGCAAGAGCAAGGCGCGCATGCTGGACGAGAACAACAACACCGTGACCTTCGCCGATGTCGCCGGCTGCGACGAGGCCAAGGAAGAGGTCAAGGAGGTCGTCGACTTCCTGAAGGATCCGCAGAAGTTCCAGAAGCTGGGCGGCCGCATCCCGCGCGGCCTGCTGCTGGTCGGTCCCCCGGGCACGGGCAAGACGCTGCTGGCCAAGTCCATCGCGGGCGAGGCCAAGGTGCCGTTCTTCAGCATCTCGGGTTCCGACTTCGTCGAAATGTTCGTCGGTGTGGGCGCGGCCCGCGTGCGCGACATGTTTGAGAACGCCAAGAAGAACGCCCCCTGCATCATCTTCATCGACGAAATCGACGCGGTCGGCCGCCAGCGTGGCGCTGGCCTGGGCGGCGGCAACGACGAGCGCGAGCAGACGCTGAACCAGATGCTCGTGGAGATGGACGGCTTCGAGACCAATCTGGGCGTGATCGTGGTCGCCGCGACCAACCGCCCGGACATCCTGGACGCCGCCCTGCTGCGCCCGGGCCGTTTCGACCGCCAGGTCTACGTGACGCTGCCCGACATCCGCGGCCGCGAACAGATCCTCAACGTGCACATGCGCAAGGTGCCGATCGGTCAGGACGTGAGCCCCAGCATCATCGCGCGCGGCACGCCGGGCATGTCCGGCGCCGACCTGGCCAACCTGTGCAACGAGGCCGCGCTGATGGCCGCCCGCCGCAATGCGCGCGTGGTCGAGATGCAGGACTTCGAGAAGGCCAAGGACAAGATCATCATGGGCCCCGAGCGCAAGAGCATGGTCATGCCCGAGGAAGAGCGGCGCAACACCGCCTACCACGAGGCCGGCCACGCGCTGATCGGCAAGCTGCTGCCCAAGTGCGACCCGGTGCACAAGGTCACCGTGATCCCGCGCGGCCGCGCGCTGGGCGTGACCATGAGCCTGCCCTCGCAGGACCGCTACAGCTACGACAAGGAATACATGCTGAGCCAGATCAGCATGCTGTTCGGTGGCCGCATCGCCGAAGAGGTGTTCATGAACCAGATGACCACCGGCGCCTCCAACGACTTCGAGCGCGCGACCTCGATCGCCCGCGACATGGTCACGCGCTACGGCATGACCGACGCGCTGGGCCCCATGGTCTACGCAGAGAACGAAGGCGAGGTGTTCCTGGGCCGCTCGGTCACCAAGACCACCAACATGAGCGAGCAGACCATGCAGAAGGTCGATGGCGAGGTGCGCCGCATCATCGACGAGCAATACAGCCTGGCCCGCCGCCTGATCGAAGAGAACAGCGACAAGATGCACGCCATGGCCAAGGCCCTGCTCGAGTGGGAGACCATCGACACCGAGCAGATCGACGACATCATGGCCGGCCGCGAACCGCGTCCGCCCAAGGACTTCACGCCGCGCACGCCCACGGGCGGCAACGGCGGCGGCAGCGGCGGTGCGCCGGCCGTCAATCCGGAGCCGTCGCCGTCCGCGGCATGATGCGCTCGGTCTGAACCACAATACGGGGCCCTCGCGGCCCCGTTTGTTTTTCCGCTCGCTCCATGTTCTGGCAGACCTCCCGCCACCTGATCGATCTGCGCCAGCCCCGCGTCATGGGCATCGTGAACCTGACGCCCGATTCCTTCTCCGATGGCGGCCACCATGCCGGGCCGGGCGCGGCCTTGCGGCATTGCGAGCAGCTGCTGGCCGAGGGTGCCGGCATCCTCGACCTGGGCGCGGAGTCCTCGCGCCCCGGCGCGGCCGTGCTGCCGGCCGACGAAGAGCTGGCACGCCTGCTGCCGGTGCTGCGCGATGCCGTGCGGCTGGGCGTGCCCGTCTCCGTCGACACCTACAAGCCGCGCGTGATGCAGGCCGCCCTGGACCTGGGCGCCGATATCGTCAACGACATCTGGGCGCTGCGCTGGCACGACGCGGCTGCCGGCGAAGCGCCGGCCGCGGCTCAGGCCGTGGTGGCGGCCCATCCGAACTGCGGCGTATGCCTCATGCACATGCATGGCGAGCCCGCCACCATGCAGCGTCAGCCCATGGACGGCGATGCGCCGGCCCAGGTGCGCAGTTTCCTCGCCGAGGCCACGCTGCAACTGCGCGCGCGCGGCGTGGCGGCCGAGCGCATCGTGCTCGACCCTGGTGTGGGCTTCGGCAAGACCGTGGCGCAGAACTTCGCGCTGCTGGCGCACCAGGCCGATCTGCTGGCCTTGGGCCATGCGCTGCTGGTGGGCTGGTCGCGCAAGTCCTCGCTGGCCGCAGTGGCCGGTGGCGCCGACCGCCCGGCCAGCGAACGCCTGGTGCCCAGCGTCGCGGCGGCCGTGCTGGCGGTCGAGCGCGGTGCGCGCATCGTGCGCGTGCACGACGTGCGCGACACTGTGGCGGCCTTGCGGGTATGGCGCGCCGCCACGCCCCCCACTTTCGACGACACACCACAAGAAGGAAACACTCCATGACCCGTCGCTATTTCGGCACCGATGGCATCCGCGGCACCGTGGGCCAGGCCCCGATCACACCCGACTTCGTGCTGCGCCTGGCCCATGCCGTGGGCCGCGTGCTGCGCAAGACCGAGGCCCGGCCGACGGTGCTGATCGGCAAGGACACGCGCATCTCGGGCTACATGCTGGAAAGCGCACTGGAATCGGGCTTCAACTCCGCCGGTGTCGACGTGGTGCTGTTGGGCCCGCTGCCCACGCCCGGCGTGGCCTACCTCACGCGTGCCCAGCGCGCGAGCCTGGGCGTGGTCATCAGCGCCAGCCACAATCCCTTCGCCGACAACGGCATCAAGTTCTTCAGCGCCCAGGGCACCAAGCTGCCCGACGACTGGGAGATCGCGGTCGAGGCCGCCCTCGAGCTGCCGCCGCAGTGGGTGGATTCCGCCAGCCTGGGCAAGACCACGCGGCTCGAAGACGCGGCCGGCCGCTACATCGAGTTCTGCAAGAGCACCTTCCCGAGCGCGCTCACGCTCAAGGGCTTGCGCATCGTGGTCGACGGTGCCAACGGCGCGGCCTACCAGATCGCGCCCATGGTGTTCCATGAGCTCGGCGCGGAAGTCGTCCGCATCGGCTGCACGCCCGACGGCCTCAACATCAACGAGAAGGTTGGCGCCACCCATCCCGAGGCCATGGTCGAGGCCGTGCGCGCGCACCGGGCCGATTTCGGCGTGGCGCTGGATGGCGACGCCGACCGCCTGCAGATGGTCGACCGCGACGGCCGCATGTTCAACGGCGACGAGCTGCTCTACATCATGGTCAACGAGCGCCTGTCGCGTGGCGGTGCGCAGCGCAGCAAGCGCGCCGGCGAGGCCGTCGAGGGTGTGGTCGGCACCTTGATGACCAACAAGGCCGTCGAGGTCGCGCTGCGCGCCAAGGGCGTCGAGCTGGTGCGCGCCAAGGTCGGCGACCGCTACGTGCTCGAGGAGCTCGACAAGCGCGGCTGGGTGCTGGGCGGCGAGGGCTCCGGCCACCTGCTGGCACTGGACAAGCACACCACGGGCGACGGCCTCATCAGCGCGCTGCAGGTGCTGCAGATCTGCGTGCGCAACGGCCAGAGTCTGGCCCAGGCACTGGGCGAACTAACGCTGTTCCCGCAGTCCATGGTCAACGTGCGGCTGGCCGTGGGCCAGGACTGGAAATCGAACCAGGCCATGGCCCAGGCCCAGGCCGAGGTCGAGCGCGAGCTGGGCGACGACGGCCGCGTGCTGATCCGCGCCAGCGGCACCGAGCCTGTGCTGCGCGTGATGGTCGAGGCGCGCGACGCGGCCCAGGCCCGCCGCTGCGCCGAGCGCATCGCCGCCACGCTGCGCTGAGCGTCACGAAGCTGCCATCGGCGCGACATGCGCCGGTCACGGCGGCTTCGCACACTGGCTCCCGTGCGCTCCCCGGTGGGGCGCCCATGTCGCAGGAGCCAGACCATGAGAGAGTTGCCGTCCCCGGCCTACCCGCTGTCGCTGGGGCCGCGTCCTGCGCCGCCGGCATCGTCCGTGGCCGGTGGCCTGCTGGTGCGCTGGGCGCAACACCAGGACGAGGTGCGTGCCGCCCAGCGCCTGCGCTACACCGTGTTCGCGGGCGAAATGGGTGCGCGCCTGGCCACGCCGCTGGCCGGCCACGACATCGACCTGTTCGACGATTATTGCGAGCACCTGCTGGTGGCCGATGCCGCCAGCGGCGAGGTCGTCGGCACCTACCGCGTGCTCACGCCCGTGCAGGCGCGCCGCATCGGCAGCTTCTACGCCGACACCGAGTTCGACCTGACGCGGCTGCGCCAGCTGCGCCCACGCATGATGGAACTGGGCCGCAGCTGCGTGCACCCGGGCCACCGCCAGGGCGGGGTGATCATGAGCCTGTGGTCGGCGCTGACCGGCTTCATGCAGCGCAACGGTCTGGACCTTGTGATCGGCAGCGCCAGCGTGCCGCTGCGCCAGCAGGGCGTGTTCAATCCGGCCGTGGCCGCCAGCCTGTGGCGCCGCTTGCGGATCGACCACCTCGCCCCCATCACCGAGCATGTGCTGCCGCGCCTGCCTCTGCCGGTGGAGCGGCTGGACGACAGCCTGCAGGTCGAGGCACCGCCTCTGGTCAAGGGCTATCTGCGCCTGGGCGCCAAGCTGCTCGGCCCGCCGGCCTGGGACCCGGACTTCAACACCGCCGACCTGCCGCTGCTGATGCGCTTGCAGGACATGCCGGCGCGCTACAGCCGCCATTTCGGCGGGAGCCGTTGATGCGCGCGGCCTTCGACGCCGCGGGCTTGTGGCAAGGCACGCCGGATGCTGTGGAGCCCTCCGTCCCCCTGGACGCCGAGGACAGCGGCCCACCGCGCTTCCGCGCCGTCTTCATCTCCGACCTGCACCTGGGCACGCCCGGCTGCCAGGCCGGGCCGCTGCTCGAATTCCTCAAGGCCCACCCGAGCCAGCTCCTGTACCTGGTCGGCGACATCGTCGACGGCTGGCAGCTGCGCCGGCGCTGGTTCTGGCCGCAGGCCCACAACGACGTGGTGCAAAAGCTGCTGCGCCGCGCGCGCAAGGGCTGCAAGGTGGTGTTCGTGCCCGGCAACCACGATGAATTCGCGCGCGGCTTCGCCGGCCACCATTTCGGCGGCATCGAGGTGCGCGAGGAGGCCGTGCACACCACGGCCGACGGCCGGCGCCTGTGGGTCGTGCACGGCGACCACTTCGACGCCGTGATCCAGTGCGCCAAATGGCTGGCCTACCTGGGCGACAACGCCTACGAGCTCACGCTGCGGCTGAACCGCCACCTCAACAGCCTGCGCGCGCGCATGGGGCTGCCGTACTGGTCGTTGTCGGCCTACCTCAAGCACAAGGTCAAGAAAGCCCTCAACTACGTCACGGCCTTCGAGCAGGCCGTGGCCGCCGAGGCGCGCAAGCGCGGCTACCAGGGCGTGGTCTGCGGCCACATCCACCGCGCCGAGATGCGCGAGATCGACGGCACGCTGTACTGCAACGACGGCGACTGGGTCGAGAGCCTGAGCGCGCTCGTGGAACACCACGATGGCCGGCTCGAGCTCGTGCAGTGGCATGGCGCCCACCAGCACCCGGTGCGGACCCCGGCCGCGGCGCAGTCGGCCCCGGTCTGACATCGGCTTCGGCGAAAATACCGGCCCCGTCCCGTTGCGGCATGGCCGCTTTTCCCGTCCGTTTTGACCTGTTCCGCTTCTGTCCGTTCGCGCTGGCATGTGCGCCCCATGTCGGCCGCCGACCTGCCCTGTGTGATGGCCATCCAGGCCGAGGCCTACGCCGCCGCCGACTTCGCACCCGAGCAACCCGCCGTCTTTCGTGACCGCATGGCGCTGGCGCCGGCCCTGTGCCTGGTGGCCTGCGATGCGGCCGGCGCCGTGCTCGGCTATCTGCTGTCCCACCCCTGGCTGGAGGCTGCGCCGCCAGCCCTGCACAGCGCGCTCGGCCGCTTGCCGGCGGCCGCCAGCTGCTGGTATCTGCACGACTGCGCCGTGGCCGCGCGGGCCCATGGCCAGGGCATGGCGGCCGTGCTGTACGCCCGGGCCCTGGCGCAGGCGCGCGCCCAGGGCCTGGTCCAGGGTGCCCTGGTGGCCGTGGGCGGCGCGGCAGGCTACTGGCGGCGGCTGGGCTACGCGACGCGCGACCTGGGCGCAGGCCAGTCCAAGCTCGCGGCCTACGGCCCCGGCGCGGCTTACATGGTGCGCGCGCTGGACTAAGCGGGCAGGGCGGCGGCCGCTGGCAGCGCGGGTGCCTGGCTGCGCCGTGGCGCCGCACTGACCGGCTGCAGGGCCGCCGCGGGCGCACTGGCCTGGAACACGCCGATCGCATCGAGCAGCTGGCGCGCCTGGGCGCGCAGGCCGCTCGCGGCCTCGCGCGCATGGCCCACCATCGCGGCGTTCTGCTGGGTCATCCGGTCGAGCTCCGTCACCGCCACGTTGACCTGGTCGATGCCCTGCGACTGCTCGCGGGCCGAGGCGCCGATCTCCTGGATCAGGTCGGCCACCTTGCCCACCTGCTGCACGATGTCCTGCATGGCCGCGCCCGCATCGCGCACCTGCTGGTTGCCGCTGTCCACCTGCTCGCTGCTGTTGTGGATGAGCTTGCCGACCTCCTTGGCCGCCTGGGCGCTGCGCTGGGCCAGCGCCCGCACCTCGGCCGCCACCACCGCGAAACCGCGGCCCTGCTCGCCCGCACGTGCCGCCTCCACCGCGGCATTGAGCGCCAGGATGTTGGTCTGGAACGCGATGCCGTCGATCACGCCGATGATGTCGCGGATCTTGCTGCTGGCCGCCGTGATGGCGTCCATGGTCTGCACCACCTGCCCGATCACGGCGCCGCCCTGGCGCGCGGCCGCGCTCGCGGTGCCGGCCAGGCCCACGGCCTGCGCCGCGGCGCTGGCGCTGGCCTTCACCGTGGCCGTCATCTGCTCCATCGAGGCCGCGGTCTGCTGCAGGCTGGAGGCCGCCTGTTCGGTGCGCGCGCTCAGGTCCTGGTTGTCACGCGAGATCCCCTGGCTGGCCTGCTCCACGCCCGCCACCTGCTGGCCCACGTCGTCCACCAGCGAGCGCAGGTTCAGCCCGGCCTGGTTGACGGCGCGCAGCACCATGCCGATCTCGTCGACGCGGTCCAGGTGCACGTTCTCGCCCGGGCTGCCGGAGGCCACGCACTGGGCCTGCTGCAGCACGCGCTGCAGCGGCCGGGCGATGCGCGCCTCCAGCCACAGCGTGGCGACGGCGCAGGCCAGGGCCACGGCTGCCGCGACGGCCTCCGGCGCCATTCCCAGACGGGGCAGCAGCGCGGCGCCGCCCACCGACACCAGCAGCACGAACAGCAAGGCAGCACGCAGCCGCCAGCGCACGGGCATGGTCTGCGGCAGCGAGAGCCAGCGCAGCCAGCCGGTGCGCAAGACCAGGCCCTGGTGGAAGGCCCAGCCCCTGGCCTGGCCTGAACGGAAGCGCGCATACAGCGCCTCGGCCTGGGCCACCTCTTCGCGCCCGGGCTTGGTGCGCACCGACATGTAGCCCGTGGTCTGGCCGTTGCGCACCACCGGCGTCACGTTGGCGCGCACCCAGTAGTGGTCGCCGTCCTTGCGCCGGTTCTTGACCAGGGCCGACCAGGAGCGGCCCGACTTGAGCGTGGCCCAGAGGTCGCCGAAGGCTTGCGGCGGCATGTCCGGATGCCGCACCAGGTTGTGCGGCTGGCCGATCAGCTCGTCCTGGTCGAAGCCGCTGGCCTGCACGAACGCGGCATTGGCGTAGGTGACGTAGCTCTGCAGATCCGTGGTGGACAACAGGGTGGCGTCGTCCGGAAAGATGTACTCCTTCTGCGTCACCGGAAGATTGCTGCGCATCGATCGCTCCTGTCGTTCGCAAGAGTGCGCAGTATGCAAATCGAAGATCAACGATGGTCGTGTGCTGGTACTCCGTGCGACGAACGCCGTGCGCAGGCCGACAAGCGGGTGCGGTCAGGCAGCTCCGCCGGCCGGCCGCGGCGGCAAGTGCATCAGCGCCTGCCCCATGCGCACGCGCGCCCCACTGGCAATGCCGTCGGCCAGCGCGAAGCCTCTGGGTGCGAACACGATGATGGTCGAGCCATGCTCGAACCAGCCCATCTCCTGTCCCTTGGCGAAGTGCTCGGCGCAGTCCACCGGCTGGCTGCCCAGCGTGCGCAGGTGCAGCAGCGTGTCCATGAAGTGCAGCCGGATGCTGGCCACGAGGATGGCCGCCACGGGCACCAGCGCAATCGGATGGCCGCTGGCCAGCCGCATGCGCAGCACGGCGCGCTCGTTGCGGCAGAACAGCCGCTCGATGCGGCGGAGCGCGATGGGGTTGACGTTCCAGGTGTCGCCCGAGAGGTAGGTCAAGCGCTCCACCGTCCCCTCGTGCGGCGCATGGAAGCGGTGGTACATGGCCGAGGTCAGCCGCAGCGTCACGTACTGGCCGCCGTGCCAGGGGCGGGCCGCTTCCGCGTCGCCGAACAGCTCGCCGATTTCGTACGGGAAGCCCTTGGCCTGGAACACGCGCGTGCCGTCCACCGTGCCGCAGGCGCCGACGATGCCGTCGCAGGGGCTGGCCAACACACCGGGGTCCATGGCCACGGGGCGCGCACCGGGCTTCAAGGCGCGCGTGAACATGGCGTGCAGGCTCTTGAAGCGCTGCTCCTGCGCGTCCGACAGGTCGATCTCGGTGCAGGCGCGCCACACCGCGATCGAGGCGGCGCGGACCAGCGGGTTCTCGATCTGGCTGAACCAGCCCATGAAGCGCGTGAGCGCGAGCCGCGGCACGCGGTTGGTCAGCAGGAAGTTGAGGTCCTCCTGCAGCAGCAGGCGGTCGCGCAGGCGGGCGAGGGCGGATGGGGTGGCGGTGGTCTGCGTCATCGTGTTGACAAATGAAGGGGTTACCAATGGGGGATCGCCATTTCCACGACCCCATGAACGAACTCACTTTTCTCGGCGGCTTCGGCGCCGCGGCCGTGCTGGCGCTGCTGCCGGCAGCAGGGCAACGCCTGGCCCTGTCGCGCGCCAAACACCGCTCGCTGGCCGGCCACTCCAAGCTGTCGCGCCGCGTCGCGCGCCGGCTGCCGTTCTACGATTTCGGGCCCGAGCGCTTCTTCGCCTCGGACGGCGCACCGGCCGCCGTCGCCGCGCAGCGCGAGGCCGGCATGGCGCGGCTCGCGGCCCTGTTCGCCCAGCGCTTTCCGAAGACGCTGGCCATGACCGAGGCCGCGCGCGAAGGCATCGCCGACCTGCAGTTCACGAGCCGCTACCGCGTGCCCTTCCAGTACAGCCGCGTGCTGCGCGAGAGCCTCAAGATGGGCGCCTTCGTCCAATCCAGCCAGGGTGTGCAGATCACCGACCTGGACGGCAACGTCTTCTACGACCTGGCCGGCTCCTACGGCGTGAACCTGTTCGGCCAGGACTTCTACAAGTCCTGCATCGCCGAGGGCAGCGCGCGCGTGCAGGACCTGGGCCCGGTGCTCGGCAGCTACCACCCGGCCGTGCTGGACAACGTGCGCACGCTGCGCCGCATCTCGGGCAAGGACGAGGTGTCCTTCCACATGTCCGGCACCGAGGCCGTGATGCAGGCGGTGCGGCTGGCGCGCTACCATACGCGGCGCACGCACATCGTGCGCTTCTGCGGTGCCTACCACGGCTGGTGGGACGACGTGCAGCCCGGCATCGGCAACCCGGTCCCCGCCGAACGCACCTACACGCTGCGCGACATGGACGCGCGCACGCTGCGCGTTCTGAAGAGCCGGCGCGACATCGCCTGCGTGCTCGTCAACCCGCTGCAGGCCCTGCACCCGAACGCCAACGCGCCCTCGGACTCGGCCCTGGTTGCCGCCCGGCCCGCGCCGGCCTTCGACCGTGCGGCCTACACCGCGTGGCTGCAGCAGCTGCGCGAAGTCTGTACCGCGCGCGGCATCGTGCTGATCTTCGACGAGGTGTTCCTGGGCTTTCGCCTGGCGCCCGGCGGCGCGCAGGAATACTTCGGCGTGCAGGCCGACATGGTCACCTACGGCAAGACCCTGGGCGGCGGCCTGCCGGTGGGCGTGGTCTGCGGCCCGCACCGGCTCATGCAGCGCTGGCGCGAGGACAAGCCGGCCGACATCTGCTTCGCACGCGGCACCTTCAATGCGCACCCCTACGTGATGGGCGCCATGCAGGTGTTTCTCGAGCGGCTGCAAGCGCCCGCGGTGCAGGCCCTGTACGAGAACCTGGACGCCACCTGGGAAGGCCGCGCCGCGCAGCTCAACGGCCTGCTCGAAGACGCGGGTCTGCCGGTGCGCGTGGGCGCCATGTCCACGGTCTGGGCCGTGGGCTTCACGCAGGCCTCGCGCTACCACTGGATGCTGCCCTACTACCTGCGTGCGCAGGGCCTGGCGCTGAGCTGGGTCGGCACGGGCCGGTTGATCTTCAGCCTGAACTACGGCGATACCGAGTTCGCCGAGGTGGCGCGCCGCTTCGTGGCCGGTTGCCAGGCCATGCAGGCCGATGGCTGGTGGTGGCAGGACGCGGGCTTGACGAAGAAGGCGATCCAACGCCGCATCCTGCGGGAGATGTTGGGGCGCTGAACTGCGGGGGCCTGCTCAGCGGGCCACGTCGTGCATCGGATCGATCAGCTCGCCGCGCATCAGCGCGAACGGGCTCTTCCAGTACAGCTTGATGTCGTGGAAGGGGTCGGTCAGGATCTTGGTGGCCCAGGCCAGGCCGGCCACCACGCCTTGCAGGAAGAACAGGTGCACGGTGCGCATCAGCACGGCGGCCACGCCCAGCGCCAGCCAGGCCAGGCCGACATGGCGCAGCCAGCCTTCGGTCCCGGCGGCCGGCTCGACCAGTCCGAACAGGTCGGGCTGCAGCCAGAGCAGCAGCGGCACGGCCACCCACAGCAGCATCAGCACCACCTTGCGGCGCAGGTTGTAGCCGACCTTGATCTCTTCCTTGTAGGCGTGCGTGGCCTGGTTCACATGGTCGTAGCCCTTGGGCTCGAAGAAGAAGTGGCCCGCCTGGCGGCTGGTCATGGCCACGGTCCAGGCCAGCAGGGCGGCCGCGGCCGGGTCGACGAACAGCAGCACGTAGCTGCACACGAAGGTGCAGGCCGACAGCAGGTGCAGGCTCTGGTTGATGCGGCTGTGGTGGTAGTAGCGGTGGTCGTCGTCGCGCTGGACCTGGACCGTCCGGAAGAAGTCGTGCATGGGCACCCCCGTTGTCATGTGGCGCGATCGTGACGACCGCGCATGAAGCACTGATGACAGGGGGCCGCGCTCAGCGGCTGCGCGAACGCCGCTCGGCGCTGGCCGCGTCGGCGCAGGCGCCGGCCCACTGCGCGACCTGCTGCGCGCTGGCCGGGACCATGCCGAACAGCAGGCGGTAGATGATGGGAGCGACGAGCCGGTCCATCACGTCCTCCACCGTGGGCACGGCCTCGCCGCGTGCCGCACCGCGCTGCACCAGCACCGACACCACGCCGGCCGTGAACTGCGCGCACTGGCAGCTGCCGGCGGCCTCGCCGCGGCCGGCCGAGGCCACCACGTCGCGCAGCATGGCCTGCCCGACCTCGGACGACATCTCCTCGTGGAACTGCTCGGCCCATGCCAGCAGGTCACCGCGGAAGCTGCCCGTGTCCGCCGGCTCGCCCTCGGGGCGCATGCGCGCGACCGAGACGTCGGCCATCAGCTCGGCCAGATCGCCCCAGCGCCGGTAGATGGTGGACGGCGTGACGCCCGCGCGTGCCGCGATCAGCGGCACGGTCAGCGCCTCGCGACCGTGCTGCTCGATCAGCTCGCGCGTGGCCTGGTGGACGGCGGCCTGCACGCGCGCGCTGCGCCCGCCGGGCCGAAGAGTGGGGCGTGGAGGCATGGAACGATCTTAACGCAAAGGGTTTGCTTTATGGGTCGGTCCGGTGCACAATGGCATAAACGCTATTTCTTTGCGTTTGGAAAGTTCGCATGTCCATCCCGCATCCCGCCACGACGCCATCGCCGCGCCAACCCCTGGCGCCCCGCGCTGCGCTGTGGTGGACGGCCGCGATGATGGTCACCTTTCTGGCCGCGTCCAGCGCGCCGTCGCCGCTGTACGCGCTGTACCGCGAGGCCTGGGGCTTCTCGGCGTTCGTGCTGACCTGGGTGTTCGGCAGCTACGCGTTCGCGCTGCTGGCGGCCTTGCTGATGTTCGGCCGGCTGTCGGACCATCTGGGCCGGCGGCGCGTGATCGTCGGCGCACTGGTGCTGGAGTTCCTTTCCGTCGTGCTGTTCTGGCAGGCCGAGTCGGTGGCCTGGCTGTTGGCGGCCCGCATCCTGCAGGGCGTGGCCACGGGCATCGCCACGAGCGCGCTGAGTTCCATGCTGCTCGACCTGAGCCCCCTGCGCGCCTCGGTGATGAACGGTGTCGCGCCGATGGTGGGCATGGCCCTGGGCGCCGTGGGCACGGCGGCGCTGGTGCAGTTCGCGCCGGCGCCCACGCGGCTGGTCTACGAAGTGCTGCTGGTGATGCTGGCCGTGCAGGTCGCGATGGCGCTGCGCCTGCCCGACACGGTGCCGCGCCGTGCCGGTGCCTGGGCCTCGCTGCGGCCGCAGATGGCGGTGCCGCCCGCGGCGCGCGGCGCCTTGCAGCGCCTGCTGCCGGCCAACACGGTGGGCTGGGCGCTGATGGGCTTCTTCCTGTCGCTGGGGCCGACGCTCGCGCGCCAGGTGACCGGCAATGCCGCCCCCCTCACAGGCGGTGCGCTGATCGCGGCCATGGTGTTGCCGGGAGCGCTGGCCAGCGTGGCCATGCAGCACCGGCCGGCTGCGCTGGCCCTGGCCTTCGGTGCCAACGGACTGACGCTGGGCATGGTGCTGGCGCTGGCCGGCGTGCACACGCATGCGCCGGTGGCGTTCTTCGCAGGCGCCCTGGTGGCCGGCTTCAGCATGGGCTGTAGCTTCAGCGGCGCGCTGCGCACGCTGGCGCCGCTGGCATCGCCGCAGCAGCGCGCCGGCCTCATGGCCAGCTTCTTCGTGTGCAGCTACCTCGCGTTCAGCATCCCGGCCCTGCTGGCAGGGCTCTCGACCGGCTGGTTCGGCCTGCACCAGACCGCGCTGGGCTACGGCGCGGCGCTGCTGGCGCTCGCGCTGGTGGCGGCACTCGGCACGCGTGCCCTGGTGGCCGCGAAGGCCTAACCCTGCGACACCGAACTGCCATGGCAGCGTCACGCCGCTGACTTGCGCGGCTCGCAGCATGGCGGCATGCCGCACGCCGAGCCCATCCCCATCATCGTGGACGAGTTCGCGCCGGCACGGCGTGCGCTGCGTCTGGCCTTCGTCACCGAAACCTACCCGCCCGAGGTCAACGGCGTGGCGGCCACCATCGCCTGCGTGGTGCAGGGCCTGCGCGCGCGCGGCCACCAGGTGCAGCTGGTGCGCC
Organism: Pseudorhodoferax aquiterrae; assembly: GCF_014652235.1. Taxonomy (GTDB): domain Bacteria; phylum Pseudomonadota; class Gammaproteobacteria; order Burkholderiales; family Burkholderiaceae_C; genus Pseudorhodoferax; species Pseudorhodoferax aquiterrae. Next base: position 82,031 of record NZ_BMYK01000011.1, read on the forward strand.
CGCGCCAGGATGCCGCCGATGCGGCCGAAGCGCCCAGCGCCGAGGTGCTGATGCGCGGCCTGCCGATCCCGCGCTACCCGCACCTCAAGATGGGCCTGCCTGCGACGCGCGCACTGCAGCGGCTGTGGACGCTGGCGCGGCCCGACGTGGTGCACATCGTGACGGAGGGGCCGCTGGGCTGGTCGGCCTTGCAGGCCGCGCGCAAGCTGCGCCTGCCCGTGAGCTCGGACTTCCGCACCAACTTCCATGCCTACGGCCAGCACTACGGCCTGGGCTGGCTGCACAAGCCGCTGATGGCCTACCTGCGCAAGTTCCACAACCGCTGCGACCTGACCATGGTGCCCACCGAGTCGCTGCGCCAGCAGCTCGCGGCCCAGGGCCTGGAGCGCCTGCGCGTGGTGGCGCGCGGCGTGGACGCCCAGCGCTTCGACCCGGCGCGCCGCAGCACCGCGCTGCGCGCGCAGTGGGGCGCAGGCCCCGACACGCCCGTGGTGCTGCACGTGGGCCGGCTCGCGCCCGAGAAGAACCTCGGCCTGCTGCTGCAGGCCGTGCAGGCCATGCGCCGCATCGACCCGCGCGTGCGCCTGGTCATGGTGGGCGACGGGCCGCTGCGTGCCGAACTGGAACGCAGCTGCGCGGGCCAGGGCGTGGTGTTCGCCGGCGCGCGGCGCGACGACGACCTGGCCACGCACTACGCCTCGGGCGACATCTTCCTGTTCCCGAGCGTGACCGAGACCTTCGGCAACGTGACACCCGAGGCCATGGCCAGCGGCCTGGCGGTGCTGGCCTACGGCTACGCGGCGGCGGCCCAGCTCGTCACCGAGGGCGAGAGCGGCCTGCTGGCGCCCCTGGAGCAGCCGGCGCAGTTCATCGCCCAGGCCGAGCGGCTGGCGCGCGACCGGGCCCTCGTGCAGCGGCTGCGGCTGCAGGCGCGTGCCGCCGCCGTGGCGCTGGCCTGGCCGCAGATCGTGGGCGAGCTCGAATCGACCTTCGAGGCCCTGGCGCGCCAGGGCCAGTCCGGCGTGCGCGCGGCGACCGCCGCGCGTGCCGTGGCCGGCCTGCCATGAAGGTCCAGCTGGTCTACTTCAACGCGGGCGGTGGCCACCGCGCGGCTGCGCAGGCGCTCCAGGCCGCCTGCGTGCAGCAGCAGCGGCCCTGGGATGTGCAAGCCGTCAACCTCGTCGACGTGGTCGATCCGCAGGGCCTGTTCCAGCGCTGCACCGGGATGGCGCCCGAAGACCTCTACAACGCCCGGCTCGCGCGCGGCTGGACGCTGGGGCTGGCGCAGGAGCTCAAGCTGCTGCAGGGCCTGATCCGCATGGCCCACGGCCAGCTGTGCCAGCGGCTGGCCGCGCACTGGCGCGCGAGCCGGCCCGACCTGGTGGTCTCGCTGATCCCCAACTTCAACCGCGCGCTGGGCCAGAGCCTGGCCCAGGCCCGGCCCGGCGTGCCCTTCATGACGGTGATGACCGACATGGCCGACCACCCGCCGCATTTCTGGCGTGCCGACGGCGTGGACCAGCACCTGGTCTGCGGCACGCCGCACGCGCTGGCCCAGGCCCGTGCGGCCGGCCACGACGCGCGCCGGCTGCACCTGGTCTCGGGCATGCCCGTGCACCCGGACTTCTATGCACCGCTGGCGCTGGACCGCGCGGCCGAGCGGCGCGCCCTGGGTCTGCCCACCTCGGACACGGGCCCGCCCGTCGGCGTGGTCATGTTCGGCGGCGCCGGCTCCATGGTGATGGAGCGCATCGCCCGGCTGCTGCCCGAGACCCCGCTGATCCTGCTGTGCGGCCACCACCGACGGCTGGCCGCGCGGCTGCGTGCGCTGCCGGCGCCGGCCCCGCGCGTGGTGCAGGGCTTCACGCGCGATGTGCGGCGCTACCTCGCGCTGGCCGATTTCTTCATCGGCAAGCCCGGCCCCGGCAGCCTGAGCGAAGCCCTGCTGATGGGACTGCCCGTGCTGACCACGCGCAACGCCTTCACCATGCCGCAGGAGCGCTACAACACCCAATGGCTCGAGGAGCAGGGCCTGGGCCTGGTGCTGCCGGGCTTCGCCGGCGTGGCCCCGGCCGTCCGCGCGCTTTGCGAACGAATGCCCGCTTACCGTGCGCGGGTTGCCCTGTTGCGGAACCGGGCTGTCTTCGAAGTGCCCGATTTGATGGCGAAATTGGTTCAACATGCACCATCCGCGGGCCATCTGCAACTGGCCGCGTGACAATGCCGTCACGAATTGGTCATTGGATTGACACAATTTTTGTGGGGTGGGCGGTGTCCAATCAGGGTTTGCGCTAGTCCCAAGCGCCAGGAAGACTCCGTTGAACGCCATCAAAGAAGCCAAGAAACTCATCGCCAAGGACCCTTTCAAACCCTCCGCCAAGACGCTGGCGGACCTGGTCCTTTCTCTCGAATCCCATGAGCCCTTCCAGCTGGAACGGCTGTACGCGCTGCAGCTGAGCGACTTCGACCTGGCCGTGCAGATCATCAAGGAATGGCGCCTGGACCGGTACTACGCCGGCAAGGCCAAGCTGTACGACTTCGCGGTGCAGGCCAGCGCGCTGAACCAGCCCGAGCAACTGGCGGCGGCCGTGCAGCAGCAGGGCGGCGCACCGCATCCGCAGCAGGCCGGCAGCATCGCCGCCGACGCGCCGACGAACAGCCCGTCCTGAGTCAGTCCTTCTTCTTGCGCCAGAACGGCCGGGCCGCCCCGGCCAGTTCCGCGAGCGCAAGAGCGGCCTGGTGCGCGCTGTGCGGCGCCCGGGCCTGCAGCCAGCCCACCGCGAACCAGGCGCGCGGCTCCTGCTCCGCCGCCGCGCGGTAGCGCTCCAGTGCCACCACCTCGTCGTAGTACGCGCCCAGTGCATCCTGGGCGGGCTCCAGCGCGCGCGTGAACTGCGCGGCACGGCGCGGCGCGAAGCAGGCGCCCACGAACTCGGCCAGGTAACGCAGCCGCTTGAGGCGCTTGCGCAGGCTGTGGCGCGCTTCGGGCGTGAGCTTCTCGAAACCTCCGCCCTCCTTGGCCACGCGGCGGTGCAGCTTGTCCAGCCGCTTGCGCAGGTGGCGCTCTGTGTCGTGCGGCGCCAGACCCGTGCTCCGCGCTTCGGCGGCAAAGCCGACCAGGCCCACCCAGGCGGCCTGCAGGGCCGGATCGTGCAGCGCCTGTGCCGGCGTGGGCACGTCGTCGTCCTCGGGCGGCAGCACGATGACCGGGCCGCCCGCGGCCAACAGCCGTGGCTGCATGAGCGCCTGCAACTGCTGGCGGTCGCGCCGCGCACCGAGCACGCGGAAGGCCTGCACCAGCGGCGCCTCCCAGGCCGGGTCCAGCCCCGGGCCCAGCGCTGCCAGTTCGCGCAGCGCGGTGCGCAGCCGGCGCAGGCCCACGCGCAGCTGGTGGATCTGTTCGGCATCCTCGCTGCCGGCGGCGATCTCGCTCGCGTTCGGCAGGATCTGCGCGAGACAGGCGCCGACCACGGCGCGCTGCACCGTGGCGCCGTCCGGGAAGTCCTTGCCGGCCGGCCACTGCGGCGCGCTGGCCTTGACCGCCGGGCGCGTGGACTGGCCGTGCGCCAGGCGCAGGCCGCGTTCGGACTTGGTCACCGTGCTCAAGGTGAGTCCGTGGCGCGCGACCCATTCGCTGGCCACGGCGGTGAGGTCGCGCACATCGCCTTCGAGCAGTTCGAGCTCGAGCTCGCAGACCACGGCACTGCGCGGCAGGCCGCCGTCGGGCGCGGGCGCCAGTACACGGCCCTGGTCCAGGGCAAGCTCGATGCGGCTGGCGCCGACCTGCAGCTGCTGCGTCGCGCGCCAGATGTCGGTGCCGTAGACCTCCACCAGCGGCGTGCCGGCGCGGCACAGCACATGGTCCAGGCGGCGGCCGACGGGCGTGTCGGCGTGCCGGGCGGGATCGGCCTGCAGCGCCTGCTGTGCTTTCGATTTGCGCGCCGGCCCCAGATCCACGTTGTGCTCCAGCCGTTGCACCGGGCCATCGCCCAGAGCCTTGGCGGTCTGCACCCAGCGCGGGCCTTCCTTGCGCAGGCGCAGGGCCACGCCGTGCGCGGCCAGGTCGCCCTGCGGGGTGTCGAAGTAGCGCGCCTGCAGGTGCGTGCGCTGGCTGCCGGGGCCGCGCAGCGCGGCCTCCAGCGCGGGCAGGGCGGCGCGGGGAATGTCGAACTTGAATTCGATCTCGGTCATGGAGGAGGACATGGGGTGATGCTAGCGGTCGTCGTGACCGCGAAAGGCCAGCCAGCCGGCCACCGCGGTGAAGGCCATCACCACGGCCACGAGGATCCAGAAGCCGTGGTCGTTGCCGGCCAGCGGCACGCCGCCCACGTTCATGCCGAACAGGCCGGCCAGGATGTTGATGGGCAGCGCCAGCACGGTGACCACGGTCAGCACGAACAGGCTGCGGCTGGTGCGCTCGTTGACGGCTGCGGCGATCTCTTCCTGCAGCAGCTTGATGCGTTCCTGCAGCGCCGCCATGTCGCGCAGCGCCACCGAGAACTCCTCGGTGGCCTGGCGCAGTTCGTCCACGTCGCGCTCCACCATCCAGGCCGGCGGATGCTGCAGCAGCCGGAACAGCGCAGCCGGCTCGGGCGCGAGCAGGCGCTGCAGCCGCACCAGCAGCCGGCGCAGCACGCCCAGCCGCGTGCGCTTGTGCTGCAGGCGGCCGGCCAGCAGTGCGTCCTCCACCGCGTCGATGCGCCGCGTGACGCCGCGCACCACGTCGACCAGCACGTCGGCCTGCGCGCGCAGCAGCCACTCCAGCAGCTCGGTGGTCGAGCGCAGCGGCTCGCCGCGCCGGATCGCGGTGCGCAGGCGGTCCACCGAGCGCAGCGGCGACTGCCGGGCCGTGACCACCAGCCGTCGGTCCACGCCGATCCACAGCGTGGCGATGTCCGAGGATTCGAAGGCGAAGTCGAACTGCACGTCGTTGATGACCGCGATCAGCGCGGCCTCGTCGCGTTCCAGCCGCGTGGAGCGGTGGTCGTCGTGCAGCGTCTCGAAGAAGGACTCGGGCAGCTGCGCATGGCGCTGCAGCCAGCGCTCGGCGCCGGCGTGCGAGAGGTTGAAGTGCAGCCAGACGAAGCCGCTGCCCTCGCCGGGACCGGCCAGCCATTGCGCGGCCTGGTCGGAGCCGATCGGGCAGGCCGCGGTCGCCGCCTCGAAGCGGTAGCCGCAGACCAATCCATGCGCATCCGCGCCATAGCGGGTGGGTTCGATCAGGAGGTCGCTGTCCATGGCGTCGGGCAACCGCGCATGCTGCGCCCCGCGTATGTCAGCTGTGTGACGGTCCGCGGGCGGCCGGAACGCGCTTGCGCCTATGCTCCCGGGCGGAGACCTTCGCCATGAACCTTGCCGTCCTGCTCGACCAGTCCGCCACCCGCCATCCCGGCCTTCCCGCCGTGTGCCTGGGCCAGCAGACGCTGTGGACCTTCGCGCAGCTGCGCGAACGCGTTGCGGCCATCTCTGCGGCGCTGCACGCGCGCCATGCGCCCGGCACGCGCGTCGCGCTGGTCTCGGAGAACCGGCCCGAGTACGTGGAGCTGCTGTTCGCCGTCTGGGCCGCCGGCATGGTGGCCGTGCCCGTCAACTACAAGCTGCATGCGCGCGAGGTGGGCCAGATCGTCGAGGACGCGCAGGCCGCGCTGCTGTTCGCCTCGCCGGGCCTGGCGCCGGCGCTGCAGGGCCTGCCGTGCCCCTGCATCGCGCTGGACGGACCGGCCTATGCCGAGCTGCTGGCGCCGGCCGCGCTGCACATCGCGCCCGTGGCGGCCGATGCGCTGGCCTGGCTGTTCTACACCAGCGGCACCACCGGGCGCTCCAAGGGCGCCATGCTCACGCACGGCAATCTCATGGCCATGGCCGTGGCCCACCTGGCCGACATCGAGCCCGAGCTCGGCCCGCAGTGCAGCCAGCTGCACGCTGCGCCCATGTCGCACGGCTCGGGCCTGTACCTGCTGCCTTCGCTCGCGCGCGCTGCGCGCCAGGTGGTGCCGGCCTCCCGGGGCTTCGAGCCCGCGGAATTCCTCGCGCTGTGCGATGCGCATCCGGGCAGCGGCGCCTTCCTCGCGCCCACCATGGTGCAGCGCCTGCGCGAAGCCCTGGCCGCGCGCGGCGGCCAGCGCCCGCGCCAGCTGCGCTGCATCGTCTACGGCGGCGGGCCCATGTACCTGGAGGAGCTGCGCAAGTCCATGGCCGCCTTCGGTCCGGTGTTCGCCCAGATCTACGGCCAGGGCGAGACGCCCATGACCATCACAGGGCTCACGCGGGCGGACCATGCGCGCGGCGACGCCGGCCAGCTCGCCTCGGTCGGCTGGCCGCGCAGCGGCACCGAGGTCGCGGTGCTCGATGCGCAGGGCCGCCCGCTGCCGGCCGGCGAGCCGGGCGAGATCGCGGTGCGCGGCGCCACCGTGATGGCCGGCTACTGGCGCAACGCCGAAGCCTCGGCGCAGGCGCTGCGCGGGGGCTGGCTGTGGACCGGCGACATCGGTGTGCTGGACGAAACGGGCTGCCTCACGCTGCGCGACCGGTCCAAGGACGTGGTCATCAGCGGCGGCTCCAACATCTACCCACGCGAGGTGGAGGAGGTGCTGCTCACGCATCCCGGCGTGGCCGAGGCCTGCGTGCTCGGCGCGCCGGATGCCGAGTGGGGCGAGGTGGTGGTCGCCCACATCGTCGCCGCGCCTGGCGCGGTGGTCGACGCGGCCGCGCTCGACGCGCATTGCCTCGCGCAGATCGCGCGCTTCAAGCGGCCCAAGCGCTACGTGTTCGTCGAGGCCTTGCCCAAGAACAGCTACGGCAAGGTGCCCAAGCGCGCGTTGCGCGAGCCGCCGGCTTCCTGATCAGACGCTGTCGTCGTCGCCCGTGCCTTCGATCGGGTCGTCCTCGCTCTCGCCGTCCTCGCCGGCCAGGCCGGGCACCTCGTCCAGCGCGTCGCGGCCGGCACCCACGCCGGGGCTGACGATGCGGTCGGGCAGGATGTCAGCGTTGGCGCGGACGTCGTCGCCCACGGCCGAGGCGCGCTCGCCCGTGCCCGAGGCGTCGCTGTCGGAGTCGTGGTCGGCCACCACGGCGCCCCATTCGGCTGCGTTGTCGGGTGCGGTTGCCATGCGGCGCTCGCCCTGCACGTCGCTGCCGCTGTCGGACGTGTCGCTGGGCCCCAGCAGGTCCATGTCGCTGCCCTCGGGCCGGGTGGCGGGCGTCTCGCCGCCCATGATGCTGCTGCGTGCCATGTGTGTTTCTCCTTGGTTGGATCCTGGCACCAGCCTAGTGCGCGCGCCGCCGCGGCGCTGTAGGCCGCGGCGTCGGCCGACGTAGGAGGAGCGCAGCATCCGGGTGCGGCGCAGCGGCTGACATGGGCCCGCGCCGCCGTCCGAAACCGCGCGCCGCGCCAGGGTCGGAGCATGGAGGTAACCGTCATTTCCAAGGAGTTCCCATGTCCCGCGACAAGCAGACACCCGATGCCCAGGACACCGTGCGCAAGCAGCAGCGCATCCAGCGCGAACAGGACCACCGCGACGCCGAAGCCCGCGCCCAGGCCAAGGGCCAGCCGGACGACGGCGGCACGCAGGGCAAGAAGGCCGCCCCCGGCCCGCACCGCGACGAGCCGGCGCCGCCCATGTCGCGCCAGCACCTGGCCAAGCCGGGCCTGGAGGCCGAGATGGCGCAGAAGCCGCGGTTCGCCGCGCCGCACTACCAGGGCAGCGGCAAGCTTGCGGGCTTTGCCACGCTGGTGACGGGCGGCGACTCGGGCATCGGCCGCGCCGTGGCCGTGCTGTACGCGCGCGAGGGGGCCGACGTGGCCATCGTCTACCTCAACGAGCACGAAGACGCCGAGCGCACGCGCGAACTCGTCGAGGCCGAAGGCGGGCGCTGCCTGCTGATCCCCGGCGACGTGAAGGACCCGGCGTTCTGCCGCGAGGCCGTGGCCAAGACCGTGCAGGCCTTCGGCAAGCTCGACGTGCTGGTCAACAACGCAGCCTTCCAGGAGCATGCCCAGGCCATCGAGGACCTCAGCGAGGAGCGCTTCGACGAGACGCTGCGCACCAACGTCTACGGCTACTTCCACATGGCCAAGGCGGCAGTGCCGCACCTGCGGCGCGGCGCCAGCATCGTCAATTGCGGTTCGGTCACCGGGCTCAAGGGCAGCAAGCACCTGCTGGACTACTCGGCCACCAAGGGTGCGATCCACGCCTTCACGATGTCGCTGGCGGCCAACCTCATGGACAAGGGCATCCGCGTCAACGCCGTGGCGCCGGGCCCGGTCTGGACGCCGCTGAACCCGGCCGACAAGCCGGCCGACGAGATCGCGCAATTCGGCGCCGGCACCGACATGGGCCGCCCGGCCCAGCCAGAGGAGATCTCGCCGGCCTTCGTGTTCCTGGCCGCGCCGTGCTGCTCCAGCTACATCAGCGGCATCGTGCTGCCCGTCACGGGCTCGGTGGGCTGAGAACGTGTGAACGAACCGCTCACACCCACGCGAGGCCCCGGTGAGCACCTGCTTCCAGCATGATCGTCGCGCCCGGGGCCTCGCCCTTCGGGCCGGCGCGCGCCAGGCCGCATGGGGGCGTTGCAGTCCTTGCCCGGGCACCAGCCCGGGCTGCGGCCTGCGCCTTCGCCTGCGGCCCGCCGCACCCCGTCGTGGGCGCGATTGGTTCATTCACACGTTCTGATCCTGGCCAGCAGGCCGTCCACGCCGCGGTCGATGAGGTCGAAGGCGTGGATGAAGTCCTGTGTGCTGCCGTACCAGGGGTCGGGCACGTCCTCGCCCGCATGGCCGGGCGCAAAGTCGAGCATCAGCGCGATCTGCGCACGGGCGCCGGCCGGTGCCTGGCGGCGCAGCGCCGCGCAGTGCGCCTGCGTCATGCCGACGATCCAATCGAAGCGCGCGAAATCCTCGCCCCGCACCTGGCGCGCGCAGTGGTCATGGGCCGGCACGCCGCGGCGCCGCAGTTCCGCGGCGGCACGGCGGTCGAACGGGTTGCCGCGTTCCTCGTCGGAGATCGCGGCGCTGTCGACGGCGAGCTGCAGGCCGGCCGCGCGGGCCTTGTGCACGAGCAGCGCATGGGCCGTGGGCGAGCGGCAGATGTTGCCGGTGCAGATAAAGAGGACGCTGGGGAAAGAGGAATGGCCGGGCATCGCGCGATTGTCGCGACCAGGCCGTCCACCGTGCTAGCGTTGCGCCCTTCGTTGCACAAAGGCGCTTTCGCATGACCACCTCCGTGTCCGACCTCGTCCCGGCCTTCGCCCCCACCGGGCGCCTGCGCGCCTCCATCAACCTGGGCAACCCCATCCTGGCCGGCCGCGACGCCGCAGGCCAGGCCCAGGGCGTATCGGTGGACCTCGCGCGCGCCTTCGCCGAGCGGCTCGGTGTGGCCCTGGAACTCGTCGTCTTCGACACCGCTGGCAAGTCGGTCGAGGCGGTCCGGGCCGAGCAGGCCGACATCGGCTTCTTTGCGATCGACCCGCTGCGCGGCGAGGGCATCCGCTTCACTGCGCCCTATGTGCTGATCGAGGGCTGCTACCTCGTGCGCGCCGATGCGCCACTGCAGGACAAGGCCGAGGTCGATGCCGCGGGCCGCACGGTCATGGTGGGCCAGGGCAGCGCCTACGACCTGTTCCTCACGCGCGAACTGAAGGCCGCGACCATCCTGCGCGCACCGAGCTCGCCGGCCGTGGTGCCGAGCTTCCTGGACGAGAATGCGGACGTGGCCGCCGGCGTCAAGCAGCAGCTCGAGGCCGATGCCGCGCGGCTGGGCGGGCTGCGCCTGCTGCCGGGTTCCTTCATGGTGATCCAGCAGGCCATGGGCCTGCCCGCCGGCCGCGGGCAGGCAGCGCAGGCGGCGCTGGCGGCCTTCGTGGAAGAGATGAAGGCCAGCGGCTTCGTGGCCGAGGCGCTGCGACGCCACGGCATCCAGGGTGCGGCGGTCGCGCCGAAAGCCTAGTCCTTGACCGAGGTCGGCGCCGGCTCCGTGGCCGAGCCCGGCAGGTGGCGCATGGAGCCGTACTGCTTGGCGTACAGCCAGGTGAACTCCGCGCCCATCAGGAACACCTGGGCCGAGTAGTAGACCCAGACGAAGATCACGATCAGCGAGCCGGCCGCGCCGAAGCTCGACGCCACGCCGCTCTTGCCGATGTACAGCCCGATCAGGAAGCGGCCCAGCGTGAACAGCAAGGCCGTGACGGCCGCACCGATCCACACGTCGTACCAGCGCACGTGCACGCGCGGCATGATCTTGTAGATCATCGCGAACACGCCGGTCGTCAGCGCGAAGCCCAGCACGATGTTGATGAGCTGGGCCACGATCTCCCAGCCGGCGAAGGCATCGCCCCACCACTTGCCCAGGGCCGAGACCACGGCGCCCAGCACCAGCGAGACCATCAGCAGGAAGGCGATGCCCAACACCATGCCGAACGACAGCAGCCGCGTGTGCAGCAGGTTCCACAGCCCGCCCGAGGTGTTGCGCGCGGGCGCGCGCCAGATCCGGTCCAGCGCGTTCTGCAGTTCGCCGAACACGGTGGTGGCGCCGATCAGCAGAACGCCCAGGCCGATCAGCGTGGAGACGATGCCCTGGGCCGGCTTGTTGACACTGGCCAGCAGCGTCTCCAGCGTCTTGGCCGCGTCGGCGCCCATGAGGCCGGCGAGTTGGCCGAACAGCTCGCCGCGCGCGGCCTCCTCGCCGAACACCAGGCCGGCGACCGAGATCACGATCAGCAGCAGCGGCGCCATCGAGAACACGCTGTAGTAGGACAGGGCTGCGCCCATGCTGGGCGCGTAGTCGTCCGACCAGGACTGCACGGCCTGCTTGCACAGCGCCAGCCACTGCTTGAAGGTCGGCAGGATGGGACGGTCGGGCGAGCGCTGCGGTGCGGTGGCGGAGGAGGGGACGACGGTGCTCATGGTCTGGATCGCGTGGTCGGGGCGGCGGCCTTGGCGGCCGGCCCGGCGCTGGCCAGCAGGCGCTGGCAGTCGGTGTCTTCGCCGGGGCCGGTCTCGATCAAGGGTAGCAGGGCGGCGAGCGGGTTGACCAGCGCCAGCGCCACGGCGCCGCCGCCACGCAGGGCCAGGCCGGCCTTGTCGAGTTCGAAGTCGGGCGAGCGGAAGCTGCCGTACACGCGCACTGGCGTGCGCAGCGACAGGATGCCGGCCTTCTTGGGCTTGGGCGCGATGGTCAGGTCGAAGCGCTCGTGGTCGAGGTCGAATCCGCCATCGCCCTCGATGCGCGTGTCCTCGGTATCGATGACGAACAGCTGCGACTTGCCCTGGCCGTCCTTCACGTCGAAGGAAACGGCCCCGCAGTTGATCGGGATGGGCTTGTCGCCGCCCATGAGCAGCGTGAGGATCTTGCCGCCATTGAGGCCCGACACGGCGTCGAGCAGGTTGGACACCTGGCCCCGCGAGAGCGCGGCCTGCACCTGGCCGTCGGCCTTGGCCGCCAGGTCGGCGATGGAGTTGCCGCTGGCGCTGAGCTTGGCGCGCGCACCCATGGCGCCGCTCGAGGGTGCGAGCCGGGGCGAGGGCGGCACCAGCCGCGCGAGCTTGAGCCGGCGTGCCGTGATGTCCACGTCGGCGCGCAGGGTGGGCTGCTGCGCGTCGAGCCGCACTACGGATCGGATCTCGCCGTCGGCCAGATCCACGTCGAACGGGTCCAGGCGCAGCACCGCATCCTTGAGGTCCAGCTTCACGCGCAGGTTCTGCAGTGCGATGAAGTCCGGCGCGTCGATGCGGTCCACGCGCAGGTCGGCCTTGGCGTCGATGGCCTTGAAGCGCCCGCCCTCGAACTTGCCCGTGGGCAGCAGCCGCTCGCCCTGCACGGTGCCCGTGGGCAGGGCGCGTTCGCCGCTGGTCTGCTTCTCGCGGGCCTGGGCCCGTTCGCGCGTCTGCGTTTCGGCCTGCGTGAGCGGCCGGGCGTCGGCGGTCTCCTTGGTCGTGAGGCCGACCAGCGGCCCCAGGTCGGGCAGGTTCAGCAGCTTGCTGTGCAGCGTGGTGGTGAGCAGCGGGCGCGGTTCACGCTGCACGTAGGCGGCTTCGCCGGCCACGTCGGTCTTGCCGATGCGGCCCTGGATGTCCTGCATGGAATAGCGGTTGCCGTCGAGCTTCAGATGGCCGGACAGGCGGTAGGGCGGGGAGGCTGGCAGCGGCAGCAGCAGAAAGGGATAGAGGTTGGCGAGCGTGTTGCCGGCGATGTTCAGCCGCACGTCGATGCCGCTGATGTTGGCGGCGTCGGCCACGGTGCCCTCCACGTCGAGCCGCGTGGTGCCGGCCACGAGCCGGCCCTGGATCGGGAACGGGACGTCCGAGCCCTGGAAGCTCAGCACATCGCCGGTCTGGGCCTGGCCGCTGAACTTGGCATCGTGGTAGGTGCCGGCGAAGCGGTAGCGTGTGGTGTAGCGCGCGTTGTCGGGGCGGGCCTTGGCGTCGTCGGCCTTGGCCGCGGCCGCCGGGTCGAAGGTCTCGACATCGACGCCGATGTCGAAAGGCGTGGTCCGGTCCACGTAGCGCAGCTTGCCCTGGCGGACCGACAGGCTGGAGATCAGCAGCTTGCTCGGCTCCTTGGTTTCCGACGGCTCGCCCAGCACCCAGTTGCGGCGCTCGTCCTTGGCTTTCTCGAAGTTGAGCTCGGCCTGGTCCATCGCCACGCGCGGCACGAAGACCTTGCCGTTCCACAGGTCGCGCAGCGAGACCGAGAACTCCAGCGTGCCGATGCGGGCCATGGGGTGGTCGCCCGTGCCGTCGGCCCAGTCCGCATTCGCGAAGTAGACGTCCTTGAGGCGGATCACCGGGTTCCAGCCCAGCTGGACGGCCAGGTGAGAACTGTCGAAACGGCGCTGCGTCTTTTCGCTGATGGTGCGGTTGAGCGGGCCGCGCAGCCAGTCCCAGTCGAACAGCAGCAGGAACACCACGAGTGCACCGAGCAGGGCCAGCAGGATCTTCGTGCCGCGACCGGGAGAGAAAGCGCGCATGGGGTGCAGCCTATGCCTGCGCCCGCAGCGGCTGCGGCGGCCCCGGCAGCATCCGCGCGGCAGCGCCGGGCGGGACCGGCTGTCGGACGGCGACTACATGCGGCTAAGCTTGCCGGCCTTTGCACCCACGGAGACTTTTCGATGTCCGCCCCCAAGGGCACCTGGCTCGGCGTGGCCTGCGGCATGGCCGCCGGCGCAGCCTGGGGCCTGGTGTTCCTCGCGCCAGAGCTGGCGCCCGAATTCAGCCCGCTGCAGTTGTCGGCCGCGCGTTACCTGGCCTACGGCCTCATCGCTGCGGCGCTGCTGCTGCCGCGCTGGCGGGCCGTGCGCCCGCATGTGGGCGCAAGCGCCTGGCGCGCGCTGTTCTGGCTCAGCCTGCTCGGCAACAGCCTGTACTACGTGCTGCTGGCCAGCGCCGTGCAGATCGGCGGCATGGCCATGACCTCGCTCGTGATCGGCTTCCTGCCCGTGGCTGTCACCTGGGTCGGCAGCCGCGGCGCCGACGCGGTGCCCTTGCGCAGGCTCGCGCCGTCGCTGGCGCTGGGCCTGGCCGGCGTGGCCTGCATTGCTTGGGAATCGCTCGCCGGCGCATCGGCCCAGCCGCCGGCGCAGCGCTGGCTGGGTTTTGCCTGCGCGGTCGGTGCGCTGGTCTCGTGGTCCAGCTATGCGGTGGGCAACAGCCGCCAGCTGGCGCGGCTGCGCGGCGTGTCGGCGCACGACTGGAGCCTGCTCACGGGCGTGGTCACGGGTGCGCAGGCGCTGGTGCTGGCGGTGCCGGCTTTCGTGCTGGCCGATCTCGCGCTGCAGCCGGCCAGCGCCTGGTGGCGCTTCGCCGGTGTCTCGGCCGGCGTGGCCCTGCTGGCATCGGTGCTGGGCAATGCGCTGTGGAACCAGGCCAGCCGGCTGCTGCCGCTCACACTCGTCGGCCAGATGGTGGTGTTCGAGACGCTGTTCGCGCTGCTCTACGGCTTTCTGTGGGAGGTGCGCTGGCCCACGGCCCTGGAATGGCTGGCGATGGCACTGGTGACCAGCGCCGTGCTGTCGTGCATCTCGGCGCACCGCGCACCGGCCGCGGTGGACGAGATGCATCCATGAGGGGTACTGCATGAGTCTGGCCATGCTGGCCGATGCCGTGCTGGTGCTGCACGTGGCCATCGTCCTGTTCGTGGTGGGCGGCCTGGTGCTCGTGGTCGGCGGCAACCTGGCGGGCTGGGTCTGGGTCAACCACTGGTGGCTGCGGCTGCTGCACCTGGGCACCATCGGCTTCGTGGTGGCCGAGGCCTGGCTGGGCATCACCTGCCCGCTCACGACCTGGGAGATGGCGCTGCGGCTGGCGGCCGGACAGCCCGCCCATGCCGGCGGCTTCCTGCAGCACTGGCTGCAGCGGCTGCTGTACTGGGACGCGCCGGCCTGGGTCTTCACGCTGGCCTACACGCTGTTCGGCCTGGCCGTGGCGTGGGCCTGGTGGCGCTGGCCGCCGCGGCGTTCAGCCTGAGCAGGCGGGACGGCCGGCCGGCGCGCTGCGCGTGCGGTTCAGGAACACCAGCTGCTGCCAGGCCACCAGGCTGCCTTGGGCAAAGGCCTGGCGCGCCCAGTGCAGGGCTTCGCAGCGGTCCGCCGTGACGGCCGGACCGTAGACGGCGGGCCCCACCAGCAGGGCCAGCCCCAGCATCTCCTGGGCCTCGACATGGCCGGCGCGCGCGGAGCGGCGCAGCAGCTCCAGCATCTGCGGGTAGGCGCGCTCGGACTGGGCTTCGAGCGCGAGCTGGTAGAGCTGTTCGGGCGTGGCGGCATGGACCGGGCCGAGCAGCAGGGCGGTGGACAGGGCCAGGGCGGAGGGGTGCATGGGCATGGCGGGTGCTTTGGGCAAGGTGTCGCCATGTTCCGGCCGGACTGGCTGCGCGCACCAGCGGGATCTGCCGCAGGGCGGCTCAGGCTGCGGCGAATCCGGCGGCCTGGGCTAGCCCGCTGGGGTGAACGCAGCTCCCGCCTGTTGATCCGCCAACCGGCTTTATTCGGATGCCAGCTCGGTCGAACGACACCCGCAGATCAGTTTCGGCTGGAACGCGCCCATCAGAGCCATTCGCAGTGATGAACAAGACTCCCGGAAGCCGAGTAACGTGGATGCTGCGCTGCACAGAGCCGCAACGGTTCTGCAGCACGGCTCGGCAAGCAAGCCCACAGTGTCGAACCGAACGGAGAGAACGAGACGGGCGCAGTCTGAACTGGGGATTTGCTTTGGATGCGGGCGCTGGCGTTCGTGTACCCCTGCAAGGGCAAACCCTCGCGCATCCGCCCAGCCGCTGCTACGTGCTCGGCAGAACGTCGAATCGGTACAACTGGGCCGGGTTGTCTACCAGGACACGTGGCGAGCCAGTATCTGGAAGCCACGCGGCGACGAGGTCCATCAGTTCGGCATCGTCCGGCTTTTCGCGCTCAGTGACATGGGGCCAGTCGGAGCCCCAGACGAGGCGCTCGGGAAACGCGTCGAACCAACGCCGTACGGTCTCTGCCAGAGCGGCGCGTTGCTGTTCCGCCGGAGCCGCGATATAGGGGGCAGACAGCTTCAGCCACACCCTCCCGGAGTCCAGCAGCCGCAGCACCGCCTGCTCGAGCGGCCGTGGGTCGCCCATGTCGGCTTGGTGCCGCGCGAAGTGGTCGATGACCAGCGGCACGTGCAACGCCAGCAGCCGGTCGGCCAGCTGGACCAGGTCGCCACCGGGCGCATGCACCTGCAGGTGCCAGCCCAGCGGCCGCACCATCTCGGCCACCGGCTCCAGCATGTCGACCACCGTCGCGCCCGCCTGCACCAGATTGAACCGCGTGCCGACGACGCCGGCATCGTCGAGCAACTGCAGATCGCGCCGCGTGAACGAAGGGTCGATGACCGCGACACCACGCGCCGCACCGCCGAAGGTCCGCAGTCCCGCCACCAGCACGCGGTTGTCGGTGCCGTAGCTCGAGGGCTGCACCACGACGTTGCGGGTGATGCCCAGCCGATGCTGCAACTGCCGGTAGTGGCGCACTGAAGCCTCTGCATGCTGCAGAACAGGACCGCCTGCGAATGGCATCTGTGGGTCGTACAGATGCATCTGGCAATCGCAGGTGTCCGCAGGCACGCGGCGCATGGGAGGCCGCGTTCCTCGCGAATGAGGAACCCGGCTCGCCGCCCCCGATGGGGTGTCAGCCGTGCTCTGGTCCGGCCTCACTTCGCGGGCTTCGCAGCGTTCCAGAAGGCGTGCGACTTGCCCAACTCGATGGCGGATTGCTCCAGATCGGTCGGCGCAAGGTCAAGCGACATGTCCTTGATCTTTGCCTGCACCTCGGGCTCGGCCAGCACCTTGCGCAGTGCGGCGTTGAACCGCTCGGCGAGCGGCTTGGGCAGCGCCTTGGGCGCAAAGAAGGCATTGAAGCTGTTGACGTTCACGCCGGTGAAGCCGAGCTCCTCGAAGGTCGGGACGTCTGGCAGCAAGCCGGAGCGTTTGCCACCGGAGATGGCCAGGATGCGAACCTTGCCCCCGCGGGACATGGTCACGCCCTCGGGTTCGCCTGTGACACCGGACGCCAGTTGCCCACCAATGAGCTGCGGCATCATCTGCGCGGAACCCCCGAAGGCAATGGCCTCCATCTTGACGCCCGCTTTGCGAGTGATGGCGTCACCGATGATGTCCGGCACACCGCCGGTCAGCGGTACTCCGTAGTTGCCCATTTTGGGGTCCTTGCGCACCACGTCGACGAACTCCGCGA
This sequence comes from Pseudorhodoferax aquiterrae, assembly GCF_014652235.1. Classification (GTDB taxonomy): domain Bacteria; phylum Pseudomonadota; class Gammaproteobacteria; order Burkholderiales; family Burkholderiaceae_C; genus Pseudorhodoferax; species Pseudorhodoferax aquiterrae. The sequence goes on from NZ_BMYK01000011.1 coordinate 98,741, forward strand.
GCGTCTTCGCCGGGCTGCTGAGCGGCACCGCGAGCGTCCACTGGAAGCGCGCAACCTGGCCGACAGGCGCGAAGTCCTTCACGGCGTCGTAGCCTGCACTGGGCGTGATGAGCGGCACGACGACCACGGAATGGTCCAGCGCCAGCAGGAAGGTCGATCCGTCGGCCGGCGCTGCCTTGACCGCAGCCGTGCCGATCTGGCCGCTGGCACCCGGTCGGTTTTCGATGATGACCGGATGGCCCAGCTCGCTGGACATCTTCGGTCCGAGCAGGCGGGCCAGCGCATCGGTTGCACCACCGGGTGCGAACGGGACCACGAATCGGATCGGGCTCTTGAAGTCCTGGGCGCTTGCACCAGCCGCCGCGACGGCCAGCGCGGCCGCCAGAATGTTTCGTCTGTTCAGCATGTCATCTCCTCCCTGGACTGCGTTATTCGGCCTTGGCGCCGGTTTCTTTGATGACCCGCGCCCAGCGCTCACCTTCGGCGCGCATGTAGTCGACGTACTGTTTCTGCGTGCCGCCGAGCATGATCGAACCCTGACTGTCCAGCCGGTCGATGAGCTCCTTGCTCTGCACCGTCTTCTGCAAGGCGGCGGTGACCTTCGTCACCACATCGGCCGGCGCGCCTTTGGGCAGCATCAGGCCTTGCCAGGCGCCCATGTCCATCGTGGACTTGCCCGTCACCTCGCGCAGCGTCGGGACGTTGGGCAGCAGGGCGACGCGCTTGTCATGCGACACGGCCAGCGCGCGGATGCCGCCGCCCTTGATGTGCGGCATGGCTTCGTTGATGGGCAGGAACATGAACTGCGTCGCGCCGGCCAGCAGGTCCGTGACCGCCGGTGCGCTGCCCTTGTAGGCGATGTGGGTCGCTTCGATGCCCACTTCCTTCGTGAACAGGGCACCCCCGAGGTGCAGCAGCGCGCCGGTGCCCGACGATGCATAGTTGACCTTGCCCTTCTGGGTCTTCGCCCAGGCGATGAACTCCGTCGCACTCTGAGCCGGGATGTCCTTGTTCACGACGAGCACCAGGGGAATCGTTGCCGTCAGGGAGATGGGAACGTAGTCCGTGTAGGGATCGAAGCCCGGCGACGCGTACAGCGAAGGGGCCAGCACCACGGCAGAAGTTGCGTAGAAGAACGTGTAGCCGTCCGGCGCGGAACGCTTGACGTCCTGGGCGCCCAGGTTGCCACCGGCGCCGCCCTTGTTCTCGACGACGATGGTGCCGCCCAGGTCCTTGGACAGTTGTTGGCCGACCGCGCGCGCGTTGATGTCGGCCGAGCCGCCGGGGGCGAACGCGACGACCATGCGGATGGGCTTGTTCGGATAGTTGTCGGGCTGGGCTTGGGCACCAGCGGTCAACGTGAACGCAGTGGCCAGAACGGCCAGGGATTGGATGAGTTTGTGCACGGGGTCTCCTTCTGTTGTTGCGATGGCGTCAGACCAGGCCGAAGCGCTTGAGCGTCTCGGTCAGGTTGAGCAGTTCGGCGGTCGTGGCGCCTTCCTCGATGGCCTTGCGCTGCTTGGCTTCCTTCTCTTCGCGTGCAAGGCTGCTCGCGATGGCGTGCTGGACCTCGTCCTGTGCCACGACGACCAGGCCATCGCGGTCGCCAACGATGATGTCGCCGGGGTTGATCTGCGTGTCGCCAATGAAGATGGGCACGTTGACCTTTCCGGGTTGGTTCTTGCCGGTGCCCTTGATGGACAGGCCGCGGCAGAACACCGGGAAGCCCAGCTCGATGATGAGGTTGGCATCGCGCACGCAGCCGCTGATGACCAGGCCGGCGATACCCAACTTCATGGCCTGCAGCGTGAGCACGTCGCCCCACGGGCCCGCTTCCATGAAGCCCTTGGCGTCCACCACCAGCACGTCGCCGGGCTTGGCCTTCAGAACGGCGTGGTGGAGGATGAGGTTGTCGGCCGGACGCGCATCGACCGTCAGCGCAGGGCCAGCCAGTCGGACCGTCGGGTCAATCGGCTTCATGCCGTTGTCGAGAGCGCCCTTGGCGCCTTGGGCTTCGTAGACGGTGGCTGCGCCCAGGTCGCGCAGTTGCTTGATTTGTTCAGTGGTGGCCATGGTGAGTCGGTAGGAGGAAGAAGGAGAAGAACAGGGGCCGCGGAAGCGGCAACCAACGGGTCGGAGCGGTCAGGACGGCTGCTCGGCCGTGAGCAGCCAGTCGAGCGCTTGCTCGACTGACGGGTCATCGGAAGGAAGGGGCTTGCGGTCCAGCGCGGCGGCCGTGTTCAGGAAGCGTTGCGACACCCCCGGCAGCACCACGGACGGCAGGCGTTGGGCAATAAGTTCGCCCTGGGCGTCGTGGACTTCATGGGCACGGCGCTTGGCGTGGATGACATGCGTGCGGACCAGCATGTCAATGAAGGCGCGCAGCGGCGTGTTGTCGATGTCGCTGAGCTGCTCGTAGAGCTTGTCGCGCACGCCTTGCTTCTCGGCGCTCATGAGCAGCTCGACGCACAGCGCCTCCATGCCCTTGGTAAAGACGCTACGGAGAATCTTCAGCGACATCGCGTCGCCGGGCTTGCCGTTGGCGATGACCTGCACCTTACCGCCGGCACCGTCCAGGACCGACTTGAGCGACCCGGCGCCCGAGCCGGACACCAGCAGCGGCGTGCGTGCCAGGTTCAGCGAGATGGCGCCCATGATGGCGGTGTCCGCGTACAGCGCGCCGACAGCTTCGACCAAGGCCCCGCCTTCGCGCTTGACCGCGGGGCTGGCCGTCGTCAGGTCGGCCAACGTCGCGCCTTTTTTGAGGTACGGGAGCACCTGCTGCAACACCGGCAGCGAGGTCGTGCCCGTGACGCAGGACAGCACCAAGTCGGCGCTCGACAGCCAGTCTCCGACCTTTTCCTGGATCGCCAGGTGTGCAGATTCGGCCAGCTTGCGTGCGGCCTCCGAGACACGTGCTTCGCACAGCAGCAGCGTATGGCCTGCAGCGTGCAGAGGCGCCGCGTAGCAGCGTCCCACTTCGCCCAGTCCGATGATTGCGATGTTCATTCAGTCACCTTTCAAACCGGCCGAAGAGTACAAAAAAAGTACAAACATAGCAATATGCGAAGGGGTTTACCCCTAAATACCTCTGAAGTTCGATTCAGGCGTCTTGGATGAAGTACATATAAAGTACATTTGACATCCATTCGACACTCGAGGGAGCTTGCGGCCATGAACCTAGAATCGGCCGACAAAACAGGCGACTTCATGCGAGTACAGAACGGTCGGGACAAGGCGTACGAGACGCTGCGGCAGCGGTTGGTCGGAGGGCACTACGGCCCTGGTGAGCAACTCAAGGAGGAGCCGCTGGCCCGTGAACTCGGGTTGAGCCGCACACCTGTGCGAACGGCTTTGCGACGGCTGGTGGAAGACGGGTTGGCAACGGATGCCGCGGGTCAGGGCATCCGCGTAGCCGAGTGGAGCGACTGGGACGTCGAGGAGACCTTCCAGCTGCGGATGCTGCTCGAACCCTACGCGTCGTTCCTGGCTGCAACGCGGGGTGGCGCAGCCGTGGTGGAGAAACTGGAGGCCAGCAATGCGGCCATGGCTGCCGGCATCGCTGCAGGAAGCGATGGCATCGGCGAAGTTCAATCAGCGAACCGGGATTTCCACCACGCGCTGCTCGAGGCATCAGGGTCGCCTCGGCTCCGAACCATTCTGGTCACGATGATCGACATGCCGATCATCAAGCGCTCGTTCTACCTCTACACGCCGCAGGAACTGGAGCAGAGCCTGCACCACCATCGAGACCTAACGCTTGCAGTCCACGCCCAAGACGGAGAGCTTGCGCGACAGGTCATGCAGTTGCACCTGCGCATGTCGTACCACCGCTTCATGGTGCATCGCGACGAGTACCGACGGGTGTCCCCCACGCCGGACGGGGAGAAGTAGCCCTGGCCATGTGAGGCAAATCCCAAGCATTGCGTTGAGCTGACGCCTTTGCCGAGCGGCTCGCAGAGGTGCGCACGATCTCGAACGCAGCGGTACGTCACAGAAGCCGGTCGTTCGTGGACGTCAGCTTGTGGCCGCAGCCTGCCACACGTCCGGGTGCGCCAGAGCGCCCATTTCACGCTCTCGAAATGCCAAAACGTAAACCTAGGGACGGCCGTCTCTGAATCACCCTGGGGCTCCAGCAGCGGACCTTCAATCCATCCGGATGTCACCGAAAGCAAGCGTCTTCACGCGCCCGGAAGGCTTCAGGGTCTGCGCGTCGGCCGACACCGCTGCCTCACATCACGAGGCTTGCCACGAAGTCCAGCAGTGCCCGTGTCTTGGCCGGCACGTGGTGGCGAGAGGGGTAGTAGGCATACAGCGGAAAACGCTCGTCCGGCCAGTCCGGAAATAGGCGCACGAGCTTCTTCCCGGTGATGAAGGACTCGGCCCCCAGCTCGAACAGCTGGGCGATGCCGTGGCCGGCCAGGCAGGTGCTGTAAAGGGTGCCGGCGTCATTGACGGTCAGGGCGCCGCGCGCCGCAACCGTGATCTTGCGGCGGCGCTGGTGGAACTCCCAGGGAAAGGGCCGACCGGTGGTCGAATCGCGGAACAGGATGCACCGGTGATGGCCGGCCTCGAGTTCGCGCGGGTCGGTCGGGCAGCCATAACGCCGGACATAGCCGGGCGACGCCACCGTCAGCACCCGGGTGTCGAGCAGCTTGCGCGCCACCAGGGAAGAAGGCCGGGGGTTTCCGAAACGAATGGCCAAGTCAAAGCCGTCGGCCACCATGTCGCCCAGGTCGTCGCGGCTGCGCAGTTCCATCTCCAGGTCCGGATGGCTGTCCAGAAAAGCCCCCAGTCGCGGACCCAGGATGAGGCGCGAGAAGAAGGGGTCGATATTGACCCGCAAGCGGCCTCGCACAGCCGCTGCGCCGCCTGCGGCGCTCCCAGTGGCTTCCGCCAGCGCGCCGACGAGGGGCATCACCTGCTCGTAGAAGCGTCGTCCCTCGTCGGTCAATCGCACCGACCGGGTCGTGCGTTCGAACACTCGGATGCCCAGCCGGGTCTCCAACCGCGCGATGGCGCGGCTCACACCGGACTGCGACATGTCGAGCGCTTCACCGGCGCGTCCGAAGCTTGCCGCGTCGACGACCGCCGCCATGACGTCGATCCCTTCGAGCAGCTGCGTGCTGATACCTGCCATTGATGACTTCCAAGCATAAACCAAATGCTTTTCATGCTATCGATCTTTGCGGACAGCGTGCACAGAATTCTCGTCAAGCGGCGCGCGGTGCGCCGCATCAGGAGAAAGACGATGTTTGTTGTCACGGGAGTCACTGGCAAGGTGGGCGGTCAGGTCGCAAGGAGATTGCTGGCCGCGGGTTTGCCGGTACGGGCCGTTTTGCGGGATGCGGCCAAGGCGCCGGCCTGGCGCGCGCTCGGCTGCGAGACAGCGCTCGCGTCCATGGATGACGCGGCGGCGCTGGGCACCGCTTTTGCCGCTGCAGAAGCGATATTCGTGCTATTGCCTCCGGTGTTCGACCCGTCGGAGGCCTATGCCGAAACGCAGGCACACATCGCGGCGCTGGTCGCGGCGTTGCAGAAAGCCCAGCCCCGGCGGGTGGTGGCCCTGTCGACCATCGGCGCCCAGGCGGCGGAAGACAATCTGCTGACGCAGTTGCAGATGATGGAGCGCGCCTTTGCCGCGCTGACCATGCCGGTCGCCTTCCTGCGCCCTGCATGGTTCATGGAGAACGCTGCCTGGGATATCGACGACGCTCGCTCGCTTGGTGTCGTGTCGAGCTTCCTCCAGCCGCTGGACAAGCCGGTGCCGATGGTCGCGACGGCAGACGTCGCCGCCACCGCGGTGCAGATGCTGCAAGACAACTGGGAGGGTCGCTGTGTGGTCGAACTCGAAGGGCCAGTGCGGATCACGCCACAGGTGCTGGCTTCCACACTGGGCAGGGTTCTGGGGCGCGACGTTGTGGACCGGGCGGTGCCGCGTGCGACGTGGGCAGCGCTGTTCCGCTCGCAGGGTATGGCCAACCCGTTGCCGCGCATCCGGATGCTGGACGGCTTCAACGAAGGCTGGATTGAGTTCGAGGCCGGCGCTGGCGCATCGCGAAAGGGCGTGACAGCACTCGAAACGTTATTGCGAGGTCTTGCAGATCCGATGGACGCGCTGGGCGGCTAGGCGAGCGCCTGCTTGTGGTGCGTGAGCCAGATGCCGCGGTGCTTGCGGTCCTCATGGTGTTCCTCGGCCCTCGCACGCGCGAGCCTCACCACGAAGGGCTGCCCGTGCGCGATCAGCGTTCCCAGCTCCGCGGCCAACGCGCAGCGTAGCCGGGAGGCGCATCGGCGGTCGCCAGAACCAGCGGGAAGCGGGAAGCGCCGTGGATGGTGAAGTCGGTCGTCTTCAAGGCCATGGTCTTGTCCATTCGAGTGAAGCTGCGCTTCAGCCCCGTGGCGCGAGCCGCAGAGAGATCAACCCGCACAGCAGTGCGAGCCCCGAGGCGGCCAGGAACGCCGCCTGGCTGCCCGCCAGCAGTGCGGCCTGCGGCCCGGCGGACGCCGGCTGAGCCCGCACCACGGTGTGCAGCACCGTGGCGATGCCGGCCACGCCCAGGGCACCGCCCAGTTGCCGCGCGGTGTTGGCCAGGCCCGAGGCCATGCCGGCGTCATGGACCGGGACGCCGGCGCTCACGGCGTGCGTGGCCGCCAGGATCACCATGCCGAGGCCGGCACCTGCGGCCAGCGTGGGACCGAGCACGTCCAGCCAGAACACCAGCTGCGGCGGCATCCGTGCCAGCCACGCCAGACCGGCCGCGGCCACCAATGCGCCCCACAGCGGCAACCGCCGCGATGCACCAGCACCGATGGAGCGCGTGAACACCAGGCGCACTGCCGCCAATGCAACGCCCATGGGCAGCATCGCCAGGCCGGTCGCGCGGGCGCTGTAGCCGGCGGCCTGCTGCAAGGTGTTGGAGATCAGGAAGATCGATGCCGCCAGCAGCCCGCCCAGGCACAGCATCAGCAGGTTGCCGGCGGCCAGGCCGGGCAACTCGAAGATGGACAGGCGCACCAGCGGCTGCTGGCTTCGGCGTTCCACGCTGAGCAACAGCAGGAAGGCGGCGAGCGACAGTCCCAGGGCGCCCAGCACCAGGGGCGAGCCCCAGCCCTGGGCCGCGGACTGCGTGATGCCGTAGACCAGCGCCGCGCTGCCCAGCGTGGACAGCAGTGCGCCGGGCAGGTCCAGCACCGGGCGCGTTGCCTGGGTAGGCGGCGGCCGCAGGCTGCAGGCAATGCCCACGATCAGCAACAGGCCGATCGGGACGTTCACGAACATCACCCAGCGCCAGCCCGCGCCGTCGGTCAGCAGGCCGCCGATCACCACGCCCAGCGCGAAGCCGGCTGAATTCAGCGCCGCCCACCAGGACAGTGCACTGGCGCGCGCCTGCCTGTCGTGGTGCGTGGCCGCCATGACCAGTGTCATGGACGAGGTGGCCAACACGGCCGCACCCAGGCCCTGCGCCGCACGGGCGGCCAGCAACAGGCCGGCATCGCCCGCGAGGCCGCCCGCCAGGCTGGCGAAGGTGAACAGCGCCAGCCCGGCCTGCAGCACCGGCCGCCGGCCGTAGAGATCGCCGGCGCGGGCTGCCAGCAGCATGCAGCCGCCGAAGCTCAGCAGGTAGGCGTCGATGACCCACTGCTGGGCCTGCGCCGACAGCTGCAGCTCGCGCTGCATGGCGGGCAGCGCCACGTTCACGATGGATCCGTCCATGACGACCATGAACGAGGCCAGGCAGGCGATGGCAACGACCAGCCAGGGCGGCAGGTTCGCGCGCAGCAGGGGCGCGGGCGGGGACAGTGCGGCGGTGCGCATAGAAGGCTCCAGTGGTTCGGGGTGGCCAGTGTGGTGTCCCGGGCGCGCAACCTGATAACGTTGTTTAGACGATCAACAATGAAATCCGGCCATGTCCGCCCTGCGCCCCGCTGCCGCCTCTGCGGCTGTTCCCGTGTCCCCCAACATGGCGCTGCTCGAGTTCAGCGAGCGGGCCGACGGCCCGCCGCTGATCGCGGTCCGGGGCAGCGCGCAGAGCGGCAGCGAATTCGAGTTGGGCACGCGCGAGACCGGCTGGCACCAGCATCTGCGCGGCCAGGTCTTCTGCATCGAGAACGGCCTGGTGCATGTGCGCACGCCGCACGGCTCCTGGTTGCTGCCGCCGCACCGGGCGGGCTGGGTGCCGCCCGGCGTGCCGCACATGGCCAGCATCAGCGGCGTGATGAGCGGCTGGAATGTGCTGGTGGCGCCCCCGGCCGCGCGTTCGCTGCCGAAGCTGCCTTGCGTGGTGGGGGTCAGTGAACTCATGCGCTCCCTGGTGCGCCGCGCCGTGCAATGGGGCGGGCAGGAAAGGCTCTCGCCGGCGGAGCGGCGTGTGGGTGCCGTGCTGCTGGACGAACTGCGCACGGCGCCGCACGAGCGCCTGCACCTGCCCATGCCGCAGGACCGGCGCCTCGTGCGCATCGCCCATGCGGTGTTGCAGGCGCCGGGCGACACCCGCACGCTCGCCGAATGGGGGGCCTGGGCCGGACTGTCGGCGCGCAGCCTGTCACGGTTGTGCCAGGCCGAACTGGGCATGGGCTTCGCGCAGTGGCGCCAGCAGGCCGGCCTGGTGCATGCGCTGGAAGCCCTGGCGCGCGGCGAGCCGGTGGCGCAGGTGTCCGATGCGCTGGGCTATGCCACACCGAGCAACTTCATCGCCATGTTCCGGCGGACCTTCGGGCAATCGCCGGGGCGCTATTTCGCCAGGCGCGGCCCACCCGCCCGATGCCCGGTCGTGGCGCCTGGAAGGGGTCAGCGCCCGTCCGCGGCCACGCGCCACACCGCATTGCCCACGTCGTCGGCCACCAGCAGCCCGCCACGCTGGTCCAGCGCCACCCCCACGGGCCGCCCCAGCGCCTTGCCGTCCTCGCTCAGGAAGCCCGTCAGCACGTCGCGCGGCAGGCCCTGCGGCTTGCCGTCCACGAAGGACACGAACACCACCTTGTAGCCGCTCGGCGGCTTGCGGTTCCAGGAGCCGTGGTTGCCGATGTAGGCCCCTGCACCGAACTTGCCGCCCAGCGCCTGGGCGTCGCCGACCGCCAGCCCCAGCGGCGCCACGTGCGCGCCCAGCGCGTAGTCCGGCACGCGGGCCTTGGCCACCATGTCGGGCCGCGGTGGCTGCACACGCTCGTCCACGTGCTGGCCGAAGTAGCTCCAGGGCCAGCCGTAGAAGGCGCCGTCCTCCACGGCCGTGAGGTAGTCGGGCACGAGGTCGTTGCCGAGTTCGTCGCGCTCGTTGACCACGGTCCACAGCCGGCCGCCGTGCCAGGCCAGGCCGTTGGGGTTGCGCAGGCCCGAGGCATAGACGCGGTGCTGGCCCGTCTTCGCATCCACCTCCCAGATCGCAGCCCGGCCTTCCTCGTTCTCCATGCCGTTCTCGCCGATGTTGCTGTTCGAGCCCACGGTCACGTAGAGCTTGCTGCCGTCGGCGCTGGCGATCAGGTTCTTGGTCCAGTGGTGGTTGATCTTCGACGGCAGGTCCACGAGCTTGGTCGGCTGCGCCGTGACCTGCGTCTGGCCGGCCTGGTAGGGCAGCTTCACGACGGCGTCGGCGTTCGCGATGAACAGGCTGTCGCCCACCAGCGCCATGCCGAAGGGCGAGCTCAGGCCCTGCAGCAGCACCGTGCGCAACTCGGCCACGCCGTCGCCGTCGGCATCGCGCAGCAGCGTGATGCGGTCGGCGCTGGGCACGCCGGCACCGGCGCGTTTCATGAACAGGCCCTGCACCCAGCCGCGCAGCGAGGGCTTCTTGCCTTCGCCCGCGTTGGCCGGCTTGTTGCTCTCGGCCACCAGCACGTCGCCGTTGGGCAGCACGCTGATCCAGCGCGGGTGGTCCAGGCCGCGCGCGAAAGGCGTGACGGCCATGCCGGGCGCGGGCCGGGGCATGGCGTCCGCGGGCCAGCCCTGCGCAGGCGCGACCTTGACGGTGGGGATCAGGCTGGTGCTGGGCGCGGGCAGTTGCGGCGCCGAGCCGGCCACGCCGGTCTCGGGCAGGCGTGAGGTCTCGCCGCAGCCCGCGAGCAGGGCCAGGGCGGCGATGGCACAGAGGGCGGGCAGGGCAGGGCGCAGCTGCGGCGGTGGCATGGGCGAGAACTCCTGTGGGAAAGGCTGGAATGGACAGGAGCTTGGCACGCGCAGCCGGCCGCGCCTGCCGGTGTGCAGGCACGCACGCTGTAGGCCGCGGGGAAGGCGGCTCAGAACGTGTGAATGAACCGATCGCGCCCACGACGGGGCGCGGCGGGCCGCAGGCGCAGGCGCGGGCCGCAGCCCGGGCTGGTGCCCGGGCAAGGACCGCAACGCCCGCATGCGGCCTGGCGCGGCCCGGCCCGAAGGGCGAGGCCCCGAGCGCAACGAACATGATGGAAACGGCTGCTCATCCGGGGCCTCGCGTGGGTGTGAGCGGTTCGTTCACACGTTCTCAGCCCAGCAGGCGCCGGATCGCGTTGAGCAGCAGTTGCGGCTCGAAGGGCTTGGCCACGTGCGCGTCGAAGCCGGCGTCCAGCGCCATGGCGCGGTCGTCCGGCCGGCCGAAGGCGGTCAGCGCGATGGCCGGCAGCCGCGGCAGGCCCTGGCGGGCCTCCAGCGCGCGCCAGTGGCGGATCAGCGCATAGCCGTCCTTGCCGGGCAGGCCGATGTCGCTGAGCAGCAGGTCGGGGCGGCAGGCCTGCAGCGCTGCCAGGCCACCGTCGTGGTCGCCCGCGATGCTCACCTGGGCACCGCGGTCCTCCAGGATGTGGCCCAGCATGTCGGCCGCGTCGCGGTCGTCCTCCACCACCAGCACCTTGCGCCCGCTCAGGCCCGCGAGCGCGGCATCGTCGAGCACGCCGGGCTGCGACTCGGGGGCCGGGCTGCCGTCGGCCGCGGTCGGCTGCAGCGGCAGCCAGACATGGGCGGTGGTGCCGGCGTCCAGGCCGGGGCTGCTCAGCGCCACGCCGCCGCCATGCAGCTCGGCCAGGTGCTTGACGATGGACAGGCCCAGCCCCAGGCCGCCGCTGGCCCGCTTGCCCGGCGCCTCGCTCTGCGTGAACTTCTCGAAGACGCGGTCGAGGAAGGCCGGGGCGATGCCCTTGCCCTGGTCCGTCACCGTCAGTTCCAGCCGATCGGCCGTGCGCGCCAGCGCCACGCGCACGCTGCCGCCCGGGTGCGAGAACTTGATCGCGTTGTTGAAGATGTTCCAGAAGATCTGCTGAAAGCGCGCCGGGTCGAGCAGCACCGGACCCGTGGCCTGCAGTTGGAGATCCAGGTGCAGGGCCCGGCTGCCCAGCTGCTGGCGCATCGCGTCGATGGACGACTGCACCAGCGCCACCGGGTCGGCCAGCTCGCGCTGCAGCGCCAGCTTGCCCGAGTTGATGCGCGAGACGTCCAGGATGTCCGAGATGATGCGCGCCTGCGTCTGCGCGTTGCGCCGGATCGCGTCCAGCCCCTTGGCGATCTCCGGCGGCTGCGGCTTTCGCTGCAGCACGTGCACGTTCATGAGGATCGCATTGAGCGGGTTGCGCAGCTCGTGCGAAAGCACGGCGACGAAGTCGTCCTTGGTGCGGCTGTGGCGCTCTGCATTGGCGCGCGCGGCCTGTTCGCGTTCCAGCAGCAGCTGCTTGTAGCGCTGCTCGGTCTCGCGCAGCTGTTCCTCGGCGATGCGCGCGCGGATCAGCGCCTGCACCGTGGCGACCAGCACGGCCGGCTCGACCGGGTGCTCCAGGTAGGCGTCGGCGCCCGAGTTCAGGCCGGCCACCTTGTCCGAACTCTCGATGTAGGTGGCCGACAGGTGCAGTACCGGCAGCACCACGGTCTCTGGCAGCTCGCGCAGCATGCGGCACACCGTGAAGCCGTCCATGTCGGGCAGGTGCACGTCCAGCACCACGGCCGAGATGCCGCCGGCACGGGCGCGGTCCAGGCCGGTGCCGCCGCTGGTCGCCTCCACCGTCTGGAAGCCCGCCGCGCGCAGGATGCGGCAGGTCGAATAGCGGGTGGCGGGGTTGTCGTCGACCACCAGCACCTGGTGCTGCGCGCGGTCGATGGTGATGCTGACCTTGTGCATGGTGGCGCGGTCCTTCAATCGGAGGGCTGGCCGTCCGGCGGCGCAGCGCGCAGCGGGATGCGCACATGGAAGGTGGAGCCCTGGTCCGGAACGCTCTGCATGCCCACGCTGCCGCCCAGCAGCTCGGCCAGCCGCTTGGACAGCGACAGGCCCAACCCGGTGCCGCGCAGGCTCTTCTGGATCGGCGAGTCGACCTGCGAGAAGTCCTGGAAGATCGCGCCGTGGTATTCGCTGGCGATGCCGATGCCGGTGTCGGCCACGGCGAAGCGGACCCAATCCTGCCCGTCCTCGGACACGCGCTGGGCCGACACACGCACCTCGCCGCGCTGCGTGAACTTGAGCGCATTGCTGATGTAGTTGCGCAGGATCTGCGCGAGCTTGCGGTCGTCGCTGAAGACCTGGGGCACGTCCACCGGGTCCTCGAAGATCAGCGAGACGGCGGGATTGGTCAACACCGGCTTGAACATGCCGCGCAGCGCCGCGAACAGGTCCACCATGTCGAACCAGCCGGGTGACACGTCGATGCGGCCGGCCTCCACCTTGGCCAGGTCCAGCAGGTCGTTGACGATCTCGGAGAACTCGAGCGCGTTCTGGTGGATGAACTGCACCTGCCGCTCCTGCTCGGCCGTCAACGGGCCGTCCAGCCGGTCCAGCAGCAGCCGCGTCATGCTCTGGATCGCGCCCAGGGGCGTGCGGAACTCGTGGCTCATGTAGGCCAGGAAGCGGCTCTTGAGCTCGTTGGCATGGCGCAGTTCGGCCGCCTGGGTGTCCAGCTCGGCGTACAGCGCCAGCACGCCGCGGTTGGTCTCTTCGAGCTCCTCGGACAGCTGCGCCACCTGCGCTTGCGCGGCGGCCAGCTGCCCGGCCAGGGTGGTGTCATCCATGGGTGTTCCTTTGCAGCACCAGCACGGTGGCGTCGTCGCGGCCGCGCAGATGTCCGTGCAGCAACCAGGCGGCCAGCAGAGCGGGGTCGCGTGCCACCAGGGGCGCCAGCGGCTCTGCGCGCCAGCGGCTCTGCAACCCGTCGCTGTGCAGCACGGCCACCGCATGGGGCGGCCACTCGGTGTGCACCGGTTCGAAATGCCGGGCCTGCACACCGAGCGTGCCATGCTGCGGGGCCAGGCTCTTGCTGTGCGTGCCGGAGACCAGCCGCGTGGCGATGTTGCCGGCCCCGGCCAGCTGCACGCCGGCCGGCTCCAGCAGGGCCAGCGAACCGGCCGCGCCGCGCGTGATGCGCAGTGCCCCGTGCATGCGGTCCAGCTGTTCGGTCAGCGGCGCGAACGGTGCCCGCACGAACTGCGCCACTGCGGCCTGCGAGGCCTCGGCGGCCTGCGGGCCGTGGCCCAGGCCGTCGGCCACCAGCACGGCCGCGCGCGCACTGTCCAGCGCCAGCGCCCAGGCATCGCCGCAGGCCTGCTCGCCCGGCGCGCAGAGCATCACCGCACCCCAGCGCCAGGCCGCGGGCGCGCGCCGGTGTGCCTCGGGTCGCACGCGCGCCAGCAGCACCGTGCCCACACCAAGTTCGGAGTGCAGGTCGAAGTCGCTGGCCAGCCGGCGCACCGCCCCCAGTCCCGTGCCCGGCGTGCCGCCGGTGGAATAGCCATCGGCCAGCGCACGCGCCGTGTCGGCGATGCCGGGGCCGTCGTCCAGCGCCAGCACCTCCACCTCGGGCTGGCCCAGCTGGCGCTGGGCGATCAGCAGCCGGCCGCCACGGGCGTGACGCACGAGGTTGTTGCCCAGCTCGGTGACGACCAGCGCAAGCCTGCCGGCCGTGGTCGCGTCGAGCGCGAGCTGCGTGGCCAGCTGGGCCGCATGGCGGCGCGCCTCGCCCACCCGGCTGGCATCGCCCATGGGAAACAGCACGTGCGGCGTGCCGGGCCGGATCACTTCCATCGCGTCACGCTCACACAGGTGCCCTGGCCGACGGTGGACTGGATGTCGAACTCGTGCACCAGCCGGCGGCTGCCCGACAGGCCCAGGCCCATGCCCTTGCCTGAGGTCCAGCCGTCGGTCAGCGCCTGGGCGATGTCGGGAATGCCGGGGCCCTGGTCGCGAAAGCGCAGCCGCAGGCCGCGTCGCACGCCTTGTTCCACGACGTCCCAGCACATCTCGCCGCCGCCGCCGTAGGTCACGGTATTGCGCGACAGCTCGCTCGCGGCCGTGATCATCTTGGTCTGGTCGACCAGCGAGAAGCCCAACTGCTGCGTGAGCTTGCGCACCAGCTGGCGGCTGGCCACGATGTCGGGCTCGCCGCGCAGCGGCAGCTGGCCGCTGGGTTCAGTCGCGCTCAAGAGACTCTCCGTGCTGGCCCTGCTCGAGCAGCAGCATGCCGCGCTTGACGTTGAGCGCCGTCTTCACGCCCTGCAGCGACAGGCCCAGCTCCACCAGCGTGATGGCCACGGCCGGCTGCATGCCGACCACCACCGTGGTGGCGTCCAGCACGCGCGCGATGCCGGAGATCGACGCCAGCATGCGCCCGACGAAGGAGTCGACGATTTCCAGGGCCGAGATGTCGATCAGCACGCCCGTGGCGCCGCTGGTCTCGATCCTGGTGGCCAGGTCGTCCTGCAGCTGCACGGCCGTCTGGTCCTCCATGTCGACCTGGATGGTGACGAGCAGCGCACTGCCCATCTGCAGGATCGGGATCCGGTACATGGCCGGCGGCTCAGGCGGTGCGCGCGACGGTCCAGCCGCTGCGCTTGAGCGCCAGGGCCAATGCCGCCGCCAGGCTGGCCTTGGTGGTCACGCCCTGCAGGTCCACGCCCAGGTGCACGATGGTCTGCGCGATCTGCGGGCGCACACCGCTGATGATGCAGTCCGCACCCATCAGGCGGATCGCCGTCACGGTCTTGAGCAGGTGCTGGGCGACCAGCGTGTCCACCGTGGGCACGCCCGTGATGTCGATGATGGCCAGGCCCGATTCGGTGTCGACGATCTTCTGCAGCAGGGCCTCCATGACCATCTGCGTGCGGCTGGAATCCAGCGTGCCGATCATGGGCACGGCCAGCACGCCTTCCCACAGCTTGATCACCGGCGTGGAGAGCTCCAGCAGCTCCTGCTGCTGGCGCGCGATGAGTTCTTCGCGCGTGCGCTGAAATGCCGTCGCCGTCCATTGCGCCATGGCGTCGAGCTTGGTCGTCACGCTGACCACGGCCTGCAGCAGGGTCTGGCTGTCCTGGCCCAGGCGCTGTTGCAGCGCGGCGAAGATCGGCAGCTTGAGCGCCAGCACGAAGGCGCTGGTGTCGCCGGCACTCTGGCCCTGCGCGGCCCGCGAGGCCGACAGGGCCTCGAGCAGCCGGCGTGCGCCGGACCAGCCGGCGCCTTGCAGGTCCTCAGGCGCATCGCCCTGCAGGGCCTGCAGCAGCGCTTCGAACAGTTCTTCGGCCTCCTCGCGGGTGGCGGCGCTGGCATTGGCGCCATGCGTGGCGGTGGTCCACGCCTGGAGCAGGGTGGCGCGCTCGTCGCGCAACAGCGCGATCAGGGTCTGGGCATGGGAAGCCATGGGGGTCCTCGGGCGGGTCTTGTCGGGCCGGTTGTGGGTGCACCGGTGTTTTTGCCACATAAATTCTAGGAGGCGCGACCAGGGTTCCGGTGCCGGCGCGCGCAAGTCGCGGCGTTGTCCTGCAAGCAAGGGGCGTGGTCACCCTCAGCGTCCGCCGCGCCCGGGCACCAGCATCGGGCCGCCCCTGCGCCTGCGCCGGGCCCCACGACACAAGAGGAAGCGTCCATGGATGCACGACAGGAGGAGGCCCCGGAGCCCATTGCCGCCGCGCCCGCGCCCGAGGGCGGGCATGCGCTGCCCGATGCGGCGGTGGACATGCGCAACGCGGCGCTGGCGGTGCTCGCCGTGCTGGCCTGCGTGTTCGCGCTGCGCTGGGCGGCGCAGGTGTTCATTCCCCTCATGATGAGCCTGCTGCTCACCTACGCGCTGTCGCCGGCGGTGGAGCGGCTGGCGCGCTGGCATGTCTCGCGCTGGATCGGCGCGGCGCTGGTGCTGCTCGCGCTGCTGGGCGCCGTCGGCTTCACGGGTTACCGGCTGGCCGGCAGCGCCGGCGCGCTGCTCGATGCACTGCCCGTGGCCGCGCAGAAGCTGCGCCTGCACATCCAGGCCAGCCAGCGGCCTGGCGATGTGAGCGCGCTGAGCACCGTGCAGAAGGCCGCCGCCCATCTGGAGCAGGCCGCCGAGGGCGCGGCCGAGCCGCCGCGCCGCGGCGTCCAGCGCGTGACCATCGAGCGACCGCGCTTCAACGTGCGCGACTACCTGTGGACCGGCACCATGGGCTTGGTCAGCATGGTGCTGCAGCTCACGCTCGTGACCTTCATGACCTATTTCGCGCTGGCATCGGGCACGATGTTCCGGCGCAAGCTCGTGCGCATCAGCGGCGCCAGCTTCAGCAAGAAGAAGATCACCGTGCAGGTGCTGGACGACATCGTCGGCCATGTGGAGCGTTACCTGCTCGTGCAGATCCTCACCAGCGCCATCGTCGGCCTGGCCACGGGGCTCGTGTTCTGGGCCTTCGGTCTGGAGAATGCCGCGGTCTGGGGCATCGTGGCCGGCGTCACCAACCTGATTCCCTACCTGGGTTCGCTGCTGGTCATGGTGGGTGCCGGCCTGCTGGCGCTGCTGCAGTTCGACAGCTACCACATGGCACTGCTGATCGCCGGTAGCTCGCTGGCCATCCACACGCTGGTGGGCCAGCTGCTGGTGCCCTGGCTCACCAGCCGCACCAGCCGCATGAACCCGGTGGCGGTGTTCGTGGGCGTGATCTTCTGGGGCTGGCTCTGGGGCGTGCCGGGCCTGCTGCTGGGCATCCCGATCATGATGGTCATCAAGGCCATCTGCGACCATGTGGAAGACCTGCAGCCGGTGGGCGAGTTGCTCAGCGACTGAAGCCCTCCACCAACGCGATCAGTTGCTCGGGGTCCAGCGGCTTGACCAGGTGGTGGTCGAAGCCGGCCTGCGCCGTCGCCTCGCGGTCGCGCTCCTGGCCCCAACCCGTCAACGCCACCAGCAAGGCGCCTTGGCTCGCCGGATGCCGG
This sequence comes from Pseudorhodoferax aquiterrae, assembly GCF_014652235.1. Taxonomy (GTDB): domain Bacteria; phylum Pseudomonadota; class Gammaproteobacteria; order Burkholderiales; family Burkholderiaceae_C; genus Pseudorhodoferax; species Pseudorhodoferax aquiterrae. The sequence goes on from NZ_BMYK01000011.1 coordinate 115,858, forward strand.
CGCAGGCGGCGCGCCAGCTCGTAGCCGTCCATGCCCGGCATGCCGATGTCCAGGATCGCCAGGTCGGGCCGCAGCCGGGGCAGCAGGTCCAGCGCCTGGGCGCCGCTGTAGGCCACGGCCGTCGCCATGCCCATGGCCTGCAGGAACTCGGCCAGGCTGTCGGCGGCATCGCGGTTGTCGTCGACCACGAGCGCGGTCAGTGCCACGGGAGGCACCTCAAGCGGGTCGATTGGCGTCTGCATCACCTGCGTCGCCTGCAGCGGCAGCCGGACCGTGAACGTGCTGCCGTGGCCCAGCCCCGCGCTGTGCGCCAGGATGTGACCACCGTGCAGTTCGACCAGGCTGCGCGCCAGCGTCAACCCGATGCCCAGCCCGCCCTGCGCGGCCTTGGACGCACCACTGGCCTGCACGAACATGTCGAACACGGTGTGCAGCATCTCCGGCGCGATGCCGATGCCGTCGTCCTCAACGCTGACGACGGCCTGGCCGTCCATCGCCTGCGCGGTCAGCACCACATGCCCGCCGGCCGGCGTGTACTTGGCGGCGTTGTTGAGCAGGTTGGAGAACACCTGCGTGAGCCGCACGCTGTCGCCTTCCAGCGGCAGCGGGCTGTCGAGCAGACGCAGCACGAGCCGGTGTTGCGCGGCATCGAGCAGTGGGCGGCTCAACTCCACCGCGTCGTGCAGCACCTCGTGCAGATCGATGGCACTGATGTCGAGCTCGATCTTGCCGCGTGTGATGCGTGAGATTTCCATGAGGTCGTTGACCAGCCGCACCATGTGGTCGATTTGGCGCCGCATCATGTCGTAGTGACGCACCGCCTCTTCGGGCCCCGGCCGCTTGCGCTTGAGCAGTGTCAGCACGGTCTGCAGCGGCGCCAGCGGATTGCGCAGCTCGTGCGCCAGCGTGGCCAGGAACTCGGTCTTGCGCTGGTCGGCCAGCCGCAAGCCCTCCAGCGTTGCGCGCAGGTCGTACTGCCGGTTGCGCGCCCGCAGTGCCGACCGCACCGAACTGACGAACGCCGCTACCCGCATCGGCCGCTCGATCACCGTGACATTGGCCACACTGTCCATGGCTTCGGCCACGACGCGCGAATCGGCGCCCTGGCGCGCCAGCACCAGCACCGGCAGGTCGGACCAGGGCGGTTGTCGCTGCAGGGCCTGTGTCAGGCCCGCGGCAGCCGGATCAGCGAGCGCCTCTTCGGCCAGCACCAGCGCACCAGCGCCGCGTGCCAGTTCGTCGGCCAACGCGGCCAGCGTGGTGCAGTTCTGCACCTGCACGTCGGCGCGCTCGAGCACCGCCCGTGTCATCAGCGCGTCCCTCGCTGTTGCGGCACGCATCAGGACCCGGCGTTCGAGCGCGTCGGCGGCGTCGCTCATGAAGGGTTGCTGGCCGGCGCATCGACGGGGAGGGGCACGCCAGTCAGGATGCCGCGGAAGTTGCGCAAGGGCTCGCCGATGTGGATGCCGGTCTCCGTGAGCGAGAAGTCGCGGATGGTCCGCTCGTGGTGGCCACCGCGCTTCTTGACGACCGAGATCGCCTGGCGCACCTCGCCAGCCAGTTCGAAGTAGCGCAACAGCACCACCGCATCGGCCAGGTAGCTGGCATCCACCGCCGCCGTCATGTTGCCGCCGATCAGGCCATGGTGTGCGCCGACCATCAGGGTGGCCACGCCGTGCTGGCCGAGGTAGGTCAGCAGCTCGTGCAGCTGCACGATCAGGAAATGCTCGTCCGGCATGGCGTTCAGGTAGCCGTTCAGGCTGTCGATCAGCAGCACCTTGGCCTGGTGCTCGGTGACGGCCTCGCGCACCAGATGCACGAACTCGCCCGGCGACAGTTCCGCAGGATCGACCTGGCGCACGCGGATCAAGCCCTGGTCGATGAAGGGGCCGAGCTCCATGCCCATGCCGGCGCTGCGCGTGCGCAGCGTATTGACGCTTTCGTCGAAGATAAACAGCGCCGAGCATTCGCCGCGGCGCGCTGCCGCCAGCGCGAATTGCACGCCCAGCGTGGACTTGCCGGTGCCGGGCGCCCCGACGAACAGTGTGCTGGTGCCGCGTTCGATGCCGCCACCCAGCAACGCATCCAGCGCCGGCAGGCCGCTGGGCATGCGCACCTGTTCCAGTGGCTTGTGGTGTTCGGCCGCGACCAGACGCGGATACACCCGAAGGCCGCCACGGCCGATGGTGTAGTCGTGGTAGCCGGTGCGAAATTGCCGGCCACGGTACTTGGTGACGAGCAGGCGCCTGCGCGTCGAACCGAAATCCGAGTTGTGCTGGTCGAGCCGGATCACCGCATGCGAGATGCTCTGCACCTGCAGGTCGTGCTCCATCGCCGTCATGTCGTCCAGCAGCAGCACGGTGCAGTTGCGCCCGGCAAAAAACTGCTTGAGTGCCAGGATCTGGCGCCGGTAGCGCAGCGAGTTGCCGGCCAGCAGGCGTAGCTCCGACAGCGAATCGAACACCACGCGCTGCGGGCGCAGCAGTTCCACATCGGCCAGGATCTTGAGCGTGGTCTCGCTGAGTTCCACCTCGGAGGGGTGGAACATGGTGTATTGCTCCTCGGGCTCGAGAGCATCGTTGTTCGGCAGCATCTCGCGCACGTGCACACCTTGCAGGTCCCACCCGTGCGAACGTGCCACGCCGGCCAGTTCGTTCGCGGTTTCCGACAGCGTCACGTACAGCACCGATTCGCCGTGCCGCGCGCCCTCAAGCAGGAACTGCATCGCGATCGTGGTCTTGCCCGCGCCGGGCGCGCCTTCCAGCAGGTACAGCCGGTTGACCGTGAGGCCGCCGCCCAGCACGTCGTCCAGGCCCGGCACACCGATCTGCGCCATGGCTTCGACAGGGTCGGCAGAAGAAGAAGGCAGGTCGGCCACGTGTTGCTCCGTGCGTTGGTTGGGCTGGCTGGGTCCGTCGACCTTGCCGGCGGTTATACACGCCTGCACCACCGATTTCGGGGTTTGCGCAACGGTCTGCCCGCCGGCGACCATGGGTCGAGGTGCTGTCCTACAGGCCGGTTTCAAGAATGGCGAGAATGGCGCCCCGCACCGTGTCTTGGACCTGCCGCATGAACGACTCCTTGCGTTGGATACCTTTGCTGGTCTGCTCGACCATCGCACTGCCGTTGCCCGGGCAAGCCCAGACCGACGCCCCTGCGCTGGCTGCCACGGTGGTCACCGCGACGCGCACCGAAGCCGATCCGCAAGACGTGCCGGCCTCGATCGGCAGCGTGGCCGGCGACGATCTGCGCCAGGGCCGCGCCCAGGTCAACATCTCCGAGGCCCTGGGCAGCGTGCCCGGCCTGCAGGCACGCGAGCGCCAGAACTACGCCCAGGACGTGCAGATCTCCATGCGCGGCTTCGGCACGCGCGCCACCTTCGGCATCCGCGGGCTGCGCCTGTACGTGGACGGCATCCCGGCCACCCAGCCCGATGGCCAGGGCCAGCTCTCGCATGTCGACCTGGCATCGGCCGAGCGCATCGAGGTGCTGCGCGGGCCGTTCTCTGCGCTGTACGGCAACTCCTCGGGTGGCGTGCTGCAGGTGTTCACCGAGGAAGGCCGCGGCGCGCCGCGGCTGCGGCTGGACACGGCCGCCGGCAGCGACGGCCTGCTGCGCTTCGGCACCAAGTTGTCTGGCAATACGGGGCCGAACGACAGCGGCGTGGGCTATGTGCTCTCTGCGAGCCGCTTCGCCACCGACGGCTACCGCGAGCACAGCGCGGCACGGCGCACCCTGGCCAATGCCAAGCTCACGCTGCGGCCGCACGAGGACGGCAAGCTCACGCTCGTGGCGAACCGCGTGGTGCTGCCGAAAGCGGAAGATCCGTTGGGGCTGGAACGCAAGGATTGGCAGGCCAACCCGCGCGGCGTAGCAGCTGCGGCGACGAACTACAACACCCGCAAGAGCATGGACCAGACCCAGGCTGGACTGGTGTATGAGCACTACTTGAGCGAGGCCCACTCCGTACAAGGAACGCTGTATGGCGGACAGCGCAGCACGCAGCAATTTCAATCGATCCCTCGGAATACGCAGGTCAGCCTACCGTTGCACCCTGGCGGTGTGATCGACCTGGACCGCGACTACGCCGGGGCCGATCTGCGCTGGACCTGGCACACGCGGCTGGCCGACGCGCCGCTCACCGTGGTGGCCGGGCTGGCCTACGACGGCCTGCGCGAGGACCGGCGCGGCTACGAGAACTTTGTCGGCAGCGCGTTGGGAGTGCAGGGTGCGCTGCGCCGCGACGAGCACAACCGCGTCAACAACTTCGACCAATACCTGCAGGCCGACTGGCGCGTGACGCAGCGCTGGACGCTGAACGCAGGACTGCGCCACAGCCGCATCCGTGTCGACTCGCAGGACCGGTACATCACGGCGGCGAACCCCGACGACAGTGGCGTCGCCCGCTATGGCGCCACACTGCCGGTGGTTGGAGCGAGCTTTGCCATCACGGAATCCCTGCGCATCTATGCGTCGGCCGGCAAGGGCTTCGAGACGCCGACTCTGAACGAGCTGTCTTACCGTCCAGACCAGTTGCCCGGCCTCAACTTCGGCCTGAACCCGGCCCGCAGCAAGAGCGTAGAGACAGGCCTCAAGCACCGCAGTGCGGCGTTCGGCGAATGGACGGTGGCAGTGTTCCGTACCGGAACTGAAGACGAAATTGTCACCCGCACCATCGATGGCCGCGCGACGGCAACCAATGCTGGGCGCACGAGGCGCAATGGGTTGGAGCTTTCATGGGAACAGCGTTTCCTTCAACATCTGCGGATGCAGATGGCTGCCACCCTGCTCGACGCGCGTTATCGCGATGGCGCGAACGCTGGGTCTCGCATGCCGGGTCTGGCAAAGAGCAGTCTGTATGCGAGCGCCGGCTGGATGCCACAGCAGGGTTGGCGCGCCGGTGCGGACTGGCGTGTCTTGAGCAAGGTCTACGTGAACGATGCCAACAACGATGCGGCGGCGGGATACGGTGTGCTGGGGCTTTACACAGGCTACCTCGCACGAGTGGGTAGCTGGCAGCTGGAGGGCTTCGTGCGCGCCGACAACCTGCTGGACAAGCGCTATGCCGGCTCGGTCATCGTGAATGACGCGACGATGCCGGTCGGCCGTTACTTCGAACCCGCACCGGGCCGCAACTGGCTGGTCGGCCTGTCGGCCACGCTGGCGCTGTAGCACAAGAAAAAGGGCGCCGCGCGGCGCCCTCGTTCGCTGCGGCACCAGCCGCCTTACTTCTGGCCGCCGGTGTTCTTCGCCGCGTTCGCTGCGCTGCCTGGCAGATCGTTCTTCTGTTCGCCGCTCTGGCGGTTCTTGCGCCAAGTGTCGAACTCGTCGGAGAACTTCTTGTAGCGCTCCCCGCGCCAGGACTGGTAGTCCTCGTCCAGGTTGCGCAGCTGCTGCTCGCGCCATTGCTGGTAGTCGGGGTCGTGGTGGTGCTGCTGCTGGCGGCCGCCCTGGTAGGAGCCGTAGCCCAGTTGGTCGCCATAGCCGCCATAGGTCTGGCTGCCGGCGTAGGGGCCGGTGTTGGAACGGTAGCCGCCGGAACCACCCTGGTAGCGCTCGTGGCCGTAGCGGTCCTCGTCGCTGCCGTAGGTGCGGTTCCAGTCGCGGCCTTCGTCGTAGCCGTAGCCGCCCTGGCGGTAGCTCTGGTTGCGGTAGCCCGCATCCGCACCGCCGTAGCCGCCATATTCGCCACCGCGGCGCTCGTCGCGGCTGCCGTAGCCCTGGTAGCCCGGGTTGCGCATATAGCCCGGCCGGTTGTAGCCCGGATCGGCCTGCCAATCGCGCTGGTAGCCGCCGCTCGGGCCGCCATGCACATCGGGTGCGCTGGCGCGACCGTAACTGGCCTGGGCCGGGTCGTGCCGGTGCAGGTCGCTGCCCTCCTGGCGTGCGCCCCAATTGCGCGCGTCGTGCCGGTTGTCCTCGTAGCGCTCGCCTCCGTGCTGGCGCTGCTGGTCAGCGTACTGCCCCATCTGGTTGCGGTTGTTCTCGTGCCACGCGTCCTGCTGGTCGTGGCGTTGATCGCGTTGTGCCATCGTGCTTCGCTCCTGTGCATGCGGTTGTGGAATCGGCAGCGCCGCGTGCGGCTGCCGTGCTGTGAATCGCAGGTTGCGGCGCCCGCCGCTGGCCGCAGGCCGGGATCGGCGCCAAGCTCCGGTAGGACGGCTCCGACCCGGTCTCAGCCGCCTGGTGCGGAAGCCGGCGGTGCCGCCGGCAAGGCGGATGCCGGGTTGTGCGCCGGTTCCGGCGTGGGGGCCGGTGCGGCACTGCCCGCGCCGCTGCTGCCCTGCGGGGTGTCCGTCCCGGGGCTCTTGCCGGTTCCTCCGCCGCTGCCCGTGCTCTCGGGCGCCGTCGGCGTCGTCGCCGGCGCACTGGACGCAGTGGCCGGCGCATTGGCGCTGTTGCCGGACACGCCCGGCGTGGGCGCCTCCTGGCGCTGGCAGGCGGCCAGCAGCGTGACGAGGGCGATGGCGCCGGCGGCGCGCAGGCCGGCTCGCGCGAGGGAAGCGGACATGGTGGTCTCCCGTGGATGTGGAAACCGCCATGCTGCGCGGCGCATGCGCCGCGCGCTGTAGGACGGGCGCGCCGCAGCTTGCCGGCCTGGCGTGGCCGTCAGGGCACCGTACCCAGGCCGGGTGCGCTGGCCACGGCCTGCGCGGCGCGCGGCAGCACCACGCTGAAGCAGGTGCTGCCCTCGGCCGACGCGACCTGCAGCTGGCCGCCGTGCGCGCGCACGATCTCGCGCACGATGTACAGGCCCAGGCCCAGGCCTTCGTTGCGCGTGCTGGCGCGCCGCGACGGGGCCTCTTCAGCCCGGGCACGGCCGCTGCGGAAGGGGTCGAAGATGTGCGGCAGCACCTCGGCCGGGATCTCGCCGCCGTTGCGCACCGACAGGCGCACGCTGGTGGCGTGGCTGCCGTCCAGCGCCACCTCGACGGTCTCGCCTTCGCCGTGCCGCAAGGCGTTGCCGATCAGGTTGGACAGCACCTGCGTGAGCCGGTCTTCGTCCCAGTCGCCCAGCAGGTTGCCGTGCAGGTCCAGCCGCACCTGTTTGTCGGGGCGCGTGCTCTGGCGCTCCTGCACCACGCGCTCGGCCAGCACGCCGAGGTCGAAGCGCTCGCTGACCATGGGCATGCCGCCGCCCTGGCGCGTGCGCGCCAGGTCCAGCATGTCCTCGATCATGCGGCCCATCCACTGGCCGCTGCGCAGCAGGCGCTGGGCCACGGTGCGGGTGGTCTCGTCGGGCCGGCGCAGCAGCAGCTCGGCGGCCGTGGTGATGGCCGACAGCGGGCCGCGCAGGTCGTGGCCCAGCACGGCGGTGAACAGCTCGTGCAGGCGCAGCGTCTCGGTGCGCTCCTGCAGGTTGCGCGCCAGCTGCTGCTTCTGCCGGTATAGCTGGAAGAACACGCCGGCCTTGCCGCACAGCACGTGCGGCTCCACGGGCTTGTAGAGGAAGTCCACCGCGCCGGCTTCGTAGCCGCGGAACATGCGCTGCGCATCGCGCGTGCCGGCGGTCACGAAGATGATGGGCACATGGCGCGTGCGCTCCATGCCGCGCATCATCTCGGCCAGCTCGAAGCCGTCCATCTCGGGCATCTGCACGTCGACCAGCGCCAGGGCCACCTCGTGGCGCAGCAGCAGCTCCAGCGCCTCGGTGCCCGAGCGCGCCTGCAGTACCTGGACGTCTTCGCTCTGCAGCAGCGCGGCGAGCGCGAGCAGGTTCTCCTCGAGGTCGTCGACGATCAGGCACTTGATCGGCTCCGGGCGCTCGGCCGGCGCGGGGCCGCCCACGGCGAAGGGCTGTGGCGGGCTCATGGGTACTCCCTGCGGCCGGTCATGCCAGCTCCCTGGCCTGCGAGGCCGCGTCCAGCGTGCCCAGCAGCGCGACCAGCGCGTGCAGCGGCAGCACGAAGTCGGCCGGGCCCGTGGCCAGAGCGCACTCCGGCATCAGCGGCATCTGCGCATCGGCGGGGTCCTGCACGGCCGTGAGGCCGCCGGCCGCGCGCACGCTGGCCAGGCCTTCGGCACCGTCCTGGTTGCCGCCGGTCAGCACCATGCCCAGCAGGCGTGGGCCGTAGAGGTCGGCGGCGGACTGGAACAGCACGTCGATGGCCGGGCGCGAGTAGTGCACCGGCGCGTCCACCGAGAGCGCCAGCTGCGGGCCGGTGTCCAGCAGCAGGTGGTAGTCCGGCGGCGCGAAATAGACCTGTCCGGGCTCGATGGGCTGCTTGTCCTGGGCCTCGCGCAGCGGCACGGCGCAGCGCGGCGCGAAGATCTCCACGAGCAGGCTGGCGCGGTCGCGCGGCAGGTGCTGCACCACGAACACCGGGGCCCGCAGGCCGGCCGGCAGCGCGGGCAGCAGCTGCGACAAGGCTTCGACGCCTCCGGCCGAGGCGCCGATCACGACCGCGTCCACGCGGCCTGCAAGCGATGGGGCGGTCGTCATAGGCTCTTTTGGTAGATGCGCTCTTCGCGCACGAACTCCGTGAACGCATGCGCGCAGGACGAAAAGCGCAGCGATTCCTTGCTGCCCAAGCCGAGAAAGCCCTTGCGGCACAGCGCGTCGCGGAACAGGCCGAGCGCGCGGTCCTGCAGCGGCCGGTCGAAATAGATCAGCACGTTGCGGCAGGAGACCAGCTGCATCTCGGCGAACACCGAGTCGGTGGCCAGGCTGTGGTCGGAGAACACCACGTTGCGGCGCAGGCTCTTGTCGAACACCGCGCGGCCGTAGGCGGCCGTGTAGTAGTCCGACAGCGAGCTCTTGCCACCGGCACGCTGGTGGTTGAGCGTGAAGCCGGCGATGCGGTCGAGCTCGTAGACGCCGGCCTCGGCCTGCTGCAGGGCTTGCGGGTTGATGTCGGTGGCGTAGATCAGCGTGCGCTCCAGCAGGCCTTCCTCGCGCAGCAGGATGGCCAGCGAGTAGACCTCCTCGCCGGTGCTGCAGCCGGCCACCCAGACCTTGAGCGAGGGGTAGGTGCGCAGCAGCGGCACCACCTCGCGGCGCAGCGCCAGGAAGTACCCTGGGTCGCGGAACATCTCGCTGACCTGCACCGTGAGGTAGTCCAGCAGGGCCGGGAAGAAGTCCGGCTGGTGCAGCACCTTGTCCTGCAGTTGCGACAGGGAGGTGCAGGAAAAACGCCCCATCGCGGCCTTGAGCCGGCGCCGCAGGGAGGCCTGCGCGTAGCCGCGGAAGTCGAAGTGCCAGCGCAGGTAGATGGCGTCCACGAGCAGGCCCATCTCGATGTCGAAGGTGCGGTCGGACATGGCTCACTTCGGCATCCAGACGCGCAGGAGCGAGAGCAGGCGCTCCACGTCCAGCGGCTTGGCGATGTAGTCGTTGGCGCCGGCGGCCAGGCACTTCTCCTGGTCGTCGCGCATGGCCTTGGCGGTCAGCGCGATGATGGGCAGCTTCTTCCACTCGGGACGCTTGCGGATCTCGCGCATGGCGGTCAGCCCGTCCATCTCCGGCATCATGATGTCCATCAGCACGAGGTCGATGCGGGCCTCGGCATCGGCCTCGCCGGCGCGCGTGCGTTCGAGCGCCGCCAGGGCTTCCAGGCCGTTGCGCGCCAAAGTGATCTGCGCACCCTTGGGCTCCAGCACGCTGGTCAGCGCGAAGATGTTGCGCACGTCGTCTTCCACCACGAGGATGCGCCGGCCCTCCAGCGTGGCGTCGCGGTCGCGCGCCAGGCGCAGCAGGCGCTGGGCCTCGGCCGGCAGCTGCGCCTCCACCTGGTGCAGGAACAAGGTGACCTCGTCGAGCAGCCGCTCGGGCGAGCGCGCGTCCTTGATGATGATGGACTTGGAGAAGCGGCGCAGCTGCTGCTCCTCCGCATGCGTGAGCGAGCGGCCGGTGTAGACGATCACGGGCGGGAAGGCCGTGCCCTCCTGCGCCGCCATCTGCTCCAGCAGTTCGTAGCCGGACAGGTCGGGCAGGTTCAGGTCCATGATCATGCAGTCGAAGGTCTGCTCGGACAGCGCGCGCAGTGCCGCCGCGGCGTCGGCCACCGCGCGGATCTCCACGTCCGGGCCGGCCAGCAGCTGGCCGATGCTCTCGCGCTGGCGCGCGTCGTCCTCGACCACCAGCACGCGGCGGATGCCCTGCGAGATCTTGGCCTCCAGCCGCTGCAGCGCCTCCACGAGCTGCGTGCGCTTGACGGGCTTGAGGTCATAGCCCACCGCGCCGCGCTCGAGCGCCTCCTGCGTGTAGTCGGCCACCGAAACCACGTGCACCGGGATGTGGCGCGTGCGCGCATCGTGCTTGAGCTGGTCCAGCACGCCCAGGCCCGAGTGGTCGGGCAGGTTCATGTCCAGCAGCACGGCGCTGGGCCGGTACTGCAGCGCGGCGGCCAGGCCGTCGGCCGCACTGTGCGCGAGCACGCACTGGAACTGCATCTCGTGCGCGAGGTCGCGCAGGATGGCGGCGAAGCGCTGGTCGTCCTCGATCACGAGGATGAGCCGCGCACCGGGGCGCAGCGCATCGCGGTCGTCCTGCAGCGTTTGCGGGGCGGGGCTGGGCGCCGAGGGCGGCGCCGACACGGGCGCCGGTGCGATGCTGCGCAGCACGCGCTGCGGCGCCACGGCCGGCACGGGAGCGGGCAGGGCGGCGGCCTCCTCGGCCTGGCGCGGCACGTAGCGCGCCGGCAGCGCCAGTGTGAAGGTGCTGCCGGCACCGGCCTGGCTCTGCACCGTGAGCGTGCCGCCCAGCAGGTGCGCCAGGTCGCGCGAGATCGACAGGCCCAGGCCCGTCCCGCCGTAGCGCCGGTGCGTGCTGCCATCGGCCTGGCGGAAGGCCTCGAAGATGAGTTCGTGCTGTTCGGGCGCGATGCCGATGCCGGTGTCGCGCACAGCCAGTTGCGCGCCGCCATCGGGGCCGGCGGCCAGCAGCAGCTCCACCGTGCCGCTGGGCGTGAACTTGATGGCGTTGGACAGCAGGTTCTTGAGGATCTGGCCCAGGCGCTGCGCGTCGGTCACGATCTGGCGCGGCGCATCGGGCGCGATGTCGACGGACAGGCGCAGGCCCTTTTGCCCGGCAGCCGGCTGCAGGCTCTTGGCCAGGCCCTCGAGCAGGCCGGCCAGGCGCACGGTCTCGGCATGCACCTCGACCTTGCCGGCCTCGATCTTGGACAGATCCAGGATGTCGTTGATCAGCGTCAGCAGGTCGTTGCCGGCCGAGGAGATGGTCTGTGCGTACTTGACCTGCTCGTCCGTGAGGTTGCCACCCTTGTTGTCGGCCAGCAGCTTGGCCAGGATCAGTGTGGAATTCAGTGGCGTGCGCAGCTCGTGGCTCATGTTGGCCAGGAACTCGCTCTTGTACTGGTTGGAGCGCTCCAGCTCGGCCGCCTTGGTGCTCAGCACCTCCTGCGAGCGCTGCAGCTCGTCCTTCTGCACCTGCAGCTGCTGGGCCTGTTCCTCCAGTTGCGCGTTGCTCTGTTCCAGCTCGCTCTGCTGCACCTCCAGCTGGGCCTGCGACTCGCGCAGAGCGCGGCCCTGTTCCTCCAGCTCCTCGTTGGACACGCGCAGTTCTTCCTGCTGCGCCTGCAGTTCCTCGGCCTGGCGCTGGGTTTCCTCCAGCAGCTCCTCGAGCCGGCTGCGGTCGTGCGAGGTGCGCACGGCGATCGCGAGCGTCTCGGACATGCGCTCGAGCAACTGCTCGTCGACCGGCTCCAGCTTGCGCGTGAAGCCCAGCTCGAGCACGGCGCGCACGCGCCCGTCCACCTGGGCCGGTGCCACCAGCAGCTCGCGCGGGTCGGCGCTGCCCAGCGTGGAGTTGATCGGCAGGTAGCCGGCGGGCACGTCGGCCACGCGCAGCGTGCGCCGTTCCTTGGCGGCCTGGCCCAGCAGACCGTCGCCCGGCCGTACCTGGGCGCTGCCGGCCGCTGCGGCGAAGGCGGCGAGCCGGCGGAAGCTGCCGTCGCGCTCGGCCAGGTACAGCGCGCCGACCTGCGCATCCAGATAGCCGGCCAGGTAGCTGAGCACGTTCTCGCCCAGCGTCTCCAGCCGGTGTTCGCCCTGCACGCGTTCGGCCAACCCGGCCTGGCCGGCGCGCAGCCAGACCATGTCCTCGCGCAGGCGGTGCTCGCGCACCGCGATGCCGGCCGACACCAGGATCAGCACCAGCAGCGTGGCGGCGCCGCCGCCCTGCACGCGCGAGGAGTAGTCGACCGCCTGCTGCCAGTCGGCCTGGCGTTCGGTGCGCCGCGCCACCTCCTCGCGCAGCGCCTCGTCGGCCAGCGCGCGCAGGCCGTCCATGGCGTCCTTGCCGCGGTCGCTGACCACGATGGCCAGCGCGCCCGGCCCGTCGCCGGCGCGGCGCAGCGCGATGGTCTGCGCGAGTTCCTCCAGCTTGAGGTCGGCATAGCGCTGCAGCCGCTGCACGCGGTCGAGCTGCTGCGGGTTGTCGGCCAGCAGCTGGCGCAGCTGCTCGAAGGTGGCGGCCAGGTTCACACGCGCGTCGGTGTAGGGACGCAGGTAGGGCTCCTGCCCGGTGATGAGGAAGCCGCGCTGGCCGGTCTCCGCATCCTTCATGTGCGAGAGCAGCGCGTTGATCTGCTCGATCACGCGCGTGGCCTGCGTCACGCGGTCGGCCGTGCGCGCCCGGGTCTCCATGGCCTGGAACGAGAACCAGGCGATGGCGGCCACGGCGAGGATCGCGACGCTGAAGCCCGCCAGGCTGGCCAGCGGCAGGGGCCAGCGCGAACGCGTGCGGCCCGTGGAGGAGGGGGGGAGCGTGTTCACGGCCGTTGCCGGGGGCGGCCGCACGGGGCGCGCATGGCGTGGCAGGGGGCGGATGCGGGGAGCATGGGCATGAGGTGGGAGATTCTAGAAATCGACATCCCGCCTTCCTGTAGGACCAATCCTATGCCGCTGTCGGAAAGCAGCGGGGCAGCTGGCCGATCGCGACGCGGCGGCGCGCGAGGCGCCCTCTATACTGCGCCGCCGCCCCATTGCCCATTGCAAGGACTGCCGCCATGACCTCAGCAGAACAACATCCCGCGCTGGCCGCCGTGCTGGCGGTGCTGGCGCGCGAAACCCAGGCGCCGGTGGCCCCCGCGGTGCAGGCGGAGATCGCCAGCATCCTCGCGGCGCGCCACGGCGTGCCGGCCGAGCTGGCGGTGGACCAGCGCGAAGTCACCATCCTGGTGGCCGACCTGCGCGGCTTCACGGCGCTGACGGCCACGCAGCCTGCCGGCACCATCGTGACCATGCTGAACCTGTGCCTGTCGCGGCTCTCGGAAGTGGTGTTCCGCTACGAGGGCGTGATCGACAAGTTCAACGGCGACTCGCTGACCGTGCTGTTCGGCGCGCCCGCCGCGCGCGAGGACGACGTGCTGCGCGCGCTGTGCTGCGCGGTGGAGATGCAGCTGGCCATGCGCGACCTCAACAACCACTACCTGCGCCGCCAGATGCCCGAGCTGCACCTGGGCATCGGCGTGAACACGGGCATGGTGATGGCCGGGCGCTTCGGCAGCCAGGCCTATTCGGAGTACGCCGTGATCGGCAACCAGGTCAGCCTGGCCTCGCGCATCGAATCGTTCAGCCTGCGCGGCCAGGTGCTGATCAGCGAGAACACCTACGCGCGCTGCAACGGCGTGGCCTCGGCCACAGAGCCCAAGGAAGTGTTCGTTGCCGGCAAGAGCCTGCCGGTCAAGGTGCGCGAGCTGATCGCCATTGCTTCGCGGCGCCTGAAGGTGCCACGCCAGGAGTTCCGCCGCAGCCACCGCGTGGAGGTGCGCCTGCCCTGCAGCCTGCGCCGGCTCGACAACGGGCAGCCCGTGGGCGAGCCCCAGCGCGCGCTGATCCGCGACGTGGGCTACCATGGCCTGCTGCTCGAACTGGAGCGCCCGCTGGCCGTGCAGGACGAGGTGGCGCTGGCCTTCGACCTGACGCTGGTGGACTACCAGGTGAACGACGTGCGCGCCCGCGTGGCCAAGGTCAAGCGCGAGGAAGGCCGGTTGCTGGCCGGCCTGGAGTTCACGCACATCGGCGTGGAGAGCAACGCCAAGATCCAGATGTTCGTGCAGCTGCTGGTCGGCGCAGGCTGAGGCTCACAGCCGCGCCTCGCGCAGGTCGGCCGGGCCGCCACCCAGCAGCTTCGCCTTGAGCGCCGGGTCCGTCGGCTTCTCGCCGAGCCAGACCATCAGCAGCGCATCGTAGACGGCGCGGTTGCGCAGGGGCGGTGCGAGCGGCTTGCCGTTGAGCGCCACCACGGCGCCCACGCCGGGCACCCAGTCCAGCGTCAACACCTCGCCGCGGCGCAGGCCACCGGGCCGCTGGCCGATCATGTCGGCCAGGGCCAGCAGATGCGCGCGCACCTCAGCGCTGGCGAAGCGCTCGGCCGAGAGGTCGCGCATGACGGCTTCGCAGAAGTCGTCGCCGCCGATGTCGCGCAGCGGCACGATGGTCATGCGGCGTGCTCCTGCGGTGGCCAGCACGGCGTCGGTGCGCTGCGTGCGGTCGGGCAGGTACAGGCCCATGGCATAGACCTTGAAGACCAGCCGCCGGGCGATGCCCGCGCCGTTGAGCTGCAGGTTCTGGCCGCCGACCTGGGCCGCCTCTTCCAAGGTCACCTCGCCCAGGTCGACCGCCGGCAGTGCCGGCAGGCAGGCCATGGCGCAGGCCGCGGCCAGGAGTCCGCGCAAGGGTCGAAGGGTGCGCATGCTGTGCTCCTGTGCCGCTACCAGACCGACAGCGTGCTCGTGAGCACGCGCTGCAGCCAGCTGCGCGAGGCGGCCTCGGAGATGTCGCCCTTGCCGCCGACCTCCACGCGCGCCTGCGCCACGTCGACCGAAGCCACGACGTTGCCGTCGCGCAGGTCCTTAGGATCGACGATGCCCGAGAAGCGCAGCATGGTGTAGTCGCCGCGCACCAGCACGCTGCGCTCGCCGGCCACCAGCAGGTTGCCGTTGGGCAGCACGTTGATGACCGAGGCCGCCAGCTGGCCCGAGAAGCTGCTGCTGTTCTCGGCCGTGCCGCTGCCCTTGTACGAATCGCTACCCGAGGCCGCGACGTCCAGGTTCAGGATGCCCTTGAGGATGCCCCAAGTGTCTTCGCTGGTGCCCGGGCCCTTGCTCGCGACGGCGTTCTCGCGGCTGGTGCTGTTGGCGATCTTGTTGCTGCTGGCCAGGTTCTCGGCGATGTCGACCTTGAGCGTGTCGCCGATGCGGCGCGGCTTGGCGCGGCCCGCGTACGAGAACACCATGGGCTGGCCCAGCTGGTAGATGGCACCGTTGTTGACGCGCTCCACGTTCGGCGGTTTGGGGAGCGGCGGCGCGTAGCTGGGCTGCACCGGCACGGCCGGCGGGGTCTGGAACAGCGCGCAGCCGGGCAGGGCCAGCGCCGCGGCCAGCAAGGCCGCCCAGGCCGGCCGGCGCGCGGGTTCAGCAGTGGCGTGGGTCATTCGGGAACTCCTCTTGCGCGCGCTGCGCGACATGTAGACATTGGTAGAAACCGACGTTCTCCGCACCGGTCACCAGGGCCGTCACGACCGGCGCGATCTTCTGGCGCGTCGTGGCCCATTTGTCGGTGCGCAGGCCGTCGGCCATCACGTAGTGGCTGGACGAAAGCACCTCGCCCTCGCTGGTGCGCAGCGTGAGCGATGCCGCGCTGATGTAGGGCCGCGGCAGCGGCGTCAGCGGCTGCGTGTCCCACTCGATCCAGGCGGCGTAGTGCAGCCAGACCTTGCAGGCGGGCACCTGTTGCAGCGCCTCGTAGACGCGGCTGTCCACGCCGTGGCTGCGCAGCGATTGCTGCAGCGCGGGCACCATGTCGGCGACCTCGGCCTGCGGGTTGAACGCGATGCACAGCGCGCGCAGCGGCGCATGCGGGTGGTAGACGGTGTGGCGCGCCTCGCTGTCGGCGCGTTCCAGCGCCAGGCTGGCCATGGCACCGGCGCCCTTGACGACTTCCCAGGCCGGCCAGGGGCTGACGATGCTGCAACCGCCCGACAGGGCCGCCGCCAGGGTGGCCAGCGCGAGCGCCGTGCGGCGCCGCCAGGTGTCAGACGATGGCATCGATGCCCCGGCTCACGGCGTTGGCGGCGAGGGCCGCGTACAGGCCGACCTGGCTGGCCGCGGACGCGATGCCGCCGACCACGCTGGAGGCTGCGTCGCCGACCGCATCGACGGCGCCGGACGCGGCATCGCCCACGGCATCGACCGTGTCGGCGACGAAAGCGGCCGCGCTGTCGTAGGCCGCCACGCCGGCGTCCGCGACCGCGGCGACGGCGTCCTCGCCGGCGTCCCAGACGGCCTCCAGCCCGTCCTGCACCGCCTGGACCACGGCACTGCCGCCCTCGACGACGCTGCCGGCCGTGCTGGCGGCGCCCTGGACTTCCTTGCCCAGGCGTTCCAGCCCTTGCGCGCTGAGCGACACGACCGTGCTGGCGGCGGCTGCCGCCGGTCTGGCGCTGGCCAGCTGGCCGCCGACGCGCTGCACCGCCTGGGCCGCGGTGGCCAGGCCTGTGGCCGTGGCCGATGTGATGGGATTCATCCGGTACTCCTTGGGTCGAGTGGTTTGAGTGGACGAATCCTAGGTGCGCGCGGTGATTTTCTCTTTTGAATAAGAAGCGCGAATATGCGCCAATTGGAGATTATCGTTTGATGCAATATCTCGTCATATTGAATAATGTGATTTGAATATATAAATCATTGATTTGAAAAGACTTTGTTTTACTCTGAATGACGTCCGGTGATGGCCCGTTCAATGGAAAATTGTCAAAGTGGAAACTCCCCATCGCACCGCGCGGCGCACCGTCGCGTGCGCTGCTTCGTGAAACGGAGATTGGTGACGCCGTGTGCGTTTTCGCCATGCATCGCATGCGGCGTCACACAAGGGCTGGCGCGCTTCACCAAGCGGACAAGCGCTGCGGCGAAGATGCGGGCGCGCCACCCGGGCTCCCCGAGAATCCTTCGCCGCGGGCCGGGCCGGCGCCGCCTTCGCATCGAACAACACACCCAGACCATCCCATGCCATCCGTGGAGTCCGCCAAGCCTTTTCATGCCTACATCGTCGAGGACGATGACGCGCTGCGCGACATGCTGTGCGCCTACCTGGGCCGCCACGGCCTGGAGGTGACCACCATGCGCAGCGCCGAAGAACTGCTGCAGCGCATGCACCGCCAGCGCCCCGACCTGATCGTGCTGGACGTGGGGCTGCCCGGCATCTCGGGCCTGCAGGCCTGCCAGCGCATGCGCGCCGAGGGCGACCGCGTGCCCATCATCCTGCTGACGGCTTTCAGCGAGGAGGTCGACCGCATCATCGGCCTGGAGATGGGTGCCGACGACTACCTGGGCAAGCCCTTTTCGGCGCGCGAGCTGCTGGCCCGCATCAACGCCGTGCTGCGCCGCGCCTCCTTCATTCCGGGCGCGCCGGTGGAGGCGCGCCGCACCGTGCGCGTGGGCCCCTTCCTGTTCGCACTGGATTCGCGCAGCCTGCACCGCGGCGAGGAGGTGCGTGTGCTCAACACGGTGGAGTACGCGCTGCTGGCCGAGCTCACGTCCAATCCCTCGGTGCCGGTCTCGCGCGAACGCCTGCTGGCCGTCTCGCACAGCCGCGGCGACGAGGTCATGCTGCGCGCGGTGGACGCCGCCATCATGCGGCTGCGCAAGCTGATCGAGCCCGAGCCGGCCTCGCCGCGCTTCATCCAGACCGTGCGCAGCCACGGCTACATGTTCGTGCCCATGGACGCCCTGCTCGCGTGACGTGAACCCTCCCCCGTTTGGACTTCTCACTGCGTGTAGAAGTCCCATCCCCCCTCAAGGGGGCGCACCCAGCAGTCCGGCAGAGCCGGCCCCGCGGGTGCACGCGCATGGCCTGCTCCGCGGCCTTTCGACCAGCGGCGTGCGGGGCGGTTTCGTGTCCTGCGGTTGGCGCGCCAGCCCCACGGAAAACTGACATGTCCCGTCGCCCGTTCTCCATCGTCCGCCGCCTGACCATCCTGGTGGTGGCAGTGATGGTGGTCATGCTGTGCCTGAACGCCTACCTGTTCCTGCGCTCCACCCAGCCCATGGCCTGGCAGCTGGCCGGCACGCTGGCGCGCAGCATCCACGTGGTGCGCACGGCACTGCAGCAGGCGCCCGCGGCCCAGCGCGACGCGCTGGCCAGGGCCTTGCGCTTCGGCGGCTTTCCGGTGCACCGGGCCACGGCCGCGCCGCCCTACACGCAGGCGCCGCCGCCCTTCGACCCCTTTCCGCTGCTGGCCCAGCCGCCGCGCTTCGGGCCGCCGCAGTTCGGGCCGCCGCGCCCGGGCCTGTGGCCGGACCGCGGGCCGCCGCCGGACGCGCGGCCCTGGCCCATGCACGAGGGCCCCGCGCCGGCGCAGCGGCTGGACTGGGCCGAGCAGCTGCGCAGCAAGCTGGACTTCCCGATCACGCTGAGCTGGCTGCACCCCGCACCGCCCGGCCCGCCGCTGCTGCGCGTGCGCTTCTCGGTGGACATGGAGGAGTGGGTGATCGACATGCCGGGCGGCGGCCGTCCGCCGATGGCGCCGCTGCTGCTGGCGCTGCTGCTGCTGGTGGGCGTGGGCGTGGCGGCCGCGGCGGCCACGGTGGCCGGCGTGCGCTGGATCACGCGGCCCATGGCCCAGCTGGCCGACGAGGTCGCGGCACGCCAGCGCGAGCTGCGCCCCATCACCCAGGCCAGCCCGGTGGCGGCCGAACTGCGGCCGCTGGTGGAAGCCTTCAACGGGCTGGTGGGTGCCGTCACCGCGGCCGACGCCACGCGCCAGCAGCTGCTGGCCGGCCTCTCGCACGACCTGCGCACGCCGCTGGCACGGCTGCGCCTGCGCATGGAATGCATGTGCCCGGACGACCAGCTGGAAAGCATGGAGCACGACTTCCAGGCCCTGGCCCACATCGTCGACCAGTTCCTGGCCTATGCCCAGGGCGAGGCCGACGTGGCGCCCGGCTCGCCCGAGCCGCTGGGCGCGCTGGCCCGGCGCATCGCGCGCAGCCACGGCGAGGGCAAGGTGCAGGTCGAGATCGAGGACCCGGCGGCCGGCGAGCTGCTGGTGCCCGACATCGCGCTGCACCGCGTGCTGAGCAACCTCATCGACAACGCCGCCGCGCACGGCCTTGCGCCCATCGTGCTGTGCATCCGCAGCGTGGCGCGCGAGTGCCAGCTGCTGGTGCTGGACAGCGGCCCCGGCATCGGCGCCGAGCGCTTCGAGGAGGCGCAGCAGCCCTTCGTGCGGCTGCAGGCCGGGCGCGCGGGCATCGGCCACTGCGGCCTGGGCCTTGCCATCGTGGCGCAGATCGCGCGGCGCCTGCACGGCCGCGTGTTCCTGCACGCGTTCGACGGCCAGCAATCCGGCGTGGGCGTCGCCCTGCCGTTCCCCACGCACATCTGAATTACTTCGGCAGCGCCTCCACCTCCCGGGTCCAGCGGTCGATCAGCCGCTTGCGCTCGGCCGACTTGCCGTACTTCTCGAAGTCGTACTTGATGAGCTTGACGCTATCGATGGCGGGGATGCGCGGGTCGGGCTTGAAGGTGCGGTTGGCCGGCGTCTGGTAGCTGCCCACCGTGGCGCCGATGGCCTGGCCGGCCGGGCCCATGAGCCAGTCGTAGTACTTCTGCGCGTTGGCCTTGTTGCGCGCGCCCTTCACGAGCGCGATGCCGCCGATCTCGTAGCTCGTGCCCTCGCAGGGCGCGGCCGTCTTCACGGGGTACTTGTCGTGCTTCCACTTCTCGAAGTTGAAGGCAAAGGTCACGCCGATGGCGACTTCGCCCTTGGCCACGTTGGGCGCCTGGGCCTGGCCGCTGCGCGTGTACTGGGTCACGTTGCGGTGCAGCTTCTTGAGGTAGTCGAAGGCGGCGTCCTCGCCCATCTGCTGCACCAGGCCGGCGATGACGGTGTAGGCCGTGCCGCTGGAGGCCGGATGCGAGATCTCGATCTCGCCCTTGTATTCGGGCTTGATCAGGTCGGCCCAGCACTTGGGCTCGGGCAGGCCCTTCTTCTTGAGCAGCTCGGTGTTGTAGCCGAAGCCGATGGTGCTGGTGTAAAAGCCCCCGACCTGGTTGCCGCTCATGGCGTACTGGCGCACGGACCATTCGTGCAGGTCGTTGATGTAGGCCGGGCGGTAGGCATCGAGCAGGCCGACCTCGGCGGCCTGCAGGAAGGGGTCGCCGGTGCCGCCCCACCAGATGTCGGTCTTGGGGTTCTGGGCCTCGGCGCGCAGCTGGGCCCCGATCTCGCCCGTGCCCTTGTGCGCCTGGTTGACCTTGATGCCGGTCTGGCGCGTGAACGCGGCGGCCGCGGCCTCGCACCAGGGCGCGTCGGTGCTGCACAGCGCGTTGACCACGCCCTGGGCCTGGGCGCCCATGGCGAGGGCCGCGATGGCCAGGGTGGGGAGGGTGCGGACGAAGAGGGGCATGCGGTCTCCAGTTGTTGTGTCGGTGCAGGCCATTGTGGGACGGCCCGCCCGCGCATGCGCTCCGGGTTTTCAGCCAGCGTTCAACCCGCCTGCGGCACCAGGTCGAGGAAGCCGCTGACTTCGGCCAGCCGGCCGTCGCCCGCGAGCACCGCGAAGTCCGTGCCCTTGGCCACGGCGGTGGCGGCATCGGGGCCCAGCGTCCAGCGAAAGCGCAGGCGCTCGCCATGGCCGTCGGCCTGGCCATCGAGGTGAAAGCGCAGGCCGCCGAACTGCTGCTGCGCCGCGCCGATCATCTGGTCCAGTGCCGCGTGGCCCTGGGCCTGCATGAGCGGGTCGGTGTAGCGCGCGTCGGGCGCGAAGGCCTGCGCGATCGCCGCGGCGCGCGCGGCGCCGGTGGCGTTCCAGGCGGCGATGTACTGCTGGGCGATGGCCTGGTAGTCGAGGGCGGTGTTCATGGACGGGCTCTCCTGCGTTGCGGCGTCCCACCGTGGAACGCCATGGCGCAAGAGTAGGGCGCGGCCCGCGCGCAGGCCATGACCTGGCAGGTCATGGCGGCGCAGCTACATGGCCCAGATGCGTGGCGGCGTGGCCGGCAGCTGCCAGCAGGCGCCACGCCAGGCGGCCCAGATCTGCTTCATGAGGCCCATGGCCGGCTCGACCACGGGCGCCAGCGCACGCACCACGACCACCTGCGCGTTCGGGCTGGTCGCACCGGCCGTGGCGCGCAGCGCGTGACCGTCGATCACGGCGCGCGCAGCGTCCAGCACCTGCTCGCGCCGGGCGCGCGCGAGCTTGTCGCCGCAGGCGAAGAACAGCGTGGCGATGCAGCGCTGGCCGGCCATGCCCAGCGGGCTGTCGAGCAGCAGGGCGTCGTCGGCCGCCATGCGCGCGCGCTCGAGCCAGACGCCGGGCAGTTCCAGGTGCTGGTGCAGCTGGCCCCGCGCGAACGGCTTGCCGGCATGGGGCAGGCCCAGCGCAGTGATGTCCCAGCCGATGAGTTCGGCGCCCGGCGCAAGCTGCAGGCGGAGCCGGTTCTCGGCCAGGCACTCGTCGTAGCACAGCGTCTCGGCCGGCAGCCATTCGAAGCGGGCGCCGGGGGCCAGCTTGAGCTCCGTGCGCTGTGCGGCGGTCTCGCCCGCGCTGCGGTAAAAGCGCGCCGCGCCGGGTGTGGTCACCAGGCCGTGCGCGCCTTCGCCCACGTCGATGCCGATGTCCAGCACGTCGCCGCCCACGAGCCCCCCCGGCGGGTGCACGAGCACGTTGTGGCAGATGCCCTCGTGCTCCGGATAAAGGCTTTGCAGCACGCGCAGCGGGCCCTGATGGCGGTGGCGCGCGACGCTGCGACCGGCTTCGAGACGGTAGTCCAGCGCGAGGCTGGCATGCCAGGCCACGTCAGCCCGCCGGTGCGGCTTGCACGGTCGGCAACGCAGGTGCCAGCGCGGAGCCGATGGCCGCGGAGCAGGCCATGCCAGCGACCGCCGCGGAACTGGCTCTGCCAGGCCGCCGGCGGTGCCCCCCTTCGCGCAGCAGAAGGGGGGAGCGGCGAAGCCGCTTGGGGGGATGTCTCATAACAATTGATACAGCCAGGTCTCGGAGAGCGTCTGGTCGCCGATCTTGAGGAACAGGCGCAGGTCCACCGGCCCGTTGCCCTCGGGCGTGTAGTCGAACTGGGCGCGCCAGTGGCCGGCCACGTTGTTCGGCACGGCCTCGGTGAAGACGTAGGAGAAGCTGCCGCGCGGCGCGCTCAGCACGGCCTCGGGCTTGACGCCGAAAGGCACGTTGGCCAGCGGCCCGCCCAGGAACTCGACCATGAACTTGCGCACGCCCTGTGGCCGCGGCTGGCCCGGCACGCCGCCGCGGCCGATGCGCGTGGCCACGCAGCGCGCCAGCGGCGAGGGAAAGGGCTCGTCCGCGACCCAGTGCAGGCGGTAGCGCAGGTCGTAGCTGCTGCCGGCCGCGGCCTTGGCCTTGGGCACCCAGAAGGCGCCGATGTTGTCGTGGATCTCGTCGTCGGTGGGGATCTCGACGAGCTCGACCGCACCCTCGCCGAAGTCCGACAGCGGCTCCACCCACAGGCTGGGGCGCTTGTCGTAGTTCACGCCGTCCAGGTAGTGGTCGAAGTTGCGGTCGCGCTGCATCAGGCCGAAGCCCTTGGGCGACCTGTCGCCGAAGGCCGAGATGCCGGTGGACGCGGGGTTGTTGAGCGGGCGCCAGATGCGCTCGCCGGCGCCGGTCCACAGCGCCAGGCCGTCGGAGTCGTGCACCTCGGGGCGCCAGTCGATGCCGCTGGGCTTGAGCTTGTCCGAATACCAGTACATCGAGGTCAGCGGCACCAGGCCGAGGCGCGCCACGTCCTGGCGCAGGAACAGCTTGCAGTCGATGTCCATGGTCACGGCCTGGTCGCGCCGCATCTGGAAGCGGTAGGCACCCGCGATGCTGGGGCCTTCGAGCAAGGCATAGACCACCACCGTGTTGCTGCCCTCGGCGGGCGGCTCGAACCAGACCTGCGTGAAGGCCGGGAACTCCTCGTTCTTGCCGTTCACGGCCACGTCCAGCGCCACGCCCCGCGCCGACAGGCCGTACTGGTACAGGCCGCCGATGGCGCGGAAGTAAGAAGCACCGAGAAAGGCGACCCAGTCGTTGCCCTGCCAGGGCAGCTTGGCCTGGTCGCCCAGCCGGCTTTCCTGGAAGCGGAATCCCGCGAAGCCCGCGCCGGGGGGCAGGGCCTTGGCCGGGCTGTCGGCCGGCATCTCGAAGTAGGCCGGGTCGTAGAGGATCTCGCGGCCGCGCGCGCCGCTGCCGGCCTTGTCCAGCACATGCATGTGCACAGGCGTCTGGAAGTAGCGGCCCATGTGGAAGAAGGTGACCGGGAAGGGGCCGGGCCCGTCCTTGAACAGCGCGAAGTCCGTCTTGTACTTGAGCTTGCCGTGCGCGTCGTAGTCGATGCGCTCGAGCACATCGGCCGGCAGCGGCGGCGGTGGTGCGTGGGGCTTGGCGGCCAGTGCGCGTGCGCGCGTGACCAGTTGTTCGAACGAGAACGGCGTGGCCGGGCCGAGCCTCAGGCCGGCTTGTGCCATCGCCTGGGGCGACAGCCCCAGCGCGGCCAGCGCGGCGGTGGTGCCGCCGGCGGTCAGAAGGGTTCTGCGGTGCAACATCGGGCCGAATGTACCGGAGCGGCCAGCCTTGTCCGAAGGGCCTGCCCGAGATGGGCCATTGGGCGACGGACGCTTGCGGCCTGCGCCTACACCGCAGTGCGCCGTGCGCTGCGGCGGGAGGACGACGTCCGACGGCCCGGCCGTTCGATCTTGCAGGCGTCGATCTGGTTTGTTGTCCTGGCGCAAGTCCGGCGCGCCGGTGCTGCCTAGACTTCCGAGCAGGCGCGGGGCAGGCATGCAACCGGTGCCGGGCGAGCCGACCGGTGCAGCGTGCGCCCGCGACCCGCATGACGACGAAGAACGGAAGGAGTTCAGCATGTTGATGAAGGCAGCTGTGTTCGTGGAGCCCGGCCGGATCGTGCTGGAAGACAAGCCGGTCCCCGATGTCGGACCCAATGACGCGCTGTTGCGCGTGACGACGACGACGATCTGCGGAACCGATGTGCACATCCTCAAAGGCGAGTACCCGGTCGCCCGCGGGCTCACCGTGGGGCACGAGCCCGTGGGTGTGATCGAGAAGCTCGGATCGGCCGTGCAAGGCTATGCCGAAGGCCAGCGCGTGATCGCCGGAGCCATCACGCCCAGCGGTTGGAGCAATGCCTGTCTGTGCGGTCAGTGCGCACAAGACGGCGCCGGCACGCCGCACGGCTTCAAGGCGATGGGGGGCTGGAAGTTCGGCAACACGATCGACGGCTGCCAGGCGGAGTATGTGCTCGTGCCCGATGCCATGGCCAACCTGGCGCCGGTACCCGATGGCCTGTCCGACGAGCAGGTGCTGATGTGCCCCGACATCATGTCCACGGGTTTCAGCAGCGCCGAGTCGGGCGGCGTGCGCATCGGCGACAGCGTCGCCGTGTTTGCCCAAGGGCCGATCGGCCTGTGCGCGACGGCCGGCGCGAAGCTGAGCGGCGCGAGCCTGGTGATCGGCGTGGACCGGCTGCCCGAGCGGTTGCGCATGGCCGCGACACTGGGGGCGGACGCTGTCGTGGACAGCAGCCGACAGGACCCCGTGGCGGAGATCATGCGCCTGACCGGCGGACGCGGCGTCGATGTCGCGATCGAGGCGTTGGGCACGCAGGCGACGTTCGAAGCGGCTCTCAGGGTGCTCAGGCCGGGAGGAACGCTGTCCAGTCTCGGCGTGTATTCGACGGACCTCACGATTCCGCTGAACGCCTTCGCCGCGGGTCTCGGCGACCACCGGATCGTGACCACGCTGTGCCCTGGCGGCAAGGAACGCATGCGCCGGCTCATGGCGGTGATCGCGGCACGCCGGATCGACCTGTCCGCCATGGTGACGCACCGCTTCCGGCTCGATGACATCGAGTCGGCCTACGAGGTCTTCGCGCACCAGCGTGACGGTGTCCTGAAGGTGGCCATCACGCCGTGAACGCGCCAGGCGTGTCGCTGCGGTCCGGTGGCCGCGGCGCGCGCCAGGGGCGGCCGGTCACAGCGCCACCGAGGAGAGAAGGAGGCACACATGCCCTTGTTGTCCCGCAAACCTGGCACCATCGACCGCAGCCTGCCGATCTGCGGTGGCGCGCTGGTCACGGACAGCGCCGGAATCTGCCCGCTGTACGGCCGACCGGGAGTGCGTTCGTGCGCGCCGTGCTGATACGCGGCGTGGGGCGGTCAGCGCTGCGCCGCGTGCTGTCGTTTCTGACCGGGCTCGCGTTTCTCGGGGGAGTGCTGGTCCTTGCCATCCGGGCCTACACCGCCTGGGTCACCCTGGACTGATGCACCGCGACACCTTGGCAGGCGTTTCGCGGGGCATGGAGCATCGTGCGCCGGGACGGTCAGAACGTGTGAATGAACCGATCGCGCCCACGACGGGGTGCGGCGGGCCGCAGGCGTAGGCGCGGGCCGCCGCCCGGGCTCGTGCCCGGGCAAGGACCGCAACGCCCGCATGCGGCCTGGCGCGCCCCGGCCCGAAGGGCGAGGCCCCGAGCGCAACGATCATGATGGAAACGGGTGCTCATCGAGGGCCTCGCGTGGGTGTGAGCGGTTCGTTCACACGTTCTCAGTCGTCCAGGCTGTCGCGCCGGCCGCGCTGCAGCGGGGCCTCCGGCGGCGGTACCGCATTGCGCAAGGCCGACTCGCCACGCTCGGTGAGGCCGAAGATCACGGCCTCGCCCTCTTCGCCGAAGGCGGTGTTCAGCGGCCCCAGCGGGACCGAGGCGGTGATGTACTCGGCGGCCTTGAGCACGCGCACCTTGTCGACATCGCTGGCCTTGCGAACCAGCAAAGGAAAACGGGCCCTTTCGAGCCGGGCGAGATAGTCCAGCGGCATGGGTTCCTCCGTCAGCGCGTTGTCAGCCGATTGTGCGGGCGGCCGGATCGCTGGCCGTGAATTTTTGTGTAACGGCCTTGCCGCCGGGTCGGCCAATGCGCGCCGGCTCAGCGGGTTTGCCAGAAGCCTGCATGCGTGGCGACCATTTCCGCCGCGACCGCGGGCACGGGGCCGACCACCGCCACCGCGCGTTGCCCGCGCGCGAAGACCTCGCGGCAGGGCAGGGACAGCGTGGGGTTCTCGGGATGGTCGCCGGTCAGCGCGAGCAGGGCGGTCTCCTCGGCACCGTAGACCACGCGGCCGATGCCGGCCCAGTAGACGGTGCCGGCGCACATGGAGCAGGGCTCGAAGGTGGTGACCAGCGTGCACTGCGCGAGGTAGGCGCCGGGGTAGTTGGCCGCCGCGTGCCGTGCCAGCGTGGACTCGGCGTGGTTCACCGTGTCGATGTTGCCCTGCTCGGCCAGCACGGTCTCGCCGTCGGGCGCGACGAGCAGCGCGCCGAAGGGATGCCGGCCCATGGCCATGGCACGCCGCGCGACCTGGTCGGCGCGGCGCAGCGCGCGGATCGTCTGCTCCGGGCTCATGCGTTCTGGCTGCCGCGGTGCGCCCAGCCCGTCGTGTGCTTCTCGACATAGCTGAACAACTCGTACATCAGCATGGCCATCGCGCCGACCACGAGCAGGCCGGCGAAGGCCAGGCCCATCTGCATGGACGAGCCGGCCGAGATCAGCAGGTAGCCGATGCCCTCGTTGGCGGCCGTCATCTCCGACACCGTGGTGCCCACGAAGGCCAGCGTGATCGCCACCTTGAGCGAGCCGTAGAAGTAGGGCAGCGAGCGCGGCAGGCCGACCTTGACCAGCACGTCCCAGCGCTTGGCGCCGAGCACGCGCAGCACGTCCTCGAGCTCTGGTTCCAGCGTGGCCAGGCCGGTGGCGATGTTGACCATGATGGGGAAGAAGCTGATCAGGAAGGCCGTCAGGATGGCCGGCCCGATGCCGATGCCGAACCACACCACGAGGATGGGCACGAAGGCGGCCTTGGGCAGCGCGTTGAAGGCTGTCATGAGCGGATAGACCGCGGCATAGGCCAGCCGCGAGGAGCCGATCACGAAGCCCAGCAGCACGCCGACCACGATGGCCAGGCCAAAACCCGCCATCGTGACCCAGAAGGTGCGCCAGGCGTGGCCGGCGATGATGGCCTTGAACTCCCAGAACTGCTCCCAGATCCGCAGCGGGCTCGGAAAGATGAACTCCGACACGTTGAAGGCCGCGCAGAGGATCTGCCACAGCGCGACGACGACGAACAGCAGCAGCCAGGGCGACCAGGCTTCGACGACTTTCTTGTTCATTGCGGCAGTGCGTTCTCAGAGGGTTTGGCCGCGCCGCTGCGGATCGCGCCGATGTGGCTGCGCAGCTCGAGCACGATGTCGGTGAACTCCTTGGTGTAAGTCAGCTCGAGCTCGCGCGGGCGCGGCAGTTCGATCTCGCGCTTGACGACGAAGCGGCCCGGGCTCTTGCTCATCACGTAGACCGTGTCGGCCAGGAATACCGACTCGCGCAGGTCGTGCGTGACCAGGATCACGTTGAACTGCTGCTCGGTCCACAGGTCGCGCAGGATGCACCAGAGCTCCTCGCGCGTGAACGCGTCGAGCGCGCCGAAGGGCTCGTCGAGCAGCAGCATCTTGGGCTCGTGGATCAGCGCGCGGCAGATGCTGGCGCGCTGCTGCATGCCGCCCGACAGCTGCCAGGGGAATTTGTCCTCGTAGCCGGCCAGGCCCACCTTCTGCAACAGCCGGCGTGCGCGCTCCTCGTACTCCTTGCGCTTGGCCTTGAAGCTCGAGCGGTAGGGCTCGACGATCTCCAGCGGCAGCAGCACGTTGTCCACCGTGGTGCGCCAGGGCAGCAGCGAGGAAGCCTGGAAGGCCATGCCCGAGATCTTGAGCGGGCCCGTGACGGGCTGGCCGTCGATGAAGATCTTGCCCATGGAGGGCATTCGCAGGCCCGTGGTCAGCTTCATGAAGGTCGACTTGCCGCAGCCCGAGGGGCCGACGATGGCGATGAACTCGCCCTTGCGAACCTTCAGGTCGATGGCCTCGACGGCGAAGTGGTTCTCGCGCAGCAGCTGCTCGTTGTAGGCGAGCCAGACATCGCGGAAGTCGACGAACGGGGTTTCTTCTGCCATCGTCACTTCTTGGCCGGCGGCAGCACGTTGAGCTCGGCGGCGCTCGGCAGGAAGCTGGCGTTCCACACGGCCTCGGGGTTCACGCGCGTCTTGGTGCCGAAGGCGTCCGACACCTGCGAGGCCATCAGCGACAGCCGGCCCGGGTTGGCCTGGCCGAAGCCTTCGGCGCGTGCGTTGGGGCTGGCGATCACGGTGTCGATGGCCAGCTGCAGCCGGCGCGTTTCCAGCGGCACGTTGACGATGCCATCGCGGGCCTTGACGTACTCGATGGCCGCGGGCGGGTTGGCCATGACCTCCTTGGCGCCCTTGGCGAAGGCCACCAGGAAGGCCTTCACCGCGGCCGGGTTGTCCTTGACCATCTTGGGCGAGGCGATGATCACGTTGCCGTACAGCTTCACGCCGTACTGCGGGTAGGGCAGGATGACCACGTCCTCGGTCTTGGCGCCGCGCGCCTCCAGGTTCAGCAGCGAGGTGAAGGTGAAACCGGTGATGGCGTCGATGTCGCCACGCATGAGCATGGTCTCGCGCAGCGGCGGGTCCATCGCGGTCCAGGCCACGTTGCCCACGTTGTTGGCCTTGGCGAAGATCGGGAAGGCGCGGCGCCCGGCGTCGAACACGGGCGCGCCCAGCTTCTTGCCGGTCAGGTCGGCGGGGGTCTTGATGCCGCTCTTCTTGAGCGCCATGACCGAGGCCGGCGTGTCGTTGTAGACCATCATGACCGCGACGGGCTTGTTCGGCGCGTCGGGGTTGTTGGCGTGGAACTCCATGAGCGCGGCCAGGTCGGCGAAACCCATGTCGTAGGCGCCCGAGGCCACGCGCGTGACCGTGCCGCCCGAGCCGTTGCCCGCGTCGATGGACACGTCCAGGCCGGCCGCCTTGAAGTAGCCCTTGGCGGCGGGCTGCAGGAACAGCGCGGCCGGGCCTTCGAAACGCCAGTCGAGCTGGAACTTGATCGGCGTGGTCTGCGCGTGCGCGGCCGGCAGGCCGAGCGCGAGGGCAGAGGCGGCGAGGAAGGTCTGGAGCAGATGGCGCTTGTTCATCGGTGTCTCGGAGTGAAAAGTGGGGCATTCAAGCAAATTGGATGCCTGCACGCCATTGGTGCGATTCCCGAGCGTTCCAATGGAAACGCCCCATCATGGGGTCCCATGGTGGGGCGTTGCGCACGGAGGTGGTGCGGCTACTTCGCGATGTTCGCGTCGGCTACGGCCAGCGCCGTCATGTTGACCACGCGGCGCACCGTCGCCGAGGGCGTGAGCACGTGCGCGGGCTTGGCCGCACCCAGCAGGATGGGGCCCACCGTCACGCCGTTGGCACCGGTCATCTTGAGCACGTTGAACAGGATGTTGGCGGCGTCCAGGTTGGGGCAGATCAAGAGGTTGGCCTCGCCCGTCATGGTGCTCGTGGGCAGCGTGCTGCGGCGCACGTCTTCGGAGAGGGCGGAGTCGCCGTGCATCTCGCCCTCGGACTCGATGTCGGGGGCCAGCTGGGCGAAGATCTCACGCGCCTCGCGCATCTTGCGCGCCGAGGCGCGCTCGGAGGTGCCGAAGTTCGAGTGCGACAGGAAGGCCACCTTGGGCGGCAGGCCGAAGCGGCGCACCTCCTCGGCGGCCATCAGCGCGATGTGCGCGAGCTGCTCGGCCGTGGGGTCGTCGTGCACGCTGGTGTCGGCCACGAAGAGGGTGTACTTGTCCAGCGTCAGCGCGTTGACCGTGGCGAAGCCCGGGCCGCCCTTCTGCGTGCCCAGCAGCTGGTCGAGGATCTTGAGGTGGCTGTCGAAGCGGCCGACCAGGCCGCACAACATGGCATCGGCATCGCCCAGGTGCACCATGAGCGCGGCGATGGTGGTGTTGGAGCGGCGCACCATGGCCTTGGCCGCCTCGGGCGTGATGCCGCGCCGGCCCATGAGCGCGTGGTAGGCCTCCCAGTACTGGCGGAAGCGCGGGTCGTTCTCGGGGTCGACCACCTCGGCGTCCACGCCGGGCCGCAGGTGCAGGCCGGCCTTCTTGACGCGTGCCGCGATGATGTCGGGCCGGCCGATCAGGATGGGTTGGGCCAGGCCTTCGTCCACGGCCAGCTGGGCCGCGCGCAGCACGCGGTCGTCCTCGCCCTCGGCATAGGCCACGCGCTTCTTGGTCGCCAGCTTGGCGGCCGTGAACACCGGGCGCATGAACATGCCCGTGTGGTAGACGAAGCGCTGCAGGTGCTGGGCGTAGGCTTCCAGGTCCTCGATCGGCCGCGTGGCCACGCCGGAGGCAGCGGCGGCCTTGGCCACGGCCGGGGCGATGCGCAGGATCAGGCGCGAGTCGAACGGCGTGGGGATGATGTAGTCCGGGCCGAAGGAAAGTTCCTTGCCGGCATAGGCCGTGGCCACCTCCTCGCTGATGTCGGCCTTGGCCAGTTCGGCGATCTCGCGCACGCAGGCCAGCTTCATCTCCTCGGTGATCTTGGTGGCGCCGCAGTCGAGCGCGCCACGGAAGATGTAGGGGAAGCACAGCACGTTGTTGACCTGGTTCGGGTAGTCCGAACGGCCGGTGGCGATGATCACGTCGGGCCGCACGGCCTTGGCCAGCTCGGGCCGGATCTCGGGCTCGGGGTTGGCCAGCGCCAGGATGATGGGCTTGTCGGCCATGGTCTTGACCATGTCCTGCGTCAGCACGCCGGCGGCCGAGCAGCCCAGGAACACGTCGGCGTCCTTCACGACGTCGGCCAGCGTGCGGGCCGAGGTGTCCTGCGCGTAGACGGCCTTGGAGGCGTCGAAGCCACCGGGGCGGCCGTGGTAGATCACGCCCTTGGAGTCCACGGCGTAGACGTTCTCGCGCTTGACGCCCAGGCCGACCATCACGTCCAGGCAGGCGATGGCCGCGGCGCCGGCGCCCGAGACGGCGATCTTGACCTTGCCGATGTCCTTGCCCACGAGCTCCAGCCCGTTGATGAGCGCGGCGGCCGAGATGATGGCCGTGCCGTGCTGGTCGTCATGGAACACCGGGATGTTCATGCGCTCGCGCAGCTTCTTCTCGATGTAGAAGCACTCGGGCGCCTTGATGTCTTCCAGATTCACGCCGCCCAGCGTGGGCTCCAGCGCGGCGACGATCTCGACGATCTTGTCGGGGTCGCGCTCGGCCAGTTCGATGTCGAACACGTCGACGCCGGCGAACTTCTTGAACAGGCAGCCCTTGCCTTCCATGACGGGCTTGGAGGCCAGCGGACCGATGTCCCCCAGGCCCAGCACGGCCGTGCCGTTGGTGATCACGCCGACCAGATTGCCGCGCGAGGTGAACTCGGCTGCCAGCGCGGGATCGGCCTCGATGTCCAGGCAGGGGTAGGCCACGCCGGGCGAGTAGGCCAGTGACAGGTCGCGCTGGTTCAGCAGCGGCTTGGTGGGCGTGACCGAGATCTTGCCCTTGCTCGGGAAACGGTGGTAGTCGCGCGCGGCGTCGCGCAGGGCCTGCTCTGCAGGGGACAGTTCTTTGCTCACTGGGAACTCCTCGGTATGTAACGCTGCCCGGCAGTGGCGGGCCCGGTGTCCTGCCGCTGCGCGGGGGCTTAGCCTACCCCATGCGCACACTGCTCCAGGCGCCGCTTTATAGGGAATTACCAGTTGCCTCTATACGAGATCGATGATGCTGCGCGGGCGCAGCGGGCGCAGAATCCCCGCATGACCAGCTTGCACGCGCTCGACGACTGCCTGGACCGCCTCGCCCGCGAGGACGGGGTGCTGGTGCAGGTCGAGGCCACGCAGGGCTCGGCCCCGCGCGAGGCCGGCACCTGGATGGCGGTCTGGCGCGCTGCGCTGACCGGCACCATCGGTGGCGGCCAGCTCGAGTACCAGGCCATCGCGGCGGCCCGTGCGCTGCTGCAGGGCCAGGCCGGTGCGGTGGCGCAGAACGCCGTGGTGCGTTATCCGCTCGGCCCCACGCTGGGCCAGTGCTGCGGCGGCGTGGTGTTCCTGCGCTACCGGCGCATCGGCGCGGCCGACGCGCCAGCGCTGCGCAGTGCGCTGACCGAACGGCTGGCGCCGGTAGCCCTGTTCGGCGGTGGCCACGTCGGGGCTGCGATCGTGCGCCTGCTGGCAGGCCTGCCGTACGCAGTGCGCTGGATCGACAGCCGCGATGGCGTGTTCCCGCCGCAGTTGCCCACCCAGGTGGAGACCGAGCACAGCCAGCCCGTGCAGGACGCCATCGCCACGCTGCCGGCCGGCGCCAGGGTGCTCATCATGAGCTTCAGCCATGCCGAGGACCTGGACATCGTGGTCGCCTGCCTGCAGCGCCTGCGCACGCGCGACGACCTGCCGTTCGTGGGCCTGATCGGCAGCAAGACCAAGTGGGCGACCTTCCGCCGCCGGCTCGAGGCGCGCGGCTTCACGGCCGCCGAGATCGCACGCATCACCTGCCCGATCGGCGTTCCCGGCATCGCGGGCAAGCAGCCCGAGGTGATCGCCGTGGCGGTGGCAGCGCAGCTGCTGCAGCTGGCACCGCCGGAGGCGACCACCGCGGCCGCCTCGCTTCAGGCGGCCGGCGCCCGGTAGGCCAGCACCTTGAGGCTGCGCTCTTCGTCGGCATCGGCGAAGGCCGGCGGGTTGGCGACACGCTCCACGAACTGCAGATCGGGCGCCTGCTCGGCCATGTGCCCGGTGAGGAAGTCCACGCCCAGTTCCGGTGCGTTCAGGCACAGCAGCGCATGGCCGCCCGGCATCAGCAGCTCAGGCAAGCGGCGCATCACGCGCGCGTAGTCCTTGGTCGCGACGAAGCTGCCCTTCTGGTAGCTGGGCGGGTCGACGACGATGAGCTCGTACGCGCCGCCACGCTTGATCTTGCCCCAACTGCTGAACACGTCGTGCGCCGCGAAGCTGGCGCCGGCCGCCACGCCGTTGAGCTGGTGGTTCTGCTGGCCGATGGCCAGCGCGGCGCGGCTCATGTCCATGTTGAGCACCTGTCCGGCGCCGGCCAGGCGCGCCACGACCGAGAACGCGCAGGTGTAGGCGAACAGGTTGAGCACGCGCATGCGCCGCGGCTCGGTATGGGCCGCGACGGTGCGGCGCACCCAGGCGCGGCCCGCCGCCATGTCGGGGAACAGGCCGTGGTTCTGCCCGCGCAGCAGGTGCACGAGGTAGCGCGCGCCTTGCTCGGTCACCACATGGGGGTCGGGCACGCTGCCGGCCATCAGCCGCGTCTGGGCCTGTCCGTGGGACGGCCGGATCTGCAGCACCCAGCGCAAGGGCTGGCCGGGCGCGATGGCCTGCCAGCGCCGTGCCAGTGCCTCGCCGATGGCAGCCACCTCGGGCTCGGCCAGCGGGGCGAAGCTGGTCAGCAGCAGCACGGGCGGGAAGACGTCGAGCACCAGGTGCTCGCAGCCGGGCTGGCGGGCGCCGCGGCCGTGGAAGATGCGCTGGACATCGGTGCTGGGCGCCATGGTGGCGATGGCGTCTAGGAGTGCTTGCATGGTCGTGAAGAGAGGGGAGCCGCTTCCCGCGGGGCGGTGGCACAAGTGTTGCAGCGCGTGCTTGCGGGTTTACCCGGGGCATTCATAACGCACTGCGCATATGCACTATGGTGATGTTGGTATGCCACAACGCGTATGAACCGTGACCATCCTGTCCCTGGCGAGACCAGCGAGGATCGCCGAAACCACCCCACGAGCAAGCACATGAACAGCCCCCACAACGCGCAGGAAGCCACCAGCCAGCCGATCCGCTTCTACCACCGCGGCGAGGTCGTCGCGGTCGAGGGCGTGCGGACCACGCGCTCGGTGCTCGACTGGCTGCGCGAGGACGCGCACTGTACAGGCACCAAGGAGGGCTGCAACGAGGGCGACTGCGGCGCCTGCACCGTGGTGCTCGGCGAACTGGACGCCGAGGGCGCGCTGCAGCTGCACAGTGTCAACGCCTGCATCCAGTTCCTGCCCACGCTGGACGGCAAGGCGCTGTTCACGGTGGAAGACCTGCAGCCGCAGTGCGCCGGCGCCTGCGCCGCACAGTCCCCTGGTGATGGCGACGCGCTGCACCCGGTGCAGCAGGCCATGGTCGAGTGCCACGGCTCGCAATGCGGCTTTTGCACCCCGGGCTTCGTGATGTCGCTGTGGTCCAGCTACGAGGCGCACCAGCAGGCCGGCACGCGGCCTTCGCGCCAGCAGCTGGCCGACGATCTCTCGGGCAACCTGTGCCGCTGCACGGGGTATCGGCCCATCCTGGACGCCGGCCAGCGCATGTTCGACCTGCCGGCCGTGCGGCTGGACCGGGCCGCCGTGGTGCAGGCGCTGCAGGGCCTGCGCCGCGGCCAGGGCTTCGCCTACGCCGCGCCCCAGGCGCTGCCCGAGGGCCAGCGGCTGGACTGGTTCCACGCTCCCACCACGCTGGATGCATTGGTCGCGCTGCGCGAGGCCAGGCCGCAGGCGCGCCTCCTGGCCGGCTCGACCGACATCGGCCTGTGGGTCAACAAGCAGTTCCGCGATGTGGGCGAGCTGATCTACCTGGGCAACGTGGCCGAGCTGCGTTGCATCGAGCAGCGCGGCGATGCGCTCTACATCGGCGCCGGGGCCTCGCTCGAAGACGCCTGGCGCGCCATCGTGCGGCGCGCGCCGACCCTGGCCGATGTCTGGCTGCGCTTCGCCTCGCCGCCGATCCGCCACGCCGGCACCATGGGCGGCAACGTGGCCAACGGCTCGCCGATCGGCGACGCGCCGCCCATCCTGATGGCGCTGGACGCCGAGATCGAACTGCGCCGCGGCGCGCGCGTGCGCCGCATGCCGCTGGCGGACTTCTACCTCGACTACATGAAGAACGCGCTGGAGCCCGGCGAGTTCGTGCAGGGGGTGGCCGTGCCGTTGTCCGCCTTTGCCCGCCAGGTGCGCGGCTACAAGATCAGCAAGCGCTTCGACTGCGACATCTCCGCCCTGTGCGCGGGCCTGGCCATCGCGCTGGACGGCGACACCGTGGCCAGCGTGCGCCTGGCCTACGGCGGCATGGCCGCGACCGTCAAACGGGCCGCCCAGGCCGAGGCCGCGCTGCTCGGCCAGCCCTGGACCCAGGCCACGGTGCGCGCGGCGCAGGCGGCGTTGGCGCTGGACTTCAAGCCGCTGTCGGACATGCGCGCCAGCGCGGCCTTCCGGCTGCAGGTCGCCCAGAACCTGCTGCAGCGCCTGTGGCTGGAGACCCGGGCCAGCGATCCGCTGCCGGCCAGTGCCACCAGCGTGTTCAGCGTGTTGCCGCACGCCACGGCTTGAGCGCGAACAGGAGTCCACGATGAACAAACCCATTGCCGAGCATCTGCTGGTACCGGCCACGGCCTTCGCCAGCTACCAGGACAACACCGCCGCGCGGATCGATCCGCAGGCCGAGGCGCGCGCGCAGGACGCCGGCGCCCGCGTGGGCATCAGCCGCGCGCACGAATCGGCCGCGCTGCATGTGGCGGGCGCGGCCACCTACATCGACGACATCCCCGAGCTGGCCGGCACGCTGCATTGCGCGCTGGGCCTGTCGCCCGTGGCGGCGGGCCGGCTGCTGGGCATCGACCTGGCGGCCGTGCAGGCCATGCCGGGCGTGGTGCGCGTGCTGACCGCGGCCGACATTCCGGGCACGAACGACTGCGGCTCCATCGTGCACGACGACCCCATCCTGTGCCCCATCGGCCGGCAGGACGATGGCTCTGCAGGTGGCGAGATCCGCTACCTGGGCCAACCCGTCTTTGCGGTGGTCGCCAGCACGCGCGATGCGGCGCGCCGCGCCGCCGCGCTGGCCAGGAAGGTGCTGCAGGTCGAACCGGCCAAGCCGGTGCTGACCCCGCGCGAGGCCCATGCCGGCGGCCACTACGTGGTGCCGCCCATGCACCTCGTGCGCAGCACGAGCGGCCGCGACGCCGAAGGCATCCGCGCCGCCATCGCGGCCGCGCCGCACCGGCTCACGGACAGCCTGGACGTGGGCGGCCAGGAGCAGTTCTACCTGGAAGGCCAGATCAGCTACGCCATCCCGAAGGAGGGCGGGGCCGTGCACGTGCACTGCTCGACCCAGCACCCGAGCGAGATGCAGCACCTGGTGGCGCATGCGCTGCACCTGCCGGCCCATGCCGTGCACGTGGAGTGCCGGCGCATGGGCGGCGGCTTCGGTGGCAAGGAGTCGCAATCGGCCCTGTTCGCCTGCGTGGCGGCGGTGGCGGCGCGCGCGCTGCGCAGGCCGGTCAAGCTGCGGCTGGACCGCGACGACGACTTCATGGTCACGGGCCGGCGCCACTGCTTCTGGTACGAGTACGACATCGGCTACGACGACGAAGGCCGCATCCTGGCCGCGGAGATCAGCATGGTCTCGCGCGCCGGCCATTCGGCCGACCTCTCGGCGCCCGTGATGACGCGCGCGCTGTGCCACTTCGACAACGCCTACTGGCTGCCCGAGGTGGCCATGCACGGTTTCTCGGGCCGGACCAACACGCAGAGCAACACGGCCTTCCGCGGTTTCGGCGGGCCGCAGGGCGCCATTGCGGTCGAGAACATCCTGGACAGCATCGCGCGCCGGCTCGGCCGCGATGCGCTGGCCGTGCGCCGGGCCAACTTCTATGGCATCACCGAGCGCAACGTCACGCCCTACCAGCAGACCGTGCAGGACAACATCCTGGAGCCCCTGGTCGGCGCGCTCGAGGCCAGCAGCGACTACGCGGCGCGCCGCGCCGCCGTGGCCGCCTTCAACGCCGCCAGCCCGGTGCTCAAGCGCGGGCTGGCGCTCACGCCGCTGAAGTTCGGCATCAGCTTCAACGTCAAGCACTTCAACCAGGCCGGCGCGCTGGTCCACGTCTACACCGACGGCTCCATCCTCGTGAACCATGGCGGCACCGAGATGGGGCAGGGCCTGAACACCAAGGTCTGCCAGGTCGTGGCGCACGAGCTGGGCGTGGCCTTCGAGCGCGTGCGCGCCACGGCCACCGACACCACCAAGGTGGCCAACACCTCGGCCACGGCCGCTTCGACCGGTGCCGACCTGAACGGCAAGGCCGCGCAGGACGCGGCGCGCCAGATCCGCGAGCGGCTGGCGGCCTGCGCGGCCGCGCGCCACGGCGGCACGGCCGAGCAAGTGCGCTTCGCCAACGACAAGGTCTTCGTCAATGGCCGCGAGCTCGGCTTCGACGTGCTGGTGGGCGAGGCCTATCTGGACCGCGTGCAGCTGTGGTCCGACGGCTTCTACGCCACGCCCGGACTGTCCTGGGACCGCGAGACCATGACCGGCCGGCCGTTCTACTACTTCGCCTACGGCGCGGCCGTCAGCGAGGTCGTCATCGACACGCTGACCGGCGAGTGGAAGCTGCTGCGCGCCGACATCCTGCACGACGCCGGCAAATCGCTGAATCCGGCCGTGGACATCGGCCAGGTCGAGGGCGCCTTCATCCAGGGCATGGGCTGGCTCACGACCGAGGAACTGGTCTGGCATCCCGAGAGCGGCAAGCTGACCACGCACGCGCCCAGCACCTACAAGATCCCCACGGCCAACGACTGCCCGCCCGTGTTCAACGTGCGGCTGTTCGACCGTGAGAACGTGGAGGACTCCATTCACCGCAGCAAGGCGGTGGGCGAGCCGCCGCTGCTGCTGCCCTTCTCGGTGTTCTTCGCGATCCGCGACGCGGTCTCGGCCGCGGGCGGCCACCGTGTGGATCCGCCCCTGAGCGCACCTGCGACCGGCGAATCCATCCTGCGCGCGCTCAGCGCCGTGCAGGCCGGCTGAGACACGCGCGACCGGAGCCGGCCATGGCCCATGTCGTTCCCATCCAGAAGGCCGGTGGGTCCGCAGCCGCGGCCAAGAGCGCGGCCGCGTCGGGCCAGGCGCTGTTCGACCGCATCGACCTGCACCTGATCCGTGTGCTGCACGTGGTGCTGACCGAACGCAGCGTGTCGCGCGCGGCGATCCGCCTGGGCATGCACCAGCCGGCCGTGTCGGCCGCGCTCAAGCGGCTGCGCGTGCTGGCCGGCGACCCGCTGCTGGTGCGCACGGGCGGGCGCATGGTGCCCACCGATGCCGCCCTGCGCATGGTGGAGCCCGCAGCGAGCATCCTGCGTGCGGCCGAAATGCTGTTCGCCGACGCGCGCAGCTTCGACCCGCAGACTGCCACCGACACCTTCCGCATCGCCGCGAGCGACTACCTGGACCCGCTGTTCCTGCCCACGCTGCTGGCCGACATCAAGCGCCAGGCGCCTGGCGTGCAGCTGGAGATCCACCCGCTGTCGCCCGATTCCGATTACCAGGCCCACCTGGCCCAGGGCCATGTGGACCTCGTGATCGGCAACTGGATGGAGCCGCCCGAGGACTTGCACATGGCCCGGCTGTTCGGCGACGAAGTGGTGTCCCTGGTCAGCCGCGACCACCCGGCCGTGCGGCGCGGCTGGGACCTGGACACCTGGCTCGCCGCCGAGCACATCGCGCCCATGCCGCTGCACCCAGGGGCGCGCGGCATCATCGACCAGATGCTGGACGCCAAGGGCCACCGCCGCAACGTGGTGGCGCGCTGCGCCTACTTCGGCCTGATTCCCGACATGGTGGCCAACAGCCTGCTGGTGCTGACCACGGGCCGCCAGTATTGCGAGCGCGTGGCTGCGCGCCTGCCATTGGTCATCCTCGACTGCCCGGCCAGCCTGCCGCGGCTCATGTACTACCAGCTCTGGCATGCACGCAGCCACAGCTCGATCGCCGCGCGCTGGCTGCGTGCGCGCACCAAGGACGTGGCCGCCGCACTGCGCACGTCCGCGGACCGCTGAATCACCAACACACACAACATTTCAAACGGACGGAGACCCCATGAACTGGACAGAGCGCGTGTTCAAGCTGCAGGAACACGAGACCACGGTGCGCACCGAGCTGACGGCCGGCCTCACCACCTTCTTGACGATGGCCTACATCATCTTCGTCAACCCCTCGATCCTGGGCGATGCCGGCATGCCCAAGGACGCCGTGTTCGTCGCCACCTGCCTGATCGCGGCGCTGGGCACCACCATCATGGGCCTGTACGCCAACTATCCGATCGCGCTGGCGCCGGGCATGGGGCTGAACGCCTACTTCGCCTACGTGGTCGTGCTCAAGATGGGCTTCACCTGGCAGGCCGCGCTGGGCGCGGTGTTCGTCTCGGGCTGCCTGTTCCTGCTGGTCACGCTGTTCGGCCTGCGCGGGCTCATCATCCGCGGCATTCCGCTGTCGCTGCGCTATGCGATCACGGTGGGCATCGGCTTGTTCCTGGCCCTCATCGCGCTCAAGAGCGCGGGCATCGTCGCGGCCTCGCCGGCCACCTTCGTGACGCTGGGCGACCTGCACACGGCGCCCGTGGTGCTGGCCGTGCTCGGCTTCGTGCTGATCGTGGTGCTGGACAAGCTGCGCGTGCCCGGGGCCATCCTGATCGGCATCGTGGCCGTGACCATCGCCTCGTTCTTCTTCGGCGGCAACCAGTTCCGCGGCATCTTCTCGGCGCCGCCCTCGATCGCGCCGACCTTCCTGCAGCTGGACATCAAGGGCGCGCTCACGGGTGGTCTGCTCAACGTGGTGATGGTGTTCTTCCTGGTCGAGCTGTTCGACGCCACCGGCACGCTGATGGGCGTGGCCAAGCGCGCCGGCCTGCTGGTGCCCGGCAAGATGGACCGCCTCAACAAGTCGCTGCTGGCCGACAGCGGCGCCATCTTCGCGGGCTCGCTGCTGGGCACCTCCAGCACCACGGCCTATGTGGAGAGCGCGGCCGGCGTGCAGGCCGGTGGCCGCACCGGCCTCACGGCGCTGACCGTGGCCGTGCTGTTCCTGGCCTGCCTGTTCATCGCGCCGCTGGCCGGCGTGGTGCCGGCCTACGCCACGGCGCCGGCGCTGTTCTTCGTCGCCTGCCTGATGCTGCGCGAACTGACCGAGCTGGATTGGGACGACACCACCGAGGTGATCCCGGCCGCCGTGACGGCGCTGACCATGCCCTTCACCTATTCCATCGCCAACGGCCTGGCCTTCGGTTTCATCACGTACGCGGCGCTCAAGCTGTTCACCGGCAAGGTGCGCGAGGTGCACTGGATGGTCTGGATCATCGGTGCCGTGTTCCTGTTCAAGTTCATCTACATCGGAGGCCACTGAGCCACATGACTGCGTCCACGAAAGCCTACCGCGCGCGCCTGCTGCGTTTCTCGCCCAAGGGCGAGGCCTTGTTCGACGATGACGGCCTGCTGGTCGTCGGCGCGGACGCCGACGGGGTGCAGCGCGTGCGCGATGCCGGCCCGTACCGCGACCTGATCGCGCGCCATGCGCAGGTGCCGGTCACGTACTGGCCCGACCGCATCATCGCGCCGGGCTTTCTGGACATGCATGTGCATTTCCCGCAGACCGACATCATCGGCGCGCCGGCCGAGGGGCTGCTGCCCTGGCTGGAGAACTACACCTTCCCGGCCGAGACGCGCTTCGCCGATGCCGCGCATGCGGGCGAGGTCGCGGCCTTCTTCTTCGACGAACTGCAGCGCAACGGCGTGACCACGGCGCTGACCTTCTGCACCTCGCATCCCGCGTCCGTCGATGCCTTCTTCGGCGAGGCCCGGCGCCGCGGTCTGCGCATGATGGGCGGCAAGGTGCTACAGGACCGCCATTCGCCCGACGGTGTGCGCGACGAGACCGAGCAGAGCCTGCTCGACACCGAGGCCTTGATCCGAAAATGGCACAACCAGGGCCGCCTTGGCTACGCGATCACGCCGCGCTTCGCACCGACCAGCACCGATGCCCAGCTGCGCGGTGCCGGCGAGCTGGCGGCCCGCCATTCCGACACCTGGATCCACTCGCACGTCGCCGAGAACAAGGACGAGGTGCAGTGGGCACGCGAGCTGTTTCCGAAGGCGCGCTCCTATCTGGATGTCTACACCGGCTTCGGCCTGATGCGCGAGCGCGCCGTCTATGCGCACTGCATCCATTTCGACGACGCCGACCGCGCGCTGATGCGCGAGACGAAGACGGCGGCGGCCGTGAGCCCGACCAGCAACCTGTTCCTGGGCAGCGGCTTTTTCGACTACCAGGGCGCGGACCGCATCGGCATGCGCCACGGCCTGGCCAGCGACGTGGGTGGCGGCACGAGCTTCAGCCCCTTCCACACGATGCTGGCGGCCTACTACGTGGGGCGCGAGGGGCAGACCAAGCCCGGCCTGAGCCTGGCGCCCTCGCGGCTGTGGTGGAACCACACCGGTGGCGCGGCCCAGGCCCTGGGGCTGGAGGGCGTGGTGGGCACGCTGCAGGCTGGCACCGAGGCCGATTTCGTGGTGCTGAACCCGGCCGCCACACCGCTGCTGGCACGCAAGACCGCGATGGCCGACAACCTGGAAGAACTGCTGTTCGCGCTGATCGTGCTGGGCGACGACCGGCTGGTGGAACGGGTGGTCACGGCGGGCACTGCCCTGCCTGCCTGAAGGACGGGCCATGCGCGCGGCGCCGGTGCCACGGCATGGACGGCGGCGGGCAGGGCCCGCCGCGCGCTCAGGCGAGCGCCATCGAGATGTCGTTGCTGGGGATCTTGCGGTCGAATGTCAGCGAAGACTCCAGCCGCTGCAGGTGTTGCTCCATGAGCTGCACGGCACGCTCCTCGGCGCGCTCGGAAATCGCATC
Source organism: Pseudorhodoferax aquiterrae (assembly GCF_014652235.1). GTDB lineage: Bacteria > Pseudomonadota > Gammaproteobacteria > Burkholderiales > Burkholderiaceae_C > Pseudorhodoferax > Pseudorhodoferax aquiterrae. Next base: position 157,423 of record NZ_BMYK01000011.1, read on the forward strand.
GAGCAGGGCTTCGTGTTCGTCGTCGGCGAACTCCGGGCCGGTGTCCTTCTGGTACATCAGCGTGATCAGCGAGCAGCGCGAGAGCAGCTCCACCATCATCTGCACCAGCACCTCGTTGTCGAGCAGGCGCGCCATCTGCAAATGGAAGTCGCCGGCCAACTCGATGCGCTGGGCCGCGTCCTTGCTGTCCTTGATCACGGCTTTCTGGCGGGCCAGGTGCTCGCGCAGCGACTTGATGCGGGATGGCGTGGCTTCGCGCACGAAGGCGCGCGTCATCTCGGCCTCCAGCATGCGGCGCACCGCGAAGACCTGGCGCGCCTCGTTCACCGAGGGCGCGGCAACGAAGGCGCCGCGCGCGGGCTCCAGCCGGATCAGCCGGTTCTGCGAGAGCTGGAACAGCGCCTGGCGCACCAGCGTGCGCGAGACGCCGAAGTGGTCCGCCAGTTTCTGCTCCGCCAGCTTGGTGCCGGGATGCAGTCGGTGCTCGACGATGGCCTTGGTCAGCGCGTCGACGATGGTGGTGGTGTTGGTGCCGGTGTTGTCCATCCGGCGATCATAGCTGCATTCGTATTCGTATACACGACTGTTTCATTTGTAAGAAGGCGGCGGTCAATCCTGGCCCTCGGACAAGGTGTCGAGCTGGAAGCGGCCGCTGCGGTGCCACAGCCAGGTGTCCACATAGCGCACGCGGCCGAGCCGGGCCGGTTGCGGGAAGGGCGCGGCGGCCCGCACGGTGCGCTCGATCTCGCGCACCACCTCGGGCGCGTGGCTGGGCGCGCGCATCCAGTGCAGGCGCTGCACCTGGCCCTGGCGGTCCAGTTCGACCTCCAACACGCCGATGGCGTACAGGTTGGGGGGCAGGCGGCCCGGGTAGATGCGCTCGGCATTGGCCGCGTACAGATGGGTGGCCGCGTCCTGCCGGTAGTCGCGCGGGGTGCCTGCGCTGGAGACGCGCGGTGCGGCTGGCCGACTGGCCGGCCCGGGGGCGCTGCCCGAGGGCCCGGGACGCCCGCTGCCATCGGGCGCGCCGGGCTGGGCGGCCGGCGAGGGCGATGCGGCCGGCGGCTGGCCCAGGGGCGCGCAACCGATCAACAGGGCGGCCGATCCGCCAACGAGGGCGCTCGTCCACAAACGGCGCTGGAGGGTGGACAAGGGCATACGGGCTCACGAAGCTGCAAACAGCGGCGGAGTCTACAGAAGGGGCTGCGCACGGCCGCCACATGGCGTCGTCGCGGTCCTGTTCCGGGCGCGTGGCCACGCGACCACAACCACAAGAAAGCCATGGCATGTTCAAATTTTTCTGCCTAAAATCCCGCCCGGTCGCAGCGGCGCGGTGCCTCTTTTCCAGGCACCTCAGCGCGGCCCCCCGCTTGCTCAGAGCGCCCGCAGTGGTGAGCAGCTTTCCCCACGGTGCCATCGCGCACCCCGAGGTTTGAGAGATGGAAAGCTACTACCTGGACTGGGCCAACCTGCTGCTGCGTTGGCTGCACGTCATCACCGCGATCGCCTGGATCGGCGCATCGTTCTACTTCGTGATGCTGGACAGCAGCCTCGAAAAACCCAAGGACCAGGAATCGCTGGACAAGGGTGTGGGCGGCGAGCAATGGGCCGTGCACGGCGGCGGTTTCTACAACGCGCAGAAGTACGCGGTCTCGCCCAAGAAGCTGCCCGATCACCTGCACTGGTCGTATTGGGAGAGCTATTCCACCTGGCTCAGCGGCTTCGCGCTGTTCTCGGTCTCCTATCTCTGGAACGCCAGCACCTACCTAATCGACAAGTCCAAGATGGACTGGTCGCCGGGCGCGGCCATCGGCGTGGCACTGGCCTTCTTCGTCGTGTTCTGGATGGTCTACGACACGATCTGCCAGGTGTTCGGCAAACGCAAGAACGGTGACGGCATCGTCGGCTTCCTGCTGTTCCTGTTCATCTGCTTCGCGTCCTGGCTGGCCTGCCACTGGTTCGCGGGCCGTGCCGCCTTCCTGCTGGTCGGCGCCATGCTGGCCACCACGATGAGCGCCAACGTGTTCTTCTGGATCATCCCGGGCCAGCGCAAGAACGTGGCGGCTCTGCGTGCCGGCCAGCCGGTCGATCCCATCCATGGCATCCGCGGCAAGCAGCGCAGCGTGCACAACACCTACTTCACGCTGCCCGTGCTGTTCGCCATGCTGAGCGGCCACTACAGCTTCACCTACACGCATCCGCACAACTGGCTGGTGCTGGTGGCCATCATGCTGGGTGGCGCGCTGATCCGCCAGTTCTTCGTCGTGCGCCACCACTGGAAGCTGGGCCGCGCCTCGCATCCGCTGCCGTATGCGCTGGTCGGTGTGGCCATCCTGGTCGGCGTCATCGTGCTGCTCAAGCCGCAGCCGGCCGCGCCGGTGGAGGCCTCGGCCGCCGCGCCGGCCGTGAGCTTCGCGCAGGTGCAGCCGCTGGTGCAGCAACACTGCCTGGCCTGCCATGGTGCGCAGGTCCAGATGAAGAACGTGCGGCTGGATTCGCCGGAGCTGATCGCCAAGAACGCCCAGGCGATCTACCAGCAGGTCACGGTGACCAAGATCATGCCCATGGGCAATGCCACCGGCATGACCGAGGCCGACCGCGCGCTGATCGGCCGCTGGTTCCAGGAAGGCGCCAAGACCCACTGACGGCGCCAGCAGGCCGGCGGGCTTTGGCGTATCGTCGCGCTCCCCATCTTCCGGAGCGAGACGTCCCATGCCTCTTTCGATGTACCAGGCCTCGGTGCCCGTGTTCCAGCGCCAGCTCGGCGTGCTGTCGCAGCTGCTGCACAAGGGCCTGGCCCATGCGCAGGCCCAGGGTCTGGAGCCGGCGACGCTGGTGCAGGCGCGGCTGGCGCCCGACATGTACCCGCTGGCCGGCCAGGTGCAAAGCGCCAGCGACGCGGCCAAGTTCGGCGCCGCGCGGCTGGCCGGCATCGTGCCGCCGCGCTTCGAGGACAACGAGACCAGCTTCGAGGAACTTCAGGCGCGCATCGCCAGGACGCTGGAGTTCCTGTCCACGCTGCAGCCCGCGCAGATCGACGGCAGCGAGGGCAAGTCCATCGTGCTCAAGGTGGGCGGGCGCGAGCTGCCGTTCGAGGGCCAGCCTTACCTGCTCGGCTTCGTGCTGCCGAACTTCTTCTTCCACGTGACCACGGCCTACGCGATCCTGCGCCACCAGGGCGTGGCGCTCGGCAAGCGCGACTTCCTGGGCCAGGTCTGAACCTGGGGCGGCGACCGCGCGGGCAGGGCAGGCTGCGATTGGCGCAGCGGCAGCCCCGGCTGGCTCGCGAGGCTCCGGCAAGCGATGAGATTTTCTACAATTCCTTGATCCAGCATGGGCCGGATGCTAAGGAGACAGCGCTTGCCTGACCATCGAGCTTTCTTGCGCGAACCATGAATTCATCTCATGGTTCGGCCACCACGCCCAGGCGCTTGCCCTCCCTGAACATGCTGCGCGCGTTCGAGGCCGCCGCGCGGCTGGCCAGCGTGACGCGCGCGGCCGACGAGCTGCATGTGACGCAGAGCGCCGTGAGCCACCAGATCAAGCAGCTGGAGGCCTGGCTGGGCGTGGCGCTGGTCACGCGCGACGGGCGCCGGCTGGCGCTCACGCCGCAGGGCGCGGCCTACCTGCCCAGCCTCAGCACCGCGTTCGACCTGCTGGCCCAGGCCACGGCGGGCATCGAGCGCCAGTCGCTGCGCGCGCGCCTGACCGTCAACGCCTTGCCGACGCTGACGGCGCAGTGGCTGATCCCGCGCTTGCCGCGCTTTTGCGCGCAGGCGCCCGAGGTCGACGTGCAACTCGTCACCACGGCGGCCGTGCTGGACTTCGACCCGGGTGCGTTCGAGGTTTCGCTGCGGTGCCTCACGGCCGCGGAGCTGGCGGCGCTGCAGACGCGGCCCGGCTGGCGTGGGGTGGCCGTCGGCCGCTTCCTGCCGGACGCGGTGACACCGGTCTGCAGCCCGGACTGGCTGGCGCGTGCGGGAGCGCTGGAGCGGCCTGCCGACCTGCGCCGGCACCAGCTGCTGCACAGCCGCTCGACGCCCCAGCTGTGGCGCCAGTGGCTGGCCCTGGCCGGCAGCCCTCGGCTGCGGCCTGCAGGGGAGCTGGTCTTCGACCATGCCCACCTTGCCGTCCAGGCGGCGACCCAGGGCCTGGGCGTGGCATTGGGCAGCCCGGCATTGATCGCCGACACGATGGCCAGCGGGCTGCTGGTGGCGCCGTTTGCGGATATGCTGCTGCACGACAAGGATTTCTACTGGATCCGGCCGCAACGCGCGGCCGACGATGCGGCAGCCCAGGCTTTCTGCCAGTGGCTGCAGGCCGCGCCGTGAGCCGGATGGCCGGCAGAACCGACCGGGTTCCACACCGAAGCGCGCCGCGGCCCGGCGTGTCGGGAGCCAGCCAGCCCAGGCGGCACAATGCACGGCGGAGACCCCATCGATGACCGCCACCACTGCTTCCGCCGCCCCTGATCCTGCGCAGGCACCGCGCGACTTCCTGCTGCACCTGTACCGGGCCGCGGTGGAGCGCGCGCTGCCGCTGCACAACATGGCCGCGCACCTGCCCGTGCCGCCGCGGGGCCGCACGCTGGTGCTGGGCGCCGGCAAGGCCGGTGGCGCCATGGCCCAGGCGCTGGAGGCGCTGTGGCCGGCCGAGGCGCCGCTCGAAGGCCTGGTCGTCACGCGCTACCACCACATCCCGCCACGGCCTGCGGGCCTGGCCCGGCGCATCGAGGTTCTGGAGGCCGCGCACCCCGTGCCGGATGCGGCCGGTCTCGCGGCCGCGCAGCGCATGCTTGCATGGACCAAGGGCCTCACGGCCGACGACCTCGTGCTGTGCCTGATGTCGGGCGGTGCCTCGGCGCTGCTGACGCTGCCGGCCGATGGCTTGACGCTGGAGGACAAGCAGCGCATCAACCGCGAACTGCTGGCCTCGGGCGCCGGCATCCACGAGATGAACTGCGTGCGCAAGCACCTCTCGCGCATCAAGGGCGGCCGGCTCGCCGCCGCCTGTGCGCCGGCCCGCGTGCTGACGCTGACCATCAGCGACGTGCCGGGCGACGACCCTTCCGTGATCGGCAGCGGCCCGACCGTGCCCGACGCGACCAGCTGCGCCGATGCGCTCGCCATCCTCGCGCGCTATGGCATCGCCGTGCCGGCCGCCATCGAGGCGGCGCTGCGCTCCGGTGCACTGGAAACGCCCAAGCCTGGTGACCCGCGCTTCGAAGGCCATGCCGTGCGCATGATCGCCACGCCGCAGCAGTCGCTGGAGGCCGCCGCCGCCGCGGCGCGCGCGGCCGGCATCACGCCGCACATCCTGTCCGACGAGATCGAGGGCGAGTCGCGCGAGGTCGGCAAGGTGCATGCGGCGCTGGCGCGCGCCGTGGCACAGCGCGGCCAGCCTTTCGCGCGGCCCTGCGTGATCCTTTCGGGCGGCGAGACCACGGTCACGGTGCGGCGGCAGCCCGAGGGCACGCCGCGCGGCCGCGGCGGGCGCGCCGGCGAGTTCTGCCTGGGCCTGGCCCAGGCCTTGCAAGGCCAGCCCGGTGTCTACGCGCTGGCGGCCGACACCGACGGCATCGACGGCGTGGAGGACAACGCTGGCGCCAGCGTGCAGCCGGACACGCTGGCGCGTGCCGAGGCGGCCGGCCTCCAGGTGGCGGCCTACCTGGACCGCAACGATGCCTATGGCTACTTCGACGCGCTGGGCGACCTGGTGGTGACCGGGCCCACGCACACCAATGTCAACGACTTCCGCGCCTTGCTGGTTCTGTAGGCCCTGCAGGCGCTTTCTGGACGATCCATGGATGCTGCTTCCCAAGGGCTGACCAAGCCCACCGTGCTGGTGGTGGACGACACGCCGGACAACCTGTCGCTCATGAG
>NZ_BMYK01000012.1:0-58603 GCF_014652235.1 Pseudorhodoferax aquiterrae
GGGGCGGGCTGTGGATTTGTGGACGATGCGGCTGGCGCCGCACCGGCGGGCTTGCCGTGGACAACGCTGCGCGTTGCCCACCGCGCCCACCTCGCCCACAAGCTCCACAGCCCTCCACTACCTACAGTCATCAAAGCTCAAAGATACAAGGGTGTTTCCGAAATGAATAGACCCACGCCGGGGTGCCCTGCGGCCATGGGCAAGGCGCGACACGCAGGCCGTGCTGCAGCCCGGCCAAGTGGCGCAACGCAGCCCATGGCCGCAGGGCGCCCCGGCCCGAAGGGTGCGGCCCCAGGGCACGCCCACTCGGCGTTGCAAGGCTTGTGCGGGCAGACAGCCCGCACGGCGCCTTGCGCCTTGATTGGCCGCGCCCTGGGGCCACACGTGGGCCTATTGATTTCGGAAACACCCTCTGAGAGAAGCGCTGCGCGTCGCGCGGGGTAGGACGCGGCGCCGCCCGCACGCCCCGCCTTCCACCAGGGAGTACAGTGTGTGCACAGCCTCCTTCGTGCCCTGGCTGTCGAGCCACCGTCGACGCACCTGAAGGAGTTGCGCGATGCCGTTCGAACATGGGCCGGTTCCAGTGCCGAACCACCTGTTGCGTGCACTGCAGGCCATCATGGGGCGGCGCTGGCCTGGCCTGCGGGACCCGGGTCCCGCGCAGCCAGGCGTCCCCCTGTCCGCGGCGCACAGGGCGTTCTGGAGCCACAACCAGGTGCAGCCGTGCAAGCCCGCGCGGTCCGGCCCGTCCACCGCGGGCGATGGCCTCTGCGCGGACCAGACGCTCGGCCACCCCTGGCCGGTGCCCGCCGGGCCGGCTCGCGCGCCGGGTGGAGAACACCCCGCGATGCCGCCCAGCGCCGGCATCGAGAGACGGTCGCCGCAGCTCGACCGGGACTGACCCGGTCCAACCCACCAAGGAATCCATGGAACATCTGAGAACCTACACCGCCTGGCGGGCCGCCGAGTCCGCCGCGCGGGAGGCAGCGGACAACTTCGCCGCCGCGATCAGGGCGGGCAGGCACCCCTCGGAGCGGGAGATGGGCGAGCTGAGCCGCTTGCGCACCTCCGCGTCCGAAGCCTTGCAGAGGATGATCGAGCAGGCGCAGACCCTGCCTCGGCATTCCACGCGCGACTAGGGCGCCAGCGCAACACCGGATGGCGGAATCGCTCCTCTTCACCACCGCCAGGGTGTCCACGTTCGATGGGCCACGCCTGCTGACCGGCGCGACGGGATTCTTCTTCGCGCGCGCGCAACGCCTCTTCCTCGTGACGAGCCGGCACGTGCTGCAGGACATCCCCAGCGAGCACAGGCCCAACCGCATCGAGGTCGAGTTCCACATCGATCCCATGGACCTGCGGCGCACGGCGACCCAGTCGATCTGGCTGTTCAAGAACGGCATCAGCCAGTGGCGCCAGGGTTCCGATTCCGGCGGCGACATCGATGTCGGCGTCGTCGAGATGGACAGGTCCGCGCTTCCGACCAGCGCCCACTTCCGTTGCTTCACACAGGCCCACTTGCAAAGCGAGCTGAGCGAGGTCGAGGTCGGAACCGGGCTTCTGGTGGTCGGCTTTCCGCTCGGGTTCCATGACACGACGCACCGCCTGCCAGTCGTGCGGCACGCCGTCATCGCCTCGGCGTTCGGCATCCGCTTCCAGGGTCAGGGCTACTTCCTGACGGATGCGCGCACCCACCGGGGCACCAGCGGCGCGCCGGTGGTCATGCGCGACCCAGCATCGCGCGATGCCTTGCCATGGAAGCTCCTTGGCGTGCATTCGTCGCGCATCGACATCGGCACGCGCGACCGTCAGCTCGACGAGTCACTTGGCCTGAACGCCGCCTGGTATGCGGCCATCATCCTGACACTGACCGCATGACGGCGCGCCGGGCCCGATCGCCGGGTGGCGCGGGCGAACGGGCTTGCCGCCCGGCGCCGCAGCAGGCCGGCCATCGGTGTCGGCGGCGCGCGGCGCGCGGCGCGCCAACGTGGGTGGCGCGGGCCTGCCCACGCGCTGCCTGCGCGACAGCACAGACCACCCGTACCCACCAGAATCCGCAGCACCTCCACCACGTTCGCTGCCATGCAAGCCCTGCGCGTCCATGCCTTCGACCAGCCGCCGCAGCTGGACACCCTGCCCTCCCCGGAGCCTGCCGCCGGAGAGGTGCGGGTGCGCGTGCAGGCCTGCGGCATCTCGTTCTTCGATCTGCTGATCGCGCGCGGCGCCTACCAATGGAAGCCGCCGCTGCCGTTCACGGTGGGCAGCGAGTTCGCCGGCACGGTCGATGCACTGGGCCCGGGCACCACCGGCTTCGCCATCGGCGACCGGGTCTGTGGTTCGCTGTCCATCGGCGCTTGGGCCGACCAGGTCTGCGTGCCGGCCAGCGCGCTGCAGCATGTGGCGCCGCAGGCCGCCATCGACGAGGCCGCCGTGCTGCTGACGCCCTACGGCACGGCCTTGTACGCGTTGCGCGAGCGCGGCCAGTTGCAGGCCGGCGAGACGGTGCTGGTGCTGGGCGCGACGGGCAGCATCGGCGATGCCGGCGTGCAGACCGCCAAGGCGCTGGGCGCGCGCGTGATCGCCGCGGTCTCCGGCCCGGCCAAGCAGACCACGGCCCGGCTGGCCGGCGCCGACGAGATCGTCGACCTGCAGTCCGCCGACTGGAAGGACGCCGTGAAGGCGCTGGCCGGCCCGCGCGGCGTGGACGTGGTGCTGGACCCGGTCGGCGGCGAGGCCATGGACACCGCCTTCCGCACGCTGGGCTGGGGCGGCCGCCACCTCGTCGTGGGCTTCGCGGGCGGCAGCATCGGCAGCCTCAAGGCCAACCTGTGCATCGTCAAGGGTGCGTCGCTGGTCGGCGTGGACCTGCGCCAGTACCGCGAGCGCCAGCCCGAGCGCATGCACGGGCTGCTGGCCGACGTAGCTGTCCTGCACGGCCAGGGCCGCGTGCGGCCGCGCATCGCCGCGCACTTTGCGCTCACGCAGGCGGACCAGGCCTTCGCGATGGCCGGCGCGCGCCAGACCACGGGGCGCGTGATTCTGGACTTCTGAGGCCGCTCAGGTCCCGCCCACGTAGGGGTTGACCTGCCGCTCGCGGCCGAAGCTGCTTTCCGGCCCGTGGCCGGGGATGAACACGGTCTCGTCGCCCATGGGCCACAGGCGCTGCACGATGCTGTCCAGCAGCTGCTGGTGGTTGCCCTGGGGAAAGTCGGTGCGGCCGATGGAGCCGGCGAACAGCACGTCGCCGACGAAGGCGCGCTGGATCTCCGGCGCATGGAACACCACATGGCCCGGCGTGTGGCCGGGGCAGTGGCGCACGTGCAGTGTGTGGGCACCCAGCGTGACACTGTCGCCGTCGGCCAGCCAGCGCGTGGGCGTGAAGGCCTTCGCCGGGGGAAAGCCGAACATCCGGCTCTGCTGCGGCAGGCCGTCGATCCAGAACTGGTCGCCCGGGTGCGGGCCGACGATGGGCAGGCCCAGGCGTTCGGCCAGTTCGCCCGTGCCGCCGGCATGGTCGATGTGGGCATGGGTCAGCCAGATCTGTTCGAGCTTGAGGCCGCGTTCTTCGACGGCGGCCAGGATGCGGTCCAGGTCGCCACCGGGGTCGATGACGGCGGCCTGCAGGCTCGCGTCGTCCCAGACCAGGGAGCAGTTCTGCTGGAAGGCGGTGACGGGGATGGTGTGGTAGCGGAGCATGGGCAGGAAATGCTTTCGACAAGCGACTAGGTTGTGGAGGGCATCTCGGCGTGCGCGATCACCTCGCGCACGCTGTCGGTGAAGGCGCCCACCAGCCGTGACTGGGGTGCATCGGGCGCGAGCAGCAGCGCCAGACGGATCGCAATGCGCGGCACGAACGGGCGCACCACGAGGCCTTGGGCCTCGCGCTCCTCCAATGCCGCGAGCGGATTGATGATGGCGGTGCCGAAGCCCGCACCGACCAGCGCACAGACGGAGGCGCCCAGGTCCGACTCCAGCACCGTGCGCGGGCGCGCGTTGGCGCCGGCGAACACCCGGTCCATGCGCTCGCGCGCCGAGCTTCCCATGGGAAACGAAACGAAGTCTTCCCCGTCCAGGTCGCGGGCGTGGATGGTGGGCTCCGCCGCCAGGCGATGGCCCTGCGGCAGCACGGCCACGCAATCCATGTCGAGCAGGGTCTCCACGCGCATGCCGGGCACGTCGTCGCCGTAGAGAACCGCGAGCCCCGCGTCACAGACACCCGCGCTGACCCAGGTGTTGACGGTACCCGCGGCGCCCGAATGGATCGTCACCAGCGTGGCCGGATGCAGCCGCTTGAAATGCGCCACCGCCTGGGTCAGCAGGCCGCCAGCGATGCGCGGCATCGCCGCGACCGCCAGCCGATCGCCGCTGAAGGTCTTGATGTTGGACGCTGCGACCTCCAGGCCGACGAGCCCGACGAAGGATTTCTCGACCTCCTGGAAGAACTGCTTGCCGTCGATCAGGGGCTCCAGGCGTGTGCCGCGGCGCTCGAACAGCAGGAATCCCACGATGTCTTCCAGCTGCGCGATGAGGCGGCTGATCTGGGGCTGGGAGGTGTGCAGGCGCCTGGACGCTTCCGTCATCGATCCCGTCTGCATGACGATGCGAAACGCTTCGATGTGCTTGAAGGTCATGCGCCGGCCGCTCATATATCACCATTGTATGAAGCGCGCACAACAACGCATTATGCGAATGAGGGCCGCGCGCGAATACTCCTGGCCATGACCCCAAGCCAAGAGACAAGCCGTTCCGAAGCGGCCGCCGTGGACCTGCGAAGCGACACCGTGACCCTGCCGACGCCGGCGATGTACGAACGCATGCGGACCGCTGCGCTGGGCGACGATGGACTGGACGGCGACCCGACGGTGCGACAGCTCGAAGACGAAGCCGCCCGGATGCTCGGGAAAGAGGCCGGCCTGTTCGTCCCGACCGCCACGATGGGCAACCTGATCGCCGTGCTCTCGCACACCTCCCGTCAGGGGCAGGTGGCGATGGAGGCCAGCTCCCACATGTACATGTCGGAGCGTGCGGGGTCGACGTTCGGCGGTATCGCTTACGTCGGGATTCCCGGCGTGGCGGGCGCCATGGACCTGGGTGCGCTGGAAGAAGCGCTCCAGCGTCCCGGCACGCTCCGCACCGAGCTGGTGTGCATGGAAACCAGCCATGCCAACGCAGGTGGCGCGGTGCTGCCGCTCGACCACATGCAAGCGGTGTGGTCGGCCGCCCAGGCGGCCGGCGCGCACGTGCACCTGGACGGAGCGCGCCTGTTCAACGCCGCCGTCGCGCTCGGCGTCCCACCGGACGCGATCGCGCGGTACACGGACAGCACGGTGATCTGCCTGTCCAAGGGCCTGAGCGCCCCCGCAGGCTCGGTGATCGTCGGCTCGACCGCGACCATCCAGGGTGCGAAGAAGCTGCGCAAGATGCTCGGCGGTACGCAGCGGCAGATCGGTGTGGTGGCCGCTGCGGGCCTGGTGGCGCTCCAGACGCAGGTCGCCCGGCTGGCGCAGGACCACGCCCAGGCGCGCCGGCTCAGCGATGGGCTTCGCCGCATCGATCCGCAGTTCCGGGTCAACATCCCTGCGACGAACATCCTCATCGCCGAGCTCCCCGACACCGCCCCGGACAGCAGTGCGTGGGTGCGAGCACTCGCCCAGGGCGGCCTGCTCGTGCGTCCGAACGGGGCACGCCGGCTGCGCATGGTCACCCATCGCCATCTCGGCGCGCAGGCCATCGACCTGGCGCTCGAACGGTTCCAACGGCTTGTGCCGGTCCTGCTCGGCAAGGCCTGATCCGGCTGCCCCATTTCTTGTCCACTCTGGGAGTCTCCATGTTCACCATCTCTCGCCGGGGCGTCCTCGCCTCGACTCTGGCGGCCACCGCCGCTTCGATCGGCGGCCCCGCACGCGCGAGCGGCTTCCCGAACAAGCCGATCAAGCTCGTGGTTCCCTACAGCCCCGGCGGAGGCTCGGACTTCGTCGCGCGCCTGTTCGCCCAGAAGCTCACCGAAACCCTGGGCTGGTCGGTCATCGTCGACAACAAGGCCGGTGCCTCGGGCATGATCGGCACGGACAGTGCCGCCAAGAGCCCTCCGGATGGCTACACCCTGTTGCTGGTGGACACCGCACACGCCACCAACGCCGCCGTCCAGCCCAAGCTGCCGTTCGATCCCATCTTGGACTTTGCGCCGATCACCCTGGTCGGATCCTCGCCCCAGTTGCTGGTGGCCCATCCGGGCCTGCAGGCCAACTCGCTCAAGGAGTTGCTGGCCATGCCGGCCAGCCAGGCCAGCACGCTGGCTGTCGGCACGCCCGGTCAGGGATCGGCGCCGCACCTGTTGTTCGAACAGCTCAAGTTCAAGACCGGCCTGGGCGCGGTGCACGTCCCGTACAAGGGAGGCGCGCTGGCCCTGTCGGATGCCGTCGGCGGACAGATTCCCATGGTGATCAACTCGATCCCCGCCTGCATGCCGCACATCCAGGCCAAGCGGCTCAAGGTCCTGGCGATCGCCACGGCCGCGCGCGATCCGAGGTTGCCGGGCGTGCCGACGTTTGCCGAGACGGTGCCCGGCTTCGAAGGCGCTGCCTGGTACGGTTTCGTCGCCCCCGCCAAGGTGCCGACGGAGGTGCTGCAGCAACTCGATGCGGCCATCGGCAAGGTCATGGACCTGCCGGACGTGAAGTCCAGGTTGGGCGAGGCGTTCATCGACACGATGCCGCGCGGTCCTGCGGCTTTCGCGAAGTTCATGAACGACGACATCGCGCGCTGGCAGTCGATCGTGAAGCAGACGGGCTTCACCCTCAACTGAAGCGCCGCCGGTTCTGCGGTGGCGACCAGCCCGGGGCAGCGCCGGGCTGCCTGCCTCTCAGCGCCAGCCCAGCGCCGGCGCCACCTGCGTCAGGATCGTCTCGATCACATGCGCGTTGTAGTCCACGCCAAGCTGGTTGGGCACCGTCAGCAGCAGCGTGTCGGCCTCGGCGATGGCCTCGTCCTGCGCCAGCTGGCGCACCAGCGTCTCGGGCTCGGCCGCGTAGCTGCGGCCGAAGATGGCCTGGGTCCTGTCGTCGATGAAGCCGATCTGGTCGCCGTCCTGGCCGCTGCGGCCGAAGTACAGGCGGTCCATGTCGCTGACCAGCGCGAAGATGCTGCGGCTGACCGACACGCGCGGCGTGCGGCTGTGGCCGGCCTCCTGCCAGGCCGCGCGGTAGGCGCGGATCTGCTTGGCCTGCTGCACGTGGAAGGGTTCGCCCGTCTCGTCGTTCTTGAGCGTGGAGCTCTGCAGGTGCATGCCCAGCTTCGCCGCCCAGACCGCGGTGGCGTTCGAACTCGAGCCCCACCAGATGCGCTCGCGCAGGCCCGCAGCATGCGGCTCCACGCGCAGCAGGCCGGGCGGGTTCGGGAACATCGGCCGCGGGTTGGGCTGCGCGAAGCCCTCGCCCTTGAGCACGTCCAGCAAGACTTCGGTGTGCTGGCGCGCCATGTCGGCCTCGGTCTGGCCCTCGGCCGGCGCGTAGCCGAAGTGGCGCCAGCCATCGATGACCTGTTCGGGCGAGCCGCGGCTGATGCCCAGCTGCAGGCGGCCGCCGGCGATGAGATCGGCGGCACCCGCGTCCTCGGCCATGTAGAGCGGGTTCTCGTAGCGCATGTCGATCACCGCGGTGCCGATCTCGATGCGCCGCGTCCTGGCGCCGATGGCCGCCAGCAGCGGGAACGGCGCGCTGAGCTGGCGCGCGAAATGGTGCACGCGGAAATAGGCGCCGTCTGCGCCGAGTTCCTCGGCCGCCACGGCCAGCTCGATGGACTGCAGCAGCGCGTCGGCGGCCGAGCGGGTCTGCGACTGGGGAGACGGCGTCCAGTGGCCGAACGAGAGGAATCCGATCTTCTTCATGGCATGCATGGTGGATGTCTTGCGGCGCGCACTATGCCCGGTTTCGAAAGGCACGGTGCGCGACACCGGCAAGCCGCAGTCCGCGCTACCCTCGGCCACCACAGACACAAGGAGACGGGATGAAGACGATCCAACGCCGTGCACCGGCCCTGGCTGCAGCCGCCGCGCTGGCCACCCTGGTCGGGTGCGCCACCGGCCCCACCGAGCCGCCGGCCTCGGCCGCCTCGGTGGCCCACCATGTGTCGCGCGCGTCCGCGCTGGCGGGCGAGGACCTCAAGTACCTGATGCCGGTCTGCAATCCGCAGCCGGCCCAGCGTGCCGCGGGCCCGGAGATCGAGGCCCTGCTGCAGCGCATGATCGCACGGCCGGCGCCCGCCCCGGCGCAGGTGTTCGACAACCTCTACTACGTGGGCTCGGCCTGGGTCAGCGCCTGGGTGCTCCGCACCAGCGAGGGCCTGATCCTCATCGACGCCCTGAACAACGCGGCCGAAGCCCAGGCGCTGATCGAGGGCGGCATGAAGACGCTGGGCCTGGACCCGGCCCAGATCAAGTACCTGGTCATCACGCACGGCCATGGCGACCACTACGGCGCGGCCACGGCCCTGGTGCGCAAGTACGGCGTGCGGCTGGTCGCCAGCGAGATCGACTGGCAGATGATGCAGACCACGCTGGAGTTCGATGCCGTCTCCTGGGACCGCCCGCCCCGGCGCGGCCCGCGCGACATCGGCGTGAAGGACGGCGACACGCTCACGCTGGGCGACACCACCATCGGTTTCAACGTCACGCCGGGCCACACGCTGGGCACGCTGTCGCCGGTGTTCGACGTGCGCACGCGCGGCCAGACGCACCGTGCGCTGATGTGGGGCGGCACCGCGTTCAATTTCGGCCGCGACATGCAGCGGCTGCAGAGCTACATCGGCGAGACCGAGCGCATGCGCAAGCTGGTCGCGGACCAGCATGTCGATGTGCTGCTGTCCAACCACCCGGGCTCGGACGGCACGGTCGACAAGGTGGCCAAGCTCCAGCTCGCCTCGCCCGTCCATCCCTTCGTGGGCGGCCAGGCCACGGTCGACCGCGGCCTGCAGGTGCTGGGCGCGTGCGCGCGGGCGCAGCGCGACCGCTTTCTGAGCGCAACCTGAACACAGGCGTCGTCGGCCTCGGCTGGCAGGGTCGGGGCGCCCGCTGACACGGCCGCCCACGGCCGGGTGCGATACTGAAACAAGGTGTGTCTCGCACCGGGGGCGCGCTGCCGCACAGCGCACGCACGAAAGGCAGTGCCATGCTGGAGCGGTGGGGAGGTTCGCAGGACGGGAATGCGCACGCCGCGTGGGAGTCCGCGCCGCAGGCGGCGATCCTGCGCAGCGCGGACTGGACCGCCTCCACGCTGGGCCCACCGGCCGGCTGGCCACGCGCACTGCGCGCGGCCGCCATGCAGGTGCTGGATTCGACCGTGCCGATGTGGCTGGCCTGGGGCGACGATCTGGCCATGGTCTACAACAGCGCCTATGCGCCCATCCTGGGCAGCAAGCATCCGCAGGCTCTGGGCGCACCGCTGCGCCAGGTCTGGGGGGAGGTCTGGGCCGACGTGGGCAGCCTCGTGGAAAGCACCCTGGCGGGCCAGGCCCTGTACCGCGACGACATGGAACTGCGCGTGCAGCGCGGAGGCGGCGAGGAGACGGCCTGGTTCAGCTTCTCCTACACCCCGCTGCGCGACGATGCGGGCGCCGTGCGCGGCCTGCTCTGCACGGTCTGGGAGACGACGGACAAGATGCTGGCCCAGCGCCGCCTGGCCGCCAGCGAGTCGCGCCTGCGCGCGCTGGTGCTGGCCAGCACCAATGCGAGCTACCGCATGAACGCGGACTGGACGCAGATGCTGGAGATCAACGGCCAGGGTTTCGTGGCCGACACCAGCGTGCCCAGCGCCAGCTGGATCGACCTCTACATCCCGCCGGCCGACCGCGCCGGCGTGCTGGCCGCGGTGCGCCAGGCCATCGACACGCGCAGCCGCTTCGAGCTGGAGCACCGCGTGGTGCGCACCGATGGCACGCTCGGCTGGACGCTGTCGCGCGCCGTGCCCGTGCTCGACGGCGCAGGCCAGATCACCGAATGGTTCGGCACCGCGTCGGACCTGTCGGAGAGCAAGGCGACGCAGGCCGCGCTACGCGAGAGCGAGCGCCAGTTCCGCACGCTGTTCGACAGCATCGACGAAGGCTTTTGCGTGATCGAGTTTCTGGACGGTCCGCACGGCCCGCTCAGCGACTATGTGCACATCGCTGCCAACCCGGCCTACCTGGCCAACGCCGGCATCCCCGACGTGGTGGGCCAGCGCGTGCGCGACATGGTGCCGCAGGAGGCCGACGGCTGGGTCGAGATCTACCGCAATGTCCTGCTGAGCGGCGAGCCCGTGCGCTTCGAGCGCGAGCTCGTGCGCACCGGGCGCTATCTGGAGCTGGCGGCCTTCCGCGTCGAGCCGGTGGAGCGCCGGCAGGTCGCCGTGCTGTTCCAGGACGTGACCAAGCGGCACCGTGCCGAGCGCGCGCTGCGCGAGCTCAACGACACGCTGGAACGCCGCGTGGCCGAGGAGGTCGCCGCACGCAGCAAGACCGAAGAGGCGCTGCGCCAGGCGCAGAAGATGGAGGCCGTGGGCCAGCTCACGGGCGGCATCGCGCACGATTTCAACAACATGCTGGCCGTGGTGATCGGCTCGCTGGACCTGCTGGGCCGGCGCTTCGTCGACGGCGATCCGCGCGCGCGCCGCTATGTCGAGGCCGCCAAGGATGGTGCCAAGCGCGCCGCGCAGCTGACCCAGCGCCTGCTGGCCTTTTCGCGCCAGCAGCCGCTCAAGCCCGAGGCGGTGGATGCGAACAAGCTCGTGGCCGGCATGTCCGACCTGCTGCGCCGCTCGCTGGGCGGTGCGATCCGGCTGGAGACCGTGCTGGCCGGCGGCCTGTGGCGCACGCACGTGGACCCGCACCAGCTCGAGAACGTGATCCTGAACCTCGCGGTGAACGGCCGCGACGCCATGGGCGAGCACGGCCGCCTGACGATCGAGACCGCCAACTGCCACCTGGACGAGCGCTACGCGGCCGAGCACCTGGGCCTGGCTGCCGGCCAGTACGTGCTGGTGGCCGTCAGCGACACCGGCACGGGCATGTCGCCCGAGGTCATCGCCAAGGCCTTCGACCCCTTCTTCACGACCAAGGAGGTCGGCCGCGGCACCGGCCTGGGCCTGAGCCAGGTCTACGGCTTCGTCAAGCAGTCCGGCGGCCACGTGAAGATCTACTCCGAAGTGGGCCAGGGCACGGCCGTGAAGGTCTACCTGCCGCGCCTGCTCGGGCCGCACCAGGATGACAACCTGGCGGAGCCGCAGCAGGCGGTGCCCCAGGGCGACAGCCGCGAGCTCGTGCTGGTGGTGGAGGACGAACCGGCCGTGCGCCAGCTCTCGGTCGACGCGTTGACCGAGCTGGGCTACCGCGTGCTGGAAGCCGATGGCGCCGCGGCCGCGCTGCGCCTGATCGACGCGCACCCCGACATCGACCTGCTGTTCACCGACGTCGTGATGCCCGAGGTCAATGGCCGCAAGCTGGCCGACGAGGCGCTCAAGCGGCGGCCGCAACTCAAGGTGCTGTTCACGACGGGCTACACGCGCAACGCGGTCGTGCACAACGGCGTGCTCGACCCCGGCGTGCAGCTCATCGGCAAGCCCTACACCATCGAGGAACTGGCCACGCGCGTGCGCGAAGTGCTGGACGCGCCGCGGCGGGCGCAGAAGGCCTGAAAGCTCAAGACAGGGCGCAGTGCCCGGCGCCCTCGCTGCAGGCCTGCACGGCGCGGTTGCGCCCCTGGGCCTTGGCCTGCAGCAAGGCCTGGTCGGCCCGGTCGAGCAGTTGCTCCAGCGGCGGCGCCCGGTCTTCCATGCGGAAAATCGTGAAGCCCACCGAGAAGCTGAACGGCAGGCTGCGGCCGTCGCGCAGGCTCAGCGGCTGCTCGGTACGGTGCAGCACGCGCTGCACGAAGCGGTGCGCGCGCTCGCTGTCGCAATCGTGCAGCAGCAGGCAGAACTCCTCGCCACCGTAGCGGCCGGCCAGGTCATGCAGCCGGACGCTGCCGCTCAGCAGCCGCGCCGCATGGGCGATGACCTTGTCGCCCACCAGGTGGCCATGCGTGTCGTTGATGCGCTTGAAGTGGTCCAGGTCCAGCATGACCACGGCGAAGGCATCGCCGACGTTGGCCATCTGCAGCACGGCCTGCGCCTTCTCGAAGAACACGCCGCGCGCGTACAGGCCGGTCAGGCTGTCGCGCTGGTAGCTGTGCTGCAGTGCGACGCGTTGGCGCTCGTGCAGCATCGAGAAGAAGGCCAGCGAGCAGCTGGCCACAAACACCAGGCCCACCACCAGCATGGGATGGCCTGCGAGCACGCCCTGGTCGTCCGGGCGCCAGATGTCGCTGGCCGAAGACAGCGCGCGCAGCACGAAGCTGGCGGCCACCGCGAGCAGCAGGCCCAGGACCCAGGCTTCCGGCGCCGCGCGCTGGCGCCACTGGGGCAGGAACAGCCAGGCGCCGTGCAGCAGCAACAGACCCAGCCCCAGCGAAGCGATGGCCGCCAGCAAGGGATAGGACGCCCGCCCCGCCTGCGCCAGCAGCAGCGCGGCCATGGTGAGCGCCACCAGCGCCCAGTTCCAGCGCGCGCGCCGCGGGCTGCCGCCGTCCAGCGCGGCAAAGCTCATGCCCATCACGGCCACGGCGCTCAGCACGAACAAATTCGGCACGATGTAGGCCAGTGCGCCCGGCAGCAGCGGCCGGGCCAGGAACGCAGCGGCCGCGGTGGCCACGCACAGCAGCGCGAGCGCCCACAGGCGCAGCGGACGCCGAAAACCCGGCATGCCGTGGGCCGCGCTCCAGGAGAACGTCGCCGTGAGCAGGGCGAACAGCCCGAGGAACACGAACAGCGCGCTAGGCGTGAGCGGGGGGGCGGGAAGCAGCGGCACGACAGAACCTGGTCAGGAAATATCTGGTTGCATTCTTACCGCTGTCGTTGTCGTCCCGGTGAACAGCTGCGAGCCGCGGCTCAATGCGCCCAGGGCGCCCGCGCGAAGGCCTGTGCCAGGTAGTCGGTCAAGGCCTGCACGCGCGCCGGCTTGGCGCGGCCCGGCGGTGTCACGATGTGCAGCGCGATCGGGTCGACCTGCCAGTGCGGCATGGCCTGCACGAGCCGGCCCGCGCGCAGGTCTTCCCAGGCCAGGAACTCGGGCTGCAGGGCCAGGCCCAGCCCGGCGCGCAGGGCCGGGGCCAGCGCCTCGGCGTTGTTCACACGCAGAGCCGAGGGCACGACCTGGGCGAACTCGCCGCCTTGCGCATGGCGAAAGCGCCAGGCCTCGCCCACGCGCGCGTGCACGTAGCGCAGCGCGCGGTGGCCGGCCAGGTCGCGCGGATGGTCCGGCTGGCCATGCTGCGCGAAGTAGGCCGGTGCGCCCACGAGCAGGATGCGCACGGCGCACAGGCGCCGCGCCAGCAGGCTGGAATCGGGCAGGCTGGAGATGCGCAGCGCGAGGTCGAAGCCGTCGGCCACCACGTCGGTCAGCGCGTCGCTGAAGTGCACGTCCAGCGTCACCTCGGGATGCTGCGCCATGAAGCCCGGCAGCACCGGCCCCAGGTGCGTGACGCCGAAGGACATGGGCGCGGCCACGCGGATGCTGCCGCGCAGGCTCTTGGACTGCTCGGTCACCTCGGCCTCCACGGCCTCGCCCTCCGCGAGGATGCGCGCGGCGCGCTCCAGCGCCAGCTCGCCGCTGGCCGTCAGCGACATCTTGCGCGAGGTACGGTGGAACAGCACCACGCGCAACCGCGCCTCCAGCCGCGTGATGGCCTTGGACACCGTGGGCTGCGAGACCACCAGATCGGCGGCGGCGCGCGCGAAGGAACCGGTCTCGGCCACCTTGGCGAAGATCGCCCAGGCCTCCAGGTCAGGCAGCTTGGACATGCAATTTTGGGAATAGATCGTTTTCCATCTTTTCTATTCTCTTATCGATCACGCCTTTCTAAAGTCTCTCCATCGCAACACGCACCGCAGGAGAAACACCATGATCGAACGCCGCCCCTTCGCTGAACTCGGTGGAGAAAACCACGGCTGGCTGGACGCCAAGCACCACTTCTCGTTCGCCGGCTACCACGACCCGGCCCGCATGCACTGGGGTGCGCTGCGCGTCTGGAACGACGACACCATCGCGCCCAACACCGGCTTCCCGCCGCACGGCCATGCCGACATGGAAATCATCACCTACGTGCGGGAAGGCGCCATCACGCACGAGGACAACCTGGGCAACAAGGGCCGCACCGAGGCCGGCGACGTGCAGGTCATGAGCGCGGGCAGCGGCATCCGCCACGCCGAGTACAACCGCGAGCCGGTCACCACGCGCATCTTCCAGATCTGGATCATGCCCAATGGCCGCGGCAAGCCGCCGGCCTGGGGTGCCAAGCCCTTCCCCAAGACCGACCGCGCCGGCCAGTTCGTGGCGCTGGCCAGCGGCCTGGAAGGCGACACCGACGCACTGCCGATCCGCACCGACGCCCGCGTCTCCGGTGCCACGCTGAAGGCCGGCCAGTCCACGACCTACCCGCTGGGCACGGGCCGTCGGGCCTACGTGGTGCCGGCCCAGGGCGCGGTCGAGATCGACGGCGTGCGCATCGACACCCGCGACGGCGCAGCCATCAAGGACGTCGAGCGCTTCACGGTAACGGCACTGTCCGACGCCGAGGTCGTGCTCGTCGACTCCGCCGCCTGAGCACAAGCGTTCCAGGCACAGCACAAACCATCTAGTCCATCCCGGGGCAAGCACCTATGGTGCGCCCCAGCCTTTCCCACCACCACCAAGGAGTACCACCATGGCCATCACCGCAACCCCCACCCCCGGCGCCAAGCTGCTGACGCCCCAGGACCACACGCTGGTCATGATCGACTTCCAGTCGCAGATGGCGTTCGCCACGCACTCGATCGACCCGGTGCAGCTGCGCTCCAACGCCGCACTGGTGGCCAACGCCGCCGCCGGGTTCAAGGCCTCCACCATCCTGACCACGGTGGCCGAGAAGAGCTTCTCGGGCCCGATGTTCGAGGAGGTGACCGCGCCGTTCCCGGGCCTGAAGATGCTGGACCGCACCTCCATGAACACCTGGGAGGACGCGGCCGTGATCGCCCGCATCAACGAAATCGGCAAGAGCCGCATCGTGCTGGCCGGCCTGTGGACCAGCGTGTGCATCGTCGGCCCGGCCCTGTCGGCGCTGGACCAGGGCTTCGAGGTCTACGTGATCGCCGACGCCTGTGGCGACATCTCCACCGAAGCCCACAACCGCGCCATGGACCGCATGGTGCAGGCCGGCGCCCGCCCAATCACGGCGCTGCAGTACCTGCTGGAGATGCAGCGCGACTGGGCCCGCACCGACACCTACGACATGACGACCGGCATCGCCAAGAAGTTCGGCGGCGGCTACGGCATCGGCATCACCTACGCCAAGACCATGTTCGGCGCCCACGAAGGCTAAAAACAGGCCCACCCCTTTGGCTGGCTCACTGCGTGTAGCCAGCCCATCCCCCTCAAGGGGCGCACCCGGCGGCCTGGCAGAGCCAGTTCCGCGGGTGCCCCCGCATGGCCTGCTCCGCGGCCTTCGGAGCAGCAGCATGCAAGCCTAGCGTTAACCCCGGCGCGCAGCGCCACCATTGAACCGGAGCACACACATGAGCACCATCGTCACCGCCGACGGCACCGCGATCTTCTACAAGGACTGGGGCCCCAAGGACGCCCAGCCCATCATGTTCCACCACGGCTGGCCGCTGTCCTCGGACGACTGGGACGCGCAGATGCTGTTCTTCGTGCAGCGCGGTTTCCGCGTCGTGGCGCACGACCGGCGCGGCCACGGCCGCTCGGCCCAGGTCAGCGAAGGCCACGACATGGACCACTACGCGGCCGATGCCTTCGCGGTGGCCGAGCACCTGGACCTGCGCAACGCCGTGCACGTGGGCCATTCCACGGGCGGTGGCGAGGTGGCGCGCTATGTCGCCAAGCATGGCCAGCCCGCAGGCCGCGTGGCCAAGGCGGTGCTGGTGTCGGCCGTGCCGCCGCTCATGCTCAAGACCGCCAGCAACCCCGAAGGCCTGCCGATGGAGGTGTTCGACGGCTTCCGTGCCGGCGTGGCGGGCAACCGCGCCCAGACCTTCCTGGACGTGCCCACGGGCCCGTTCTACGGCTTCAACCGGCCCGGCGCGACCGTGCACGAAGGCGTGATCCGCAACTGGTGGCGCCAGGGCATGATGGGCAGCGCCAAGGCCCACTACGACGGCATCAAGGCCTTCTCGGAGACCGACCAGACCGAGGACCTGAAGGCCATCACCGTGCCCACGCTGGTGCTGCACGGCGACGACGACCAGATCGTGCCGATCGCGGACTCCGCGCTCAAGTCGGTCAAGCTGCTCCAGAACGGCACGCTCAAGGTCTATCCGGGCTATTCGCACGGCATGCTGACGGTGAACGCCGACGTGCTGAACGCCGACATCCTGGCCTTCATCCAAGGCTGACGCGATGACTGCCGGCCAGGACTTCGCCGATGTGGTGCTGCGCGGTGGCCGCTTCACCACGCTCAACCGCGCCCAGCCCACGGCCACGGCCGTGGCCATCCGCGGCGGCCGCTTCGCCGCCGTGGGCAGCGACGCGCAGGCCATGGCCCTGGCCGGCCCGGCCACGCGCGTCATCGACCTGCAGGGCCGCAGCGTGCTGCCCGGCCTGATCGACAACCACCTGCACATCATCCGCGGGGGTCTGAACTTCAACCTGGAACTGCGCTGGGACGGTGTGAAGAGCCTGGCCGACGCCATGGCCATGCTGAAGGCCCAGGTGGCCATCACGCCCGCACCGCAATGGGTGCGCGTGGTGGGCGGCTTCACCGAGCACCAGTTCGCCGAGAAGCGCCTGCCCACCATCGCCGAGCTCAATGCGGTGGCGCCGGACACGCCGGTGTTCCTGCTGCACCTGTACGACCGCGCGCTGCTCAACGGCGCCGCGCTGCGCGCCGTGGGCTACACCAAGGACACGCCCGCCCCGCCCGGCGGCGAGATCGTGCGCGACGCGGCCGGCAACCCCACGGGCCTGCTGCTGGCCAAGCCCAACGCGAGCATCCTGTACGCCACGCTGGCCAAGGGCCCCAAGCTGCCCTACGAGTACCAGCTCAACTCCACGCGCCACTTCATGCGCGAGCTGAACCGCCTGGGCGTGACGGGCGCGATCGACGCGGGCGGGGGTTTCCAGAACTACCCGGACGACTACCAGGTCATCCAGGAACTGGCCGACCAGGATCAGCTGACCATCCGCCTGGCCTACAACCTGTTCACGCAAAAGCCCAAGCAGGAGAAGGCCGACTTCCTGAACTGGACCGCCACCTCGCAGTACAAGCAGGGCACGGACTACTTCCGCCACAACGGCGCGGGCGAGATGCTGGTGTTCTCGGCCGCCGACTTCGAGGACTTCCGCCAGCCGCGGCCCGACATGGCGCCCGAGATGGAGGGCGACCTGGAAGAGGTGGTGACCCTCCTCGCGCAGAACCGCTGGCCCTGGCGCCTGCACGCCACCTACGACGAGACCATCAGCCGCGCGCTCGACGTGTTCGAGAAGGTCAACCAGGACGTGCCGCTGGCGGGCCTGCACTGGTTCTTCGACCACTGCGAGACCATCTCGGAGAAGTCCATCGACCGCATCGCGGCGCTGGGCGGCGGCATCGCCGTGCAGCACCGCATGGCCTACCAGGGCGAGTACTTCGTGGAGCGCTACGGCGCCGGCGCGGCCGAGGCCACGCCGCCCGTCAAGCGCATGCTGGAGAAAGGCGCCAGGGTCTCGGCCGGCACCGACGCCACGCGCGTGGCCTCCTACAACCCCTGGGTCTCGCTGTCCTGGCTTGTCACGGGCAAGACCGTGGGCGGGTTGCAGATCACGCCGCAGCGCAACTGCCTGGACCGCGAGACCGCGCTGCGCATGTGGACCGAGAACGTGACCTGGTTCAGCAACGAGGAAGGCAAGAAGGGCCGCATCGAGGTCGGCCAGTTCGCCGACCTCGTGGTGCCCGACCGCGACTTCTTCGCCTGCCCCGAGTCCGAGATCGCCGACACCACGGCGCTGCTCACCATGGTGGGCGGCAAGGTGGTCTATGCGGCCGGCGCCTTCGCCAGCCACGACGCCGGCGCACCGCCGCCGGCCATGCCCGACTGGTCGCCCGTGCGCCGCTTCGGCGGCTACGGCAACTGGGGCGAACAGGGCGCGCCGCTGCAGGCGACCTTGCGCCAGGCCGCTGCGGCCTGTGCCTGCGCCAACGACTGCAAGGTCCACGGCCACCAGCACGCCACGGCCTGGACGAGCAAGCTGCCGATCAGCGACCTGAAGGGCTTCTGGGGCGCGCTGGGCTGCGCGTGCTGGGCGGTCTGATGGAAGTCGTCGCGTCGCCGTGGGTGCAGGGCCTGGCGCTGTTGCTGCTGTGCTCGGCCTACCTGCAGGGCGCGTTCGACAAGGCGCGGGACTTTCCCGCCGCCGTGGCCGAGATGCGGCAGTTCGGCCTGGCGCCCGCAGCACCCCTGGCCGCGGCCACCATCGCGCTGGAGGCCGTGGCCTCCGTGATGGTGGTCAGCGGCTGGGGCCGCTGGCTCGGCGCGCTGGCGCTGTGCGGTTTCACGCTGCTGGCCACCGTGCTCGCGGCGCCCTTCTGGTCCGTTCCGGCGCCGCAACGCCGGCCCATGGCCAACACATTCTTCGAACACCTGGGACTCGCAGGCGCTTTCCTGCTGGTCGCCATCCACGACCTGGGCACCACGCCATGAGTACCGCACCCGCTTCTTCCGGCAGCTTCGCGCCGCTGCGCCAACCCATCTTCGCCGTGCTGTGGACCGCCACGGTGCTGGGCAACATCGGCAGCTTCATGCGCGACGTGGCCAGCGCCTGGATGGTGACCGAGCTGTCGGCCAGCCCCACGGCCGTGGCGCTGATCCAGACCGCAGCCACGCTGCCGATCTTCCTGCTGGCCATCCCCGCGGGCGTGCTGTCCGACATCCTGGACCGGCGCCGCTTCCTGATCGGCATCCAGGTGCTGCTGGCGCTGGTCAGCGGCGCACTGCTGCTGCTGGCCCACACGCAGACGCTGACCGTGGAATACCTCGTCGCGCTGACCTTCCTGGGCGGCGTGGGCGCGGCGCTGATGGGGCCGACCTGGCAGTCCATCGTGCCCGAGCTCGTGCCGCGGCAGGACCTCAAGAACGCCGTGGCGCTGAACTCGCTGGGCATCAACATCGCGCGCGCGCTCGGCCCCGCGGTCGGCGGCCTGCTGCTGGCCAGCTTCGGCGCCGCGGCGGCCTACGGCGCCGACGTGCTGAGCTACGTGTTCGTGATCGCCGCGCTGCTGTGGTGGAAGCGCCCGCCCACGGTGGACAGCGCACTGTCCGAGCAGTTCTTCGGTGCCTTCCGCGCCGGCATCCGCTACGCGCGGGCCAGCCGCGAGCTGCACGTGGTGCTGCTGCGCGCCGCCGTGTTCTTCCTGTTCGCCAGCGCGGTCTGGGCGCTGCTGCCGCTGGTGGCGCGCCAGATGCTACAGGGCACGGCCGGCTTTTACGGCGTGATGCTGGGGGCCGTGGGCGCCGGCGCCATCGGCGGCGCGCTGCTGCTGCCGCGGCTGCGCCAGCGCCTGGACGCCGACGGCCTGGTGCTGCTGGCCGCGCTGCTGGCGGCAGGCATGATGGCCGCGCTGTCCTTCGCGCCGCCCCAATGGCTGGCCGTGCTGCTCATGCTGGTGCTGGGCGTGGGCTGGATCGTGGCGCTGACCACGCTCAACGGCGTGGCCCAGGCCGTGCTGCCCAACTGGGTGCGCGGCCGCGGCCTGGCCATCTACCTGATGGTGTTCAACGGCGCCATGGCCGCCGGCAGCCTGGCATGGGGCCTGGTGGCGCAGCAGATCGGCGTGCCGCTGGCGCTGCTGGTCGGCGCGGTCGGCCTGGTGGCGATCGGCGTCGTGTTCCACCGCGTCAAGCTGCCCACGGGCGAGGCCGACCTGCAGCCGGCCAACCACTGGCCCGAGCCGATGCTGACGGCGCCCGTCGCGCACGACCGCGGCCCGGTCGTGGTGCAGGTGGAGTACCGCGTGCGGCGTGCCGACCTGCCGGCCTTCCTGCAGGCCATGCAGGCCGTGGAGCGCGAACGCCGGCGCGACGGCGCCTACGCCTGGGGCGTGGCCGAGCACACCGGCGAGCCCGAGCGCGTGATCGAGTGGTTCATGGTGGAGTCCTGGGCCGAGCACCTGCGCCAGCACCACCGCGTGTCCAAGGCCGATGCCGACCTGCAGGCCCAGGCGCTGCGCTGGCACATCGGGCCGGACCAGCCGGTCGTCCACCACTTCCTGGCGCTGGACCCGCGCCAGCCGCCGGCCGAAACCGCCGTGCCCGCCCACGCACACTGAACCGCCGAGGCAGGCCGCCATCCCCCCTGGGGCGCGGGGGGCGCTGCGCGCGGCCTCCACAATCGGCGGGTGACCGCTGCCCTACCCGCCCACGCTGCCCCGACCGCCGACGCCCTCGGCTGCACCGCCGCCCACCTGCACGCCAGCCAGGACCTGCAGGCCGAAGGCATGCAGATCTACCGCCGCCGCTCGTCGGACCGCGCCATGGGCCAGGTGGCGACGGCCGCCAGCGGACGTGGTTACCTGGTCGGCATCTCGCTGGCCGCCGGCCATGCGCGCCGCGTGCTGCAGGGGCGCGGCGGCGAGACCTACCACTTCGGTTCCAGCGCCGTCTACATCCGCAGCTTCGCCGACGACTACCGCGCGGACATCTGCACCCCCTTCGACTTCGTGCTGCTGGAGCTTCCGCCGGCCCTGTTCGACCGTGCAAGCGGCGGCCATTGCGGCCGGCGCGTGGCCGGCCTGCGCACCAGCACCGCGGTGGAAGATCCCGTGCTCGCCGGGCTGGGCCGGGCGCTGCTGCCGTCGCTGGCACGGCCGCAGGAGGCCAGCCCCCTGTTCCTGGGCCAGATGGCCACGGTCATCGAAACCCACCTGATCGAACGCCACGGCGACGGCCTGGCCGACGCGCCGCCCATCGGCGGCCTGGCGCGGCGGCACGAGCGCCTGGCCAAGGAGATGCTGGCCAGCCGGCTCGACGGCAAGTTGTCGATGGCCGAGATCGCGTCCGCCTGCGGCCTGTCGCGCAGCCACTTCGCGCGCGCCTTCCGCGCCAGCACCGGCCAGTCGCCCACGCAATGGCTGCAGGCGCAGCGCGTGGACACGGCCTGCGCGCTGATGGCGCAGCCGGGCCGTACGCTGGCCGAGGTCGCCGCGGCCTGCGGCTTCGCCGACCAGAGCCACTTCGCCCGGGTGTTCCGGCAGCTGAAGGGAATGGCGCCGAACCGCTGGCGCCAGTTGCGCTAGGCGGCGCCCATGCCAGGAGCCTCTTCCTCGCCGAGTTCGGCACCGTGGCGGTGCCACCAGCGCCAGACCAGGAAGCCCGCCAGGCCCAGCGCGGCCAGAGCGGCCAGAGCCATGCCGGCCGCGGCCAGGCCGTCCAGCAGCGTGCCGAGCTGACGGCTGAACACCGCGCCCAGCGCCAGGTACAGGGCCGACCAGAGCGCGCTGGCCAACGCGTCGTTCAAAAGGAAGCGGCGCGTGGACATGCCCAGCGCACCGGCCATGGGCGCGGCGACCACCGACACGCCCGGCACGAACTTGGCGGCCAGCAAGGCGCCACCGCCATGGCGGGCCATCAGGTTCTCGCTGCCGACCACGCAGGAGTCGGGCGAGAGCGAGAAGCGGCAGAGCAGGCCCAGGATGCGGTGGCCGTAGCGCCGGCCCGCCAGGTACCACACGCCGTCGCCCAGCACGTTGGCGACGGTGGCCACGGCCAGCGCCGGCAGCCACAGCGCCAGCAGGCCGCCCGGCATGCCCATCGCCACGCCGCCGGCCACCACCAGCAAGGGCGCGGCCGGCAGCGGCAGCCCGGCCCGTGCCGCCAGCGTGACGGCGAAGACGAGCGCCAGCCCGTACTCGACCATCAGTGACGACAAGACTTGCATGGACCGGAGCTCCGTGGGTGGAAGAAAAAAGGAAAGGGAACAGGCCTCAGGCGGCCGGGTTGCCCATCACGCAGGCGCACTGCAGCGGCGGATGCGAGGGCGTGGACGGTGCGGACGACGAGGCGGGCAGGCTGCCGGCCCAGGCGATGTTGGCGGCGGCGCCCAGGATGGCGAGGGTGAGTGCAACGGCGTTTTTCATGATGGGAGGACTGTAGGCGGGCAAGCCCCGCAGATAAATCCCACGCCGAGCAACGCGCTGTTTCCAAAACAGCAAACAAGCCTCTGTCGATCCGGGCGAACCCGGATGCCCTGGCACGCTGCTTGCAATATGGTTGCACCTCCCGTTTTGACAAGGTGCAACCCGCGCTCCTGGCGCGCGTGCAGGTGAAAGATGAGTTTGACGACATTGGGCATCAAGGTGGATGAACTGTTCCGCTCCCGGCTGAAGGCCGCGGCGGAGGCCGTGGGGCGCAGCCCGCACTGGTTCATCAAGCAGGCCGTGCTGAGTGCGATCGAAAAGGTCGAAGGCGGCTTCGTGCCGGGGCGACTGGTGGGCGCAGGCGAGCTCGGCACCGCCATGGACGGTCTTGCGCACCTCGAAGGTGCAACCGAAGTATTCAGCAGCGCCACAACGGTGCAACCTTTTCTGATCTTCGCCCAGGGAGTTGCACCCCAGTCGGTGCGGCGCGCCGCCATCACGGCCGCTTACCGCCGTCCGGAGCCCGAATGCGTGCCGCTGTTGCTGGGCCTGGCGCGCCAGCCGGCCGCGGCCACCGCCAAGGCCGAGGCCCTGGCGCGCAAGCTCGTGACGGCGCTGCGCGCGCGCGGCACCGGCGGCGGCGTGGAAGGCCTGCTGCAGGAATTCTCCCTGTCCAGCCAGGAGGGCGTGGCACTGATGTGCATGGCCGAAGCCCTGCTGCGCATCCCCGACCGGGCCACGCGCGACGCGCTGATCCGCGACAAGATCAGCCAGGGCGACTGGCAGTCGCATGTGGGCCACTCGCCCTCGCTGTTCGTGAACGCCGCCACCTGGGGCCTGCTGCTGACCGGCAAGCTGGTGTCCACCAGCAGCGAGAAGTCGCTGTCCTCGGCCCTGTCGCGGCTGATCGGCAAGGGCGGCGAGCCGCTGATCCGCAAGGGCGTGGACACGGCCATGCGCGTGATGGGCGAGCAGTTCGTGACGGGCGAGACCATCTCCTCGGCCCTGGCCAATGCCCGCAAGCTGGAGGCCAGGGGCTTTCGCTACTCCTACGACATGCTGGGCGAGGCCGCCACCACGGCCGAGGACGCGGCGCGCTACCTGGGCCTGTACGAGCAGGCCATCCACGCCATCGGCCGCGCCAGCGCGGGCCGCGGCATCTACGAGGGCCCCGGCATCTCGATCAAGCTGTCGGCGCTGCACCCGCGCTACGCGCGTGCCCAGCACGAGCGCGTGGTCGGCGAGCTGCTGCCGCGCGTGCGCGCACTGGCCCTGCTGGCGCGCCGCTACGACATTGGCCTGAACATCGACGCCGAGGAGGCCGACCGGCTGGAACTCTCGCTGGACCTGCTCGAGGCCCTGTGCTTCGACCCCGAGCTGCAGGGCTGGGACGGCATCGGCTTCGTGGTGCAGGCCTACCAGAAGCGCTGCCCCTTCGTGATCGACCACCTGGTCGAGCTGGCCCAGCGCAGCGGCCGGCGCCTGATGGTGCGGCTGGTCAAGGGCGCCTACTGGGACAGCGAGATCAAGCGCGCCCAGGTCGACGGCCTGGAGGACTACCCGGTGTTCACGCGCAAGCTGCACACCGACATCTCCTACCTGGCCTGCGCGCGCAAGCTGCTGGCCCAGCCCCAGGCCATCTACCCGCAGTTCGCCACCCACAACGCCTACACGCTGGCCGCCATCTACCAGATGGCCGGCAACAACTACTACCCCGGACAGTACGAGTTCCAGTGCCTGCACGGCATGGGCGAGCCGCTCTACGAGGAGGTGGTGGGCGCCGTGGCCGACGGCAAGCTGGCGCGGCCCTGCCGCATCTATGCGCCGGTCGGCACGCACGAAACGCTGCTGGCCTACCTGGTGCGCCGGCTGCTCGAGAACGGCGCCAACACCTCCTTCGTGAACCAGATCGCCGACCCGCGCGTGCCGGTGGACGCGCTGGTCGCCGACCCGGTGGCCGCGGCCGAGCGCGCCCAGCCGCTGGGCGCGCCGCACGAGCGCATCCCGCTGCCGCGCGACCTGTTCCCGGACCGCGCCAACTCCGCCGGGCTGGACCTGTCCAACGAACAGCGCCTGGCCTCGCTGGCCACCGCACTCTTGGGCAGCACCGGCCGGGCCTGGCAGGCCGGCCCGACCGGTTGCGGCTGGGACGCCGCCCGCGCCCAGCCCGTGCGCAACCCGGCCGACCGGCGCGACGTGGTCGGCCACGTGCTCGAAGCCAGCACGGACCAGGTCGACGCCGCGCTCGCGGCGGCCCAGGATGCCGCGCCGATCTGGCAGTCCACCCCGCCGGCCGAACGCGCGCGCTGCCTGGAGCGGGCCGCCGATGCGCTGGAGGGGCAGATGCAGCAGCTGCTGGGCCTGATCGTGCGCGAGGCCGGCAAGACCCTGCCCAACGCCATCGCCGAGGTGCGCGAGGCGGTGGACTTCCTGCGCTACTACGCGGCCCAGGCCCGCGCCGAGCTGGCCGCCGGCACCGAATTGCCGCTGGGCCCGGTGCTGTGCATCAGCCCCTGGAACTTCCCGCTGGCCATCTTCACGGGCCAGCTGGCCGCGGCGCTGGCGGCCGGCAATGTGGTGCTGGCCAAGCCGGCCGAGCAGACGCCGCTGGTCGCCGCCTGCGCGGTCGAGATCCTGCACACCGCCGGTGTGCCGCACGGCGCGCTGCAGCTGCTGCCCGGTCCCGGCGAGACCGTGGGCGCACGCCTGGTGGCCGACCCGCGCGTGCGCGGCGTGATGTTCACGGGCTCCACCGAGGTGGCGCGCCTCATCGCACGCCAGCTGGCCGAGCGCCTGGACGACCAGGGCCGCACCATCCCGCTGATCGCCGAGACCGGCGGCCAGAACGCCATGGTGGTGGATTCCTCGGCCCTGCCCGAGCAGGTGGTGCTGGACGTGCTGCAGTCGGCCTACGACTCGGCCGGCCAGCGCTGCTCGGCGCTGCGCCTTTTGTGCCTGCAGGAGGACGTGGCCGACCGCATGCTGGCCATGCTGCGCGGTGCGCTGCACGAGCTGGCCGTGGGCAACCCCGACCGGCTGGAGACCGACGTGGGCCCGGTCATCGACGAGGCCGCGCGCGAGGCGATCGAGAAGCACGTCGCGGCCATGGCCGCGGCCGGTTGCCGCGTCGAGCGGCTGGCGCTGCCGGCCGCCTGCGCGCAGGGCAGCTTCGTGGCGCCGGCCCTGGTGGAGATCGACAGCCCGGCCCGGCTCGAGCGCGAGGTCTTCGGCCCCGTGCTGCACGTGCTGCGCTACCGGCGCGGCGCCCTGCCCCAGCTCATCGACGCCATCAACGCCACCGGCTACGGCCTGACCTTCGGCCTGCACACGCGCATCGACGAGACCATCGCCCAGGTGACGGCGCGCATCCACGCCGGCAACGTGTACGTGAACCGCAACGTGGTGGGTGCCGTGGTCGGCGTGCAGCCCTTCGGCGGCGAAGGCCTCTCGGGCACCGGCCCCAAGGCCGGCGGCCCGCTGTACCTGCACCGGCTGCTGGCCGCCGGACCGCGCCCCGCGCTGCGCCTGCGCGAGCCCACCGTGCTGCCCGGCCCGACCGGCGAGCGCAACCTGTACAGCCTGGCCCCGCGCGGCACGGTGTTGTGCGTGGCAGCCACGCCGGCCGGTGCGCAGGCGCAGTGGGAGGCCGCGCGCGCCACCGGCAACCGCGTGCTGTGGACCGACACACCGGCCGCGCGCGCGCAGCTGGCGGCCTTGCCCGAGGCCGAGCGCGCCGAGGCGCGTGTGCTGGCAGCGGACCAGGCCCTGGCCGCCGACATCCAAGCCGCGCTGTTCGAGGGCGACCCCGACGCGCTGCGCGCGCTGAACCGCCAGCTGGCACAGCGCGACGGCCCCATCCTGTCCGTGCAGGGCCTGGCCAGCGACGAGATCGCCAGCGGCCGCGGCCGCTACGCGCTGGAGCGGCTCGTCGTCGAGCGCGCCGTCAGCACCAACACCGCGGCCGCCGGCGGCAACGCCTCGCTCATGGCCATCGGCTGATGCCGCGCACCCCGTTTCCCAACCCGCGGCCACCGGCCGCATCCTTCCCAACCAACGAGCACCCAAGGAGTCTCGCCACCATGTCTTTGCACCGCCGCCATGCCCTCGCCCTCGCCACGCTGGGCCTTTGCGCCTGGACCTCCCATGCCCACGCGCAGGACAGCATCCGCATGGGTGCCGTGCTCTCGCTGACCGGCTCCAACGCCACCGTGGGCGAGGACGTGCGCCGCGCCGTGGCGCTGGCCGCCGACAAGGTCAACGCCCAGGGCGGCGTGATGGGCAAGAAGTTCGAGGTCGTGATCGAGGACTCGGGCGGCAACGCCACCACGGCCCTGAACGCCGCGCGCAAGCTGGTCACGGTGGACAAGGTGCCGGTCATCATCGGCGAGTACTCCTCGGGCATCACGCTGCCGATGGCGCAGTACATCGTCAAGGAGGGCGTGGCCCACATCAACATCGCCAGCACCAGCGTGAAGATCCGCGACCTGGGCGCCACCTCGTTCAACCTGATCGGCCTGGAGAACCTGGGCAACAAGTTCTCGGCCGCCGACACCTGGGCCCTGGGCTACCGCAAGGTCGCCATGCTGGCGCCCAACAATGCCTACGGCCAGGGCGTGGCCCACGGCTTCAAGGAAGAGTTCGAGAAGCTGGGCGGCAAGATCGTCACCGAGCTGCTCTACACGCAGGGCCAGTCCACCTACCGCCGCGAGCTGCAGCAGATGGCGCGCAGCCAGCCCGACGCCTACATCTACACCGCCTACGGCCAGGAGTCGGCCGTCATCAACCGCGAGGCCTTCGAGCTGGGCCTGCGCCAGCAGCCCTGGTACGCCATCCTGCTCAGCATGAGCCTGTCGGACACGCCCGCCGACATCGCCAAGGGCCAGCTCGGCATGGAGGTGGGCAACGTCTACGGCGAGGCCGGCAAGGCCTATGCCGAGGCCTTCGCCGCCAAGTACAAGGAAGGCATCAAGACCTCCTACACCGGCTACGCCTACGACGCCGTGCTGCTGACGGCCGCCGCCATGAACAAGGCCAAGTCCACCGACACCGCCGCGGTGCAGGCCGCCCTCAAGGAGATCGGCAAGGGCGGCTACGTGGGCGTGACCGGCCCCATCGTGCTGGACGCCGAGCGCCAGCGCGTCGA
The DNA here is from genome assembly GCF_014652235.1 of Pseudorhodoferax aquiterrae. Taxonomy (GTDB): domain Bacteria; phylum Pseudomonadota; class Gammaproteobacteria; order Burkholderiales; family Burkholderiaceae_C; genus Pseudorhodoferax; species Pseudorhodoferax aquiterrae. The sequence goes on from NZ_BMYK01000012.1 coordinate 27,309, forward strand.
CCCGCCCTACGCCAAGCTCAAGTACGACGGCAAGGTCGTCCCGCGCTGATCCTGCGCCACGCCCGCGCCCGGCGCATGCCGGGCGCGGCTTTCCCGCATCCGCCGCACGGCCGCAACCCATGCTCCAACTCCTCATCGACACCTTGCTGCGCGCGTCCGACCTGGCCCTGGTCGCGCTCGGCCTGTCCACCGTCTACGGACTGGTGAAGTTCCCCAACATCGCCCATGTGCAGATCGCCATGGTCGGTGCCTACGCCGCCTTCGCGCTGCACGCCGCGGCGCTGCCGCTGCCGCTGGCCATCGCGCTGGCCAGCGTGGCCACCGGCGCGCTCGCGCTGGCGCTGCACGTGGCCGTGTTCCAGCGCCTGCTGCGCGGCGGCCCGGCCATCGCCATGATCGGTTCGCTGGCCGTGGCCATGCTGATCGTGGCCGGCGTGCAGGGCTTCGCGGGCTCCTTCCCGCGCATGTTCAACCTGCCGCTGGCCCAGCCCATCGTGCTCGGCACGGCGCGCATCTCGCAGACCCAGCTGTGGGCCATGTCGGTCACGGGGGTGCTGCTGGCGCTGTTCGCGCTGCTGCTGTTCGCCACGCGGGCCGGCCGCGCACTGCGGGCCATGGCCTCCAACGCGCCGCTGGCCGCCGCCTCGGGCCTGCAGGCGGGCCGGCTCACGCTGGGCGTGAGCTTCGGCAGCGGCGCGCTGGCCGGCCTGGGGGGCAGCCTGCTGGCGCTGTCCACCGGCGCCCACGTGCAGCTGGGCAACGACCTCCTGCTGCCGGTGTTCGCCGCCGCCATCCTGGGCGGGCTGGGCAACCCGCTGGGCGCCGTGGCCGGCGCCGTGCTGATCGCGCTGGCCGAGACGCTGTTCACCAACCTGAACTTCGGCTGGGCGGTCGGCCGGGAGCTCGCCTTCCTGCCGGTGGCCTACATCGGTGCCGCCTCGTTCCTGATCCTGCTGCTGGCCCTGCTGTTCAAGCCCTACGGCCTGTTCGACCGTGAGGTGCGCCGTGTTTGATTTCCTGCTGTCTTCCCTGACCTTCGCCGGCATCTACGCGCTGATGGCGCTGGGCCTGAACCTGCAGGCCGGCTACGCCGGATTGCTGAACTTCGGCAACATCGCCTTCGCCGGCCTGGGTGCCTACGCCACCGGCATCGTGGTGCAGGCCGGCGGCCCGGCCTGGGCCGGCGCGGCCACCGGCATCGCGCTGGCCATGGCGCTGGGCTGGTGCATCGCGCGGCTCGGGCGCCAGCTCGGCTCGGACTACTGGGGCATCGCCACGCTGGCCATCGCCGAGATCCTGCGCACCGTGGCCACCAACGAGGGCTGGCTCACGGGCGGGGCCAATGGCATCACGTCCATCCCCTCGCTGTTCGAAGGCCTGGCACGGCCCTGGAACGCGGTGGCCTTCCTGGCCTTCGTGCTGGGCCTGGTGGCGCTGGCCGCCTGGGGCTGCAGCCGGCTGGGCAGCGGCCGTTTCGGCCGCGCGCTGCGGCTCATGCGCGAGGAACCCAAGCTCGCGGCCTGCATGGGCTACGACCTGCAGTCGCTCAAGTCGCGCGCCGTCATGGGCGGCGCCGCGCTGACGGCCATCGCGGGCTCGCTCTACGCCCACTACATGAGCTTCGCCGGGCCCGACTACATGCTGGCGGCCGAGACCTTCCTGCTCTGGACCATGGTCATGATCGGCGGCCTGGGCAACATTGCCGGCGTGCTGGTCGGCGTGCTGGTGGTGCAGGCGGCGCACACGCTGGTGCCGTTCGCCAAGGACCATTTCCAGTTCAGCTCGGACACGGCCGGCGCCATGCGCATCGGCCTGATCGGCCTGATCCTGCTGGCCTGCCTGCTGTGGCGCAGCGAGGGCCTGGTGCCCGAAAAACTCCGGAAGATCCCATGAGCGAGAAACTCCTGCACATCGCCGGCCTGGGCAAGGCCTTCGGCGGCAACGTCGTGCTCGACGGCGTGGACATGGCCGTGGCGCGCGGCGAGATCGTCGGCCTGCTGGGCCCCAACGGCTCGGGCAAGAGCACGCTGCTCAACATCGCCACGGGCTTCGAGGCGCTGGACCGCGGCAGCATCGTGTTCGACGGCACGCCCATCGAGAAGCTGGCCGCGCACCGCATCGTGGGCCGCGGCATCGCGCGCACCTTCCAGCTGCCTTCCATGCCGACCAGGATGTCGGTCATGGAGGTGGCCATGGCCGCCAGCACCGCGCGCCACGGCGTCTGGGACACGCTGCTGCGCCCGGCGCCGGCGCGCCAGGCCGAACAGGCCGCGCGCGACAAGGCCGCGCGGCTGCTGCGCGAGCTGCTGCTCGAGCCCGTGCGCGACCTGCCGGCCGCGGCCCTGTCGGGCGGGCAGAAGAAGCTGCTGGGCATCGTCTGCGCGCTGATGGGCGACCCGCAGATGCTGATGCTGGACGAACCCACGGCCGGCGTGCACCCCAACCTGCGCAACGACATCGTCCAGGCCCTGTTGAGACTGAACGCCGCCGGCATGACGCTGGTGGTGGTGGAACACGACATGCACTTCATCCAATCCCTGTGCACGCGCTGCGTGGTGCTGGACCGCGGCCGCATCGTGGCCAGCTGCCGGCCCGACGAGCTGGCGTCCAACGAACGCGTGGCCGAGGCCTACCTGGGCGCGGCCGCGCACCAGCGCGCCGAAGCCGCGCAGGAGGCGTTCGCATGATCGAGGTGCGCGACGTGGTGGCCGGCTACAGCCGGGAGGTGGACATCTTGAAGGGCATCGCCCTGGATGCGCGCGAGCGCGAGATCGTGACGCTGCTGGGCCCCAACGGCTGCGGCAAGTCCACGCTGCTCAAGACCATCGCCGGCTTCCTGCTGCCGCGCCAGGGCAGCATCCGGCTCGAGGGCGCGGAAGTGGCGCAGCGCACGGCCCCGGACAAGGTGCGCCATCTGGGCGTGGGCTTCGTGCCGCAGACCGAGAACGTGTTCAGCGTGCTCTCGGTGCGCGAGAACCTGCAGGTCGGCGGGCATTACCTGCCGCGCGACAAGGTCGCCGCGCGCATGGACGAGCTCTGCACGCTCTACCCCGTGCTGGGCCGCAAGCTCAAGTCGCCGGCCGCGGCGCTGTCGGGCGGCGAACGCCAGATCCTGGCGCTGGCGCGCGCGCTGATGCCGCGCCCGCGCATGCTGCTGCTGGACGAGCCCTCGGCCGGCCTGTCGCCCAAGGTGCTGCACGAGGTCTTCGACGCCATCGTGCGCGTGCGCGAGCAGGAGGGCGTGACGGTGCTCATGGTCGAGCAGAACGCGATGGAGGCGCTGCGCATCTCCGACAGGGCCTACGTGCTGTCCATGGGGCAGGTGGCGCTGGAAGGCCGCGCCGCGGAGCTGCTGCGCGACCCGCAGATGCGCGCGCTGTACCTGGGCGGGCGGACGCAATGATGCAGGCGCACGAACGCATCGGCTTCGTCGGCGGCGGCAACATGGCCAGTGCCATCCTGGGCGGCCTGCTGCGCGGCGGCATGGACCCCGCGGCGGTCACGGTGGTGGAACCCCATGCGCCGGCGCGCGCACAGCTGCGCGCAACGCTCGGCGTGCAGGCGGATGCGCTGCCGGTGCCGGCGCTGGCCGGGTGCGCGGTGGTGGTCTGGGCCGTCAAGCCGCAGCAGCTGCAAGCCGCGGCGCAGGCCTGCGCGGGCCGCGTGGCGGGCGCGCTGCAGCTCAGCATCGCGGCCGGCATCCCCTGCGCGGCCGTGGCGCGCTGGACCGGCGCGCAGCGCGTGGTGCGCGCCATGCCCAACACGCCGGCCCTGGTGGGCCAGGGCATGACCGGGCTGTACGCCGATGCAGCGGTCGGTGCGGACGACCGCGCCCGCGTGGCGCGCCTGCTGGCGCCCACGGGCGCGCTGCTGTGGGTGCCGCGCGAGGCCGACCTGGACGCCGTGACCGCGCTGTCGGGCTCGGGCCCGGCCTACGTGTTCTACCTGATGGAGGCGCTGGTGCAGGCCGGTGCGCAGATGGGGCTGGCGCCGGCCGACGCACTGCAGCTCGTGGGCCGCACCTTCGCAGGCGCGGCGGCCATGGCGCTGGACAGCCCGGAGCCGCTGGCACGGCTGCGCGAGCGGGTCACCTCGCCGGGCGGCACCACCTTCGCGGCGCTGGAGCACCTGGCACAGGCCGGCGTGGCGCAGCAGCTCGGCGCCGCGGCGCTGCGCGCGCGCCAGCGTGCCGAGACGCTGTCGCGCGAGCTCGTGGACAGCCCCACCTGAAGCAGGCGCGGAGATGGCGCGCGCCATCCAGGGCGCGGCGCTGCCAGGGGCCACGCGCAAGGCCATGGCCATCGCGCGTCAATGCTGCCGCGGCACCGGGGGCCGCGTGGGCGTGGATGCGCGGCCCGCGCGCTGGAACGTCGTGACGCAAAAGCCCAGCAGAATGAGCAGGAAGCCCGCGACGTGGAACGCGCGCACGGGCTCCCCGAGCGCGGCGAAGGCCAGCAGCGCGGTGAACAGCGCGACGAGGTGGAACGAGACACCCGTCACCGTCGCGCCCAGCGTGGCGACGCAGCGGCCCCAGAGAATGAACGCGAACAGCGATGCGAAAACGCCGATGTAGAGCACGGCACCGAGCGACGCCGGGTCCGTCGGGATGCGCGCGCCGCGCGCGAGTTCGACGGCCCAGAAGGGCGCCAGCACCAGCAGGCCCGCGGCGATGGTGGCCGCCAGGAACACCAGCGGGCTGATGCTGGCGGGCTTGCGCCGCAGCAGCACGGAGTAGACGGCGTAGTTGGCGACCGCCACCAGCACCAGCCATTCGCCTCCATCGAATCGCAGCGCGGCAAAGCTCGCCATGTCGCCGCGGGCGGCGATCCAGGCGATTCCCACGAACGAGATGGCGATGCCGAGCAGCGCCTTCCAGGTGATGCGCTCGGCGCCCAGCAGCACCGCAGCCAGCGGCACCATGAGCGGCAAGGTCGAATTGAGGAACGCGACGCTGGCAGCCGGCACGGTCTGCAGCGCAAGGTAGCCGAGGGCGTTGTAGCCGGCGATCCCGAAGGCCCCGCAGGCCAGCACCAGGGCCCAGTGCTGCGCCAGCAGCCCACGTTCACGCAAGGCAGGCCGCCAGACGAACGGTGCCAGCACCACCAGTGCGACGACCCAGCGGCCGACCGCCAGGGACACCGGTGGGAACACGGGCCCGAGCGCACGCCCCAGCACGAGGTTGCCGGCCCAGAAGACGGGCGGGAGCCACAGGAGCCAGACCGGCCGCGCCCACAGCGCGAGCAACGCGGCGCGCATCACAGGCCCGGCCGTGCGCCGCGGGACCGGATCCCGCAAATCGGCGCACCGGGTGTCAGGAGTTCGAAAGGTCGCGTCATGGCATGCCTTGCTGGAGGGCCCCCAGCATGGCAGGACGGCGCGCCTTGCTATTGGTCGGAATTGAGAGCGGCGCGGCCCCGGCGCGGGTGCGCGTCGACGTATTGGAGCGGCGTCATGCCGAAGCTGCGCTTGAAGTGCTTGTTCAAGGCGCTTTGGTCGTAGAAGCCGCAGGCGAGCGCGGCCTCGACCACGCACTGGCCCGCCTGCAATCGGCGCAGCGCGGCCCGCAGGCGCCACTGTGTCAGGTAGGCATGTGGCGTCAGGCCGAACCTCCGCCTGAAAGCGACGATCAACTGGAATGGTGTCAGCCCTGCGGCCCTGCCCATGTCCTCCAGCGTCAGACTGTCCGCATAGCGCTCACGCAGCAGTTCCAGGGCCGGCGCCAGCGCGGCTGCGTCACCGGGCGCACCGGGAATGCGTGGCGCCGCCTGCCCATGCCTGCACAGCAGGTCGCCGAAAGCGCGCACGAGCACTTCGCGCTGGAACAGCGCATCGTGTGGCGCTCCGTCCAGCGCGCGGTGGAGCGCCATGAAGCGCGTGACGAGGTCCTGGTCCGGCACGAGGTTGGACGTGAAGTAGCCGGGCCGGTCGGCGCCAAGCGCGCCCAGCAGGTCCTCGATGGCCGGCCGGGCCAGGTAGAACGCGCGGTAGCGCCAGCGCGGGCTGCCGCCCATCCGCCCCGAATGCGGCTCCGAGGGGTTGAAGACCAGCAGGGCCCGGGGATGGGCGATGTGCGCGCGGCCACGGCTCTTGAACTCCGAACCGCCGACTTCCGTCACCGCGACGACCAGCGAATCGTGCACATGGGGCGCGTAGTCGTGCGTCGTGAAATCGGCCTGCAGCAGGTCCATGGCGGGCAGGCCAGGCGCATGCCAGTAGCGCGAGGTGTTGCGGGGATCCAGGCGCGCCACCGGCAGCTCCTTCCATCGCAGCAGGGGGCGCTGCAGCGCGGATGGTAGCGCTCACCCCCCCAGGTAGGCCGCCCGCACGCCTTCGTCGGCCAGCATCTCGGCACCCGTGCCCTGGCGCACGATGCGCCCGTTGGTCAGCAGGTAGGCGCGGTCGCACATCTGCAGCGCGGCATAGGCGTTCTGCTCGACCATGAGCACGGTCGTGCCCTCGCGCCGGACCTCCTGCACGAGTTCGAAGATCATCTCGACGAAGTTGGGCGCCAGGCCCAGCGAGGGCTCGTCGAACATCACCAGGCGCGGGCGCGACATCAGCGCGCGCGCGATGGCCAGCATCTGCTGCTCGCCGCCGGACAGCGTGCCGGCGGCCTGGCCGGCGCGTTCGCGCAGGCGCGGGAACTTGTCGAACAGGCGCTCCATGTCCTGGCGCATGCGCTGGCGGTCGCTGCGGCGGTAGCCGCCCATCTCCAGGTTCTCGCGCACGGTGAGCTGCGGGAACACGCGCCGGCCCTCGGGGCAGTGCGCGATGCCGCGGTCGATGATCTGCGCCGGCAGGGCCCCGGAAATCCTGTAGCCGTCGAAGTGGATGCTGCCGGTCGTGAGCGGTTCCAGCCCGCTGATGGCGCGCAGCGTGGTCGACTTGCCGGCGCCGTTGGCGCCGATCAGCACCACGAGTTCACCCTCGTGCACTTCCAGTGTGATGCGGTCCACACCCAGGGTGGCGCCGTAGCGCACGGACACCTGTTCAAGCTTGAGCATGCTGCAGCCCCGATCCGAGGTAGGCGCGAATGACTTCCGGGTCCTGCTGGATGGCCTTGGGGCCGCCCGTGGCGATGCGCTTGCCGTGGTTGAGCACGACGATGTGGTCGGAGATCGACATCACCATGTGCATGTCGTGCTCCACCAGCAGCACGGTGACGCCGCTGTCGCGGATGCGGCGCACCATCTCCTTGAAGGCGTCGGTCTCCGACGGGTTCAGGCCCGCGGCCGGCTCGTCCAGCAGCAGCACGCGCGGCTGCGCGGCCAGTGCCAGGCCCACGCCCAGCAGGCGCTGCTCGCCGTACGACAGGCTGCTGGCCAGCTCGTCGGCGCGCGACTGCAGGCCCAGGAAGCCGAGCATGGCGTGGGCCTGGGCGCGCAGCTCTTCTTCCTCGCGGCGAAAGCCCGTGCCGCGCAACAGCGCCTGCAGCACGCCGCTGCGGCCGCGCAGGTGCAGGCCCGTGAGCAGGTTGTCGAACACCGTGCAGCCCGCGAACACGCTGGTGCGCTGGAAGCTGCGCACCAGGCCGCGCTGGGCGATGCGGTCGGGCGACAGGCCCGTCACGTCCTCGCCGAACAGGAACACGCGGCCCGCGGTCGGGCGCATGTAGCCCGAGATCGCGTTGAAGGTGGTGGTCTTGCCGGCACCGTTGGGGCCGATCAGGCTCACGATCTGGCCCGCTTCGACGGCAAAGCCCAGCTGGTCGACGGCGCGCAGGCCGGCGATCTGGATCGTGAGGTCTTCCAGGCGCAGGACTTCGCTCATGCAGCTTCTCCAGCCACCGTGGCGCGCGGCGCAGCCGCTTCGGCCGCAGGCTTCCTGCGGAACAGGCCGGACAGCGCCGGCACGATGCCGCGCGGCATGAAGACCAGGATCAGGACCATGAGCGCGCCGTACAGCATCCACTGCACCTCGGGCTTGAGCGTGCCGCGCAGCAGCTCGGGCAGCAGGCCGAACAGCAGCCCGCCCACCACCGGCCCGGCCAGCGTGCCCTTGCCGCCGACGATGACCATGATGACCATGGTGATCGTGAACATGAACATGAAGACGTCGGGGTCGATGATGCGCACCGTGTGCGCGTAGAGCCCGCCCGCGGCGCCCGCGATGGCGGCGGCGCCGACGGCTGCGATGCGCAGGTAGTGCGTGACGGGCACGCCGATCGAGCGCGCCAGCGTCTCGTTCTCGCGCAGCGCGACCATGGCGCGGCCCGTGCGGCTGTGCACCAGGCCCGCGACGACCAGCCAGGCCAGCACGGCCACGGCCAGCACCAGCCAGTAGGTCTGGGCCTTGGTCACGAGATCGACCACGCCGGAAGGCAGCCACAGCGTGAGCGGCGGGATGTTGTTGAGCGCCATCGGCCCCTCGGTCAGGTCGACCCAGTTGGTGGCCACCATGCGCATGACCTGGGCGAAGCTGATGGTCACGATCACGAAGTAGGCGCCGCGCACGCGGAAGGCCAGCTTGCCGACCAGCCAGCCGAACAGGCCGGCCACCACGATGCCGCTGCCGAACGCCAGCCATACCGGCTTGGGCGCGACGACGAAGGGCTCGTCCAGGCCCGGCAGCGACACGTCGAAGCCCAGCGACAGCAGCGCGCTGGTGTAGGCACCGATGCCGAAGAAGGCCACGTGGCCCAGGCTCAGCTGGCCCGTGTAGCCCAGCAGCAGGTTCAGGCTGATGGCCGCCACGATGAAGATGCCGGCCGATGCGACGACCGACAGCACGTAGGGATCGGGCCACCAGAACGGCAGGCCGGCCAGCACCAGCACGCTGGCCGCGAACAAGACGACGGAGGGCTTCATCCCACACGCTCCTTCATGACGAACAGGCCCTGGGGCCGCAGCAGCATCACGCCCAGGATCACGAGAAAGCCGATCGCGTCGCGGTAGGCGGTGGAGATGTAGCCGGCGCCGAACTCCTCGATCAGCGCGAGCGCGAAGCCGCCCAGCGCAGCACCGGCCAGGTTGCCGAGACCACCCAGGATCACGATGGCGAAGGCCTTCAGGCTCGCCAGGTCGCCCATGGTCGGGTTGACCACGAACACCGGCGCGAGCAGCGCGCCGGCCACGGCCGCCAGGCACGAGCCCAGCGCGAAGGTCAGCGTGTAGATGCGCGAGACGTTGACGCCGACGATCTTGGCCGCGTCCTTGTCCTGGAAGGTGGCCCGCATCGACAGCCCCAGCCGCGAGCGTTCGATGAGCAGGTAGAAGGCCACCAGCAGCACCAGCGCCGTGACGAGCACGAACAGCCGGATCGGCGAGACCGAGACCGCGCCCAGCACGATGGGCTCCTGCGAGAACGGCGAGGGCACGGCCTTGGCCACGCCGCCCCAGGCCAGCAGTTCGGCGTTCTGCAGCACGATCATCACGCCGATCATGATCAGCATGACCTCGTCGATGGCCGCCAGGTTGCGCCGGCGCAGCAGCAGCCATTCGATGGCCGCGCCGGCCGCCAGGCCGACCGCGGCGGCCATCAGCACCGCGCCGAAGTAGTTCAGGCCCAGCAGCGACACGAAGCCGAAGGCCACGTAGGCACCCAGCGTGTACAGCTCGCCGTGCGCCATGTTGACCACCTTCATGATGCCGAAGATCAGCGTGAGGCCGATGCCCAGCAGCGCGTAGGTGGCCCCCAGCACGAGGCCGTTGAGCAGGTGTTGGAGGAACTGGTCCACGCCGGTGCCCTGTGCCTTACTTGACCGAGACGGTGCCGTCTTTGAGCTCGACGACGTAGATGCTGGGCTCGTTCTGGCCGCTCTCCTTGCCGGCCGGGCCTTCCTTGACGAAGTGCACGTCGCCGTTGACCCCCTTGACCTGCACCTTCCACAGTGCATCGCGGATAGCGGCGGGCTCGGCCTTGCCGGCGAGCTTGAGCGCCTCGACGATGGTCAGGATGCCGTCGAAGCCGCGGAAGCCCTCGGTCTGGCCGGCGAAGTCGAACTTCTTCGCGTCCCAGGCGTCGGCGAACTCCTTGGCGACCGCGGGGTACTGCGCGCGCGCCACTTCCCAGGGTGCGAAGAACAGCAGGTGCTGGCTGGCGTAGCCCTTCGGGCCCGGCGTCTTGAGCAGCGGCTCGGGGAAGGAGCCGCCCGTGGTGATGATGCGCTGGGGCAGGCGCTGCTCGCCGGCCTGGCGGATCGCCAGCGTGAGCTGCTCGATGCCCGAGGTGACGATCACGGTGTCCGAACCGGTGGACTTCAGCGCGGCCAGCTGGGCCGACAGGTCGGTCGCGTCGGGCGCCATGGTCTCGGTGCGGCCCACGGCCACGCCCTTGGCCTCGAACATCTTCTTGAACTCGGCCGCGGCGCCCAGGCCCCAGTCGTTGTTGACCGACAGGAAGTCGACCTTCTTGATCGCCGGCGTGAAGGTGTCGATCTTCTTGCCGAAGGCGCTGGCCTCCATGGCCGAGGTCGGGCTGATGCGGAAGATCCAGGGGTTGCCGGCCGTGGTGATCTTGCCGGAGGAGGCCGTCTCCACCACCATGGGCACGCCGTACTCCATGAGCTTGGGCATCACCGCGAGCGTGAAGGTGGAGCTCCAGGCGCCCATCAGCACCGGCACCTTGTCCTTGAGGATCAGCTTCTCGACCGAGTTGACGGCCTCGCGCGGGTTGGACTTGTTGTCCTCGATCACGAGCTCGATCGGCTTGCCCAGCACGCCGCCCTTCTTGTTGACGAGTTCGGCGGCGATGCGTGCGCCGTTGGTCACGTAGGTGCCCGAGGCGGCGACGGGGCCGGTCAGCGGCTGGGTGATGCCGATCTTGATGGTGTCCTGCGCGAGCGCGGGAACGGCGAGGGCGACCAGGGCCGCGGCGGCCAGCGCGCTGCGCAGGAGATGGGACGGGTTCATGGCAATGCTTCCTTGGGACGGTGGGGAATTCGGTGCGGGGGATCAGCCGCGGCGTGCGAACAGGCCGCGGAACCAGAGCTTGAGCAGGCTCCACAGGTCGATGGCGGCGGCCGGCGCAGGCGCTGAGGCGCGCGGCGCGGCCGGCGGCACCGGCGCCGGGAAGACGGTGGGTGCGCAGGCGACCGAGGCGGCGGCGGCCTGTGCGGCCGCGTCCTGCGCGGCATCCACCGGCGGCGCGGGCGCCTGCACGGCCTGCGGTAGCCGGGCCTGCAGGTTGTCGGCGAACTGGCGGGTCAGCTGCTCGGCCAGGGCGCGGACGATGCCTTCGCGGCTGAACTGCGCGAGCGATCCCGTGATCGCGAAGTCCACTGCCAGCGTCACGCGCGTGCCGACCGGGTCGGGCCACAGCGCGAAGCTGGCCTGGCCTTTCACGCGGCTGTTGCTCCGGGCATCGACGGCCGCGCCGGCGAAGCTGCCGCTCTGCGCGGCCTCGTCCAGCGCGAGCTGGCCCTGGCCTGCGAAGCCGGCCGCAATCGGCCCGAGCTTGACCTTGAACAGCAGCGGGATCTCGGCGCCGTCCACGACTTCGGCACCGGGCTTGATCGATGCGCCGGGCAGGCAATCGACCATGAGCCGCACGTCGTGGAAGGCCTGCCAGACGCGCGCGGGCTCGGCGGCCAGGGTGAAGGATTGCTCAAGCTGCATGCGCGGCCTCCGTGGAAGCGGTGTGGGCGCGCTCGCGCAGCACGCGGGCGATGGCCTGCACGATGCCCTGGTAGCCCGTGCAGCGGCACAGGTTGCCGGCCAGTTCCTCGCGGATGCGCGCCTCGTCGGCCTGCGGCAGGCGCAGCACGATGTCGCGCGCCGTCATCAGCATGCCGGGCGTGCAGTAGCCGCACTGCAGTGCGTGTTCGGCCGAGAAGGCGGCACGCAGCTGGGCCATCACGGCGTCGTCGTCGAAGGCCTCCAGCGTGCGCACCTGGCGGCCGACGAAGCGCACGGCCGATTGCAGGCAACTGCGCTGCGGCGCGCCGTCCACCTCGACCGTGCAGGCGCCGCAGACACCGTGCTCGCAGCCCAGGTGCGTGGCCGTCAGGCCGCAGTGCTCGCGCAGCGCGTCGGCCAGGTGGGTGCGCGGCTCCAGTTCGAGCGCGTGGGTGCGGCCGTTGACGCAGAGCGCGAAGCGCTCGGTCGCGACCGGCGGGAAGTCCAGGAAGGGGGTGTTCATCACGGCGTCTCCAGGTCGCGCAGGGCCAGCCGCAGCATCTCGGCCAGCATGGATTGGCGGGTGGCGTCCAGGCCCAGCTCTTGTGCGTCCAGCCAGCGCGCGCGCTCGGCGTCACCGGCCAGGCGGGCGAGCAGGCCGGCCTCTTCGACCACGCGCGGCGGGCCGTCCAACGCGCCGAGCACCACGCGCTCGGTGCCATCGGCCGGGTCGATCAGGCAGCCGGCCAGCGCGTTGGCGAATTCGCCGGTCTTGCGGCAGAACTTGCGCCAGGCCCAGCGCGTGGCAGCCGAGCGGCGCGGCACGCGCACGGCGGTCAGCAGCTCGCCCTCGGCCAGGCAGGTCTCGAAGGCCGAGGCCATGAATGCGGCGGCCGGCACTTCGCGTGCGCCGCCGGGGCCGGCGAGCAGGCAGGTGGCGCCCAGCAGCGGCATGGCGTTGACCCAGTCGGCCGCCGGGTCGGCATGGCACAGGCTGCCGCCCAGCGTGCCGCGGTTGCGCACGGCGCGGTAGGCGATGCCGCGGGCCACGCTGGGCATGAGGCCGCGCGTCGGGTCGGGCACCTGGCCGTCCTCGATCCACGCATGCGTGACCATGGCGCCGAAGCGCACCGCGTCTGGCGTTTCGTGCACGGCGCGCAGTTCTTCGATCGCATCGAGGTCGAGCAAGGTCTCGGGCTGGGCAAGGCGCAGGTTCAGCATGGCGCCCAGCGACTGGCCACCGGCGATGGGCTTGACGCCCCAGCCACCGTCGGCCAGACGCGCATGCAAAGCGGCCAGCGCGGCCGGCCGCTCCAGCGTGTAGGCAGCGGACTTCATGCGCGGGCCTCCTGCGCAGCGGCGAGTGCGGCCAGCACCCGCTCCGGACTGGCGGGGCAGGCGGTCAGCTCCGCGCCCAGCGCGAACAGCGCGTCGTTGACGGCGTTGACGATGGCGGCCGGCGGCGCGATGGCTCCGCCCTCGCCGATGCCCTTCTGGCCGAACAGGCTGTGCGGGCTGGGCGTTTCCATGTGCAGCACCTTGAGCGGCGGCATCTCGCCGGCGCCAGGCAAGAGGTAGTCGGCCAGCGTGGAGGCCAGCGGCTGGCCCTCGGCGTCGAACGGCATCTCTTCGTAGAGGGCCGTGCCGATGCCCTGGGCCAGGCCGCCGATCAACTGGCCTTCGACGATGAGCGGGTTCAGCAGCACGCCGCCGTCCTCGCAGATCGCGTAGTCGAGCAGGCGCACCTGGCCGGTGGCGGTGTCCACCTCGACCGCGCAGGCATGGCAGGCGTAGCTGAAGGTGCCGGTGTCGGGCTGGGTCTTGTAGCCCACCACGATCTCCAGGCCGCCGGGGTCGATCCCGGGCGGGATCTTCTGCGGCGCGCGGTACCAGGTGCGCGCGATGTCGGCCAGCGTCAGCGCGTTGGCACCGTCAGCCGTGTGGAAGCTGCCGCCCTGCAGGCGCAGCGTTTCGGCCGGCACCTCCAGCAGCACGGCGGCCATGGCGCGCATGCGTTCAGCCAGCGCCCTCGCGGCGGTGCCGACCGCGCCGCCCGACATCACGGCGCAGCGCGATCCCCAGGTGCCCGTGGAGTACGGCGACTGCGCCGTGTCGCCGTGCACCAGGCGCACCTGGGCGATAGCGATGCCCAGCACGCTGTGGGCGACCTGGGCCATCGAGGTCTCCATGCCCTGGCCGTGCGAGTGCGCGCCCAGCCGCAGCTCCAGCACGCCATCGGGCGTGAAGCGCGCTGCGCACTGCTCGTAGCCCGGCACCATGGGGATGCCCCAGCCGTGGTAGACCGAGGTGCCGTGGGCGCCCTGCTCGCAGAACACGGCCAGGCCCAGACCGATGCGACGGCCACCCGGCGCGGCATGGGCCTCACGCTGGCGGGCGCGCCAGGCGTCCCAGCCCAGCGCGGCGATGGCCTGGTCCATGGCCTGCAGGTAGTCGCCCGAGTCGAACAGCTTGTTCGTGATGTTCGTGAACGGCATGGCGCTGGCCGGCACCAGGCTCTTGCGCCGGACCTCGTGCGGCTCCAGGCCGAGCTCGCGCGCGGCAGCGTCCAGCATGAGCTCCAGCGCGAAGCACACGCCCGTGCGCGCCACTCCGCGGTAGGGCAGGATGGGCGGCTTGTTGGTGGCGGCCGAACGCGTGCGGCAGCGGAACCAGTCCATCTGGTAGGGGCCGGGCAGGATGGAGCCGACCTGCGCGGCCTCCAGGCAGGCCGTGAACGGGTAGGAGGAATAGGCCCCCGAGTCGACCACGGCGTCGCACTCGATGCCGACCAGCCGGCCGTCGGCCTCGACCGTGACCGCGATGTCGTAGGCATGCTCGCGGCAGTTGGCGTTGGCGCTGAGCTGCTCGCGCCGGTCTTCGAGCCAGCGCACCGGGCGGCGCAGGTGCCGCGCCAGCCAGGCGCAGCAGATCTCCTCGGGCAGCAGGATGCCCTTGTAGCCGAAGCCGCCGCCGACATCGGGCGAGATCACGCGCACCCGGCCCTGGTCCAGGCCCAGGCATTCCGCCAGGCCCGTGCGGTTGATGTGCGGCAGCTGGGCGGCCGAGTACATGACGAGCTGGTCCAGGCGGTGGTCCCACCAGCACAGCACGGCCCGGCCTTCGAGCGGCGCCATGCACTGGCGGGAGGTGCGCAGCTGGCGGCGCACGGTGTGGCCGGGAACATCGCTCTGCGCGAGCTTGCGGTCCACATGGGTCTCGGCGAAGACGTTGTCGGCCCAGTCCTCGTGCAGCCGGGTGGAGGCAGCCATCGCGGCGTGCATGTCGGCCAGCACCGGCAGTTCGGCGTAGTCCACCTCGACCCCTGCTGCGATGTCCTCGGCGCGGGCCCGCGTGGGCGCGACGCAGGCCGCGACCAGCTCGCCCACGTGCCGGACCTTGTCCTGCGCCAGCGGCCATTGCACCGAGCGCTTGAAGCCCGGCAGCGCCGAGGCGGCCAGGATGGGCTGCACGCCGGCCAGGTCGGCCATGGTGTAGACCATGGCCTCGCAGCCGGCCGGCTTGGCGATGCCGTGGATGCGGGCATGGGCCAGCGGCGCGCGCACGAAGGCCACGTCCAGCATGTCGGGCATGCGGATGTCGCCGACGTACTGGCCGCGGCCCAGCAACAGGCGCTGGTCTTCCTTGCGCTGCACGCGCTGGCCGATGCCCTGGCCGGTGGGCTGCAGCAGATGGGGCGAGGTGGGGGCGTTCATCGTGGTGTCTCGGGGGCTGTGCGCTCAGACGCGGGTCTGGCGGTACTTCTCGGTGCGGTAGTCGCCCGAGCGCACGGGCGGGTACTTGGCTTCGCCGGGCGGCGCCACGCACTCGACCAGCGCGTCGTAGTTCGGGTGGTGGAAGAAGGCGATGGAGATGCGCTGCGCGGCCGGCCCGGCCTCGGCCGGCGGGTTCACGACGCGGTGCACGTTGGAGACCCAGCGGTCGTTGGTCCAGCGCATCAGCAGGTCGCCGATGTTGACGACGAAGGTGTCGGGCGCGGTCTCCACGGGCAGCCATTCGCCCTGGCGCGTGCAGACCTGCAGGCCGCCCGCGGTGTTCTCGCCGTTCAGGATGGTCAGCAGGCCGTAGTCGGTGTGGGCACCGGCGCGCAGCTGGCCGGGCTCGGGCGCGACCTTCTGCTCGGGGTAGAAGTTGATGCGCATCGCCGTGATGTGGCGGTCGATCTTGTCGTCGAAGAAGTCCTCGGGGATGCCCAGGGCCAGTGCGACCAGCGACATCATTTCGCCCGTGAGCCGCTCCATCTGCGCGTAGTAGGCCGCGGCGGCTTCGGCGAAGCCGGGCTGCGCGGCGGGCCAGCGGTTCGGGATGAAATAGCCACGGCCCTCCTCGCCCGTGAAGTAGGGTTCGTCGGGCCAGTGCTCGCGGCCGAAGTGGTAGTACTCCTTGAGGTCGCCGGGCGCGTCGCCGGCGTTGCCGCGCGACAGCGCGTCGAAGCCCAGGGCGCGGTAGCCGCGCGGCACCCTGGGGTCCTGCGGCGCAGCGTCCAGCTTGGTGGCCAGCGGCAGGTTGAAGAAGTGCTTGGCGTGGCCACGCAGCGCATCGATGGTCTGCAACGGCACGCCGTGGCCTCGGATGGTGAAGAAGCCGATGTCGGTGCAGGCCGCTTCCATGGCGCGGGCCGCGCGCAGGCGCTCGTCGGCGCGGCCGTGCAGCGCGGCGGCCAGGTCGATGACAGGGATGGCACTGGTCGTCATGGCCGCCTCAGTGGAAGTAGGCGCCGCCGTCCACCACCAGCGTCTGGCCGGTGATGAAGGCCGACGGCGCGTCGGCGAAGAACTCGATGGCGCCGACCAGGTCGTCCGGCAGCATGTCGCGCGCCAGCACGCGGCCGCGCAGCGAGGGGCCCTTGACGCCCTCGACCAGCACCGGGTTGGCCAGTGCGCCGTCGCTGAGCGTGAAGCCCGGCGCCACGCTGTTGACCAGCACCTTGTGCACGCCCAGCTCGGTCGCCAGCGCACGCGTGAGCGAGATCACCGCGCCCTTGCTCGCCACGTAGTGCGCCATGCCCGGGTTGCCCTTGAAGGCCACGCCCGAGGAGATGTTGACGATGCGCCCGCCGCCGGCGCGCTGGAAGGCCGGCAGCACGGCCTTGCAGGTGAGGAACACCCCCACCACGTTGACGCCCAGCACCTGGTTCCATTCGGCCACCGTGAGCTGCTCGAAGGGCTTGGGCGTCAGCGAGGAATAGATTCCGGCGTTGTTGACCAGCACGTCGATGCGCCCGTACAACGCCTCGGCCTGGGCGGCCATGGCCTCGACCTGCTCGGGGCTGGAGACGTCCACCGTCACGCCCAGCGCGTCGACGCCCTGCCCGCGCAGCCGCTCGGCCGCGGCGTCGGCGCCATTGCGGTCGGCCACCACCACCTTGGCGCCGCGCGCGCCGAACCGTTGCGCGACGGCGTAGCCGATGCCCTGTGCCGCCCCCGTGACGATCGCCACCGCTTGTTCCAGACCCATGTTCACCGTGCTCCTGTCAGTTGCACGGCACACAGCAACTGCCATGCCACTAAGGCAATGGCATGCAGCAGTCTCTGATCCAGGTCATTGAAACAAAAAGATTTTTTCTGCGCTCAACTACGTGGTGCACCACATATATGGGGCCGGCGCGAGGCCTGGGGTGCACCGATGTGGCGCGCCGCCGCCGCCTTCAAACCAAAACGGGGCACACCATCGGTCGCTGTCCGTCAGCGCAGCTTCCAGGGCACCACGCTGGTGTCGTTGTGCGATTCCACGAGCTGGATCAGCTGCAGCATGAAGCGCTCGCGTTCGCCCTCCGGCAGGTAGGCGATGGTGCGGTCGTGGGCACGCTGGGCCGCACCGTCCATGCGCTTGGCCAGCGCCCGCCCCTTGCGCGCGATGCGCACCAGCTTCACGCGCCGGTCGGCCTCGGACTGGCGGCGCTCGACCAGGCCGCGCGCCTCCAGCCGCGGCAGCACCTCGGCCACGCTGGTGCGCTCCAGGCCGACCTCGTAGGCCAGCGTGTTCTGGTCCATCTCGCCATGCTCGGCCAGCACCGTCAGCAGGCTGTACTGCACGGGCGTGACGTTGTATTGCTGGGTTTCCTCGGTGAACAGCCAGGTGTGGATCTGGTGCAGCCGGCGGATCAGGAAGCCGGGCCGGGCGAACAGCGCGGAACGCTCGCAGTAGTGGTCCAGCTGGGCGCGGACCGGCCGGGGATCGTGTTCTTCTGTCATGCGCAAAGTCTAGCCGCGCCCCGCCTTGGCGCCTGCACCAGAACGGCGCCTGCCGGCTGGCACAAATTGTGCGGTACACCACCTATCAGCTCTCACTACCGCACAGGAAGCAGGCAAGACAATGACCAGCATGGTTCTGCAAGGGGGCCGGGTGATCGACCCCGGCGCCGGCCGCGACGGCCTATTCGACGTTCTCGTCACCGACGGGCGCATCGCCGCCATCGGCAACGACCTGGGTGCCGCCGTGCCGGCCGACGCCCAGCGGGTGGACTGCCGCGGCAAACTGGTGCTGCCCGGCCTGATCGACACCCACGGCCACGTCTACCAGGGCGTCACGGGCCGCTTCGGCATGAACGCCGACCTGTGCGGCGTGCGCTCGGGCGTGACCACGCTCATCGACCAGGGCGGCCCGAGCTGCATCACGCTGCCGGGCTTTCGTCAGTACGTGGCCGAGCCCTCGCACACGCGCGTGCTGGCCTTCCTGTCGGCCTACCTGGTCGGCGGCCTGGAGGGCCACTACTACCCCGAGCTGTACCGGCCCGAGTGCCTGGACGTGGACGCCACCGTGAAGTCCGCGCGCCAGAACCGCGATCTGGTGCGCGGCCTGAAGGCCCATGCCGAGATCGGCGGCTTCGCGCGCTGGGGCGTGCAGGTCATGCGCATCGCCGCGCGCATCGGCCGCGAGGCCGCGCTGCCCGTCTACATCCACTTCGGCCAGCTGTGGCCCAAGCCCGAGGCCGGCGGCCTGCCCGTGAACCCCGATTCCATCTTCAACCAGGTGGTGGAGATGCTCAAGCCCGGCGACATCCTGGCCCATCCGTTCAGCCGCCACCCGGGCGGGTTCGTCGAGGAAGACGGCAAGCTGCATCCGCTGGTGCCCGAGGCCGTGGCGCGCGGGCTCAAGATCGACGTGGGCCACGGCTCGCACTTCAGCTACAAGACGGCGCGCATCGTGCTGGACGCCGGCATCGTGCCCGACACGCTGGGGGCCGACATGCACGGCTACAACACCGCCGTGCCGCAGCCGGCCGGCACGCCCGACAGCCACCCGGACGAGGAAGACCACCTGTTCAAGGGCAAGACGCGCTTCGGCCTGGTCTCGGCCATGACCAGCATGCTGGCGCTGGGCCTGCCGCTCACGCACGTGGTGGACATGGTCACGCGCAACGCGGCCCGCATGGCCGGCCTGGAGGGCGAACTCGGCACGCTCCAGGTCGGCGGCGTGGCCGACGTGAGCGTGCTCAACGACGAGCGCGGCCGCTGGCGGATGGCCGACAACGAGGGCACGCAGGTCATCGCCGAGCGGCTGCTGACGCCGGCCTTCTGCCTGCGCGCGGGCCGGCGCTTCGAGGCCGACGCCTCCATCCTGCCGGTGGCGCAGGAAGCATGACGCAGCCCGTACGCGGCCGCCGCGGCATGGCGGTCGCCCCCCACGCGCTGGCCTCGCAGTCGGCTCTCGCAGTCCTGCGCGAAGGCGGCAATGCCATCGAGGCCATGGTGGCCGCGGCCGCCACCATCGCCGTCGCCTACCCGCACATGAACGGCATCGGCGGCGACAGCTTCTGGCTGGTCGGCCTGCCGGGCGCTGGCGGGACCGAGGTGGTGGGCATCGACGCCTGCGGCGCCAGCGCCGCGGCCGTGCGGCCCGAGGACTACGCCGGGCGCAGCGCCATCCCGTTCCGCGGCGGCTCGGCCGCCATCACCGTGGCCGGCACGCTGGCGGGCTGGGACCAGGCGCTGGCGCTGAGCCGCACGCGGCTGGGCGGGCGCCTGCCGCTGTCCCGCCTGCTGGCCGACGCCATCGACGGCGCGCGCCACGGCGTGCCCGTGACCGTGAGCCAGCACCGCAACAGCGCCGCCAAGCAGGCGGAGCTGCAGGACATTGCCGGTTTCGCCGAGACCTTCCTGCCCGGCGGCCAGGCGCCGGCCGCGGGCGGCCTGTTCCGGCAGCCGCGGCTGGCCGCCACCTTCGAGCAGCTGGCCCGCGCCGGGCTGGACGACTTCTACCGCGGCGATCTGGCCCGCAGCCTGGCACGCGACCTGCGGGCCGTGGGCAGCCCGCTGGCGCTGGACGACCTGGCACAGCACCGCGCACGGCTGGTGGAGCCGCTGCGGCTGGCGCACCGCGCCGGCACCGTCTACAACATGCCGCCGCCCACGCAGGGCCTGGTCTCGCTGATCATCCTCGGCTTGATGGACCGTCTGGGCGTGGAGCGCTTCGACCACCTCGGCGCCGACTACGTGCACGCGGCGGCCGAATCGGTCAAGCAGGCCTTCTCCGTGCGCGACGGCCACATCACCGACCCCGGCTGCATGGCGGTGGACCCGGCCAGCTTCCTGCAGCCGGCCGCGCTCGACGCCATGGCCGCACGCATCGACATGGGCCGCGCGGCCGCCTGGGGCCAAGGCAAAGGACCGGCCGACACGGTCTGGATGGGCGTGGTCGATGGCCAGGGCCGTGCGGTCTCGATGATCCAGAGCATCTACCATGAGTTCGGCTCGGGCCTGGTGCTGGCCGAGAGCGGCGTGAACTGGCAGAACCGCGGCGCCTCGTTCTCGCTGGACCCCGGCCACATCAACACCCTCGCGCCGCGCAAGAAGCCCTTCCACACGCTGAACCCGGCGCTGGCGCTGCTGGACGACGGCCGCACCATGGTCTACGGCAACATGGGCGGCGACGGCCAGCCGCAGAGCCAGTCGGCCGTGTTCACGCGCTGCGTGGTGCACGGGCTGGACCCGCAGGCCGCCATCGCCGCGCCGCGCTGGCTGCTGGGCCGCACCTGGGGCCAGAGCAGCGACACGCTCAAGCTCGAGAACCGCTTCCCCGAAGCCACCGTGCAGGAACTGCGCGCCCGTGGGCACGCCGTGGAGGTGCTGGGCGCCTTCGACGAAACCTTCGGCCATGCCGGCTGCATCCTGCGCGACGCCGCGGGCACCTGCACCGGCGGCTTCGACCCCCGCTCCGACGGCGCCGTCGCCGCGTTCTGATGACCACGCCCACCGACTTCTCCGCCTGGGCCGCCCCGTTCGCGGGCGCCGCCTGGCGCAACGTGGTGCGCCGCCACGTGGCACTGCCGCATCTGGGCCGCGACGTGCTGCTGCACGCCGGCCCGCCCTTCGAGGGCGCGCCGCCCGCACCCGTGCGCCAGGCGGCCGTGCAGGCCCTGCTGTTCGAAGGCCTCGCCGACGACGCGGCCGCGGCCCAGGCGCTGCTGGCGACAGGCGCGGTGCGCCTCGTGCCCGCGCAGGACCATGGCGTGGCCACGCCGCTGGCCCAGGTGGTCTCGGCCGCGATGCCCTTGGCCGAGGTCGGCGATGGCAGCACCCAAGCCTGGGCGCCATTGGTCGAAGGGCCGCCGCCCGCGCTGCGCTTCGGCACCAGCGACCCGGCCGCGCTGCCGCGCCTGCAGGCCGTCACCGAGCTGGGCCTGCAGCGCCTGGCGCCGCTGCTGCAGGCACAGCCGCTGCCCCTGGCTCCCGTGATCGCCCAGGCGCTGGCCGAAGGCGACGAATGCCATGGCCGCACGGGCGCGGCCAACGCGGCCCTGCTGGAGCGGCTCGACGGGCTGGCGGACGCCGATCGCGCACTGCTGGCCGGCAGCCCGGGCTTCGTGCTGACCATCCTGATGGCGGCCGCGGCCTGGCGCATGCGCCAGCCCGGCGCGCACATCGCGGCCGCCGGCGGCAACGGCCTGCGTTTCGGCCTGCGCCTGCACGGCGAAACGCACTGGCGCGCCATCGGTGCGACGCCTCCCACCGGAACGCGGTTTCCCGCGCACGCGGGTGCTGCGGCGCTGGGCGCGATCGGCGACAGCGCCGTGCTCGACTTCTGCGGCCTGGGCGGCCAGGCCCTGCTGGCCGCGCCGGCCCTGTGCGAGGAATGGCGCGGCTCGCTGCCGTCCGACCTCGCGCAGCGCCGCGCGGCCGTCAGCGACGCCGCCACGGGCCTGGTCGCGCCCCACAGCGTCGCCGCGAGCGGCCTGCCACCGCTGGTCAACCTGGCCGTGCTCGACGCGTCCGGCGCGGCCGGACTGATCGGCCGCGGCTGGTACGCGCCGGATCCTGCCCTGTTCCACCCCCTCCCCCGCTGAAGGACCCACGCCATGAAGCTGTCTTCGCTCTCCCGCCTGCGCACTGCCGCTCTGCTGACGCTGGCCACCCTGGCCGGCGCCGCCGGCGCGCAGCAGCCGACCAAGCTGCGCTTCGCGCTCGACTGGGTCTTCCAGGGCCCGCAGGCGCCGTTCCTGGTGCCGCACCACAACGGCTGCTACCAGAAGGCCGGGCTGGACGTGACCACCGACCGCGGCTTCGGCTCGGGCGACACCGTGGTCAAGGTCGGCGCCGGCACCTACGACGTCGGCTTCGCCGACATCAACGCGATGGTCGAGTACAACGCCAAGCAGACCCGGCCCGAGGACCGGCTGATCGCCTTCTTCATGGTCTACGACGGCGCCGCGCTGTCCATCATCACGCGCAAGGACACCGGCGTCGCCAAGCCGGCCGACCTGGTCGGCAAGACCATCGCGGCGCCGCCCGGCGATGCCTCGCGCCGGCTGTTCCCGGCGCTGGCCCAGGCCAACGGCTTCGACGCCGGCGCCGTGAAATGGATGAACGTGGCGCCCGAGCTGCGCGAGACCATGCTCGCGCGCAAGCAGGCCGATGCCATCAGCGGCGCGGCCTTCACGGGCTACATGGGTGCGCGCGCGGTCGGCGTGCCCAAGGACGAGCTGGTCGTGATGCGCTTCCCGCAGTTCGGCTCCACGCTCTACGGCAGCGCGCTGGTGACCAAGCGCGCATTCGCCGCCAGCCATGGCCCGGCGCTGACGGCGCTGGCCCAGTGCGTGGCCGAGGGCATCGTGACCAGCATCCGCCAGCCGGCCAGCGCCATCGAGGCCCTGTACCAGCGCGACAAGCTCATCAACCGCGAGGTCGAGCAGGAGCGCCTGCAGCTGTCGCTGGACTGGTCCATCGTGACCCCCTGGACCCGCGCCAACGGCCTCGGCGGCGTCGACCCGGTGCGGCTGGGCAAATCGATGCAGGAAGTGGCATCGGCGCTGAACATCGCGGCGCCCGACGCGGCCGAGGTGTTCACCACGCAGTACCTGCCGCCGGCCGAGCGGCGCGCCGTGCCGAAGTAGAGACCGCCCTGCCGCCGCGCCGACCCGCCGGCGGCGCACGGCCGTCCATTCCAGCCTGTCGATTGGTTCCCAGGCTGCACCATTGAAGCTGGATATATTTTCAGTATTTCGTCGAAAAGCTGTATGCTTGAACAGCCATTCAAGGAGCTTTCGATGGACACCCTACTCGACACCGCCTACCTGGTCGCCCTGGTCGAACCGGCCTTGCCAGAGCCCATCCGCATGCAGGCCGAACTGCGCTACTGCCGCGAACTGGAGCGCCGCCTGGGCACCCCGGACGACGTGGCCCACGCGCTGCGCGCGATCGCGCGCGTGGCCGCGCTCGAGGACGAACCCGGCACCGAAGCCCAGACCCTGCTCGTGCAGTGGCGGCTGGCCAACCATGCGGCGCGCCAGTTCGCCGTGCAGGACCTGCCGCAGGCGGCTGCCCAGGCGCGCTTCGAGGTGCGGCTGGGGTAGCGCCCGCATCCGCACTTTGGTGGAAAGCCGTCGGCACGCTGCGGAACGGGATGTGCAAACCCGCGTTGTGCATTGGCGCGGCGATCTCTACATTTGCCCGAAAACATTGGTGCAACTTTCGAGCGAAGGGAACCGCAAGAGCGAACCATGCGCAGCCCATCCGCCCCGTGGGTCTGGTCCCTCGTCGCGCTGGCGATGGGCTGCGCGCTGGCCCTTGCCGAGGCGCAACGCACCACCGCCGTGCAACAGACCCTGCGCGAGCAGCGCTTCGACGCACTGGTCGAGCGCGCGACGAACGAGCTGCGCCAACGCCTGAACGTCTACGAGTACGGCCTGCGCGGCACGCGCGGCGCGGTCATCTCGGCCGGCAGCGAGCAGATCACGCGCGCGCGCTTTCGCCGCTACGCCGAATCGCGCGAGCTCGAGCGCGAGTTCCCCGGGGCGCGCGGCTTCGGCTTCGTGCGCCGCGTGCCGCAGGCGCAGTTGCAGGATTTCCTGGCGCGTGCGCGCGCGGAACGGCCCGGTTTCAGGGTCCAGCAACAGGGCGCCCACGGCGATGACCTGCTCGTCATCCAGTACATCGAGCCCGAGGCCCAGAACCGCGAAGCCGTCGGCCTGGACATCGCCTCGGAGACGCACCGGCGCGAGGCCGCGCTGCAGGCCCTGCGCAGCGGCAAGCCGACGCTGACGCGCCCGATCACGCTGGTCCAGGCCAGCGGGCAGCCATCGCAGGGCTTCCTCTTCCTGCTGCCCATCTACGCCACCCAGGACGGTGCGGCCCCGCCGCAGCCCTCGGTGCAGGCAGCCGACGGCCTGGCCTACGCGCCGCTCGTGATCCACGAGGTGCTGGCCGGCCAGACGCTGATCCACGACGAACTCTCGCTCGCGCTGTACGACACCGACGGCACCGGGCCGCCGCAGCGCTTTTTCGCCCAGGCCCATGCCGACGATGCGGCGCACGCCGGCCTGGTGCGCCGCGTGGACCTCCCCGTGTACGGCCGCCAGTGGATCGCCGAGTTCAAGGCCACGCCGGTGTTTTCTGCACGCCTGCACCTGCCGCCGCCGCAGCGCACGGCGCAGCTGGTGCTGGGCGCCAGCGTGCTGCTGGCCACCCTGCTCTACTTCTTCCTGCGCGACCGCCAGCACCGCCGCCAGGCCATGGTGGAGGACGCCCACATGGCCGCCATCGCCGAGAACGCCGGCGACGGCATCGTCGGCCTGGATCCGCAGGGCCGCATCACGCGCTGGAACCGCGCAGCCGAGAGCATCTTCGGCCGCAGCACGGCGCAGGTGCTGGGGC
This sequence comes from Pseudorhodoferax aquiterrae, assembly GCF_014652235.1. GTDB lineage: Bacteria > Pseudomonadota > Gammaproteobacteria > Burkholderiales > Burkholderiaceae_C > Pseudorhodoferax > Pseudorhodoferax aquiterrae. Next base: position 51,973 of record NZ_BMYK01000012.1, read on the forward strand.
AGCGGCTGCAGGACCTGCTCCGCGGCACGGACGGCGCCGGCCCGCTGCCCGCCACCGCGCGCACGGAGTTCACGGCCCAGCTGCAGCGCGACGGCCGCCTGATCGACCTGGACATCCGCAGCGCGCCCGTGGTCGCCCGCAGCGGCCAGAGCCTGGGCCTGGCCGTCACGGTGCGCGACATCACCGAGCAACTGCACGCCGACGAGCGGTTCCAGCTGGCCGTGGAAGCCGCACCGACGGCGATGCTGATGGTCGATGCGCAGCAGCGCATCGTGCTGGCCAGCCGCAAGGCCGAGGAGCTGTTCGGCCACGACGCGGCCACGCTGCGCGGCCTGTCGCTGGATGCGCTGATCCCGGAGCGCCACCGCACCAACCACGCCGACAACGTGGCCGGCTACCTGCGCGCGCCGCAGCCGCGCGCCATGGGCCATGGCCGCGCGCTCTACGCACGCCACCGCGACGGGCGCGACATCCCGGTCGAGATCGGCCTGAACCCGGTGCGCACCCGCGAGGGGCCGGCGACCCTGGCCTCCATCACCGACATCTCGCAACGGCGCCGGCTCGAGGAGCAGCTGCAGGCCACGCTGGACCGGCTGCGCCTGGCGGTGGCCGCCGCCGACGTGGGCATCTGGGTCTGGCGGCTCGACGACGAGGAGATGGAGTGGGACGAGCGCATGTTCGAGATCTACGGCGTGCCGCCCGCACAGCGCTCGGCGGGCGGCTGGGTCGCGTTCTGGCAGTCGCGCGTGCACCGGGAGGACCTGCTCGCGCTGCAGCCCGGGCTGGAGCGCCTGAGGCGCGAGGGCGGCAGCTACGAGGCCAGCTTTCGCATCACGCGCGCAGGCGAAACCCGGCACATCCAGGCCGCCGCCATCGTCGAGCACGGCCCCGACGGCCGCGTGCAGCGCCTGGTCGGCATCAACCGCGACATCACTGCACAGATCACGGCGCAGGAGCGCATCCTGGAGCTCAACACCTCGCTGGAGGATCTGGTGGCGCAGCGAACCCAGGAACTGCATCTGGCACTGGAGGAGGCGCGGCAGGCCACGCGGACCAAGTCCGAATTCCTGGCCAACATGAGCCACGAGATCCGCACGCCCCTGAACGCGATCCTGGGCCTGTGCTACCTGCTGGCCGGCCAGCAGTTGCCGCCCGATGCCCACGGCATGCTGCAACGCATCCAGGACGCCGGCCGCGGCCTGCTGGCCATCATCAACGACATCCTGGACCTGTCCAAAATCGAGGCGCATCGGCTGGAGATCGAGCAGCAGCCCTTCGACCTGGGCGCGGTGCTGGACAACCTGGCCTCGGTCATGGCCGCGGCCCGCGGCGACAAGCCCGTGGCGCTGGTCGTGCAGCCGCCCCCGCCCGGTGCGCGCTACCTGGTCGGCGACAGCCTGCGCCTGGGGCAGGTGCTCATGAACCTGCTCAGCAACGCCATCAAGTTCACCGAGCGCGGCGAAGTCAGGCTGGGCGTGGCGCGCGAGGACGACGGCAGCACGCCAGGCCGGGTGCGGCTGCGCCTGTGGGTGCGCGACACCGGCATCGGCATCGGGCCCGAGCAGCAGGCGCACATCTTCGAGGCCTTCAGCCAGGCCGACAGTTCGACCTCCCGGCGCTTCGGCGGCACCGGCCTGGGCCTGACCATCAGCAGCCACCTCGTGGGCCTGATGGGCGGGAACCTCACCGTCGCCAGCGTGCGCGGCGTCGGCAGCACCTTCAGCTTCACGCTCGATTTCGGCACCACCGTGGCCGAGCGCTGCCCGCCGCTCCCCCGCGACTCTTCCAGCCTGCCCACCGGCCCCGCAGCGCGCCGGCTGCAGGGCATGGCACTGCTGGTCGTGGACGACAGCGAGATCAACCGCGAGGTGGCGGCCCGCATCCTGGGCGGTGAAGGCGCCACGGTGACGCTGGCCGACGACGGCGGCAGCGCGCTCGCACTGCTGGCCGAGCAGCCCACCGCCTTCGACGTCGTGCTCATGGACATCCAGATGCCGGGCATGGACGGCTACGAGGCGACGCGGCGCATCCGCGCCACGCCGGCACTGCGCCGGCTGCCCGTGGTGGCACTCACGGCCGGGGCCTTCGCCTCGCAACGCGACAAGGCGCTGGCCAGCGGGCTGGACGCCTTTGTCGCCAAGCCCTTCCTGGTCGACCAGCTGGTGCAGACGCTGCTGCAGGTGCGCCGCCGCGGCGAGGCGACAGCGCCGCTGCCGGCGCCGGCGCCGACCGAACAGGGCCCGGCCATCGACGTGCAGCGCGGGCTGGCCGTCTGCGGCGACGCCGCCGCTTTGGCCCAGGCGCTGGGCCGCTTCATGCACCTGCATGGCGACGCCGTGCTGCAGCTGCGCCGCGCCGGCCCGGCCGAAGCGGCCGAACTGGCGCACCGGTTGCGCGGCGTGGCGGCGCAGCTGGGGCTGGACCAGGTGGCCGCCAAGACTGCCGCCTACGAGCGCGCCCTGGGCGAGAACCGGCCAGGCGGGGCCGCGCTGGACGCTCTGGCACTGGCGATGGAGCAGGCTAGCGCGGCGATCGCTGCCTACACCCGCCGACCGGCCGGCTGAACGTCGCGGCTTGCGGCACGCGCCGCGCCGTTAGAGCTCAAGCGTAGGGATCGTCGAAACCCAGGCGCGCCATGATCTCGCGCTCGCGCGCTTCCATGGCCTCGGCGTCGGCTTCGCCGGTCTCGTGGTCCCAGCCCTGGGCGTGCAGCGTGCCGTGCACGAGCAGGTGCGCGTAGTGCGCCTGCAGCGTCTTGCCGTTCTCGCGCGCCTCCCTGGCGACGACGGGCGCGCAGAGGACGAGGTCGGCCGTGACCACGGGCTCCTGCGTGTAGTCGAAGGTCAGCACGTTGGTGGCGTAGTCGCGCTGGCGGTAGTCGCGGTTCAGCGCCTGGCCTTCCTCGGCACCGACGATGCGCACGGTGATCTCGGCGTCGCGCTCCAGCGCGTGGCGGATCCAGCGCGCGACCTTGTGGCGCGGCAGCGCGGCCCGGTGTTCGGCCACACCGTCGAAGGCGGCGAACTGCAGCGACAGCTGCAGCCCGTTCAACCCGCTCATCGCGCACCCCGGCGCGCGCGCACCACCTGCTCGGCCGCGTCGCGCCCGGTGTCGTCCACCTCGCCGCCGCGACCGCGCGCGTCGTAGGCGTCGACGATGCGCGCCACCAGCGGATGGCGCACCACGTCGGCGCTGGTCAGCCGCGAGATCGCGATGCCCTTGACGCGCTTGAGCACGCGCTCCGCATCGATGAGGCCCGACAACTGCTGCTTGGGCAGGTCGATCTGGCTCACGTCGCCGGTGACCACCGCTTTGGCGCCGAAGCCGATGCGCGTCAGGAACATCTTCATCTGTTCGGGCGTGGTGTTCTGCGCTTCGTCCAGGATCACGAAGGCGTTGTTGAGCGTGCGCCCGCGCATGAAGGCCAGCGGTGCGATCTCCAGCGCGTTGCGCTCGAAGCACTTGGCCACGCGCTCGGCACCCATCAGGTCGTACAGCGCGTCGTAGAGCGGGCGCAGGTAGGGGTCGATCTTCTGTGCCAGGTCGCCCGGCAGAAAGCCCAGGCGCTCGCCGGCCTCCACGGCCGGACGCGTCAGCACGATGCGCTGCACGGCCGAGCGCTCCAGCGCGTCGACCGCGCAGGCCACGGCCAGGTAGGTCTTGCCGGTGCCGGCCGGGCCGATGCCGAAGGTGATGTCGTGGCGGGCGATGTTGTCCAGGTAGGTGGCCTGGTTGGCCGTGCGGGCCTTCAGGTCGCCGCGGCGCGTCAGCAGCGACGGGCCTTCGGGTCCACCCGACACATCGCCGTCGCCGTCGCCGGCCAGCATCAGCTGCACGGTGTCGGTGGCGATCGGGCGGGCGGCGATCTCGTACATGGCCTGCAGCACCTCCAGCGCGCGCTGGGCCTGGGCTTTGGGGCCGTCGATCTTGAACTGCTCATGGCGGTGCGCGATCTTGACCTGCAGCGCGGCCTCGATCTGGCGCAGGTGCGCGTCCATGGGGCCGCACACATGGTCCAGCCGGGTGTTGTTGGGGGGCGTGAAGTTGTGGCGGACGATCATGGGGCGCGATTGTCGCCGCGTACCATCCGCCTCCATGATCGGACGATTGCAAGGCCTTTTGGCCGAGAAGAACCCGCCCCAGGTGCTGGTGGACTGCCAGGGCGTGGGCTACGAGGTCGACGTGCCCATGAGCACCTTCTACAACCTGCCCGCGCTGGGCGAGCGCGTGACGCTGCTCACGCACTTCATCGTGCGCGAGGACGCGCAGCTGCTGTTCGGCTTCGGCACCGCGGCCGAGCGCAACACCTTCCGCCAGCTCATCAAGATCACCGGCGTGGGCCCGCGCACGGCGCTGGGCGTGCTGTCCGGCCTGGGCGTGGCCGACCTGGCGCAGGCCGTCACGCTGCAGGAGAGCGGCCGGCTCGTCAAGGTGCCCGGCATCGGCAAGAAGATCGCCGAGCGGCTGCTGCTGGAGCTCAAGGGCAAGCTGGGCGCCGACATCGGCGCGCACGCCGTGGCCACCACCGACCACCAGGCCGACATCCTGCAGGCGCTGCTGGCGCTGGGCTACAGCGACAAGGAAGCCGCCGCTGCGCTGAAGGCGCTGCCCAAGGACGTGGGCGTCAGCGAGGGCATCAAGCTCGCGCTGAAGGCCTTGAGCAAGGCGTAGGGCAGGTCTCGTCGCGGCGGGCTGGCGCGGACCGGGGGCATGGCCTGGCTCTCGTCCCTGGCGGGCGGCCCCCAGGCCGCGCCAGCGCCCGGCGCGGGCCGCATCTGACAGGACCGGCGTCAGGCGACGGTGGCTTCGTCCGTGCGGGTGGCGCCGCGGTTGTCGGTCCAGCTCACGCTGAGCTTGTCGCCGGACCTGGCGCCCTTGAGCGTGAAGCGCAGCAAGGGGTTCCTGGACACGCCCGGCCCCCACTGGGCACGCAGCACGGGCTTGCCGTTGAGCAGGGCCGTCACCTCGGTGATGTGCCAGGCCGGCAGCAGCTTGCCGGCCGCGTCCTTGCGCTGGCCGCTTTCCATCTCGTGCGCCATCAGCACGCGCACGACGGTGTTGGCGCCGCTGGTCTGGGTCCGGATGCGGCTCGGTTCGGCCATGGCTGCTGGTCCTCGGAATCTGGTCGGTGGATGCGGCGGACTCAGGCGCCGCAACCGCCCAGGGTGACGCGCACGTCGCGGCGGGCGAAGAAGGCCTTGCCGTCGCGCGTGATGGCCACGGCGTAGACGTCCGAGCTCTGGCTCATCTTGGCGTTGATGGAGAAGTTCGGCTCCAGCGCCTCGTTCAGTTCGAACATGGCCACCAGCGCATGGGGGTTGCGCTCCACCAGCAACAGCAGCTGGCGCGCGTCCGGCAGCGTGGTGCCCAGCGTCATCTGCACGACGGCGCCGTTCTCGGCGATCTCGGGCGTGGCGAGCGTGACGTCCCGGCTCTCCACCGGCACGCTGCCGCCGAAGGCCTTGGCCGCCTCCGCGACGCTCTTGGCCTCGAAGGCGGCCTTGTTGAAAGCCAGGGCCGCGCGCGGCAGCAGGCCAGCGCTGGCCAGCAGGCCGGCCACGGCCAGGCCGTGGTGCAAGGTGTCGCGTCGGGTGGGCATGGCAATGGCGGGGTGCGGCTCGGCGAGGGGACCGTACTCTAAGCCAAAGCCGGCTGGCCCTGGCCGCCGCCGGCGTGCGACTACTGCGCGTCGCGCACGATGCGCCCGTTGAGCGCCTGCACGGGCCGTGCATTGGCCGGGAACAGCTGCGCGAACAGGCGCAGCTGCGCGGCGCTCAGCGTCACGGGCTGCTTGAGCACCATCCAGAGCACGCCCTCGGTGCAGGGCGGCTGGGTCAGCGAGCCGAAGAACTGGTAGTAGCGCTGGTCCGCGGGCAGCAGCGTGGACAGGTCGATCCAGGCAAGCGGCATGCGCACCATGTCGCCGGCGTCCAGCGGGATGTAGGTCCAGACCCGTTCGATGAAGGGGTTCTCCGCGCCGGGCTGCAGCAGCACGGCCACGATGGCGGTCTGGCCCTGCGCGTTGCGGTGCACCAGGTGCACGCCCATGGCGAAGCCCTTGTGGTCGACCACTTCCTCGGCGGGGTGCTGGAAGTCGAAGGACTCCAGCCGCCAGCTGCTGCCGCGCACCTGCAGCAGGTTCTCGCCCTGCACCTCGACGCGGATGGTGCGCCCGTCGTGCACCACGGTGCCGGTGCTGGGTCGGTAGTCGAAACCCAGCGCCTCGTTCGGCCCCTGCAGCGCGGCCGAGGCCTCGATGTGGATGGGCGACTGGCGCTGGCCGCTGCCGCAGAGCTGGTACTCGGGCCGCAGGCGGGCCCAGGCCTGCGGACCGCCCGGGCCGCTGTAGGCCCAGGGCGGGGGCGGGCCCGCAGGCTTGCGTTCTTCGGCCGACGCGCCGTCGCGCGGCAGGCGGGCATGCACCGGAATCGGCAGGCCCAGTGCGATGGCGCGGGCACGTTCGTACTGGCGCTGGACCTGCTCGTCGCTGGCGCGCGCCGGTGGCCGGGCGACCACCGGCGGCGGCGCGGCCTCGGCAGCACGCGCCGCCGGTGCCTGGCGCGGCGGCGGCACCTCGTCCTGGGCGATGGCCTGGACCCGGCGCGCCGGCGCCGACGCCGCGGCGGCGCGG
>NZ_BMYK01000012.1:58611-82514 GCF_014652235.1 Pseudorhodoferax aquiterrae
GCCGGCGCCTGGGGCGGCGTGGGGCCCACGCGCAAGGCGCCGCCCTGTCCCACGTTGACGGTCACGCTGGGCGTCGGCGCCGCCGGCGCTGGTGCGCCCTTGGCGGGCCGCGTGGCCGGGGGGGTGCGCTGGCCGTTGGCCCGCTCGATGGCTTCGCGCAGCTGCTGCGACATGCGTTCGTTGCCGCCTGGGGCCGGCTGCGTCTGCGCCCGCACGGCCCCGCATGCCAGCACGCCGCCCAGCAGGGTGGCCAGAAGGAAACCGGGCAAAGGCAAGGCGATGGGCAAGGCGGTCGGCATGGTGGATGGATGGCGCCCTTGGGCCCCTCTTGCGGTATCGGCGCGGATGGCCGCGACTTGAGCGCCGGCGATGTGCAAATGGCGCCCGCAAACCGGCCGGATGCCCGGCTATAGTGCCCGCTTCCCCCCTGATCCCGCCTTGCGCCTTCCCCGTGTCCATCCAGACTGACAACTTCGCCATGCCACCGGAGCGCCGTGTGGTGTCGGCCGCGCCCGCCTCGCCCAACGAGGAGGCGATCGAGCGGGCGCTGCGGCCCAAGCTGCTGGACGAGTACGTCGGCCAGGCCAAGGCGCGCGAGCAGCTGGAGATCTTCATCGGCGCGGCCCGAAAGCGCAGCGAGGCGCTCGACCATGTGCTGCTGTTCGGCCCGCCGGGCCTCGGAAAGACGACGCTGTCGCACATCATCGCGCAGGAGCTGGGCGTCAACATGCGCCAGACCAGCGGCCCGGTGCTCGAGAAACCCAAGGACCTGGCGGCGCTGCTGACCAACCTGGAACGCAACGACGTGCTGTTCATCGACGAGATCCACCGGCTGAGCCCGCTGGTCGAGGAAATCCTCTACCCGGCGCTGGAGGACTACCAGATCGACATCATGATCGGCGAGGGCCCGGCCGCGCGCAGCATCAAGCTGGACCTGCAGCCCTTCACGCTGGTGGGCGCCACCACGCGCGCGGGCATGCTGACCAACCCGCTGCGCGACCGCTTCGGCATCGTCGCGCGGCTGGAGTTCTACACGGCCGAGGAGTTGTCGCGCATCGTCACGCGCAGCGCCGGGCTGCTGCAGGTGCCGATCGAGCCCGCCGGCAGCCTGGAGATCGCCACGCGCTCGCGCGGCACGCCGCGCATCGCCAACCGGCTGCTGCGCCGCGTGCGCGACTTCGCCGAGGTGAAGGGCACGGGCACCATCACGCAGGACATCGCCAACCGCGCGCTGGCGCTGCTCGACGTGGACCCGCAGGGCTTCGACGTGATGGACCGCAAGCTGCTGGAGGCCGTGATCCACCGCTTCGATGGCGGGCCCGTGGGCCTGGACAACATCGCCGCCAGCATCGGCGAGGAGTCCGGCACGATCGAGGACGTGATCGAGCCCTACCTGATCCAGCAGGGCTTCTTGCAACGCACGCCGCGCGGGCGCATCGCCACCCAGGCCGCGTTCCGCCACCTGGGCGTGACGCCGCCGCAGGCCGCGCCCGATCTGTTCGGCTGAGAGGGTGTCTCCGAAATGAGCAGGCCCACGTGCGGCCCCAGGGCGCGGCCAATCAAGGCGCAAGGCGCCGTGCGGGCTGTCTGCCCGCACAAGCCTTGCAACGCCGAGTGGGCGTGCCCTGGGGCCGCACCCTTCGGGCCGGGGCGCCCTGCGGCCCTGGGCTGCGTTGCGCCACTTGGCCGGGCGGGCAGCACGGCCTGCGTGTCGCGCCTTGCCCAGGGCCGCAGGGCGCCCCGGCGTGGGCCTGTTGATTTCGGAAACACCCTCTGATGCAGCAGGACGCGCCCGACACCGGGCTGTTCACCCCGCTCGAGTTCGCGCCCACGCGCCGGCGCGAGAGCCTGCTGTTGGCCGGGCTGCTGGTGCTGGCCGGGCCCGGACTCGCCTGGTTTGCGGCCGCGCAGCTGCCCGGCCTGGCGCCGGCCTGGCGCGTGCTGGCCGGCCTGGCCGTGCTGCTGCCCTGCTGGTGGCTGGCGCGCACGCTGTGGCGCCACGCCGCCAGCAACGCGCCGGTGCTGCGGCTGGACGGGCGCGGCATCTCGGGCGCCACGCTGCAGCCGCCCGTGCCCTGGCATGTGCTGGAGGACGCGCAGCTGGAGCGCGGCGGCATGCTGCGCCTGCAGCGCCGGCCCGACGCCGCCCACCCCGACCAGCCCCAGGGCTGGCTGCGCCGCAACCCGGCGCGCCCGCGCGTGAGCCTGCACCTGCTGAGCCCACGCCAGCAGGACATTGCCTACGACGCCATCCACGCCCGGCTCGACGTGCTGCGCCTGCGCGCGGGCGCGGGCGAGGCGGCCGGCCGGCGCGCCACGCGCGACGAGGACGCCTTCGAGAACCACCTGGACACCCTGGTGCCCACGCCCTGGGCGCTGTACGCGGTGGTGGCGGCCAACGTGCTGGTCTGGGCCATGAACTGGGCCGCCGGCCTGAGCCCGGTCCGGCCGTCCTCGCCCGAACTCTTCGCCTGGGGCGCCAACGCGGCCTCGGCCGTGGTGCTGGACGGCCAGTGGTGGCGACTGCTCACCGCCGCCTTCCTGCACGGCGGCATCGTGCATTTGAGCTTCAACATGCTGGGCCTGTGGGAAGCCGGCAAGCAGCTGTGCCGCCTGCTCGGCAACGGGCAGTTCGCGCTGGTCTACGGGGCCAGCGCGCTGGCCGGCAGCGCCGCCAGCCTGCACTACGCGGCGCAGAACGCGGTCTCGGTCGGCGCCTCGGGCGCGGTGTTCGGCGTGCTGGGCGCGCTGGTGACGGCCAGCTGGCACTACCGCCACCTGGTGCCGGCCACCAACTTGCGCCGGCTGTGGACCGGGCTGGGCTTTTTCATCGGCTACTCGCTGCTGCACGGCTTCACGCAGGAGAACGTGGACAACGCCGCCCATGTCGGCGGCCTGGCCTGCGGCATGCTGCTGGGCCTGGTGCTGCTGGCCCCGATCGACCGCCAGGTGGCCGCGCGCCGGCGCCACAAGCGCGCCGCCGCCATGGGCGTGCTGGCGGCGGCCGCGGTGGGCTACAGCGTGCTGGCCACGCCGGTGCCGCGCGTCTGGCATGCCCAGGTCTACGCCGCGCAGGAACTTCTGCCCGACACCGCGCGCCGCTTCGACCAGGGCTTCCGCCAGATGGCGCTGGAGGCCCAGCGCCTGCAGCGCGGCGAGATCCGCCAGCCCGTGTTCCTGCAGAACGCCGAGCGCGCCATCGGTCCGGCCTGCAGCGCCATCGCCGAGGAGCTGGCGCCACTGCGCGTGCCGCGCTGGGAGCCGACCGGCCGCCTGGTGCAGATGTATCTGCAGATCTGCGCCATCACCACACGATCGCTGGCGCTGGAGCAGGCCATGCTGCGGCGCGACCCGGACCTGCCGGCCGACGCCGCAGCGCAGCTCGCGCAGCTGTCCGGCCAGATGCAACTGGCGCTGCGCGAACTCGCCGAATCCGTGCGCCGCGCGCCCCTTCCTGCCACCCGAAAGCCTGCGCTTGCCCCCCCAACCCCGCCCTGAACCGCGCCCGCGCCGCAGCGGCGCGCTGCTGCTCGCGACACTGCTGGCGCTGGCCGGCCTGCTGTGGGCCGGCCGCGCCGAACTGCCGGCCCAGCTGGCGCGCTGGACCGGCAGCGGCGCGCGCGCCGACCTGGCGCTGGACCACGCCCGCCTGTCGCGCAAACTGGACCCGGCCGCGCTGGCCCGGCAGCTCGGCGGCCTGCCGCTGACCTGCCAGGCCCAGGCCCAGGCCCAGGCCCAGGCCCAGGCCCAGGCCAGCGTCTGCGAAGCCGCCCTGGCCCGGGTCAACGGACTGCCCGCCGCGGCGCTGCGCGCCCGCTTCGAGGACGCGCGGCTGCAGTCGGTAGAGCTGCTGCTGCCCTGGTGGGAGCACCACCACGCCGTCGGCATGCTGAGCGAACGCCTGGGCCCGCCCGACGAGGCCGTCGCCGCCGACGGCCAGGCTGTGGCCGCCCTGCGCTGGCGCCTGCCCGCCGGCACGGTGCAGATCGCGCGTGCGCCGGGCTGGAACCCCTTGCACTGGGCCGCCGTGCGCTGGGACGCCGCGGCGCCGCCGTGAGCGGGGCAGCGCGAACGTGGCTCGCGTGGTAAGGTCGGTGCCCCGGGTTTTCCCCTAGAAAATCCGGCCGACCGGACCGCGCCGCGCAGTCCGCGCCCAGGAGTCTCCCGTCTTGAACAGCATTCCCACCACCGGCGGCACAGCCACGCCTGCTGCTGCCACCCCGGGCTTTGCCCGCGCCGTCTTCTCGCTCGGCGTGGGCGGCTTCGCCATCGGCACCGGCGAGTTCGTGATCATGGGCCTCTTGCCCGAAGTGGCGGCCGACATCGGCACCAGCATCCCGCAGGCCGGCCACGTGATCAGCGCCTACGCGCTGGGCGTGGTGATCGGTGCGCCGGTGCTGGCCGTGCTGGCGGCCAGCATGGGGCGGCGCGCACTGCTGGTCGCGCTGATGGCGGTGTTCGCGCTCGGCAACTTCGCGAGTGCCGCGGCACCGGGCTACTGGTCGCTGAATTTGCTGCGCTTCGCGGCCGGCCTGCCGCACGGCACCTACTTCGGCGTGGCAGCGCTGGTAGCGGCCGCTCTCGCCCCGCCCGGGCGCCGGGCCCAGGCCGTGGGCCTGGTGATGCTGGGGCTGACCAGCGCCACGCTGGTCGGCGTGCCGATCGCCGCGGCACTGGGCCAGTGGCTGGGCTGGCGCGCCGCCTTCGTGCTGGTCGGCGCGATCGCGCTGGCCGCCGCGGTGCTGGTGCAGCGCAACGTGCCAGAGCTGCAGCCCGATGCCGGTGCCAGCCCGCTGCGCGAGCTCGGCGCGCTGGCCCGGCCCCAGGTCTGGCTCACGCTGGGCATCGGCGCGATCGGCTTCGGCGGCATGTTCGCGGTGTTCAGCTACATCAAGCCCACGCTGCTCGAGGTGGCCGGCATGCCGCTGTCCTGGGTCCCTGTGGTGCTGGCGCTGTTCGGTCTGGGCATGGTGGCCGGCAACCTGGTCGGCTCGCGCCTGGCGGACCGCGCGCTGATGCGCAGCATCGGTGCCATGCTGCTGTGGTCCGGCCTGGTGCTGGGGCTGTTCACGGTGGCGGCGCACCATCCCGTCACGGCCGCCATCAACCTGTTCCTGGTCGGCACCGTGGTCGCCATCGGCCCGGCCTTGCAGGTGCGCCTGATGGACGTGGCCGGCGATGCGCAAACCCTGGCCGCCGCGCTCAACCACTCGGCCTTCAACGTGGCCAACGCCGTGGGCGCCTGGCTGGGCGGCGTGGCCATCAGCGCCGGCTTCGGCTGGACCTCCACGGGCTGGGTCGGCGTGGCGCTCGCGCTGGCCGGGCTGGCCGTGTACTTCTGGGCGCTGGCCAATGCGCGGGCCCAGGCACGGCGCGCCACCGTGGCGCCGCGGACCTGCGCCGAGCAGGCGGGCTGAGAGCCTAGGCTTCGCCGCGCGCGAGCATCCTGCCCTCGCGCGCCAGCACCTCCAGCGCGCCCTCGCGGTAGGCGCAGCGCCCGTTCACGTAGACCGCGACCACGCCCACGCTGGCCTGCACCGGCTGGTCGTAGGTCGCGACATCGGCGATGCGCGCGGGGTCGAACACCACCACGTCGCCGGCATGGCCCACGCGCAGCAGGCCGCGGCCGGAGAGGCGGAAGTTCTTCGCCGTCATGCCGGTCATCTTGTGCACGGTCTGCTCCAGCGTGAACAGGCCGCGGCCGCGCCAGTAGCGCGCGAACACGCGCGGGAAGGCGCCCCACAGCCGCGGGTGCGGATGCCGGTCGTGCGGCAGGCCGTCGCTGCCGACCATGGCCCGCGGGTGGGCGATCACACGCTCCACATCGTCCTCGCGCATCTGGAAGTAGCAGGCGCCGCCCGGCATGAGCCGGCGCGCCGCGGTCTTTTGGTCCACGCCCCATTCGGCGGCGATGTCGGCCACGAGGCGGCCCGTGCATTCGGGGTGGGTGTCGCTCCAGGTCAGCAGCACGTCGATGACGCCGTCGACCAGGTCTTCGCGCAGGACCGTGGAGCCGGCGACATAGGGGTAGACGTCCAGTGCCACGTCCTGCCGCTTCGCAAGCTCTTCGACCAGCGGCAAGGTCTCGCGCGTACGGCCCCATTGCGAAGGACCCGCGCACTTGTGGTGCGAGAGCACGAGCGGCACGCCGGCCTCGAAGGCGCAGTCGCCTGCCTCGAGCATGGCCTCCAGGATGGTCTGCATCTCGCTGCGCAGGTGCGTGGCATAGACACCGCCGTGGCGCGCGACGACGCGCGCCAGGTCCGTCACCTCGTCGGCCGGCGCGGCGAAAGCCTCTTCGTAGAACAGGCCCGAGGACAGGCCCAGCGCGCCCTCGGCCATCGCGGCGTCGAGCAGCGCGGCCATGGTGGCGCGCTCCTCAGCCGTGGCGGCGCGCGTGAGGTCGTCCATGGCCGCGAAGCGCAGCGTGGTGTGGCCGATCAGCGCGGCCACGTTGAGCGCGGGCTGCGCGGCCTGCACAGCGGCGCGGTAGGCGGCCAGCGTGGCGTAGCGGAAGGACTCGGGGCCCAGCAGTGTGAGCGGCGGCTTGGCCTGGGCCGTGGCATAGGGCGCCAGCGAGATGCCGCAGTTGCCCGTGACCACGGTGGTGATGCCCTGCGAGAGCTTGGCCAGGTACTCGGGCGTGTGCAGCACGATGGCGTCGTCGTGCGTGTGGCAGTCGATGAAGCCGGGCGCGATGGCCTGGCCGCGGCAGTCCACCACGTCGACGTCGGCAATGTCCAGGCCGGCCGGCAGGCGCGTGCGCAGCCCGGCGCCCAGCGCCGCGATGCGACCGTCCACGAGCAGCAGGTCGCCGGTCCAGGACGGGCCGCCCGAGCCGTCGACGATGAGGCCGTTTTCGAACAGGTTGGATTCAGCCACGTTGCACTCCATCGCCATCCCAGCTCTGCAGCGGGTGGGTCCGCACGTCCACGCCATGGCGCTGCAGCGCCTCGCGCACGCCGCGCAGGCGGCGCACGGCAGGCTCGCCCACGCGCTGGGCGACCAGCACGGTCAGCACCTCGATCAGCGTCAGGTGCACGAGGTAGGCGTCGATGCCCACGTGCATGACCGCGTCGTCCGGAACCGTCAGGCCCAGCAGCCAGTCGGCCCGCGCTGCCAGCGGCGTGCCGGGCCGCGTGATGGCCACCACCTTGGCGCCCTGGGCGCGCGCGATGTCCACCGCGTCGAGCAGGCTGGGCATGCCGCCCACGTGCGTGATCGCGACGACCACGCCGCCGGCCTTCTGCGCGCCGGCCGCCACCTGCTGCAGGTGGTAGTCGGCCCAGGCCGTGGCCGACAGGCCGAGCCGGAACAGCCGCGCCTGCAGGTCGGTCGCCATGAACCACGAGGTGTTGCCGGCGCCGACGATGTCGATGTGCGTGGCGCCGGCGATGGCGTCCACCGCGGCCTGCAGCACGTCCATGTCGAGCTGGTTGCGCACGCCGGCCACCGAGGCCGCGGCGCTGCGCGCGATCTTGCCGACCACTTCGTCGGCCGCATCGGCGATGTTCACGCGCCGGTGCAGCGGCGAGCCGCCCAGCGCGAGTTCCTGCGCGAGCGCGAGCTTGAACTCGCGCAGGCCGGCGAAGCCCAGGTCGCGGCAGGTGCGCATGATGGTGGGCACCGAGCTGCCCGAGCGCTCGGCGAGCTGCTCGAAGCTCTCCTCCAGCGTGCGGTCCGGGTCCTCCAGCATGGCTTGCAGGATGGCGCGGCGCGTGGCGGGCGCCGATTCGCGCGCCAGGGCCATGCGTTCGAGCAGGGTGGTCGAGGCGTTCATCAGAAGTGCAGCGTGACGGCGTCGGTCACGCGGTAGTCGTCCTCGACGATGGGCATCCAGTGCCATTTGTCGAAGGTGGTGCAAGGATGCGAGATGCCCAGGCCGATGCGCTCGCCCACGACCGGTGCGCTGGCCTCGTCGGCGGCATCCCAGCGCAGGTAGGCATGCTGGTCGTTGAGGGCCGTGATCTTCCAGCTGGCAGGAATCGCCTGCGGCGCCAGCACGCCGCGCGGCGCGCGCGCGAACGGGATCGGCATCTCCAGGTCGTAGGAAATGTCGCGCCGGCCGCAGGTCAGGATGGCCAGGCCCGGCTCGGGCCGCGACTGCACGGCGGCCCAGACCTCCAGCGCGGGCAGCAGCGTCTCGGTGCAGCCGCAGCGCTCCGCCACGGACGCCAGCAGGCGCTTGTAGTTGCCATGGTCGTGCGTGACATAGCAGCCCGAGCGCAGCAGGCCGCGCACGGGCCGGCCCAGCGCGGGCGTGAGGCGGTCGGCCACGAGGTCGAAGATGGCGGAGCCGCCGGCCGAGAGCAGCACCTCGTCGTTCTCGAACAGGGCTTCCTCGGCGCAGAGCCTGGCGATGGCTTCCACGCGGGTCATGAGCGCATCGGCATAGGCCGCATCGTGGTCGCTGCGGCCGGTGGCGCCGCCGCCTTCGTAGCACTCGATGCCGGCCAGGCGCACTGCAGTGCTGGCCTTGAGCGCACGGGCCAGCGTGGCGGCTTCGTCTTGCGTGCGGCAGCCCGTGCGGGCGCCGGGCACGCCGACCTCGAGCATGACCTCGAAGAGCTGGCTGGCCGGGTGGGCCGCGAACCACTGCTCGATCAGCCCCAGCTGGGCCAGCGAATCCACGAGGAAGACCACGCGCAGTCCTTCGTGTGCGGCCAGCAGCGCCTGGATGCCGGCCAGGTCGTCGTCGGTCACGACCTGGTTGGCGATCAGCGTGCGGCGCGCGCCCGCGGCCACGCCCACGGCCAGCTGTGTGACGGTGGCGAAGGTCAGGCCCCAGGCGCCGGCGGCGAGCTGGCGCGAGAACAGTTCGGGCGACATGGTGGTCTTGCCATGCGGCGCGAGCTCGATGCCGCGCTCGCGCACGAAGGCCTGCATCCAGGCCAGGTTGTGGGCAAGCGCGCTGCGCTTGATCACGGCCAGCGGCAGCGGCAGCTTGCCGTCCAGCACATGCCAGCCGGCACTGCCGATGGCGCTGCGCGCGAGCGGCGGCGAGGTGCGCGGGAAGCCCTTGTAGCTAGTGTCGAGGATGGTGTCAGTTGTCATGGTTGAGTCGATACACAGGTTGCGCGTGGGCCGAGGCCACCGGGCGGCCCCTTCCGCGAATGTCCCCCGCCAGGGCCGCAGGCGGCCCAGGCTCCTCCTTTATTTCGCTGCAGGGGCCACCCAGTACCCTCGACCCCGGGCACGTCGCGTCGTGCGCCGGCGTGCGACGCGCCGCTGCCAGACCACGTCGATGGTGTACTCCACGCAGCGAAATAAAGGAGGAGGCCTTGCCCGCCTTGACGGCCCCCGGCCGGCAAGGCGGGCAAGGCCGGGGGACATTCGCGGAGTGGAGTACGCCGTCGGCGGGGTCGCGCGCCCCGCCTGAACAAGGCCGCATCTCAAAACCCTCCCGCAATCGGATGGCGCGCGACAAAGTGCCCAGGCCCGACTTCCACGAGCGGCTGCACCACGGGCTCATCGCCCACGGCGCGGATGGGGCTCGGAATCTCGCCCTCGATCAGCGCGCGCTTGGCATGCCGGCGCTGCGGGTCGGCCACGGGCACGGCCGCCATCAGGCGCTTCGTGTAGGCGTGCTGGGGATTTTCGAACACCGCGCGGCGCGGGCCGATCTCCACGATCTGGCCCAGGAACATCACGGCCACGCGGTGGCTGATGCGCTCGACCACGGCCATGTCGTGCGAAATGAACAGGATGGCCACGCCCATCTCGCGCTGCAGCTGCATCATGAGGTTGACGATCTGCGCCTGGATCGAGACGTCCAGCGCCGACACCGATTCGTCGGCCACGATGACCTTGGGCTCCAGCGCGAGCGCGCGCGCGATGGCGATGCGCTGGCGCTGGCCGCCCGAGAACTCGTGCGGATGGCGCTGCGCGGCCTCGGGCGGCAGCTGCACCTTCTGCAGCAGCCACTGCACCTTGGCCTCGCGCTCGGCCGGCGTGCCGATCCTGTGCACCATCAGCGGCTCGGCCAGCGAGAAGCCCACGGTCTTGCGCGGGTCCAGCGAGGCGAACGGGTCCTGGAAGATGAACTGGATGTCGCGCCGCAGGGCCTGCACCTGGTTCACGGGCAGCTCCAGGATGTTGCGGCCGCCGAACTCGATGGCCCCGCCCTGGCTCTCGACCAGGCGCAGCAGCGAGCGGCCCGTGGTCGACTTGCCGCAGCCCGATTCGCCGACCACGGCCAGCGTCTCGCCCGGGTACAGGTCGAAGCTGACCTGCTCGACCGCGTGCACGCGCCGCGTGGCCTTGCCGAACATGCCGTTCTTGAGGTCGAAGCGCGTGACCAGGTTCTTCACGCGCAGCACGGGCGCGGCGCCCGGCGTGCGCGTGTCGGTCAACAGGGCCGGCTCGGGCGCCTTGGCGCCGTCCACCTGCAAGAGCTCGAACGGCCGCGGCAGGTCCGTGCCCTGCATGGCGCCCAGGCGCGGCACGGCCGACAGCAGCGCCCGCGTGTAGGCATGCGTCGGACGCGCGAACACGTCGTCGGTCGTGCCCTCCTCCACGCGGTCGCCGCGGAACATCACGAGCACACGGTCGGCCACCTCGGCCACCACGCCCATGTCGTGCGTGATGAAGATCACGCCCATGTCCATGTCTTCCTGCAACTGGCGGATCAGCCGCAGGATTTGGGCCTGGATGGTCACGTCCAGCGCGGTGGTGGGCTCGTCGGCGATCAGGAGCTGCGGCTTGCACGACAACGCCATCGCGATCATCACGCGCTGGCGCATGCCGCCCGACAGCTGGTGCGGGTAGCGGCCCAGCACGTTGCGCGCCTCGGGGATGCGCACCAGTTCCAGCATGCGCAGCGCCTCGGCGCTGGCGGCCGCGCGGTCCTTGCCCTGGTGCGTGCGCACGGATTCGGCGATCTGCTCGCCGACCGTGAACACGGGGTTCAGCGAGGTCATGGGCTCCTGGAAGATCATCGCGATGTCGGCGCCGCGCACGGCACGCATCTGCGCCTTGTCGGCCTGCATGAGGTCCAGCACCTGGCCATTGCGCCGGCGCAGCAGCGCGCTGCCGCCCGCAATCTGGCCGCCCCCATGTTCGATCAGCCGCATCAGCGACAGCGAGGTGACGGACTTGCCCGAGCCCGATTCGCCGACGATGGCCAGCGTGCGGCCGCGGTCCACGGCTAAGGACAGGTTCCGCACGGCCTCGACCGTGCGTTCGGGCGTGCGGAAGCGCACGCTGAGGCCGTCCACCGACAGCACGCGGCTGTCGGGCATGGCGAGCGCGGCGTTGCGCCGCTCCAGGGTGACGGTGGTGTCCATGTGAATTCCAATTCCTTCGCCTGCGGCTTCGGTGCGAGCGTCTTCGGGCGGCCGGGCGACGCTCATGCCGCCTTCTTGAGTTTGGGATCGAGCATGTCGCGCACGCCGTCGCCCAGCAGTTGCAACGAGAGCGCCGTCAGGATGATGGCCAGGCCCGGGAACAGCACGACCCAGAACGCGCGGTCGGCGTACTGCTGGCTGCCCGCGACCATGGTGCCCCAGGTCGGGATCTCGGGCGGCACGCCCACGCCCAGGAAGGACAGGCCGGCCTCGGCCAGGATGGCGTAGGCGAAGATGAACGAGCCCTGCACCAGGATGGGCGAAAGCAGGTTGGGCAGCACGTGGTGCCACAGGATGTGCGCCGTGCGTGCGCCGATGGCGCGGGCCGCCTCCACGAACAGCAGTTCGCGCACCACCAGCGTGGAGGCCCGCACCACGCGCGCCACGCGCGGCGTGTAGACCAGCACCAGGGCCAGCACCACGTTGGCCAGCGACGGGCCGAGGATGGCGACCAGCGCGATGGCCAGCAGGATGTCGGGGAAGGACATCATGGCGTCGACCACGCGCATGATGGGCGCGTCGAGCCGGCGGAAGAAGCCGGCGATGAGGCCCACCAGCGTGCCGAACACCACGGCGCCCACGGCCGTCATCGCGGCGATGGACAGCGAGTAGCGCGCGCCATGCACCACGCGGGCGTAGAGGTCGCGGCCCAGTTCGTCGGTGCCCAGCAGGTGCTCGGCGCTCGGAGCCTTGAGGCGGTCGAGCACGGCCGTGTCGTTGGGGTCGGCGCTCGCGAACACCGTGGCGCCCAGGGCCAGCACCACGATGGCGGCCAGCACGATGGCCGACAGCAGCACGATGCGGCGGCGGAACAGACGGGTGAGGACGGCGCGCATGGCTTACACCTTGACCCGGGGATCGACGACGGCATAGAGCATGTCGATCGCGAAGTTGATGAACACGTAGATCGCGGCGATGACCAGCAGCGCGCCCTGGATCACGGGGTAGTCGCGCCGCAGCACGGCGTTGACCACGAGGTTGCCCACACCGGGCAGGCCGAACACGGTCTCGGTCACGACGGCGCCGCCGATCATGAGCGCGGTGGTCAGGCCCACCACCGTGACGATGGGCACCATGGCGTTGCGCAGCGCGTGCTTGAGCACGACGATGCCTTCACCCAGGCCCTTGGCGCGGGCGGTGCGCACGTAGTCCTCGCCCAGCACGTCGAGCATGGAGGCGCGCGTGAAGCGCGTGATCAACGCCGAGTTCAACAGACCCAGCACCGTGGCGGGCAGCACCAGCGCGTGCAGGCGCTCGGCCAGCGGCGCGCCCGGGTCGCCGTAGCCCGAGACCGGGAACCAGCCCATCTTCACGGCGAAGATCTGGATCAGCACGATGCCCAGCCAGAAGCTCGGCACGCTGGCGCCCAGCATGGCGATGCCCGTGAACGCCTGGTCCACCGCCTTGCCGCGGAACACGGCCGAGACGATGCCGCAGGGAATGCCGATCAGCGCGGCCAGGCCCACGGCCATCAGCGTGAGCAGGGCCGTGGGTTCGGCGCGCTGCGCCAGGGCCTGCGTGACGGGCTGCTGCAGGAAGATGGAGTCGCCCAGGTTGCCCTGCAGCACCTCGCGCAGCCAGTAGCCGAACTGCACGGGCAATGGCTTGTCCAGGCCGTACTGCTGCTGCACGCGCGCGATGTCGGCGGCCGTGGCCTGCTCGCCCAGCAGCACGGCCACGGGATCGCCCGAGGCGGCGCGCGTGAGCACGAACACCAGCACGGCGACGATGGCCAGCACGGCCAGCATGCCGGCGGCCTTGGAGAGGATGAAACGGTGCACGGCGGCGCCTCCTTCCGGTTGATGAAACCTGTCGTTGTCAGAGTCCTGCGACGTAGGCTCTGCCACGGGTCCGAAGGCCGCGGAGCAGGCCGTGCCAGGGCACCCGCGGAACTGGCTCTGCCAGGCCGCTGGGTGCGCCCCCTTGGGGGAGCGCCGCAGGCGCCTGGGGGTTACTTGATTCTTGCGTTCCAGAAGAACGGCCAGGTGGCGGGCTGGTAGTTGTCCAGCGCCGGGCTCCTGGCCGACAGGCCGCTGAACTTGCCGACGTTGATGTAGGGCACCTCGTCGTAGACCAGCTGCTGCACCTTGCCCCACAGCGCGCCGCGCTTGGCCGGGTCGGTCTCGGCGTTGAAGGCGGCCAGCGCGGCCTGCTTGGCCGGCGTCTCCCACCAGCCCGGCGCGCCGTCGCCCAGTTGCGGCGGCGACAGCATGGGCTCGGGGAACTGGCCCGAGTGCGTGACGTAGAGGTCCCAGAGCTTGGCGTCGTTGCGGCGCTGCACCAGCGTGGCCCAGTCGACCACATTGAGTTCGGCCTTGAAGCCGGCGCGCTTGAGCTGCTCGGCCATCAAGAGGGCCATGTTGTAGTGGAAGTCGTACTGGCGGCTGGTCAGCACGCGGATGGGCTCGCCCTTGTAGCCGGCCTTGGCCGCGAGTTCCTTGGCCTTGGCCGCGTTGCGCTGGTTGTACTGGTCGGTGCCGGCCGCGGAATAGAACGGCGAGCCCTTGGGGAAGTGGTTGCCCTCCACCGTGAAGAAGCGCGTGTCGCCGAAGCCCGCGGCCAGCATCTCGCCCTCGCCCAGCGCGGTCTGCAGGGCCTGGCGCAGCGGCTGGCTGGCCATCACGCCTTCCTTGGTGTTGAGCACCAGGTAGGGGAATCCGAAGGACGGCGTCAGCACGGGCACGGTCTTGCCGCCGGCCTTCTCCAGGCGGCCCAGGGCTTCCGTGGGCAGCAGGTCGGCGAAGTCGTACTGGCCGGCCAGCGCGCCTTCCACACGCGTGTTGGCGTTGGGCACGGGCACGAAGCGCAGCTCGCCGATCAGGGCCTCGCGCTTGCCGCCGTAGCCGCTGGCGGGTTCCTTGCGCGCGGCGTATTGGGCGAAGCGTTCCAACAGCAGGTACTGGTCGGGGCGGCGCTCCTTGAACTTGTAGGGGCCGGTGCCGACGTAGTCCTTGAGCGGCGTGGCGATGGATTCCTTGGCCATGATGGCGGCCATGCCGCTGGGCAGCGCCAGCTGGGCCAGCAACGGTGCGTAGGGCGAGTTCAAGGCGATCTCCACCGTGCCCGGTCCCTTGGCCTGGATGTGGGCGAGCTGCTTGCCGACGGCCTTGCCGCGCGGCGCCTGCTCGACCCAGCGCTGCAGGCTGGCAACCACATCGTCGGCCGTCAAGGCGCGGCCGTTGTGCAACTGCACGTCCTTGCGCAGTGCGATGGTGTAGACCTTGCCGTCGGCCGAGATCTTCGGCATGCCCTCGGCCAGCATGGGCACCACGTTCCACTTGGCATCGAAGGTGTAGAGCGTCTCGTACACGTGCTGCATGATGGTGCCCACCAGGTCCGCCGTGCTGGCCATCGGGTCCAGCGTCTGCGGCTCGGCCACCATGGCCAGCGTGGCGTGGGCGCGCGGCGCCTGCGCCAGGGCCTGCTGGGCGGCGGGCGACAGCAGCGCCAAAGCCGCGGCGGCATGCACCAGATGGCGGCGGCGGAGGGTGGGGGTCATGCTCATCGAGGCTCTCCTGTGGCTCCGGATGCACCGGAAGTGTGAAAGTAAATTTCAGACAAACGAACTTTGCGCGAGGTTTGCAAGTTCCGCACCAGGGTTTTCCCGGTGTCTTTGCGCCTTTTATGAAATAAACTTTCTTCACTTTCACAGGAGCACCAAGCCATGCCACTCGAATACCTGGGCAACCCGCCCGCCGCCTCCGACCGCCAGGTCCGTCCGTTCTCGCCCGCCGTGCGCGCCGGCGACTTCATCTATGTCTCCGGACAGGTGCCCGGCAATGCCCAGGGCGAAATCGTCGTGGGCGGCATCGAGGCGCAGACGCGCCAGGTCATGGAGAACCTCAAGGCCGCGCTGGCGCTGGCCGGCGCGACGCTGGACGACGTTTGCAAGTGCAACTGCTGGCTGCACGACGCGCGCGACTTCGGCGCGTTCAACCGCATCTACCTGGAGTACTTCCCCAACGGCAAGCCCGCGCGTTCGACCACCGAGGCGCGGCTGATGGTCGACGCCAAGGTCGAGATCGACGTGATCGCGTACAAGCCCCGGGGCTGACCTTCCCGGCGTGCCGCCATGCCGGCGGCACGCGGCGATGCCAGGATAATTTCAGTCTATGGCATTGATTTCCCTGTTGGACGCCCACCTGGCGTTCGGTCACGTGGCGCTGCTCGACGGTGCCCAGTTCTCCCTCGAGGCCGGCGAGCGCGTTGGCCTGATCGGCCGCAATGGTGCAGGCAAGTCGTCCCTGCTGAAGATCCTGGCCGGCCTGGAGAAGGCGGACGACGGCAGCCTGCACGTGCAGCAGGGGCTGCGTCTGGCCTATGTGGCGCAGGAGCCCGTGCTGCCGCCCGACGCGAGCGTGTTCGAGGCGGCCAGCGCGGGATTGGCCGCGGCGATCGCGGCCCGCGACGCCTATCTGCAAGGTGGCGAGGGCATGGACCTGGATGCGCTGCAGACCCAGGTGGAGGCCTTCGACGCCTGGAACTGGGAGCAGCGCGTGGAAGAGACGCTGCAGCGCCTGCACCTGGACGCCCAGGCCCGCGTCGGCGACCTGTCGGGCGGCACGCGCAAGCGCGTCGCACTGGCGCAGGCGCTCGTCGCGCGCCCCGACGTGCTGTTCCTCGACGAGCCCACCAACCACCTGGACCTCGACTCCATCGCCTGGCTGGAGGACCTGCTGGTCGACTTCAAGGGCGCCATCGTGACGATCACGCACGACCGGAGCTTCCTGGACCGCGTGGCCACGCGCATCGTCGAGCTGGACCGCGGCCAGCTCATGTCCTACCCGGGCAACTTCGCCACCTACCAGCGCGACAAGGCCGAGCAACTGGCCCAGGAGGCCGTCATCAACGCCAAGGCCGACAAGCTGCTGGCACAGGAAGAGATCTGGGTGCGCAAGGGCGTGGAGGCGCGGCGCACGCGCAGCCAGAGCCGCATCGCCCGGCTCGAGGCCTTGCGTGCCTCGCGCGCGGCGCGGCGCGACGCCGTGGGCCGTGTGCGCATGGACCTGGCCACCGGCCAGAGCAGCGGCAAGATCGTGGCCGAGCTCACCGAGGTCGGCCTGTCCTTCGGCGAGCGCCGCATCGTCGAGGGCTTCTCCGCCACCATCCTGCGCGGCGACAAGGTCGGCCTGCTGGGCGCCAACGGCGCCGGCAAGACCACGCTGCTCAAGCTGATCCTGGGCCAGCTCGAGCCCGACCGCGGCAGCGTGCGCCGCGGCAGCAATCTGGAGGTGGCCTACTTCGACCAGATGCGCAACGCGCTCGACCTCGACGCCACGCTGGAGGACTTCATCAGCCCGGGCAGCGAGTGGATCGAGATCGGCAACCAGCGCAAGCACGTCAAGAGCTACCTGGGCGACTTCCTGTTCTCGCCGGCCCGCGCCAACTCGCCCGTGCGCTCGCTCTCGGGCGGCGAGCGCAACCGCCTGCTGCTGGCCCGGCTGTTCGCGCGGCCGGCCAACGTGCTGGTGCTGGACGAGCCGACCAACGACCTGGACATCGACACGCTGGAACTGCTCGAAGAGCTGCTGCAGGACTATCCCGGCACCGTGTTCCTGGTCAGCCACGACCGCGCCTTCGTCGACAACGTGGTGACCAGCATCATCGCCCACGAGCCCACGCCGCAGCAGCCGGCGCGCTGGCGCGAATACGAAGGCTCGGTGCAGGACTGGCTGGACCAGTCGCGCCGCGTGCGCGCCCACGAGGCCGCCAGTGCCGCGGCTGCCGCGCCGGCCCCGGTGGCGCCCAAGCCCAGCGCGCCCGCGCCCGCAGCGGCCGGCGCACGCCGCAAGCTCAGCTACAAGGAGCAGCGCGAGCTGGAGGCCCTGCCGGCCCGCATCGCCGCGCTCGAGGCCGAGCAGAAGCAGATCGATGCCGAGCTCGACGGCGGCAATCTGTACGCCACCGACGGTGTGCGCGCCGCCACGCTGGCCCAGCGCCACAGCGCGCTGGACGAGGAACTGCTGGCGGCGCTGGAGCGCTGGGAGGCGCTCGAGCAAGCGGGCTGAGCCCACAGCGGCGCAGCGGTTGCGCCTACAGACGCCCAGGCTGGGCGTGGCTACCGTCATGGCGCCATGCAGCAGCCGCCCCTCCTCCCCGCCGTCCGCCGCCGCTTGCCGGCCCTGCAGCTGCTGATCGTGCTGCTTGCGCTGTGGCTCACGGGCTGCGCCAGCCTGCCGAGCGAGGTGCAGCGCCCCGTCTCCCAGGCCCTGGCGCAAAGCGAAGACACCCGCCTGGGCCGCAGCATCGCCGAGCACATCGCGCGCACCGGCCAGCGCCACGCCTCGGGTTTTCGGCTGCTGGGCGCGACCGAGGCGGCCTACACCAGCCGGCTCAGCCTGATCGACGCCGCGGACCGCACGCTGGACCTGCAGTACTACGCCATCCTCGCCGACCCCAGCACCGGCCAGCTGCTGCAGCGCCTGCGCGAGGCCGCCGCGCGCGGCGTGCGCGTGCGCATCCTGCTCGACGACTTCAACACCACGGGCGCCAACGCCCAGGTGCTGCGGCTGGCCTTCGTGCCCAACATCGAGGTGCGGCTGTACAACCCGCTGCCCGGCTCGCGGCGCTCGCTCGCGGGCCGGCTGCTGGGCTCGCTGGGCAACATCGAGCAGGCCCAGCGGCGCATGCACAACAAGGTGTTCATCGCCGACAACCAGGTGGGCATCACGGGCGGGCGCAACCTCGGCGATGCCTACTTCGGCCAGGGACAGGAAAGCAACTTCATCGACATGGACGTGCTGGCGGCCGGCCGCATCGTGCGCGCCATGTCCGCGAGCTTCGACGCCTACTGGAACAACGAACTCGCCTACCCCGTGCAGTCGCTGCTGAGCCCGGACGAACTCGATGCGCTCAAGAAGCCCGACGACCCGCTGGACCGGCCCGATCCCGACCCCGGCGCCTCGCCGCTGGACCTCTCGCCCGCGCGGCTGACCTGGGCGCCGGCGCTGCTGCTGGTCGACAAGGCCGACAAGATCGCCTCCGAGCAGGAAGGCCAGGCGGACACCGTGGTCGACGGCCTGCTGCGCCTGATGGCCACCACGCGCGAGGACCTGTTCATCGTGTCGCCCTACTTCGTGCCCGGCGAAGCCATGATGGAGGTGTTCGCCCAGCTGCGCCGCGCCGGCGTGCGCGTGCGCGTGCTGACCAACTCGCTGGCCGCCACCGATGCGCCGCTGGCCCATGTGGGCTACGCGCGCTACCGCAAGCGCCTGCTGGACATGGGCGTGGAGCTCTACGAGATGCGGGCCGAGCTCGGCGGCGGCGACTCGGTGCTGACCGCAGGCTCCGCCAGCATGGCGCGCGTGGCACAGCGCGGCTCGGAAAGCAGCTCGCCGCGCCAGCCAGGCGCCGGCGGCAGCGTCGGCGCTTCGCGGGCGAGCCTGCACGCCAAGACCCTGGTGCTGGACCACAGCCTGCTGGTGGTCGGATCGATGAACCTGGACCTGCGCTCGCAGCTGCAGAACAGCGAGATCGCGCTGCTGATCCGCAGCGGCACGCTGGCGCGCCAGGCCGAAGACATGGCCAAGCCCGTGCTGGAACAGGACGCCTACCGCATGGGGCTGGAGGACGGCCAGCTGGTCTGGCACGCGCCCGACGGCCCGCCCATCCGCACCCGCTTCGAGCCCGATGCGGGCCTGGGCATGCAGTGGCTGCTCAAGCTCATCGGCCCGCTCGCGCCCGACGAGATGCTCTGATCAGATGCGGTGGTGCAGCCGATCGGTGGCGCTGCCCAGCCGGGCCAGCAGGGCCGGCGCGATCTGGTTCAGCGGCAGCACCTCGTCCACCGCGCCGTGGGCGATGGCCTCCTTGGGCATGCCGAACACCACGCAGCTGGCTTCGTCCTGCGCGTAGTTGTAGCTGCCCTTGTCGCGCATCTCGCGCATGGCGCGCGCGCCGTCGTTGCCCATGCCGGTCAGCATGATGCCGTAGGCATTGCGCCCCACCAGCGCCGCGGCCGACAGGAACAGCACTTCCACCGAAGGCCGGTGCCGGTTCACGGGCGGTGCGTCCTCCACCACCGCCATGTAGTTGGCGCCGCTGCGCTCGATGCGGAACTGCCGTCCGCCCGGCGCGATGTAGGCATGGCCCGGCAGGATGCGTTCCCCGTGCTGCGCCTCCTTCACGGTGATGCGGCACAGCCCGTTCAGCCGGGCGGCGAAGCTGGTCGTGAAGCCCGGCGGCATGTGCTGGGTGATGACGATGGCCGGCGCGTCGGCCGGCATCGCCACCAGCACCTCGCGGATCGCCTCGGTGCCGCCCGTGGAGGCGCCGATGCAGATCAACTTCTCGGTCGACACGCGGCCCAGCAGGCCGCTGCGCGGCGGCGGGCTGGCCGGCGCGGCGGCTCCGGGCGGCGCAGCCACCACCGGCGGCGGCTTGCGGAACTTGGCCACCGAGGCCACGCGCACCTTCTCCACGATCTCGCCGGCCAGTTCCTGCAGGCCCGTGGCCAGGCCGATGCGCGGCTTGGCCACGAAGTCCACCGCGCCCAGTTCCAGCGCGCGCAGCGTCACCTCGGCGCCCTGCGCCGTCAGCGTGGAGACCATCACCACCGGCATGGGCCGCAGCCGCATCAGCCGGCCCAGGAAGTCGATGCCGTCCATGCGCGGCATCTCCACGTCCAGCGTCACCACGTCGGGGTTGAGCTCACGGATCATCTCGCGCGCCACCAGCGGATCGTTGGCCGCGCCGACGCAGGTCATGTCGTGCTGGCGGTTGATGATCTCCGCCAGCAGGCTGCGCACCAGCGCCGAATCGTCCACCACGAGGACACGGATCTTGGCCATCTCAGAACAGGTCCACGGAACCGCCGGCGTTGGACTTGGCCACGGTGGCGGCATTGCCGTTCTTCTCGTGGATCTCGATCTGCTCCGGATGCGCATGGGCCAGCCGCTTGACCATGGCCTTGCCCGTCACCGGGAAGAAGCAGACCTTGCGCGGGTAGATGTCCAGCACGTCCTGCGACAGCAGCGGGATGCGCTCGGTCTGCAGGTAGTCCACCACGAACTTGGTGTTGCGCTCGCCCACGTTCATGGTCGTGAAGTTGGCCATCACCTGGGCCCCGCCGAAGATCTTGGCCTGCAGCGACTCGCGCCGCGCGCCGCTCTTGAGCAGCTCGTTGATCAGCAGTTCCATCGCATAGGAGCCGTAGCGGCCGAAGCCGTCCTCGCCGCCGCCTTCGGGCAGCATGAAGTGGTTCATGCCGCCGATGCGCGCGCGCGAATCCCACAGGCAGGCCGAGATGCACGAGCCCAGCACCGTCATCATCACGATGTCGTCGCCCGAAACGAAGTACTCGCCCGGCAGCACCTTCACCGCGTTGTACTGGAAGTGGTGGTCCAGGTAGAAGAAGGAAGCCTCGCCCGGCTTGCGCGGCGCGCTCTTGAGCTGCTGCAGCGACACCGCGCCTGGCCCGCTGCGCGGCGCGGGCGTGGCGACAGGCGGCGGCGCACGGCGGCCACCGAGGAAGCCTGGCTCAGCGACGCTCATATGCGGTCTTTCCCTTGAGCGTGAACAGGTCACGCGACTCGCTGAAATTCTCGGCATGGCCCACGAACAGCAGGCCGCCCGGCTTCATCACGCGGTGGATGCGCTCCAGCACCTGGCGCTGGGTCGGCGCGTCGAAATAGATCATCACGTTGCGGCAGAACACCACGTCGAAAGGTTCGCGGAACGGCCAGTCGTTGCGGATCAGGTTCACGGGCAGGAACTCGACCGCCTTGACCAGCTCGGGCCGCACGCGCACCAGGCCCTCGTTGCTGCCCTTGCCGCGCAGGAAGAAGCGCTGCAGCCGCTCCTGGCTCACGCCCTTGAGCGATTCGAGCCGGTACACGCCGCGCTGCGCCGTGGCCAGCACCTTGGAATCGATGTCGCTGGCCCACAGGCCGAAGCCGTTGGCACCGCCCAGCGCCTCCATCGCCGTCATGACGATGGAATAGGGCTCCTCGCCGGTCGAGGCCGCGCTGCACCAGATGCGCCAGCCGCTGCCGGCCGGCCGGTGCTGGCGCAGGTGCTGGTCCAGCATCACGAAGTGGTGCTGCTCGCGGAAGAACGAGGTCAGGTTGGTGGTGAGCGCGTTGACGAACTCCTGCCACTCGGCGCCGTCGTCGCGTTCCAGCCAGCTCAGGTAGTCGTCGAAGCTGTTGTAGCCCGTGTCGCGCAGGCGGCGCGACAGGCGGCTGTAGACCATGGCGTGCTTGCCGTCGTGCAGCGAGATGCCGGCACGCTGGTAGATCAGGCGCTGCACGCGCGTGAAGTCCGCCGGGGTCCAGGCGAACTCGCGGCCGACCGAAGCGTCCTGACCGGTTGCCATGACAGCCGCCATGGTGCGCGCGGGGCGGCTCAGGCCGCCACCAGCCCCATGTCCACGCCCGACATCAGGCGCTCGATGTCCAGCAGGATCAGCATGCGTTCGCTGAGCGCGCCCAGGCCGACGATGCAGTTCGCGTCCACCGAAGTCTCCACCTCGGGCGCCGGACGGATCTGGTCGGACTGCAGTTGCAGCACGTCGCTGACCGAGTCCACCACGATGCCGACGATGCGCGCACGCAGGTGCAGGATGATGACCACCGTGAAGCTGTTGTATTCGGCCTGCGAGCAATTGAACTTCAGCCGCATGTCGACGATGGGCACGATGGTGCCGCGCAGGTTCACCACACCCTTGAGGAAGTGCGGCGCATGCGCGATGCGCGTGGGCTGCTCGTAGCCGCGGATCTCCTGCACCTTCAGGATGTCGATGCCGTATTCCTCCTGGCCGAGCCGGAAGGTCAGGTACTCGCCCGCCACCGTTGCGTTCGCACCTTCGCTCTGTTCCAGAACTGCTGCCATGCCGATATCCCCGTCAATGCCGCGAGCGGCGCACCAGTGCGCCAATGTCAAGAATGAGGGCGACCTTGCCGTCGCCCAGGATGGTGGCGCCCGAGACGTTCGCCACCTTGCGGTAGTTGGATTCCAGGTTCTTCACCACCACCTGGTGCTGGCCCAGCAGCTCGGACACCAGCAGGGCGGCCCGGCTGCCCTCGGACTCCACCACGACCATGATGCCGCTGCCGCCGTTGTCGGTGGACGGCGGCACCTGGAACAGGCGCTCGAGCTCGATCACGGGCATGAACTCGTCGCGCACCTTCACCAGCTGCGCGCCCTGCGCCACCGTGCTCACGGCGTCGTCCTGCACTTGGAAGGACTCGACCACCGCCGACAGGGGCAGGATGTAGACCTCGTCGCCCACGCGCACCGACATGCCGTCCATGATGGCCAGCGTGAGCGGCAGCCGCACCGAGACCTTCATGCCGCGGCCGAAGTCCGAATCGATGTCCACCGTGCCGCCCAGCGCCGCGATGTTGCGCTTGACCACGTCCATGCCCACGCCGCGGCCGGACACGTCGGTCACCACCTCGGCGGTCGAGAAGCCCGGCGCGAAGATCAGCTGCCAGACCTCGCTGTCGGGCATGCTGTCGGACACGTTGAGGCCGCGCTCGCGCGCCTTGGCCAGGATCTTCTCGCGCGACAGGCCCTTGCCGTCGTCGCGCACCTCGATCACGATGGAGCCGCCCTGGTGCGAGGCCGCCAGCGTGATCGTGCCGTGCTCGGGCTTGCCGGCCTTCAGGCGGTCGGCCGGCATCTCGATGCCGTGGTCGCAGCTGTTGCGCACGAGGTGGGTCAGCGGATCGGTGATCTTCTCCACCAGGCCCTTGTCCAGCTCGGTCGCCTCGCCCTGCGTGACGAAGTCCACCTTCTTGCCCAGCTTGTTGGCCAGGTCGCGCAGCATGCGCGGGAAGCGGTTGAACACGAAGGACATCGGGATCATGCGGATCGACATGACCGATTCCTGCAGGTCGCGCGTGTTGCGGTCCAGGTCGGCCAGGCCCGCGAACAGCTGCTGGTGCAGCGCCGGGTCCAGCGCGCGGCTGTTCTGCGCCAGCATGGCCTGGGTGATCACGAGTTCGCCGACCAGGTTGATGATCTGGTCGACCTTGCTGACGGCCACGCGGATCGAGGTGGCCTCCAGCGAGGACTGGCTGGCTGCGCCGCCGGCGCCACCAGCCGCTGCCGCAGCAGGCGCGGCGGGCGTGCCGGCCGCACGTACCGGCGCTGCCGGCGCCTGCGCGGGGGGCTCCTGGAAGAAGCCGAAGCTCTCGCTCTCGGGCACCGGTGCGGCGGCCGGACGGCCCTGGGCCGCGGCCTGGTCCAGCGCGGCGGCGCGGGCTTCCTCGGCGGCGATCGGGTCTTCCGCCGGCGCGCCGCCCTCCTCGCGGATGTCCACCAGCTCCTTGGCCACGTGGAACACGAACAGGTCCAGCAGGTCTTCGTTGGTCGATCCGGTGACCACCGAGTAGATGCGCCGGTCGGGCTGCGCGCACTCCAGCGGCGTCATGGTGCCCAGGCCCGGGATGTCGCGGAACAGGTCCTGCAGCGCGTCGGCCAGCTCGGGCTGCGGCAGCGGCCCGATGTGGATCGTCAGGCGGCGCATGCCGGGCGGCAGCGGTTCGGCAGGCGCTGCCACCGGCGCCGCGGCGACGGGGGCCGGGGCGGGCGCCGCCACCGGAGCAGGCGCCG
>NZ_BMYK01000012.1:82520-160425 GCF_014652235.1 Pseudorhodoferax aquiterrae
GGCGCCGGCGCCGGTGCGGGTGCTGCGGCCGCCGGCACGTTGCCCGCGGCCAGGTCGCTGATGCGGCGCACCAGGTCGGCCGTGGAGGGCACTTCGCCCTGGCCACCGTTCTGGTGGCGCGCCAACAGGCCGCGCGAGGTGTCGGCCGACTCCAGCAGCACGTCCACCATCTGCGGCACGGGCGTGATCTCGTGGCGGCGCAGCTTGTCCAGCAGCGACTCCATGTGGTGCGTGAGCTCCGTCACGTCGCGGAAACCGAAGGTCGCCGCGCCGCCCTTGATCGAATGGGCGCAGCGGAAGATGCCGTTGAGCGCCTCGTCGTCGGCCTGCGAGAGGTCCAGGCCGACCAGCATCTGCTCCATCTGGTCCAGGTTCTCGCCGGCCTCCTCGAAAAAGATCTCGTAGAACTGGCTCAGGTCGAAGTCGGCGCCACCGCCACCGGCTTCCTGCGTGTGTTCAGCCATGCAAGCTCCTCGCGGCGGTCAACGGATGACTTTCTGGATGACCTCGATCAGGCGCGCCGGATCGAAGGGCTTGACGAGCCAGCCAGTGGCACCGGCCGAGCGGCCGGCCTGCTTCATCTGGTCGCTCGATTCGGTGGTCAGGATGAGGATGGGCACGGTCTTGAATTTGGGGTCGTCGCGCAGCTTGCGGGTCAGTCCGAGGCCGTCGAGCCGCGGCATGTTCTGGTCGGCCAGCACCAGGTCGATGGGCTGGGCCTGCGCCTTCTCGTAGGCGTCCTGGCCGTCCACGGCCTCCACCACGTTGTAGCCGGCCCCGGTCAGGGTGAACGACACCATCTTGCGCATCGAAGGTGAGTCGTCTACGGCGAGGATCGATTGCATTGGAAGAACTCCGGGCGAGGTAGGCAGTGCGTGCAACGAGGGATCAGAACAGCTCGATCGAGCCAGCGTCCATCTCGCTCTGGGTGACAGGGTTGGGGCGGCCGTTGGTCGGGGCGCCGAACGGCGCGGCGGCAGCTTCCTCTTCCTCGGGGCCCTGCCCCATGGACTCGGCCGCCAGCTTGTAGGCACAGCCCTGCAGCACCTTGGTGGTGTGGGCGATCAGCTGCGAAGCCATGTCCTGGAACTGCAGTTCGGTCACGGCGTCGCGCAGCGTGCCGCGCACCTGGACCATGGCCTCGTGGTGCTGCGGCTCGGCCAGGGCACTGTGCACCTTGTCGAAGCGCTGCATCAGGTTGTCCATGGTGTGGGCCAGCAGGCTGTCCAGCCGCTGCAGATCGTGCATCACGACCATCAGCGAGTCCTGCAGGTCGGCCACGACCATCACCGGCAGCTGCACTGCCGGCGTCTGGGACGGTTCTGACTCTGCCGACATGGGTGTCTCCATAACACGGGAGAAGCTGCATTACTGAGCGAATGTAGGGCGGATATTAGTGCGGTTTGGGTACAGGCTCACCAAATGTGTAGGATGGGGCGACGAAGTGCAGCGCCAGGGAGACAGGCGTTGCGCACCGTACAGCTCCACCACCGCAGCAAGCCCGTCCATGGCCGACAACGCCGCCCCTGCTCCGATCCGGGTCCTGCACCTGGAAGATTCCGAAATCGACCACCAGCTCGTGGCCCTCACGCTGCGCAAGCACGGCATGGCCTTCGCCATGGAACGTGTGGAAACGCTGGAAGACTTCGCGCTGCGGCTGGAGCAGGCCTGCTTCGACGTGATCCTGGCCGACTACCACCTGGCCGGCTTCACGGCGCTGGATGCCTGGGCCCTGCTGCGCACGCGCGCGCAGCGCCCGCCGTTCGTGCTGCTGTCCGGCGCCATCGGCGAGGCGGCCGCCGTGGAAGCCATCCGCATCGGCCTGTCCGACTACGTGCTCAAGGACCACATCGGCAAGCTGCCGCACGTGATCATGCGTGCCATCGAGGTCTGGCAGGCGCGCCAGGACCAGGCCCGCGCCGACGCCGAACTGGCCGCCTCCGAGCGCCGGCTGGCAGCGCTGACCGAACATCTGCAGACCTCGATCGAGCAGGAACGCGCGGCGATCGCGCGCGAGGTGCACGACGATATCGGCGGCTCGCTGGCGGCGATCCGGCTCGACCTGGCCTGGATCGCCCGCCACAGCCAGGACGATGCGGCGATGCAGTCGCACACCCAGGCCGCCAGCGAGATGCTGCAGCACGCGCTGGAAGCCAGCCAGCGCATCATGATGAACCTGCGCCCGCCCATCCTCGACCAGGGCCTGGTGGCCGCCATCGGCTGGCTGGCCGAGGCGTTCGAGCGCCGCACCGGCGTGGCCACCGTGCTGGCCGCCCCGCCGGGCGGCCTCGACATCGACAAGACCCTGGCCCTGGTGGCCTACCGCACCGCGCAGGAGGCGCTGACCAATGCCTCCAAGTACGCCGAGTGCAGCCGGGTGGCGATCGACCTGTCCGACGGCGAAGGCGTGCTGACGCTGGAGGTCAGCGACAACGGCCGCGGCATCGCACCCGAGGCGCTCGCCAAGCCCAAGTCCTTCGGGTTGCGCGGCCTGGCCGAGCGCGCCAAGACCGTGGGCGGCTGGCTCGACATTTCGAGCCGGCCTGGCGCCGGCACCACCATCGTCCTGTCCATCCCGCTGGACGCCGCGGCGGCCGAGCGCCTGGCCCAAGGAGAGTCCGCATGATCCGCGTCGTGCTCTGCGACGACCATGCCGTGGTGCGCCGCGGCATCCGTGACACCCTGGCCGAGGCCGTCGACATCCAGGTCGTCGGCGAGGCCTCCAGCTATGCCGAAGTGCGCGATGTGCTGCGCAAGACGCCATGCGACGTGCTGGTGCTGGACCTCAACATGCCCGGCCGCGGCGGCATGGAGGTGCTGACCAGCCTCGGCGAATCGGGCATCAGCGTGAAGGTGCTGGTGGTCTCCATGTACCCGGAAGACCAGTACGCGCTGCGCTGCCTGCGTGCCGGCGCCAAGGGCTACCTCAGCAAGGCCGGCGACCCCGAGGAACTGGTGCGCGGCGTGCGCACCGTGGCCCAGGGCCGCAACTATGTGACGCCCGAGGTCGCGCAGATGCTGGTCGACAGCCTGGCCAAGCCGGCGCAGGAATCGCTGCACGCGGCGCTGTCCGAGCGCGAGCTGCAGACGGTGGTCAAGATCGCCAGCGGCAAGCGCCTGTCGGACATCGCCGAGGAACTCATGCTGAGCCCCAAGACCGTGAGCGTGTACCGCACCCGCGCGCTGGAAAAGCTCAACCTGGGCAACAACGCCGAACTCACCGTCTACGCCATCCGCAACGGCCTCGTTTGAAGGAATCGCCCATGCAATTGCGCCCCCTGGGAGCCACCGACCTCGCCATCGCCCCCGTCGTCTTCGGCGGCAACGTGTTCGGCTGGACCATCGACGAAGCCACCAGCTTCTCGGTGCTCGACGCCTTCGTCGATGCCGGCTTCAACGCCATCGACACGGCCGACGTCTATTCGCGCTGGGCCACCGGCAACCAGGGCGGCGAGTCCGAGACCATCATCGGCAAGTGGCTCCGGGCCCGCCCCAGCCGGCGTGACCAGGTGGTGCTGTTCACCAAGGTCGGCTCCGACATGGGCCTGGGCAAGCGCAGCCTGGCCGCCGACTACATCGGCCGCGCCGTCGAAGACTCGCTGCGTCGCCTGGGCGTGGAGCGCATCGACCTGTACTTCTCGCACTGGCCCGACCCGGAAACCCCGCACGAGGAAACCCTGGGCGCCTACGCGAAGCTGCTGGCCGCCGGCAAGGTGCGCGCCATCGGCACATCCAACTACGACGCGGCCCTGCTCGGCGAAGCGCTGGCCGTGGCGCGCCGCCAGGGCCTGCCCGCCTACCAGGTGCTGCAGCCCGAGTACAACCTGGCCGACCGGGCCTCGTACGAAGGCCCGCTGCGCGATCTCTGCCTGCGCGAAGGGCTGGGTGTGGTCACGTACTACAGCCTGGCCTCGGGCTTCCTGTCGGGCAAGTACCGCAGCCAGGCCGACCTGGCCGGCAGCGCACGCGGCCGGGGCGTGGCCAAGTACCTCAACGCGCGCGGCAGCGCCATCCTCGACGCGCTCGATGCGGTGGCCGCGGCCCACGGCGCCACGCCCGCCGAGGTCGCGCTGGCCTGGCTGATCGCACGCGAAGGCGTGACGGCGCCGATCGCGAGCGCCACCAGCGTGCGCCAGGTCGAGAGCTTCGCCAAGGCCGCGCGGCTGCAGCTCACGTCGGCGCAGATCGCCGCGCTGGATGCGGCCAGCGCGCCTCAGCCGGCCTGACGCAGCGTCAGGTTGATTCGCTCGGCGCCCAGCAGCGGGTGCGGCAGGTCCTTGAGCGGCAGCACGCCGTGAAAGCGCAGGCGGTCCACCCCGCCCCAGACCACCACGTCGCCATGCTGCAGCGGCACGCGCGCGGCCTTGTCCGCGCGCGCCAGCCCGCCGAACAGGAACACCGCCGGCATGCCCAGCGAGACCGAGACGATGGGCGCGCGGTGGTCGCGCTCGTCCTTGTCCTGGTGCAGCGACAGCCGCGTGCCGGGCCGGTAGTGGTTGATGAGGCAGGCATCCGGCGCATAGCCCGTGAAGCCGGCCGCGCCGGCCGCCGCCAGCGCCAGCTCGGCGAAAGCGGCGGGCATGGCAGGCCAGGGCTGGCCGCTGGCGGGGTCGGTCGCGCTGTAGCGGTAGCCACGCCGGTCCGAGACCCAGCCCAGCGCGCCGCAGTTGGTGTTGGCCACCGACATGGCCAGGCCGCCCGGCGTGAGCATGTGGCGCAGCGGCGCGGCGCGCTCGACCTCGGCCAGCGCGGCCAGCAGCCGCTCCACCCAGGGCAGCGCGAAGCCACGCAGCACGCAGGCATCGCGCCCCAGCGACAGCACGCCCTGCTGCGCCGGCTCGTCGAACAGCGCGCCCTGGGCCACTAGCGCGGCCCGAACAGCGCGATGGTGCGCTCCATCAGCGCCATCATGGGCTGGTCCATGAGCGGCAGCGTGGCCGCGATGCCGATCAGGCCCATCACCAGCGTGACCGGAAAGCCCACGGCGAACACGTTCATCTGCGGCGCCACGCGCGAGACGATGCCCAGCGTGAGGTTGACGAACAGCAGCAGGCCGATCATGGGCAGCGCGATCCACAGCGCGCTGGCGAAGATCTCGCGGCCCAGGCCATGCATCTGCAGCCGCGCCAGCGAATCGAGGAAGTTGCCGTCGGCCGGGAAGGCCTCG
This sequence comes from Pseudorhodoferax aquiterrae, assembly GCF_014652235.1. GTDB lineage: Bacteria > Pseudomonadota > Gammaproteobacteria > Burkholderiales > Burkholderiaceae_C > Pseudorhodoferax > Pseudorhodoferax aquiterrae. The sequence goes on from NZ_BMYK01000012.1 coordinate 87,688, forward strand.
AAGCTGCGCACCACGGCCATCAACACCATCAGGTGGCCGTTGACCACGATGAACAGCAGCATGGAGATGGTGCCCATGAAACGCGACACGGCACTGACCTGCGCGTTGCTGGCCGGGTCGAAGAAGGCCGCGAAATTCAGGCCCATCTGCAGGCCCACGAGCTCGCCGGCCAGCTCCACGGCCGTGAACACCAGCCGCACGGCGAAGCCGATGGCCAGGCCGATGCCGACCTGCTGCACCACCGCGCCCAGGGCCTGCGGGCTGTTGATGCCGATGATGGGCTGGCCCACCAGCGTGGGCTGGGCCGCCACCGCGATCAGGAAGGCCAGCGCCACGCGCGCGCGCATGGGCACCGCGCGCATGGACAGGATGGGCATGGCCGTGAACAGCGCCAGCACGCGCAAAAAGGGCCACAGGACCGGCGAGATCCAGGCGACCAGCTGCGCTTCGCTGAAGGTAATCATGTCGCTCGGCGCGCCTTGCGTAGTCTCCGCTGCCGGCTCACAAGCAGCGGCACCGAAGGCCGCGGAGCAGGCCATGCGAGTGCACCCGCCGGGCCGGCTCTGCCGGACCGCTGGGTGCGCCCCTTGAGGGGGATGGGCTGGCTACACGCAGTGAGCCAGCCAAACGGGGTGGGCTCATGTCACTGCGGCAGTTGCGGAATCATCTCGATCATGCGCCGCACGTAGTCCACCAGCGTCGTCAGCATCCAGGGGCCGGCCAGGGCCAGCACCAGCAGCGCGGCGATGAGCTTGGGCACGAAGGACAGCGTGGCCTCGTGGATCTGCGTGATGGCCTGGAAGATGCTGATCACGAGGCCCACCACCAGCACGATGGCCAGCACGGGGGCCGACACCATGAGCAGCAGCGTCAGCGCCTCCTGGCCCAGCGTGAGGACGAATTGCGGGCTCATCGTGCGAACGAGGAAGCGAGCGAGCCGATCAACAGGTTCCAGCCGTCGGCCAGCACGAAGACCATGAGCTTGAAGGGCAGCGCCACCAGCACCGGCGACAGCATCATCATGCCCAGCGACATCAGCACGCTGGCCACCACGATGTCGATGACCAGGAAGGGAATGAAGATCATGAAGCCGATCTGGAACGCCGACTTCAGCTCGCTGGTCACGAAGGCCGGCACCAGCACCCGCAGCGGCGCGGTCTCGGCCGTGACGGAGGCGTCCAGCTGCGCCAGCCGCGCGAACAGCGAGAAGTCGGACTGGCGCGTCTGCTTGAGCATGAACTCGCGCATCGGCGCCTCGCCACGCGCGACCGCCTGCTCGAAGTTGAGCTGGTTGGTGGTGTAGGGCACGTAGGCCTCCTGGTAGACCTTGTCCAGCGTCGGCCCCATCACGAACAGCGTGAGGAACAGCGACAGGCCGACGACGACCTGGTTGGGCGGCGCCGACTGCGTGCCCAGCGCCTGGCGCAGCAACGACAGCACGATCACGATGCGCGTGAAGCCCGTCATCATGAGCAGGATGGCCGGCAGGAAGGACAGCGCCGTGAAGAACAGCAGGGTCTGGATCGGCACCGAATAGCTGCTGCCCCCGGGCCCGCTGCCGATGATGAGCGGCAGCTGTGCGTTGTTCTGCGCCAGCGCCGGCCCGGCCAGCAGGGCCAAGCCCGCCAGCATGGCCAGGCGCCGGGTCATGGCCGGACCTCTGGCGCGGGCGCCGGCACCGGCGTGGCCTCGGCCTTCACGAGCGCACCGGCGAAGTCGGGCGCGCCGGCTGGCATGCTGTGCAGCAGGTTGACGGACTGCGCCGTCACGCCCAGCACCAGCCAGGTGCGCGCGCCGGGCGGGCCCACCTCCACCGTCACCACGCGCTGCTGCGGCCCCACGGCCAGCGCACCGACCAAGCGCGAGGCCGGGCCGGCCGCGGCCATGCCACCCTGCACGCGCCGCTGCAGCCACTTGACGGCCCAGGGCAGCGTGCACAGCGCGGCCACGAACAGGGCCACGACCAGCAGGGTCTGCGAGGAAATCGACATCGGCGAATCAGCCTCCGCGGCTGACGCGGCGCAGCCGCTCCGAGGGCGTCACCACGTCGGTCAGGCGGATGCCGAACTTGTCGTTCACGACCACCACCTCGCCCTGGGCGATCAGGTAGCCGTTAACCAGCACGTCCATGGGCTCGCCGGCCAGCGCGTCGAGCTCGACCACCGAGCCCTGGGCCAGTTGCAGGATGTACTTGATCGGCACCTTCACGCGGCCCAGCTCCACCGACAGGGTGACCGGGATGTCCAGCACCATGTTGATGTCCTGCATGGTGCCGTCCTTGTTGAAGGCCTGGCGCGGCGGCGGCTCGGCGCCGGACAAGGGGCCGCCCTGCTCCGGGTCGGGCGCGGCGGACTTCTGCTCTTCCAGGGCCTCGGCCCAGGCAGCCATGGGATCTTCTTCGGTGTTGTCCTTGGGGTCTTCAGTGGCCATGGCGGTCCTCCGGATGGATGTCGTTGCCGCGCAGGCATTCCTCGATGCGGATCGCGTACTTGGCGTTGTGCGTGCCGTACTGGCACTCGAAGATGGGCACGCCGCCGATGGTGGCGGTGATGCTGGGCTGGCGCTCCAGTTCGATGAAGTCGCCCGGCTTCATGGCCAGCAATTGCTCCACCGTGGCATCGGCCCGGGCCAGTTCGGCCACCAGCGTGACCTCGGCCGACTGGATCTCGCGCGAGAGCACCGTGACCCAGCGCCGGTCCACCTCGACCGAATCGCCCTGGGTGGACGAGTACAGCACGTCGCGGATCGGCTCCAGCGTGGAGTACGGGATGCAGACGTGGATCACGCCGGCGATGTCGCCGATCTCCAGCTGGAACGCGGTGGAGACCACGATCTCGCTCGGCGTGGCGATGTTGGCGAACTGCGGCTGCATCTCCGAGCGCTGGTACTCCAGCTCCAGCGGGTAGATGCCGTGCCAGGCCTTCTTGTACTCGCCCGCGATCACGTCGAGCAGCCGGTTGATCACGCGCTGTTCGGTGGCCGAGAACTCGCGGCCCTCGATGCGCGTGTGGTACTTGCCGGCGCCGCCGTAGAGCGTGTCGATCACGCCGAACACCAGCGAGGGCTCGCACACCACCAGCCCGCTGCCGCGCAGCGGGCGCACGGCCATGATGTTGAAGTTGGTCGGCACGGCCAGCTCGCGCAGGAAGGCGCTGTAGCGCTGAACGGTGACGGTGCCCACCGAGATTTCGGGGCTGCGGCGGATCAGGTTGAACAGGCCGACACGGAAGTTGCGCGCGAAGCGCTCGTTCACGATCTCCATGGTCGGCATGCGGCCACGGACGATGCGCTCCTGGCTGGAGATGTCGTAATTGCGGATCTCGCCGGTTTCGACGACCTCCTCCTCCGCCTTCTGGCTCTCACCGGTCACGCCCTCCAGCAGGGCATCGACCTCTTCCTGCGAAAGGAACGACTCACTCATGGCCGGGCCTTACTGGATGATGAAGCTGGAAAAGAGCACGCGGTAGATCGGGTTGAACGCGACCGGGCGCGGACGCTTGCGCGGCTTGCCCTCCTGGGCCGGCGGCTCGTCCTCCTCGACCTCGTAACCCAGCGGCGCCGAGGCTTCGCGCAGGATGTCGTGGGCCAGCTTCTCCTTGCCCTCGCGCGTGAGCAGTTCCTCCGAGGTGCGCTGCGACACCAGCATCAGCACCGCGCTGCGGATGCCCGGCAGGTGGGCCTTGACCTGGTCGGAGGTCTTCTGGTCCATGACCTCCAGCGTCACGCCGACCTGGGCGAATTTCTCGCCGCCGGCGTCGGCCAGGTTCACCACCATGTTCTCCAGCGGCAGGTAGACGGGCGGCGTCGCCTCCTTGCCCTTCTTGGCATGGGCGGCAGGCGGCGGGGTGGCGCCGGCCTCTTCCTCGTCGGCATGGCCACGGCCCAGCAGCATCCAGGCGGCGCCGGCCACGGCCAGCAACAACACGGCCACGGCACCCAGGATCAGGGGCTTCTTGCCCTTGGGCTTGGGTGCGGCGTCGGCGGCAGCAGGAGCGGACACGGCGGTTTCCTTTGTCTTCGGGGCTGGGATCGGTTCTGCCCGGATTATTGACCCGTATCGACAGACCGATCAGCGGATTAGGCTGGGAAAACAGGCATATATAGCCCGCCTCTCACACGTAGAGGTCCAGTGCGCCGGTGGGCCGGCGCGGTGCCGCAGCCACCGTCTCGGTCGCCGGTGCGGCTTGCACCGCCGGCCGGCGCGCGGCCGCGGCGCCGGCATCCGGCCCTGCCTGGCCACGGCCGTCCTGGCCGCCGTGGGCACCGACCGACACGCCGGACAGCACCAGGCCTTGCGCGCCGAGCAGGTCGCGCAGCTGGTCCACGCTGCCGGCCAGCATGTCGCGCGTGGCGGCATGCTCGGCGCGGAACTGCACCTGGGCCTCGTTGCCGTCCAGCGCGATGCGCACCTGCACCGGCTCGCTGGTGCCCACCGTCAGCTCGGCGCTGCGCACACCCTGGCTGGCCCAATGGCGCAGCTGGTCGGCCAGCTGCCGGTCGAAGGCCGTGTCGGGCGGCGCCGACGCGTCCAGGCCGGCCAGCGCGGCGTCGTACTGCACGGTGGGGGTGAAATCCGGCGCGGCCCAGCCGGCGGCGCCATGGGAGTTGCCGTGTTGGCCCGCGCCATCGCCGGCCGATTCCTGCCCGCCGCGGCGGGCGCCGCCCGCCAGACCGGCCGGCTCTGGAACCAGCACCTGGACCTCGGCGCGCGCAGGCCCTGCCAGCGCCTGGACCGCACCGCGCTCGGCCCGGGCCGGCTCGCGCATCTCGCGCGCCTGGCCTGCCACTGCGGCGGCAGGGGCGGCTTGCCGCAGGGCCGATTCGGGCGCCGCCTGCTCACGCGCGGCGAGGTGCTGCTGGAGCTGCTCGAACACGCTGGCGTACTGCGGCGCCAGCCGCGGATCGGTGGCCGCAGCGGCGGCCGGCGCGGCCTGGCCGTCGACCGGCCCTGCGGCCTGTGCGCCCGGGCGCTCGCCGCTGCCGGCGGGCTTGCCGCCCTCGGGCTGCACTGCCAGGCGCGTGGCGGACCCCTCGGCCGCCGGCGAGGCAGGCACCGGCTGCGCCGGCACGGGCGTGGCCGGCGCGGGCAGCAACGCGGCCAGGGCCGCGGCATCGGCGGGCTGGGCATCGGCCGGCAGCGCCTGGGCGTCGCGCCGGCCCCGCCTGCCTTCGGCCTGCGCCCCACCGGGCAGCAGGGCCGCCCCGTCACCCTCGGCCAGGCCGAGGCCGTCTTCCAGGGCCGCCATCATGGCCAGGAAGTCGCCGCCGCCCGCGGCCTGCGCTGCCGCCTTGGCGCCGCCACCGGTCCGCTGTGCCGCGGCGGTGCCCGCATGGCCGGCGGCCGCCCCTTTTTCAATGCCCATGTTCTTGCTCCTCGGCCTGCTGGCGCTGCGTCAGCGCGTGGCGCACGGCCGCCATTTCATCGGTCTGCCGCTGTTCGCGGCGTGTCTGTACCAGGGCCATCGCCTCTTCCTTGCGGCGCACGGCCTGGCGCAGCGTCGCCACGCGCAGCTCGGCCTGCAGCAGCGCCTGGCGGGCCATCTCCTCGCGGCGCAGCTGCTCGGCCACGGCGCGCCGCTGCATGGCGATGGCCTCGTCCAGCCGGGCCATGAAGCGGTGGTGGTGCAGCATGAGTTCGGGCAAGGCGCTGATGCGTGCCTGCGATTCCCAGCGCTGCTCGGTCTCCTGCGCGTAGCCCGTCAGCTGCGCGAGCTGCTGTTCGGCCGCGACGCGGCGCTGCTGGGCCTGGCCCAATGCCCGGCTCGCGGCGTCGCGCCGGCGCTCGGCCAATTCGATGGCCAGGGCCAGGGTCTTGAGCAGCTGTTGGGACATGCTGTTCAGGCCCCGTCGGGATCGAGCGCCATCGCCATCTGGCGCACGCTCTGCTGCAGCGGCGAGCAGGCGAACATGTCCTGCTGCAGGAACTCGGCCATGCCGGGTGCCAGCCGCACGGCCTCGTCGAGCTGCGGGTCGGCGCCGGGCGCATAGGCGCCGATCTGCACGAGGTCGCGGCCCTTCTGGTAGCGTGAGTAGACGGCGCGGAAATGCCGGGCCAGCAGGAAGTGCTCCTGGCTCACCACGTTGTGCATCACGCGCGAGGCCGACTGCTCGATGTCGATGGCCGGATAGTGGCCGGACTCGGCCAGCGCGCGCGACAGCACGATGTGGCCGTCCAGGATGGCGCGCGCGGCGTCTGCGATCGGGTCCTGCTGGTCGTCGCCTTCGGACAGCACGGTGTAGAAGGCCGTGATCGAACCGTGGCCGTCCTTGCCGTTGCCGCTGCGCTCCACCAGCCCGGGCAGCTTGGCGAAGCAGGACGGTGGGTAGCCCTTGGTGGCGGGCGGCTCCCCGATGGCCAGCGCGATCTCGCGCTGGGCCATGGCATAGCGCGTCAGCGAATCCATGAGTAGCAGCACGTGCTTGCCCTGGTCGCGGAAGTACTCGGCCACGGCCGTGGCATAGGCCGCGCCCTGCATGCGCAGCAGCGGCGGCGCATCCGACGGCGCGGCGACCACGACCGAACGCGCGCGGCCATCCTCGCCCAGGATGTCTTCGACGAATTCCTTGACCTCACGGCCGCGCTCGCCGATGAGGCCGACCACGATCACGTCGGCCGCGGTGTAGCGCGCCATCATGCCCAGCAGCACGCTCTTGCCCACGCCGGAACCGGCGAACAGGCCCAGGCGCTGGCCGCGGCCCACGGTGAGCATGGCGTTGATGGCGCGCACACCGGTGTCCAGCACCGTGCGCACGGGGTCGCGGTCCATGGCGTTGATGGGCTGGCGGTCCATGGGCAGGGCCCGCACGTCGCGCACCGGGCCCTGGTGGTCCATGGGCAGGCCCTGGGCATCGACGACGCGGCCCAGCAGGCCATCGCCCAGCGGCAGGCGCAGCACGCCCTCGGCCGGCGGCGCGGCACCGTCCGGCACATCGCCCAGGCGCGGCACGGGCACATAGGGCGGCGCCGGCGTGACGCTGGCACCGCGCGACAGGCCGTGCACGTCGCCGGCCGGCATCAGGAACGCACGCTCGCCCGCGAAGCCCACGACCTCGGCCAGCACCGGCGCCTGGCCCGGCATCTGGATGTGGACCTGCGAGCCGACCGGCACGCGCACGCCCGTGGCCTCCAGCACCAGGCCCGCGAGCCGCGTGAGCGTGCCGCGCACCTCCAGCGTGGCGCCGGCGCGCACGCGCGCCAGGGCCGTGTCCAGCAGGCCGTCCCAGGCGGCGGCGGGCGCGTCGGCCTCAGAGCTTGAGAGGGAATTGATTGGGCTCATGACAGGGCTCGCAAAGGCGCCGGGCAAGGCGCGTCGCGCAGCCCATATCGGGATATGGGCAAGCGGCGCAACGCCGCCCGGCGTTTTTGAGGGCCCTGGCCCGCAGGGCAAGCCCCCGCAAGCCCAAGGCCTTCAGGTGCCACGGCGCTTTTCGGGGGCTTGCGTGAGCTCAAGCGATTTCCTCTCAAGCTCTCAGGCATCGCCGGCCTCCTGCTGCCAGGGCGCGTCCAGCCCCAGCTGGGCCAGCGCCCGGCGCCAGCGCGCCGGCAGCCGGCCGTCGACCACGGTGCCGGCCGCCTCCACCAGGCAGCCGCCGCGCTCCACCTGCGCGTCGGCGATCCAGTTCACCTGCAGTGCCGCATGCTCCTCTTGCAGCGCGGCTTCCACGACGGCGAGATCCTCGGGATGCAGCGTCACGGTGGCGACCTTGTGCTCGGCGCCCAGCAGCGCCAGCGCCTCGCGCACCACGGGCAGCACGGCATCGGGCTGCACGGCCAGTTCGCGGCGCACGATCTGGCGCGCCAGCTCGGCGGCCAGGTCCAGCACCTGGCGCGCCTGGCGCTGCTCGCACTCGGCCAGCCGCTGCTGCAGCTGCTGCACCACGGCCGCCAACTGGGCGGCGTTCTCGCGGCCCTGGCCGCTGACATAGGCGTCCAGCTGCTCGTGGCCCACGCGCGCGGCGTCGGCATGGCCACTGGCATAGCCGGCGGCATGGCCGGCGTCGTAGGCGCGCTGCAGGCGGGCTTCCTCGGGCTCCGGCTCTGGCTCGGGTTCGGGCGGCGGTCCGGGCAGCTCCGCTTCCAGCAGCGGCTCCGGTTCGGGCTCCGGCGCGCCCAGCCGGCCGAACTTCCAGGCCGCGACCGCGCCGATCTCCTCGCCCGGGATGAAGCGGGTGTACATGCGGTTGCGGGCGGTGGACATCTCAGCGATCCGATGCGCTGCGCGCCGCGCCGAGGAAGCTCGGCAGCGGCTCGCGCGCAGCGGCGCCAACGGCCGCGGAGCAGGCCATGCCAGCGCACCCGCGGAACTGGCTCTGCCAGGCCGCTGGGTGCGCCCCTTGAGGGGTATGGGTCGGCCACACGAAGTGAAGCCGGCCAAACGGGGTGGTCCTCATATCAATGCGTCATCGCCGCCGCCCGCGAGGACGATCTGGCCTTCGTCGGCCAGGCGGCGCACGGTCTTCAGGATTTCCTTCTGCTGCGCCTCGACCTCGGACAGGCGCATCGGGCCGCGCGATTCCAGGTCCTCGCGCATGGACTCGGCGGCGCGGCTGGACATGTTGGACAGGATCTTCTCCTTGAGCTCCGGCGCGGCGCCCTTGAGCGCCGCGATGAGCGCGTCGGACTGCACTTCCTTGAGCATGACCTGCATGGATTTGTTGTCCAGGTTGATGAGGTCGTCGAACACGAACATCTTGTCCATGATCTTCTGCGCGAGGTCCGGGTCGTGGCCGCGGATGGACTCGATGACGGTGCTTTCCAGGTTGGTGCCCAGGAAGTTGATGATTTCCGCCGCCGCCTTGACGCCACCCAGCGAGGACTTGCGGATCTTGTCGCCGCCGGCCAGCACCTTGAACAGCACCTCGTTCAGGTCCTTGAGCGCCGTGGGCTGGATGCCCTCCAGCGTGGCCACGCGCAGCAGCACATCGTTGCGCAGGCGCTCGCTCAGGTGCTTGAGCACGCCGGAGGCCTGCTCGTGGTCCAGGTGCACGATGATGGCGGCCACGATCTGCGGGTGCTCGTTGCGCAGCAGCTCGGCCACCGACAGCGGGTCCATCCACTTCAGGCTCTCGATGCCGGAGATGTCGCCGCCCTGCAGGATGCGGTCGATCAGCAGCGAGGCCTTGTCGTCGCCCAGCGCGCGGCGCAGCACATTCTTCACGTAATCGCCGGTGTCGGACACCAGCAGGCTCTGGCGGCTGGCGGTCTCGGTGAACTTGCTGACCACCGCCTCCACACGCTCGCGCGGCACGGTGCGCGTGCGCGCGATGGTCTCGCCCAGGCGCTGCACCTCCTTGGGCGAGAGGTGCTTGAACACCTCGGCCGCTTCTTCCTCGCCCAGCGACATCAGGAAAATGGCGGAATCGGTCAGGCCTTCTTCATCCATGGTCTTGGTCTCCCGTCAGGACGAGCCGCTGGCTTCGCCATTGATCCAGTCCTTCACGATGTTGGCCACCGCGATCGGATTTTCCAGCGCCAGCTTGCGCGCCGCCTCCAGCCGCAGCTGGTGGTCGGTGGGCTGCAGGTCCACCGTGTCGCTCAGGGCCGGGCCGCCCAGCGCCGGGCGCTCGGCATCGTCGGCCACCAGCGCGTCGAGCTGGCCGCCACCGTCCGGGCCACCCGGCGTGCCGCTGCCGTCGGCCAGTGCCGGCTCGGGCTTGGGCGGCTGCATGGCCTTGAAGCCGGGCCGCACCAGGCCGAACAGCACGATCAGCGCCAGCAGCAGCATGCCGATGGGCCAGGCGAAGCTGCGCAGGTTCTCCGGCGTGGCGACCTGCTGCCAGAGCGGGCGCGTGTCGGTCGGCTCCACCGTCTGCACGAAGGCGGCGTTCATGATGTTGACCGAATCGCCGCGGTCCTGGCTGAAACCAATGGTTTCACGCACCAGCGCCGTCATCTGGGCGATCTGCTCGGCCGACAGCGCGCGCGTGGTGGGGTTGCCCTTGTCGTCGGTGGCGCTCTGGTGGTTGACCACCACGGCGGCCGACAGGCGCTTGATGCTGCCCGAGCCGCCACGCACGGTGCGCACGGTCTTGTCGACTTCGTAGTTGGTGATGGATTCGCGCTTGGTGTTGCTGGGGCCGCCCTGGGCGCCGCCGGAGGCCTGCAGCGGCTGGGCCTGGCCGTTGATGGGCGCGTTGGCCGGCTGCGGGGGCTGGTTGGACACTGCGCCCGGAATGCCCGAAGGCTGACCCGGCTGCGGGCCGGTGGTGGTCTCCACCACCTGCTGGCTGCGCACGGCGCTGGCGTCGGCGGCCAGGTTGGGCCGGTGCTGCTCGCTGGTCTGCTCGGTCTGGGAGAAATCGACCTCGGCCGTGACCTGGGCCTTGACGTTGTTGCGGCCGACCACGGGCTCCAGGATGTCCATGATGCGGCGCGTGTACTGCTGCTCGATCAGCGAGACGTATTGCAGCTGCTGCGCGTCCACGCCGCCGCTGGCCTCGGGCGTGCCCGACAACAGCTTGCCCGTGTCGTCCAGCACGCTGACGGCCGAGGGGTTCATCTCGGGCACGCTGGAGGCCACGAGGTGCACGATGCCGGCCAGCTGGGTGCGGTCCAGCGTGCGGCCGGCGCGCAGCGTCACCAGCACCGAGGCCGAGGGCTTTTGCTGCTCGCGGAAGAAGCCGTTCTGGTTCGGCAGCGCCAGGTGCACGCGCGCGCTCTCCACCGAAGCGATGGACTGGATCGAGCGCGTGAGCTCGCCCTCCAGCCCGCGCTGGTAGCCCAGCCGCTCCTGGAACTGGGTCATGCCGAAGCGGTTGTTCTCCATGAGCTCGAAGCCCGCCACCGAGCCCTTGGGCAGGCCCAGCGAGGCCAGGCGCAGCCGCACGTCGTGCACGCGGTCGGCCGGCACCATGATGGAGCCGCCGCCCTCGGAGTACTTGTACGGCACGTTCATCTGCGTGAGCTGGGCCACGATGGCGCCGCCGTCCTTGTCCGTCAGGCCGTTGTACAGCGTGCGGTATTCGGTCCGGTTGCCCATCATGAAGCCGACCACGATCACCAGCAGCATGAGGCCGATGCCCAGCCCCAACCGGATGCGCTGGGCGCGGTCCAGCCGCGCCAGGCGCTCGGCCAGCGGCGATTTGGCGCGTTCGCCCGCGGCAGCGGGTTCCGCGGGGGCGGGGACCAGAGGACCGGCAGGAACTTCGGCAACGGCAGACATCGTCGTGGGGCACGCCGCGGGGACGAACGTGCGCAATGGGGGAGATGCGGCGGATTATTCTGAGATCTGGCCGGATTCTTCGCCAGATAAGCGCGCGGATTGGCCAGCATTTCAGCCCATGGCAGCGGCCGGCGGCCACTAGGATTGCCGTCATCCCCCAAGCCTGGACGCCACCATGGACCTGCGCCTCACCCCCTCGATCGGCTCCACCATCGCCCGCCCGGCACCGGCGGCGGGCACAGCCGCGCGCGGCGTCGCCACCGAAGCCAAGGAACAGGCGGGCTTTTCCACAGCGCTCAAGAGCGCGCTGGTGTCGGTCAGCGGCGCCCAGGGCGAATCCGGCCGGCTCTCGCGCGAGGTCCAGCTCGAGAACCCCCAGGTCAGCCTGGAAGAGACCATGGTGGCGATCCAGAAGGCCCAGATCGGCTTTCAGGCCACCTTGCATGTGCGCAACCGCATGGTGCAGGCCTACACCGACATCATGAACATGCAGGTCTGAGCCCCCTCCCTGCCCGCCCCCCCCCAAACGACAAGAGCCGCCCATCGGGCGGCTCTTTGCATTGGGGCGGTGGCGCCAGGCCACCGCGGCGGGCGCTCAGTGCAGCAGCTGCGGCCGGCTCTCCAGCATGTATTCGAACTGCGTGAGCCAGGGCTCGGTGAGGCAGCGGATCTCGGCGTCGTTGCGCAGGATGCGCTGCATGATGCGCGCCTTCTCCTTGCGCTGCTCGGCCGTGAGCTGCTCGGTCTGCGCCTGGTGGCGCAGCTGTTCGATCAGCACGGCGCAGGCGCCCTCGTGGCGCACCACCTCGTCCCAGTCTTCCTGCTGGGCGGCCCGCAGCATCTTGACGCTGCTGTCCTCGATGGCCTTGTAGTAGTCGATCAGCATGTGCGACATGGTGCTGCTGCTCAGGAAGCGGCCGGCTGGCCGGCGGGGGTGGCAATGCTCTTCCAGGCGCCGTAGACCGGCACGATCAGGTCAATCACTTCTTGGATCATCGGCGCGTCGTTGTGGATGTTGGCTCTTGTGAGTCGGCTGATGCTGTAGTTGTAGACACCGCGCAGGTTGGTCGCCAGCTCGCCGCCTGCGGCATCGTTGAGGGCGGCCTTGAGGCCTTCCTCGAGGATGCGCACGGCCTTGCCGATTTCCTTGCCCTTGGTCTCCATGTCACCCCGCATTGTGGCGGCGTGGGCCTGGCGCAATGCGGCAAGCAAGCCCTCATAAAGCAGGCAAATCAGCTGATGGGGGCTGGCGCCTTCCACGCTGGTCTGGGTGCCAACGCGCTTGTAGGCGGCTGCGGAGCGGGAACTGACCGAGGTGAACATCGAAGAGCCCATGAAACTGTCGTTGATGTTGTGGTTATCGGCAGGACGGGCCCGGACTCAAGAGCTGCGTGCGTGAAAAACCGGTGTCAGTCGTTCTTCTTGTTCCACTGCGAAACCTGCTGGTCCATGTAGTTGGCCAGGGCCTGCAGCGTGCCCATCTTCACGTCCAGGGCGGTGTAGGTCTTGCGCAGGCGGGCCTCGGCCAGCGTGGCGCGGTCGTTGACCTTGTCCTGCTCGCTGAGATTGCGGTCGGACTCGCGCGCCAGGGCGTCGGTCTTGTTGTTGAGCAGGCCGTCGAACGACAGGACTTCGCCCGTGTAGCTCTTCATGCGCGCGGCGAGGCCCGTGGCGGTGCCGTCGGCGTTGCGCTGGATGAACAGCTTCTTGACGTTCTCCAGATCGTCCAGAGAAGTGCTGAGCTTGGCGCCGTTGACAGTCAGATTGCCATCGCGCCCCATCGTGATGCCGATGTCGGACAGGGAGTTGAACACGTTGCCCGTCATCCCGTTCGTTGCCAGTACCGATCGCAGGCTGTTGCGCAGGCCGACGGCAGTGCCATCGCCCTGCAGGTCGCCGGCGGTCTTGGTCTCGCTGTCGTACTTGGTGGAAGTGGCCAGCAGCGTGTTGACTGCGTTGTAGGCGTCGACGAACTCCTGGATGTTCTTGGTCATCGCCTCCTTGTCCACGGTGGTCGTGATCAGGGCATCGGCGCCGGCCGGCGTGACTTCGTTCAGCGAGATGGTCAGGCCTGGCACGGCATTGACCAGCTGGTTTTTCGCAGAGGTCACGGTGATGCCGTTGATCGTGGCCACGGCATCCTGGGCCGCCTGGTAGCTGTTGGCCGCCATGCCCACGGTGGGCTGGGCCAGATCGAATGCCAGCCGCGACAGGCCGGCGTTGTCGGCGTTGTTGCCATCATCGTCGGCCGTGGTGATGCGAAAGCCCGACACGGCGCCGGTCTCTTTGGAACGCAGCATCAGCCGATCGCCCGAAGCGTCGGACAGCACGGTCGCGACGACCCCGGCGCCGGAGTCGTTGATCTTGGCAGCCACCTGCGCCAGCGTGTCCGTCGCGCCGACGGTGACATTGACGGCCGCTGCGGTACCTGCCGTGAACACGCCGGCATTCCAGCTGCCGATCTCCAGCGTCAACTGTCCCGACCCGATGGTCCCACCGGCGGAGATGGCGGTGGACACGGTCGATTGCGACTGCGCCAGCTTCTGGACGCCGACGGAAAAGCTGGTGGCAGCCGCGATGCCGGTGACGCTGACCGATACGGCCGATTCCTTGGACGACTTGACGGCGAGCGTGTTCCAGCCGCTGTCCAGCGTCAGCTTGGAGACGGCGTCCTGGAGGGTGGACACGAGCGACTTGATCTCGCCATAGGAGGACACCTTGGTCTGGATCTTTTCCGCCTTGGCCTGCAGCCCTTCCAGCGGCTTCTTCTCCAGCGCGACCAGCTTGCTGATGATGTCCTCGACCTCGAGGCCGCTACCGATACCGACCGATGTGATGGCCATGCCGATCTCCTCGCGCCGAAAGCGCACAAACGCAAAACGGCGGACAGGGTAGCACCCTTGCCCGCCATCCAAAGCGCCGAAAAGCGCCCCTGTCCAGGGCGCTCATCGGTAGCTGCTTACTGCAGCAGGGCCAGCACGCCCTGCGGCAGTTGGTTGGCCTGGGCCACCATGGCGGTACCGGCCTGCTGCAGGATCTGCGTACGCGACAGGTTGGCGGTCTCCTTGGCGAAGTCGGCGTCCACGATGCGGCCGCGCGATGCCGACAGGTTCTCCACCTGGATTTCGATGGAGCCCACGGCGTTCTCGAAGCGGCTCTGCAGAGCACCGAGGTCTGCACGGGAGTTGTTGACCTGATCGATCGCGTTGTCGATCTTCTTGAGGGCAACCCATGCGTCGGCCTGCGTTTCCACCGTCAGGGTGTCGATGCCAGACACTGCAGTACCGCTGGCAGCAGCGATGGTGACCGACGAGAAACCGGTGCTTGCAGCGCTCAGTCCGGAGAACGTGATCGCCGTGACGGCGTTGCCGGATGCGTCGACCTTGGAGGAGCGGAACTCCACGCTGAAACCAGTCACCTTGTCGCCGGACAGGAAGGCCGTGACACCGGTATCGGCCGACGCGCGGTTGATCGCCTCCACGACCTGACCCATGCGCTCCTGCGCCGAGCTGGCGGCCTTGATCGCGCCGAGGTCGGTGGTGACGCCATCGACCGTGATGGACAGCGTGTTGGCCGAGATGGCCGTCAGCGAGGTGATGCCGGACGCACCGATACCCGTGACCGACGATGTGCCGTAGTTGACATTGGCCAGGCCCTTGGCCGTGGAGTTCGTCAGCGCGCCGACCGTGATGTTGTCGCCCGAGTTGGCGCCCACCTGGAACACCGCGCCCGAGAAGCTGCCGTCCAGGATCTTGGTGCCGTTGAAGTTGGTTTGCTTGGCCACCCGGTCGATTTCGTCGGTCAGCTGCTTGACTTCGGCCTGCAGTGCCTTGCGGTCGGCCGTGCTATTGGTGGCATTGGAGGACTGCACCGCCAGTTCACGCATGCGCTGCAGCATGTCGCCCACCTTGCCCAGCGCGCCTTCGGCCGTCTGCGACAGCGAGATGCCGTCGTTGGCGTTGCGCGCCGCCACCGTGTTGCCACGGACCTGCGTGCTCATGCGCTCGGCGATGGCCAGGCCGGCCGCGTCGTCCTTCGCACTGTTGACGCGCAGGCCGGAAGACAGGCGTTGCATCGAGGTCGCCAGCGAACTCTGCGAGGAACTGAGGTTTCGCTGTGCATTCAGCGAAATGACGTTGGTGTTGATGGTCTGTGCCATGAAAAGACTCCAAAAAAGCGGCAAAACGCCGATCACAACGCCAGCACCGCGCTGGCCGCCCTGACCGGTGGCGGCGAGAAAGCATTTGATTCCAAAGGCTTTTTCTCTGCCACTTTGCCGGCCAACGGGTCCTTCGAGACCCATTGCACAGGTTTTCGGACCGCTCCCGGAAAACTTGAGGGCCTGTTTAGGTCCCGCAGCAGAAAAGGCGCAACTTTTGGACGCTTTTCGGCCGTATGCGGCGGCGTCACGTCTCCAGAATTCCGAGCACGCCCAGGAACGTGGGCGCCGACGGTGCGCTGATCTGGCGCGGCCGACCCGGTTCCACCCCCTTGGACAAGTAGGAGCACCCTTCCATGGCCTCGACGATCAACACCAATTCCATCTCGCTCAATGCCCAGCGCAATCTGAGCGCCTCCCAGGGTTCGCTGGCGACCTCGATGCAACGCCTGTCTTCCGGTCTGCGCGTCAACAGCGCAAAGGACGACGCGGCCGGATTGGCCATCGCCGAGCGCATGAACACCCAGGTGCGAGGACAAACAGTGGCGGCACGCAACGCCAACGACGGCATTTCGCTGGGCCAGACGGCCGAAGGTGCGCTGGGCAAGGTCGGCGACATGCTGCAGCGCATGCGTGAACTCGCCGTACAAGCGTCGAACGCCACCAACAGCAAGGCCGACCGTGCCGCGTTGCAGGCCGAGGTTGCCCAGTTGCGCGATGAAGTTGACCGGGTGGCCAAGCAAACCAGCTTCAACGGCACCAAGATCCTCGACGGAACGTTCTCCGGGGCCGTTTTCCAGGTCGGCGCCAACTCGGGCGACAACATCACTGTGGGCGCCCTGACGGACACAACGGCCAAGGGCCTGTCGCGGATCGCCTACGGCACCTCCACGATCACCGGCATCGCCGCCGCCGGCATCACCTCGCTCAACGCGATCGGCGGCAGCACTCTGTCGATCACCGTGGGCGGTGTCACCACCGACCTGGGCCCGATCAAGGCCGCCAACTCGAGCACCGAACGGCTGGGCCAAGTCATCGAGGCCATCAACCGCAAGTCGGCCGATACCGGTGTGACGGCCTTCCTGTCCGGCGACCAGGTGACCGGCTTTTCGGTCGATTTCCGCTCGTCGCGCGTGGACGCCTCGGGCAACGCTGTGACCGGCATCACCTTCGCGGGCCTCACCGCAGCGAGTACGGGCATCAGTTCCGTGGCCATCGTGGCGGCCTCGGGCACCGCCACCTCCGGCATCGACACACTGACGATCGCCACACAGGCCGATGCCTGGGTGGCGCTGAAGAAGATCGACAGTGCCTTGGACCAGGTCAACGAGGCGCGCGCCGACCTCGGCGCCTTGCAAAGCCGCTTCGAGAACTCCGTTGCCAACGTGGAAATCCAGATCGAGAACCTGGCCGCCGCCCGCGGGCGCATCGTCGATGCCGACTTCGCCAAGGAGACGGCGAACCTGTCGCGCACCCAAATCCTGCAACAGGCCGGCACTGCGATGGTGGCCCAGGCGAATCAGCTGCCGCAGCAAGTTCTCCAACTGCTGCAGTCTTGAAGCAGCCAGCGGCAGACCGCCGGCACCCGCCGCCGGCATGCGCGGCCCCGCGTGACAATTGCCCGCCATGCACTTCCTGATCCTCTCGGGTGCCAACGAACGCGCCATCGTTGCGGCATGCCGCAGCCTGCGCAGCGACGGCATTGGGTTCTCAATCATTGCGCGCCCGCGACAGGATCCGATCGCACGCAGTTTTCTGACCAAGCACGTCGTCGCTACGCGATCGCAGGACACGCTGGATGTGGACGATCTGGTGCAGACCATCCTGGCGGTACGCCATCGGCTGCCCGCGCGGCTGATCTATCTGCCAGTGTCCGAAGCGCTCAATCGTCTGGTCCTGCGGCACCGGGACCGCTTGACTCAGGAGTGCCGTCTGGAAATCCCCTTGCCTTCATTGGCGACCTACGAACTGCTCTCCGACAAGGCAAGCTTCAATGCACTGGCCCTGCAGTTCGGGCTGGAGCTTCCGCCGTCGGAGACCTTGCCTCACACCGCGCCGCTGCCGCTGGTTGCCAAGCCGCATGCGGAGTTCGATGCAGCGACACACCGCAAGCTCTACCCAGTCCTGATGTTCGAGGAGCACGAGCGCCAAGCATTCTTCGCCAACGAGAACGTCGCCAACTACTTCTTCCAGCGCTTCGTCCGGGGCGCGAGCCACTACTACCTGATGTTCTTCGACCGCGCCGGTCGCTGCGCGAGCCTATTCCAGGAGAACATGGCCCAGCAACCCGGCGGAAAGTCCATCCTGGCCGCACAGAGTTGTGACTGCCCATCGCCGGATTTCCTGGAACGGCTTACCCGCTGCATCGCGTCTACGGGTTTCTTCGGCTTCTGCATGGTGGAAGCAATCACCGTGGAAGGGCGCAGCTACCTCATCGAACTCAACCCCCGGCTATGGGGCCCGTTGTCGCTGGCCGTACGCGCCGGCTTCCGGATCGCCTGGCTCGGCGCGCCGGAAGCCATGGTCTTTCCCGCGCCGCCGGATCGGAAAGTCCGGTACGCCTGGCTGTCGGGCATGCTGGGCACCCACCTCGCCGGTCGCAAGATTCGCTGGTACCAGCGCAAGCGACGCGACTTTTACGCGCATCTGTGGTCGTTCGTCCGACAGGACATTTACTGCAGCTCGCTGGCCAGCCTTCCAATGGCCGTGCGCGAGCTGCGCAGACCCTGAAACCCTCTGACAACGAAAGCCTGACATGACCGAATTGCCTGCCCAGCTGACCCAAGACTCGCTGCTCGACCTGTGGCATTCGACCGGCAAGCACGGCATCTACCAGCAGCTTCCAGCCTTCCTGGTGCGCGACTTCGGCGTGACCGCGCCAGTGGACGAACGCTGGCGCGGCGACCGAACCCGCCTGGACTATCTGCGCACACGCATCGACTTCAGCGGCTTGCGCGTGGTGGACATCGGAGCGAATACCGGATTCTTCAGCCTGACCCTTGCGCATGACGATGCAGCCCAGGTCACAGCCGTCGAGCCGGACCCGGCCAACAGCGCCTTTCTGAGAGCCGTCGCCCAGCATTACAGACTGGGCCAGATGCGGACCAGCAGCACACCCGTCACGTTGGACACGGTGGCTGCGCTTCCTGAGTCTGACCTGGTGCTGCTGCTGAATGTGCTGCACCACGCTGGCGACGATTTCGACCGCAGCCACGTGCCCGAGCCTGGCGCCCTCGCCGCCTATATGACCGACTACCTGGGCCGATTGGCGCGCACCACGCACCGCATGGTGTTTCAACTGGGCTACAACTGGTGCGGCAACAAGGCAACGCCGGTCTTGCCAGGGGTGCGCGAACCGTATGCGATGCTGGACTACCTGCAACCGGTCATGCAGGCCGCCGGATGGGTGATAGAAAGCGCAGCGCTGCGCTTCGACGTGGACGATCCCCGCATGGTCGAGATTTCAACCGATCCCCGCAGGCCGGCGCTGCAGACGCCCTCGGATGAGCTCCTGGCGCAACCCGGCGTGCAGGAGTTGCTCGGGGGACGCCCACTGACGCGCGTCAGCGAGTTTTACGCGCGTCCCCTGCTGATCTGCCGCAAGGCCGGCTGAACGGCGGCGCTGCCCCTCACCAGGGGTGGCGGATCAACTGGATCGTCCGCTCGACCACATCCAGGTCCAGTTCCGCGTAGATCGGCAGACACAAGACCTGGCTGGATGCGCGGGCCGCCACGGGCAGATTGTCGCGCGCGGCGGAAGGCAGACCTTTGTACATGGGGAAGTCGCTGATCAGCGGGTAGAAGTACCTGCGGGCATAGATGCCCCGCTCCTTCAATACCTGGTAGAGCTGATCGCGGCTCATCGGGTAGTTCGGATGCTCCACCATGATCGGGAAATAGGCATGGTTGGCCCGAGACTCACCGGCGTCGTTGACGCAGCGCACCCCTTTGACCGATGCCAGCCCTTCACGGTACATCGTGTCGATCACGCGGCGCTTTTCCAAGGCCGCATCGATGTGCTTGAGCTGAAGCAGCCCCATCGCGGCATTGACCTCGCTCATCTTGCCGTTGATGCCGGGCGCCACCACCGTCACTTCGTCCACGAAGCCAAAGTTCTTCAGGTGGTCGATGCGCTTTTTGGTCTTGGCATCGGGCGAAATGATGGCACCGCCCTCGAAGGTGGTGAACACCTTGGTGGCATGAAAACTCAGAACGGACAGGTCGCCGTACTGCAGGACGCTCGCATCGTCACAACGCACGCCAAAGGCATGCGCAGCGTCGTATATGACCTTTAGACCGTAGTTGTCGGCGATCTGCTCGATGCGCTTGACGTCGCAGGGATGGCCATAGCAATGGACGGGCATGATCGCCGTCGTCTGCGGCGTGATGGCCGCCTCGATCTTGTCGGGGTCCAGATTCAGTGTATCGGGATCGACATCGACGAACACCGGTTTGATGCCGTTCCATAGCAGCGAATGCGCCGTGGCGACGAACGAGTACGGCGTGGTGATGACCTCCCCCGTGATGCGCAGGGCCTGCAAGGCCGTGACGAGGCCGATGGTGCAGTTGGCGAACAGCGAAATGTGCGCCACGCCCAAGTACTCGCACAGCGCACGTTCGAGCTGCTGGTGGAACGGCCCGTTGTTGGTCAGGATGCGGCTGCTCCAGATCTTCTCCAGATAGGGCATGAAGTCTTCCAGCGGCGGCAGACTGGGTTGCGCCACATAGACCATGCGCGGCTGAGGTTCGTTCTTCATGCCATTTCCTCCTGCCCGCGCGCAGCGTGCGGGTCATGCGCTCCAACCTCTTCGTACTCCACCTTGAATGCCTGCGCCGGCAGACCTTCGCACCAACGCAACCACATGCGGCGCAGCGCGACGGAGACCCCAGCCACGACCGTTTCCAATTGCGTCGCATTGGCCGCCTGCAGCTGCGGCCGCAGCCGGGCACGGATGGTCTGCAGGCCCGCTACGTTGTGCGACCACGCCGTCGCCCGATCGACCAGGCCGCCCACGTCGGTCACGATGAAGTCCCGCAGACCGACCCGGTTCAGAAACATCGCGGACTGCCTGCTGGGCAAGGTGTCGCCTGCGATCGTCAAGGTCGGCACGCCCATCCACAGGGCATGGTTGGTGGTCGTCCCGCCGGTGTAGGGAAAGGTGTCCAGGCAGATGTCGACGCGGTTGTGCAGTTGCATGTAGTCGTAAAACCCTGTGCGGGGCTGCAGGATCAGCCGCTCGCGCACCACGCCGGCATCGTTCAGCCAAGCCAGGATCTGCTCGGGTTCGGAATGGGCTGGCAGGCCAGCCAACAGCAGCCGGGAGTCCGGCACCGCACGCAGGACTTCGGCCCATGCCATCACCACCTCGTGGTTGATCTTGCTGAGCCGGTTGAAAGAGCCGAACGTCACATAGCCGTTGGCGAGCGCCGGCGCCGGTCCCACGTCAGGCATGCTCTCGAGGCCGTTGAACGGGGACACCAGCGGCAGCTGGACCAGCCGCTCCGTGAATTGCGCGCCAAACGCATCCGACGGCAGGAAAAAGTGTTCAACGAACCGGTAGTCCATGCTGCGCAGGCCGGTCGAGCCAGGATAGCCCATCCAGGTGATCTGCACCGGGGCCGGCTTGCGCGCGAAGACAGCCAGGCGGTTACCGGCCGTGTGGCTGGTGAGGTCGATCAGGATGTCGATCCCGTCGCCCTGAATCTGCCGGAACAGGCGGTCGTCGGATAAGCCGACCACCGGCCGCCAGGTTTCGAAACTGGCGTCGATGCGGCGTGTCGTGGCGTCCCGCGCGGCATGGTTGTAGTAAGCGACGCACGAGAACTCTGGCAGGCGCGCGAAGCGTTCGATGAAGGGCTCGAAGAACTTTGCGAGCGCATGGTCGCGGAAGTCGGCCGACACGAACCCGACCCGCAGCCGACGCCCGGCTTGGCGGCCATTGGCGTGCGCGGCGGCCGCAGCCCCGACGCGCGCTTCCAGCAGCTCGCCGTACCGACGATGCTCTTGCGCCAGCTCCTGCGCGCCCACTTGCGCGCTGTGGCTCAACGCGTACAGCATGCAGCTGCGTGCGTAGTCGAACTGCGGATCGATGTCCAGCGCACGCCTGTAGCAGGCGATGGCCTTGTCCACGAATCCCTGCATCGTGTGCGACACGCCGAGGTTCGTGTGCAGCGACGGTACATGGGGCAGCACCTGCAGGCTCTGCTCGATCACGACGACAGCGCGGTCGTAGTCGCCCCGCTCGTAAATCGATTTGCTGAGGTTGATGTGGGCTTCGGCGTAGTCCGGTTTGAGCGCCAGGGCTTCGCGCAGGGCCGCCTCTGCCTCGTCCCAGCGCTTTTGCTCGATCAGATTGGTGCCCAGGTCGAAGTGCGCGCTGGGCGAGTCGGGCTCAGCAAGCAGGCAGCGCCGAAGGCAGGTTTCGGCCTCCTCCAGGCGGCCCTGTTGCTGCAGCAGCAGACCGAGCCGCTTGAGCGCTGGCAGGCACTGCGCATCCAGTTGCAAGGCCTTGCGGTAGGCCGTTTCGGCCATGGACAGTTTTCCTTGCCGGTGCAAGGCCGCACCGTGCGCGCTGTGTGTCTGCGCATCGCCCGGCTGCCGGGCGAGCGACAAGCCGAAGCACTGCAGCGCTTTGTCGCCCTGCCCCAAGGCGTCGTACAGGATGCCGAGGTTCCCCAACGTGGTCGCGTCCTGCGGAGCCAGCGCCAGCGCGTGGAGGTAGCTCTCCACCGCGTCGCCCAGGCGCCCTTGTGCCTTCAGCGCGAAACCCAGATTGCTGTGCACGTCGACCCAGTCTGGCGCGAGGTCGCGCGCGGAGCGGAAGTCGGCCTCCGCTTGCGCCGGACGGTCCAGCGCCAGCAAGGCATTGCCCTGGTTGAAATAAGCCTGTGCGTAATCCGGCCGCAGCGCGATGGCACGCTGGAAACACTCCAGCGCATCCCCGGGCTGGCCCAAGCTGACAAGCGTATTGCCCAGGTTGCAGTGGACCTCCGGGTCGTCGGGCAGCAATTCGGCCGCGCGCCGCTTGGCGGTCAACGCGTCCGCATGTCGCCCCATCTGCTGCAGCACCGCGCCCAGGATCTTGGACACCACGCCGGACGCGGGATAGCGCCCCGCCAGCCGGCGCGCCAGCCGCTCGGCCTTCTCATAGGCGCCGCGGTTGAAGAGCGTCACCAGCTCGTTGGTCTCCTGCAGGCCGGGACCGGGCACGCGGCCTGCCGGCTTGGCCGGCCGATGCGGCCGCGGTGCCGGCGGCTGGGACATCTGCGGCCTCCAGCGAACGCCTTCGATGGCCGGCAGGGGTTGCTCGGCCTGCGCCATCTCGTCCTCGAGGCGATGGATCAGGTTCTCCTCCACCCCTTGCAGCCGCGCCAACGGCAACACCTGGCGGGCAGCCGAGAACTGCCCATCCTTGATCAGTGCATCGACGTAGCTCAGCCAGAACTGCCGACGCTGCGGCTGCCTGTCGATGGCCGCCTCCAGCAGCGGTAGCGCCTGCGCTGGACGCAGCAGATGCACGGCGAGCAGCACGCCCAGGTTGTGGCTGGCGTCGGCATGACCTGGCCATCGCGCCAGGATCGCCCGATAGCCTTCCTCCGCTTGGGCGAATTCCCATGCCCGGTGGTGGCCGATGGCTCCGCTCAGCAATGGCGCAATGGCCGAACCATCGGGGCCCTCGGAGGATGTCGCTGCGTCGATGTCGCCGTGCATTGGGATCGGTCCTTGTGTGTCGGGTAGGCAGGCCATGCCCACGAAAGCAACGCAAAGGATAGGGGCCGGCATGTGCCGAGAAGCCCGGATGTGGCCCGCTTTTCCAGACCACTTCGAAGGACCCGGCCCTACAAGCGCTGCCACCCGATGTACGTCGTGTTTCCGCCGCTTATTGGCTCTTTGGTCGCTTCGTATCTTCCGCCCCATCCGATACATTTGCAACCCAATGAGCCCCCCCCGCTTGCCTGCGCCGGCTTCGGCCAGGCCCACCACCAGCCGCCACGCCCCATGATCGTCATCATCGGCTACGTCGTCGCCATGGGCTGCATCTTCGGGGTGTATGTCTTCCACGGCGGCAACATCGGCGTGATCCTGACGGCACTGCCGTTCGAGCTGATCACCATCTTCGGCGGCGCGCTGGGCGCCTTCGCGGTGAACAACCAGCCCAAGGTGCTCAAGGCCACGCTCAAGGCGCTGCCCACGGCCTTCAAGGGCTCCAAGTTCACCAAGGAGCGCTACCTGGAGCTCATGGCGCTGCTCTACGACATCCTGCAAAAGGCCCGCAAGGAGGGCCTGATGGCGATCGAGAAGGATGTCGAGGAACCCGAGCAGTCGGAAATCTTCAAGAAATACCCCGTCGTCGGCAGCGACCACCACGTCGTGGAGTTCATGACCGATTACCTGCGCATGATGGTCTCGGGCAACCTCAACGCCCACGAGATCGAATCCTTGATGGACAGCGAGATCGAGACCCACCACCAGGAAGCCCACGGGCCGGTGGCCGCCATCGCCCGCCTGGCCGGGGCGCTGCCGGCCTTCGGCATCGTGGCCGCCGTGCTGGGCGTGGTGAACACCATGGGCTCGGTCGGCCAGCCGCCGGCCGTGCTGGGCGGCATGATCGCCTCGGCCCTGGTCGGTACCTTCCTCGGGATTCTGCTGGCCTACGGCGTGGTCGAGCCGCTGGGCGGCCTGCTGGAGCAAAAGAGCGAGGACGCGGCCAAGGAGCTGCAGTGCATCAAGACCACGCTCCTGGCCAGCATGCAGGGCTACAACCCGTCCACCGCCATCGAGTTCGGCCGCAAGGTGCTGTTCTCGACCGAGCGCCCCAGCTTCGCCGAGCTGGAAGCGCACGTGAAGAAGAAGTAGCGGGAGCCTGAGCCATGGCCGGCGACGCGAAGAAGCTCCAACCGATCATCGTCAAGAAGATCAAGAAGTCCGGCCATGCGGCGCATGGCGGGGCCTGGAAGATCGCGTACGCCGACTTCGTGACGGCCATGATGGCCTTCTTCCTGCTGATGTGGCTGCTGGGTTCGACCACCGAGGGCGACCGCAAAGGCCTGTCGGACTACTTCAACGCCCCGCTCAAGGTGGCGCTGATGGGCGGCACCGGCACCGGCGCGAGCAATTCCATCCTGCCCGGCGGCGGCAAGGACCTGACCGAGAAGGTGGGCCAGACCGCGCGCGGCCAGTCCGACGACACCGCCAGGAAGCGCCAGAGCGCCGAGCAGACCAAGGCCGAAGCGGCGCGCCAGGACGCCCGCCGCATCGCAGACCTGCGCGCGCGCATCGAGGCGCTGATCACCAACACGCCCAAGCTCAACGAGTACCGCTCGCAGATCCGGCTGGAAACCACGCCGGACGGTCTGCAGATCCAGATCGTGGACGACCAGAACCGGCCCATGTTCGACAGCGGCAGCGCCCTGGTCAAACCCTACATGCGCGACATCCTGCGCGAGATCGGGGCCGCGCTGAACGATGTGGAGAACCGCATCAGCCTCGCCGGCCACACCGATGCCACGCCCTACGGCAACGGCGAGCGCGGCTACAGTAACTGGGAGCTGTCGGCCGACCGTGCCAACGCCTCGCGCCGCGAACTGGTGGCCGCCGGCATGCCCGACGCCAAGCTGGGCCGCGTGGTCGGCCTGGCGGCCAGCAGTCCGCTGGAGCCCAAGACGCCCAATGCGCCCGTCAACCGCCGCATCACGCTGACCGTGCTGACCCGCGAAGCCGAGGAGCGGCTGATGGGCGGCGCGCCCGCAGGTGATGCCACAATAGCCCAGCCTGCGCCCACGCAGGGCGCGCCGCTGTTCGAGACCGGGCCCGGTCCGGCTCGCAAGGGCAACCCACCATGAGGACACCGAGAGCTCGATCCATGCGCCTTCATTCCGTCAACGCCAATCACGAGGGGCAACCGTGGCCGAACTTCGCTTTCTGATCGTCGACGACTTCTCCACCATGCGCCGCATCGTGCGCAACCTGCTCAAGGAAGCCGGCTACACCGATGCCGAGGAGGCCGAGGACGGCGTCGCCGCGCTGAACAAGCTGCGCAACGGCCGCTTCGACTTCGTGGTGAGCGACATCAACATGCCCAACATGAACGGCTTCGAGCTGCTGGCCCAGATCAAGTCGGACGAGAAGCTCAAACACCTGCCGGTGCTGATGGTCACGGCCGAGGCGCGCAAGGAGGACATCGTGGCGGCCGCCCAGGGTGGCGCGGCGGGCTACATCGTCAAGCCCTTCACCAAGGCCACGCTCGAGGAGAAAGTGGCCCACATCCTGAAGAAGCTCGGTCTGTAAGGGCAGCCATGCAGACCAGCGAATCGCTCCCGCAGCCTGCTTCGCCCGCCCCCGCAGCGTCCGACGACGCCACGCAAGACGTCCACCACAAGCTCGGCCTGCTCACGCGCCAGCTGCACGACAGCCTGGCAGAGCTGGGCTACGCCGAGAAGCTGCGCGGCAGTGTCGACGAACTGCCCGACGCGCAGAGCCGCCTGACCTACATCGCCCGCCTCACGGGCGAGGCCGCCGAAAAAGTGCTGAGCCGCGTGGAGCAGGCCAAGACCCAGCACGACTTCATCGCAGCCGAGACGCGGCGCGTGGGCGAGCTGCTGGTCAAGGACCCGGTGGCGGCCGTGGCCCGCGGCGTGGTCTACAACTTCCTGGGCGATGTGGACAAGGCCTCGCGCGAAATCGACCAGCACCTGACCGAGATCATGATGGCGCAGGACTTCCACGACCTCACGGGCCAGGTGATCGCCCGCGTCGTGAACCTGGCCGCGACCATCGAAGAGCAGCTCGTCGCGCTGCTGATCCAGACGGCGCCGCCCACCGCCAAGCCTGTGACCGCCCAGGCCCCGCTGCAGGGCCCGGTCGTCAACGGCGAAGGCCGCGACGACGTGGTCACCGACCAGTCGCAGGTCGACGACCTGCTGGCCAGCCTGGGCTTCTAGTCCGGGCCCGGCAGGCCGAAGCCCGATGGCCACGCCGGCGGACCAGATCCTTCCCTTTCTACAGCACGCGCTGCGGCAGATCCCGCAGGACGCTGAAGACAGTCGGCGCCTGGACCGCACACTGCGCCGGATGGAGCGCCATCCGGAGAAGGGCTTCTTCCAGGCGCTCGGCCGTGCTCCCGCACCGACCTGCGGCATCTGGGCCGCCTATCTGCTCTCGCTGCTGCAGCAGTGGCAGGACACGCGTACCCAGGACCACGCCGTCACGCTGCCCGCGCTGCGAGAGCTGCACCCGAGCAGCGGCGATGCCCACTGCAACCGCCTGCTCGACGCCCTTTGCAAGGTCCTCGCCGCGCTGGGCTGGAGCGTGTGGGAAGCTGCCGAGGATGCAGGGGACGCCGACGTGCTTGCCCACCAACTGGCATCTGCCGCCGACGCCCTGTTGGCGCTGGGCCAGGCCGACCAGGCCTACGATTTCCTCTCGCTGGCGCTGTATGCCGCCGGACCCGGAATGCCCGCCGAGCGCGAACGCATGGCGCGCCAGGCCATCGCGCTGGCGCAGGCAGCGCAACGCCCGCACCAGGTGGCGGTCTGCACGGTGATGCTCGCCAAGGCCGTGCAGGAAATCGCCGACAGCGCCCCGGACCAGCGCCTGCGCGCATTCGAGCTGACCGAGATCGCCATCGAACGGCTCCAGCAATGTCCACCGCCCTGGCGCTCGCCAGCAGCCCACACCTTGCTTGGTCACGTGCAGTCCCGTGGCTGGCTGCAACTGCTGGCCGTGCCGCTGCTGCTGTTGCTCGAACCGGACCAGCAGCCGCCCGGGCTGGCAGAACAGTTGGGCGTGGCCGGCTGGCTGCCGCGCGTGGCCACCGGCCGGCTGCAGGACCGCGTCGAGCGGCTGCACGACCAGATCGGCCTGCAACGCTGGGAGATTGCCATCGACCAGGCCCGCCACGCGCTGGAGGCCCCTGGCGCCACAGCCAACCCGCGCGTCCATCCCATCACCTGGACACTCGAGCACCATGCGCACCGGCGCGCCGTGCCGCATTCGCACTCGTTTCTGCGTGAGCGCGATTTCGACCGGCACCTGGTCGAGCTGGCACACGAAACCACGCACGTGCTGAGCTATCTGGGCCATCTGGGTGCCGCCATCACCTGCCTGCGCCTGGCCAACCACGACAACGAGAGTGTGCTGTGGTCGCTCGCCGTGCCGCCCGGCACACCGCGCGAGGAACTGCACCGCCTGTTCGCGCAGGGGCCGGCACCGCTGCCGGCCGGCGATGCGGGGCAGCTATTGCGCGCCAGTGTCGGCGTCGAGCTGGCGGCCAAGGCACGCGCGCTGCAGGACATCTGGACGCCGTGGCTCGAAGGGCTGGCCGTGTTCGGCGAAACCGCGGCAGATCCCGCCGCCGACCCGCACCGCATCCACCGCGTGGCAGAAACCCTGCGCGGCCTGGTCGACTTCATCGCGCCAGGCGGCGACACGCCCGCGCAGCTGCAAATGCGGCTGCACGCCCACGTGCAGGAGTTCGAGCAGCGCAGTGCCCAGGCCATCGCCCGCTGGAGCCCGGTGCGCCTGGCGCAGATGCTGCGGCGTGCCGATGCGCCGTACTTTGCCGGCTATGCCGCCGTGCGCAGTGTGGTCGCCAGCTGGCGGCGGACCCTGGGCGCGCCGCTGTCCGGCGCCCAGGCCTTCGATCTGCTGCTGCACGCCACGCGCTTTTCCACGTCACCGGCGATCCCCGACCTGTCTCTGCCCAGCGACGTCTTCGAGCCGGCAGCCCGGCAGGCCATGACCGACTGGGTCCGCGGACTGGCCGGGCTGGATGCGCACATGCTGACCCTGTATCTGCAGGCAGAAGGTGGTCGCATGCTGGTCTGGGACGGCTTCAGGCTTGTGCCGCCCGGCCCGGGCGATGCGCCGGCGGTCGAGCGGCAAGCCGCCTGGGTCGCCACACGCATGGCACAGGCGCTGGCCACGTCCACCACCCCGCACGACGCCCGCGAGCGCGCTGGCTGGAACGGCCCGTGTGCTGCGTTGGCCGCGCGCTACTCCCGGGCCATGTCCGCCTATCGCCGCAGCGCCGACGGGATGGCCGCGCAGAAGCGGCTGCAGGGCCTGGTCGACGAACGCATCACGCTGGGCAGCCTGCTGGCGATCGGCCGCACCGATGCCGCCTTCCACCTGGTGTGCGATCCAGCGGCCGGTCAGTCCATGCTGATGCTGCAGCTGCGTACCACCGAAGCCCATGTGGACACGGGCCAGCCCTCGTCCAACGTGTTGTGGCTGCCGATCTCGACGCGTGCGGGGCAGGCGGTGGCAGAGCACTACACCGACACCGCCGAGCCACGCATGCAAGTCACCCGCGTGATTGACCTGGCAGGCCTGCTGGCGCCGGGCCAGCCGGCGCACCTGCTGGCCCTGCGCTACGGCGAATGGTTTTCCGTGCGCGGCACCACGCCGCAGGCCGATGCACTGCTGCAGGCCGACGCAGAGCGCGCCGAGCATCTGCACGCCATGCTGCGCATGCGGCTGCACCCCACGCCGGCCGAACGCATGGTCGGCGAGCAGTTCTTCGCCGAAGACGGTGCGCTCGAACGCACGCTGGGCTGGCTGGCCGACCCGGCGCCATGGCGCGATGCGGACGATCCAGTGCCGGCGGCCCCCTGGGCCGCGCGCATCGCCGGCGTGGCCCGGCAGGCGCTGGACCCGGCGGCGCGCGGCGCCCGCGTTACCGCGGCCGCGCGCGCCATGCTGGCCGCGCTGCTGCCCGGCGCCACGGATCTCGTGCGCGGCATCGTGGACGCCGGGTTCCAGCAGCTCACGGCCGGTGCCCCCCAGTTGCGCAGCGCCACCATCGACCTTCTGCTCACGACGGCCCGCGCGCCGCTGGCCAGTGCCGACGCCGACGCGCTGGCCGCCCAGCTGCAGGCGCAGGGTGTTGCGCTGTTCCACACCACCCCGGCCGGGTGGGACGTCCGCCCGGCCACCACCGAAGCGACATCGCCATGACAAGGAACCTGCTGGTCCTCGACGACACCATCTTCCAGAACGCTCTGCGCGCAGCACAAGCCATGGGCCGAGACATCCCGTTGCCGTCTGGCATGCTGAATTCACCGCTGACGGACGAGCTGGCCGACTGGGTGGACCGGCTGTGGGATTTCGCGGAAGCCGCGCTCGTGCGCGCCTACCGCGACGGCCGCGCCGCGGCGCAGCCCATGATCGATCAGCTGGGCGCAAAGCTGCAGGAGGCTGGCGCCGCCGTGGCCAACCGGCTGAACGATATACGCGCCGCCCTCACCGAAAAGCTGAACGCCTGCCTGCAGGCCGCCATCGACGGCGCACTGGCTCGCGTGCGCCCGTTCGTGCTGGTCGGTGGCGAGCGACTGGCACTGCAGAAAGTCGGCGTGGAACAGAAGATCAGCCTGTCTGGCTCGCTCAAGGCTTCGCTGGAAAGCCTGTGCGAGTTCGTGGCCGACGGTGAATTCGCCATCTCGACGGAGTACGGCATGCCGCGCTGACGGCAGGGCGCCGGACCTGGATCAGACCCGGCAATCCACCTCTTATCGCGCCTTCGTTGCGGCGCCGGCTCCCCACAATGCGGCTCACCCCGAGCCCCATCCATGGAATCCAGCAGCCAAGACCGCAATTTGCCCGCGTCGGAGCGCAAGCTCCAGCAGGCCCGCAAGGACGGCCAGGTCGCCCGCTCGCGCGACCTGTCCAACCTGGCGGTGCTGGGCGTGGGCGCATTCGCGCTGCTGGCGCTGGCGCCCTGGATGTTCGGCCGCCTGCAGCTGGCGGTGCACCACCAGCTGCGCTTTTCCGCCGACACCCTGCTGCATCCGCTGCAGATGCTGGACCGGCTGCAGAGCATGACCTTGGCCGGCCTCGTCGTGGCGCTGGCGCTGGCCGCCATCGTGCTGGTGGCCGCGGTCGGCAGCACGGTCGCCGCCGGCGGCTGGGTCGTGACCACCAAGCCGCTCACGCCGGACCTGAACCGCCTGAACCCGCTCAGCGGCTTCGGCAAGATGTTCACCAAGGAAAAGCTGGTGGAGACGGCCAAGCTGCTGGCCATCACCATCGTGCTGGGCGTCGTGGCCTGGTTCTACCTGAAGGGCAGCATCGAGACCGTGGCCATGATGGTGCTGCAGCCCTCGCCGCGCTCCATCGTGCTGCTGGGCGACTGGCTGACCAAGGGCGTGGCGCTGCTGCTGCTGGTGATCTTCGCGGTGGCCATGTTCGACGTGCCGATCCAGCTGTTCCTGCACAAGTCGCGGCTCAAGATGTCGCACCAGGAAGTCAAGCAGGAGCACAAGGAGTCCGAGGGCAACCCGCAGCTCAAGGGCAAGCTGCGCCAGCGCGCCCGCGAGATCGCCAACCGCCGCAGCATCCAGGCCGTGCCCAAGGCCGACTTCGTGCTCATGAACCCGACCCACTTCGCCGTGGCGCTGCGCTACGACGAGAAGACCATGGCTGCGCCGCAGGTCATCGCCAAGGGCGCGGACCTGCTGGCCTTCCGCATCCGCGAGGTGGCGCAGCAGCACGCCGTGCCGGTGCTGCAGTCGCCCATGCTGGCGCGCGCGCTGTACGCCCATGCCGAGCTGGAGGGCGAGATTCCCTCGGCGCTGTACACGGCCGTGGCCCAGATCCTGGCCTACGTCTACCGGCTGAAGGCCGCGATGCGCGGCGACGGCCCGATGCCCGAAGAACAGCCCGAACCATTCGTGCCGCCGGAACTCGACCCGCTGGGCAAGACGGTGGCGGCCGAAACCACAGCCACCGGCGCCGCCGACCCGGACGCTCCGCTGGATGAACTCAAGCCCGTGGAGCCGCGCTGATGCCGACCTCTCCGCAAGCCCTGCTCGCCGCGCTGCAGCGCCACAGCACGCATGTGCGCGGCATCGCCGCACCGGTGCTGGTGGTGGCGATCCTCTCGCTCATGGTGCTGCCGATCCCGACCTGGATGCTGGACACCTTCTTCACGATCAACATCGCGATGGCGCTGATGGTCATGATGGTGGCGGCCTACATGGTGCGGCCGCTGGATTTCTCGGCCTTCCCGGCCGTGCTGCTGCTGACCACGCTGATGCGGCTTTCGCTGAACGTGGCCACCACGCGGGTGGTGCTCATGGAAGGCCACACCGGCGCGGGCGCGGCCGGCGCCGTGATCGAGGCCTTCGGCCACTTCCTGATCGGCGGCAACTTCGCCGTCGGCCTGATCGTGTTCATGGTGCTGGTGGTGATCAACTTCATCGTGATCACCAAGGGCGCCGAGCGCATCGCCGAGGTCTCGGCCCGCTTCACGCTGGACGCCATGCCCGGCAAGCAGATGGCGGTGGACGCGGACCTCAACGCCGGCCTCATCGACGACAAGGAGGCCAAGCGCCGCCGTGCCGAGGTGGCCGAGGAGGCCGAGTTCTTCGGCTCCATGGACGGTGCCAGCAAGTTCGTGCGCGGCGACGCCATCGCCGCCATCCTGATCCTGGTCATCAACATCGTCGGCGGCTTCGCCATCGGCATGCTGCAGCACGGCCTGTCGGCCAGCGATGCGGCCAACAGCTACATCCTGCTGGCCGTCGGCGACGCGCTGGTGGCGCAGATCCCGGGCCTCCTGATCTCGGTGGCGGCGGCGATGGTGGTCTCGCGCGTGGGCAAGGAGCGCGACATCGGCAAGCAGATCGTGGCGCAGATGTTCGACTCGCCGCGCGCGCTGGCCATCACGGCCGGCATCCTGGCGCTGCTGGGCCTGGTGCCCAACATGCCGCACGTGGTGTTCCTGGGCGTGGCGTCGGTGCTGGGCTACATGGCCTGGAAGATGGCCAACAAGCCCAAGGAAGGCACGCTGGTGGCCGGCCCGCCGCCGGCACCCGCCGACAACGAAGCCAGCTGGGACGATCTGCAGCCCGTGGACCTGCTGGGCCTGGAGCTGGGCTACCGGCTCATCACGCTGGTGGACAAGACGCGCCAGGGCGACCTGCTCAACCGCATCAAGGGCGTGCGCCGCAAATTCGCGCAGGAGGTCGGCTTCCTGCCGCCGGCCGTGCACGTGCGCGACAACCTGGAGCTCAAGCCCAGCGCCTACCGCATCACGCTGCGCGGCGTGGTCGTCGGCGAGGGCGAGGCCTATCCGGGCATGTACCTGGCCATCAACCCGGGTGGCATCAGCACGCCGCTGATCGGCACCGCCACCACCGACCCGGCCTTCGGCCTGCCGGCCCACTGGATCGACGAGCGCCAGAAGGAAGCCGCCCAAATGGCCGGCTTTACGGTCGTTGATTCGGAGACCGTGATGGCCACCCATTTGTCACACTTGATGCAGGTGCAGGCGGCCCGTCTGCTCAGCCGCACCGAGACCCAGCAACTGGTGGAACACGTGACGCGCCTGGCTCCCAAACTGATCGAGGAAGTGGTTCCGAAGATGGTGCCGCTGGCCACGTTCCAGAAGGTCCTGCAGCTGCTGCTGGAGGAATCGGTGCACATCCGCGACATCCGCAGCATCGTCGAATCGCTGGCCGAGCATGCAAGCAGCGTGAGCGACCCGCTGGAGCTGGCCCGCCGCGTGCGCATCGCGCTGGCCCCGGCCATCGTGCAGCAGATCTACGGCCCCACGCGCGAGCTCAACGTGATCGCCATCGAACCCGCGCTCGAGCGGCTGCTGGTGCAGGCCCTGGGCAGCGCCGCCGGCCCCTCGCTGGACCCCAGCGTCGCCGAGCTGCTGACCAAGAACGCGGCCGACGTGGCCATGAAGCAGGAAGAACTCGGCGTGCCGGCCTGCCTGCTGGTGCCCGACCAGATCCGCAACGCCATCTCGCGCCTGGTGCGGCGCGTCGCTCCCCGCCTGCAGGTGCTGGGGCACAGCGAGATCCCTGAAACGCATTCCATCCGTATCGGCCCCATCCTCAGAGGTGCAAATTGAACATCCAACGCTTTACCGCCGCGACCTCGCGCGAAGCCCTGGCCAAGGCCCGGATGGCATTCGGTGAGGGCACGCTGATCCTGTCCAACCGCCAGACCGCGACCGGCGTGGAGGTCATGGCCACGGCCGA
This sequence comes from Pseudorhodoferax aquiterrae, assembly GCF_014652235.1. Lineage (GTDB taxonomy): Bacteria > Pseudomonadota > Gammaproteobacteria > Burkholderiales > Burkholderiaceae_C > Pseudorhodoferax > Pseudorhodoferax aquiterrae. The sequence goes on from NZ_BMYK01000012.1 coordinate 121,000, forward strand.
GGACGCCGTCGCTGCGCCGCCCGCGCAGGCCGCGCAGGCCGCCACCGGCCAGACCCGCCCCGCACCGCGCCGCACGCCCATGGCCGCCGAGAAGACGCCCGTGGCCGAGGACGCCGAGCAGCTCGCCATGAGCACGCTGTCGTTCCAGGACTATGTGCGCGAACGCATGCTGCGCCGCCGCCACGAAGCCATGGGCGCAGCCGCCACGCCCAAGCCCGCCGCCACCAGCACGGCCAGGCCCCCGATCGCGCCGATCGTCGCCAAGCCCTCCTCGCTGTCCGAGCGTGCCGAACGCGAGGTGCAGACCCTGCGCAAGCCGCCGGCCTCCGTGCAGCTCGCGCAGCTGGCCGAACGCCTCGAGGCCGCCAACGCGGCGCAGGCCGCCGCGGCGGCCAAGCCGGTGGCGGCCAAGCCCGCGCCGCATGCCCTGCCCTTCGTCAAGGAGGTGCTGCGCACCCGTCCGCAGCCCGGCCCCGCCGCGCCCGTGGCCGCACCGGCTTCGCAAGGCATCGTCGACGAGCTGCACGCGATGAAGGAGATGATCGAGGAGCGCTTCAGCACCCTGGCCTGGCTCGGCCAGGCCAAGCAGGACCCGATCCAGTCCAACCTCATGCTCAAGCTGATCCGTGCCGGTTACTCCCCGAGCCTGGCGCGCGCGCTGCTGGAGCGCATGCCTGCGGACTGTTCCGCCGCCCAGGCCGTGCACTGGATCATCGAGGTGCTGCAGCGCAACCTGCACACCGACACGGGGGCCGCGCCGCTGTACAGCGAAGGCGGCGTGTTCGCCCTGGTCGGTGCCACCGGCGTGGGCAAGACCACCACCGCCGCCAAGCTGGCCGCGCACTGCGTGCAGGAGCATGGTGCGGCCAGCGTGGGCCTGATCACGCTGGACACCTACCGCGTGGGCGCGCACGAGCAGCTGCGCAGCTACGGCCGCATGCTGGGCGTGGTGGCGCACCTCGCGCACGACCGCGCCGCGCTGCAAGACCTGCTGGGCCTGCTGGCCGGCAAGAAGATGGTGCTGGTGGACACCACCGGCGTGGCCCCGCGCGACCCGCGCAAGCAAGGCATGCTGGACATGCTGGACCTGCCCGATGTGCAGCGCCTGCTGGTGGTCAATGCGGGCGGCCAGGGCGACCAGCTCGACGACGTGATGGGTGCCTTCAAGACCGGCGGCGTGCAGCAGACCATCCTGTCCAAGGTGGACGAGGCCGTGAAGCTGGGCCCGGCGCTGGACGCCACCATCCGCCACCAGCTGCTGGTGCGCGGCATCTGCAACGGCCAGCGCGTGCCCGAGGACTTCGAGCGCGCCGACGCTGCCAAGCTGGTCGCCGCCTCCATGCGCAGCAACGTGCGCTCGGCCTACGACCCCAAGCCGGCCGACCTCAGCTTCATCTTCTCCACGGCCGGCGCCGCCCCGCTGCGTGCCGAGCGCGCCCATGCTTGACGCCTTCGCCGACCAGGGCGCGAGCCTGCGCCAGGCCCGCCCGCCCGCACCGGCCCGGCTCATCACGCTGGTGAGCCAGGGCGAGCAGGAGCACGAGCAGGCCCTGCTGTGGCAGCTGTGCCAGGCGCTGCAGAACTACGGCTATCCGCCCGTGGTGCTGGACGGCACCAGCCTGGAATCCAGCGAGCGCCCCGGCCTGGTGGACCTCATGCAGCACACGCCCTGGGGCGCGCTGGGCGCGACCGAGGATTCCGACTGGGCCGTGATGCCCGCCGCCGCCGGCCTGCGCGCGCTGGGCCGGGCCCGGCCGCGGCCGCTGGACCTGCTCGGTGCACTGTTCCAGGGCTGCGGCGTGCTGGTGCTCTATGCGCGCGCCGAACTGTTGATTCCGGTGCTGGCCGACAGCGCCGCCCAGCCGGTGCTGGCCGTCGCGCCGGGCCGCCATGCGCTGCTGCGCGGCTACCGCACGCTCAAGCAGTTCCAGCAGGAGGGCCGGCTGGCGCCCACGCTGGTCTCGCTGATCACCTCGTCGCTCCGCAACGCAGACCAATTGGCCCGTACGACCGGCCGAAGTCTGCAAAAATGCGCCCTGACCTTCCTGGGCTGCGAGACCGACATGATCACCGTGCGCAGTGAACCGCAAGCCGAGCAGCGCAGCGACGACGTGCGCCGGCTGGCGCTGCGCCTGCTCGAGAACGGCGCTGTGCCCTTCATGGCCTGAGGTGCACTTGCGCGTACGCTCCATCTCACCTGCCCACCCCCATCACCGCGCGGCGGCGAAGGGAGGCGACTGACATGTACACCGCCAAAGGCCAACTCGACCGCGAGCACATGATCCGGCAGTACGTGCCGCTGGTGCGCCGCCTTGCGCACCACATGATCGCCAAGCTGCCGGCCAACGTGGAGCTGGACGACCTGATCCAGGTCGGCATGATCGGCCTGTCCGAGGCGCTGACGCGCTACGAGGCGGCCCAGGGCGTGCAGTTCGAGACCTTCGCCACGCAGCGCATCCGCGGCGCCATGATCGACGAGTTGCGCGAGGGCGACTGGATGTCGCGCGGCTCGCGCAAGAGCCAGAAGGACATCGAACGCGCCGTGCAGCGCGTGGAACAACGCCTGGGCCGCAGCGCCAAGGAGTCCGAGATCGCGGCCGAACTCGGCATGGCGCTCGGCGAATACCAGGAACTGCTGGACAAGGTGCGCGGCACCCAGCTCGTGTACCTGGAAGACATGGGCGGCGACGAGGATGCCGAGGGCTTCCTCGACCGCCACACCGGCGACGCCGAGGCCGACCCACTGAACCTGCTGCGCAACGACCGCTTGCGCAGTGCGCTGGTCGAGGCCATCAAGTCGCTGCCCAAGCGCGAACAGTACATCATGAGCATGTACTACGAGAAGGACCTCAACCTCAAGGAGATCGCCGCGGTGCTGGGCATCACCGAATCGCGCGTGTGCCAATTGCACAGCCAGTCGGTGGCGCGGCTGCGCGCCAAGATGCGGGCGCATTGAACACGCCTGGGCCGACAGGCATGCAAAAACGAACGCCCTGCGATGCAGGGCGTTCTTGCATGCCGGTACTCAAGCGTCTTAGCGGGCGGGCGCCGAGTAGATCTGCGGCGCCGCGCCGCTGAAGCCGGCGCGCCGGCCCGGCGCCTGGTAGGTCGGCTGCTTGTGCGGCAGCACCACGGCCAGGCTGCGTGCCACCACCACGGTGCGGCGTGCGAGCTGGTCGCGCTGCTGCGCCAGCGCCCGCGCCAGCTGCGCCAGCCGCGCGCCCACGGCATCCGACAGCGGGCGGGGCTGTTCGGCGGCAGCGTGGGCCAGTTGCGCCAACGCCTGGCGGAACGCGAGCGCGCCGGCCTCGTAGGCGGTGGCATCGCCTTGCAGCAACAAGCGGGTCAGGGAATCGAGCTGCGCCTCGGCCTCGGCGAGCTGGTGGAGAAAGCTGTCAGCCACCATGGCGGTGGCTCCGGTTCAGGCTGTGGCCCAGCCTCAGTGGTTGCCGGTGCCGCGCTTGGGTTGCAGCATTTCCTGCGCATTGGCGAGCATCTTGTCGGCAATGGCTTCGGGATTGATCTGGTAGCTGCCGTCGGCGATCGCCGCCTTGATCTCGTCGACCTTGGACTGATCGATGTCGCCAGCCTCGGCGCGGCGCGTGGCTTCCAGCGTCTTGCCCAGCGTGGACACGCTGACCGACGCGCCCGGCGTGGCCGCAGGCGTGCGGACAGCGGCCGCCTTCGCCTGGGCGGCGGCTTCCGTTTCTGGCCCGGGCCGCTTGGCCGGGGTGATTCCCGGATTCGGGTCGGGCGTCTGTCCGATCTTCATTGCACTCTCCATGGCCCCTTTGAAAAGGGCATCGTGCAGATGCTATCGGCAGTTTCAAGAGCGACTTGAGGGCGAACATGTGAATTCCTTGCCGACAGGCGTCACATGGCCAGCTCGACTGTACGGGCGTCCAGCACGGTGCCCGTCAGGATGCGGCCGTTGTCCATGCGCACGCGCGCGGCCTGGCCGATCACGCCGACCGTCAGCGCCTGTCCGTCCGAGCTGATCGAAAAGCCCGAGCCCTGGGCCACCACGCGCACCTGGGCGCCGGCCTGAAAGGCCAGCGGCGCGCGCACCATGGACTGGCGGATGGCCTGGCCGGGCATGTAGCTGCGCGTGGCGATCTGCCCGACCCACAGCGCCGGATCAGCGAGCACGGGCGAGCGGTCCTCGGCCCAGTCGACCTCGCCCTGCTCGGCGTCGTCGGCGGTCAGCACCGCGCCCTGGGCCACCTGGCCGCGCAGCAGCCAGGCCGGTCCGAAGGCCTTGACCGTGACGGGCAGGAACACGCTCCAGCGCGTGGCGCCGTCCACGCAGCGCAGGCCCAGCCGTGTGCGGCCCCACAGGCGGGTATTGGGCGGCATGTAGGGCTCGACCTGGCCGCAGGGCGCCAGCTTGAGCCGGCTGTCCAGCGCACCGATGCTGACCTCCATGCGCAGCGGGCCCTTGGCCTCGGCCGGCAGCTGGGCCAGCGCCTGCTCCACCCACTGCTGGCTGATCTGTTCGTACTGCGCCCAGGCCGGTGCGCACAGCGCGGCGGCCAGCGGCCACAGGCCCTGTCGGAGCGTTCGTGCAAAACCCATGGCCATACCTCCTGCAAGCGTGAATGGGACAGCCGCAACTGTAGGCAGGCCGGCGCCGGTCGAAGCTCCGAACTGCGCGCCAAACAAGGCCCTCATCGCGGCTTCGCACAGCCGGCGGACTTTCACAATTCCCGGCACCCCCTGCTCCGTCCGCACCTGTGGCGGAGCCAACCATCGCACGAGGTGATGCCCATGTTGGACAAATTGACCGGCACGCTGGACTTCCAGGCCCGCGCCCTGCTGCTGCGCTCGGAACGCCAGCGCACCATCGCGAGCAACATCGCCAACGTGGACACCCCGGGCTTCGTCGCGCGCGACTACAAGTTCGGCGACGCGCTCAAGAACGTGATGCAGGGCGACAAGGGCTACGTGGTCTCCACCGGCCAGGCCCGCACCGCGGCCGGCCACCTGCCGTTCTCGCGCATCGGCGAGCTCTCGCACCAGAACGATCCCGAACTCGGCTACAGCGTGCAGGCCCAGCCCAACCTGGACCAGAACACCGTGGACCTGGACCGCGAACGCGCCAACTTCGTCGACAACACCGTGCGCTACGAGGCCGCGCTGCGTTTCATCAACGGCCAGGCCAAGACCATGCTCACGGCCATCCAGGGGCAATAAGGAGCTTCGCCATGTCGATGTTCTCGATCTTCGGCGTCTCGGGCAGCGGCATCAGCGCCCAGTCGCAGCGGCTCAACGTGGTGGCCTCCAACCTGGCCAACGTGGACGCCGTGGCCGGTCCCGACGCCCAGCCCTACAGGGCGCGCCAGGTGGTGTTCCAGACCACGCTGATGGGCGCCGACAGCGCCGCCGGCGTGTCCGTGCGCCAGGTGACCGAGAGCGAGGCGCCGGCGCGCAAGGTGCTGGACCCGAACCACCCGCTGGCCGATGCCGAGGGCTATGTCACGCATTCCAACGTCAACGCGGTCGAGGAGATGGTCAACATGATCTCGGCCTCGCGCTCCTACCAGAACAACGTGGAAGTCATGAACACGGCCAAGACGCTGCTGCTCAAGACGCTGCAGATGGGCCAGTGAGCCCGCTGCGCCCGCCACCTGAAAGACCCACACCATGGCCATTTCCACCGACGTCCTGAACTCCGTCAACGGCACCAGCAGTACCGGCACCGGCAGCACCAGCGGCACGAGCAAGAACGACTCGAGCGCGCAGGCGGTGCAGGACCGCTTCCTCAAGCTGCTGGTCGCGCAGCTCAACAACCAGGACCCGATGAATCCGCTGGACAACGCGCAGATGACCTCGCAGATCGCCCAGCTCAACACCGTGACGGGCATCGAGAACCTGAACTCCACCGTCAACAACGTGCTGGCGCAGATGGCCTCGATGCAGGCGCTGCAGGGCGCCGCCATGGTCGGCCACGACGTGCTGACCGAGGGTTCGGCACTGCAGGTCACCGACAAGGTGGGCCGCGGCGGCTTCGACCTGGCCACCAATGCCGACAGCGTGAAGGTGCAGGTGCGCACCGCCGGCGGCACCCTGGTCGACACCATCGACATGGGCGCGCTGGCCGCCGGCCGCCATGCCTTCGAGTGGGACGCCACCAAGTACAGCGGCAGCGAGGCATTGACCTTCACCGTGATGCCCAAGGCCAACAACACCGCCGTCACCGCCACCGCGCTGCAGCGCACCCGCGTCGAAGGCGTGAGCAACGACAACAACGTGCTCACGCTGCAGTTGGCCGGCGGCAAGACGCTGCCCTACAGCAGCGTCAAGGCCATTCTCTGAACCCCCCACGCCTCAGGAGCTTTCCATGGCATTTCAACAAGGTCTCTCCGGTCTGAGCGCCGCCAGCAAGAACCTGGACGTCATCGGCCACAACATCGCCAACGCCAACACCACCGGCATGAAGGCCTCGCGCGCCGAGTTCGCCGAGCTGTACGCCAACGCCATGGGCTCGGCCGGCGGCATCAACCAGGGCATCGGCGTCGAGGTGGCCACCGTGTCGCAGCAGTTCACGCAGGGCAACCTGTCGGTGACCGGCCGCTCGCTGGACGTGGCGATCAACGGCAACGGCTTCTTCCAGATCGACCAGCCCAACGGCACGCGCGCCTACACCCGCGACGGCTCGTTCAAGCTGACCAAGGACGGCCAGATCGTGACCAACGACGGCGGCAGCCTGCTGGGCATCACGGCCACGCCGGACGGCGTGATCCCGACCGGCGGCACCATCGGCCCGCTGATCCTGCCAGCCGGCGGCGAGATCAAGGCCGACCGCAGCACCGAGCTGAACCTGCGCTTCAACCTGGACGCCTCGGCCACCGTGCCCACCGGCACAGCGCCGAGCGCACTGGTGCCGCCGATCGAGACCTACGGCACCTCGGCCGTGACCTACAACTCGCTGGGCACGGCCGTGCCGATTGGCATTTACTTCACCAAGACCGCCAACAACACCTGGGACGTCTGGACCTCGGTGGACGGCGGCGCGCTGACCAACAGCGGCACCATGACCTTCGGCAACGACGGCGAGCTGACCTCCTCCAACGCGCTGACCCAGCTGAACATTCCCGAGTCGGACGGCACCACCTTCCCGATCGACCTCAACCTGGAACGCGCCACGCAGTACGGCTCCTCGCGCTTCTCGGTGACCAAGGCGCTGGCCGACGGCCAGACCTCGGGCAAGCTGACCGCCATCAACATCGACGACAGCGGCGTGGTGCTGGGCGTGTACTCCAACGGCAAGACGCTGGCGGCCGGCCAGATCCAGCTGGCCACCTTCACCAACGAGCAGGGCCTGTCGCCGATCGGCGGCAACCTGTGGATGGCGACGCCGGCCTCGGGCCTGGAGCCCACGGCCACGGGCGTGCCCGGCACCGGCAACCTGGGCGTGGTGCGCGCCGGCACGCTGGAGGACTCCAACGTCGACCTGACCAAGGAGCTCGTGAACATGATGACGGCGCAGCGCACCTACCAGGCCAACGCCCAGACCATCAAGACGCAGGACCAGGTCCTGAACACGATTCTGAACATCCGCTGAGGCTGAACCATGGACCACATCATCTACACCGCGATGACCGGCGCCACCGCCGCCTCCGGACGGCAGGCGGTGTTGTCCAACAACCTCGCCAACGTCTCGACCAACGGCTTTCGGGCCGAGCTGTCGACCTTCCGCTCGGTGCCGCTGAACGGCCCGGGTTCCAGCAGCCGGGTGTTCGCGCTGGAGACCACGCGCGGCCACGACAGCACGCCGGGCCCGGTGCAGCGCACCGGCCGCAACCTCGATGCGATGGCGCGCGACAACGCCTGGTTCGCCGTGCAGGGCCTGGACGGCACCGAGGCCTACACGCGCGGCGGCGCCTTCGAGGTCACGGCCGCCGGCACGCTCGTGAATCCGCAGGGCCTGCCCGTGCTCAGCGATGGCGGCGCGCCCATCGACGTGCCGCCCAACGCCGAGGTCACGCTGGGCTCGGACGGCAGCATCAGTGCCAAGGTGGGCAACTTGCCGCCCACCAACCTGGGCCGGCTCAAGCTGGCCACGCCCACGCCGGACGACCCGCTCAAGCGCGGCGACGACGGCCTGTTCCGCACCACCTCGGGCGACCCGATGGCCAACGACGCCAATGCGCGCATGGCCGCCGGCGCGCTGGAGGGCTCCAACGTGAACGCCGTGGAAACCATGGTCGGGATGATCCAGGTCGCCCGCCAGTTCGAAACGCAGATGCGCCTGCTGCAGCTCGCCGAGGCCGGCGACAAGAGCGCCAGCCAACTCCTGGGCGTCCAGGGCTAACAAGGAACCGCCATGATCAATTCGCTCTGGATCTCCAAGACCGGCATGGAAGCCCAGCAGACCCAGCTGGACGTCATCTCGCACAACCTGGCCAACGTCTCGACCACCGGCTTCAAGCGTTCCAACGCGGTGTTCGAAGACCTGATCTACCAGAACCTGCGCCAGGTCGGCGCCAACAACACCGAGGCCGAGCAGCTGCCCACCGGCCTGCAGCTGGGCCTGGGCGTGCGCACCGTGGCCACCAGCCGGCAGTTCTCGCAAGGCACGCTGCAGCTGACCGACAACCACTTCGACGTGGCCATCAACGGCAACGGCTTCTTCAACATCCAGTTGCCCGACGGCACCGTGGGCTACACGCGCGACGGCAGCTTCGAGGTCGACTCCCAGGGCCGGCTGGTCACCTCCAACGGCCTGCCCGTGGCCAACGGCATCACCGTCCCGCCCAACACGCTGTCGGTGAGCATCAGCGAGACCGGGACCGTGAGCGTGATGCTGCCCGGCAACACCGCGCCACAGCAGGTGGGCACCATCGCCATGTCCACCTTCATCAACCCGCCGGGCCTGGAGCCGCGCGGCCAGAACATCTTCACCGAGACGGCCGCCTCGGGCCAGCCGCAGGGCGGCACGCCGGGCACCAACGGCCTGGGCATCATGAAGCAGGGCTACCTGGAAACGTCGAACGTCAACGTGGTGCAGGAGCTGGTGACCATGATCCAGACGCAGCGCGCCTACGAGATGAACTCCAAGGCCGTGCAGACCTCCGACCAGATGCTGCAAAAGCTCGCGCAGCTGTAAGGAGCCCGCATGCGCCGCCAAACTTCCCTGCGCCCCTGGCTGCTGGCCCTGGCCGCGCTCGCGCTGGCGGGCTGCGAGACGCTGCAGCAGACGCCCAAGGTCGAATTCCCCGACCCCGTGACCCAGCGTCCCGTGGCCATCGCGCCGCAACCCGCGCCCGTGGCCACGGGCGGCCTGTACTCGCAGGTGCGCTACCGCCCCTTCTTCGAGGACCGCCGCCCGCGTCTGGTGGGCGACACGCTCACGGTGCAGATCGTGGAAAACCTCAACGCCAGCCAGACCAGCACCGCTTCGGTCGACAAGTCCGGCAGCGTGAGCAGCGGCATCAGCGCCTTTCCCTTCCTGTCGGCCAACCGCCTGGGCAAGCTCAACGTCGGCGCGGAGTCGGAGAACACCTTCGCCGGCAGCGGCGGCACCAGCGCGGCCAACACCTTCAGCGGCACCATCACCACCACCGTGGTCGACGTGCTGCCCAACGGCCACCTGGCCGTGCTCGGCGAAAAGCAGATCGGCGTGAACCAGAACGTGGACGTGCTGCGCTTCTCGGGCACGGTGGACCCGCGCGCCGTGCTGCCCGGCTCCATCGTGCCGTCCACGGCCGTGGCCAACGTGCGCGTGGAGTCGCGCGGCCGCGGCCAGCAGCAGGACGCCATGGCAATTGGCTGGCTGGCACGGTTCTTTTTGAGCGTTCTGCCGTTCTGAGGCTTCGCACAATCGCGGCAGCCCTCTCTTTCCGAGCACTGCCATGACATTCCTGCCACGCCTCCTGCTCCCGCTGCTCGCCTTCGCACTGCTGGCCCAGCCCGTGCAGGCCATGCGCATCAAGGAGGTGGCCGCGGTCCAGGGCGTGCGCAGCAACCAGTTGACAGGCTACGGCCTGGTGGTGGGCCTGGACGGCACCGGCGACCAGACCACGCAGATGCCCTACACCACGCAGAGCCTGTCCAACTACCTGCAGCAGCAGGGCATCGTGCTGCCGGCCAACCAGGCCTCGCAGCTGCAGCTCAAGAACGTGGCGGCGGTGCTGGTCACCGCCGAGCTCCCGCCGTTCGCGCAGCCGGGCCAGGCCATCGACGTGACCGTCTCCTCCATGGGCAACGCCAAGTCGCTCAAGGGCGGCACGCTGATCGCCACGCCGCTGCGCGGTGCCGACGGCGAGGTCTACGCGCTGGCCCAGGGCAGCCTGGTGGTGGCCGGCGCCGGCGCGGCCGCGGGCGGCAGCAAGGTACAGATCAACCACCTGTCGGCCGGCCGCATCCCGGGCGGCGGCCAGGTCGAGCGCAGCGTGCCCACGCCGCTGCAGGAGGGCGACCACATCGTGCTGGGCCTGGACGCCTCGGACTTCCAGACAGCGCGCCGGGTGGCCAGCGTCATCAACGACAAGCTGGGCCAGGGCCTGGCCCAGGCGCTGGACGGCCGCACGGTGCAGGTGCGCGCGCCCAGCACGCCGCATGCGCGCGTGAACTTCATCGCCGAGCTGGAGGAACTGCGCTTCGACATGGCCGCGCCCTCGGCCAAGGTGGTCATCAATTCGCGCACGGGCTCCATCGTGCTGAACCAGGCCGTGACGCTGGGCCCCTGCGCCATCGCGCACGGCAACCTGTCGGTCAGCATCGCCACCACGCCCGTGATCAGCCAGCCCGCGCCGTTCTCGCAGGGCCAGACCGTGGTCGGCCAGCAGTCGGACATCTCGGTCAAGCAGGAACCCGGCAAGCTCATCCAGTTGCAGGGCGCGCCGCAGCTGGGCGACGTGGTGCGCGCGCTGAACGCGCTGGGCGCCACGCCGCAGGACCTGCTGGCCATCCTGCAGGCCATCAAGGCCGCGGGCGCCCTGAATGCCGAGCTGGAGGTGATCTGACATGTCGCTGTCGCCGCTGGTCACCAAGAACAACGCCCTCGCCGCCGACGCGCGCTCGCTGGACGCGCTCAAGGCCCAGGCCAACAAGGACGGCGCCGGCGCCATCAAGGAAGCCGCGAAACAGCTCGAATCGCTGTTCATGCGCGAGCTGATCAAGAGCATGCGCGACGCGACCATGAAGTCCGGCCTGCTCGACAGCCCGCAGAGCGAGATCAGTTCGGACCTGCTGGACCAGCAGCTCTCGGTCTCCATGTCCGGCCTGCCGGGCGGCATCTCGGCGGCCATCGAGCGCCAGCTCTCGCGCCACACGGTGGCCATGGACAACACGCGCGTGCTGCCGCCGGCCAGCGACGGCGCCAAGGTGTCGCGCATGCCCGCGGGCAGCGCCGGCGCCAAGCAGGATTTCGTGCAGCAGCACCAGGAGGCGGCCGAGCGCATCGAGCAGCAAAGCGGCATCCCGGCCCACTACATGATGGGCCAGGCCGCACACGAGACCGGCTGGGGCAAGCGCGAGATCAAGCATGCCGACGGCAGCCCCTCGTTCAACCTGTTCGGCATCAAGGCCGGCCCGGGCTGGACCGGCAAGGTGGCCGAGGTGACGACCACCGAATACGTGAACGGCGAGGCGCGCAAGGTCAAGGCCAAGTTCCGCGCCTACGACTCGTACGAGGATTCGTTCCGCGACTACGCGAACCTGATCACCAACAGCCCGCGCTACGAGAAGGTGCTGGCCAAGACGGCCTCGCCGCTGGCTTTTGCCACCGAACTCAAGCGCGCCGGCTATGCCACCGACCCCGACTATGCGGGCAAGCTCAGCCGCGTGATCAACAGCACGCTGCAGGTGCAGCGCGCGCTGAACGCATGACCCGCGGCGCGCCATGAGCAACATCCTCAACGTCGGCGTCCGCGCGCTGCAGGCCAACCAGGCCGCGTTGTCCACGATCGGCCACAACATCGCCAACAACGCCACCGTGGGCTACTCGCGCCAGGTGGTCAACCTCGCCACCGTGGAGGGCCAGTACACCGGCGGCGGCTACATCGGCAAGGGCGTGGAGGTGGCGTCGATCCAGCGCGTCTACGACGCCTACCTGACGCGCCAGGCCGCGCTGTCCAAGTCGGTCTCGGCACAGGACGTGTCGCGCGCCGAGAAGCTGCTGCAGCTCGAGGAGCTGTTCGGCACCGGCAAGACCGGGCTGGGGGCTTCGGTCAGCGAGATGATGAACGCGTTCTCCGACGTGGCCAGCGCGCCGACCGACCTGACGGCCCGCACCGTGGTGCTGACGCGCGCCTCGGAAACGGCCTCGCGCTTCAACGACACCGCCACCCAGCTGGCCAACCTGCAGCGCGGGCTGACCGAGGAGCTGGAAAACAGCGTATCCACGCTGAACACGCTGATCACCGGCATCGCCGAGGTCAACCGCCAGATCCAGGCCGTCGTCGGCCTGAACCAGCCGCCCAACGACCTGCTGGACCGACGCGACCAGCTCATCAGCGAGATGAACAAGTACGTCCAGACGACGACGCTGGAGAACAACGACGGCACCGTCAGCGTGTTCGTGGCGCAGAGCCAGCCCGTGGTGCTGGGCACCCGCGCGCTGGAGCTCAAGGTGGCCAACGATCCGCTGGACCCCACCCGCAGCGAGCTGCGGCTCGTCAACGGCAGCACCGAGGTCAAGCTGCAGGACAGCATGCTGGGCGGCGGTTCGCTGTCCGGGTTGATGCGCTTTCAGAACGAGGACCTGGTGGAGGCGCAGAACCTGCTCGGGCGCATGGCGGTCTCCATCACCACGGCCATCAATGCACAGCACAGGCTGGGGCTGGACCTGGATGGCGACCCCGGCGGCGACCTGTTCACGCCCGTCGCCATGGCCGACGGCGCGGCCTTCGCGAGCAACACGGGCAGCGCCGCCATCGGCATCAGCGTGGCCGACGCGAGCCAGCTGCGCGCCTCCGACTACCGCGTGACCTTCACGTCGCCGACCACCTACACGGTGACGCGGCTGTCCGACGGCGCCACGCCGGCCGTGGCCCCCGGCCCGCCGCCCACGGTCGATGGGCTGGCGCTGGACATCACCGGCGCAGCCGCCACCGGCGACAGTTTCCTGCTGCGGCCCTATGCGCAGGCGGCCGGCAACATGCACACGCTGTTCGCCTCGCCGCGCGACCTGGCCGTCGCCAGCCCGGTGCAGGCCAGCATGGGCACGACCAACACCGGCGGCCTGGCGGTCGGCAAGCTGGCGGCGGGCTCGGTGCCGGCACCGGCCAACGTGACGATCACCTTCACGAGCGGCACCCAGTACACGCGCTCGGACGTGCCGGGCACCTTCACCTACAGCCCGGGCACGCCGATCAGCTACGACGGCGCCAACCCCTCGGCCTGGACATTGACGCTGAGCGGCGCGCCGCAGCCCGGCGACACGCTGACCGTGGGCGCCATCAACCCGGCCTACGCGCCGCTGGACGCCGGCAATGCCAAGGCCCTGATGGACCTGCGCGACATGAAGCTGTTCGACGGCGCGCCGCTGACCGACGGCTACGCCGCGCTGATCGCCAACGTGGGCGTGCGGGCCCAGAGCGCGCAGTACGCGGCCGACGTGTCCAAGTCCATCGCCGAAGACCTGGAGGCCCAGCGCACCGGAGTCTCCGGTGTGAACCTGGACGAGGAAGCCGCCAAGCTGATCCAGTACCAGCAGGCCTACCAGGCTTCGGCGAAGATGCTGCAGGTGGCGCAGAGCATCTTCGACGCCCTGATCACCACCGTGACCCGTTGACGCCATGGCCAATACCTTCACCCGCCTGGGCACCGCCAACACCTTCGACGCCGCACGCCAGACGTTGCAGACGCGCCAGGCCAACCTGGCCGACCTGCAGGCCAAGCTGACCGAGGGCAAGCGCGTGGTGCGCCCCAGCGACGACCCGACCTCGGCCGCGCAGGCCGAGCGCGCGCAGACGCGCATCGCCCGCATCACGGTGGAGCAGCGCGCGCTGGAGACGCAAAAGAGCGCCATCCAGCTCGGCGAATCCACGCTGGGCGATGCCACCGCCCTGCTGCAGCAGTTCCGCGACCTGCTGGTGCAGGCCGGCAGCGGCGTCAACAGCCCGACCGAACGCGAGACCATCGCCAAGCAGCTGGTGGGGCTGCGCGACGAGCTCGTCACCCTGGCCAACCGCAAGGACGCCAATGGGCTGCCGCTGTTCCATGGCCTGGGCAGCACCTCGGCCCCGTTCGAGGTCAGTGCCGACGGCACCGTGCCCGACCCCGACTACAGCTTCAACGGCCTGCCCGGCCAGGCCGGCTCCGACGACGTGGCCATTCCGGGCACGCTGGACGGCCGCGCCACCTGGATGGACGTGCCCGAAAGCAACGGCGTGTTCAAGGTCAGCCTGGGCGCGGGCAACAGCGGGCAGATGTACACCGACGTGGGCATCGTCAAGGACGCTGCCCTGATGGGCAGCGAGGGCACGGACTTCACGCTGACCTTCCACGTCGACGCCACGACCGGCGCCATGACCTACGACGCCACCAACAACACCACGGGCGTCACCACCACGGGCCTGCCCTACAAGGAGAACCAGACCATCACGCTGGGTGGCATCTCCATGGTGGTCAAGGGCGTGCCGGCCGAGGGCGACCGGCTCGAGGTGGACGCCACGGTGCCGGCCGACCGCCCCAGCATCTTCGGCGTGCTGGACCGCGCCATCGCCGGCATGTTCGAGCCCGGCAGTTCGACCAAGGGCGCGAGCAGCGCCAACGCCAACTTCAACCACGAGCTGGCGATCTCGCTGGCCCAGGTGGACACCAGCCTGGAACGCATCGGCGCCATGCGCGGCCGCGCGGGCGACCTGCTCAACCGCGCCGACCGCATCCACGACACGCAGGAAGACCGCAACGTGCAGGCCGAAGGCGACCGCTCGCGCGCCGAGGACATGGACATGATCCAGGGCCTGTCGGACTTCCAGAACCAGCAGACGAGCTACCAGGTCGCGTTGCAGACCTACGCCTCGATCCAGAAGCTCTCGCTGTTCGACTTCCTCCGGTGAGATGAAACCACCCCGTTTGGACTTCTCACTTCGTGTAGAAGTCCCATCCCCCTCAAGGGGCGCACCCAGCGGTCCGGCAGAGCCGGCCCCGCGGGTGCACACGCATGGCCTGCTCCGCGGCCGTTCGAACAGCAGCTTGCGACCCAGTTTCGTGTTCTGCGGATGGCGTGCCGGCACAATGGGCACTTGAGTTTTCCGGTCGCGAGGAGACATGACGCAATCCGTCGTCGGCAGCATCACCCTGGGCTACCGCCCACTCTGGAACCGGGCCCGCGAGCTCGAGGCCGTGCAGTTGTTCGTCGAGGCCGCCCAGGGCGGCGCGATCGACGCCGTGCACCTGGTCGCGGCGCTGCAGGAACTCTCGTCCATGGCCACGCCGCAGCTGCTGCTGTCCATGCACAACAAGCGCCTGCTGTCCGACATGCTGGCGCACGCGCCGGCCGGCGATTACTGGATCGAGGTGCGCGGCGAATGGCTCAGCGAGCCCGACATCTACGAGCGCACCCAGAAAGCCCATGCACGCGGCCTCAAGCTGGTGTGGCGCGGCGCGCTGGAGGACTGGCCCAAGACGCCGCTGCAAGCCTGCTTCTTCCTGCGCCTGCTGACCCTGGCACCGCTGACCGCGGCGACGGCGCTGCAGGAGGCTGCGGCCGGCCGGCAGCCCGACGGCAGCATCGCGCCGGGCCAGATCTACGAGGAGGTGCAGAGCCGGGCCCTGGCCGACCTGCTGCTGGACCGCGCCGGCGCACTGGCCATTGCCGGCTGGCCGTCCGAGGACGTGCTGCACGCCCACCGCCACCAGCCTGTGGCGCCGGACGGCGAGGTGATCCGGCGCGCCGGCAAGGCCGTGGACGACGACCAGTCGATGGAGCAGATCGAGGCCGTGGTGCGCGAGGAGCCGGTGCTGGCCTACCGCTTCCTGTCGTTCACGAACTCGGCCGCCATGGCCGGGCGCGGCGGCATCGAATCCGTGCGCCACGGGCTGATGATGCTGGGCTACGGCGCCTTGGGCCGCTGGCTTGCCGAGCAGGGTGCACATGCCGCCACCGACATCGACCTGCGCCCGGTCAAGGCCCAGATGGTGCTGCGCGCGCGCCTGACCGAACACCTGCTGGACGCCGGCGCCGAAGACGGCCTGCGCCGCGAGGTCTACCTGTGCGGCCTGTTCGCCGAGCTCGACCTGCTGCTGCACGAGCCGCTGGGCCAGGTACTGAACCGGCTGCCCTTGTCCGAGCGCATCTACGCCGCCGCGGTCAAGCGCAGCGGCCCCTACGCCCCGGCACTGCAGGCCGCGCGCGCCATGGAGGGCGACGACACGCCGGCGTTGCGCGCAGTCTGCCGCGCGCACGGCATCGGCGTGGAAGAGGCCAACCGGCAGTTGCTGCGGGCGCTGGTGGGGGCGCGGCGGTAGCGGGGTTTGCCGCTCGGCGACCGGGTGTGCGAGCGCGCCTGCCTGTGTGACGATGAGGGCCACTGCGGACCGCAGGGCAGGTGCTGCACTTCTGGGCGGCCTCTGCGGCTGCGACGACCACCATGAGGCGAGGTCTGCCAACCTTTCAGAAAAGGAAGGGAACACCCGGAATCCTCGGGCGGATCAATAGGATGCTCCGGGACGCGGTCACCACCGGAACGGCGACGACGACGGCGACACACGAAAGCCACGCCGCGCCGGTTCAGTTGACTGACCGGCCCATCCGCACGGGGCGGAGAGTCAACATGAAGCCATCGGTCCCTTTCGAGCAGAAGCGCCAGGACATCCGCCGGATCGCCAGCCGTTTTCCGGTGGTCAATCCGCGCGTGTTCGGCTCCGTGCTGCACGGGGATGACACCGAAGGAAGTGATCTGGATCTTCTGGTCGACCCCTTGCCCGGAACGACACTGTTTGACCTGGGTGGTCTGCAGGTGGCGCTCGAGGATCTGTTGGGCGTGCCGGTTGATCTGCTGACGCCAGGCGACCTGCCGCCCAAGTTCCGCAGCAGCGTGCTGGCGGAAGCTCTTCCGGTATGAAGAGCGCGCTCCGCCTGGTGGACTATCCGGGCCACATGCAACAAGCCGCCCAGCAGGCCGTGGGCTTCGTCGAGCGCATGGACAAGAACTCCTTCATCGCGGATCGGCTCACGCAGCAGGCCGTGCTCTTCAACCTCGTGGTCATGGGCGAGGCAGCCGGAAATGTGCTGACCAGCCACGCGGACTTTGCGCAAAAGCACCCCGACATCCCCTGGCGCAGCATTCGCGCAACGCGCAACCGCATCGCACACGGCTATTTCGACATCGACCTCGACATCGTCTGGGACACCGTGCAGTCGGCATTGCCACCATTGGTCGCCATGCTCCCGACCACCATCGCAGCAGCCGAGCACGATCTGCGGACTGGCGTCAACCCACCTCCTGGCGACGCTCCGTGAATCTCAGCCCGGGGTGAAGGCCTTCACGGTGCCAGCGATTTGCCCAGTGCGTCGCCTTGGCCCCGCGCTCAGTACGCCAGCGTACCGGCCCGGGTTCGGCTCGCGCCTTCCAGCCGGTTGCCCTGCAGCTCCACCTCCCGCTCGCCGGGCGCCACGCGCAGGTAGATGCCGCCGGCGGGCCGGTCGTCGATGAACAGGTTGTCGTGCAGCACCAGCCGGTTCTCGGGCCAGGCGTAGCCCTCGGCGCCGTAGGACAGCATGGTCGAATTGGTCGTGCCCGGCCCCTGGCGCAGCCGGTTGTGGCTGGCATGGACCAGGCCGCCGCTCGGGAACTCCAGCTCGTAGCTGGACTGGCCCGCATCGCTGTCGGTCAGCTGGTTGCGGTGGACCGCGCTGCGCGCGGCACGGCTCTTGAGCAGATGGCCGCCGCGCGCGTCGTGGAAGGCGCTGTCGGTCACCGTGAGCGCGGCGATGCGGCCCACGTACAGGTTGTGGCTTTGCCCGTCGCCGGCGCCGTTGCCCTGGAACAGGCTGCGTTCGACGACCAGCTCGGCCGTGCGGTCGTTCGCGGTCAGGATGCCGTTTTCGTTGTCGCGGAAGCGGCAGTCCACCACCGTGAGCCGCCCCGTCTCGAAGCGGATGCCGGCGCCATTGCGCGTCGCCGCACGCGCGCCTTCGAAGTCGAAGCCCTCGACGTGGATGTCGCCGCCGCGCACCACCCAGATGCCCTTGGCCTCGGCACTGGCGCCATCGGCCAACAGCTGCACCCGGCCGCCCACGGCGCGCAGCGTGAGCTGGCGCTGGGCCCAGACGGCGACATCGCCGCGGTACGCGCCAGCCTGCACCTCGACCGTATCGCCGTCGCGCGCGGCCCGCGCAGCCTGCGCGATGGTGGAGAAGGCGCGGCCGGGGCCGACCTCGTGCACCACGCCCGGCCCGTCCGCCCGGGCGCCGGCTGCCGCGGCGCACGCCAGCGCCGCGCAGAACCGGCGGCGCGCCAGACCGCTCATGCGAGCGCCCCGCGCGCGTCGACGCGCAGCAGTTCCTCCACGTGGCCATGCAGCAGGCCGCCGCGCACACCGACCAGCCAGTCGTGCAGGTTCACGGTCGGGTCGCAGTGGCCAGGGATCAGCCAGACCGCCTGGCCCAGTTCGGGCAAGGGCTGGCCGTCCTCGGCATGCAGCACGCCGTGCTCGTCGCCGCCATTGGCGTAGCGCCAGGGCGCCCCGCCTTCGGGCCGGTGCACCAGCGGCAGCCCCGAATCGATGGCATGGCTCTTGTGGCCCGCATCGCAGACCGCATGGCGGACGTTGCGGCTGATGACCTGGGATTTGAGGAACAGCGCATGCTCGAAGGCCGGCTGCTCCGGGTCGGCCTCGTTGCCGGCGTAGTCCGCGTCCATGAACAGGAAAGAGCCGGACTGCAGCTCGCCGTACAGGCCGCTGGCGGCCTCGTGCACCATGCTGCCGGTGCCCGCGCCCGTCACCAGCGGCACGGGCATGCCGGCCTGGGCGAAGGCGTCGAGCTGGTCGCGCACGAGCAGCAGCACGGCGGCGATGGCGGCGCGCCGGTCCTCGGCGCCGCGCAGGTGCTGGGCCTTGCCGTGGTAGGCCTGCAGGCCGGCGAAGCGCAACGCCGGCGCGGCGGCGATGCGCCGTGCCAGCTGCACTGCATCAGGGCCAGGCGCCAGGCCGCAGCGGCCCTGGCCCACGTCGATCTCCACGAACACGTCGATGGCATCCTGCGCACCGGCCAGCGCGGCGGCGAGCCGGTCCACGCCCTCGGCGCTGTCGGCCGCGATGGCGAGCCGGCCACCACGCTGCTGCAGCCCGCGCGCAAGCGCCGCCACGCGCGCGAGCTTGGCCGGCGCGACCACCTCGTTGCTGATGTACAGGTCGAGCACACCGGCGGCGGCGAGCGCCTGGGCCTCGGCCGTCTTCTGCACGCAGGCGCCGACGGCACCGGCCGCCACCAGGCGCTGCGCCAGCGCGGCGCACTTGTGCATCTTGGCGTGGGGCCGCCAGCGCACGCCGTGCTGGCGCGCGAACGCGGCCATGCGCGCGATGTTGCGCTCCACGGCATCGAGGTCGAGCACCAGGGCGGGCGTGTCGATGTCCGCGACCGCGTCGCCGGTCCGTGCAGGGGCGTTCATGCGCTGATTTCGTCGAGTGCGGCGTCGTCCAGGTGGGCCGTGTCGGCCCAGCCCACCAGCGTCAGCGTCTCGGGCGTCCAGAGCAGGCGGTTGATCGCGGCGTTGCCCAGCGCCCAGGTGCGCGGCGCCTGCAGTTCCTGGCCGGTGGCCGCGCGGTACAGCACGTCCATCACGCCGCCGTGGCCGACCAGCACGATCTGCCCGCCCGGGTGCCGCGCCGCCAGCCGGTTCAGCGTGCCGACGATGCGTTCGCGAAAGCGCAGCAGCGATTCGCCGCCGGCGGGCTCGAAGGCCGGGTCACGCTTGCGCCAGCGCAGGGCCTGGTCCGGCCAGTCTGCCTCGATCTCGGCGAAGGTCTTGCCCTCGAAACTGCCGAAGGCGCGCTCGCGCAGGCCGACATCGGCCACCACCGGCAGGCCGGCCCGCTCGGCGACGGCCTGGGCGGTCTGGTGCGCCCGCCCCAGGTCGCTGGCGTAGATGGCCGACAGTTCCTCGGCGGCCAGCGCCGCGCCGACGCGGCGCGCCTGCCAGCGGCCCGTGTCGTTGAGCGGGATGTCCAGGTGGCCCTGGATGCGGGTGTCCACATTCCAGGCGGTTTCGCCGTGGCGGATGGCGATGATGCGGGTGGCGTCCATCGCGGGATTCTAGGAGCGGGTGCCGGCTATGCTGCGGCATGGACAGCATCCCCCTCATCGACATCGCGGCCCTCGCCGGCACGGACGCCGCCGCACGGCAGGCCGTGGTCCAGGCCATCGGCCGCGCCAGCCGCGAGATCGGCTTCTTCGCCATCACCGGCCATGGCGTGCCCGCGGCCTGCAGCGCCGGCGTGTTCGCGGCCGCGGACGCGGTCTTCGCACTGCCGCCCGAAGCGAAACGCGATCTCGCCATCGCCCGCCACGGCCACAACCGCGGGTACGTGGGCCTGGGCGTGGAAGCGCTGGACGAGGCCACCGCGCCCGACCTCAAAGAGGCCTACAACCTCGTCTGGACCGACGGGGCCACGCGCCCGCCCAACGTCTGGCCACCCATCGATGGCTGGCGCCCGCAGGTCCAGGCCTACTTCGATGCCGCGCTGGCCGTGGGCCGGCGCTTGCACCGCGCCTTCGCGCTGGACCTGGGCCTGGCCGAAGACTTCTTCGACGACAAGCTGGACCGTCCGCAGGCCACGCTGCGCCTGCTGCGCTATCCGGCGCATTTCGATGCCGATGCGCCCGCGGGCCGGGCCGGTGCCGGCGCCCACACCGACTACGGCAACCTGACGCTGCTGGCCACCGACGGCGTCGCCGGCCTGCAGGTGCAGCGGCGTGGCGGTGGCTGGACCGACGTGCCGGCGCTGCCGGGCGCCTTGGTCTGCAACATCGGCGACTGCCTGATGCGCTGGTCCAACGACGTCTACGTGTCCACCCCGCACCGCGTGCTGCCGCCCGCGCGCGAGCGCTACTCCGTGGCCTTCTTCCTGGACCCGAACCCGGACGCGCTGGTCAGCGCGATCCCGGGCTGCGTGCCGGCCGGCGCAACGCCGCGGCACGCGCCCATCACGGCCGGCGAGCACCTGCGCCAGCGCCTGGCCGCCACCTACGGCGCCATCACTTCTTGAGCGGGATCTCGATGTTGACCTGGCGCACGCCGGCGGGCGGCTGCGGGAAGCTGCTCAGCGCGGCGTCGAACATGGGCGCGAGCAGGGAAGGATCGTTGGGCCAGCGCGATTCGTGCACGGCGCGCGTCTCGTAGACCACCTGCTGGTTGGACAGGTCGCGGATCACCACGCTGACCTGGCGCTGCGCGTAGCTGCGGTCCCACATGTCGTAGCGGTAGCTCCAGTACGGCCCCCAGCCGTAGAAGCCGGCGCCGCCGGCCCAGCGCCGGCCGTAATACGGGCCCCAGGGGCCGAAGCGGCTGTAGACCCAGGGGTCGACGAGCTGGGTGGTGCTCACCACGTCGCTGCCGATCAGCACGCTGTAGCGCGCCGCGGCCTCGTTGCGTACCCAGCCGGCCTTGGCCAGCGCGGGCTCGGCCGCGGCCTCCAGCTGGGCCTGCGCGCCCGCGGCCGACTGCTGCGAGGGCAGGCGCTCGAAGCGGTAGGTGGCCGGCTGCGGCACCGTGCGCAGTTCGGAAAAGGTCTGCACCTGGTTGTCGACCACGTAGCTCGTGGCGCAGCCGGACAGCAGCACGGTGGCCGCGACGGCCAGCGCCAGGGTCGTTCGCGTCTGGATTCGCTCAGGGACTCGCATGTCAATGCCTCCTCGACGCACCGTCCCCGCTCAGAGCCGGACGACCTGCAGCAGCGGTGCGATGGGCGGCGCGATGTCTTCCGCGTCGAACGCCTTGTCGCCGGCGGGATCGGGCACGCCCGTGGTCTTCAGACCCTTGAAGTCGTAGCGCGTTCCGTCCATGAGGTGCGAGGGCACGACATTCTGTAACGCCGTGAACATGTTCTCCACGCGGCCCGGGTACTTCTTCTCCCACTCCTGCAGCATGGCGGCAACCTGCTTGCGCTGCGCGTTCTCCTGGCTGCCGCACAGCGTGCACGGGATGATGGGGAACTGCCGGTGCGCGGCCCAGCGCACCAGGTCGCGCTCGGGCACGTAGGCCAGCGGTCGGATCACGATGTGGCGGCCGTCGTCGCTGACCAGCTTGGCCGGCATGCCCTTCAACTTGGCGCCGAAGAACATGTTGAGGAACAGGGTCTGCAGGATGTCGTCGCGGTGGTGGCCCAGCGCGATCTTGGTGGCGCCCAGTTCGTCGGCCACGCGGTACAGGATGCCGCGGCGCAGCCGGCTGCACAGGCCGCAGGTGGTCTTGCCCTCGGGGATGACGCGCTTGACGATGCTGTAGGTGTCCTGTTCCTCGATGTGGAAGGGCACGCCCTGGCGCTCGAGGTACTCGGGCAGAACGTGCTCGGGAAAGCCGGGCTGCTTCTGGTCCAGGTTGACGGCCACGATGTCGAACGAGACCGGGGCCCGCGCACGCAGTTTGAGCAGGATGTCCAGCATGGCGTAGCTGTCCTTGCCACCGGACATGCAGACCATGACCTTGTCGCCCTGCTCGACCATGTTGTAGTCGACGATGGCCTGGCCCATCAGGCGGCACAGGCGCTTCTCCAGCTTGTGGGTTTCGCGCTCGATCCTGGGCTGCGCGGCGGGTGCGGCTTCGGTGGCGGGTTCTTCGGCGGTCCAGACGGCGTTCATAGGGCTTCCTGCGGGCAAGGGCGGGATTTTCCGTCAAGCCGGCCCTGGCCTGCCGCGCAGGGCCTTTTCGCTCACCACTGCCCGGCTTCGACCCGGATCGCCACTTCGCAGTCGTCGAAGATCTCCAGTTTGGCGATCTTCACGCGCACGCCCAGCACGCCGGGCAGCTGCATGAGGCGCTGGGCCAGCTTGCCGATCAGGCTCTCCAGCAGGTTCACATGCTCGGCCGTGCACTCGTCGATGACGATCTGGCGCACCTTGCGGTAGTCCAGCACATGGGTGATGTCGTCGTCGCGCGGGCGCAGCGGCTGGGTGCCCAGGTTGAGCTCGGCATCGACCAGGATGGGCTGGGGCGCGGTCTTCTCGGAGTCCAGGATGCCCAGGTTGGCGTCGAAGCGCAGCCCGGTCAGGTGCAGGGTCTGGGTGCCGGCGGCGTTGATCGTCATGTTGGTGTTCCCATCATCGAGAAGTCGCGCTCGAACTTCATGAGGTGCTGGCCGCCATCGACCAGCAGCGTGGTGCCGGTCAGCGACTGGTTCTCGAGCGCGAAGCGCACGGCGCCGGCCACGTCCTCGGGCGTGGACGAGCGGCCCAGCGGCGAGAGCCGGTGCGCGGCCGCGAAGGCCTCGTCGCTGAGCAGGTGGCTGGTCAGCGTGAGCCCGGGCGCCACGCCGACCACGCGCAGCAGCGGCGCGAGCGCCTGGGCCAGCAAGGTGTTGGCGGCCTCCAGCGCGGCCTTGGACAGCGTGTAACTCAGGAAATCGGGGTTGGGGTTCCAGAGCTTCTGGTCCAGCAGGTTGACCACCACGCCGCTGCGCGGGCCGGCGCCGCGCGCCGTCAGCCGCTGGTGCAGCACCTGGGCCAGCACGATGGGCGCGCCGGTGTTGCTGCGCCAGTGCCGCTCCATGGCGGCGTAGCCGAAGTCCTGCGCGCCGTCGTGCTCGAACAGCGAGGCGTTGTTGACCACGGCGGAGACCGGCCCGAGCGCAGCCTCCACCGCGGGCAGCAGCGCGCGCGTGGCGGCTTCGTCGGCCAGATCGCAGGCGAAGGCCGCGTGGCGGCCCCCACCGCTTGCAGCCGCTGCAGCGGCGCAGTCCGCCACGGTCTGCTGCGCCTCGGCCTCGGACGCGCGGTAGTGCACGGCCACCTGCCAGCCGGCGGCTGCCAGGTCGAGCGCGATGGTGCGGCCCAGCCGCCGGCCGGCGCCGGTGACCAGCACGGTGCGTCCGGCCGCAACGGGGGTCTGGGTCATTGGGGGAGAATCCTCGGGTGCACGACAACGAGACCGCGCATCCTAATGGAAGCCCCCTCGCGCGGGAGGGGAGCCCTGCATTGCAGGCCCACATCGCCCAGGCCATCGACCAGGCCGGCGGCTGGCTGCCCTTCGACCGCTTCATGGCGCTGGCGCTCTATGCGCCGCGCCTGGGCTACTACGCCCATGCCGGCCGCAAGTTCGGCACCATGCCGCAGGGCGGCAGCGACTTCGTGACGGCGCCCGAGCTCTCCCCGCTGTTCGGCCAGGCCCTGGCCGTGCAGGTGGCCGACATGCTGGAGCGCACCGGCACCGACGAGGTCTGGGAATTCGGCGCCGGCACCGGCGCGCTGGCCGCGCAGCTGCTGGAGCACCTGGGCGAGCGCGTGCGCCGCTACACCATCGTCGACCTGTCGGCCGAACTGCGCGCGCGCCAGCAGGCCCGGCTGGCCGCGCATGCCGGCCAGGTGCATTGGGCCGACGCCCTGCCCGCGCAGATCGCGGGCGTGCTGGTCGGCAACGAGGTGCTGGACGCCATGCCCGTGCAGCTGCTGCACCGGGTGGGCGGCCAGTGGCACGAGCGCGGCGTGGTGCTGCAGCATGGCGCGCTGGCCTGGCAGGACCGGCCGACCACGCTGCGCCCGCCCGCCGAGATCCCAGGCACGCACGACTACCTGACCGAGATCCATCCGCAGGGCCAGGCCTTCGTGCGCACGCTGGCCGGCCATGTGCAGCGCGGTGCGGCGCTGCTGCTGGATTACGGCTTCCCCGCGGCCGAGTACTACCACCCGCAGCGCAGCGCCGGCACGCTGATGTGCCACCAGGGCCACCGCGCCGACGCCGACCCGCTCGCGGACCTGGGCGCCAAGGACATCACGGCCCATGTGGACTTCACGGGCATCGCCGTGGCCGCGCAGGACGCCGGCTGGGACGTGCTGGGCTACACCGGCCAGGCCCGCTTCCTGATCAACTGCGGCCTGCCCGCGCTGATGGAGACGGCCCCTCTTGCGCAGCGCGCGATGGCGCACCGCCTGATCGCCGAACACGAGATGGGCGAGCTGTTCAAGGTGCTGGCCCTGTCCAAGGGGGTCGAACCCTGGGATGCGCCTGGTTTCGTCCACGGCGACCGCAGCCACACGCTGTAAGGCCGAACCATGCTGCGCTGGCTGCTCGTCGTCTTTCTCGCGCTGATGCTGATCAGCTGGCTCCAACCCTTCCTGGCCAAGCTGGGTTTCGGGAAACTTCCGGGCGATCTGCGCTTCCGACTGTTCGGGCGCGAATGGTTCGTGCCGCTGACCAGCACCATCGTGCTGAGCGCCCTGGTCAGCCTGATTTCCAAGATCCTCTGAGACAAGAACTGCCCATGAAAGCCTGCATCGACATCGGCGGCACCAAGGTGGCCGTGGGCCTGGCGCCCGACGGCGCCAAGCCCGAGATCCTCGCGCGCCAGAGCGAGCCCACGGCCAAGACCGGCACGCCGCTGGCGCTGTCGGAGCAGATCCTGCGCCTCGTCGATGCGGCCTGCGCCCAGGCCGGGGTCGATCCGGCGCAGGTGCAGGCGGCCGGCGTGTCCTCCGCCGGGCCCTTCGTCAAGCAGGACGGCCGCATCGAGCTGGCCACGCCCAACATCTGCGGCGGCCTGGCGGGCCCCGCGCGCGGCCTGCCCAACGACTGGACGAGCGTGCCCGTGGAGGCTCCGCTGGCTGCGCGCTTCGCCCGCCTGCGCGTGGAGAACGACTGCGTCGCCGCGCTGGAGGCCGAGCGCCGCTGGGGCGCGCTGCAAGGCGTGGACGACTGCGCCTACGTGACCTGGAGCACCGGCATCGGCGTGGGCCTGTGCGTGGACGGCCGCGTGCTGCGCGGCAAGAACGGCAATGCCGGCCATGCCGGCCACAGCTTCGTGGTCGACGACCAAGAAGCCCTGTGCGGCTGCGGCAACCGCGGCGACGTGGAATCGCTGGTGGCCGGTAATGCCATCGCACGCCGCTTCGGCCACGATGCCGCCCACTGGCTGGGCCGCGCCAGCGCCGGTGAAGCAGCAGCGCAGGAAACGGTGGACGGCCTGTGCCGCCTATTGGGCCGCATGCTCTACAACCTCGTCGCCACGCTGGATCTGGAGCGAATCAGCCTGGGTGGCAGCGTGTTCTGGCACCACCGCGCGTATTTGCTGCCCCGATTGCAGGCCGAGGTCCAGAAGCATTTTCCGGCGCTTACGCAGGGAGTAATCCTCGCGCCGGCCGGTTTGCAGGACCGCGTGGGCGATTATGCGGCGCTGGCCCTGGTGGCCGACTGAGGGCGGGCGGCATACGCATAATCCCCAACGGCGGGTCGAGAAATCCAGTTTCTGCAGCGAATGGATTTATCCCTATAATCCGCCCGCCTGCCAAGGGTTCGGCAGGAGTTATGGACGGAAAACGATGACCACCTACAAGGAACTGCTGCAGCAGCGCGAAAGCCTCGAAAAGCAGATCGAGGAAGCCAGGCAACGTGAAAATCAGGCCGCCATCGAGAAGGTGCGCGCCCTGGTCGCCGAGTTCGAATTGACGCCCGACGATGTCTTTGGCCGCAAGACCGGCAAAAGCAGCACCGCCGGCCAGAAGGTCGCGCCCAAGTACCGCGACAAGAGCACCGGCGCCACCTGGACCGGCCGCGGCAAGCCGCCGAAGTGGATCGAAGGCAAGAACCGCGAGGAGTACCTGATCAACTGATCATTCGCGGGCCGCAGCGCAAGCCATTGCGCCCGGCCGCGATAATGGCGCGGCCCAGCGCCTCAAGTCCGCGCCAGATATTCTTCCAGAGCTGCCAGTCGCGCCTTCTGGATTCGGGCACCGATTTCCGGCCCCTTGCGCCCTTCGGCCAGGGCCTCGCTGGAGATTCTGTCGGTCGCCACCGCCAGCACTGATTGCATACATTGCCGCAGGCGCTCACGTTGCGGATAGGGGCGGTTTTCCAAACCGGCCCGTCCCCGTGCATCGCATTCGCACGCCAACAGGGCTTGCTCGAATCGCGCGGGTTTGCGAATCGCATCGCAACGTTCGAGCAGCCGCATCACGGCGGCAGCGCCCAATTCACCACTGCGGTGGATATTGCCGTGCTCGCGCGCGACCACGTCGGCCAGATCGCGGCATTCGGTCGGAACGCGCAGTCTTTCGGCCAGGCGGCGCAGCAATTGGGCACTGCGCTGCTCGTGTCCGTGGTGGCGGGGCAACAAATCGGCCGGCGTGGTGGCCTTGCCCAGGTCGTGGCACAGGCAGGCGAAGCGCACAGCCAGCGGCGCGGCCAGCGCGGCCGCCATGTCCAGCACGAGCATCAGGTGCACGCCGGTGTCGACCTCCGGATGGTGCTCGGCGCGCTGCGGCACGCCCCACAGCGCATCGACCTCGGGCAGCAGGCGCGCCAGCGCACCGCTTGCGCGCAGCACCTCGAACATGCGCGAGGGCTGGCGTTCCATGAGGCCGCGCGCCAGTTCCTGCCAGACGCGTTCCGGCACCAGCGCATCGACCTCGCCGTCCGCCACCATCTCGCGCATCAGCGCCTGGGTGGCCGGCGCCACCGTGAAATCGGCGAAGCGGGCCGCGAAGCGCGCCAACCGCAGGATGCGCACGGGGTCTTCGCGGAAGGCGTCCGACACATGGCGCAGCACGCGGCCCTGCAGGTCGGCCGCGCCGCCGAAGGGATCGACCAGGCCGTCCAGGCCCTGCGCGTCGGCCGGCTGGGCCATGGCGTTGATGGTGAGGTCGCGGCGCGCGAGGTCCTGTTCCAGCGTGACATCGGGCGCCGCGTGGAAGGCGAAGCCGTGGTAACCCCGCGCGGTCTTGCGCTCGGTGCGGGCGAGCGCATACTCTTCGCGCGTCTGGGGATGCAGGAAGACCGGAAAGTCCTTGCCCACGGGCAGGTAGCCGGCGTCCAGCATCTGCTGCGGCGAGGCACCCACCACCACCCAGTCGTGGTCGTGCACGGGCAAGCCCATCAGCGCGTCGCGCACGGCGCCGCCCACCTTGTAGATCTGCATCGGACGAGTGTAGGGGGCGGCAGGACGTACAGTGGCGGCCGCTTTGAAGACCGCTTCGCAGACCGCTTTCCATGACCTCTCCTCTCCTGATCCTCAAGGCCGGCGCCACCTTCCCTGCCCTGGCCCAGACGCTGGGCGATTTCGACGACTGGATCCGCGCCGGCCTGGATGCGCCCGGGCTCGCCATCCGCGTGGTCGATGCGCGCCACGGTGAACTGCCGCTGGCGCAGACCCTGGCCGGAGTGGTCATCACCGGCTCGCATGCCATGGTGAGCGACCGCGAGCCCTGGAGCGAGGCCGCCGCCGCCTGGCTGCGCGGCGCCGTGCAGGCCGGCCTGCCGGTGCTGGGCATCTGCTACGGCCACCAGCTGCTGGCGCACAGCCTGGGCGGCACAGTCGGCTACCACCCGGGCGGCATCGAAATCGGCACCGTGTCCGTGCAGCTGCAGCCGGCGGCCGGCGACGATCCCGTGCTGGGCGAGCTGCCACCGGTGTTCGCGGCCCAGGTCGTGCACCGGCAGTCCGTCCAGCAGCTGCCCGAAGGGGCGGTGCGGCTGGCGGCCAACGCCTTCGAGCCGAACCAGGCCTTCCGCGTCGGGCCGGCGGCCTGGGGCGTGCAGTTCCATCCCGAGTTCAGCGCCCAGGCCATGCGCGCCTATGTCGAGCGGCTGGGGCCCGAGCTGCACGCGGAGGGGCACGACCCGGTGGCCGTGGCTGCTGGCGTGGCCGACACGCCGGCCGCCGCGCGGGTGCTGCGCAACTTTGGCCAGCATGTGCAGGCAGCCAGCAGGGCGGGCGGCCGAGCCGGGCTCCGCCTCTAGGCGGCGGTTTCGAGAAAGCCGAGGAAGCGGCATTCGGCAGCGCTGAGCCCGGACTTGCGCCGCCGCTCGGCGTCCTGGCACGCCGGTGGCGCGGCCTCCTCCAGCAGCAGCGCCAGCACGGCCGGGTGCACGTAGGCCTTGCGGCACACCGCGACCGTGTTGCCCAGCCGGGCCGCGACTTCGGACAGCACGGCCTTGGCGGCGGCACGCCGCGCCGTCAGCGAGGTGCCGGGGGCACTGGGGCTGCGCAGCGCGAGCGACAAGGCATGGACGCTGGCATGCCAGGTCCGGAAGTCCTTGGCCGTGAAGTCGCCGCCGCTGGCAGCGCGCAGGTAGGCGTTCACACCGTCCGAATCGATGGCGTGGCGCTCGCCGTCCTCATCCAGGTACTGGAACAGCTCCTGGCCCGGCAGCTCCTGGCAGCGCCGCACCACACGGGCCACGCGCGCATCGTCCAGCGCCACGGCATGCTCCACGCCGCTCTTGCCCTTGAAGCGCAGGCGCACGGCGCTGCCGTGCACCCGGGCATGGCGGGCGCGCAGCGTGGTCAAACCATACGAGCCGTTCTCGCGCGCATAGACGCCGTTGCCCACGCGCGCGAGCGTGGTGTCCAGCAAGCGCACCACGGCCGCCAGCACGCTGGCACGCTGCACCGGCCCCGGCAGCGCGAGGTCGCGCCGCACCGCTGCACGGATGCGCGGCAATGCCTTGGCGAACTCCTGCATGCGCGCGTACTTGCCCGCATCCTGGGCGAGATGCCAGTCGGCGTGGTAGCGGTACTGCTTGCGCCCGCGGGCGTCGCGCCCGGTGGCCTGCAGGTGGCCATTGGCGCGCGCGCAGATCCAGACCTGCGTGTAGGCCGGCGGAATCGCGAGCGCGCGGATGCGCTGCAGATCCGCTGCGTCCGTCAAGCGGCTGCCGTCGGGCCGGCGGTAGCTGAAACCCTTGCCGCTGCGCCGACGCGTGATCCCAGGCAGTCCATCGTGCACGTAGACCAGTCCTGCCGGCACGGCGGTATCGGCAACTGGGGCGGGCAGCGAGGCAGCGGGCATGGCAACGGATGCTCCGGCATGGCCAGCCTTGGCGGCTGTCGGACGCGCCGGCCTGCGCGCGTCAGATGCCGGCGGCATGGAACGTGCTCCACCGGGCAATGTGCACAATTTTCAATGAAAAGTGCACAACGCCGGTGCACCCGTGGGTGTGCCATGTCCCTGCCTTCCCCGGAGATCCGCATGGAACCGCTGCACTGTTCCCCCCGCCGGCATGTGTTGGCCGCCCTGGCCAGCTTGTGCGCCATCCTGTCACCCCCGTCGAGCTGGGCGCAGGATGCCGCCGCCTACCCCGACAGGCCCGTCAGGATCGTCGTGCCCTTCCCGCCCGGCGGCGCGGCCGACGTCTACGCCCGCCTGGTCGGACAGAAGCTCGGCGAAGCCTGGGGCGGCAAGCAGGCCGTGGTCATCGACAACCGCGCCGGTGCGGGCGGGGTGATCGGCACCGACCTCGCGGCCAAGGCGCCGGCCGACGGCTACACCTTGCTGATGGTGACCATCGGCCATGCGGTCAACCCGTTCATGTACAGCAAGCTGCCCTACGACACGCGCGCCGACCTGGTGCCGGTGGGCGTGGTGGCCAAGGTCCCGAGCGTCGTGGTGACCGGCCCGGCGCTCAAGGGCAAGACCCTGCAGGATCTCCTCGCGCAGGCCAAGGCCCAGCCCGATGCCATGCAGTACGCCTCCTCGGGCGTGGGCACCACCAGCCATGTGGGCGCGGCGCTGCTCGAATCCATGTCCGGCGCGCACATGCTGCACGTGCCCTACAAGGGTGCGGCGCCGGCGTTGCAGGATGTGATGGCCGACCGCGTGGCACTGTCGGTGGACATCATCACGTCCTCGTTGCCGCTCGTGAAGAGCGGCAAGCTCCACGGTGTGGCGATCACGAGCGCCCAGCGCTCGCCGCAGCTGCCCGAGGTGCCCACGGTGGCCGAGGCCGGCCTGCCGGGCTTCGAGTTCGTGTCCTGGTACATGCTGCTGGCGCCGGCGAAGACGCCCGCGCCCATCCTGGACAAGCTCAACGCCGCGCTGCGCCAGATGGCCCAGGCGAGCGACTTCCGCGCCCGCGTCGAGGGCACGGGCGGCGAGGTGGCCAGCCTGACGCGCAAGGAATCCAGCGACTACCTCGATGCCGAATTCACGCGCTGGGCCAAGGTGGTGAAGGAACGCAACATCAAGGCCGAGCCATGACCCCGCCGCTTGCGCGCGATCTGCGCGGCTACGCCAACCAGCCACCGGCGGTCGCCTGGCCCCAGCAGGCCCGCGTCGCGGTGTCCTTCGTGCTGAACTTCGAGGAAGGCGCGGAGTTCTCGGTCGCTGATGGCGATGCGCGCAACGAATCGGTCTACGAAGTGATCGACCCGCGCACGGGCTGGGACCCGTGCATCGACAGCCACTTCGAGTACGGCACGCGCGCGGCCTGGTGGCGCATCGCCGACACCTTCGCGCGCTGGGATGCGCCCATGACGGTCAGCGCCTGCGGCCGTGCCGTCGAGCGCAGTCCCTGGCTCGCGCAGGACGCCGTGGCGCGCGGCCACGAACTCTCGGCCCACGGCTGGCGCTGGGAAAGCCATGCCGGCATGGCGCCCGAGCGCGAGGCGGCCGACATGGACGCCTGCATCCGCGCCTTCGAGGCCGCCTGCGGCCAGCGCCCGCTGGGCTGGCACACGCGCTCGGCCTGCACGCCGGCCACGCGCGCACTGCTGGCCGAGCGCGGCTTCCTCTACGACAGCGACGCCTACAACGACGACCTGCCCTACTTCGTGCCCGTGGGCGGCCGGCGCCACCTGGTGCTGCCCTATGCCTTCGACACCAACGACATGCAGTTCCAGCACACCCAGCGCTTCGCCACGGCCGGCCAGTTCGCCGAGTACTGCTGCGACGCCTTCGACTGGCTGTGGAAGGAAGGCGCGCGCGCGCCGCGCATGCTGTCCATCGGCCTGCACCTGCGCATGATCGGCCGGCCCGCGCGCATGCAGGCGCTGGAGCTGATCCTCGCGCACCTGCGCGAGCGCGGCGGCGCCTGGATCGCCACGCGCGCGCAGATCGCCCGGCACTGGATCGCGCACGCGCCGGCGGCCTGAGGGGCTGCGCTACATTCGCTGGATGCACCCCCAGGAACAGGCCATCCACGCGACCTTGGCGCAGACCCTGCTGGCCGGCCGCCTGGCCCCGGGCACGCAGCTGATCGAAACGCGGCTGGCGCAGATCTTCGGCGTCTCGCGCGAGCGCGTGCGCAAGGTGCTGCACCGGCTCGGCCACGAGCGGCTGCTGGAGCTCATTCCCAACCGCGGCTGCTTCGTCTCCAGCCCCACGCTGGCCCAGGCGCGCGAGATCTACGAGGCCCGCCGCATCGTCGAGGGCGGCCTGGTCGGCCGGCTCGCGGGCCGGCTGACGGCCGCGCAGCTGGCCGCGCTGCAGGCGCATGGCGCGCAGGAGCACGCTGCGCTGCACGCACAGGACCGCGCCCGCTCGATCCAGCTCAGCGGCGAATTCCACCTGCTCTTGGCCAGCTTCGCCGACAGCCCCTTCGTGCTGCGCGCGCTGCAGGAGCTGGTCAGCCGCACGGCCATGCTGGTGGCCTTCTTCGAGCCGGCGGCCTCCTCGGCCTGCGCCTGCGAGGAGCACGACGACATCGTGCGCGCGCTGGCCCAGGGCGACGCTGCGCGTGCCATGAAGGCCATGCATGCGCACCTCTCGCTGATCGAGACGCGGCTGCAGCCGCGCGCCCAGGCCGCCTGCGGCAGCGATGCCGACGCCGAGATCGCGCGGGCCTGGGAAGCCGCGCAACAGCAGGTGGCGGCGTGAGCGTCCTGCACCTGCTCATCGCAGGCCGTGTGCAAGGCGTCTCCTACCGCGCCAGCATGGCCGAGCGGGCCCGTGCGCTGGGCGTGCGCGGCTGGGTGCGCAACCTCTCCGATGGCCGCGTCGAGGCCCTGGTGCAGGCCGAGCCCGCGGTGCTGGATGCCTTGCTGGCCTGGTGCCGGCGCGGCCCTCCGGCCGCGCGCGTGGACAGCGTGCAGGCTGCACCCGCCAGCGACGACACGAGCCTGCCGGCCGGATTCGAGACACGCCCCACCGCGTGAGAACGTGTGAACGAACCGCTCACACCCACGCGAGGCCCCCGATGAGCACCCGTTTCCATCATGATCGTTGCGCTCGGGGCCTCGCCCTTCGGGCCGGGGCGCACCAGGCCGCATGCGGGCGTTGCAGTCCTTGCCCGGGCACCAGCCCGGGCTGCGGCCTGCGCCTTCGCCTGCGGCCCGCCGCATCCCGTCGTGGGCGCGATCGGTTCATTCACACGTTCTGAGTTCAGGGGCGCAGCACGCCCAGGAAGTGGTCCAGCATCTGGAAGTGGTCGTCGTGGAACTGCGGCTCCAGTTCCGCCAGCTGGTCGATCGGCACCCACTGCGCGTCGCGCGCGTCGTCGCCGGCCTGCACGGCGGGCAGCGCCCGGTCGCCGAGGTCGAAGTAGTGCGCATGCGTGATCACGCGGCCGCGCTGGCTGCGGTCGGGCCGGTCGAACACCGTGACGGCCTTCAGGCACTGGCGCAGCGCGGGCTCCAGCATGGCCAGGCCGGTCTCTTCCTCCAGTTCGCGCACGGCCGACTGGTAGACCGTGTCGCGCTGCTCCAGGAAGCCGCCCGGCACGGCCAGCAGTCCCAGGCCCGGCGCCTGGCCGCGCCGGATCAGCAGCACGCGGCCCTGGCAGCGGATCACCGCGTCCACCGTCACGAACACCGGCGGATACGGTGAACCGGCCCATTCGGCACGCCCGCGCGCCAGGGCCTGCCATTCGGCGGCCAGCGCGGGCAGGTGGCCCTGGTCCAGCCAGTCGCGCAGGAACTCCTGCGTGTTGGCGTGCAGCAGAGGCGCCATGCGCAGCAGCGCGGCCTGCGCGCCGCCGGGGCCCGCGCCCAGCAGCGCATCGCGCACGGTGCGGGCGTCGTAGGCGCCGAAGCCCGGCACGGCCCACAGCTTCCACTGCGGAAAGTCGCGGATCCAGGCGCTGCTGGCATCCTTGAAATGCCCGGCCAGCAGCACGCTGCCGCCCCCGGGCAGGCTGGCGGCCACCCGCGCGCGCACGCTGTCGGCCCAGCGCTGCTCGTCGTGGTGGTCGCGCAGCGGCTGCACGTCCAAACGCTCGCGCAGCTCCTCGGGCAGGGCCTGGCACAGCATCTCGGCGCGTTCCTGCCAGGTCCAGGGTTGGGCCGGCGTGCGCGCCTGGTGGGCCGAGCCCAGCAGCACCAGGCAGCGGCGCGCCTGCGCCAAGGCCTGCTGCAGCACGCTGCGGTGGCCGAGGTGAAAGGGCTGGAAGCGGCCGATGCAGACGGCCAGCTCGTGAATGGGAACGGACATGGGCGACTCCGGGGCAACGGGCCATTGTGCGCAATGCCCGGCGGGTGTCCAACACCCGTAGCGACGGCGCGGACGTCCTACACGGGCCCTGCAGGCCGATGGCGCGCAGGCGTCCGCCCGCAGGCCGCGCTGTCCTACGCCGGCCGTCGCGCGGGACCGACGCCGCACGCAGGGGCGCTCTCTAAGCTGAACCTCAGCCGACATGTCGCCGGCCTTCACCTTCCATCCACCATTCAGGAGAGCACGCCATGAAAGCATCCACCACCCTGACCTCCCTCGTTGCCGCCGCTTCGCTGGTCGGCGCCATCGGCCTGGCCTATGCCCAGACCACCGGTGGCACGACGCAAACGCCGCAGCAGGCGCAGATGGGCGCGGTCGACGGCACGCCGAACAACAACAGCAACATGAACAACGCCACGACCCAGACGCCGCAGACCATGCCGGCCCAGACCCAGGCCAGCCCCGACATGAACACGCAGCAGCCGCTGCCGCCGCAAGCCGACCGCAACTGAACGGCAAGGCCATGTCCACCGAACGCCCCCCGCAACGCGACGACACGCTCGCCGGCCTGAAATACGGCCTGCTGCTGGGGGGCGCGGTGCTGGCGCTGGCGCTGCCGCCGGCCGGCGTTCAGCAAGCGGCCGTGGCGGCCAGTGTGCCGTCCGCCGCCGCACGCTCCGTCGTCCCGGTCGGCGCCGCGCCGCGCGCGGTCCGCCGTGCCGATCTGGCTGGCCAGGACGCTTCGGAAGAGGTGCGTCGCGTGGCCGATTGGGTGATCGATTCGGGCGACCACGAGGGGCTGTACTTCGTGGTTCTGGACAAGCGCAACGCCAAGGTCTTCCTGTTCCGCCCCGACGGCAGCCTGCTCGCGGCCACCCCCGTGTTGCTGGGCTCCGCGCCCGGCGACCACACCGTGGCGGGCGTGGGCGACAAGCCCATCCACGCCGTGTTGCCCGAGGAACGCACCACGCCGGCCGGCCGCTTCGTCGCCCAGGCCGGCCGCAACACCACGCCCGAGGACGTGGTATGGGTCGACTACGCGGCCGCCGTCTCCATGCACCGTGTGCGCGCCACCGACCCGCGCGAGCGCAGGCTCGAACGCCTGGCTTCGCCCAGCGTGGAAGACAACCGCATTTCCTACGGCTGCATCAACCTGCCTGTCGCCTTCTTCGAGAACGCGCTGTGGCCGGTGTTCCAGCACAGCCGCGGCATCGTCTACGTGCTGCCGGAGCAACTGCCGCTGCAGCAGGTCTTCGCCGGGCTCTACGACCCGGGGGAGCGCCAGCTCGCTTCCCGCTGATCGCCCCGATCCGGCCACCGGTCGCCACGCCGCTGTAGGACAGCGGGCAGCGCTCTTGTGGGCCGCCTCCTACGCCGCTAGCATGCGGCGCGATGCGACACTTCCTGCTGCGCTGCAGCATCCTTTTGGCCCTGGCGTGCACCGCGCATGCGGCGACGCCCTCCTTCTCGGACGATGCACGCCAAGTGGCCCGCTGGGTCATGCACTCGGGCAACAACGCCGGCCTGCCCTATGCGCTGGTCGACAAGAAGGCCGCCATGCTGTACCTGTTCGGCGCCGACGGGCAGCTGCGTGCGGCCTCGCCGGCCCTGCTGGGCGCCGCGCCGGGCGACCAGGGCGCACCCGACCTGAACCAGCGCGACCTGTCCACCCTGGCCATGCACGAGCGCACGACGCCGGCCGGCCGCTACCTGGCCCAGCCCGGCCGCAACCTGCAGGGCGAGCCCGTGGTCTGGGTCGACTACGGTGCCGCGCTGGCCATCCACCGGCTGCGTCCCGGCCCGTCGGCCGAGCGCCGCGCCGAACGCCTGCGCTCGGCCACGCCGGCCGACAACAAGATCTCGCTGGGCTGCGTGGTCGTGCCCGTGGCCTTCTACACCCGGCACGTGGCGCCGCTGCTGGGCGAGGGGCGCAGCGTGGTCTACATCCTGCCCGAGACCATGGCGGCCAGCGCGGTCTTCGGCTGGCAGGACTGACCCAGGGACCGGGCCTGCCCATCCCGCCTACGCGCGATGGCAGCCCCGCGGGCCGCTGGCAGAATGGCCCGGCCCCAGGGAGGAAGCATGGCCATTGAGGTGCTGATCGTCGAGGACGAGCCCGAGTTCATGCGGCGTTTCGCCGATGCCGTGCTCGGCGATGCCGGCCTGGCCCTGCTCGGCGCCGTGTCCAACGGCCAGGCCGCCAAGGCCCTGCTGGACCGGCAGCGGCCCGACGTGCTGCTGGTGGACCTGGGCCTGCCCGACATCAGCGGCATCGAGGTCATCCAGCACGCCCAGCAGCGCCACCCCGACTGCGACGTGCTGGTGGTCACCATGTTCGGCGACGATGCCCATGTGGTGGGCGCCATCGAGGCCGGCGCGGCCGGCTACCTGCTCAAGGACGCCGCGCCCGAACGCATCGCGGCCGCGGTGCACGAGCTGCGCGGCGGCGGCGCGCCCATCAGCCCCAGCATCGCGCGGCGCATCCTGTCGCGGCTGCGCGGCAACGCACCGGTCGGCACGGCCTCGCGGCCGGCTCCGCTGGAGCAGGCTTCGCCGCTGACGGCGCGCGAGACCGAGTTGCTGCGCATGGTGGCCAAGGGCCTGTCGTTCGACACCATCGGCGAACTGCTGGAGATTTCGCCGCACACCGTGGTCGCCCACGTGAAGAAGATCTACCGCAAGCTCGCCGTGCACTCGCGCGGCGAAGCGGTCTATGAAGCTTCGCAGCTGGGCCTGCTGTAGCGCCCTGCTGCTGGCGGCCTGGCTGCTGGCCGGCCCGGCGCAGGCGCAGGCGCTGGAGCCGCTGCAGGCCCAAGTGCTGCGCAGCGACGCCGCGCAGCCGCCGGACCCGCACGACGCACGCTGGCAGCCCGTGGCGCTGCCGGATGCGCAGCAGGCGCCGGCCGTCTGGTACCAGCTGGTCTTCACGCTGCCGGCCGCCGCCGCAGAGCAGCTGCAGCAGGACGGCTGGATGCTGTACCTGCCCTACTTCTACGGCGGCGGCAGCGTCTGGCTCAACGGCCGGCTGGTCGGCGCCGTGCCCGAGACGACGGCCGAGACGCGCGTGCGCTGGCAACGCCCGCAGCTGCTGGCGCTGCCGCCCAGCCTGCTGCTGCCAGCGGCCAACCGGCTGCAGCTGCGCGTGGCGAGTTCACAGGCACCGGCGGCCGCCATGCTGCCGCGCCTGGTGCTGGGACCGCAGAGCCAGCTGCTGCCGCAGTTCGACCTGCGGCTGTTCTTCGTGCGCACGGTGCCGGTCATCACGGTGGTCGTGTCTTCGATGGCCGGTCTGTTCGCGCTGTACATCTGGCTGCGCCGGCCACGGGAGACGCTCTACGCGATCGCCGGCCTGGTCGGCGTGGCCTGGGCGCTGCGCACCACCACCTTCGTGTTCGACGTGCTGCCGGCCTGGGCCTGGCCGCTGTGGCGGCTGATGTACCACGCCAGCAACGGCGGCTTCATCGTGCTGCTGGTTCTGTTCGCGCTGCACCTGGCGCGCTGGCAACCCCGCTGGCTCGTGCGCGGTCTGGTCGGCTGGTGGGCGCTGGGGCCGCTCGTGTACCTGCTGGGCGGCGCCAGCCCCGCCGCCGAGCAATGGGTGGCACGCTGGTGGGTGGCCGGGTTCATCCCGATCGGGGTCTTGGGCGTGCTGGTGGCTGTGTGCGCTGCCTGGCGCCGACCCTCGGCCGAGCGTGCACTGATCGCGCTGGTCTTCGTGCTCACGCTGCTGTCCGGCGTGCACGACCACTTCATGGCGCAGCAATCGCCCTGGTTCAGCACCCTGCTGCCGGGCTGGAGCGCGCACCGCTTCTTCCTGCTGCACTACGGCGCCAACCTGCTGCTGCTGACCATGGGCGGGCTCATCACGCTGCGCTACGTGCGCAATCTGCGGGCGCTGGAGGAATCGCACCGCACGCTGGAGGCCCGCGTGGCCGCGCGCGAGAAGGAGATCGGCGCGAGCTATGCGCGCATTGCCGCGCTGCAACGCGAGCAGGCGGCCACTGACGAGCGCCAGCGCATCATGCAGGACCTGCACGACGGCCTGGGCGCGCAGCTGTTCACCTCGCTTCTGCGCGCCGAACGCGGCGCGCTCGCGCCGCCGCAGGTGAGCGGCGTGCTGCGCGCGGCCATCGACGAGATGCGCGTGGCGCTGGACGCGCTGGGGTCGGACGAGGGCGACTTCGCCGCTGCCTGGGCCGACTTCCGCTTTCGCTGGGACGCACGGCTGCGCGAGGCGGGCCTCGCGGCCCACTGGCGGCAGGAGCTGCCCGAGCAGCCGCTCGCCATGCCGCCGCACAGCACCTTGCAGGTGCTGCGCATCGCCCAGGAGGCGCTGACCAATGTGCTCAAGCATGCCCGCGCGCGCACCGTGGAGGTCACCCTGGCCTGGCGCGACGGCCTGCTGCAGCTGGACCTGGCCGACGATGGTGCGGGCATGCCGTCCCAGCCGGGCAGCGGCCACGGCCTGCCCAACATGCAGGCCCGCGCGGCACGGCTCGGCGGAAGGCTGCTGCGCATGGAGCGCCCGCAGGGCTGCTGCTGGCGG
Source organism: Pseudorhodoferax aquiterrae (assembly GCF_014652235.1). Classification (GTDB taxonomy): domain Bacteria; phylum Pseudomonadota; class Gammaproteobacteria; order Burkholderiales; family Burkholderiaceae_C; genus Pseudorhodoferax; species Pseudorhodoferax aquiterrae. The sequence goes on from NZ_BMYK01000012.1 coordinate 159,792, forward strand.
CTGGAGCTGCCCCTCGCGCAAACACGCGATGGCCTGCCGCCCTGACGGCATTCCCGCCATCGCCCCGCCTGCCTAGAGTCACGGCGTGCGCTGCCCGGTGGCGGCCGGAGACATGCCCATGCAGACCTGCGCCCTGGCCCTGCCGCCAGTTCCCCTTCCATGACCGCGTGGTCGCTGGCCATGCCCGAAGGTCCGCTCGCCATCGTCGGCTGGGCCTACCTGTTGTCCAACGCGCTGCGCGTGTTCACCTATGTCCCGCAGATCGTGACGGTGTGGCGCTGCGAGGACGGCGCGCGCTCGCTTTCGCTGCTGACCTGGTGGTCCTGGGTGGTCTCGAACATCGCGACCACGGCCTACGGCCTGCTGGTGCTGCGCGACCTGCCCTTTCTGCTGATCGCGCTGCTCAACCTCAGCGGCTGCGGCGCGGTGGCGATGATCGCCGTGCACCGGCGCGCGCAATGGCGGCGGCGCATCGCGTGACCCCACCGGCACCCTATGCCGCGGTGCACCGACCACACCGCCAGCACCGATACGCAAGAAGCTGTTCAAAAGGCCGCGGAGCAGGCCATGCCAACAGACGCCGCGGAACTGGCTTGTATGGTTGAGGTGTTGGGGTGGAGGGCCTGAAATACTG
>NZ_BMYK01000013.1 GCF_014652235.1 Pseudorhodoferax aquiterrae
CATCGCACGGCCTCGCCGGCTTGACGCGGACCATAGAACCTCTGCCAGGCCGCCGGGTGCGTCCCCTTGAGGGGGGATGGGATTTCTACACGAAGTGAGAAATCCAAACGGGGGTGGCTTCATTTCACGTAGGGAACATGCCCAGCAGTTCGGCGCGCGAGCGCACGTTGAAGCCCAGGAAGACCGAGGACACGCAGTTCTTGACCGTGCCCAAGGTCAGCCCGGTCTCCGCGGCGATGGCCTGGTTGTCCATGCCGGCCAGCAACAGCTCCAGCACCTGCACCTGGCGCGGGCTCAGCCCCAGGCCCTGGGCCGTGCGCAAAGCGGCCGCACCCGGCGCTGCGCTCGGGGGCGGCGGTGGCGATGGCCCATCCGCATGCTGGCGCAGCACCTCGACCCAGGCGTCCATCGCGCCCGCATCGGCGGACTTGCTGATGTAGGCGCCCGCGCCCAGGCGCAGCGCCTCCTCGCGGATGCGCAGGTCCTGCGCGCCGCTGAGCACCACCACCGGCACGCCGGGATGGTCGCGCCGCAGGATGCGCAGGCCCGCAAAGCCCTTGGCATCGGGCAGTTGCAGGTCGAGCAGCACCAGGACGATGCGCCCCTGCGCCTGGGCCAGCAACGCCAGGCCCTGCTCCAGCGTGCCGGCCTCGTCCACGGCGTAAACGTCTGCGAACTGCTGCATGACCAGCGTGCGCACGCCCATGCGGACCAGCGCGTGGTCGTCGATCACGAGCAGGCGCCGCACGCCGCCCTGGTCCAGGGGTTCCGTCACGGGAGCAGACATGGAGACATGGCGCGGAACATACCAACAAGCCCCGCGGCTGACCAGCGGCGCGTGCCTGGGCCGGTGACCGGGGTCACGGCTGCAGCGGCACCCAGGCGCACCCCGATAATCGCGCCCCATGAATCCCCTGCTCGCCCGCCTGCAGCCCTACCCGTTCGAACGGCTGCGCCAGTTGTTTGCCGGCGTCACGCCACCGCCCGGCCTGCGGCCCATCAGCCTGGGCATCGGCGAACCCAAGCACCCCACGCCGCCCTTCATCCAGGCCGCCCTGGCCGGCGACCTGCGCGAAGGCCTGGCCGGCTACCCGCCCACCGCCGGCACGCCCGAACTGCGCGCCGCCTTCACGGGCTGGCTGCAGCGCCGCTATGGCCTGGCGCTGGACGCGTCCCAGGTGCTGCCCGTCAACGGCTCGCGCGAGGCCTTGTTCGCCTTCGCGCAGACCATCGTCGATCCGACCCGGCCCGGCGCCACCGTGGTCTGCCCCAACCCCTTCTACCAGATCTACGAGGGCGCGGCCCTGCTGGCCGGCGCCGAGCCCTACTACGCGCCGAGCGACCCGCAGCGCAACTTCGCGGTGGACTGGGACAGCGTGCCCGAGGCGGTGTGGGCGCGCACCCAGCTGCTCTACGTCTGCTCGCCCGGCAACCCCACGGGCGCGGTCATGCCGCTGGACGAGTGGCGCAAGCTGTTCGCACTGTCCGACCGCCATGGCTTCGTGATCGCCTCGGACGAGTGCTACAGCGAGATCTACTTCGGCGACACGCCGCCGCTGGGCGGCCTGGAGGCCGCGGCGCAACTGGGCCGCAGCGATCTGCGCAACATCGTGGCCTTCACGAGCCTGTCCAAGCGCAGCAACGTGCCGGGCATGCGCTCGGGCTTCGTCGCGGGCGACGCGGCGCTGATCCAGCAATACCTGCTCTACCGCACCTACCACGGCAGCGCCATGAGCCCCGTGGTGCAGACGGCTTCCATCGCGGCCTGGAACGACGAGGCGCATGTGGAGGCCAACCGCGCCCTGTACCGCGAGAAGTTCGCCGCCGTCACGCCGCTGCTGGCCCGCGTGATGGACGTGCGCCTGCCCGACGCGAGCTTCTACCTCTGGGCCGGCGTGCCGCTGCGCCTCGGCGAGCCGGCCGAGGGCAGCGATGCGCGCTTCGCCCGCGAACTGCTCGCTCAATACAATGTGACGGTCCTGCCCGGCAGCTATCTCGCCCGCGAGGCCGCTGGCTTCAATCCCGGCCAGGGTCGCGTGCGCATGGCCCTGGTGGCCGAGACCGCCGAATGCGTGGAAGCCGCGCAGCGCATCGTTCAATTCATCCAATCGAGACCGCAAACAGCATGAGCCAACAGCTTCAAACCCTCATCGACAACGCCTGGGAGAACCGCGCCAGCCTGTCGCCGCAAGCCGCGCCCAAGGAGGTGCAGGACGCCGTCGAGCACGTGATCGCCGAGCTCAACAACGGCAAGCTGCGCGTGGCCACGCGCGAAGGCGTGGGCCAGTGGACCGTGCACCAGTGGATCAAGAAGGCCGTGCTGCTGTCCTTCCGTTTGAAGGACAACGAGGTCGTGCAGGCCGGCCAGCTGGGCTTTTACGACAAGGTGCAGACCAAGTTCGCCCACCTGTCGGCCGACGAGATGAAAGCCACCGGCGTGCGCGTGGTGCCGCCGGCCGTGGCCCGCCGTGGCAGCTTCATCGCCAAGGGCGCGATCCTGATGCCCAGCTACGTGAACATCGGCGCCTACGTGGACGAAGGCAGCATGGTCGATACCTGGGCCACCGTGGGCAGCTGCGCGCAGGTCGGCAAGAACGTGCACCTCTCGGGCGGCGTGGGCCTGGGTGGCGTGCTGGAGCCGCTGCAGGCCAACCCGACCATCATCGAGGACAACTGCTTCATCGGCGCGCGCTCCGAAGTGGTCGAAGGCGTCATCGTCGAAGAGAACTCGGTGCTGGGCATGGGCGTCTACCTGGGCCAGAGCACGCCGATCTTCAATCGCGCCACGGGCGAGATCAGCTACGGCCGCGTGCCCGCAGGCAGCGTCGTGATCAGCGGCAGTCTGCCCAAGACCACGGCCAACGGCACCGCCTACAGCACCTATGCCGCGATCATCGTCAAGACCGTGGACGCGCAGACCCGCGCCAAGACCAGCCTGAACGACCTGCTGCGCGATTGAATGGACCACCCCCAGTCTCCGCCCTGCGCGCTCCGCCAACCCCCTCAAGGGGGCGCCGCGAGCGGCCGGGCGGAGCCCGTGCCGCCGCGTCCGCTGGCATGGCTTGCTCCGCAGCCTTCGGAGCTGCGGCCTGCCCGGGGCGGCCGGGACTGCGGGTGGCATTGCGCGCCATGAGTCGACTACTCGGAGAGCCAGCATGAGCACCATGGAACGCATCCTGCGCCTGATGCAGGAGAAGAAGGCCTCCGACCTGTTCCTGTCGGCGAACGCGCCGGCCCAGATCAAGATCAACGGGCTGACCGTGCCGATCAACAGCCAGGTGCTGCCGTTCGACGCGCCCGTCAAGCTGCTGGCCGAGGTGGTCTCGGCCCAGCAGATCCAGGAACTGGACCGCACCGGCGAGCTCAATGCCGCGGTGTCGCTGAGCGGCGTCGGGCGCTTTCGCGTGAGTGCCATGCGTCAGCGCGGCAGCTATGCGGTGGTGGTGCGCTACATCAACACCGAGATCCCCACGCTGGAATCGCTCAAGCTGCCCGCCGTGCTGGCCGACCTGGTGCAGCGTCGGCGCGGCCTGCTGCTCGTGGTGGGCGCCACGGGCGCCGGCAAGACGACCACGCTGGCGGCCATGATGGACCACCGCAACGAGCGCCAGAGCGGCCACATCCTGACGATCGAGGAGCCGATCGAGTTCCTGTTCAAGAACAAGAAGTCCATCGTCAACCAGCGCGAGATCGGCACCGACACGCAGTCGCTGCAGGTCGCGCTCAAGAACGCACTGCGCCAAGCGCCCGACGTGATCCTGATCGGCGAGATCCGCGACCGCGAGACCATGTCGGCCGCCATCGCCTATGCCCAGACCGGCCACCTGTGCCTGGCCACCCTGCATGCCAACAACAGCTACCAGGCACTGAACCGCATCCTGAACTTCTACCCGGTCGAGGTGCGCCCCACCATGCTGGGCGACCTGGCCGCCGTGCTGCAGGCCGTCGTGTCCCAGCGCCTGCTACGCACGGTGCGCGGCGACCGCGTGCCGGCCGTCGAGGTGCTCATGAACACCGCGCTGGTGTCCGAAATGATCGAGCACGGCGACTTCTCCGGCGTCAAGGAGGCCATGGAGAAGTCCATCGCCGAGGGCTCGCAGACCTTCGAGGCCGACATCGCGCGGCTCATCACCGAAGGCATCATCGAGCGCCAGGAAGGCCTGTCCCATGCCGATTCGGCCACCAACCTGATGTGGCGGCTGCAGAACGACTTCACGCGCGGCGCTGCCGCCCAGGCGCCCGCGCAGCCGGACGATGAACCGTCCTTCACCGAGATCACGCTGGACGTGAAGACCCCATGACCGCCACCCTGCGCCTGGCCGAGCAGCTGATCGCCCAGCCTTCCATCACCCCCGAAGACGGGCAATGCCAGGCCCTGATCGCCGAGCGCCTCGCGCCGCTGGGATTCACGAGCGAGGCCATCGTCAGCGGCCCGGCCGATTTCCGCGTGCGCAACCTCTGGGCGCGCCGCGCCGGCGGCGCGGCCCAGGCGCGCACGCTGGTCTTCGCCGGCCACACCGACGTGGTGCCCACCGGCCCGCTTGCGCAGTGGACCAGCGACCCCTTCACGCCCACGCACCGCGACGGCCGGCTGTATGGCCGCGGCGCCGCCGACATGAAGACCTCGCTGGCGGCCTTTGTCGTCGCGACCGAGGAGTTCCTGGCCGCCACGCCCGCGCCAGCGCTGTCGATCGCACTGCTGTTGACCAGCGACGAGGAAGGCCCGGCGCGCGACGGCACGGTGGTAGTCTGCGAGCAGCTGCGCGCGCGCGGCGAGCGCATCGACTGGTGCATCGTGGGCGAGCCGACCTCGGTCGAGCAGACCGGCGACATGGTCAAGAACGGCCGCCGCGGCACCATGGGCGGCAAGCTCACGGTGCTGGGCATCCAGGGCCACATCGCCTATCCGCAGCTGGCGCGCAACCCCATCCACCAGGCCCTGCCGGCACTGGCCGAGCTGGCGGCCACCGAATGGGATCGCGGCAACGCCTTCTTCCCGCCCACGAGCTTTCAGGTCAGCAACATCCATGGCGGCACGGGCGCGAGCAACGTGATCCCGGGCGAGGTGGTCATCGACTTCAACTTCCGCTTCTGCACCGAGTCCACGGCCGACGGCCTGCAACAGCGTGTGCGCGACGTGCTGGACCGCCACGGCCTGGAGTACCGCCTGGACTGGACCGTGGGCGGCCTGCCCTTCCTGACCACGCCGGGCCCGCTGGTGGACGCCGTGCGCGACGCGATCGCGGCCGAAACCGGGCTGACCACCGAGCTGTCGACCACGGGCGGCACCAGCGACGGCCGCTTCATCGCCCAGATCTGTCCCGAGGTCATCGAGCTGGGCCCCCCCAACGCCACGATCCACAAGATCGACGAGAACGTGCGCGTGGCCGACATCGAACCGCTCAAGAACATCTACCGCGGCGTGCTGGAACGGCTGGACCGGTCGCTGCGGTGAGCAACGTCCTGCAAACCATCGAGGCCGCGGCCGCGCGGCTGGAGCAGGCCGGCGTGGCGTACGGCCACGGCACGCTCAACGCGTTCGACGAGGCCGCCTGGCTGGTGCTGTGGCGCCTGGGCCTGCCGCTGGACGCGCTGGACGACGTGGCCGAGCAGCTTGTCGATACCGCCGCCCAGGCCCAGGTCGCCGCCCTGCTGGACGAGCGCATCGCCTCCCGCAAACCTGCGGCCTACCTCACGCGCGAGGCCTGGCTGCAGGGCGTGCCCTTCTACGTGGACGAGCGCGCCATCGTGCCGCGCTCCTTCATCGCCGAGCTGCTGGCCGACGGCAGCGTCGACCCCTGGCTGGGCGCGCACACGCGCCGCGTGCTGGACCTGTGCACGGGCAACGGCAGCCTGGCGGTGCTGGCTGCCATGGCCTGGCCCGAGGTGCAGGTCGACGCGGCCGACATCTCCACCGATGCGCTGGCCGTGGCCCGCATCAACGTCGAGCGCCATGGACTGGCGGACCGCATCCGGCTGTTGACCTCCGACGGCCTGGCCGGCGTGGACGGCCCCTACGACCTCGTGCTGTGCAACCCGCCCTACGTCAACCGCCAGAGCATGCAGGCTCTGCCGGCCGAGTACCGGGCCGAACCGGCGCTGGCGCTGGATGGCGGTGCCGACGGCATGGACTTCGTGCGCGGCCTGCTGGCCGGGCTGTCTGCGAAAATGCCGGCCCACGGCGTGCTGGTGCTGGAGATCGGCAACGAGCGGGCCCACTTCGAGGCGGCGTTTCCGCAGCTCGAGGTGGTCTGGCTCGACACCAGCGCCGGCGCCGACCAGGTGCTGCTGGTCACGGCCGAAGCCCTCGCCGCCTGTTAACCGCGCTCCGTGGCCCGGCCACGGTTCTCACATGATCACCCTCAAGAACGTCGTCCTGCGCCGCGGGACCAAGGTGCTGCTGGACAGCGCCTCCACCGTCATCAACCCCGGCGAGAAGGTCGGCTTGGTCGGCCGCAACGGCGCCGGCAAGTCCAGCCTGTTCGCGCTGCTCAACGGCAGCCTGCACGAGGATGGCGGCGAATTCACGGTGCCGGCCCAGTGGCGCCTGGCCCAGGTGGCCCAGGACATGCCCGAGACCGACCAGGGCGCGACCGATTTCGTGGTCGACGGCGACACCGTGCTGCTGGCCGCCCAGGCCGAGGTGGCGGCCGCCGAGGCAAGCGACGACGGCGAACGCATGGCCAACGCCTACATGGCGCTGCACGACGCCGGCGCCCACGACGCGCGTGCCCGCGCCCAGGCGCTGATCCTGGGCCTGGGCTTCAAGACCACCGAGCTCGACAACCCGGTGGACAGCTTCTCGGGCGGCTGGCGCATGCGCCTGCAGCTGGCGCGGGCGCTGATGTGCCCGAGCGAGCTGATGCTGCTGGACGAGCCCACCAACCACCTGGACCTGGACGCCCTGGTCTGGCTGGAAGCCTGGCTGCAGCGCTACACGGGCACGCTGCTCGTGATCAGCCACGACCGCGAGTTCCTGGATGCGGTGACGGGCGTGACCATCCACATCGAGAACGCCAAGCTCAACCGCTACGGCGCCAACTACAGCAAGTTCGAGGACATGCGCGCCGAGCAGATGGAGCTGCAGCAGGCCTCCTACGCCAAGCAGCAGGAAAAGATCGCCCACCTGCAGAAGTTCATCGACCGCTTCAAGGCCAAGGCCAGCAAGGCCAAGCAGGCGCAGAGCCGGGTCAAGGCGCTGGCGCGCATGGAGCGCGTCGCACCGCTGCTGGCCGAGGCGGAGTTCAGCTTCGAGTTCAAGGAGCCGGCCAACCTGCCCAACCCCATGCTGGCCCTGCAGGACGCGAGCTTCGGCTACCCGGGTGCCGACGGGGCCGCGCCCACCGTCATCGTGCGCGACGTGAGCAAGTCGGTGCTGGCCGGCCAGCGCATCGGCATCCTGGGCGCGAACGGCCAGGGCAAGTCCACCGTGGTCAAGACCATCGCGCGGGCGCTCGCGCCCGTCGCGGGCGAGATCACCGAGGGCAAGGGCTTGAACATCGGCTACTTCGCGCAGCAGGAGCTGGACGTGCTGCGCCCGGCCGACAACCCGCTCGAGCACATGGTCCAGCTCGCGCGCGAATGCACGGCGGCCGGCAAGCTCGCCGGCCAGTCCACGCGCGAGCAGGACCTGCGCGGCTTCTTGGGCGGCTTCAACTTCAGCGGCGACATGGTCAAGCAGGCCGTGGGCAGCATGAGCGGCGGCGAGAAGGCGCGCCTGGTGTTGTGCATGCTGGTCTGGCAGCGTCCCAACCTGCTGCTGATGGACGAGCCGACCAACCACCTGGACCTGGCCACGCGCGAGGCCTTGTCGATCGCGCTCAACGAATTCGAAGGCACGGTCATGCTGGTCAGCCACGACCGGGCCTTGCTGCGCGCGGTCTGCGACGAGTTCTGGCTGGTCGCCCGCGGCGGCGTCAGCCCCTTCGACGGCGACCTGGACGACTACCAGCGCTACCTGCTCGACGAGGCCAAGCGCCAGCGCGAGGCGCTCAAGGCCGCACCGGCACCGGCCGCCGCTGCGCCGGCCGCAGCGCCCGCCCCGGCTTCTGCCGCCCAGCGCAAGCAGGACGCCCAGCGCCGCCAGGAGCAGGCCGAACGGCTGCGCCCGCTCAAGAAGCAGATCGAGAAGCTCGACCGCAGCATGGCCACGCTGGCCGAGGAGAAGGCCGCGCTCGAGCAACGCCTCATGCAGGCGCTGGCGCCGGCCGAGATGGCCGAGGCCGGCCGCAGGCTCAAGCAGGTCGGCGACCAGCTGGCCGCGCAGGAGGAAGAGTGGCTGAGCCTGTCGGAGCAGCTGGAAACTTCCTGACAAACCCGTGCCAGGCGCTTGGGGTACATTGACCCGACCTCAACTCGCCTTGCATACACCATGTTCTCTCTGATCGGCACCATCATCGTCGGCTTCATCGTGGGTCTGCTGGCCCGCGCGCTCAAGCCCGGTGACGACAAGCTGGGCATCGTCATGACGTCCATCCTGGGCATCGCCGGCTCCCTCCTGGCGGGCTGGGCCGGTCAGCAGATGGGCTGGTATGCGCCCGGGGCGCCGGCGGGCTGGATCGCTTCCATCGTCGGCGCCATCGTGCTGCTGGTGATCTACGGCCTGGTCAAGGGCAAGTAGGCCCATGGGCAGCGCGCTCGAACTGGCCCAGGGCGACGCGCGGCTCGTCGAAGCAGTCCGGCGCGGGCGGCGCCTGCTGCACAGCAAGGCCATGGTGGCGGCTGCAGCCAGTGCCGTGCCCGTGCCGGGCCTGGATTGGGCCGTGGACGCGGCTGTGCTGTCGCGGCTCATCCCGGCCGTGAGCGCGGAGTTCGGTCTCACGCCCGAGCAGATCGCACGGCTGGAGCCGCGCCAGCGTGACCAGGTGCAAAAGGCCGTCAACATGGTGGGCTCGGTGCTGATCGGCAAGTTCATCACGCGCGACCTCGTGCTCCGCGCCGCCGCCGCCGTGGGCATGCGGCTCACGGCCAAGCAGGCCGCCAAATACGTGCCCTTCGCCGGCCAGGCCGTATCGGCCCTGGTCGGCTACAGCGCGATCCGCTTGCTCGGCGAGGAACACCTCAAGGACTGCGTGCGCGTGGCACGCGAAGCCCAACTCGCGCTGCCCGAGCCGCCGCCGCGCAAGCGGCTGCTGCTGCCCGGCCGCGCCTGAACGGCGTATGCCTCAGAACGTGTGAATGCACCTATCGCGCCCACGACGGGGTGCGGCGGGCCGCAGGCCGCAGCCCGGGCTGGAGCCAGGGCAAGGACTGCAACGCCCGCATGCGGCCTGGCGCGCCCCGCGGCCCGAAGGGCGAGGCCCCTGGCGCGACGGTCATGATGGAAACAGGTGCTCATCGGGGGCCTCGCGTGGGAGTGAGCGGTTCGTTCACATGTTCTCAGTGCCGGAAAGGCTTGAGGTCCAGCAGGATGGTGATGCTCTGGCGACCGCCTTCGGTGTGCGTCACGATGCGGGCGCCGCACTGGCTGGTCTGGCCCGGCCGGCTCTCGTAGGCCAGCCGACGCTGGAAACGCGAAGCGTCGCCGTCGGACAGGAAGCCCACGCGGTGGTCGCCCACGCGCACCTCGACGCGGCCACCCACCTCCTTGGGCGCGTGCAGGGTGGCCATGCACATGGGGCCGAGTTGCGCCAGCGCCGCCTGCAGCACGGCCCGGTGGCGCTCGGTGTCGATGACGGGGAAGTCGAAGCGGCCCAGCGCCTGCCAGTGGTACAGCTCGGCGGCCGGCTGGGCCCGGCTGCCGGCGTTGCTGCCGAAGTCGGACACGGCCAGCGCGTAGCCATCCTCCGGCGCAGCCCCCCGCGTGCGCGCCAGCCGCCACAGCACCAGCACCGCGCACACGCCGACCAGGACCACGACCAGTTCAGACATCGACCCTCCTCCCCACGCCATGCTTGCGTTCGCGCCGATGCGGCCAAACGCAGTGCAGCAAAGCTGCGGGTTTTACCGGATTCAGGCCGGCCCGCGCAAGGCCGTTGGTCAGGCCCTGCTGCCGCTCAGTTGGACTGGGCCAATTGCTCCAGGATCGCCGGATTCTCCAGCGTCGAGGTGTCCTGCGTGATCGCCTCGCCCTTGGCGATGGAGCGCAGCAGCCGCCGCATGATCTTGCCCGAGCGCGTCTTGGGCAGGTTGTCGCCGAAGCGGATGTCCTTGGGCTTGGCGATCGGGCCGATCTCCTTGGCCACCCAGTCGCGCAGCTCCTTGGCGATCTGCTTGGCCTCCTCGCCGTGCGGCCGCGGGCGCTTGAGCACGACGAAGGCGCAGACCGCCTCGCCCGTGGTGTCGTCGGGCCGGCCGACCACGGCGGCCTCGGCCACGAGGTCGGTCTTGGCCACCAGGGCCGACTCGATCTCCATGGTGCCCATGCGGTGGCCCGAGACATTGAGCACATCGTCGATGCGGCCCGTGATCGTGAAGTAGCCGGTCTGCGCGTCGCGGATCGCGCCGTCGCCGGCCAGGTAGAAGCCTTTGAGCTCGGGCGGGTAGTAGCTCTTGACGAAGCGTTCAGGATCGCCCCAGATCGTGCGGATCATGCCGGGCCAGGGACGCTTGACGACCAGGATGCCGCCGTGGCCATGCGGCACGTCGTTGCCGGTCTCGTCGACGATGGCCGCGGCAATGCCCGGAAAGGGCAGCGTGCACGAACCCGGCACCAGCGTGGTGGCGCCCGGCAATGGCGTGATCATGTGGCCGCCGGTCTCGGTCTGCCAGAAGGTGTCGACGATGGGGCAGCGGCCGCCGCCCACATGCTGGTGGTACCACTCCCAGGCCGCGGGGTTGATCGGCTCGCCGACCGAACCCAGGATGCGCAGGCTGGAGAGGTCGTAGCGGGCGGGGTGCACGGCCTCGTTGGCCTCCGCCGCCTTGATCAGCGAGCGAATCGCGGTCGGTGCTGTGTAGAAGATGCTGACCTTGTGGTCCTGGACCATCTTCCAGAAGCGGCCCGCATCGGGGTAGGTCGGCACGCCCTCGAACACGATCTCGGTGGCGCCGAGGGCGAGCGGCCCGTAGGCGATGTAGCTATGCCCTGTGACCCAGCCGATGTCGGCCGTGCACCAGAACACATCGTCGTCCTTCAGATCGAAGGTCCACTTGGTCGTCACAGCCGCCTGCAGCAGGTAGCCGCCCGTGGAATGCTGCACGCCCTTGGGCTTGCCCGTGGAACCCGAGGTGTAGAGCAGGAACAGCGGATGTTCGGCCTCGACCCATTCCGGTTCACACTTGGACGGTTGGCCCTCGGTCAGCTCGGCCAGCCAGAGGTCGCGCGGTGCCTGGAACGGCACGGCACCACCGGTGCGGCGTGCCACCAGCACGTTGCGCACGCTCTCGCAGCCGCCCAGGCCGATGGCCTCGTCGACGATGGCCTTGAGCGGCAGCTGCTTGCCGCCGCGCACCTGCTGGTCGGCCGTGATCACGATGGACGCGCCGGTGTCGGCGATGCGGTCGCGCAGGGCCTGGGCCGAGAAGCCGCCGAACACCACGGAGTGGATGGCGCCGATGCGTGCGCAGGCCTGCATGGCCGCCACGCCGTCGATCGACATGGAGATGTAGATGACGACCCGGTCGCCCTTCTTCACGCCCAGGGAACGCAGTCCGTTGGCGATGCGGCAGGTGCGCTCGAGCAGTTCCTGGTAGCTGACCCTGGTGACCTGGCCGTCGTCGGCCTCGAAGACCAGCGCGGTCTTGGCCCCCAGCCCGCGCTCCACATTGCGGTCCAGGCAGTTGTAGGAGACGTTGAGCGTGCCGTCGGCGAACCACTTGAAGAACGGCGCCTGGCTGCTGTCCAGCACCTGCGTGAACGGGGTCTGCCAGCTGATGAGCTCGCGCGCCAGACCGCCCCAGTAACCCTCGGGGTCGGTCTCGGCCCGGGCCACCAGCTGGTCGTAGGCCGCGCGGCCCGACACATGGGCATGGCGGGCCAGCTCCGGCGGCGGCGCGTACTGGACAGTGGCTTCGGTCATCTCGTCTCCTGGTGCACGATGCGGATGGTTGGGACGGGGCGATTGCATCACATCGCCCGCCGCACTGGCCGCCAGCATCCACTAGGAACGTTGCAGGACCGTGCCCCAAACTTAACAAATGTTTGCACCCTGGCCCGGGACCGTTGCAGGCGTTACGCTCGCGCCGACGACCATGCCCACCCACGATCCGTCTCCCGACGCGCACGCCCCGCTCGCGCGCTACCTGACGCTGCAAGCCGGTCTGGACCTGCTGGACCGCGGCCTGTCCATCTTCGACCGCGACCTGAAGCTCGTGGCCTGGAACCGCGCGTACCTCAAGCTGCTGGATTTCCCCGAGTCCATGGGCTACGTGGGCGCCCCGTTCGAAAGCTTCATCGACTACAACGCCCAGCGCGGCGACTACGGCCCCGGCAACGCCGCCCAGCTCGTGGCCGAGCGCGTGGCCGCCGCACGCGCGTTTCGGGCGCACGAGATCGAACGCACGCGGCCGGGCGGCCAGGTGCTGCGCATCCGCGGCGAACCCGTGCCCGGCCATGGCTTCGTGACCCTGTACTCCGATGTCACGGCCGAGCGCCGGGCCGAGGCCACGATCCGTGCCCACACCGAGGAGCTCGAAGCCCGCGTGGCCGCGCGCACGGCCGAGCTGCAGCGCAGCGAACAGCGGGTGCGCCTGGTCATGGACTCCATCCCCGCCGCCGTGGGGTTCTTCGATGCCGGCCGCACCTACCGTTACCTGAACCGCGCATACCACGACTGGTTCCACGTCGACACCAGCGCGCCGCACCGGGCCAGCGCCCGCGCCTTCCTCGGCGATGCCGTCTACGCCGGCGTTCGGCCCCGCGTGCTGCGCGCGCTGCGCGGCCAGGCCCAGAGCTTCGAGTACGAACTGCAGACCGCCCACGGCGAGCGCCGCATCGTGCGCACTTCCCTGGTTCCCGAGCGCGCCGGCGACGGCAGCGTGAGCGGCTGCTTCGAGCTCACCTTCGACATCACCGAGGAGCGGCGTGCGCAGGTGCTGCTCGCGCGGGCGCACAAGCTCGAGTCGCTGACGCACCTGACGGGCGGGCTCGCGCACGATTTCAACAACATCCTGACCGTGGTCATCGGCAACCTGGACGCGCTCGCGCGCAGCCAGCCCGAGGACGCCGCCACGCAGGAGTACGTGCTGCCCGCGCTGGGCGCGGCGCGGCGCGGCGCCGACCTGGTCAAAGGCCTCATGAGCTTCGCGCGGCGCCAGCCGCTGGAGGCCCATTCGGTCAGCGTCGGCGCCCTGCTCGCCACCGTGGCCGGGCTCGTGCGCCGCGTGCTGCCCGAGGCCCTGCAGCTGGAGATCGACGCCGGCAGCGAACCGCTGTGGACCTGGATCGACCCCACGCTGCTCGAGCAGGCCCTGATCAACATGGTGCTCAACGCGCGCGACGCCTGCGCGGCCAAGGGGGCGCAGGGCCGCATCGTGCTGCGTGCCTGCGCCACGCGCATCGACGCGGCCGCGGCGGTGCCGCTGCAGCTCTCGCCCGGCGACGCGATCCGCATCGACGTGCAGGACAACGGCGTGGGCATGGACGCCCACACGTTGGCCCACCTGTTCGAGCCCTTCTTCACGACCAAGCGCGGCGGCCGCGGCACCGGCCTGGGCATGGCCGTGGTCTACGGCTTCATCAAGCAGTCCGGCGGCGCGGTGGACGTGCGCAGCGCGCCGGGCGAAGGCACGACGGTGTCGGTCTGGCTGCCGGCCGCCCAGGCGCCGGCCGAAGCGCCGCGCCAGGCGCAACCGGCGACGCGTGCCGCACCGCGCCAGCGCGGCCTGGCCCTGCTGGTGGACGACGACGCCCAGGTGCGCCGCGTGGTCCGGCGCAACCTGCTGGAGCTGGGCTACGTGGTGCTGGAGGCCGAGCAACTGGCCGAAGCGCGCAAGCTGCTGACGGCCACGCCCGACATCGCGCTGGTGCTGACCGACCTCGTGATGGCCGGCCCGCTGGACGGCGTGGAGCTGGCCCGCGCCGCACGCGACGGCCACTACGCAAAATCCGTGGTCATCATGACCGGCAACGTGCCCGACGACTGGCCACGCGACGCGGGCAGCCCGCTGCTGCGCAAGCCCTTCACGACAGAACAACTCGCAGCCGCCATTGCGCAAGGGACGACATGAGTGCAGAGACACACCGCGCCAGCAACGATGCCAGCGCCCCGCCCGCCCTGGTCTACGTGATCGAGGACGACGCCGACGTGGCCAGGCTCGTGCTGACCGCGCTGCGCGACTTCGGCTTCGCCTGCGAGGTGTTCGCCACGGGCGGCGCCGTGCTGCGCCGCCTGCAGTTCGAGAAGCCCGACCTGTGCATCGTCGACCTGGGCCTGCCCGACATGGACGGGCTGGACCTCATGCGCCGCATCGCCGCGGCCTCCAGCGCCGGCGTGCTGATCCTGACCGGCCGCGGCCACACGGCCGACCGCGTGATGGGCCTGGAGCTGGGCGGCGACGACTACGTGACGAAGCCCTTCGAGTCGCGCGAACTCGTGGCCCGCGTGCGCAGCATCCTGCGCCGGCGCAGCGCGGCCGCCGGCAGCGCGCCGGGCCAGCGCCGCTACGCCAGCTTCCTGGGCTGGCGCATCGACTGCGCGGCCAACGTGCTGCGCGCGCCCGACGGCAGCGAGCACCTGCTGGGCACGGCCGAGACCCAGGTGCTGCGCTGCTTCGTCGAGCGGCCGCACCAGATCCTCACGCGCGAGCAGCTCATGGGCGAGCGCGACCTCTCGCCCACCGACCGCAGCATCGACGTCCGCATCTCGCGCCTGCGCAAGAAGATCGAGCCCGACCCGCACGAGCCCGCCATCATCAAGACGGTCTACGGCGCGGGCTACCTGTTCGCGGCCGACGTCAGCTGGGAGTAAGTCAGCCGGGCGTCAGCGCGATCTCGCACGCCGGTATGACGAATGGTTGCGCCGCCACCGCAAGCGCGCGCACCCCGCTGAAGATGCGCTCCAGGTTCACTTCCAGGAGACAAGCATGGCCAAGGACCCCGCGGATGTGGTGCAACGCATCCAGACGCACCCCGACTATCAGGCGCTGCGGCGCCAACGCAACCGCTTCGGCTGGACATTGACGGTCCTGATGCTGGTCGTCTATTACGGCTACATAGGACTCATCGCTTTCGACAAGCCCTTTCTGGCCCAGCCCATGGGCAGCGGCGTCACCAGCATCGGCATCCCGATCGGCCTGGGCGTCATCGTGTTCACCATCGGCATCACGCTGCTCTACATCCGGCGCGCCAACGGTGCCTACGACCGCGCGACCGCCAAGATCCTGAAGGAGGCCACGCAATGAACCCGCGCCACAACACCCTCGTCGCGCTGGCGCTGGCCGCGGCCTGCGGCCTGGCCCAGGCCGCCGGCGGCGACGTCGGCCAGGCCGCCAAGCAGCCGACCAACTGGATCGCGATCGGCATGTTCTCGGTGTTCGTGCTGGCCACGCTCTACATCACCAAGTGGGCCGCCGGCCGCACCAAGTCGGCCGCCGACTTCTACACCGCCGGCGGCGGCATCACGGGCTTCCAGAACGGCCTGGCGATCGCGGGCGACTACATGTCGGCCGCCTCGTTCCTGGGCATCTCGGCGGCCGTGATGGCCACCGGCTACGACGGCCTGATCTACGCGATCGGCTTCCTCGTCGGCTGGCCCATCCTGACCTTCCTGATGGCCGAGCGGCTGCGCAACCTGGGCAAGTTCACCTTTGCCGATGTGGCCGGCTACCGCTTCCAGGCCGGGCCGATCCGCGCCTTCGCGGCCTCGGGCACGCTGGTGGTCGTGGCCTTCTACCTGATCGCGCAGATGGTCGGCGCGGGCCAGCTCATCAAGCTGCTGTTCGGCCTGGACTACTGGGTGGCGGTGGTCATCGTGGGTGTGCTCATGATGGTCTACGTGCTGTTCGGCGGCATGACGGCCACGACCTGGGTGCAGATCATCAAGGCCGTGCTGCTGCTGTCCGGCGTGAGCTTCATGGCCGTCATGGTGCTGGCGCAGTTCGGCTTCTCGCCCGAGGCGCTGTTCGCCAAATCCGTCGAGGTGCGCACGCAGATCGCCGCCAACACCGGCAAGACACCGCAGGAGGCGGCCTCCATCGGCCTGTCCATCATGGGGCCGGGGGGCTTCGTGAAGGACCCCATCTCGGCGATCTCCTTCGGCATGGCGCTGATGTTCGGCACGGCCGGCCTGCCGCACATCCTGATGCGCTTCTTCACCGTGCCCGATGCCAAGGAAGCGCGCAAGTCGGTCGGCTGGGCCACGGTCTGGATCGGCTACTTCTACCTGCTGATCTTCATCATCGGCTTCGGCGCCATCACGCTGGTGCTGACCAACCCCGAGTTCGCCAACACCGTGACGGGCGTCATCCATGGCGGTGCCGGTGCCTCCAACATGGCGGCCGTGCTGGTGGCCAAGTCGGTGGGCGGCAACGTGTTCTACGGCTTCATCTCGGCCGTGGCCTTCGCCACCATCCTCGCGGTGGTGGCCGGGCTCACGCTGTCCGGCGCCTCGGCGGTCTCGCACGACATCTACGCCACGCTGATCAAGCATGGCAAGGCCGACAGCGCCTCGGAGCTGCGCGTCTCGCGCATCACCACCGTGGCGCTGGGCGTCGTGGCCGTGGTGCTGGGCATCGCGTTCGAGAAGCAGAACATCGCCTTCATGGTCTCGCTGGCCTTCGCAGTGGCGGCCTCGGCCAACTTCCCGGTGCTGTTCCTGTCCATCCTGTGGAAGGACTGCACGACGCGCGGCGCGGTGGTCGGCGGCTTCCTGGGGCTCGTCTCCTCCGTGGCGCTGACGGTGCTGTCCCCCTCGGTCTGGGAAACCACGCTGGGCCACCCGGCCGGCTCGGCGCCCTTCCCCTACGCCTCGCCCGCGCTGTTCTCGATGACCATCGGTTTCATCGGCATCTGGCTGTTCTCGGTGCTCGACAAGAGCCGCCAGGCCGAAAAGGAGCGCGCGCTGTTCGCAGCGCAGCAGGTGCGTTCTGAAACCGGGCTGGGGGCGTCGGCGGCATCGGCGCACTGACCGCGTCCTTGCGCCGTGCCGCGACGGCCACCATGCGGTGGCCGTTCTTCTTGCTGTTGGGGCGCTGCCCTGCGTGGCGCTACAGTGCCACGCATGACCATCGCCTGGAATGCCTTCACCCCTGGCGCCGCGCTCGTCGGCGGCCTGCTCATCGGCCTGGCCGCCGCCATCCTCGTGCTGTGCAACGGCCGCATCGCGGGCATCAGCGGCATCGTGGGCGGCCTGCTGCGGCCAGCCGCGGGTGGCCTCAGCTGGCGGCTGGCCTTCCTGGCCGGTCTGGTCGGCGCGCCGTTGGTGTACGCCCTCGTGGCCGCCCTGCCCCGGCCGCAGATCGATGCCGGCTGGGGCACGCTGGTGGTGGCCGGCCTGCTGGTCGGGCTGGGCACGCGCTATGGCGCGGGCTGCACCAGCGGCCACGGGGTCTGCGGGCTGTCGCGCCTGTCGCCGCGTTCGCTGGTGGCCACGCTGGCCTTCATGGGCGCGGGCTTCGCCACCGTCTACGTGGTGCGCCATCTGCTGAACGCCTGAGGATCGCGCCATGCCTTTCGTCACTGCCTTGCTCGCGGGCCTGGTCTTCGGCCTGGGCTTGCTCCTGTCCGGCATGGCTGATCCGGCCAAGGTGCTGGGCTTCCTGGATCTCGCCGGCGCCTGGGATCCGTCGCTGGCCTTCGTGATGGCCGGCGCCATCGCGGTCGGCCTCGTGGCCTTCGCGCTGGCCAGGCATCGCACGCGCAGCCTGCTCGGCCTGGCGATGCAGCTGCCATCCGGCGGCGGGATCGACCGGCGCCTGGTCCTGGGCGGCCTGGTGTTCGGCATCGGCTGGGGGCTGGCCGGCTTCTGTCCGGGGCCGGCGCTCGTCGCGCTGGGCATGGGCGAAGCCAAGGCCGCCGTGTTCGTGCTGGCCATGCTGGCCGGCATGGGGATCTTCGAGTGGCTGGAGCGGCGTGCCCGCGCGCGGAGGGGCCCGGCGCACCCGCCACAATAACGCGGTCCATGCACGTCCCTGCACACGAGCTGCAATCCCATCTCTTTCGCCACGTCAGCGCCGACAAGGCCGCGCCGTACCGCGCCGTGATGGACACCTTCGCCGCTGCCAAGCGGCAGTTCCGGCTCCACCTGCGGCCCGACGAGGTGCTGGCCGAGGGCAGCTGGACCACGCCGCACACCCCGCGCATCGAGGAAGTGCTGGCCGCACTGACCCAGCTCGCCGAATGGGGCAACCTCGAGTCGCAGCCCGACACCGCGCGCGTGGCGAGCCTGGGCGACTTCTACCGCGCGCGCTTCCTGTACCGGCTGTCGCAAGGCGGTGAAGCGGTGGAGGCTGCGCTGGCCACCTTCGCACGCACGCTGGCCCGTCGCGCCGAGCTCCAGACCGTGGCGCTGCAAGACATTGCCAGCCGGCTGCGCGCGCTGCAGGTGCTGGCCGACGAACCCGCGCCCGACGCTGCCAAGGTGCACGAGACGCTGCGCGACCTGGTGCGCGTGTTCGAGGGCCTGGCCGACAACGCCCAGGCCTTCATGGCCGGCATCGCGCGCAGCATCGAGCTGCAGCAGGCCGAGGCCGTTGCCGTGCTGGCCTACAAGCGCCGGCTCATCGATTACCTGGAGCGCTTCATCGGCGACCTGGTGGGCCGCTCGGGCGGCATCGCGGCACGCATCCTGGCGCTGGCGCCGCGCGTCGACCCGCTGCTGTGGCAGGCCGCCCGACGCGAGGCACCAGCCGCGCAGCACTGCAGGCGGCGCACGCCGCAGCCTGGTCTGCGATCACCAGCGCGCCGGACCGGCGCGTCCGACACGACGGCCTCCTGGGACGCGCGACTGGCCGTCGCCATGCAGCGCCACGGCCTGTCCGTGGCAGAGGAAGCCCTTGCATCCAGCCTGCTGGAGGACCTGCGCCGCACCTGAAAAAACACCGGGCTGCCCGTCAGGTACCCGGCGTGATGAGCCCGATGACCTTGCGCCCGTGGCGCCGGTAGACGTGGAAATCGCTGTCCAGCGTCAGCACCCGGGACGGTTCATACAGTTCGGCCAGGCGGATCAGGCAGGCATCGGCCAAGGAGGCCGGCACGTTGTCGTAGCGCTCGAACAGCGCGCGCACAGAAGCCATCTCGTCGTGCAGGGACATGGCGATCTGCACCACGCCGCGTTCGACGAGCGCGAGCGCCTTGGCCGGGTCGAAGCCGCCTCGGGCAAGCAGGAAGCAGGTCTCGGCAACCACGGCTTCGCAAGTCAGGAACGGCCCGGGATGGCTGGCGAACTGCTCCCTGGCCCAGACGTGATGGCGGTCATCGCGGCAATGCAGCGCGACCCAGGGGCCGGTGTCGAGCAGCAGTTTCACGGGTCGGGGATGCGCAGCTCAGACCCGACCGAAATCGGCAAGGTGCTCCGGATTGGACGACAGGTCGACCGGCCCTCCGGCGAAGCAACCCACCAGATCGCCCGCCTGCTCCAGGGCCGAGACGAAAGGGGCCTGTGCATCGCGCTGCCGCAGGTAGGCCTCCAATGCCCGCCGGACCAGCTCGGACTTGCTGACATGCGCCTGCGCACTGGCCTGGGCCACGGCAGCCTCCAGGCCCGCAGGAATCTTGACGGTCAAGGTGTTCATGACTGAATCTTACCGGCCGGCAGCTGGTAGTACAAGTAGACATCCTAGCCACGGAAGGACCGCGCAATCAACAGCGCCGGTCCTCCGTCAACACTCAGGGCGCCTGGTGCAGCACCAGCGGCAAGACGCTGGTCGCGCCGGCATCGCGCAACAGCGCGGCGGCCACCGTCATGGCCCAGCCGCTGCGGTAGCGCACGTCGAGCAACAACAACGGGCCAGCCGGCACCGCCACGCCGGGACGCAGCGCCAGCGCCCGGTGCAGCGCCGCGACCTTGGCGGCGGAAGCGAGTTCTGGATCCGGTGCGGGGCCGTTCCACCGCAGCGCATCGACCAGCGGCAGCCGCCCCACCCGGGCCACGTGGGCCGCCACCGAATCCAGCAGCAGCGGGTGCGTGGTCGAGGGCATGGGCACCACGGCCACCGGCCGCGCGCCCCAGCGGGCCCGCCAGCGGCCGAGCACGGCCACCACGCCATCGAGCACCGGCTGCGTGGCCGGCGCGTCGGCTCCGGCCAGCAACGGCAGCAAGGCATCGGCCCAACCAGGATCGTCGGCGAAGGCCAGCGCGCGGCCTTCGCTGCACGCGGTGATGCGGCCCTTGCGCGCGCCGCCCGGGGGCCAGAGCTTGCGCGGCTCGACGACCACGTCCTGCCCGCGCGCGTAGATGCGTGCCGCCTCCACACGCGCTGCGTCCGGCTGCACGCCGGGTTCGGGCAGGCGGCCGGTGCAGACGCTGCAACGGCCGCAGTCGCGCGGGGCCGGATCGTCCAGCGCCTCCTGCAGAAAGCGCATAAGGCAGCCCTGGCCGGCCGCGAAGGCACGCATCAGACCGGCCTCGCGTGCGCGCACCGCACCCAGGGCCTGCCAGCGTTCGGCGTCGAAGGTCCAGGGCTGGCCGGTCAGGGCCCAGGCCGATCCTTCGCGCTGGACCACCTCCTCGACCGCCAGGATCTTGAGCAGGCCTTCGAGCCGGCCGCGCCGGATGCCGGTGGCGTTCTCCAGCGCCACCAGGCCCTGTGCGCCGTCGGCGAGCGCAGCCAGGATCTGGCCCACGCGTTTCTCGTCGGGCACGCCGGCCGTCGCGAAATAGGCCCAGATGCGCTCGTCGGTCTCGGCCGGCAGCAGCACGGCCACGGCGTCGTCCAGCGCCCGGCCGGCGCGGCCGACCTGCTGGTAGTAGGCCACCGGCGAGGCCGGCGAGCCGACATGGATGCAGAAGGCCAGGTCGGGCTTGTCGTAGCCCATGCCCAGCGCGGAGGTGGCGACCACGGCCTTGAGCGCGTTGCGGCGCAGCGCATCCTCGATCTGCTGGCGCGCGGCCGTGTCCAGACCGCCGTGGTAGGCCGCGACCTCGAAGCCGCAGGAGTGCAGGAAGCCGGCAATGCGCTCGGTCTCGGCCACCGTGAGGGCGTAGACGATGCCGGAGCCGGTGAAGCGGTCCAGCGCGTCGGCCACCCAGGCCAGGCGCTCCAGCGCGGCCAGGCCGGGCACGACGGCCAGCCGCAGCGAGGAGCGCGCGAGCGAGCCGCGGAAGGTCAGTGTGTCCGGCCCCAGCTGGCGCGCGATGTCCGCGGTCACGCGCTGGTTGGCCGTGGCGGTCGTGGCCAGCACGGGCGTGCCGGCCGCGATGCCCAGCAGCGTCCTGGACAGCCGCTGGTAGTCGGGCCGGAAGTCGAAGCCCCAGTCGGAGATGCAATGCGCCTCGTCGATGACGACCAGGCCGGCGCTGGCCAGCAGCTGCGGCAGGCGCCGCGCAAAGCCGGGGTTGCCCAGCCGCTCGGGCGAGACCAGCAACACGTCCAGGCGGTCGCCGGCGATGTCTTCGAAAACGGTGTCCCAGTCGTCCAGGTTGGTCGAATTGATGGTGGCTGCGCGCAAGCCCGCACGGGCCGCGGCCTCGACCTGGTCGCGCATCAGCGCAAGCAGCGGCGAGACAATCAGCGTGGGGCCGCCGCCGCTGGCACGCAGGGCCGAGGTCGCGGCCCAGTACACGGCGGATTTGCCCCAGCCCGTGGCCTGCACGACGAGCACACGGGCACGCTGCTCGACCAGCGCGGCGACGGCGGCCAGCTGGTCTTCCCGCGGGCGGGCCGCCGGGCCCGCCATGGCGGCGAGAACCTGGCGCAGATGGGTGTCGGCAAGGGCCGGCATGGTGCGCCGTGCTGCAAGAGACCCGTCAGGCCAAGCGGGTGGCTCACTTGCCGAACAGGCGCAGCAGATGCTGCCAGGCCCGCAGCAGGAAGCCTGCGCGCTCCACGTCGGCCTGCGCAACCAGCGGCGCCTCGGCCACCGGCTTGCCGCCGGACGTCGCTACCACCTTGCCGATCACCGCGCCCTTGGCCACGGGGGCCTCCAGGTCGGCGTTGAGCTGGGCCGCCGTCTCCAGCTTCTGGCCCTTGGGCACCGTGATCGTCCAGGGCGCGCCCAGCACGGCGGGCACCGTGTCGGCCTTGCCGAAGCTGACCTTGGCCAGCGCCACCTGCGCGTCCGGCTGGATCGGCGTGGCCTTCTCGAAGCGGCTGAAACCCCAGCTCAGCAGTGCGCGCGTCTGGTCGGCGCGCGCCTGCATGCTGTTGGCGTTCAGGATCACGGTGATCAGGCGCATGCCGTTGCGCTTGGACGAGGTGACGAGGCAATAGCCCGCCTCCTGCGTGTGGCCGGTCTTCAGACCATCGACCGTGGGGTCGGTGTAGAGCAAGGCGTTGCGGTTGCCCTGCTTGATCTTGTTGAAGGTGAACTCGCGCTCGGCGTAGATCGGGTAGAAGTCGGCGCTGTCGCGGATGATGGCGCGCGCCAGGACCGCGAGGTCGCGCGCGGAGGCCTTGTGCGCCGGGTCCGGCAGGCCCGTGGCGTTGACGAAGTGGGTCTGCGTCATGCCCAGGCGCTTGGCCTCGGCGTTCATGAGCGTGGCGAAGTTGTCCTCAGTGCCGGCGATGTGCTCGGCGATCGCCTTGGACGCATCGTTGCCCGACTGCACGATGATGCCGCGCAGGATATCGATCACCTTGGCCTGGCTGTTGAGCGGCAGGTACATGCAGGACTCGGTGCCCGAGCCCCGACACCAGGCGTTCTCGCTGACCGAGACGAGGTCGTCCTGCTTGAGCTTGCCGGTGCGGATGGACTGCTCGACCAGGAAGCTGGTCATCATCTTGGTCAGGGAAGCGGGCGGCAGCGGCTCGTCCGCGTTCTCGGAAGCCAGCACCTGGCCGGAGTCGTAGTCCATCACCAGCCAGGCCTTGGCGGCCAGCACCGGCGGCCCGCCGGGCTCGGCAGAAGGGGTGACGGAAGGCGGCGTGGCCGCCTTCTTCTGGGCCGCCTTGGAAGCATGCTGCGGCGCGGCGAAGGATGCGGTGGATGGCACGAAGCCGCCTGCGGCGATGGCGAGGACGGCGGAAAGGATCAGGGAACGGTTGGCTTGCACGGTGCGCAGGGACAGAAAAACAGAGGTTGGTTCGGGGGCAGACTCGGCCGGCAGGCGGGAGTTCACTCCCACTCCATCATCAATAGGCCTCGCTAACCCGCATGGTTAAAGGGATCTGGCGGAGTCGGATGAGCTCTATACCGTCGCTTTTACCGTCAGTCAGTCCTTCGCAATGAAGCGCTGAGCAACGGCACGCTACGGGTACTTCTGAGCCCTCTCCAGCATACAGCCTTTGGCCATATTCATGTCTTTCAGGGCCCTGGAGCTTCTGCCCAGAACTCGGTGACACACGGACTCGTGCGGTCACACGATCAACACATCACGGTTTTGGACCAAGCCCCGCGAGCATCCTCACCGCTACCTACTTGACGGCTGATAGCTGCAACTTAGACTTTATTTCTACAGTTGTTGTATTATTGATCTATGGAAGAAGCCAACGCCGTCCGATCCCTCGCTGCGCTAGCGCAAGCATTGCGCCTGCGCCTGTTCCGCGCCCTGGTCGTCGCCGGCCCCGAGGGCCTGACCCCCGGAGCGCTGGCCGAGCAACTGGACGTGGCCGGCAACACGCTGTCGTTCCACCTCAAGGAACTGACGCATGCCGGCCTGGTGACGCAGGAGCGGCAGGGCCGCAACCTCATCTATCGGGCTTCGTTCACCACGATGAACGAGCTGCTGGGCTACCTCACCGAGAACTGCTGCGAGGGCGCAGCGTGCTCGACCACCGACGCGGCGGCGGATTGCCGTTGCTGAAAGGACCACGATGAAGCGCTTCCACGTTCACCTGCACGTCACCGATCTGGGCCAGAGCATCGCCTTCTATTCCAAGCTGTTCGCCGCCGAGCCCGCGCGCATCGAGGGCGACTATGCGAAGTGGATGCTGGAAGACCCGCGCCTGAACTTCGCCATCTCCACGCGCGGCGCTACGCCGGGCGTGGACCACCTAGGCTTTCAGGCGGACGAGGCCACCGAGCTGGTGAACCTCAAAGACCGGGCCGAGGCGGCCAACCTGGCGCTGCTCGATGAAGGCCAGACGACCTGCTGCTACGCCCGCAGTGACAAGCACTGGATCACGGACCCGCAGGGCGTGGCCTGGGAGCACTTCCAGACGCTGGGCAACGTGCCCGTGTTCGGCAAGCCAGGCCCGGCAAAGGCCGCTGCGGCGGCGTGCTGCGCCCCTGTGGCCGTACCGGCATCCGCATCGTGCTGCGGGCCTGCCAAGGCCTGCTGCTGATCCCTTTTCTCTTTCATCACGACTACCCCATGACCTCGACATCCAAGCCGCTGAACGTCCTGTTCCTCTGCACCCATAACTCGGCCCGCAGCATCCTGGCCGAAGCCTTGCTGAACGGCATGGCGGGCGACCGATTCCGCGGCTTCTCCGCTGGCAGCAGCCCGCGCGAGAACCAGCAGCCCAACCCGCTCGCGCTGGAAGCGCTGCAGCGCGTGGGCATTTCCACCGAAGGGCTGCGCAGCAAGAACTGGGACGAGTTCGCCAAGCCCGACGCACCGAACATGGACCTCATCATCACCGTGTGCGACAACGCGGCCGGCGAGATGTGCCCCGTCTGGCCAGGCCACCCCGCCACGGCGCATTGGGGCTACCCGGACCCGTCGGAAGTGGATAGCAGTCTTGAAGAGAAGCAGGCCGCGTTCCGCAAGACGCTGCACGCCATCCGGCAGCGCGTCGAGCTGTTCATCAACCTGCCCGCCGCAGCCATCGACAAGCTGACGATCCAGCAGTCCGCACGCGATCTGGCCAAGCGCTGATCCCTCGCGCGTCTGACCTCTCTCGCGGCCCAGCCGGGCCGCATCCCCGTTCTCCCTCATAGAAGGCCTCCGCCATGCT
Source organism: Pseudorhodoferax aquiterrae (assembly GCF_014652235.1). Classification (GTDB taxonomy): domain Bacteria; phylum Pseudomonadota; class Gammaproteobacteria; order Burkholderiales; family Burkholderiaceae_C; genus Pseudorhodoferax; species Pseudorhodoferax aquiterrae. Next base: position 24,877 of record NZ_BMYK01000013.1, read on the forward strand.
CGCGGCCATCCTGATTTTTCTGTTCACGCTCGTGCTGGTCATCTGGCAACCCCGGGGTCTGGGCATTGGCTGGAGCGCATCGTTCGGCGCTGTGCTGGCGCTGGTGTTCGGCGTGGTGCACCTGGCCGACATCGCCGTGGTGTGGGGCATCGTCTGGAACGCGACCGCCACATTCGTGGCCGTCATCATCATCAGCCTGCTGCTGGACGAAGCCGGCTTCTTCGAGTGGGCCGCGCTGCACGTGGCGCGCTGGGGCGGCGGGAACGGCCGCCGGTTGTTCGCCTTCATCGTGCTGCTGGGCGCGGCGGTGGCCGCGCTGTTCGCCAACGACGGCGCCGCACTGATCCTGACACCCATCGTCATGGCCATGCTGGTCGCGCTGGGCTTTTCGCCGGCCGCGACGCTGGCCTTCGTGATGGCAGCCGGCTTCATCGCCGACACGGCCAGCCTGCCGCTGGTCGTGTCCAACCTGGTCAACATCGTCTCGGCCGACTTCTTCGGCATCGGCTTCAACCAGTACGCGGCCGTGATGATGCCGGTCAACATCGCCGCCGTGCTGGCCAGCCTGCTGGTCCTGCTGCTGTACTTCGGCAGGAGCGTGCCGGCGCGCTACGATCTGGCGCAGCTCAAGGCGCCGGCCCAGGCCATCCGCGATCCGGCCACCTTCCGGGCCGGCTGGGTAGTGCTGGTCCTGCTGGTGGTCGGCTTCTTCGGCCTGGAGCCGCTGGGCGTGCCGGTCAGCGCGGTCGCGGCCGTGGCCGCCGTGGTGCTGCTGGCCGTCGCGGCCCGCGGCCACGTCATCAGCACGCGCAAGGTGCTGCACGGGGCGCCCTGGCAGATCGTGGTGTTCTCGCTGGGTATGTACCTGGTGGTCTACGGCCTGCGCAATGCCGGGCTGACCGACCGCATTGCCGGGCTGCTCGATGTGTTCGCGCAGGGCGGCATCTGGGGTGCAGCCATCGGCACAGGCGTGCTCACGGCCTTGCTGTCCTCGGTCATGAACAACATGCCCACGGTGCTCATCGGCGCACTGTCCATCGACGCATCGCAGGCAAGTGGTGTGGTGAAGGAAGCCATGATTTACGCCAACGTCATCGGCTGCGACCTCGGTCCCAAGATCACACCCATTGGCAGTCTGGCCACGCTACTCTGGCTGCACGTGCTCCAGAAGAAGGGGACCACCATCGCCTGGGGCTACTACTTCCGCGTGGGCATCGTGCTCACGCTGCCCGTGCTGCTGGTGACGCTGGCGGCTTTGGCGCTGCGCTTGTGCCTGGCCTGAGCGCGTCCACCGCCCAACAAGGAACCGACCATGCCCAACATCACGATCTACCACAACCCCGCCTGCGGCACGTCGCGCAACACGCTGGCGATGATCTGCAACAGCGGCGAGGAACCACAGGTCATCGAGTACCTGAAGACGCCGCCCGACCGGGCCACGCTGGAACGGCTCATCGCCGCCATGGGCATCACGCCGCGCGAGCTGCTGCGCAGGAAGGGCACGCCCTACGACGCGCTGGGCCTGGACAGCGCTTCATGGACCGATGCGCAGTTGATCGAGTTCATGCTGCAGGAACCTATCCTGATCAACCGGCCCATCGTCGTCACGCTGCTGGGCACGCGGCTGTGCCGGCCTTCCGAAGCCGTGCTGGATCTGCTGCCGCAACCGCAGCAAGGCGCCTTCACGAAGGAAGACGGCGAGGCCGTCATCGACGAGAAGGGAGCGCGCATTGCCAAGCCCTGAGCTGCCGAACATCGATGGCTCCAGCTTCCGCCGGCCCGACGTGGCGCGGCTGCTGCCGGCCGAGCGCGCGACCCATCCGCCGCGCATCCTGCTGCTCTACGGTTCAGTGCGTGAGCGCTCTTACAGCCGGCTCGTGACCGAGGAAGCGGCTCGGCTGCTGCAGGCCATGGGCGCCGAGCCGCGCATCTTCGATCCGCGCGGCCTGCCCCAGCCCGATGGCGCGCCCGAAGACCACCCCAAGGTGCAGGAGCTGCGCGAGCTGGCGCAGTGGTCGGAGGGCATGGTCTGGTGCTCGCCCGAGCGGCACGGGGCCATGACCGGCATCATGAAGTCGCAGATCGACTGGATTCCGCTGGCGGTCGGATCGGTGCGGCCCACACAGGGCAAGACGCTGGCCGTCATGGAGGTGTCGGGCGGCTCGCAATCCTTCAACGCAGTGAACCAACTGCGCGTGCTGGGCCGCTGGATGCGCATGCTGACCATCCCCAACCAGTCGTCGGTGGCCAAGGCCTTCGCCGAGTTTGAGGAAGACGGCCGCATGAAGCCCTCGCCTTACTACGAGCGCGTGGTGGACGTGATGGAGGAACTGGTGAAGTTCACGCTGCTGACGCGCGATTGCTCCGGCTACCTGGTGGACCGCTACAGCGAGCGGCGCGAGAGCGCCGAGGCGCTGTCCAAACGCGTCAACCTGCGCAGCATCTGACCGCCAGCATCAGGTGCAAGGCCGAACCACGACCACCGTGCTGCTGGGCGTGGCACAGACGCTGGCGTGGGCCTCGTCGTACTACCTGCCGGCCATCCTGGCCGACGCCATCGCCCGGGACGTGGGTACCTCCAGCTCGGCCGTGTTCGGGGCCTTCTCGGTGGCCTTGCTGATGTCTGCGGCCATCGGGCCGTTCGCCGGCCGCCTGATCGACCGGCGAGGCGGCCGGCCGGTGCTGATCGCCAGCAATGTGGTGTTCGCGGCCGGCCTGGCCGCACTCAGCCAGGCACAGCAGCCGCTGCACGTCCTCGCGGCCTGGGCCGTCATGGGTCTCGCGATGGGCAGCGGCCTCTACGAAGCCGCGTTTGCCACGGCAGTGCGGCTGCACGGCCAGCAGGCGCGGCGCACCATCACCGGCATCACGCTGTTCGCCGGCTTTGCCAGCACGGTTGGCTGGCCGCTGACGGCCTGGCTGGAGAGCACCATGGGGTGGCGTGGGGCCTGCCTCGTGTGGGCCGGTCTGCACCTGGTCATTGGCCTGCCGCTCAATGCCATGTTGCCGGCGGCCGAGCGCGCCGCGCACGCACCGAGCGATGCCATCGGCAAGCCCGAGCAGCAGGCGGCCCTGTCGCCGGACAAGCAGCGCGGCGCCGCCGTCCTGCTGGCCTTCGTCTTCGCCGTGGCCTGGTTCACCAGCACGGCCATGGCCGCGCACCTGCCCAAGTTGTTGCTGGGCGTGGGGGCCAGCCTGGCGGCGGCCGTGGGCATCGCGGCGCTGGTAGGGCCGGCCCAGGTCGCGGGCCGGCTAATCGAGTTCGCGTTTCTGAGCCGTGCGCACCCGCTGCTGTCGGCGCGCCTGGCCACGCTGGGCCATCCCCTAGGCGCCCTGTGCATCGGCCTGTTCGGCAGCTCGGCCGCGATGGCCTTCGCCTTGCTGCACGGCCTGGGCAATGGCATCCTGACCATCGCCATCGGGACGCTGCCGCTGCTGTTCTTCGGCGCGAAGGGCTACGGCCAGCGGCAAGGCTTCCTAATGGTGCCGGCCCGCATCGTGCAGGCCGGCGCACCGTTCCTGTTCGGCTTGGCGGTGGAGCGGCTGGGCGTGGGCGCGCTGTGGATCTCGGCGGTCCTGGGCTTGGTCGCGTGCCTTGCGCTGACGCGGCTGGCGATAGATCTGCGACGCTGAACAACTCCCGGCCGACGACAGAGACGGCCGGTCCACCTGTGCATGCTCAGGGCAACTCAGACGACCGCCTGGTGCCTTGACGGGCAGTCAATGCGTACCGTGGACATGTTTGCGCACGGCATGCTTGGGGAACACAGGCATCTCGGTCGAAAGTTCGTTCAAGATTCCGCAGCAACCTGCAGCGCTCGATTCGGCGCACTGTGCGCGGAGCACCTTGAGTTGCTTCTCAAGCTGTCTCAGTTCCCGGATGCGTTCGGCGACGTGCCCAATGTGCTCATCTAAGAGTTCGTTGACCCCCTCACAGTTTTCCTGTGGCGTTTCTTTGAAGCGCAGTAGGGAACGAATCTCGCCCAGGGCCATATCGAGCGATCGGCAATGCCGGATGAAGGTGAGCCGTTCAACGTGCTCTTCTGCATAGACCCGGTAGTTGTTTTCAGACCGCTGCGGCGCTGGCAACAGCGCTTCCCGCTCGTAGAAACGGATGCTCTCAATGCTTGTCCCTGTGGACTTGGCCAACTCGCCGATCTTCATGGGGCCTCCAAGAAAGGGAAAGCCTTGACTCTAAACCGGCTTCAGAGTCGTGATATGGAGCAGAGCCAACGTCTATTTGGGCTCAGACAGGCGCGCTGGAAGCCTTCGCGCACGCAACGCGCTCAATTCCCCCATGCAATGAGCGAGCAAAGAGGCCACCGCTTGACTCTCTACCCAGTACAGGGTTTGTAATTCGGCTGTTAAGGCTCGCTGCTGAGCGGGTCGATCAAACAAGGAGTGCCGATGGGAGAGAACTGCGCCGACGACGAAGCACAACATCTCGACGCTAGCCAAGCCCAGGACCGCAGCATCTTGTTGCTGGTCCTGCTGATTAATCTGGGGCAATGCGTGGCCGGGGTTGGCGTTGGCGTGTGGGCTTCTTCTACCGCACTGATCGGCGCCGCCCTGGACAACCTGGCCGACGCGTCGGTGTATGGCGTGAGCCTTTATGCAGTTGGTCGCGCGTCGGCGATCAAAGTCCGCGCCGCGAGGCTGTCAGGCTGGCTGTTGATCGGCTTGGCCGTGATGCTGCTGATTGAAGTGCTGCGCCGGTTTTTTGGCGGCGAACCGCCCGTAGGGCCAGCCATGATGGCTATGGCTTTCGTCAATGCAGCGTTGAACATCGTCTGCCTGCGCCTGCTGAAGCGTCACCGTGGGGAGGACGTCAACTTCAAGGCGTCGGCCATCTTCACCAGCAACGACTCGATCGTGAACCTCGGCATCGTGCTGTCCGGGGCCTTGGTGATGTGGTGGGGCTCGAACCTGCCGGACTTGATTCTTGGCCTCGTGGTGTCGGCGATCGCAGCCAACGGTGGCAGGGAGATCCTCTCCGAAGCGGCCGAGGCCGCCGAAAAGTCTCCGTCCGATGCCACTTGACTCTGCACCTGCTACAGGGTGTTCAATGGCGGTACATCCAAAGGCATATGAATGAAGATCGACCTCAATTCCGAAGCCGCCGACGAAGCCGTGCGCAGTTCCAACGGCAACACCACAGTATTCGACATCCCCAATATGGACTGCCGCAACGAAGAGGCTGCCATCCGCGCGCGGTTGGCGGCGCTTTCAGTGGTCCGGTCCCTGTCATTCGATCTCCCACAGCGCCGTCTGACCGTGGTGCACACATCGGAGACGCCACAACACCTGCTGCAGGCATTGGGCGAGATCGGCATGAAAGCCTCGGTAGCACCCGAACCCGCTGGAGCACCTGAAGATCGCTGCGCATCGACCTGTTTGTCGGGTTGCAGCAGCAAGAGTGCACCAAAGACCGACGTGTTCACGATCCCGAACATGGATTGCCGCAACGAAGAAGCGGCGATTCGAACCCGCCTGCAACCGCTCCCCGACGTCATGTCGCTCGAGTTCGACCTGAAAGCACGCCGGTTGGCTGTCGTCCACAGTCTGCCCTCCGCGGATGCGCTGCTGGAGCAGCTTCAGGCGATCGGGATGCAGGCCCACCTCGGCGATCTGCCACGAGAGGCATCGCCGAGACGCGAGACGGCCGGTTGCAGCCCATGCGGCAAGCCCGCAGCTTCGCCTGCGCCGCCCGCCACTGGCAATGCCACGCAGTTCTTGATCACCAACATGGACTGCCCTACCGAGGAAGCGCTGATTCGCAAGCGCCTGGGCAACGTGGCCGGGATCGACAGGCTTGACTTCGATCTGATGAACCGGCGCCTGGCAGTTCTGCACCGCCTGGCAGGCCCTGCGCCGGTGCTTGCCGCGCTGCGCGATATCGGCATGAACGCCACAGTGGAGCGTGAAGCAGGCCCGAGCCCGAACGGACTGGCCACTTACCTCATCGAGAAGATGGACTGTCCGACCGAGGAGGCACTGCTGCGCAAGGCGCTGGAGGGCATGCCAGGCGTGGACGGGCTGCAGTTCGACCTGATGAGCAGAAAACTGACCGTGAGCCATTCGCTGCAGGACTTGGCATCGGTCACTGCGGCCATCGAGCGGGTGGGGATGTCACCGGTTCTGCAGGACAGCAGCCAGCCAGCCCCGGCAGTGACCCGAGAGTTCGGTAGCGGGATCTCTAAGAGCCAATGGTTGCGCATGGCGGCTGCTGGAGCGCTTGCGATTGGTGCGGAAGTGATGGCTTTCTCAGGCTGGGGCGAATCATCGGTACCCGTTGTGGCCGCTTCGTTGGTCGCCATCGCGCTGGGCGGCATCGAGACCCTCAAGAAGGGCTGGATCGCGCTGCGCACGATGTCGTTGAACATGAACTTGCTGATGACCATCGCCGTCATCGGCGCCGCACTCATCGGCCAGTGGCCCGAGGCGGCGGTCGTGATTTGGCTGTTCGGCATCGCGGAAATGATCGAGGCGCTGAGTTTGGATCGGGCGCGCAACGCCATCCGCAAACTGATGGACCTGGCGCCGGAGACGGCGTTGGTCAAACAGCCCGATGGGCGCTGGGAGGAAGTCAAGGCCGAAACAGTCGTGCTCGGCGCTCAGATTCGCGTCCGACCCGGCGAGCGGATCGCGCTGGATGGCGTCGTGGTCTCGGGTGCATCGGCAGTTAACCAGGCGCCTATCACCGGCGAGAGCATGCCGGTGGAAAAAAACCCGGGCGATACGGTGTTTGCCGGAACGATCAACGACCGTGGCACCTTGGAGTTCGAGGTCCGCTCGCGCAAGGGCGAAACCACCCTCGACCGAATTGCCCGTTCGGTGCAGGAAGCGCAAGGCCAGCGTGCGCCCACACAGCGCTTTGTCGACCGCTTTGCCAGCGTCTACACCCCGGCCGTGTTCGCGCTGGCCCTCGCCATTGCTGTGATCCCGCCGCTCTTCTTTGGCGGTGCATGGTTCGACTGGGCCTACAAGGCGCTCGTCATGCTGGTCATCGCCTGTCCCTGTGCCCTGGTGATCTCGACCCCTGTCACCGTCGTCAGCGGCTTGGCGACCGCCGCCCGCCGCGGCATCCTGGTCAAAGGTGGGCTGTACCTCGAACAGGGCCGGTTGCTGCGTGCAGTGGCACTCGACAAGACCGGCACACTGACCCATGGCCGTCCCGCATTGACCGACACGGTTCCTCTCACCTCACTGTCGCAATCGGATGTATTGCGGCTCGCTGCGAGCCTCGATGCCTTGTCTGAACACCCTGTGGCCACGGCCATCGTCAATGGCTACGGCGACAACCCGCTCGCAACCGTGCAAGGCTTTGAGGCCTTGGCTGGACGCGGCGTCAAGGGCGACATCGATGGCCACACCTACTACATCGGCAACCAGCGCTTGGCCACCGAACTGGGTGTGATGACGGACCGTGCAAGTGCGCTGCTCGACCAGCTCGAAGCCCAGGCGAAGACGGCGGTCGTGCTGGCCACGGCCGACCAGGCGCTGGCCGTTCTCGCCGTGGCTGACACCGTGCGAGAGAGCAGCAAGCAGGCGATCGCCGAATTGAAGCGACTCGGCGTCGAGCCAGTGATGCTTACCGGCGACAACCGCAAGACGGCGCAAGCTGTTGCTGCACAGGTTGGCATCACCGACGCTCGCGGCGAGCTGCTGCCTCAAGACAAGCTAGAGGCGATCACAAAGCTCGCAGAGCAAGGGCCGGTGGGCATGGTCGGTGACGGCGTCAATGACGCGCCGGCGCTTGCGAAGTCGGACATCGGCTTTGCCATGGGGGCGGCCGGTACCGACACAGCCATCGAGACCGCCGACGTGGCGTTGATGCAGGACGACCTGCGCAAACTCCCTGAGTTCATTGCGCTGTCGCGCCGGGTCGCTGGCGTGTTGAAGGCGAACATCGCTTTCGCGATCGGAACGAAGGCAGTCTTCATGGTGCTGGCCTTCACGGGCCATGCCAGCCTGTGGCTGGCGATCCTCGCCGACATGGGTGCGAGCTTGGCGGTGGTGTTCAACGGGTTGCGGCTGTTGAGGGACAAGCCGGCGGAGGCGCAGGATGCGCGTTGATCGCAGTTCGTGGGGCGCGCTCGGCTTGGCCGCGTTCGTGATGCTTGCGGACGTTCTGACCAAGCAGGCTATCGTCGCGTGGGTCGCGTACGGTGCGCAGCACCCATGGCTGCCCATCCTCAACATTGTCCATCTGCTGAATCCAGGTGCCGCATTCAGCTTCCTGAGCCAGGCCGGCGGGTGGCAGCGCTGGTTCTTCCTCGCCATCGCACTCATCGCCTCGTTGTTCCTTCTCGTGATGATCTTGCGGCCGCAGACGCGGCCGCTGGAGCGCGCGGCTTTCGGCCTGATCCTCGGCGGAGCCCTGGGCAACGCGATCGACCGCGTGCTGCGCGGTGCAGTGGTGGATTGGATCGATATGCACTGGGGCGGGTACCACTGGCCGGCTTTCAATGCCGCCGACGTGGGCATCAGTGCGGGAGTGGCGGTGCTCGTGCTCGATGCCTGGCGCTCGTCGAGACAAAGGACGATTGCCGACCGTGCTTGATGAGCTTGGTGAAGCTTGTCACTCCCAGTTTCCGGCTTCGAAGGGACACTTCTACGCGGAGTAAAGGGGCACCTTACTGTCTTGGGCCACGAGACCTCCTTGAGATGAGCCCCCCGATTACACTTGTACTACCCCATGTCGCGCCGCCGCAATCGCTTGCTGACCACGTTCTTCGTGGTGCTGTCCCTGCTGTTCTCGCAGCTGGCACTGGCGAGCTACGTTTGCCCGGCAGACGCCGACACTGCTGCGATGGCCGCCATGATGGCCGCTGGCGAGCCGTGCAACGGCATGGACCAGGTGCAGCCGGTCCTTTGCCATCAGCATTCGGCTGGCGCAGCCCAGTCTTTCGAGGCCGTCAAAGTCCCTGCGCCGTCGCTACCAGCGATCGTGCAGGTACTGGTGGTGCCACCAGTGCTGCAAGCAACTGAAGCCCTCGCCGCCCCTCTGGCGGCCGATACGCAGGCCCGCCCGCCTCCAGACCCCCTCTTTCTCTCCACGCTCCGACTTCGAGTCTGACGCCTCCGATCGACTGACAGGCGCCGGCGCGGCACGTCCGCTCGCCGGCAAACACCCCGTTTGTTCTCGGAGTTCCCATGTTCACCCACTATCCGCGTGCGGCCCTTTTGGCCGTCGCCATGCTGCCGGCCCTGGCGGCTGCTGCACCGCTCACGCTCGACCAGGCACTCGACCTCGCCGTGCAGCGCTCCGAAGCTGCGCATGCCGCACGTGCCGGCGTCGCCAGCGCGACCGAAACCGCACGCGCAGCGGGCCAGTTGCCCGATCCAATGCTGCGTGTGGGCGTCGAAAACCTGCCCATCACCGGCGGGGACCGTTTCAGCACGACCCGCGAATCGATGACGATGAAACGCATCGGCATCGCCCAGGAATGGGTATCGGCCGACAAGCGCGCAGCGCGCCAGGCCACCGCAGACGCGATGGTCAACCGGGAGAGCGTCTCGGTCCAGGCAACGGCTGCGCAGGTGCGCACGCAAACGGCGCTGGCTTACCTGGACGTGTATTTCGCAGGCGAGGCACTCAAGCTGGCAACCCAGACCGAGCACCATGTGCACGAAGAGCTGGAAGCGGCCAAGGGCCGGCTGTGGTCGGCCGCCACCAACAGCCAGGAAGTGCTGGCGCTGACCAGTGCCCGCGGCGTCGCAGAGGACGATTCAGCCGATGTGTTGCAGCAGGAGCGCGGCGCGCGCGTGGCGCTGGAGCGTTGGGTCGGCGTCCCCGCAGATGATCTCGCGGCGCCGGTTGGCCTGCCGAACGTGGGTGAGGAGTCCTACGTCGCCAACCATCCCGCAGTCCTGGCCGCGCAGCGCGACATCGAGGTCGCAAGGCAGGAGGCCGCCGTTGCCGCCGCCAACCGCAAGCCGAACTGGTCGTGGGAAGTATCCTATGGCCAGCGCACCGGCTACTCGGACATGGTGTCGGTTGGCGTGAGCATTCCCTTGCCGGTTGCGCCGGCCCAACGACAGGACCGCGACACGGCGGCCAAGTTGGCGCTGGTCGACAAGGCCGAAGCCAATCTGGCGGAGGCCTCGCGCGCGGCGACGGCGGAGTTTCGCACGCTGGCCAGCGACGCCCAACGGCTAACCGATCGCGTCGAGCGGTATCAGGCAGCCGTTGTGGCTCCCGCCCGGCAGCGCACTGTTGTCACCTTGGCCGGCTACCGCTCGAACCAGGTCAGCCTGGTGACGCTGTTCGAGGCGCGTCGTGCGGAGGTCGAAACGCAAAGGAAGCTGCTTTCGCTGAAGCGAGACCTGGCGAAGGTGCAGGCCCAACTGGCCTTCAAGCCTCTCCTGGCGGGAGGTGCCCCATGAAGCGCGCTCTGCCAATTGCCCTCTCGCTCCTCGGTGCCGCCGTGCTGGCCGTTGGCAGCTTCTACGCCGGACGCCAGACCGGCACCGCCACCGAGGCACCGATGGCGGCCACGCCGGGGGTGGCGGCATCAGGTACCGCAGAGCGCAAGGTGCTGTACTGGCACGACCCGATGGTGCCGGGCCAGCGCTTCGACAAGCCCGGCAAATCGCCGTTCATGGACATGCAGCTCGTTCCCGTCTATGCCGACGAAGCGAGCGACTCGGGCGTGAAGATCAGCCCGACGGTGCAGCAGAACCTGGGCATCCGTACCACGGTGGTCAGCCGGGTGGACGTGTCGTCGTCCTTCGACGCGGTCGGCACCGTGCAATTCGATGAGCGCCTCAGTGTCGCGGTCCAGACCCGTGTGGCCGGCTACGTCGAGCGCCTGGCCGTGCGCGCGCCCATGGAGCGGGTCCGCAAAGGCCAGCCGCTCGCAACCCTGTTCGCGCCGGACTGGCTGGGAGCGCAGAATGAACTGCTTGCGCTCCAGCGTGCGGGCGCATCGGAAGACCTGGTGGCGGCCGCACGTGAGCGCATGCGCGCCTTGTCCATCCCTGAGGCCCTCATCCACCAGAGCGAAGCAGCCGGCACGGCGCAGGCGCGTTTCACGCTCAGTGCGCCGGTCAGCGGCGTGATCGCGGAACTCGGTGTGCGCGAGGGCGTGGCGGTCTCTCCGGGCATGACGTTGTTTCGCATCGCGGGCCTGAAGAAGGTATGGGCGGTGGCGGAGGTGCCCGAGGCGCAAGCGGTACGCCTGACGCGCGGCCAGAAGGTCCGGGCCGTCCTCCAAGCCGATGCCAGCCAAGCCTTTGGCGGCGAGCTCAAAGAGATCCTGCCGCAGGTCAGCGCGAGCACCCGGACACTGCAGGCGCGCTTTGAAGTCGACAACGCGGGGGGCAGGCTGATGCCCGGGATGCTGCTGCGCCTGCAGGTCACCGGGCCTTCGGCTTCTCGCCTGGTCGTACCCGCCGAAGCGGTGATCCGCACCGGCACACGCACCGTCGCCATCGTTCGCAAGGACAACGGCGCGTTCGAGCCTCGCGACATCCAGTTGGGCGCTGACCTCGGCGACACCGTCGAGGTGGTTACCGGGCTCGCCGATGGCGACCGGGTCGTTGCCAGTGGCCAGTTCCTCATCGATTCCGAGGCGCGGCTGCGCTCCGTGCTGGGCGCGATGACCGCAGTCACCGCGGTACCTGCAGGCCCCCCCTCCGCGCCGGCACCGATGCCGGCGAACGTGCACACCGGCGACGGCAAGGTCGAAAGCATCGACGCGGACGGCATCACCATCTCCCACGGCCCTATTGCTTCGTTGAAGTGGCCCGCAATGACCATGGGCTTCAGCAAGCCCACCGGCAAGGCCTTTGCCGACATCAAGCCGGGTGACATGGTTCGCTTCGAGTTCAGGCAAGGCGGCTCGATGGACTATGAGCTGGTGTCCGTGCAGCGCCTTGGAGCTGCCAAGTGATCGCTGCCCTCATCCGCTGGTCGATCGGCAACCGGTTCCTCGTGCTCATCGCCACGGCGTTCCTCGTGGCTGCGGGGATCTGGTCGGTCAGGCACACGCCTGTCGACGCGTTGCCGGACCTGTCGGACACCCAGGTCATCGTGCGCACGACGTATCCCGGCAAGCCGCCCCAGGTGGTCGAGGACCTGGTCACCTATCCGCTCACCACCACCATGCTCAGCGTGCCCGGGGCGAAGACGGTTCGTGGCTACTCGTTCTTCGGTGACTCCTTCGTCTACGTTCTGTTCGACGACAAGACCGACCCGTACTGGGCCAGGTCGCGTGTCGTGGAATACCTGAGCCAGGTGCAAAGCAGGTTGCCCACCGGGGCAACGGCCGCGCTCGGCCCGGACGCCACCGGCGTGGGCTGGGTCTATGAGTACGCGCTTGTCGATCGCACGGGTAAGAACGACCTTGGACAGCTGCGTGCGCTCAATGACTGGTTCTTGAAGTTCGAGCTGAAGACGGTGCCGGACGTGGCCGAAGTCGCCAGCATCGGCGGGATGGTGCGGCAGTACCAGGTGGTTCTGGACCCCGACCGCATGCGGGCGCTGGGCGTCACGCAGGGCGCGGTGATCGACGCCCTGGGCAAGGCCAACCAGGCCGCTGGAGGCTCTGTCGTCGAGCTGGCTGAGGCGGAGTACATGGTCCGTTCGCGCGGCTTCCTGAAGTCGCTCGACGACTTCCGCACCATTGCGCTGCCCGTCTCGGGCACGACGCCGGTGCTCCTGCGCGATGTGGCGACCGTGCAGATCGGCCCGGAGATGCGCCGCGGCATCGCCGAACTGGACGGTGAAGGCGAAGTCGTGGGCGGTGTCGTGGTCATGCGCTCGGGAAAGAACGCCAGGACCACCATCGAGGCGGTCAAGGCCAAGCTGGCTGCCTTGAAGCCGAGCCTGCCGCAGGGCGTCGAGGTGGTCGAGACCTACGACCGCTCCAAGCTCATCGACCGCGCCGTCCTGAACCTGCGCGACAAGCTCGCCGAAGAGTTCATCGTGGTAGCGCTCGTCTGCGCGGTGTTCCTGTTCCACCTGCGCTCGGCACTGGTCGCCGTCGTCACGCTGCCGGTGGGTGTGCTGACGGCGTTCATCGTGATGCACTGGCAAGGTGTCAGCGCGAACATCCTGAGCTTGTCGGGCGTGGCCATCGCGCTGGGGGCGATGGTGGACGCGTCAGTGGTGCTGGTCGAGGCGGCGCACAAGCACCTGGAGCACTTCGAAGACCAGCACCAGCGGCAACCGACGGTGTCCGAGCGCTGGGCGCTGATCGCGCAGGCCTCGGTCGAGGTCGGACCGGCGCTGTTCTTCTCGCTGCTGGTCATCACGCTGTCGTTCCTGCCGGTGTTCACGCTCGAAGCGCAGGAAGGCCGGCTGTTTGCGCCACTGGCCTTCACGAAGACCTATGCCATGGCGGCAGCAGCCGGGCTGTCGGTGACGCTGGTACCGGTCCTGATGGGCTACCTGGTCCGAGGCCGCATTCCGAGGGAGACGGCGAACCCGCTCAATCGTTTCCTCATCGCTGTCTACCGTCCCGCGCTGGAGCTGGTGCTCCGGTTCCCGAAGCTCACCCTGGCGATCGCGGCCCTGGTGCTGGCGATCACCGCGGTGCCGGTCATGCGCCTGGGCGGTGAGTTCATGCCGGCGCTCGACGAGGGCGACCTGCTGTACATGCCCTCGGCGCTGCCGGGCCTGTCGATCTCCAAGGCGTCGGAATTGCTGCAGCAGACCGACAGGCTCATCAAGACGGTGCCAGAGGTCGAGCGCGTGTTCGGCAAGGCCGGACGCGCGGACACGGCGACGGACCCCGCACCGCTGGAGATGTTCGAGACGACCATCCAGTTCAAGCCGCGCGACCAGTGGCGAGCGGGCATGACGCCGGACAAGCTGGTCGAGGAACTGGACCGCGTCGTCAAGGTGCCCGGCCTGTCCAACGTATGGGTGCCGCCCATCCGCAACCGCATCGACATGCTGGCCACGGGCATCAAGAGTCCGGTGGGCATCAAAGTCGCCGGGGCGGACCTTGCGACGATTGACCGCCTGACCGCACAGGTCGAGGCGGCGGTGAGGAGCGTGCCCGGCGTGTCTTCGGCCCTCGCCGAACGGCTGACCGGTGGCCGCTATATCGACGTGGACGTGGACCGGCCTGCCGCAGCGCGCCATGGTTTGTCCGTGGCCGATGTACAGAGCATCGTCTCGACGGCCATCGGCGGCGACAACGTCGGGGAAGTGATCCAGGGCCGCGAGCGCTACCCCATCAATGTGCGCTACCCGCGTGAGATTCGCGACTCGCTGCAGCGCCTGCGGGAGCTGCCGTTCGTCACAGAGAGGGGGGCGACGGTGCTGCTGCAGGACGTGGCGCGCATCTCCATCGAGGAAGGGCCGCCGATGCTGCGCAGCGAGAACGCTCGCCTGTCGGGCTGGGTTTACGTCGATGTTCGCGGCCGGGACCTGCGTTCGGTCGTGACCGATATGCAGGCAGCGGTGACTAAGCAAGTGGCATTGCCAGCCGGCTACGCCGTTTCCTGGTCCGGCCAGTTCGAATACCTGGAGCGCGCCACCGAGCGACTGAAGGTGGTCGTGCCCGTGACGGTGGCGGTCATCTTCGTTCTGCTGTACCTGCTGTTCCGCTCGTTCAGCGATGCGGCGATCGTGATGGCCGCGGTGCCGTTCTCGCTGGTCGGAGGCTTCTGGCTGGTCTGGGCGCTGGGGCATTCGATCTCGGTCGCGACGGCGGTCGGTTTCATCGCGCTCGCAGGTCTCGCGGCGGAGTTCGGCGTGGTGATGCTCGTCTACCTGAAGAACGCCCATGCACGTCGCCTTGCCGAAGGGCAACCGGACTCGGACGAGACGCTGCTGGCGGCCATCCGCGAGGGCGCAGTGCATCGGGTACGGCCCAAGGCGATGACAGTCGCCGTCGTGATGGCGGGCCTGGTGCCCATCCTGCTGGGGACCGGCACCGGCTCGGAGATCATGACCCGCATCGCCGCGCCGATGGTCGGAGGCATGGTCACGGCACCGCTGCTGAGCATGCTGGTAATACCGGCCGTGTGGTATTTGGTGCACCGCAAGCGCGACGCGAGGTATCACCGCTCCTCTGCGGGGAACCCGGCCACCACGGCCTCAACGCCCTGAAAACCCATCAACCAACTGACGAAGGACCCATGATGAAAGTACACCACATCCTGATCGCTGCCATCCTGGAGGCGGCCGCTGCCCAGGCTTCGGCGCAAGGCATGTCAATGCCTGCGAAACCAGCGGCCGCCTCTGCTCCGGCGATGCCACTGGTCGACGGCGAGGTCCGCAAGCTCGATCCTGCGGCAGGCCTCGTCGTGCTGCAGCACGGCGACATCCCGAACCTGGCCATGCCCGGTACGACGATGGGCTTCGACGTCGCGGACAAGAAGATGCTGAATGGCCTGAAGGTGGGGGACAAGGTGCGGTTTCAGGCCGAGATGATCAAGGGCAAGGCGACCGTGACCGAGTTGAAGACGGTCAAGTAGTGCAGCGGCTCTTCGGGCAATTTTGATCGCAACAAGCTATTTCTGGCTTTCGCCGCCGAACTGCTGGGAACGCAGTCGAAGCGAGTTCGCGATGACGCTCACTGACGAAAGAGCCATCGCTGCTGCCGCGACCACCGGCGACAGCAGGAGCCCGAAAGCGGGATAAAGAACGCCGGCAGCGAGCGGAATCCCCGCTACGTTGTAAGCAAACGAGAGGAAGAGGTTCTGGCGGATGTTGCGCATGGTCGCCTTAGACAGGGCGCGCGCACGCACGATGCCCATCAGGTCCCCTGTGAGCAAGGTGATTCCTGAACTCTCCATGGCCACATCGGTACCCGTGCCCATCGCGATACCAACATCGGCGGCGGCCAGGGCTGGGGCGTCGTTCACACCATCGCCGGCCATGGCGACAACCCTGCCTTCGCCCTTCAATCGTTGCACGACCGCCGCCTTGTCCTCTGGGAACACTTCGGGGATGACCTCGTCGATGCCGAGATCCCGTGCCACAGCTTCGGCGGTTGTGCGCCCATCACCGGTGAGCATCACGATCCGCATGCCAGCGCTGCGCAGTTCCTGGATGGCCTGCTTTGCGGTCAGTTTGATGGGGTCGGCGATCCCCACGAAGCCCGCCAGGCGGCCCCCAACGGCCACAAAGATGACTGTTGCAGCCTCGGCGCGTGCCTGTTCTGCCCGGGTGTTCAGTTCGGTCGTATCAATCCCATGCTCCGCGAGAAATTTCGCGCTGCCGCAGATGACGGCCGTCCCTTCGATGGTGCCGAGAACGCCCTTGCCAACCGGTGAGTCAAAGTCCACCACAGGCAGCAGGGAGAGGCTGCGTTCTTGAGCCTTCGCGACGATGGCGGCCGCCAATGGGTGTTCGCTCGCTCGTTCGACGCTGGCCAACTTTTGGAGAACATCCGATTCGTCGAAGCCTGGGAGCGTGACGATCCGGGTCACTTTGGGGCGGCCCTCGGTGAGGGTCCCGGTCTTGTCCACGACCAAGGTGTCCACCTTCTGCATGCGCTCCAGTGCCTCGGCATCCCGGACGAGAACACCGCTTTGCGCGCCACGCCCGACCCCCACCATGATCGACATGGGCGTTGCAAGGCCCAAAGCGCACGGGCAGGCGATGATGAGCACCGCAACAGCCGCGATCAGTGCATGCGAGAAGGCGGGCGCCGGCCCCCAGGCCATCCAGGCAACGAAGGTGAGGACAGCGGCTACAAGCACGGCGGGAACGAACCAGCCTGCGACCTGGTCGGCCATGCGCTGAATCGGCGCGCGGCTTCTCTGCGCGGTCGCCACCATGTGGACGATCTGCGAGAGCAGCGTGTCTGCGCCTACCTTCTCCGCGCGCATCACGAAGCCGCCCGTCTGGTTCATGGTGCCTGCGGTGACCTTGGAACCTGGCGCCTTCGCAACTGGCATCGGCTCGCCGGTCACCATCGACTCGTCTACCGTGCCTTTGCCTTCTACCAACTCACCATCGACTGGCACCTTGTCGCCGGGCCGAACGCGAAGGAGTTCACCGGTTTCGATGGCGTCCAAGGGAACTGTTTCGTCGTGCCCACCGGCATTGACCCGCAACGCCGTCTTGGGTGCCAGGTCGAGCAAGGCGCGGATGGCCCCCGAGGTCTTCTCCCGGGCGCGTAGCTCAAGAACCTGGCCGAGCAGGACAAGTACGGTGATGACGGCGGCCGCCTCGAAGTAGATCGGTACTGCGCCGTCGCCCGACCTAAACGAAGGCGGGAACACCCCGGGGGCCACGGTCCCGACAAGGCTGTAGGTCCACGCCGCACCTGTGCCGAGCGCAATCAGGGTGAACATGTTGAGATGGCGGCTTCGCAATGAAGCCCAGCCACGGGTGAAGAACGGCCAGCCCGCCCACAACACGACCGGCGTGGCCAACAGCAGTTGAGTCCAGTTCGAGGTCTGCTGGCCGACCAAGTGATGCAGGTTGACGAGGTGCGAGCCCATTTCCAGGACGAAGACGGGCGCCGTGAGAGCCAATGCGATCCAGAAGCGGCGGGTCATGTCCCGAAGCTCTGGGCTTTCCTGTGCTCCAGCCGTAGCCAGGACGGGCTCCAATGCCATCCCGCAGATGGGGCAAGTGCCCGGCCCTACCTGCCGAATCTGAGGGTGCATCGGGCAGGTGTATTCAGCGTCCATACCACCTTGTGCAACGGGCGCGGTGCGCTTGTGGCTGTGATGACCGTCGTGGTGGTGCGCACCGTGCATGGTCCCACCCGCAGCCGCGCCTTGGGCCGGGTGTTGATGCTCCACGTCAGGCTTCTCCATGGAGCAATGGTTGTGCTCGTGCGAGCTTGTGGTCCGCGTCATTGGAAAATCTCCTTGCTTCACAAGGTAAGCCCTCCAACGGTTGGAAGGTCAAGCCGTGGACCATGCAATCGGGCCCACCGGCTGGCGACACTGATGCTCAGCCGGCCCCCGATAAGGCCATCAGTTCAATGCATGGGCGGCTTCCGCATAGTTGGCGGCCCGCCCTAGGAACCTCCCATGAGGCTACCTCTTAGGCACTTTTGTTCGGCCAATCGGCCTTGAGCTCCTCAGCGGATCGGCTGAAGCGTGTCGATGCCGGTGCTTTCATCTGTTTCTGGAGGCGGCGGCGGCACGTGCCGATCCCTGTAGGACGGAAGATCAGGTGCGCCATTGGGCACGCGCTGAGCCTCCAGCCGGGCGATGTGTCGCTTCATTTGCGTGATCTCACGAATTTGCGCATCGATGATCCCATCAGCCAGCTTGCGCACTTCAGGATCTTTGATGTGCGCTCTCTCGCTGGTCATGATCGCGATTGAATGGTGCGGGACCATCGCCTTCATGTAGCTCACGTCATCGACGGTTTCCTGACTGCGAACGAGCCAGAGAGCTATGGCGAAAACTACTACGCTGCCGAGAAAGATCGCCATGTTGGCTCTCTTGCTTTTGTACATGCTCGTCATGAAGCCGAGCATGATGAACGCCATGGCCGCGCCCATCACGATGGCCATCCACGCGCGCGTCTGGCTGAACTCTACGTGGCTTAGGACGTAGGTGTTCAAATACATCAGCCCGTACATAACGACCGTCGATGTCGCCACCATCGCGGCGAAGCGGCCATATCCCATTCTCATATCGCTACCGTCCTCCATTTCGCTCTCCTGGGTAAAGGTGATCGTGAGCATCGCCTCGTAAGAACATCAAAGGGCAAACGGCGGCCATGCGGGGTTACCAGGGATCTTGCAAACACAGCATGTACGCACGAGGACTGCTGTCTTCGTACCGAGTTAGATGCGCAGGCGCGTTAGCGGCCGGGCGGATCAATGCACCATTGCCAGGCAAGCTTCGGCGCAGCGGTGGCAGGCCTCGGCGCAGTCCTTGCAGTGCTGCGCCTCGTGCCGGGCACACTCATCGCCACAGGCCTTGCAGATTTCGGCGCAAAGGCGGCAGATGGCAACCGCATGGTCGCTGCCTCGGGCCATCGCCGCCGAGGCAAGCTGGCAGACCGCCGCACAGTCGATGTCCAACGCGATGCACTTGGCCATCATCTTCACGTCCTGCTCAGCCAGGCAGGAAGCAGCGCAGTGGTTGCATGCCGCCGCGCAAGCGTTGCAAGTTTCGATACATGCGGCATAAGTTTCATGTGACATCGTTTTCTCCTACGCGAAAAAGCCGGAGGACCGGCGGAACGGGCGACCCGAGAGCCGCCCCGGGACAGAGAGACAATCTTCAGCGCGCCGCCTCAAGCTTGGTGACGGTGAACTTCCCGTCTATCTTGTCAGCGACGAACTGCACCTTGTCGCCAACTTGGACCTTCTCCAGCACCGCCGGGTCCTGAACCTGAAACACCATCGTCATGCCGGGCATGTCCAGGTTCTTGAGCGGACCGTGCTTGATGGTGAGCTTCTGGTTTTCCTTGTCGACTTTCCTGATCTCTCCCTCGGCAAACGGCGTGCCTGCAGACGCGGATGCGCTCGCCGGGTCGGTGGTCGGTTGTGCACCGGCCAGGCCGGAAATGGATATCAGGGCTGCTGCGACGGCCGCTGCAAACCAGGTGTTTCGAGAGGATGTCATGGCTTGTTTCCTAATGTTGAGTGAGTGGCACGGTGCGACACACACCGCGTCCGGTGCCATTACTTGGCGGACGCCTTGCCCTTGGCCTTGGCGACGGTGACTGCGCCCTTCATGCCCGCGTCGTAATGGCCGGGCTGCAGGCACGCGAAGTCCACCTTGCCAGCCTTGGTGAACTGCCAGATGACTTCGCCGCTCTTGCCCGGGGCCAAGGTGACCATGTTGGGATCGTCGTGTTCCATCTCCGGGTTCTTCTTCATCACCTCGTAGTGCTCCTTGAGTTCTTGCTCGGTGCCAAGGACCAGCTCGTGCTTAACCTTGCCCGAGTTCGTGATGAGGAAGCGGACGGTTTCGTTCTGCTGGACATCGATGGTGGCGGGGTTGAAGCGCATGGCATCGGTCATATCGACCTTGATCGTGCGCGTGACCTTGGCGGCCACGCCGGGTTTGCCAACGGCCGCGCCTGGCTCGCCATGGCCACCCGCGTGGGTGCCAGATGCAAATGCGGCGCTTGTGGCAACAGCGAACAAGGTTGCGGCGAGTACGTTACGGATGGTTTGTGTCTTCATGGGGGGTTCCTCGGTTAAAAAAGATCAGTGGCCTGCGTGGCCACCATTGGCTGGCTTGCGGACTTGCACTTCGATGTTCTTCGCGGGCATGTTTTGCGCCGGCATGGCCGATGGGCCGGCTCCGCTGGATCTGGCAGGCTCTGCCATGGGTGCGCCGTATTCGTACGCGACCGTGCCCTTGGGGTGTTTGAACCAACCGGGGTTGGAGTAATCCCCTGGCTTTTGGTCCTTGCGCACCTTCACCATGCTGAACATGCCGCCCATCTCGACGGAGCCGAACGGCCCTTCGCCGCTCATCATCCGAGCGGTGTTGTCGGGCAGCGGCATCTCCATCTCGCCCATGTCGGCCATGCCACGCTCGCCCATGACCATGTAGTCGGGCACGAGCTTGGTGATCTGCTTGACCACGTCCTTGTGATCGACACCGATCATCGTGGGCACGTCGTGCCCCATAGCGTTCATCGTGTGATGGCTCTTGTGGCAGTGGAAGGCCCAATCGCCTTCTTCGTCGGCCAGGAACTCCACCTGGCGCATCTGGCCCACGGCCACGTCGGTCGTCACTTCATGCCAGCGCGTACTCTTGGGCGTGGGCCCACCGTCGGTACCCGTCACCAGGAACTCGTGCCCGTGCAGGTGCATCGGGTGGTTGGTCATGGTCAGGTTGCCGAAGCGAATGCGCACCTTGTCGTTGAGCCGCACGTTGAGCGAATCGATGCCCGGGAAAACGCGGCTGTTCCACGACCAGAGGTTGAAGTCCAGCATGGTCATGATCTTCGGCGTCGCGCTGCCCGGCTCGATGTCGTAGGCGTTGAGCAGGAACACGAAATCGCGGTCGACCTCGTCGATGAGCGGGTGCTTCCCCTTGGGATGGGTGACCCAGAAGCCCATCATTCCCATCGCCATCTGCGTCATTTCATCGGCGTGCGGGTGGTACATGAAGGTCCCCGGGCGGCGCGCGACAAACTCGTAGACGAAGGTCTTGCCCGGCTGGATCGGCGGCTGGGTCAGGCCCGACACGCCGTCCATGCCATTGGGCAGACGTTGCCCGTGCCAGTGGATGGAGGTGTGTTCGGGCAGCTTGTTGGTGACGAAAATTCGCACCCGGTCCCCTTCGACCACCTCGATGGTCGGACCTGGCGACTGGCCGTTGTAGCCCCACAGGTGGGCCTTGAAGCCCGGGGCCATCTCCCGCACGACGGATTCGGCCACCAGGTGGAATTCCTTCACGCCGTTGTTCATCCGCCATGGCAGCGTCCAGCCGTTCAAGGTGACCACCGGGTTGTAGGGCCGGCCTGTGGATGGTGTCAGGGGCGGCATGGTGTCAGGCCGGGTTTGCAGGACCGGTTCCGGCAACGCGGCCATGGCAACCTTGCTCACGGAAGCGGCTGCGATGGCGCCAGTGATGGCTCCCGCGCCGCTCAGAAAATTGCGTCTATTGTTCATGTGTGTCTTGGAAATGAGGCTCAATGGGCCGCTGCGGCGGCGGGCTGAGAGCCGCCACTGGCGGCTGGTGCGGCGGCCGCAATGGGGCGCCCTCGAAGGGATGCCGACAGAGCCGCGTCCGCAAGCCAGAATTGCTGTTGCGCTTCGATGGCACGGGTTACGCTGGTGACCTGGTCGCGCGCCTCGGCCAGCAACTCGAAGACCCCAATCAACATCCCGTTGTAGCGCAGCACGTTTTCATCGGCCATGGCCTGGCGCAGCGGGACGATCTCGTCGCGGTAGTGCCGCGCAATGTCGTAGGCGGTGCGGTAGGCGGAGTACCCTTCTCGAAGCTGGGACGTGGCACCGCGTACAGCGGCGTCGTAGCGATTGGCCGCGGCGAGAGACTGGGCGTTGAGCGCCTCGCGCTGGGCGGAGCCCCAATCGAACAAGGGCAAGCGGATGTCCAGTTCGAAACCGCGGGCTGTGCCCCGCGTGCCTTCGGCGTTGTCGAACACGGTATCGCGCCGAATCCCGGCCTCGATATCGATGTACGTGAACAGCAGGTTGATACCCTGCGACTTTCCAGCCAAGTCGAGCTGGGCACGCGCTTGCTGCACGTCCAGGCGCTGCGCGGTTGCTGCAGAGGCCACCGCCTTGGCCTCGCGGGGAGCCTTCGGCAGATCAGGCAAGCGTTCGGGCAGCTTGAGCTTGGCCGATTGCGCATTGTCCAGTCCAAGGGCCCGCACCAACTCCTCACGGGCAGCGACGGCCGTGTGCCGCGCAGAAGCCAGTTCGGTGGTCGCGTCGGCGTAAAACACTTGCTGCCGCGCCCGCTGCAGCTTGCTGAAATTGCCCACGAGCTGCATGCGCCGGGCAAGCTCGGCACTCGCCTCGGCCGACTGCTTGACCTGCTCGGCGTACTGCAGCGTCTGCTGAGCCGCAACGGCCCTCACCCAGGTCTGGCGCACTTGCGTGATCTGGTCGACGACGGTGCTGGTGAGTTGGACCTGCGCCTGTGCCGCCTGGCTCCGTGCAATCGATATGCGCTTGGGCAGCAGCAGGATGTCGACCAAGCCAAAGGACAGAAGTCGACCGATTTCCAGCTCATCGCCCAGCCGCACGCGCTCGAAGCTGAAGACCGGGTTCGGGATGCGGCCAGCCTGGTTTGCTGCAGCGATGTCAGCCCAGCTTTGTGCGATGAGCGCCTGGAGTGCGGGACTGTTGGCCAGGGCCAATTGAACCGCACCGTCCTGAGACAGCGGCTTGCCAAGCAGTTCCTCGGACAACGATGCGCGGGCGACGCGCTGATCCCGGCTCGTGCTGAGTTCCAGTTTGCCGCCGGTGAACTCGGCAGCAGACGCGTTGGTTTCCTTGACCGCGTCATCAATTCCGAGAGATGCACAACCTGTCAGGACGGCTGCGGCTGCGGCAGCGAGCGACAAACGAAGCGGCCGGATCATGGCTTCTCCTTGGCCGTCGGAGCAGGCATTGCATGACCCTGTCCGTGGCCGGCGCTGGGCGTCCCAGCGGCATCCTCGCCAGCGGCTTCCTTCGCATAGGCTCGCCAGCCGCCCCGTTGTTCGACGGTGGTATTGGCAGCGCGCCATGGGATCGGCTTTTCGTCAGAGAGGGCTTTGTAGCCTTCCATGGCGGAGTTGTAAGGTAGTGCCGGCGTCTGGCTCGGCACGGGGGTTGTACCGTGGGAGTTCTGCGCTCCTGCGGTCAAGGCCACAAACGTGGTCAGGCAAGCCAGCCAAGGGGCCGGCGATAAAGTGAACATGTGATCCTCGCGATGTTCATGAACGAAATGGCGTGGCATCGCCCCGCAAGGCGAGCAACATCAAAAACGAAACAAGCGCGTCCACACGCCAGCAGCAAAGCTGCCGGGGCTGGACACGATCACGCGCGAGGTGGTTTGTGGGGAACGCTCGGCGTAACGGACGCCGGCGGATAGAGAGGCTCTACGAGCTCAGCCTGTGGTGGGCTGTGACTGTTGACTGCAGCAAGGGTCGGCGTAAGACCCACACCATGGCACGGGGCACAGTTACCACATCTGTGGCTCTGGTCCGGGCCACCATCATCATGGTGCGCGCCAGACTGGCCATCATGATGATGGCTCTCGGCGGCTACATGGCTGACGTGGTGGTCATCGGTAGTCAGCGTACTAACCGCGGCATGCGGATTCGCGTCCGGGCCGCAAAGCGTCATGGCTGCCGCAGCGTACGCCTGAAAGGGCACCGCGAGCATCATGAGCCACAGCAGGATTGCGCGAAAGCTGACCATCGCTCAATTGTAGAGGAAAGGCGTTAGTTGTCGTTCGCCCTGCGCAATTCAGCTTGGAAGCCGAAGCCAAAGGACACCCGTATTTCGCCGATCTCGGCGCAATTAATCAGCAATCACCTACGCACAGCAGTCCCTGCGGGGCCGGCCCGACCCATATAGTCGAACACGCGCTGCGGGTTCGCCGCGCCTTCGGACGCGTTGCCCAGCGGCAAAGGGCAAAACACCTGACGCACCTTTGGCCTTGACTCGGCCACAGGCTGGCACTTGACGTCGGTTAGCCGTTGTGGCCATGTACTATTGGACGGCAGCGGGATGGTGCGGGGCATATTGCCCTCCGGAAGCGCTGCCCTTATGGACTGCAGAATGCCTGGACAGCCTTTGGCAGTGAGATTTGGAAAGGGCTATAGGCAAGCTAAACGTCCTTCAATGGCACTACGCTGCGCTTCGCCCACAAGCGCTGAGCCACCCTGCGCCCCCACTCGATCATCAACAGGCCACGCAAGCCCGCGTGGTTAAAGGGATTTGCGATGATCGACATGGGCCATTACCGTCGCTTTTACCGTCATCCGACAAGAGCTTTGTCTGGTGCGGAAGATGGAAGGATTCGAGGGGCGACGACTCTGGCAACTCCATCGTCAATCACCGCCTAGGATAGCGCAGACAAGCACAGCGGTCTTCCTCCAAGCCTCACTTCGCCGGTGGCTTCGGCGTTGCCTGCCCTCCCCTCTTGAAACCTCGATCCCCCGCCATGAAAGCCTCCAGCATGTGCGGGATCAACTTCTCTGCATCGACCGCCTCGCCATACGCCTGCGCGTGCAGCGCGGCGTAGCGGTCGAGGTCGGCTTTCAGGCTGCCCGGGCAGGCAAAGGTCAGCTTGACGTTCTCGGTCTTGGGCAGCGGCCCGAGCCGCAGCTTCTTGGTCACGCTCATTGCGAAGCTCCCCGATTGAAGAACAGCGGCTGGTAGGGCCGCAGCACCAGATCCCGGTTGACGATGATGCGAACCGGCAGGCCCGGCCGCGTGGTCAACGTCGGCTGGATGTTCATGTTGCGCCGGGTGATCTCCTGGCCGACCTGATTGATGCTGTCCTGTGCGCTATCGCGCCCGGCGATGACGATGCGGTTGCCGTCCTGGCGGTTTTCCGGCGCGGCCAGCTCGGCACCCACG
Organism: Pseudorhodoferax aquiterrae; assembly: GCF_014652235.1. Lineage (GTDB taxonomy): Bacteria > Pseudomonadota > Gammaproteobacteria > Burkholderiales > Burkholderiaceae_C > Pseudorhodoferax > Pseudorhodoferax aquiterrae. The sequence continues at coordinate 49,824 of NZ_BMYK01000013.1, forward strand.
CCCAGCAGCGTCGTCAGCACCGCACCGGCGACGATACGCTTCCAGTGCCAGTCCACGTCGTCTTCCAAGCCGGCGTAGCCGGCCGGGTCGGTGCCCACGAGGTTGTCGAGCGTCAGCGAGGACGTGTCGGGCAGGATGATTCGGTTCCACACCACCTGCACGCGGCTCTGCCCGTAGCTGACCTGGCTGTTGTAGCGCCCGAGGATGCGCGATCCCTGCGGGATCAGCAGGAACTTGCCCGTGGCAGTGTCAAAGACCGGCTCCGTCACCGTGGCGATCACGTCGCCCGGCAGGTCGGACTTGATGCCCGTCACCAGCCCGCCCGCGATCACCGTTCCGGCCATCACCTGATACGGGGACGCCGGCAACGCCAGATGGCCGGAATTGCGGGTTTCCGTAGAACCGCTTTGCAGGAACGCCTCGTTCTGGTCTTGCCGGATCTGCGCAGTGGCTGGGGCGGCAAGCTGGGCCGCCACCGAGGCCGGCCCAGCCGCGAGTGGATCGAAGGCCGCGAGCGTGTTGGCAGCGCCAGGCACACCCGGCGCCGTCTGCGCCGTCGTGGCCGTGGCGGCGGCCTGGCCCTGGCCGCCCGAGCGGAAGAACACCGACGAAGCCGCTGCGGCTTCCGCTTCCTTGCGCAAGGCATCGTTCGGATCGTGGCCGGGGGCCGCGTAAGCGGCCACGGCCGGCTGCTGCGAATTCACGATGGCCGGGCCAAGGTCGCCCGGCAGCGGCGGTCCCAGCTCGGGCATCTTCGGCGGCAGCTTGGAGTAGTCGGCCGGCAGGCCGTCCAGCCTTTCGGACTTCGAGACGCGATCGACGTTGTAAAGCTCGGTCTGCTCGCCCGCACCACGCCGCTGCGGTTGCAGCGACCAGATCGTGGCCCCGAGCACGGCGACCGACAGGCCGCCGACGAGGACGGCCAGCGTGCGCCGGTTCAACCGGGTCACAGCTCGCGGCTGGGCGCGAAGCACCACCGCCTCGGGCGCGACCTTGCCCGCCTGCGGCGTGGCGAGGTCGGGGGTGTCATCCTGGCTCATTGTCAGTTCCTCCGTGCCACGCCATCTGTGCGCTCGATCCGCACCACGTCGCCCTTGTCACCGCCCAGGCGCAGTTCGGCGGCACCGAACAGCCGATCCACGATGTAGTACGGCGAGCGGAAACGGCAATTGACCAGTTGCCCGTCGCCTTCCGGCCCGATCACGAACAGCGGCGGCAGCTCGCCTTGCGCGATGCCGGCGGGGAACTGGATATAGACCTTCTGCCCGTCGTCGAAGGCGCGCAACGGCTTCCACGACGAATTACTGCCGCTGATCGCGTAGCGGAAGCGCAGGTTCTCCAGCGCCAGCCCGGTATCGACCGGCGCGGCGGCGCTGGCCGCCTGCGCCTGGCGCTGTAGCGCCAGCATCCGGTCGCGCGGGTACTCCCAGGACACCGATGCCATCCACGTCTTTTCCGTCGAAGCCAGCTCCAGCAGGTACGTCCTGCGGCTTGTGGTGATGACGAGATTGGTCTTGAGGCCCGAGCGAATCGGCTTGACCAGCACGTTCACGCGCAAGTCGGCGCCGTTGCCGCTGGACGTGTCGCCCACGATCCAGCGCACGGTATCGCCGGCGGCCACCGTCACCAGTTCCTCGCCCGGCTGGAGCGAAACCACGGTCACGCGGCCCACGGCCGCATAGACCTGATACAGCGCGCCATCAGTGAAGGGCCACACCTGAATCGCGTTGACGTAGCCCTCGCGCGTGGGCGCGACGCGGGCCTCGGCATTGGCGCGCGAAACGCGCACCCTCTCGTCTGCCGGCTCCGGGACAGGCTTGGCGTCCTCGGCTTCGGGCAACGGCTTCAACTGCGCCGGCATCGGCAGCACCTCGGGCACGACCACCACCTCCACCGGCGCGGGCGGCTCTGGCAGCGGCTGGGCCTGCACCGGCTCATCGAGCAAGATGGTTGGCGGTGGCTTGCCTTGCGTGGCGCAGCCCGTGAACAGAACAGTCGATGCAAGCAGGATCACCGGCAAGGCGGATTTACGGAAAAGTGCATTCATGGTCTGGCTCCTTCGGAAGAATCCAACTCGCGGCTCCAAGACAAGCCGTTGACGTAGATGCCCAGGGGGTTCTTGCGCAGGCGTTCTTCGGTGCGCGGCGGCTGGAGCACGATGGACACGACAGCCGTCCACCGCTCCAGTCCGGCCGCGGCGCCGTTGACGTAGCGGCGTTCCGTCCAGCGCACGTTGAAAGACGTGTCGCTGGCGCGCACGACGCTGGTGATCTGCACCGTTACCGACTCCTTGCCGATGCGCGCGAACGGGTCGTTGACCCGCGCGTAGTCGTTGAGCACGGCCGCGCCCTTGTCGGTCGTGTAGTCGTAGGCGTCCAGCCAGTTTTGGCGGACGACGATGGGGTCGATGGACAGCGAGCGCACCAGCGTCACGAAGCGCGCGATGTGGTGCGCCGTCTGTGCATCGCTGGGTCGGTACGGCGTGGCCGCTTCGCCGACGGCGCGCACCTGGCCCGCGTTGTCCACCTCCACGACGTAGGGCGTCACGATGGACTGCGCCGAGCGCCACATCAGGCCGCCTGCCATCAGCAGCGCGAGCGTCAGGCACCCGAACGCCATCAGCCGCCAGTTCTTCGCCTGCACGCGCGGCGAGCCGATACGGTCGTCCCATACCTGACCGGCAGCTTGGTACGGCGTGGCAGGCTGCGGCGTGTCGGCGTAGCGCACCTGCGGCTTCTTGAATCGCATGGTCAGTTCTCCTTAAGAGTCCGAATCGCGCAGGCTCGGCCCTTGGCCGGAGCTGCCTCCATCGCCACCGCGCAGCGTGTGGGCGGTGGTGGTCGCGGCATGGGTGAGTTGCTGGCGGCGTTGCAGCCGCTTGGCCCAAGCAGGCTGCTCGGGCGTCTGTGTAGCGGCAGCGCGCGCCGGCGTTTCGCTGGTGGCGGCCTGGCCGGCTGACGCGCCAGCGTCGCCATGCCAGCCGGCGCGGAACGGCGCGGCCATGCGCTGCCCGGCAGCAGAAGCGCGGGATGCAGCAGCGCGTACGGCGGACTGCGCGCCGGTCTTGGCGACGTTGCCCAAGCCGGCCATCGCACCCTTGGCACCGCCGCCTGCTGCGGCGGAACCCGCTTGGAACGCCGACTTCGTGCTGCCAGCCGCCGACGTGGCGGCACGCGCGCCGCTGCCGGCCAGCTTGGCGGCGGCCGGGGCCATTCGGGCACCAGCGGCCACCGCACCACCCACGCCAGTAGCCGCCGCACCCACAGCCACCGCCGTTCCGGCTGCGCCGACAGCGGCACCAGCCATCGCGCCCGCGCCGAGCTGGGGCGCACCGGACACGAGGCCCGTGGCGATGCCAGGGCCGAAGATTCCGAGCGCCAGCAAGGTTAGCGAGGCCAGCATGATGACCAGCGCGTGGTCGATATTCGGCTCGGCAGGATGGACTTGGAACTGCGAGACAGGCCCGAGCCGATGCCGACGATCACGGCCAGCACCAGCACCTTGATGCCGGCGGCCACGACATTGCCCAGCACCTTCTCGGCGAGAAAGCTGGTCTTGTTCCACAGCGCGAACGGCACCAGTACGAACCCCGCGAGCGTGGTCAGCTTGAACTCGATCAGCGTGATAAAAAGCTGGATCGCCAGCACGAAGAAGCACAGCACCACAACCAGCCACGCGAGGAACATCACCACGATGGGGTCGAGGTTCACGAACACTTCGGGGAAGCCGGCCATCTCGCCGATCTGCTCCAGAATCGGCGCCCCGGCGTCGATGCCGGTCTTGGCGAGCCGGCCCGGCTGCAAGAAGTTCTCCATCGTGATGGCCGAGCCGGTGGCGGTGATGCCCAGCCCCGCGAACGAACGGAACACGATGCTGGCCAGCCAGTTGAAGTTGTTGAGGATGTAGGCGAAGGCACCGACGTAGAGCACCTTACGCAGCAGCTTGGCGATCACGTCCTCGCCCTGGCCGGTGGCGTGGCTCATGGCCCAATACAGCCCGGCGATCGTCATGTCGATGACGATCAGCGTGGCGGTGAGGAAGGCCACTTCGCCCCGCAGCAGCCCGAAACCCGAGTCGATGTAAGCGGAGAAGGTGTTGAGGAACTGGTCGATGATGGTCACGTCATTCATGGCGTGCCCTCCGGTTCGGTCGGCGGTGCCGGCGCTACGCCATCGGCCGACTCATCGAAGCTCGGCGGGATCGGCGGCAGGTCGGCCAGCGTCTGGTATTCATCCAGCCCCGCCTCGCCGGAAAAGGAGCGCCGCCGGAAGGCTTCAGCGGCGGCGCGGCAGGTGTCCTCGCCCGTGGCCTGCATGACCTGTTGTGGATGGGCCGCGCATTGCGCGCGCAATGCCTTGAGCCGCACGGGATCGGCGGCCAGGGCATCGGCAAGGTGGTCGGCCGGCTGCTCGCCGCAGGCGGCCAGCAGCACCAGCACCGGAACAGACAGGGCGAGGACGCATCGCATGTCGGCCCCCGTCAGTCGCGGTAGAAGTTGACGGACTGCGGCGTGTACGGCGTGCCTTCCCCGAGGAAGCGCCGCCGCACCTCGCGGGCGCGCTCCGTGGCCGCCGCCTGCCGTGCCAGTTCCAGCGCAGTCGCCCGGTCTTGCGTGATCTGGAGCCGCTGCGACTGGATCGACTGCTTGGCCTGCAAGGCCAGCAACTGGTTCATGGCCTGCATGGCTTGCAGCGCGCCTTCGGCCGACTGGCTCTTGCCCACGAGGTCGGCCAGCACGCTTTCGTCTTCGCCCAGGTTCTGCGACACCTGGGCCTGCATCTGCATCGTGGTCTGCAAGCCGTTGAGCGTGTTCCGCCAACGCTCCTGCGCGTCGCGGTACATCTGGTCGCCGCTGATCGTGGCGGCGTACTGCTCGGGATACAGCCGCGCGAACTCCTGATCGAGGTTCGTCACGCCGTAGGCCAAGCCTCGGGCCTGGGCGATCAACCGCTCGGTCGTCGCCAGATTGGCGCGCAACTGGTTCACCACGCTGGACGGCAGGCTGGCGAGGTTGCGCGCCTGGTTCATCAGCATCTGCGCTTCGTTCTGGAGCTGCTGGATCTGGTTGTTGATCTGGTCCAGCGTGCGGATCGCGGTCAGCGTGTTCTGCACGAGGTTCGTGGGATCGACCACGACCCATTGCGCATGGGCGGTGGCGGTGCAAAGCATGGCCGCGACGGCGGCGGCGATAAGGCGCTTCTTCATGACAGGCTCTCCTGTGAGGGGTGGGTGGTACGGAGGGAATCCGGCGCAAGGCCGGGGAACGAGAGCAGCAGGGCGGCCGCCCAATCGAGGCCGCGATGGCGCAGCCAGGCGCCCGCGAAGCCGGGTACGCCGGCATCCAGCAGCACGCGATCCATGTCGCGCTGGTCTTGCGGTGTGGAAGCGCCGGCGAAGGCCAGCGTCGCCGGTCCCAGGTCGAGGTCGAACAGACGGTTGCCGAGGCGGGATTGGTAGTAGTAATCGCGCTTGGGCTGCGCGGTCGCGACGATCTCGATCTGTCGCCTGTTGAGGCCGAAGCCCTCGTAGATCGTGCGAATCTGCGGCTCGGTCGCCTGCGGGTTGGCGAGGAAAATGCGGCTCGCGCAGCTCTCGATGATCGCGGGCGCGATGCTCGATTCCTTGACGTCGGCGAGGCTCTGCGTGGAGAAGATGACGCTGACGTTCTTTTTCCTGAGCGTCTTGAGCCATTGCCGGATACGCGCGGCAAACACCGGGTCATCGAGGAACAGCCACGCTTCATCGAGGATCAGCAGCGTGGGCGCACCGTCAAATCGTTCATCGAAGCGCGCAAAGAGGTAATGCAGCACGGCCATGACGGCGGCCTTGCTGTGCATCAGCTCCTCCATCTCGAAGCACTGCACGTCGGCCATGCCGAGCCGGTCATGGTCGGCGTCCAGCAGCTTGCCGTGGGCACCGCCGAGCACATAGGGCGACAGCGCCTGCCGCAGCGTGTTCGATTGCAGCAGCACGGAAAGCCCCGTCATCGTGCGCTGCTCCAATGGCGCACCGGCGAGGCTTCCCAGCGCCGACCAGATAGCCGCTTTCTCGTCGGGGCCGACCGCCACGCCCTCATGCAGCAAGCGGCCTTCGATCCATTCGGCCGCCCAGGTGCGGTAGCCCTCCCGGTCTATGCGTGCCAAGGGCTGGAAGGCAATGTCGCCATCCGTCCCGAGGTCGTAGTGCTCGCCGCCCAGCCCGAGAACCGTGGCGCGCATCGAGCGGCCCATGTCGAACGCGAAGATGCGCGAGCCGCGATAGCGGCGGAACTGCATCGCCAGCGTGGCGAGCAAGACCGACTTGCCCATGCCGGTCGGCCCCGCGACCAGCGTGTGGCCCACGTCGCCGATGTGCGTCACCAGCCGGAACGGCGTGGCGCCATCGGTGCGTGTGACGATCAGCGGCGGGCCGTCCAGATGCTCGTTCTTATCCGGCCCGGCCCATACCGCCGAAACCGGCATCATGTGCGCCAGGTTCAGTGTCGAGACAATGGGCTGACGCACGTTGGCGTAGGCGTTCCCCGGAATGGACGACAGCCACGCATCCACGGCGTTGAGCGTTTCCGGGATGGTCACGAAGCCCCGGCCCTGGATGACACGCTCCACCATGCGCAGCTTCTCGTCCGCCACGGCAGCGTCCGTGTCCATGACGGTGACGGTCGCCGTCAGGTAGCCGAAGGCAACTTGGTCGCTGCCCAACTCCTGCAAGGCGGCGTCGGCGTCAGCCGCCTTGTTGTTCGCGTCGGTATCCACCAGCGGGCTTTCCTGCTGGAAGATCGTTTCGCGCAGCAGCGCGATGACGTTCTTGCGCTTGGCGAACCACTGGCGGCGCAGGCGTCCCAACTCCCGTTCCGCCTCGGCTTTGTCCAGGCAGAGAAAGCGCGTGCTCCAGCGGTAGGCAAAGCCGAGGCGGTTGAGGTCGTCCAGAATCCCCGGCCAGGTCGAGGTCGGAAAGCCCCGCACCGACACCACGCGCAGGTGCTGGTCGCCCAGCATGGGCGCCAGGCCACCGACCAGCGCGGAGTCGGTCAGCAGCGCGTCGATGTGGAACGGCACTTCGGGCACGCCGATGCGGTAGCGCCGCGTCGAGATAGTGGCGTGCAGGTAGGTCAGCGTCTGGCTGTCATCGAGCCAGGCAATTTCTGGCATCACGGCATCGAGAAGGTCGAAGACGCGATCGGTTTCCGCGACGAAGGCTTGCAGCCGCTCGCGCCAGTCCACGCCATTCGTCGGCGTGTTCTCGTAGAGCATCTTGGCTGCACGAGCGCGGGATTCTTCGGGCGGCAGGTACACCAGCGTCAGGTGATAGCCGTTCTCGAAGTGGCTGCCCGATTCCTCGAACGTGGCCCGGCGTTCTTCCTCCACGAGCCACGACAGCGGCTCGGGGAACTCCGAGTGCGGATAGTCGGCGGCAAGCCGGCGCTCGGCTTCGATGAACAGCGCCCAGCCCGAACCCATGCGGCGCAGTGCGTTGTTCAATCGCGCCGACGTGGCGATCAGCTCGCCTTGCGTCGCGCTGTCGAGGTCTGGCCCGCGAAACCGGGCCGTGCGATGGAAACTGCCGTCCTTGTTCAAGACGATGCCCGGCGCGACCAACCCGGCCCAGGGCAGCCAGTCGGCGAGCAGCGCCGGGCGCTGGCGGTATTCGGCGAGGTTCAGCATGGCGGCGTCCCCTCACACGTCCAGCAGCGGGCGGTGCTTGATGTGCCGGGCGAACACGGCCATGAACTGCGGATCGACTCGCGCGCCCCACACCGCCAGCGAATGGCCGACGATCCAGAGCGCCACGCCCGGAATCCACAGTTGCAGGCCCAGCCCGACAGCGGCAGCCAGCGTGCCGTTGGCAATCGCCACGGTGCGCGGCGCACCGCCCAGCAGGATCGGCTCCGTGAGCGACCGATGCAGCGGCACCTCGAAGCCGACCGCGAAGGTGTCCGGGGCACTCATACGACGGCCCCGCCGGAGAAGCTGAAGAACGACAGGAAGAAGCTCGAAGCCGCGAATGCGATGGTCAGACCGAACACGATCTGGATCAGCTTGCGGAATCCGCCCGACGTGTCGCCGAAGGCGAGCGCGAGGCCGGTGGCGATGATGATGATGACCGCGACGATGCGCGCCACCGGCCCCTGGATGGATTCGAGGATGGATTGCAGCGGGCCTTCCCACGGCATCGAGGAACCGGCGGCCTGTGCGGTTCCGGCCAGGAACAGCAGCAGCGCGGCCAGCAGCAGCCCTTGCCCCGCAGGGCGGGCCAGGCTGCGCAACCGCGCCAGGTTGGACGGGTGCGAAAGCGGATTTACGGAAACACGGAAAGCAGGAACGGTCGTCTGCGTCATGGCAGTTCTCCAAGTGAGTCAGGGGATGGGGAAGTCGCCGCAGCTGGTGCGGCATCGGGGTTTGGCGACAACTCGGGAAACGGCGTGTCCAGCGCGTCCGCCCCCCAATCGGCCAATCGGTAGCCCACACCGTCGAAGCCGACGACACGGACGATGCTCTCGATGCGGCGTTTGCGCCCGCGCCCACCGATGTGGATCACCACGTCGACCGCCTCGGCGATCAGCGCACGGGGCGGATTCACCGCCACTTCGAGAATCAGTTGCTCCAGGCGCAGCAGCGCGCCGAGCGCGGAGCCGGCATGGATCGTGGCGATGCCGCCGGGGTGGCCCGTGCCCCACACCTTGATGAGATCCAGCGCCTCGGCGCCGCGCACCTCGCCCACGACGACGCGATCCGGGCGCAGGCGCATGGACGAGCGCACCAGCTCGGTCATGGACACCACGCCTGCGCGCGTGCGCAGCGGAACGTGGTCGCGGGCGGCGCATTGCAGCTCCACCGTGTCTTCGAGCACCAGCACGCGGTCGCCGGTGGCGGCGATTTCCGCGAGCAAGGCATTGGCGAGCGTGGTCTTGCCGCTGCTGGTGGCGCCGGCGATCAAGACGTTCTGCCGCTCGCGCACGGCGCGAACGAGAAAGCCCGCCTGGGCGCTGGTCATCATTCCGTCGATGACGTACCGCGCCAGCGGGATTACGCCGGTAGCCCGCTTGCGCAATGCGAAGGCCGGCCCCGGCGCAGCCGGCGGCAAGATGCCCTCGAAGCGTTCTCCCGTCTCGGGCAACTCTGCCGACAGCAGCGGTTGGCCGCGATGTACCTCCGCGCCGACGTGGGCGGCCACGAGGCGGATGATTCGCTCGCCGTCCGCTTCGGACAGCTCCACGCCCATCGGCGCGCGGCCCGACGACAGCCGATCCACCCAAAGGGTGCGATCGGGGTTGAGCATGATTTCCACCACGTCCGGGTCTTCGAGCGCGGCGGCGATCAGCGGCCCCATCGCCGTGCGCAGCATCTGGATGCGGCGATCGAGCGACGTGGCGCTCATGGACTGCCCTCCAATGGGAAGGGGGGCGCTCATGACGCACGCTCCTGCGCTTGCGCGGCTGCCGCCGCGTCCTCCATTCGCATCGGGTCGGGGTGCAGTTCTTCCACCACGTCGCGCACCAGGCTGCGCCCGCGCAGCAGGTGGCGGCCCAACTGCTCAACGAACTGCTCGAAGCGCGCCTTGCCCTGGGCGCGAGCGGCGTCTTGGTGCGCCTCGGGAACAGGCGTGCTCACGGTCAGGTAGTAGCGAATGAACAGGGCCAGCGTCTCGATGGCGATGTTCTGGTCGCGTTCCAGCCGCTCGACCTGGCGCGACAGGCGATCCAGGCGCTTAGCGATAGCCGCCTCGCGCTGGTCGGCTGCGTCCGGCGACAGCCAGGACGCCAAGGCAGCGGCGACGATGCTGGACTTGGAGACGCCTTTCTTGGCGGCCAGTTCATCGAGCCGCTTGGCGTGCTCGGGCTGGATAAAGAGGTTCAGGCGGTAGTGGCTCATAGCTCGATTCCGTCGTTGGGGTCGAGGGAAGCCAGCCGGGCCGTGCGCTGCATGGCCGGATCGAACTGGCGCGGGAGAGGAAGCGGCAGGTCGTCGTCGTCGAGCAGCGCGAGGTCGGCCGCAGGCGCGGCCAGCTCGGGGGCATAGGCGACGGTTTCGGAGAGTTCGGGCTGACGGCGCTGGCCTCCGTCGTCGGCGGAGGCAGCGAAGCCCCTGGCGGTATCGGCCGCAGGCGCGACGGGCACGGCGGGAATTGCCAGGCCGCTCCAGTCGTCAGGCCGCGATGGCGGCGCATCTGCGTACTGCCCGTCCGCCAGTGCAGGCGGTGGCAATACGCGGCGCTTGAAATTGCTGTCCGCGTAGTAGCGCAGCTTCTTCGCCTTGATCGGCGCCACGCTGGACACCATCACCACGGCTTCGTCGGGCGGAAGCTGCATCACCTCGCCCGGCGTCAGCAGCGGGCGAGCCGTCTCCTGACGCGACACCATGAGGTGCCCCAGCCACGGGGCGAGCCTGTGGCCGGCATAGTTGCGCTGCGCGCGCAGCTCGGTCGCGGTGCCGAGCGTCTCGGAAATACGCTTGGCCGTGCGTTCGTCGTTCGTCGCAAACGTCACGCGGACGTGGCAGTTGTCGAGGATGGAATGGTTCTGCCCGTATGCCTTGTCAATCTGGTTCAGGCTTTGGGCGATGAGGAAGCTGCGGATGCCGTACCCCGCCATGAAGGCCAGCGCCGTCTCGAAGAAGTCCAGGCGCCCCAGCGCCGGGAACTCATCGAGCATCAGCAGCAGCTTGTGGCGGCGCGCGATGCCGTCGGAGCCATCGAGCGATTCGGTGAGGCGCCGCCCGATCTGGTTGAGGATCAGGCGAATGAGCGGCTTCGTCCGCGAAATATCCGAAGGCGGCACCACCAAGTACAGCGACACCGGATGCTCGGCCGCGATCAGGTCGGCGATGCGCCAGTCGCAGCGCGAGGTGACTTCGGCAACGGTGGGATCGCGGTACAACCCTAGGAACGACATGGCCGTGGAGAGCACGCCCGAGCGTTCGTTGTCCGACTTGTTGAGCACTTCGCGCGCCGCCGAAGCGACGACGGGATGCGGGCCACCACCTCCCACGTTCACGAGGTGGGGCGTAGTCATCATCCGGTGCAAGGTCAGCTCGAAGGGGCTGGCCGGGTCGGACAGGAAGTTGGCGACGCCGCGCAGCGTCTTGTCCTCACCCGCGTAGAGCACATGCAGAATGGCGCCGACCAGCAGCGCATGCGAGGTCTTTTCCCAATGGTTGCGCTTCTCCAGCGCGCCTTCGGGATCGACCAAAATGTCGGCGATGTTCTGAACGTCGCGCACCTCATGCGCGCCGCGCCGCACCTCCAGCAGCGGGTTGTAGGCCGCCGACTTCGCATCGGTCGGGTTGAACAGCAGGCAATGCGAGAATCGCGAGCGCCAGCCGGCGGTGATCTGCCAGTTCTCGCCCTTGATGTCGTGGATGACGGCCGACGCGGGCCAGCTCAACAGGGTGGGCACTACCAGGCCCACGCCCTTACCCGAGCGCGTGGGCGCGAAGGTCAGGACGTGTTCCGGGCCTTCATGCCGCAGGTACTGGCGATCGTGCTGGCCCAGGAACACGCCGGCAGGCTGCGTGAGGCCAGACCTGCGAATGTCCTGCGCGTTGGCCCAGCGCGCAGAGCCGTAGGTCGTGACCAGGCGCGCTTGGCGCGAGCGCCATACCGACATGGCGATGGCAACGCCCACGGCGACCATGCCGCTGGCGCCGGCAATGGCGCCGCCGGTGTCGAACACCTCCGGCGCATACGCGCCGAAGAAGAACCACCACTCAAACAGCTTCCACGGGTGGTAGATCGACGTGCCAAGAAAATCGAACCAGGGCGAGCCAAGGCGTACTTGATAGCCAAGGGCCGCTGCTGTCCATTGTGTGCCGCCCCACACTCCGGCGATCACGATGCCGAATACCACGGCGATCTGACCGAACAGCACGTTCGTCCCTTGCATGACCTGGCCTCCGATTTCTACTGCGCTTTTTCCTCATGGAAAGAGCGGCACAAGGACGTGCCGCAGGCGTCAGGTTCGGTGCCGGGTCAGTGCCGGTCAAAGACCGCTTTCAGCAGAAAGGTCGAGCAACAAGACAGAGTTCGCGCGGTGTCGAACCAAAGAAAAACGCCGCAAGCAAAGGCGCATTGCGGCGTGTTGAGCGGAAAAACAGAAGTTTTGTGTCGAATTGTCTGCAATCAGAACTTGGGCGGCTCCTTCAGCGGCGTGTAGGGCGTATCGCCGTCGCCATAAAACCGCTTACGGGTGGCTTCGGCCACCCGGTTGCACAACACGTCGCCCAACGTGGCACGATCAGTCCTGCACTGCTGGCGCAGCTCTTTCAGGCGTACGGGATCGGATGCCAGTTCTTCAACACTCTGCACGTCTTTATTCTCTGCCCCATCCTTCGGGCCGCATCCTGTCAGCACCACAACCAGCGCGAACGCAAAGGCCGTCTTCATGATTCAGGCTTCTCCAGGGATTCGGGATCGTCGTACGGCATCGGCTTGTCAGCTTCGGGCGAGCCAATGGCCTGCACCCGTTCGATGAACTGAGCCGGCGTTTCAGCCGGACGAGCGGGCAACAGACGATTGATTTGGATACCAACATTCGGACCTCGGCTGACGAAACGCAGCCCACGTCAACAGCATTCCAGTTTTCGATGAGCAGCAGTCCTTCGCATGCATGGCAACATGCTGCGAACAGGTTTCACGGTCTCATGACAATGCGGCCCAGCGGCTTGGCCGTTTCCGCATAGGCATGGGCCGCAGCGGCCTCCGCCAAGGGGAATGTTCGGTCAATGACGGTGCGTATACGTCCGTCGGCAACAGCCTGCAAAAGCTCGTCCACGGTTGAACGGACAGCAAGTCTCTCAAAAAGCGGCCCCATGAACACGCCCGAGAGCGTCTGGTTGGCCTGCATGGCTGGCCACAGATCGACAGCCAAGTTGCCACCACCAGCATTGCCGACGAAAACAAGATGTCCCTCGGGAGCCAGCGCAGCAAGAGAATCCTGCAGCGTTGTTCCCACCGGATCGACGACGAGGTTGATGCCAACGCCATGGGTGATCTGCCGGACGGCGTCTACGACGTCATGGGCAGTACGATCCACGACATGGCTGGCGCCGAGTTCAATCAGCCGGCTGCTTCGCTGCGTTCCACTGGCCACGGCGATAACCGTGGCACCGGCTTGCGCGGCAAGTTGGACGGCGGCAAGGCCCACGCCGCCGGCTGCCGCCTGGATGAGGACAGTTTCTCCGCGTGCGAGTCCGCCGCGCGCGAAAAGGCAGTGATGCGCCGTCCCGAACGAGATCGGCAATACCGCCGCATCCGTTGCATCCACTCCATCGGGTATGCGCCATGTACGCCCCGCTGGCACAGCCCAGAGCGCAGCATGCGAGCCCTGCATGTCAAATGCCGTGACCCGATCCCCTACTCTGCGGCTTGTGACATTCGATCCAGTCGCCACCACTGTGCCCGCCGCCGCGTATCCGACAACCCAGGAAGACTGAGGTGGCGGAGTCGAGCGGCGGTTGATCAGGTCGCCACCTTCAATTGAGATCGCCTCAACGGAAATCAGTACGTCGTTAGGTCCGACCGTTGGGGTGGGAATATCGGCATACCTCAAGACGCCGGGAGCTCCCGCCGCGTCATAAACTGCTGCTTTCATAATGGTTCATCTCTGTCGTCGATGCGTTTGATCAGTAGCGAGCGAACGCTTGAATTGTTAGGCGACATTGCTCAGGGCACGTTTTGACAGCCATGCATGAATCAATCCGGCCTGAAAAAACTGCACGGAAGGTTCGAAACCTCCAGCCTCAATTATTGATGCAATCTTAATTGGCGGAAGAACGCCAACATCATTGGCATACGCTTTGCGCATGCGGTCTATCCCCTCAGGTGAAATATCTGACGATGCCATCATGCTCATCCAGGCGCGAAGCAATACTTCATATTCTGGCGATGCCACATCCGAAGCCAAATCAGAACTAGCAAGAATTCCTCCCGGCTTGAGTTTGCTAGATATTTCCCGAAAGAATCCTGATCGCGCTTGCTGGTCGAGAATGAATTGAGACACCAGAAAGCAAGTGGCCGCGTCATGAAGCCCAATGGCAGGGAGCGAATCAAGATAACCTTCGTGGAAATAACAACGAGACGTAAACCCGTCCTCCTCTGCCCGTTGTCGGCAACCATCAAGCATAGGGCCGGAAGGCTCTACTGCAGTAAACCGCCATGCAGGATTCTTCCGAGCAAGGTGGGCCAACTCCGCTCCTGTTCCCACTCCGACACAGAGAATTCGTGCGTCAGCAGGCAACTCGGCAAACAACGACTCAAGAAGGAGGTACAAGCAATCTTTGATCGCTGCCGTTTTGGCCCACTGCATCTCGTAGCTGGCGGCCTGTTGATCGAATAGCGCCTTAACTTCCTCTTGATTCATTCTTTTCTCCGCATTCTTGCTGCCTAATACGATTTTTATCCAAGCATTATCAGAAACTGTAGATCAACAACCAAATACCATTGAAGATGGCATGTACAACGAACCCAGGCCAGATGGATTGAGTCCTGCGAAACAAGAACCCGGTTAAGAGGCCAACGATAAAGGCATTTAGCAGGACAACGCTAAATCCATGGACGACTGCAAAGATCATTGCACTGCCCACCACTCCGGCCCATGCGCCGTATCGGTTCAGTGCATTGGCGATAACGCCACGGAATAAGGCTTCCTCACCCAGCGGCGTTAGTATGCCCCCCATGAGGATTAAGGTGAGGAGCATCATCGGGCCATCCCGTGCCGCAGCTTGGAAGTCGCCCTGCGTGTTCTGCTCGGTGACGAACAGGAAGTACACGTGCTCTGCCAGAACGCTCAACCCGAATGCGGCAATACCAAGCACAACACCTATGGCTAGCCAACGCGACCTCGCGGCTTTGAACCCGAAGGCCTGAAAGTCTCGAATGCGCAGTGCATATGCAGCCAATAAGGCGAGCATGCCAGCAACACCATTGGCAGCCATCCCCACGATGCCACGCCAAGCGGACTGTTCGTCCGGCATCAGCACGAGTAACAATGCGATCAGCAGAAGCAGCAACAGGTAGCTGATTAATGCGATAGCGATCTCTGGCAACCCTGATCCATTCACGGCGTCACCGCCATGACAGCAGCTTGGTCAATAGCGGCAATGGTGTCGTTGCGCTTGCTACTGGAGGCTTCGATTTCTACCGGATAGATCGCCACGACGATGGATGCCTGTGCGGGCGGCCACATCACGGTCAGCGCCATGGTTGGCAAGAGTTGCATCGCCTTCTTCATAGTTCTGATTCCTCATCAGGATCAGACATATTTCCTGGCGTTGGTCTGATGATTTCGGATGACTCGATGGCCTGCACACGCTCGATGAAGCGAGCCAGCGTCTCTGAGGGCTGTGCATCCAAGCGCAGCAGGTAGGTCGTTAGCATTGGCGAACGACCAGCTAATGGTCTCACGACGACACCCTGCTCTCGGCTTGCGGTGATGAGCGCGGCACCAGTAAGTCCCAGCGCGAAGCCGGCCGATACCAGCGCCATCATTAAGTCGCAACTCGATACGCGCTCTACCACCATCGGTTCCATGTCCACACCGCGCAGAACGCTATCCACCTGCCGCGCATGGCCCTCGCATGACTGCGGATCGGCCAACACCAAGGGATAGCGCAGCAATTCTTCCAATGGGATGCGCTTATGGACCAGCAAGGGGTGACGCTCCGGTACAGCGACCATCAGCGGATCATTCCAGACAGGCGAGACAACGATGCCATCGTCGCCTTCATTGGAGCGGGAAAATCCTACATCGTATAGATCGTCATGCAGGCCCTTGATCTGCTGCGAAAGCGGCACTTCGGTCAGGCGGATTTCGACTTCAGGTTCCTCCTGCCGGCACAGCGCTAGCAGGGCCGGCAAGCGCGACGGCGTGATCCCGTCCGACAAGGCGACACGCAATTGTCCATCGAAACCATTGGCTACCGCCTTCACACTGTCACGCGCCTGTTGCAAGGCTGCGAAGACACGCGGCACATGATCCAGGAACCGTTTGCCCGCACGGGTCAGTCTAGTGCTGCGTGTGGTGCGAGCAAACAGCAGCACGCCCAGCTCCTCTTCCAATTCCTTGATCGCACGCGACAGCGGAGATTGCTCGATATGCAATCGCTCGGCGGCGCGGGCGAAGTGGAGCTCTTCAGCAACGGCCAGGAAGCAGCGAAGGTGGCGAAATTCCATCTATGTGCATCCTCCTATCTTTCTGGTGCAGCCTATCTATGCTTGCTTCCTGCACAGCGCTTCTTCAAGCTTCTCTCGTCCCACTCCCATCAACCATGCACGCAACGAGACAAGTTCAGGATTGATCTCCCGCATCAAATCGAGGTCTACTTCCTCTGAGAGAGGGCCATCTTGCAGGCTTGACGCCATATGGGCCAGATCGGCGTTGGAGGCCAGAACCTCGTCCGGGAAACGGAAATAGTTGATGGGCCTACCTGCCGCTTCCGAGAACACAGCCTCCAGCTCAAGGCCCGTCACACGATCACTGGCGATCTTCAGCGTCTTGCCGGCAAACCGCGCCTTGTCCGCGAACATGGCGGCAACGATTTTCCCGATGTCCTGCACGGCGGTGAGTTGGATCGAATGATCGCGGTGGATCAGGGAGACCAACCGCCCTTCATCGAGGCCGAAGCCAGGTCGAACAAGCATCTCCATGAAGATCATGGGACGGATGATGGTGGTCGTCAGCGGCAGTTCGCGGATGTATGCTTCGATACGCGGCTTAGCGTCGAAGCGCGAGACGCCTGTCGGTGCGTCGCCAGCGCTTGCGCCCGAGGAGTAGATGAAATGATCGACGTGGCTCTTTGCTGCAAGGTCAGCGACGCGTGTTCCATAACGGACTTCATCTTCTGCCGACAGGTTGGCTGGCATCACACTGAAAACGCCGTGCGCATCCTTCATGGCTGCCGCGATGACGTCGGCATCTTCCAATGATCCTTGCACGAGCTCGGCGCCTGCCTCATGCAGCGCAACTGAGGCAGGTTCGAACGGGTCTTGCACAAAAGCGCGAACAGGCCAGTGGACCTTCAGCAGCGCCTTGGCCACTGATCCGCCTTGCCGGCCGGTGGCTCCGAAAACCAAGATAGGGCGATGTACTTCGTTCATGATTCAGCTCGGAAAAAAATGAGAATGTCGTATTCTTTCCTCTATCTCTGAATTACGGAAGACGGCACTTTTTTTAACCTCAGGCACAAAAATGAAACTCTTGGACCAAGCAGGACCGGACTACCTCAGTGAACGTCTTGAAGACGATTCATCATTCCAGCCGATTCCCTCCAACGGAATCTGCACGCGACTCGGTGATAAATGGACCGTACAGGTTATCTGGCGTCTGGCCATCGCAGATGATCGTCGCCTGCGGTTTTCCGAGATCAAGCGCGAGGTGGAAGGCATCACACAGCGCATGCTGACGCTGACCTTGAGAAACCTGGAACGAGATGGCTTGGTAGAACGCCACTATTTTCCCGAAGTACCTCCGCGTGTGGAATATGAGATCACGGATATGGGGAAAAGCATGTTCCGTGCGCTGGAAGGCATCAACTTGTGGATCAGAGAAAACCTTCCGCGTGTAAAGCAATTGCGTCAAACCTACGATACCAACAAGCGCTGATGCATAGTTGGGCAGCAAGCCTTACGGGTGCGGGAGTCAGGGTAGTTTGGCAATCACCTTAATCTCGAACTGGAATCCGTAAAGCCACGTCACGCCAATCCCAGTCAAAGTGGGATAAGGCGCTTCTCCCCAGTATTCTGGAAGGACACTCCAGATAGCGTCGAGGTTGGACTCCGGATCGACGACAAAGAGGGTGACGTCAACCACGTCACTGAATGTGCAGCCCGCCGCCATAAGAACAGCACTAAGGTTATCGAATGCCAGCCTGATCTGCGCTTTGAGGTCAGGTTCAGGCGAACCATCCTCACGGCTGCCAACCTGGCCCGAAACAAACAAGAATCCGTTGGATTTGATGGCCGGTGAATATCGGTTGCGCTCATAAAGCGCCTGCCGATCGAGGGGGAAAACTGCTTCGCGTGTTGTCATGTTTGTGCCTTTGCAATAGCGAACTCTGGCCAATGAAAAAAAGGCACTTTACAGGTGCTGGCTCGGGTGAATAAACAGGCGACTCTGTTCATCATTGTTTGTAAAATACAAACAATCTGCGGAAAGAGAGGATGAAGAATGGATCGCTTCGACGCGATGCGCGCCTTTGCTCGTGTGGTGGAGGCGGGTAGCTTCACAAAGGCTGCCCAAACACTTCATATGAGCAAAACCACGGTGACGCAGCTCATCCAGCAGTTGGAAGCACGCCTGCGCGTCAAGTTGCTCCATCGCACCACCCGCAAGCTCGGTGTTACTCCCGATGGCGTGGCGTACTACGAGCGTGTTGTCCGCCTTTTGGCAGACATGGAGGATGCCGAAACCAGCTTGTCCAGTGCGACGATCACGCCCAGAGGGCGCCTCCGTGTGGATGTGCCCAGTCCGCTGGCCCGCCTCGTCCTGGTGCCGGCGCTACCGGATTTCCACGCGCGCTACCCTGATAGTTCGACATGGGCGTGAGCGACCGAGCGGTGGATCTGATCAGCGACAACGTGGATTGCGTCTTGCGTGGTGGTGAAATCAACGATCAATCCCTGATCGCACGCCATGTCGGCGATTTGCAAATCGCCGCCTACGCCGCACCGAGTTATGTGAAACGCCTCGGCACTCCCGCGAATCCGCAAGAGTTGGAAAACACCAACCATCGCATAGTGGGATTTCTGTCCTCACGTACCGGTAAGATTGATCCTTTGGTAATGCATCGTGAGAGTGAGCGTATTGAAATCAGGAGCAGCTATGTGCTCGCAGTGGATGATGGAAATGCCTACCTCGAAGCGGGGTTAGCGGGGTTAGGAGTGATTGCGCTGCCCACTTATATGGCGGCAGCACATCAGGCTTGTGGCGCCTTGATTCCGCTATTTGAACAATGGCGGTTCAATCCAATGCCGCTGTACTTGGCATTTGCACCGAACCGCCATGTCAGTGCCAAGCTGCGAGTTTTTATTGATTGGATCATTGAGCTGATGCAGCAGCACGCACCGAATTCCAGCAACCAGCAACGACATCCCAGCCCCTGATTCGTTGCTCCTCCTGTAGCGGTATTAGTCGCTATACAGCCGACCTGTTAAATCGAAATTCCACGCTGCCGTCCGACTTCCCAAGACACCCCATTACCGCGCACCATCGCAGAGATCTGCTGCCCCAGCCGCTGTTCAATTACCGGCCGCCACGGTACCAAACTGAATCCCATGCCATCGTCCAGCATCGCGTAGCGACCGCTGGCGAGCATGACCGAACGCCGGTAGATGCCGGCCACGCGGTGACCGTCGGCGACGGGCCGATGCTCCAGGCCGGTTTCGGCAGCAATGTCCTTCGCGGTCTGCGCCAATTCCCGATTGCGCAGCGTCGCTAGCAGGTCGCGCGCCAGGATCACGCGCTGCCCACGCCGCTCGGCCAGCCCCTGTTCGGCGAGGAAGTCTGCGCGCTGTTGCAGCGCCTGTCGGGCTTCGCCGCCGAAGCCCAACTCGCCCAGGCCCTTGCCGCCGCCGATCAATTGCTGATCCAGCCAGGTGGCCCCGATCACGCGGGCCTGCCGTTCGATGGGCAGATGCGATTTCAGCTCCACGGCCACGCCGCCCAGCCGTTGCGCGTCGTACTGGCGGCCACGCTCGGCCAGGTCGTCCGGCACCTTCCAGAGCCCATCGGCCACGCGCTCCACGATGCCGGCCCGGCGCAGGGCTTCCAGCCGGCGGACGTGCGCCGCCACGACTTCCTGCGGGTCGCGGCCGGGCTTGGCCCGGCCCTGCTCGATCGCCAGGTGATGATCGGTGCGGTACAGGCCATCGCTCGCCAGCGTGGCGATGTTCCTGTCGGCCGCTCGCACCTCGGTGGAACCGCGTACCTCCACCACGGCTCCGGTGAGATAGTTCGCCAGCTCGTCGCGGGCGTTCAACGCGACGTAGTGGGCCTTGCCGTCCACGCCGTCGATGACCAGATAGCCGCGGTCGTGCAGCTCGTCGGCCAGCCCTTTGGCAGCGACGCGGCCGACGATGGTGCGGCCGTCGTCGCCCGGCTCGAACACCGCCAGCTCGCGCGGCTGGCCGCTCATGGCGCGCTGCATGGTGCGGATGATGTCGCCACGCTCGCCCAGGGCGCGCAAGGTCTTCTCGGCATCGGCATGAATGGCCCAGGTGCCGGGCTGCATCTCGTCGGCCAGGCCCAGGCGCTGCAAGCGTTGCAGGCGGCCGATCAGCAGCAGGCGTTGGCGTTGCAGCCTCGGTTCATTGAAGCGTTCGATCTGCACTCGGCCGTCATCGCCGGCCTCGCGTTGCAGAGTCCGGTCGAGGCCCGTCCACCGTTCTTGCTCCACCTCGCGCCCCAAGGTCTGCTGGATCTCCAGTTCGGTGCGCGGCCCCAGCCATTCGGTCGCCAGCTCGGCGGCCCGGTGGCGGAAGCCGTGGACGATGTAGTCGCCGGCAATGATGAGGTCTTTGCCGGTGTCGTCGCGCCCGCGCACGATCAGGTGGGTGTGCGGGTTGTCGGTGTTCCAGTGATCCACCGCAACCCAATCCAGCCGCGTGCCCAGATCGGCCTCCATGCGGTTCACCAGATGCCGGGTGTAGGTACGCAGGTCGTCCAGTTCGGCCCCGTCCTCGGGCGAGACGATGAAGCGGAAATGGTGCCGGTCGTCGGCGCAGCGTTCCTTGAAGGCGTCGAGGTCAGCCGCATCGGTCTGCGGCCCGTAGGCTTGGCCCGGTTCGCCATCGCGGCCCACACCATCGCGCTCGATGTAGCGCAGGTGCTTGGCGAGCGATTGCGGGCTGGCCTGGCGCTGGTTGACCAGCAGCGTCTTGATGGTCACGCGCCGCGACATGGGAGTGAGCTTCGCCCCCGCGAAGCGCGCCGCCGTGTGCCCGCGCCCCAGGCGCGAGCCGGGCCGCTGGCCGGTGCCACGCGCCGATACCGGACGGCGCAACGAGGACTTGCCGCTGCTGGCCTTGCCCGCCTGCTTGAGCACCTTGGAGACGAAGCTCTGGCCCTGGCCCTTGCCCCGGTTCTTCGGAGCGCTGGGGCGCACCCGGAAATCGTCGTCGCGGCGGTCGGTCATGGCTGCGCTCCTTGCAAGCTCTGGCGTGTCCGGTCGTGTGAAGCACGCGGACATGCCTGCATTGGCGCGGGCCTCGCGCCACAAGCGGCACGGCGGCGAAGCCGCTGCGTGCCGCGCAACCCCCACGTGCAGACTGGCTTTCGACGCGGCCCGGTGCCGCGTCCTTTTGTCTTGCCTTCCGCCTTTGCCCCTCGCTGTCGCTCCGGGCGTCGGCGGCCCGGTGGCGCTGCGCTGCTTGCAGCCAGCCCGCCGGCGAACGCGCCGATGGCCGCAGGCCAGGCACGTTCGAGGCAAGACGCCTGCACACTGGACGGCTGCGCCGAAGGCAGCGCGAAGTGCGTTGCGAATGCACCCGCACTGCACGCGCGACGACACGGCGACGAACAGTAGAACGACACGCCCGATGGCACGACAAGATGCACGGCAACGTGCAGCGAGTCGGCCATCATGGGCGCGACTCCAGCCAGACCGGATGCGCGATGCCGATCACGGCGGATGCGCTGACCGGGCCGAAATAGCGGCTGTCGAACGACGCCGGGTTGGTCGCGCTCAACAGGAACAGCTCGCCCGGTTCGAGGCGGCGGCAAAGCTGCAAGGATGGCAGCGGCCGGCCCTGCCGGTCGGCAAGCAGCGCGGCGGCCACCGGCACGCGGTCGATGTGAACCTGACCGGCGACGATGCAGACGTGTTGTGGCGCGGCCGCGCCCACACGTTTGAGCAACGGCACGCGCGTCGGCAGGTAGCCGCGCTGCGCAGCCAGCATGGCGGCCTTGGCGGGCAGCGGCACCAACACGATGCTGTCCACGGACAGCGGACTTGGCAGCGAGGCGGTGCGCGGGGCGAACTGTTCGATGCGATACCAGCCGACCGCCACGCTGTCGGACGGGTTGTAGGTCAGGCGCGGCAGCGGCGACACGAAAGCCGCCCAGGCGAGCGCAGCGAAGCCGATGGCGGCCAGTGTCGCCACGACTATGCGAGCGCGCAGGCGCGGGCGAGGACGCGGCGGAACGGCGAGCGCGTTGGCCGTGGTGGTCGGGACGGTCATGACAACACCTTTCCAGCCAGCCAGGCGGCGTGCCGTTCCGCCGTGTATTCGGGCAGCGGCGAGCGCGCCGCGAGCCGGTTGGCGAGCGTGTGCCAGTACGCGGGCGACGTGGCGGCGGGTGCGATGCCCAGCGCCTCGATGCCGTCGATGCGTTTCAGCACGGCGCGCACGTTGGCATCGCCTTCGGCGTGCAGCAGCAGGCGCGCGCCCGGCTGCACGCCGGGGATGCGCTGCACCGCATCGAGCGGCGTGGCGGCCTGCATCACCATGAGCTGCCAGCGAATCCTGCCGTAGTCGTTGGCCTGCCAGCGGATGCGGCAGAGCATCGCGTTCGGCAGGAACACGGCGCAGCGCCGCCAGCGGTCGAGCTGGAGCGTGCGGGCCGGTTCGCCGAAGCGCAGGTAGAGCTTGAAGCGCGGTTCGATGTAGGCCAGCGAGACGCGCGTCAGCGGCACGTTGCCGGCCTGTACGGCGAGTGTCGAAAGCGCGGGCTGCGATGTAGCCGTGGGCGCGTGCGCCGCAGGTAAAGCGGATACGTTCATGGCGTGCTCTCCGGGGGGAATTCCCGTTCCAGCAGAGCGCGCAAGAGTTCGGCCACGGTCACGCCTCGCATGAATGCCGATACCTTGATGCGCGCCCGCATGGCGGGCGTGATGTCGAGCGTCAGGCGGGCCGTGTAGAGGTCGCCCTTGTTGAGTGCATCGGCGTCGCCCTGGCGAATCCACGCCTCGGCGTGCGGATTCGCAGGCGGACGCGCGCCGATGCCGACGCGCTTGGCCGTGCGTTTGCTGTTCGGTGGCCGCTTCGCTGTCATGTCGGCCACCGCAGCAGTTCATCGGTGAGCACGGCGATCTCGCGTGCGGCGGCGCTGTCGGGTGCCGTCTCGCGTGCGAGCCGACCGGCGGCCACGCTGTCGGCGAAGACGATGCGCTGGCGCACCTCGGCGTGCAGCGCCGGCAGCGGTTGCTCGGCCAGCGACTGCCGCGCTTCGCGCCCGATGATGGTGGTGCTGATGCGCCGGTTGATGACGAAGGCTGCGCGCAGCGCAGGCCGGAACACCTGCGCCTCGCGGATCAGCGCCACCATCTCGGCGCTGGCCCACACGTCGTAGGGGCTGGGCTGCACCGGGATCAGCACGCGCTCGGCCGCCAGCAGCGCGGAGCGCGCCAGGGCGGCGATGCGCGGCGGGCCGTCGATGATGACGTGATCGGCGCGTCGGGCCAGCTCCGGCGCTTCCTGGTGCAGCGTCTCGCGGGCCAGCCCTACGGCGCTGAACAGCCGTGGCAAGCCCTGCTGGCTTCTGCGCTGCGTCCAGTCCAGCGATGAACCCTGCGGGTCGGCATCGAGCAGGATGACGTGCTGGCCGCGCAGCGCGAGTTCACCCGCGATGTGCGTGGCGAGCGTGAGAACCGCGAGGATCATGGCGCGGCCCTCCAGTTTGGAGAACCGGGCTGTTCTTGCCCTGCCGAACGGGGTTGGTTTTGGGGCTGTTCTTGCCTTCGAGACTGCGGCGCTTTTTGCCTTTCGGAAGTTGTCCACCGAAACGGCGCTGCTCTACTACAAGTTAGAGATTTTGAAGTTAGGTAGTTAGAGGACGCGCAAACCAAATGCTGGCGCGGGTTTGCAGTCGATTGGCACGCCTGATAGCACGATAGTGCCACGCCTGATAGCACGATACCCCGCACGCCTGATAGCACGACACCATTCACAGGTTGTCCCGGAGTTATCCCCGTGCCGTGGGCGGCACGGGCCGGAACGTCAGCAGTTCCGCACCGCTGTCCGGCATCCGCTCGATGCCCAAGACGTAGCCGGGGAGCGACTGCCGCGCGGCGAGCGCGCGCAGGTCGCAGGCGAAGTCGTAGGGCTTGGCGGTGCTGCCGGATTTCTGGTGCAGGTAGCGGAAGTCGAACTGCCAGCCGTGCTCCTGCCACCCGCCGTGCTTGCGCACCAGGCGGTACAGCCACCGTTCGATGCCGCCGGTCAGCCGGAAGTACGCTGGGTCGATGGTCAGCACTAGGGCGGCATCGAGCACGCCGGCATAGAACCAGTCCGGCAGGATCAGCTCGATGCCCAGCGGCGTGCCGCTGGCGTCGGCCAGCTCCTTCCACTCGTTGATCCACGAGAAGCGATGCAGGCGCCGCCCGGTCGTCTCGCGGATGGACGTGGCCACCGTGGTGGATTGCAGGCGATCCAGCGCGGCTTTGAGGCGCTGGTAGTCGCGCAGCGACTTGCCGCGCCCGATGAAGCGCAGGATCTCGTAGGGCGTGGCGCGCATCAGCCGCGACGGCCGCAGGCCCGCGTCCTGCGCCTCCACGATCTGCGAGGCCGCCCATATCAGTACGTCCGCATCCCAAATCGTGGCGATGCCGTGCTCGGCCGTGCCCTCCACGCGGATCGTGACGTTGCCGGCACGGAAGTCGATGGGCTTGACCCGCTTGGACTTCGCCAGCGAGAAGAACGGATAGGCCATCAAGTCCTGGCTGTCGCGCGGCGCCATGTCGCCGGGCAAGGCGCGGAACAGGTCGAGCTGTTCGCGTTCTTGCAACGGCCGCTGCCGGGACGGCAGCGCGGTGCTGGACATGGCGATGGCCTGCCGCGCGCCGCCGATCAGCGCGCACGGCTGTCGGCCGAGTGGTGCTCGGCGTATTCGGGATCGGAAGTCGTCTCGAAGCTGCGGTCGGCGGCCCAGGCATCGAGGTCGGCCACGGCGTACATGACACGGCGGCCGAACTTGCGAAAGCGCGGGCCACCGCCAATCACGCGCTGCTTTTCGAGCGTGCGCGGCGATAGGCGTAGGTACTCGGCGGCTTCGTCGTTGGTGAGATAGCGTTGAGGTTGCGCGGCAGCGGTCGAGACAGTGGCGGCAGGCCGCAAAGGAGCGGGACGCATGGTGTGAACCTCCATCGTTTGAAAACGCCCGGCCACACAGCGCGACCGGATGGAGGCAGTCTCAAGAAGCGAGGGGTTTCCGATCAGGGCCGTTTTGCGTCCGCATCAAAACGACCCTTCTCAAGCGGCGGAAGCTGTGCTAACCGGCGATAGCCGCTACGCATCAGCGCATCGCCGCGCCGCACCAGGCGGCGCACCTTGGAGCGCAGGCCGCCGTCGCTGTACCAATCGGCCGCGGCGTCGGCACCGAACAGCCCTTCGCCTACATCGCGCAAGGACGCGCCCGCCAGGGTCGCGTCGAGCGCCTGCAAGGTATGCAGCTCCAGCAGCGCGGCAGGTGGTGGCCTGGGCTTGGCGTCGGCCAAAGCTGTGCCGGGCGTATGGCGACGCGCATGCGCGGCAGCGCCGCCGCGATGGGCATAAGCCACGGCCATGCCGTCTTCCAGGCCGGGCGCCAGCGCGAAGCGCAGGCAACGGCCAGGGCTGCGCGCGATCAGCGCCAGCCCCTTACCGTCGTGCAGCAGTTGCTTGTGGCCGGGGATGCGCCAGAACGCGAAGGTGGCGGTATCCTGCGGCGGGTCGGCATCGGGATAGAGCTGCACCACGGCCGCATGGCCAGGCAGCCAAGCCGGATGCGCGTCACGCGCATCCAGGGCTGGGTCTTCCAGCAAGCGCAGGCCCCAGCGATGCGCCGCTCCCTGTGCCGTCTGTGGCCGGCGATAGCGACGCAGCCAGTCGAGCCGGTAGTCGGGGTTCCTGCGCAGGTATTCCCAAGCGAGCGCAAGGTCGTCCAGATGCAGCGCGTACAGGTACGCGGCTGTCGGATACCAAGGCTCGGCGCTGCGATCGACCATGACGCCATCTCCCTGCGAACAGGACTGGCCGCCACGAAAGGACTACGCGCTACATCGTCAGAACATCAGGGATTGCAAGGTGGCTGGTGGGTGTCAAGACCGATTGGCTCCGATGCGTTGCGGTATTCGTCTCAATGCTGCGGCGGCAACGCCCCGAAATGGGGCGCCGTACAGACCAGCCTGCCGCAGCCCGCGTCGGGCATCATGTCTATTTGAATCAGACTGGTGCGGCTGCGCCGCAAGAATGCTGATTGAGACCTGCCCGGTATGACACCAGACTGAAAAAGTCACAGTAGGCTGTGCTCAGTCCGGGATAGCCCCGTCTTGCTCGGCCAAGCAGGTGTATTCCGACAGCGTGCGCGTGGGTCGGAAATAGAGGTCGCGTAGTACGGGCTGCTGGCGCGGCCCGACGATGCCGGCGAGCTCGGACAGCTTGACGGTGCCCTGCGCCGGCATCCCGATCCCTAGGTCGATGAGGCCCCAGGCAGTGTCGCCATCGGCGGGATCGAGCGCGGCCAGCAGCCAGGTCACATGCGCGTCCGGCGTGAACAGACGCACGACGGGCACCGGGTCGATGGCTTGCCCAGCGGCGCGGGCCGCGCCGTTGGCGAGCAGTTGCGCGCGCTCCGGGGCGGTGGTGAGTGACTGGGGCATGGTCGGCAATCCCACAAATCCAATGATGCACGAATGCGGCTTCACGCCGAAGCGCGGAACCGCTAAGCCGGATTTGCGCCTTCGTGCGCAAGCGCGGATGCGGTTTCGTGGCTTTGCTGAAACCCGCTGATGCGGACTTCCGTAAAGGCACAGAGACGAAGAATAACATCAAATGAACACTATAGATTGTAGCTCTATAGGGCGCAATGGGCTGTCATCTTGGTTTCTCGAGGGAAACCATAGGTGGCGGCTGGGAACTCATTGGCGAAGGCGTTGAAGACGGTCAGGAAGGCGCGTGGCTTGAGCCAGGAAGCCTTCTCTGACGTGTCCAGCCGCACCTACATGAGCACCCTGGAACGCGACCTCAAAAGCCCGACCCTGCACAAGCTGGCCGAGCTGTGCGAGGTGATGGAGATCCACCCGCTCACGCTGCTGACGCTGGCCTACGCGGGCGATAGCCCGCGCAAGGCCGACGAGCTGCTGGCGCAGGTGCGCCGGGAGCTGGAGGCGGTGCTGAAGGAACGCGACGCGGCGAAGCCGCGCGCATGATTTGCTGCGACCAGCAGCACAGCGCCCCGCCGCGATGGGCGGGGCGCTGCTGCGGTCACGCCGCCTGGGGCTTGCTGCGCGACCAGATCAGGTCGTGCGTGCCGTCCTCGCCTTCGATCAGGCGAGCATAGACCGCTGCCGGGAACGAAGGATCGTCGAGGGTCACGGACAGGTACTCGCGGCCGGCCTCGCTGGTCTTCTTCCATGCCGCGCCGATGTCGTGGCCTGCGGCCTGGAGGCGGAAGTCGGGGGCGTTCTCGCTGCTGCCCTTGTCGTTGGGAACCAGCTTGACCTTGGCGTTGAGCGTCAGGGTGCGCAGCGTGCCGGTGAAGCCGTCTTTATCTGCGGTGAAGGTGCCGATGTTGGCCATGATGTTTTCTCCTTTCGGTTGAACAAGGGTCGCGCCCATCGCGTCCTTGTTGTAATCCGGCCGGCGGGGGACGGGCTGGCTGCACCGCTTGCGGTCGCAACGTAGTGGAGAACCGGGAGGCGAAAAGAATTTGCCCCGTGAGGAATGCGCGCAGCGCAGGGGAAATTGTTTTCGCCGGACGGTTGCAGCCATGAAGCCCGAGGCGCAGCCGCGCCACCGCCAGGATTCACAACGAGACAAGGACGCCTTGGGCCGACCCACCCGCGAAAGGAGACAGGGCCGACTCGGCATCCCCGCACGAAGGCTGCACCGGCGCGCGTCCTGACACGGGCCAGGTCAATGCCCCGACGACAAGGCAAGAACGTCCCTGCCGCAGATTGCGGCCACATGCTTGAGGCGTGGCATGGAAGCTCCATAGCGAGGCTGCGCGGCTGTCGGTGAACCGTCCTTCGTGATGGACAGGCAACGAATCGCCAGCGTCGAGGACGGCACGCTTTCGCACAACCTGCCGCAGCAAGCCGGGGCGCAGCCCCACAAGCACTGCCCATCGCGGCGGGGCGCCATCGAAACCTCGCCCGCGCCAGCGGGCACCGATTGCCGTGCCGCGCGCAAGGCTGTTGCGCGCTCGCCCGGTCGCCGCCTGGCTGAAGGCGGCGACCGGGCGATTTTGTTTTGGATGTTGGAGCCGGGCGCGGCCACCGCCGCGCCCGGATTTTGGAACATCCCCCGGCTCAATGTGCCGGGGAATGCTGCTGCTATTCCTTCGTCTCGATGAGCCACCACACGGCACGCGGCAAGGCGCGGCCCGTGATGAGGTGAATGTCGGTGAGGTCGGCGCAGGCCGTCCAGCCCGAGGGCGGACGGTAGCCGCGCACGTCACCTTCGCCGTGCCAGCGGCGGGCGCGTACCGTGCCGGGGGCATAGGTCGCCGCCATGCGTGGGCGGCTGGTCGTGGTGCGGGTCATGGGCGGCTCTCCTTCCAGCGAAGCGCCCCGGTCGAGGCCGGGGCGCTTGCCTTCGGCGCGGGTCAAGCGGCCAGTGCCTCGGCGGGTTCATCCGCCACGGCGTCGGCATCCTCCGGGGCGTCCTGCTTTGGGCCTGCTTCCCGCACGGCGTCCTGCGGGCCTGCGGCCTTGAAGATGGCGGGCATCCAGCCCGTGCTATCGGCCAGCCGCTCGGCTTCGCTGGCAATGTCGGCTTTCTTGAGCTTCGCCAGCCGGTTGACCTGCTCGGGCGCGTACTCGCCCAAGGCATCCAGAATCGCGGCCTTGGAAATGTGCTTGAAGTAGCCTTCTGCGGTCGGCTTCCACCATGCAGCCATGTCGAGGCCCACGGCCTGCGCCAGTTCCTCGCCGCGCTGGTGCGTCGTGGCGCGGGGCGTCACCACGTCCACCGTTGCGGCCACGCATACCGCCAGCAGGCGCACCAGTTCGTCTTGCGGCTTCGCCAGTAGCACGGCGAACATTTCGGCACTGTCGTCCGGCAAGGCAACACCTGCCACCTGTTGCAGTTCGCGCAGCGCCACGGCGGCGGGCGATTCCGGCCAGTCCGGGGCCATGCCTTCCAGCCGGTCTTGCACGGTGAGGCGCAAGCCCAACGGCAGGCCATCGCCGTAGGCGTCGGGCTGCAAGACGGTCTGCACCATGCCATGCACCAGCGCAGCCAGCGCGGCTTGCGGATGCCGGGCGACTTCAATTTGCAGCGCGGCGGTGCGGTGGGCGCTCAACCGCTGCGCCAGGCGATCGGACAGGCTCGCGGCCTTGGGTGCGTCGTTGTCGTCGTCCTCGCGCTCGTCGTTGGCGGCTTCGCCTTCGGTGCTGCCGAAACCGCGCCGCAGCTTGTCGAGCGCGCGCAGCGCCTTCGCTTCGGCCTCGCGCAGCAGGCCGCGATGAATGACGGCCTCGCCGTTGCGGTCGATGGTGACGATGGCCCCGGCCACGTCGCGCACCTCGGGCGCATAGCCTTGCAAGGCGTCCTCCGCGTCTTGCAATTCCCCGACCACCTGATCGCGCCACTGTTCCAGCTTCTCGGCCTTGGCCTCGTCCTCGGCGTCGGCGTCGGCGTCGGCGTCGGCGTCGGCGTCGGCGTCGCAAGCATCTTCCAGTTCGGCGTCGTTCTTTTCGAGGCGGGTTTCCAGCGAGGCGATGCGGCGGGCCTCGCGGGTCGTCGGCTCGCGGCGGTGGTGCGGGGCGTTCTGGAACGCGTGCCGTTCCTCGTAGGCCAGATGCGGTACGGCCTCCACCCATGCCCAACCCTCGGCGCGCACGTCCTCGGCCAGCGTTGTCAGCTTGTCGCGCACCAGCGTTTCCAGCATTGCGGTATCGGTGAGGTAGGTTCCGGCATCGCCTTCGGCGAACAGGTCGCGGCGGACGCCACCGCCTGCCTGTCGGTAGGTGTCCAGCCCGACGAAGCGCACCAGCGGGTGCGTGGCGTCGATTTCGCGCTCGGTCAGGCGCTCGCGCAGCTTGGACGGGCTGCGCTGCCATTCCGGCGCGCCATAGAACGCGGCTTCCTGCGCGGTGTGGTCGTCGGTAATGGTCAAGGCCATCAACTGTTCCAGCGTCACGCCACCGACCCGGTAGTCGGCCATCAGGCGCGGCGCGATGTGGGCGAGCTTCAAGCGGCGCTGCACCACCAGCGGGGACACGCCGAAGTCTGCGGCAATGTCCTCGATGGGCCGGCCTTCCTTGACCAGCGCGGCGAACGCCTCGAACTGGTCGGCGGGGTGCATCTGCTCGCGCATCAGGTTTTCCGCGAGGCTGACGGTGCGGGCCGAAGCATCGGGCACCAGCAGGCACGGCACTTCGTAGTCGGCGGGGATGCGCTTCTTCTTCGCCAGCAGCTTCAAGGCGGTCAGGCGGCGTTCACCGGCCACCACCTCGTAAGTCTCGCCATCGGCGGAAAGGATGACGATAAGGTTTTGGAGCAGGCCGATGCGGGCAATGCTCGCGGCCAGTTCGGGGATGGACAGGCGCGGCATCTTGCGGGCATTGCGCTTTGAGCGGCGCGGCAGCAACTGCGAGAGGGGAACCAAGATCAGGTTCTTGGTCGGGTCGGCCAGTTCCAGCGGTGCGGCGGTTTCGATGGCGACGGTTTCGGTTTTGAGTACGGCGTTCATGGTGATAACTCCTTGCGGTTGGGATGCAGCAGCGAGAGAAGCGGCAAGGGCTGCTGCCTGCCCCTGCCGCGTGGGGATTCAGGCTTTCAACTGGCGCAGGCCATCGGCCAGCAGCCACAGGGCGCGGTTCAGGCGCACGCTTTGGTCGATGCCCTGCACGGGCCGGGTGGTCTGGCGGCGGCCATTCGCGGCGCGGGCGGACAGGCCGCCTTTGGTCAAGTTCTCCTGCGTGCGGTTGAACACGCTCCACAGGTCGCGGCGGTCGTCGTCATGGCGGCGCGGCATCAGGATTTGCGATTCCGTGACGGGCGCGGGCTTGTCCTCGTCGTACTTCAAGGCCAGCGCGGCGCGGGCGAACACTTCCGATTCCCCGGCGTCGAGCGTGATGGCGCGCATGGCATCGCGCGATTCCTGCGCCCGGTCGAAGCCGTGCAGGACTTCGTAAGCGCCTTCGATGACGTGCCCGGCTACGTCGCCCTTGTGCGGCACGCGCACGTCGGCCACGGTGTCGCCGCAGACAAGGCCATTGCTGCAAACGAAGCGGAACATTCCGGCCAGCATCTGATAGCTGCTGGTGCCGTCATGGGAGTTCAGCAGGATAATTTCGTTGGCCTCGCGGCCGTTGATCTGGCTGGCGTGGCGCAGCCGGATCATGTGCTTCGTGTAATCGCGGCGGTCGTCGTGGCGCACGCGGGTCTGCGTCACCATGAAAGGCTCGTACCCTCCCCGCGCAGTTCTTGCAGCACGGTCGCGGTGGGGATGTAGCTGTACCGCTCGGAGCGGCTTTCGTGCGGGGCGTCCGCGAAGATGGACGGGGCCACGGCCCGAATTTGGTCATCGGACAAGGGACGTTCCGAACGCAGCACCGGGGAACGGGAAGCGAAGCGGGATGCGAGTTGCATGGCATTTCTCCTGAGAAAGAAAGAAGGGTTTGCTGTTCACCGCACACCGGATTCCTAGATTCGGAGCCCAGCCTTTCGGCTGTTCGGTGCGGTCGGCACGAGGAACCCGGTTGGCCCTGTTGCCACCGTCTTTCCTGAGTTCATCGCCCGCGACGGTCAGGAGCGCGCAGACGGGGACCGTCAAGGAGGCAAGCGCAGGGGTTGGTGCGGCCCGCAGGCGCAGTCGAGGACACGGCCCTGCGCGCCTTGACGGCACCCGGCCGCGGGCTACAGTCGCGGTGAAGGTGATGAAGTCAGGGGGACGGCTGAACATGGCAACGGCCCTCCCCTAGCGCTGACCGCACGGCAAGCGAAGCGCGCAGGCCCGAAGCTGGAAGCCGGGCCGGAGGCGTCAGCCGAGCGGAGCGAGGGAACGATGGAAGCCCGTCAGGGGCGAGACGCCGCAGGCGGCTCGATGCGAAGCACGACAGCGCGACCGGCCATGTCTGCTTGGCCGGGGACGCACGATCGTCCTACCATCCCACTGTGGAGGAAACCATCATCAACAACGACGCCCCTTTGGAGAACATGCTCCACCGCTCCAATGCCTTGCACGAACGGCTGGACGAACTGCTGCGCGATGCCGAGTTCGATGGATCGCCCCGTGGTGAATCAACCCTCGGCATGTGCTTGGTCGCTATGGAGCATGCGGCGGCAATGCGAGCATTGATGTCGCTGCGACTGCCCACGTCCGCGGTCGGCCTCATGCGTTTGCAGTTCGAGGCCCTGACGCGGGCAATGTGGCTGCTCTACGCGGCCAGCGACGCAGCGATCGACAAGTTGCTGGCGCCACTGACGCAGCAGAGCGAACAGGCAGCCAAGAACTTGCCTGGCGCCAGCGAAATGATCGAACAGATCGGCAAGCGAGTCGGACAAGGCGCGCCGGCAGCCGCGCACCAGATGCTGTCGCACTTCAAGGATGTGACCTGGCACGGCATGAACTCATTCGTGCATGGCGGCATTCATCCGCTGCGGCGCAGTGCCGACGGCTTCCCAGTCGATCTTGCGCTGCAAGTGCTGCGCAGCTCGAACGGTCTGACGACCATGACCGGCATGACGATGGCAGTCCTCACCGGCGACGAAGCCGTGGCCAAGCCGGTGAGCAAGATCCAGCCGGCATTCGCCGACTGCCTGCCGGATCTGCTGAGACCTTGAACGGGGCATCTTGCGATGCCCCGCGCGAGATCATTCAATGATTCGCCCGGCCAGCCGCGCATCGCGCGCATAGGCGCTCAACCGCTTTTCGGCACGGAACGACAGGTCGCGTTCGATCGGCAGCCCCAGCCCGCCGCGCACCGTCGCCAACTCGCCCAGGCTGACCCAGCCGATTTCCGGCATCCCCAGGCCCAGGTCGCAAAGGCCAAAGGCGTGATCGTGGTCGTCGGGATCAATCTCGGTCAGCAGCCAGGTCGCGCCGGCATCCGGCGTGAATAGCTTGACCACGGGCGCCGGATCGAAGTCCGCGTTCTCCAAGGATTCTCGGCCGTTGGCCAGCAGCACGATGCGCTGCTCGTCAGTGATGAGTGCGTTGTTCACGATGAACTCCTGAAAGGTTGCCGGGCGGAATTGCCCGACCCTTCCGGGGCACGGCGCAGCGCAAGCAGTCAGGGGTCAACGACGGCCGCCAGGACGCAAGCGCCATCGGCGCGCAGCCCTTGACAACGAGCACGCCGTGGCACGATGAAGGGAACAGCAAGACCGCCACCCCCCGCACCTCCGCGCACTCCGGCTTTCGACAAGCGCAGAGCGCGGGCAGGCACGGGCTGGAGCTGCGCCGCTGGGCGCAGCAAAGAAAGGGGGGCGCAGCCCCCTTTCTCACAGCCAGCCGCGTTCGGCGAAAGCCGTCGTCTGGCCCCCTGCGACGATGATGTGGTCCAGCGTGCGCACATCGATCAACGCCAGCGCCTGCTTGAGCCGCTGGGTCAGCGCTCGATCAGCAGCGCTCGGCTCGGGATTCCCGCTTGGGTGGTTGTGAGCGAAGATCACTGCTGCCGCGTTGTGCTGCAGCGCTTCCTTGACTACTTCGCGTGGATGAACCTCGGTGCCGTCGATTGTTCCACGGAACATCTCGACGTATTCGATCAGCCGATGGCGCGTATCGAGAAACAGGACCGCGAAGACCTCGTGCTCGAAGCCCGCGAGCCTGGTGCACAGGTACTCCTTGACCGTCGCCGGCGAACTGAACTCGGCACCACGCTGCATCTTCTGGTCGATGACCCGACGCGCAGCGTCCAGGATCTGGTCGGCCGACGCCGGCAGGTAGCGGCCACGGCCGTCACGCACCAGCAGCGAGGCATCGGAAGAGAGGGAAAGTTGCGACATGATCGTGCTCCGGTTGCTCGGGCGGAATTGCCCGAAACCGGCGCCAGCACGGCGCAGCGCAAGCAGTCAGGGGGCGAAGCCGGCCGCCAGGACGCCAGCGCGCACCGCGCGCGCCGCCCTTGACGGCGAGAACGCCGTGGTACGGTGAAGGGAAACAGCAAGACCGCCCCACTCCCTCGCACCCCGGCCCTTGGCAAGCGGAGCGCGCAGGCCCGCCAGGGCCGGAGGCGTGAGCCAAGTGGAGCGAGAGGGCGATGGAAGCCCCAAAGGGGCGAGCCCCGCGCAGCGGGGCTCGATACGGAGCACGACAGCACGGCCCGGCTGGGGACTCTCGAAAACGGCATTCTTCGAGATATTTCCCCGTCGAGCCGTACCAACCGCGGTCACACCTGGCCTGAGTGTGAGGCTAACTGGTAGAATTGGCCAGACTTGGCAATCGAATATGGCCGCCCTTCATGGATTCCAAATGACTGAAGTCGACAGCGAGATCCTCACGCTCGAAGAGGTCGCGGCCTATCTCAAAGCCGGGAAACGAACGGTCTATCGCCTGGCTCAGAAAGGAGAGATTCCGGCGTTCAAGTTGGGAGGGACATGGCGTTTCCGGCGGTCTGAATTGGATGCCTGGATCGCTGACAGCATCGGCAAAAAGAAACCAGAGGCAGACTGAGCTTTGGATCGGGGCCAGTCGCTTATGGAACACAAAGGGGAGAACCGGCGTTGACGACACCACAGCTTCTGACACCGCACCAGCGGCAGTACGTTGCCTGGCTGCTCACACGCCGCGCGGCGGGCGATTCCGTGGAATCGCTGGCTTCGACATTGGTCGATTCCCAAGTCGATCTCAATCCGCATCAGGTCGATGCGGCCCTCTTCGCCTGCCATAACCCCCTGTCACGCGGAGTGATCCTCGCTGACGAGGTGGGGCTCGGCAAGACCATCGAAGCGGGGTTGGTCATCTCGCAGCGCTGGGCCGAGCGGCGACGCAAGATGCTCATCATCGTGCCGGCCAACCTCCGCAAGCAGTGGCATCAGGAGCTGCAGGACAAGTTTGGCCTGCAGGCACTGATTCTCGAAGCGAAGAGCTACAACACGGCGCGCAAGCAGGGGCAGCTGAATCCCTTCTTGGCGGAGTCAGGTCCCATCATCTGCTCATATCAGTTCGCCAAGACCAAGGCCAACGACATCAAGGCCATCCCCTGGGATCTGGTCGTGCTGGACGAAGCGCATCGCCTGCGCAACGTCTACAAGACCAGCAACGTCATCGGCAAGACGCTCAAGGAGGCGATGGCGCATGTCCATTCCAAGGTGCTGCTCACAGCCACGCCCCTGCAGAACTCGCTGCTGGAACTGTATGGGTTGGTCAGCATCATCGATGACCGCGTCTTCGGCGACCTGGACAGTTTCCGTTCCCAGTTCACCGGCCGAGGGCAATCATTTGAAAGCCTTCGCGAGCGGATTTCGGCGGTTTGCAAGCGCACTTTGCGCAAGCAGGTGCAGCCCTACGTTTCCTACACCGCGCGCAAAGCCATCGTTCAGGAATTCACGCCGTCCGCCGAAGAGCAGGAACTGTCTAGGCTGGTCGCTGATTACCTGCGGCGCCCGAATCTTCAGGCGCTTCCGCAGAGCCAACGCCAACTGATTTCGCTCGTCCTCTGGAAGTTGCTGGCGTCCAGCACGCACGCCATCGCCGGCGCGCTGGAAACGATGTCAAAGCGCCTGCAAGGCGTGCTCGCAGCGTCCCCGGTGGTCGATCTGACCGAGGAGCTGGACGAGGACTACGAGTCGCTCGACGAGACTGCAGAAGAATTCTCCGATGGCGACAACGGCGCGGTGCTGGATGCCGCGGCACTGAGCCAAGGCGAGCGGGATGCCATCGCAAGCGAGATTGACGAGCTGCGCCATTTCAAGACCCTGGCCACCAGCATTCGCGACAACGCCAAGGGGATGGCGCTACTGACGGCGCTCGACCGCGCCTTCGTCGAACTAGATCGGCTTGGCGCTGCAAAGAAGGCCATCATCTTCACCGAGTCCCGGCGCACACAGGATTACCTGCTGAGCCTGCTGGGTGAGACGACCTACGGCGATGGCATTGTCCTCTTCAACGGCACCAATAGCGACCCGCGTGCACAGGCCATCTACAAGGACTGGCTGAAGCGGCACGAGGGCACGGATCACATCACCGGCTCCAAGACTGCAGATACTCGCGCTGCCCTCGTCGAGCATTTCAGGGAGCGAGGAACGGTCATGATCGCCACCGAGGCCGGGGCCGAGGGGATCAACCTCCAGTTCTGCTCGCTGGTCATCAACTACGACCTGCCCTGGAACCCTCAGCGCATCGAACAGCGCATCGGCCGCTGTCATCGCTATGGGCAGAAGCATGACGTGGTGGTGGTCAACTTCGTGGATCGCAGTAACGAGGCCGACGCCCGCGTGTATGAATTGCTGGCGCAGAAGTTTCAGCTCTTCGAAGGCGTGTTTGGCGCCAGCGACGAGGTGCTCGGTGCCATCGGCTCGGGCGTCGATTTCGAACGACGCATTGCCGAGATCTATCAGAACTGTCGAGAGCCTGCCGAGATCAAGGCCAGTTTCGAGCAGCTTCAACTCGACCTCTCTGGCGAGATCAACGAGGCAATGGTCAAGACGCGCCAACTCCTCCTGGAGAACTTCGACGAGGAAGTGCAGGACAAGCTCCGCGTCCGTGCCGAAGACAGCCGCAGCGCCCGGAGTCGATTCGAACGGATGCTGATGGAGCTGAGCCGGGCGGAACTGAGCGAATTCGCAAGCTTCGATGACGACGGATTCCACCTGCAGCGAGTGCCGGACGGCATCGATGCCAGCGCGCGCGCTGGTATCGAACTGGGGCGCTATGAGTTGCCCCGTCGCTCCGGCGACGCGCACCTGTACCGAATCCATCACCCGCTGGCTTCGTGGGTCACCGAGAAGGCCAAGGCCCGCACGCTTGACGGTGCCAAGCTCGTCTTCGACTACGACGCATACGGCACCAAGGTGAGCACCCTGGAGCCTTATCGCGGCAAAGCGGGATGGCTCACGCTGAAGCTAATTGAAGTCGATGCGTTGGGCAACCAGGAGCAGCACCTGCTGGTTACGGCCATCACGTCGGACGGCATCACTCTGCTGGAAGACGATCCCAGGAAGCTCCTGCGCCTGCCCGCCGTTGCCCAGCCGCCAAGCCTGTTCCGCAGCGCGGCGGACTCCGCGCTGTCGTCCAACGTCGAGGTCCGCAAGACCGACCTGCTGCGTGAGATCAATCAGCGCAATCTCGGCTACTTCGAGCAAGAAGTACAGAAGCTGGATGCGTGGGCCGACGACCTGAAGCTAGGCCTTGAGCAGGAAATCAGAGAGATTGACCGGCAAATCAAGGAGGTGCGCAGCACTGCCGCCATCGCGCCGACGTTGGAAGAAAAGCTGTCCTGGCAAAAGAAGCAACGGGAGCTTGAGGGCAAGCGAAGCAAGCTGCGGCGGGAGTTGTTCGCCCGGCAGGACGAGGTGGAGGAACAGCGCAATTCCCTCATCAGCCAACTGGAGATCCAGCTCCAGCAACACGTGGTCGAGCAGACGCTTTTCACCGTGGAATGGGAGCTGATCTGATGGCGACAGCACCCATTCGTCCTCTTGAGCTGGACCTGCTGTGCCAGAAGCTGGACGCGGACTACGCAGCCCTCATCACCGGATCGGGCACAAGCCCTGAGTCCCGTCGTAGCAACTTTCTGTCCAAAGCCATTGCGGCATTTGTACTGCATGAAGCGGCCGGAGCAACGCTGGAAGAGTCCGTTGCGGCCAGCATCGACGGGGGCCTTGATCACGGCATTGACTCGGTGTTCGTCGCCAATGATCAGACCATCTGGCTGGTCCAGTCCAAGTACAAAGACACAGGTTCCGGTGAACCCGAACTTGGCGATGTCTCCAAGTTTCGCGATGGCGTGACCGACCTTGTCCGAGGTCGCTGGGAGCGCTTCAACAACGCACTCCAGAATCGCAGCCTGGCAATTACCGATGCGTTGAACAGCGGCATCTGCAAGATCAAAGTCGTCCTCGCCTATTCCGGCACAGCCGTATCCGATGACCGCCGAGACATCTTTTCCGACCTTGAGCGCGCCTTCAATGGCACCAATCCCGGCTTTCTGCGCTGTCATGCCTATGGGCTGACCACCCTGCACGACCTCCATCTGGACGGCGTATCGGCCCAGGCGATCGAGGCCGATATCGAGTTAAAGGACTTCGGCCATACGCAAGAGCCTTATCGGGTCTTCTATGGCCGCATGGACGCCAAACGGCTGGCAGAGTTGTGGGTGCAGCACGAAGAACGTCTGGTCGACAGGAATATCCGGCGCTTCAAAGGAACGACGACGGTCAACGCCGGCTTGACCGAGACGTTGCAGCAGGAAGCCCGACACTTCTTCTATTTCAACAACGGCGTCACCTTCCTCTGCGAGGCCATCAACGAGCAGCATCCTCGCGATCCCCATCGGGAGACTGGGAGGTTTCGTGTCCGCGGGCTTTCCATCATCAATGGTGCCCAGACTGCTGGTGCCATCGCCAAGGAACCGATAGCGCACTACGACGCCAATCCAGCCATGGTCATGGCGACCTTTGTATGTCTGGACAATGCACCCGACGGATTCGGCGACCGTGTAACACAGTCCCGCAACCGGCAGAACGCAGTTGACCTGGAGGACTTCGCTGCGCTGGACGAGCGGCAGACCATGTGGCAGCAGACGCTGCAGATGGCCGGCATCAATTACGTCGTCAAGCATGGCGAGGATGATCCTCCCCCATCTCCCACAAGCTTCGGTGCTCGCGAGCTGGCCCCCTACCTGGCCTGCACAGTGACCACCAACGACTGGCCCGACTACCTGGTCGCAGCCAAGTCGGACAAGAAGAAGCTCTTCGGTCGAGAAGGCCTTGTGCCTGCAACCGATCCGTTGCGCCAGTCCTACGAGCGTCTGTTTGCCGACTCGCTGACGGCCAAGCAGATGTGGCGCATCGCGCAGATTGGTCGGGCGGTTGTCGGCAAGGTTCGTGATCGCGCCAGCGCCGAGGCCGATCCGCTAGGCCTGCCTGCAGGCACGCTGCCCGCCAAAGAGATTCTCAGCCACGGCGCCTGGCTGGTCCTGCACGTGATCTTCATCAGGCTGCAGTTGCAGAACGGACCCGAGCTGAATCTCAGTCCGGATGAACTGACGACGCTCTCTCGCGAGATCGACCTGGTCGCAGATCGGTTGGTCAACGCTGCGCAGGCCGTCCAATGGAACAAGCAAGCGCGCAGTGTCTTCGAGAACAAGGCGGACTGTCGATCCGTGAAAGGTCGACTGATGGCGGCCTTGGCGCAACATAACCAGGGAGGTAATCCGTAGTGCTGGCGAACATCAAGGGTCTTGTCGACCGACTGGAGCTTTCCCAGGCCAAGGCCATGATGCCTCTCTATGAGGCCATCTCAAATTCACTCGACGCAATCGAAGAGCATCAGGATGGTTTCATCAATCACTCGATTAGCATCCGGCTGGTGGCAGCCAACGATCTTGCCCATCAAGCCGGGGACGGCACTCTGGTCGTGGACGGCTTTGATGTCATCGATGACGGCGTTGGCTTCAATCACAAGAACCTGGCCTCGTTCAAGGAGGCCCACACGCTGTCCAAGGTAAAGGTTGGCGGCCGAGGTGTTGGCCGCTTCACCTTCCTGAAGGTCTTTTCGTCCGTGCGCATCCGCAGCGTCTTCAAGAGCGACGGCAAGAATCTGCTTCGCGAGTTCGACTTCAGCATCGAAGACGAACTGAAGGGAGCGGACGTCACGTCGGAGGTCCACGAAGCGTGCGGCACCCAGACGTCCTTACGAGGTATGGACGACAAATATCGTGCTGGGTGGCCCACCCACCCCGAAACCATCGCCGAACGCATCATTGCGCACTTCCTCATCCGGTTTGCGGCGCGGTCCTGCCCACCAATGACGCTGGAGTCGCCTGGACACGCACCGATCGACTTGCACGCCCTGTTCCAGTCCACGGTGCTAGCGCACATCGAAGAGCAGTTCTTCGAGGTTTCCGGCCACACCTTTGCTTTGCAAGCCTACCGTCATCGCGATGGGCGCTCGCGCCACGAGCTGAACCTGTGCGCCAACGGGCGCGAAGTCACCACGACGAAACTGCGGGACCTCCTGCCGGAACTGCCCGAGAAGTTTCTTGATGAGGAACAGGCGCCTTACACCCTCATTGTGCTGGTCACCGGGGAGTATCTGGATGACCACGCCAACCAGGAACGAACGCGCATCGCCTTCCAGAGCGATGAAGAGCCGGAACTGGAGCAGACCCTCGTATCAAGGCGAGCCCTGAATCAAGGCATCGCTGGCGCGTTGCGGCCACTGCTGACGGGCGACCTGCAGTCCACCAATGACGAGAAACGCGCCCAGATCGAGAAGTTTGTCGAACAGGCTCCCGAGTACCGGGCGCTCACCCACCCCCGCTACAAGGAGGTCATCGAGCAGATGATTCAACCCGGCCTGTCACAAGACAAGCTGGATGAAGCCTTGCTGCGCGTGAAGCGAACCGTTGAAGACGAAGTTCGCAAAGAGGCCAGGCACGTCGCCGCGCTGTTCGAAACCGAAACCTTTGAGCAGTACCAAGAGAAGTTCAAGGACATCGCCGAAAAGGCCAACGAGATCGGGAAGGCGCAGCTCGCCGCCTACATCGCGCACCGTCGAACGATTCTTGACTTGGTGAACAACAGCCTCAGAAAAAAGCGCACCGACGACAAGTATCCGCTGGAGCGGGTCTTGCACAAGATGATCTTCCCCATGGGGGTGACTTCGAAGGACATCTTCTTCGAGCAGCAAAACCTTTGGGTAATCGACGAGCGCTTGTGCTACCACACGCTGCTCACCTCGGACAAGAAGTTGAAAAGCGTTGCGGGCCTGGATGAAACCTCCGGCCGCGAGCCGGACATCTTTGCCTTCTTTTATGACACGCCCATCGGCGTTGCCGAGGCCGACAACTTGCCGGGCGGTGGCGTCGTCATCATCGAGTTCAAGCGGCCGGGGCGGGACAACTACGACAAAGACCCTGCCGATCAGGTCATCCAACGGTTCAGAGAAATCGCCGAGGGTGGCGTCACGGACGTTGATGGGCGCCAGATCAATCCCGCCAACCTGCGATACACCGGCTATCTCATTGCCGACCTGACGCCGTCATTGCATCGGCAAGTGTTCGGCCGCTATCACCGGACCGCTGACAACGAGGGCTACTTCTCTCCCTTGGCGACTGGCAACGGGTATATCGAAATCCTCTCCTACGACAAGCTGATCAAGGATGCAGAACGCCGCAATCGCATCCTGTTTGACAAGCTTGGCCTGCACAAGAATTAAGGTGGCATGACCATGAGCAAGCAAAAACTAGAACTTACCTGGATCGGAAAGGAGAAGCGGCCAAAGCTGGAACCGCGCATCCTGCTCGAAGATCCGGAGAAGTCGTACCACGCCAAACGTCGCGTCGCGGATAACGACATTTTCGACAATCGACTCATCTACGGAGACAACCTGCTGGCGCTGAAGGCGTTGGAACAGGAGTTCTCAGGCAAGGTGAAGTGCATCTACATTGACCCTCCGTTTAATACACAGCAGGCTTTTGAGCACTACGATGATGGATACGAACACTCCATTTGGCTCGGATTGATTCGAGATCGTGCTGAAGCACTCCGGCGCTTGCTGTCTGACGATGGCACCTTGTTCGTCCACATCGACGATAACGAGTTGGGGTACCTGATCGTATTGCTTGACGAAGTCTTCGGTCGCGCCAACCGAGTGTCGGTTGTCTCATTCAAACAGGGATCTGCAACCGGACACAAGTCGATCAACCCTGGAGTCGTAAGCACCACGAACTTCATCCTCATCTACGCCAAGAATAAGTCGGCGTGGGCTCCAAATCGCGTATTCACGGCTCGCGCAGAACGAGACAAGCGATACGGGCAATTCATTGAAAACTTCGCTGAACCGTATTCAGGGTGGCGCTTCACGACACTAACAAAGGCATTTGCGCAAAGCCTCGGAATCTCCGAAAAGGGAATCAAGAAGGCTCTTGGTGATCAGTACGAAGACCTCCTGTCGGATTTCGTTATGAGGCACGCTCAGCAGGTGGTTCGTCTCGCGCGCCCTGACTACAACGCCGTGAGTAGTGAGGCTCGCGGCATGATCGACCAATCCAAGACAACGCCCGGCGAAGTATTGCTACTTGAACGTGAAGCACATTCAAATATGTACTTCAGCAACGGGGAGCGAATCCTTTTCTACTCGGACAAGCTAAAGCTGATTGATGGCCAGTATGTGGCCGGCGAGCCGCTCACCAGCCTGTGGGACGACATCCTTTCCAACAACCTACACAACGAAGGTGGCGTTGAATTCCCGAAGGGCAAGAAGCCGGAGGCGCTTATCAAGCGATGCTTTGACCTCGCCACCAAGCCTGGGGACATCGTCCTTGATTCTTTTGCAGGCTCGGGAACAACTGGTGCAGTGGCCCACAAGATGGGGCGTCGGTGGATCATGGTTGAACTGGGCGACCATTGCCACACCCACGTCATTCCTCGCCTTAAAGCTGTCATCAACGGCGACGATCAAGGCGGCATCTCGAAGGCCGTTGGATGGCAAGGTGGCGGCGGCTTCCGCTACTACAGCCTCGCGCCTAGCCTGATCGTCAATGATCGCTGGGGCAATCCTGTGATCAATCCCGAATACAACGGAGCGCAGCTGGCCGAGGCTTTGGCCAAGCTGGAGGGGTTTACTTACGCGCCGTCGGAAACGCTTTGGTGGCGGCACGGCTACTCCAGCGAACGGGACTTCATTTGCGTCACCACGCAGAACCTGTCCGCCGATCAGTTGCAAGCCTTGTCGGATGAAGTTGGCTCCGATCAGAGCCTACTGGTCTGCTGCTCTGCGTTTCGCGGCGTGACTGCGGCGCAAGCCGCACAACGGTGGCCGAACCTGACGCTGAAAAAGATTCCCAGGATGGTGCTGGCCCGCTGCGAATGGGGCCACGACGACTACAGCCTCAACGTTGCAAACCTGCCGATGGCAGAGCCTGACCCGATTGAGCTGCCATTGCCAGCCGATGTGGCCAAGAAATCAAAGATCAGAAAAGTGGCTGCTGGGCAAGGCGGTCTGTTCGGGGAGAACGAATAATGAACAGCCGCGCACTGCATGCCGTCACTGGTCGCCTGTCCCTTCGCCCGCCTCAGGCGGAATCCCTCACCAAGCTGGCGCGCGCGATCGATGCTGCGCCTGAGTTGCTGGGCCACGAGCGGGATGTCGCTTCCATCCTCGCCACGTTGAAAGCCGAGTTCACCACCCTGGAGGATTTCGAACGCGAGTTTCCCTCCCTGTGCTTTGCGCTGGCTACGGGCGTGGGCAAAACGCGGCTGATGGGCGCGTTCATCGCGTACCTGCATCTGGCACACGGCATCAACAACTTCTTTGTTCTCGCACCCAACCTCACGATCTACAACAAGCTGATCACGGACTTCACGCGCAACACGCCCAAGTATGTGTTCAAGGGCATCGCTGAGTTCGCGCAACAGCCACCGCTGATCATCACAGGCGACAACTACGACCAGAGCGGCGCGGCGGTTGACGATCAGCCCCAGGGCTTCGCGCACGACGTGCGCATCAACATCTTCAATATCTCGAAGATCAATTCCGAAGTGCGCGGCGGCAAGGAGCCGCGCATCAAGCGCATGCGTGAGGTGCTGGGCGACAGCTACTTCAACCATCTCGCGAATCTTCCCGACCTGGTGCTGCTAATGGACGAGTCGCACCGCTATCGAGCAAGTGCAGGCGTCCGGTCCATCAATGAGCTGAAGCCGCTGTTCGGACTCGAAGTCACGGCGACGCCGTTCGTGGAATCGAGCAAGGGCCCGGTGCCGTTCAAGAACGTGGTCATGGACTACCCGCTGGCACGGGCGATGGACGATGGCTTCGTCAAGGAGCCGGCGGTCGTCACCCAGCGCAACTTCAAGGCCAGCGATCACACGCCGGAGGAAGTCGAAAAGACCAAGCTGGAAGATGGTGTGCGCCTGCACGAAACCACGAAGGTGGAGCTGCTCACCTACGCTCGCGAGAATGGCGTCAAGCCGGTCAAGCCCTTCATGCTCGTCATCGCGCGAGACACCACGCACGCGGCACAGCTGAAGGCGTTGATCGAATCCGTGCAGTTCTACGAGGGCCGCTATGCCGGCAAGGTGATCCAGGTCGACTCCAGCCGCACAGGTGCTGAAGAAGAAGAGATGATCACCCGTCTGCTGGCCGTCGAGAGCGTGGACGAGCCGACCGAGATCGTGATCCACGTCAACATGCTCAAAGAAGGCTGGGACG
Organism: Pseudorhodoferax aquiterrae; assembly: GCF_014652235.1. GTDB lineage: Bacteria > Pseudomonadota > Gammaproteobacteria > Burkholderiales > Burkholderiaceae_C > Pseudorhodoferax > Pseudorhodoferax aquiterrae. Next base: position 94,057 of record NZ_BMYK01000013.1, read on the forward strand.
TGACCAACCTCTACACCATCGTGCCGCTGCGTGCCGCCAATGCACGCACGCTGATCGAGCAGAGCATTGGTCGCGGTCTGCGCTTGCCCTACGGCAAACGCACCGGCGTGGCGGCGGTGGATCGCCTGAACATCGTCGCCCACGACAAGTTCCAGGAGATCATCGACGAGGCCAACCGGGGTGATTCGCCGATCCGCCTGGCGCGTGTCATCCTCGATGCGCCGAATGCAGAGGAGAAGAAGGTCAGTGTTCAGGTCGTGTCTGGCATTGCCGCTCGCCTTGGCCTGACCAGTGCACCGATTGCCGAAACAGGCGCCACCGGAACAACGCACGCTGTCGAGGCCACAGTGGTGCCAGTCCCGATCTTCACTACCGAAGCGGAGAAGCAGGCCGCGCGCGTAGTGATGGACGTCATCGGCAAGTACGAGGTCAATCGAGACCTTGTGCCGACCAGCAGCGCGTTGCTCAAGCCCGAGGTGCAGCAGGAAATCCTGGCGGAGGTGGCCGAGCGCCTGAAGCCGCTCCAGGGCGAGTTGCTGGCCGGCGTGGATGAAGTCGCTCCGGTGCTCGACCTTTCTGCCGTCGTCGCCAGAACTACAGAAATCGTGGTTCAGCAGACCATCGACATCCCACGCATCGCGGTTGTGCCCGCTGGTGAGGTCACGACGGGCTTCCATGCCTTCAAGCTGGACGTGAGCCAACTTCACCTCCAGCCTGGCCAACGGGAGATCGTCGGACAGATGCTCCGCACGAACGAGCAGTTCACCCTGGCCGCCGAGATCGGGTTGCGGGAACAACGCCCGGAGGACTACATCGTCCATGCCCTCGTGGACTTCGATGACATTGACTACTTCACCCACGCGGACCTGCTCTATGACCTTGCGGGCCAGATGGTGCAGCATCTGAGGAGCTACTTGTCCGAGGAAGAAGCCATCAGCGTGCTGGATCGGGACCGCCGCTTGATCGCGCGCGAGATTCACGCGCAGATGATGACCCACTTCTGGGAGGAGGCGACCGAGTACGAGGTGCAGGTGAGCCGCGGCTTCACCGAACTCAAGCCCTGCAACTACACCGCCACGGCCGGCCAGACCGCCCGCCACTTCCGGGAGACCGTGACCGAGACCAGTCGCATCAAGCAGATGCTCTTCGGTGGCTTCTCGCGTTGCCTGTACCCGTTGCAGAAGTTCGATTCAGACACCGAGCGGCGCTTTGCCGTCATTCTGGAGCGCGACACATCGAAGTGGTTCAAGCCCGCGAAGGGGCAGTTCCAGATTTACTACAAGCTCGGCACAGAGCAGCCGGAATACATCCCCGATTTCGTTGCCGAGACGGACGCGATCATCTTCATGGTGGAGACCAAGGCGCGTGCCGACATCAACACGCAAGAGGTTCAGGCCAAGGCCGCTGCCGCCATGCGCTGGTGCAAGCACGCATCTGATCACGCGGCGAGCGTAGGCACCAAGCCCTGGAGGTACCTGCTGGTGCCCCATGACGAAGTCAGCGAGTCGAAACGGCTCGCGGACTACCTGCGCTTTGAGGTCAAGGCTAATTGAGATGCCCTCGACCGATTTTGGTGAGCAAGACCGATTCCGGCGAGGCACCCAGGCGAAGGGAATGATGGACTTCGCCGGGCACTTCGGTGCGCAACCGTCGTGGCCACGGCCGCACGATCACAGAGAAGCAGCCCATGGCACGAATCAGAAAGATCGAAATCGCCAACTTCCGCGGCATCCAGTTGCTGGCCTGGTGCCCGACGCCTGGCATCAACTGCCTGATCGGCCCGGGCGACAGCGGCAAGTCCACGGTACTGGACGCGATCGATCTATGCCTGGGAGCCAGGCGCAATGTCCAGTTCTCTGATGCGGACTTCTTCGGACTGGACATCACGACCCCAATCAGCATCACGCTGACGCTCGGCGACCTCGATGACAGCATGCGGACGCTGGAGGGCTTTGGTGCATACCTGCGCGGATACCACGCCAACACTGGCGTCGTCGAGGACGAGCCCTCTGCCGACGCGGAGGTTGTGCTCTGCTTGAACCTGACGGTCGCCAGTGACCTGGAGCCCTCGTGGACCCTTGTCTCCGACCGCGCCGCACAGCAAGGCATCATCAAGACACTCGCATGGAAGGATCGCGTCGCCCTGGCGCCCACTCGCATCGGCGCCCTAGCGGACTTCAACCTGGGATGGCAGCGCGGCTCCGTACTGAACCGCATCTCGGAGGAGCGAGCCGACGCTTCAGCCGCTCTGGTCAAGGCCGCAAGGGATGCGCGCAGTGCCTTCGGAGACCAGGCCGAACAACAGTTGGGAGAAGCGCTGGGGATCGTCACCACCACTGCTCAGCAGCTGGGCGTCAACATCGGCGCTAAGGCCAAGGCGCTGCTGGATTCGCATTCGGTGTCGTTCGGTGGTGGCACCATCTCCCTGCACAACGAAAGCGGCATCCCGCTTCGCAGCCTGGGCGTCGGGTCCACGCGTCTGCTTGTCGCTGGCCTGCAGCGCAAGGCGGCCGGTCAGGCGTCGATCGTCCTCACGGACGAACTGGAGTACGGGCTGGAGCCGCACCGCATCGCGAGGTTCTTGGGCTCCCTCGGCGCCAAGGAGGCCGCTGCTCCGCTGCAGGTGTTCCTCACCACCCACTCACCCGTGGCGCTGAGAGAACTGTCGGGCGGCCAGCTCTTCGTGCTGCGCCGCGGCCCCCTCGGCCATGAGGCTCGCTTGGTCGGCGCCGACAATGACATCCAGAGCACGATCCGCCTCTACCCCGAGGCCTTCCTGGCTGGCTCCGTGGTCGTGTGCGAGGGAGCCAGCGAGATCGGCCTGCTGCGCGGCCTGGACTTGTACAGGCTTGACCAGGGGAATGCGTCACTGGCTGCATTGGGCGTGGCCCTCGTCGACTGCGGTGGCGGGGAGCCGGATCGACCGTATGCCCGCGCCGCAGCGTTCCAGTCTCTGGGCTACCGGGTGATGGTGCTGCGCGACGACGACAAGAAGCCCACACCTGCTATCGAGCAGGCTTTTGTCCAGAACGGTGGCACCGTCGTCGCCTACCGAGCGGGCCGGGCGCTGGAGGACGAGCTGTTCGGCAGTCTCACGCCGGCAGCCTGCCAGAGGCTGATCGGCTACGCCAACGAATTGCATGGCGACCTGATCGTCGAACACCTGCGCACCGTCTCGAACAACACGCTCACGTTCCAGCAGGTCTGGGACGAGATCCAGAACACCGGCCACCTGTCGGCCGAATGCCGGGCCATCCTTGGTCAGGCGGCGCGCATCCGAAAGGCGGGCTGGTTCAAGTCCATCTCGTGGATGGAGGATGTGGCTAGGACCATCGTTGCACCGGACCTGCATCTTTGCGATCAGGGCTTCCGTGCTCTGATGGACCAGGTATTCGGGTGGGCCACTGATGGACCACGTTGAAATCGACCTTCGTGCAATCGAACGCGGAACCGTCACCGCACCGGCCGGCTGCGGCAAGACACAGTTGATTGCCCACGCGCTTGCCGGGCATCGGGGCAACAAGCCCATCCTCGTGCTGACACACACGAATGCCGGGGTCGCGGCCCTGCGTGGCCGGCTGGACGGCGCCGGTGTGCCAGCCAGCGCCTATCGATTGAGCACGATCGATGGCTGGGCCATCCGGCTCATCTCGACCTTTCCCGGCCGCAGCGCCCACGATCCGGAGATTCTGCGGTTGGCTACACCTGCGCGGGACTACCCGGCAATCCGCGACGCCGCCTGGAAGCTCCTGCAAGCCGGGCACGTCAGTGAGGTGCTAAAAGCCTCATATGCGCATCTGATCGTGGATGAGTACCAGGATTGTTCGGTGCCCCAGCACTACATCGTCTATTTCCTCTCGTTGATCTTGCCGACCTGCGTGCTGGGCGACCCCATGCAGGCGATCTTCGGATTCCGGGGCAATGCGCTGGCCGACTGGAACCAGCAGGTGTGCGCGCATTTTCCTGTCGTCGGGGAACTGGCAACGCCCTGGCGATGGCGCAACGTCGGCGCGGAAGCGCTGGGACAATGGTTGCTGGAGGCCCGCCGGTTGTTGGCGGTGGGGCAGTCGGTGGATCTGCGTAGTGGGCCACCGGAGCATGTGACCTGGATGCAGGCCGTACCACCCAACGACCATGCCCAGCGCCTAGCCGCTGCGAGGACGGCATCGCCAACCTCTGACGGGCGCGTGCTCATCATCGCCGATAGCCGCAACCGAGCAGCACAGCAGAACTTTGCGAGCCAGACGCCAGGCGCTTCGACGGTCGAGGCCGTCGATCTGCAAGACCTCATCGCCTTCGCCAGCAACTTTGATGCGGGGGCACAGAATGCCCTCGCGCAGTTGCTGGCGCTGGCGCAGAGCGTCATGACCAATGTGGGCGTGGCGGAGTTGACGCGGCGCCTGGAGTCGTTGGCAAAGGGAACTGCAAGGAATCCTCCGAACGAGGCAGAAAGCCGCGCACTGGCGTTCGGGCGCGCGCCCTCTCTCGCTGCGGCCGCCGCGCTGTTGTCGGAGCTGCGGGCACTGCCGAACGTGCGTGTGCATCGGCCGGCCATCCTCTACGGGGTGCTCAAGGCGCTCCGAGAAGCCTCGTCGGGGGCCGTCCCTCTGACAGAAGCGGCCCGGCGCGTGCGGGAAGAAAACCGGCTGTTGGGGCGCCCGCTACCAAAGCGCGCCGTCGGCAGCACGCTGTTGCTCAAGGGGCTGGAAGCCGAAGTCGCGGTGCTGCTAAATATCGAGGGCATAAGTGCGCAGAACCTCTACGTCGCCATGACCCGGGGGTCGATGAAGCTCGTAGTGTGTAGCGCCACTCCAGTGATCGGTTAGAGATACTTCTTGAACGTCGCCGTCGCGCTGAGCAGAACCGCGTTGGTCCGCAGGATCAGCAATGTATTCATGAAGCGATCGGCCTTGGCTGCATGGAAATTGCCCTTCTACGCTACAACAAGTTGTCTCGATAGGTACTGAACTTCACCATGTCTCCATGCAGCGTACCCATGGAGTCCGAGGTGGAACAGCTCTCACAAACATCCGACGCGCTCCCCTTGCCGGGAACGGGAGCCTACGAGGAGTTGCCGCAATTCCCGAAGCGCAGTCCCCTTCCCTTCCGGCGCACCATTCGCCGCCAGGAGCTGCGGCTGATCGTCCCCTTGGCCGAAACGACGATCTACGAAATGGAGCGCCGCGGCGAGTTCCCGCGTCGCTTCAACCTGACGCAGCGTTGTGTCGTGTGGGACTTGGCTGAAGTGGAAGCGTGGGTCGAAGAACGAAAGCATGCTCCGCGCACCGGCGTCTCGAAGCCCGATGTCCACTTACGAAGAACCCGCCCTGTCCGGGCGGGTTCAAGCGAGGAATAAAGCCGAGCCACAGCACTTATCCCACCAAGGCTTCGAGCTCCTTGGCCGCCGAGCGCAGCAACCGGCGGCCTTCCTTCGCCACGTTGACTTGCAAGGCCACCCGCGCCACCTCCTGAACGTCCCTGGTCAGCGAATAGCTGCCCTTGGCCTGCAACCAGGCCAGCACGTCCGCCAAGTGCCAGATCGACGCACTACCTTCATGCACCGGCGCCGGGAAGCTGCCCGCATGGGCCAGCATCAGCTTGCGCATGTTCTGCCGCGACACGCCGACGATCTCGGCCACATCGGTCAACCCGACTAGATCCGGCGCCATCTCGATCAACCTGGCCGACGGTACGGCGCTGCGCACGTCGGCCAACGCGCTGAGCACGGCCGCGTCCGCGCTGTCCGCCTCTCGGGTGAACTCCAAGGCCAGCCGCCCCGGCTGCCCGATGCCGATCAAGGCGTCGTCGCAGCCGGCCTCGCCCAAGCGCTCTACCAGCGCATCGGGGGCGTGATCATCGTCGGCAAGCTGGTATTTCAGGGTGAAGGTGTATTCCATCGTGCTACTCCTCGGCGCCGCCTTCAGCCTCGCGCTGCTTGCGATGCGTGGTGCAGTTGTCCACGACGCGCCGCAGAGCGCGTGCATGGTTGCCAGGGTTCTTCGGCGTGCTCCATACGCTGGTGATGCAGAACTCGCCGCAGCGACACTCCTCATCGTTGTACGGACAATAAATCCGGCCCCAGGCGTGGCTGCCGCCGACTTCGACGCGCCAGCCCTGCCCTTCGGCGTGCCTGAGAGCTTCCTCGACCTCTTTCTTCGGATGAGAGGGACGGGCCATCAGTGATCTCCAGTATCGGGATGACCGGCAAGGTTGTCAAGCGACAACCTTGCCGCCGTTTCATACCGTCGCGCTCAACACCGGCACCACCACGTTGTCCGGCATCAGCTTCGGCACGTAGGTCTGCCCGTCGATCCAGGCATCGACCATGTTGGCCCACTCCTGCAGCATGTGGCGCCGCTGCTCGGCATACTCGGCCTTGTTGTAGACCGAACGCGAGGAGCGCCCGCCTTCCTCATGCGCCAGGCACTTCTCGATCCAGTCGCGGTTGAAGCCCACCTCGTTCAGCAGCGTCGAGCCGGTGCGACGCAGGTCGTGCACGGTGAACGGTTCCAGCGGCAGGCCGGCGGCCTTGGCCCGCTCTGCCACGATCTGCGTGACCCTGTTCAGGGTCGCGTGGGACATGCAATGGTCGGAGTCGTAGCGCGACGGCAGCACGAATTTGGAGCCGGCTGCGCAGGTATGCAGCGCCACGAAGATGTCGAGTGCCTGGCGCGACAGATAGACCACGTGCGGATTGCGCCCCTTCATGCGCTGCTTCGGGATCGTCCAGGTCGCGCTCTCGAAATCAACCTCGTCCCAGGTGGCCTCGATCAGTTCGCTCTTGCGCACCAGCGTCAGGACGATCATGCGCAACGCCAGCCGGATGGTTGGATAGGTGGCCACCGACTCCATCTGCCGCGACATCAGCCGGATCTCCTGCGGTGACAAGGCACGATCCTTCGGCACGAAGGTCGCGATCGACGCCGCGCCCACGTCGTCGGCCGGGTTGTCCACCTTCTCGCCGTGCAGGATGGCGAAGGCGTAGACCTGCTTCACGATGTCGCGGATGTGGACCGCAGTGGCAGGCGCACCGCGCGCCTTCACCTTGTTGCAGAGGGCGCGCAGGTCATCGGCCGCGATTTCGTTGAGCTGCCGATTCTGGAACGCCGGCAGGATGTCCCGATCGATGATGCTCTTGCGCATCGCCTTCGTGCTGTCGGCCATCCGGGCGCCCGCCAGCCACTTTTCGGTCATGTCGCCAAAGGTCTTGGCTGCGGTCAGCCGACGCTTCTCGCGCTGCTTTTCCAGCGCGGGGGATTTACCCTGGGCGACGGCCTTCTTGGCGTCGATTAGCTTTTCGCGGGCCAGGGCCAGCGAGATGCCTGCCGGCCCGTAGCGGCCGATGGTCAGCGTCTCACGGCGGCCGTTGAGACGGTAATCGTAGCGAAAGGTGACGGTACCGACGGGCGATACCGTCACGTACATGCCATCGCGGTCAAAAGCCTTATAAACCTTGGGCTTAGGCTTGAGGTTGCGCAGTGCGGTGTCGGTAAGCATCGAGGTTTTTCCTCCTGTTCGTGACGGCTTTTACCGTCAGGGGCCAGGAGACCTGCTGATGCTCGGAAAGCCGCATGAAACAAGCTTTCCTGAGGAGCGATTTACCGTCAAAGACCGGTTTGGTCTGGATAGTAAACGGGAGGGTCTTAATCCGGCCTCCGGTTTCTACCGTCACCTCTACCGCCAATCCGTTTTGCTGGCCGGCGATAGCCACCGATAGCTGCCGTGACGTATTTATTTTTAAATCAACACGTTACGTCAGTTTTTCGATAGATCACGATAGTCCCCGAAGGACCTGATTTCATTCCCACTCGATCGTCGCAGGCGGCTTGCTGCTCACGTCGTAGGTCACGCGGTTGATGCCGCGCACCTCGTTGATGATGCGGCTGGACACCTTCTTGAGCAGGGCATACGGCAGCTCGGCCCAGTCGGCCGTCATGAAGTCACTGGTCTGCACGGCGCGCAGCGCGACCACGTAGTCGTAGGTGCGGCCGTCGCCCATCACGCCCACGCTCTTGACGGGCAGGAATACGGTGAAGGCCTGGCTGGTCAGGTCGTACCAGGTCTTGCCGGTGGCCTCGTCGCGGAAGTTGCGCAGCTCCTCGATGAAGATCGCGTCGGCACGGCGCAGCAGGTCGGCGTACTCCTTCTTCACTTCGCCCAGGATGCGCACGCCCAGGCCAGGGCCCGGGAAGGGGTGGCGGTAGACCATCTCGGGCGGCAGGCCCAGTGCCACGCCGAGTTCGCGCACCTCGTCCTTGAACAGGTCTCGCAGCGGCTCCAGCAGCTTGAGGCCCAGCTGCTCGGGCAGGCCACCGACATTGTGGTGGCTCTTGATCGTGACGGCCTTCTTGCTCTTGGCGCCGCCGGACTCGATCACGTCGGGGTAGATGGTGCCCTGGGCCAGCCATTTCGCCCCCTTGGCACCAGTGCCAACGAGCTTGGCCGCCTCCTGCTTGAACACCGTGACGAACTCGCCGCCGATGATCTTGCGCTTGGCCTCGGGGTCGCTGACGCCGGCCAGCTTGCCGAGGAACAGATCGCTGGCATCGACGCGGATGACCTTGGCGTGCAGCTTGCCGGCGAACATATCCATGACCATGTCGCCCTCGTTCAGGCGCAAGAGGCCGTGGTCCACGAACACGCAAGTCAGCTGGTCGCCGATGGCGCGGTGGATCAGCGCCGCAGCCACGCTTGAGTCGACGCCGCCGGACAGGCCCAGGATCACCTCCTCGTCGCCGACCTGCGCGCGGATCTGCTCCACGGCCTCGGCGATGTGGTCCTTCATGATCCAGTCGGCGTTCGCGCCGCAGATGCCACGCACGAAGCGCTCCAGGATCGCGTGGCCCTGCTTGGTGTGCGTGACCTCCGGGTGGAACTGCACGGCATAGAAGCGCCGTGCCTCGTCGGCCATGCCGGCGATGGGGCAGCTGTCGGTGCTCGCCATGAGCTTGAAGCCGGGCGGCAGCTCGGTGACCTTGTCGCCATGGCTCATCCAGACGTCCAGCATGCCGTGCCCTTCGGGCGTGGCGAAATCCTGGATGCCCTCGAACAGCCTGGTGTGGCCGCGCGCACGCACCGAGGCGAAACCGAACTCGCGCTTGTGGCCGCCCTCCACCTTGCCGCCCAGCTGGTGGGCCATGGTCTGCATGCCATAGCAGATGCCCAGCACCGGCACGCCGAGCTCGAACACGGCCTGCGGCGCCTTGTCGGTGGTGTCCTCGTAGACGCTGGCATGGCTGCCCGACAGGATCACGCCCTTGAGATGGCCGTCGGCCGCGTAGGCGCGCACCCATTCGTCCGTCACGTCGCAGGGATGCACTTCGCTGAGCACATGGGCCTCGCGCACGCGGCGCGCGATCAGCTGCGTCACCTGGGAGCCGAAATCGAGGATGAGGATCTTGTCGTGGTTCATGGCTTGCGAAAGTGAAACGGGCAGCGTGTGCTGCCCGTGCCGTGGAGATGCGGTTGGAATCAGGCCTGCGGCGGAATGCGCAGCACCTGGCCGGGATAGATCTTGTCCGGGTGCGAGAGCATGGGCTTGTTGGCCTCGAAGATCTTGGGGTACGCGTTGGCGTTACCGTAGAACTTCTTGGCGATGGCCGACAGCGTGTCGCCGCGCACCACGGTGTGGTACTGGCTCAGGTCGGCCGGCTCGGTCGAGACGATCTCGTCGTTGACGCCGACGACGCCTTCCACGTTGCCGCAGCACAGGACGATCTTTTCCTTGATCTCCTGCGTGGGCACGGTGCCGGACACGGTCACGATCTGGGTCGCGCCGTCGAAGGCGATGGTCAGCGCGTCGGCCGGCAGGTTCTGCGCGCGGATGTAGTCGCCGATGGCCTTGGACGCCACCGCATTTGCCGCCGCCAGCTTTTCCTGGCTGGTGGGCTCGGCGGCGGCCGCGGCCACCTCGGGCTTCTTGCCGAACAGTTTCTCGCCGGCTTCCTTGATGAAAGACATCAGACCCATGGATCGCTCCTTGTATACGGTTAGAGGGCGCGGATCATTCTGCCCGATAGTTCGGCGCTTCCTTGGTGATCTGCACGTCGTGCACATGGCTCTCGCGGATGCCGGCCGTGGTGATCTCGACGAACTCGGCCTTGTTGCGCATCTCTTCGATGGAGGCGCAGCCGCAGTAGCCCATGCTGGCGCGCACGCCGCCGGCCATCTGGTAGACGATGGAGATCATCGAGCCCTTGTAGGGCACGCGGCCTTCGATGCCCTCGGGCACGAGCTTGTCGGCGTTGGGGTTGCCAGTCGACGACTCCTGGAAGTAGCGGTCGGCGCTGCCCTGCTGCATCGCGCCGATGCTGCCCATGCCACGGTAGCTCTTGTAGCTGCGGCCCTGGAACAGGATGACCTCGCCCGGGGCCTCTTCCGTGCCCGCGAACATGCCGCCCATCATCACGGTGTAGGCGCCTGCGGCGATGGCCTTGGCGATGTCGCCGCTGTAGCGGATGCCGCCGTCGGCGATCAGCGGGACGCCCGAGCCGGCCAGCGCCGTGGCCACGTTGTCCACGGCCATGATCTGGGGAACGCCGACACCGGCGACGATGCGCGTGGTGCAGATCGAGCCCGGGCCGATGCCGACCTTGACCGCGTCGGCGCCGGCTTCCACCAGAGCCAGCGCGGCCGCGCCGGTGGCGATGTTGCCGCCGACCACGTCGACCTGCGGATAGTTCTGCTTGACCCAACGCACGCGCTCGATCACGCCCTTGCTGTGGCCATGGGCGGTGTCGACGACGATGGCGTCCACACCGGCCTTGACCAGGGCCTCGACCCGCTCCTCGGTGCCCTCGCCCACACCGACCGCCGCGCCCACGCGCAAACGGCCCGAGGCGTCACGTGCGGCGTTCGGAAAGCTGGTCTGCTTGGTGATGTCCTTCACCGTGATCAGGCCCTTGAGCTCGAAGGCGTCGTTGACGACCAGGAGGCGCTCGAGCTTGTGCTTGTTCAGCAGGGCTTTGGCGTCGACCAGCGTGGTGCCGTCCGGCACCGTGATCAGGCGTTCGCGCGGCGTCATGATGTCGCGCACGGGCACGTCGTAGCGCGTCTCGAAGCGCAGGTCGCGGCCGGTCACGATGCCGATGACCTTGCCGGCCTCGATGACCGGAAAGCCGGAGATGCCCAGTTCCTCGGACAGCTGCATGACCTGCAGCACCGTGTGCTCGGGCGTGATCACGACCGGGTCGCGCAGCACGCCGGATTCGTAGCGCTTGACGCGCGCCACCTCGGCCGCTTGTTGCTGGGCCGTGAGGTTCTTGTGCACGATGCCCATGCCGCCCTCTTGCGCGATGGCGATCGCCAATCGCGCCTCGGTCACCGTGTCCATGGCGGCGGACACCAGGGGCAGGTTCAAGGCAATGTTGCGGGAGAAACGGGTCGCGAGGGAGGTGTCCTTGGGCAGGACTTGGGAGTACGCCGGCACCAGCAACACATCGTCGAAGGTGAGCGCTTTTCCGAGGAGGCGCATGAGAAAGCTCCAAAAAAAAGATTGTACCCGCGTGCGATTTGCGCGGAAGCCGGCCGCTACACTGGCCCGATGCGCTCCGTGGTTGCTCTGCTGATGATCCTGGGAACGGCCCTGTCCTGGCCGGCCGCGGCGCAGTGGATGTGGCGCGACGCCAATAACAAGCCGGTGTTCAGCGACAGGCCGCCGCCGGCCGACATTCCCGACCGGAACATCGTGCAGCGTCCCAGCGGTGCGGCACGCGCTGCGCCGCCTGCTCCTGCATCGGCGCCAGCCGCCTCCGCCACGCCTGCGCCGCCCAGTGGCCAGGACAAGGAACTCGAGCAGCGCCGCCAGCAGGCCGAGGCCGCCGAAGCCGCCCGGCAGAAAGCCGCGCAGGAGGTGCAGGCCAAGGCCCGCGCCGAGAACTGCGCCCGCGCCCGGCAGAACAAGGCCAGCCTGGACTCGGGCATCCGCATCACGCGCACCAACGCCCAGGGCGAGCGCGAGTTCCTCGACGATGCCCAGCGTGCCGCCGAGCAGCGCCGCACGCAGGACATCATCGCGCGCGATTGCACGCCCAGCGCGCAGCTTCAGTAACCGGCCTTGGCGCCGGGCCGGCGCCTGGCGAACAGGCCCGTGGAGCGGGCACCTTGCTGCGCGAAGCGGTCGCGCCGCGCCACCTTGGGATCCACCAGCAAGGGCCGGTAGCACTCGACGCGGTCACCCTCGCGCAAGCGTTGCGCGGCCGTCGCCTTGCGGCCCCAGACGCCGGTGGGCATGTCGGCCAGCGCCAGGCCCTCGAAGGCCGCCAGCGCCTGCGCCGCACGCAGGGCATCGGCCAGGCAGGCGCCGGCCGGCAACTGCATACGGGCCTCGATCACCTGCCGCGGGCCGGCGGCCGCCACCACCTCCACGGTGATGGTAGGAGCGGCGCTCATCCGCCGTAGACCTGCTCGGCGCGCTTGACGAAGGCGTCGACCAGGCTGCCGGCGATGCGGTCGAACACGGGGCCGACGACGGCCGCGAGCGCCATGCTGGAAAAGCCGTAGCGCAGCTCCAGACCCACGCGGCAGGCACCCTGCGTGCCGTCGCCCACGGGCTGGAAGGTCCAGTCGCCCTCCAGCTTGGAGAACGGCCCCTTGACCAGCCGCATGCCGATCTGCCGGCCCGGCACGTGGGTGTTGCGCGTGGTGAAGCTCTGGTGGATGCCGGCGAACGCAATGCCGACTTCGGCCGTCATGCCGTCGGCGTGCCGCTCGAGCACGGCGGCGCGGTCGCACCAGGGCAGGAACTGGGGATACTGGTCGACCTGGGCCACCAGATCGAACATCTGTTCGGCGCTGTACCAGATCAGGACGGACTTCTGGACGGTTTTCATAGAATCGCGGATTCCGCCGGATTCTAGACAGGCTTGCTTGGCGGGCCTTCGTCCCCATCTGTACAGGCCATGGCCAAGAAACCGCAAGCAACTTCCTCCCGCATCGCCGACAACAAAAAGGCCGCCTTCAACTACTTCTTCGAAGAGAAGTACGAGGCCGGCATGGTGCTGGAAGGCTGGGAGGTCAAGGCCTTGCGCGAAGGCAAGGTGCAGCTGACCGACGGCTACGTGGTCGTGCGCGACGGCGAGATGTTCGTGATCGGTTGCCAGATCAACCCGCTCAAGTCCGCCTCCACCCATGTGAACCCCGACAGCGTGCGCACCAAGAAGCTGCTGCTGCACAAGGAGCAGATCAAGCGCCTCACGGGCAAGGTCGAGCAAAAGGGCTACACGCTGGTGCCGCTCAACCTGCACTGGAAGGACGGCAAGGTCAAGTGCGAGATCGCGCTGGCCAAGGGCAAGGCCGAGCACGACAAGCGCGACACCATCAAGGACCGCGAAGGCAAGCGCGAGGTCGAACGGGCGATGAAGTCGCGCAACCGCTGAAGCCGCCCGGGCCGCGCGCTACAGCGCGCCCAGCACGGATGCGGAGAACAGCAGCGGCGCCGGTGCCGCTTCCTGGCTCCTGGCCCAGCCCAGCAGCGCCTCCGCCGGCATCGGCCGGGCGAAGTGGTAGCCCTGCAGTTCGTCGCAGCCCATCTGCACCAGGATCTGGCTCTGCCCGGCGGTTTCCACGCCTTCGGCCACCACGCGCAGGCCCAGCGCATGCGCCAGCCGGATCACCGCATCGACGACGGCGCGCGCGTCCTGGCTCTGCTCCAGATCCTGCACGAAGCTGCGGTCGATCTTGAGCTGGTGCGCCGGCAGCTGGCGCAAGTAGCTCAGGCTGCAGTAGCCGACGCCGAAATCGTCGATGGCGAGAAACACGCCGATGCGCGCCAGGTCGTCGAACACGCGCTGCGTCTCCTGCACATCTTCCATGGCCACCGACTCGGTGATCTCGCACAGCAGCTGCGCGGCCGGCACGGCGTGCCGCTGCAGCGCCTGAGCGATGCGCTGCACGAGATCGCTCTCGCGCAACTGGTGCACCGAAAGGTTGATGGCCACGCGCATGTGCAGCCCCTCGCGCGCCCAGGCCGCCATTTGCCGGCAGGCCTCCTCGATGACCCAGGCGCCCAGCTGGTTGATGAGGCCGAAGCGCTCGGCCAATGCAATGAAGCGGTCCGGCTCGACCATGCCGCGCAGCGGGTGCTGCCAGCGCAGCAAGGCCTCCACGCCATGGACCAGCCTGCGATGCCCGTCCACCTTGGGCTGGTAATGCAGGACTAGCTGGCCGCGCGCCACGGCCTGGCGCAGGTCGGCCAGCAGGCTCATCTGCTCGCCGGCGTTCAGGTCCATGTGCGACTCGAACAGTGCGCAGCCGTTGCCGCCGTTGCGCTTGGCCGCGTACATGGCCGCATCGGCATTGGCCACCAGCTTGTCGCGCTGCCCATGTTCCGGATAGACCGCCACGCCGACCGAGCCGGCCACCCGCACCGTGCGTCCGGCTGCCACGAAGGGCGCGTCCAGCGCCTGCACCACGCGGCCGGCCAGCGCCATGCAGTCCACCACGCTGCCGGCATCCTCCACCAGCATCAGGAACTCGTCGCCACCCATGCGGGCCACGGTGTCGCTGCTGCGCGCGAGCCGCTGCAGGCGCTCGCCCGCCTCCTTGAGCACCGCATCGCCGGCCGCATGGCCGTAGGTGTCGTTGACGGGCTTGAAGCCATCCAGGTCGATGAACAGCACGCCGATCATCTCCGGCTTGCGCCCGCCGCCGCGCTCGGCCGCGCGGTCGTGCCGCTGCAGCGCGTGCTGCAAGCGGTCCTCGAACAGCAGGCGGTTGGGCAGGCCCGTCAGCGCGTCGCTGAACACGCGCCGGTGCAGCGCATCGTTGTCCGACTCCACCGAGCGCAGCCGCGCCTGGGCCGCGCCCAGCGAAGCGTTGTCGCGTTGCACCCGGCTGTCCAGCGCGGCCAGCACCAGCGTCGCCGCCAACAGCACGGCGCAGACCACGCCCACGGCCAGGGCCAGGCCGGAGCCGCCCAGCGCATCCGCGCTCAGGCACAGCGTGCCCTCGGGAAAGGCGGCGGCCTGCATGCCCGTGTAGTGCATGCCCGAGATCGCCAGGCCCATCACGGCCGCGGCGCCGATCTGGTAGGGCCGGCGCCGCAGGTCGTCGAAGCTGCGCAGCCAGAAGAACAGCCACAGCGCGACGCCCGAGGCGACCACGGCGATCGTCGCCGAAGCCAGCACCCAGGTCATGTCCCAGACGATGGCGGGCGACATGTCCAGCGCCGCCATGCCCGCGTAATGCATGGCGCAGATCCCCATGCCCATGACCAGCGCGCCGGCCACCAGACGGGCGATGTCCAGCCGTCCCTGGCTGGCGACGCCCAGCGCCACGGCGGAGGTCAGCACGGCGGCGCACAGCGAGGCCAGGGTCAGGCCATAGCTGTAGCCGAGCCGGATCGGCAGCGAGAAGGCCAGCATGCCGATGAAATGCATGGACCAGATCCCCACCCCCATCACCAGCGAGCCCCCCGCTCCCCACAGCAACGCGGCCAGGCGCTCCGGGCGGTGGACGCGCGAGGCCAGGTCGAGCGCGACATAGGACGCCAGGGCCGCGATCACCACCGAGGTCAGCACACCCCAGGGGTCGTACGAAGTCGGGAGATAGAGCATCGGCACACTCCTCCTCGTGCGCCCGCGCGCAGCGCAGGGCGCAGTTTCTAATTGTTACTGAAATCGTGCCTTTCAGGTGCAACTTTGGTGCCGGATCGCGAGCACATCGCATCAGGCATGGCCGAGCACGGAGTCGGAGAACGCTAGCGGGCCTTTGCCGGGCGTGCGGTCGTCGTCGCCGTCCTGCGCCCAGGACTGCAGGGCCTGCGCAGACATCGGTCGCGCGAAGTGGTAACCCTGCAATTCGTCGCAGCCCATCTGCAGCAGGATGTCCTTTTGCGCCGCCGTCTCCACCCCCTCGGCGACCACGCGCAGGCCGAGCGCGTGCGACAGGCGGATCACCGCGTCGACGACGGCGCGCGCGTCGTTGCTGTGCTCCAGGTCCTGCACGAAGCTGCGGTCGATCTTGAGCTGGCGCGCCGGCAGCTGGCGCAGGTAGCTCAGGCTGGAGTAGCCCGTGCCGAAGTCATCGATCGACAGGTACACGCCGATGCGCGCGAGGTTGTCGAAGGTGCGCTGCGTGGCCTTGATGTCCTCCATGGCCACGGATTCGGTGATCTCGCAAAGCAGTTGCGAGGGCGGCACGAAGTTGCGCTGCAAGGCCTGCTCGATGCGCCGCACGAGATCGCTCTCGCGCAGCTGGTGCACCGACAGGTTGACCGACACGCGCATGCGCAGGCCCTGGTCGGCCCAGGCATGCATTTGCCGGCAGGCCTCGTCGATGACCCAGCCGCCCAGCTGGTTGATGAGGCCGAAGCGCTCGGCCAGCGGGATGAACTCCTCGGGCTCCACCAGGCCGCGCTCGGGATGCTGCCAGCGCAGCAAGGCCTCCACGCCGTGCACCTGGCCCCGCTTGCCGTCGATCTTGGGCTGGTAGTGCAGCACCAGCTGGCCGCGCGCCAGGGCCTGGCGCAGGTCGCTGAGCAGGCTCAGCTGCTCGCCCGCGCTGCGGTCCATGTGGGCCTCGAACAGCGCACAGCTGTTGCCGCCATTGCGCTTGGCGACATACATCGCGGCGTCCGCGTTCGCCACGAGCTTGTTGCGCTCACCCTGGTCCGGGTAGACCACCACGCCGATGGAGCAGCCGATCTGCACGCTGCGCCCCGCCACCTCGAAGGGCTGGCTCAGCGCCTGCGCCACGCGGCCGCCCAGGGTCATGCAGTCGGCCACGCTGCCGGCGTCCTCCACGAGCAGCAGGAATTCGTCGCCGCCCACGCGCGCCACCGTGTCGCTGCTGCGCGCCAGCTGCTGCAGACGGCCGGCCGCGGCCTTGAGCACGGCGTCGCCGGCGGCGTGGCCGAAGATGTCGTTGACCGGCTTGAAGCCGTCCAGGTCGATGAACAGCACGCCGATGCGCTCGGCCTTGCGCTGGCTGATGCTCTCGTCGGCGCGCTCGTGGCGCGACAGGGCGTGGGCCAGCCGGTCCTCGAACAGCAGCCGGTTGGGCAGGCCGGTCAGCGGGTCGCTGAAGGCGCGCCGGTGCAATTCATCGTTGGCCGACTGCAGCTCGGCATTGGCCGCCTGCAGCGAGGACGACAGCCGGGCCGTGCGGCGCTGCACGCGGTAGTCCCAGGAAGACACTGCCAGCGTCAGCAGCAGCAACAGAACGCAGGCCACCCCCACCGCGATGGCCAGGCCGCGGCCACCCAGCGCGTCCACGCTCAGGCAGACCGCGTCCAGCGGGAAGGAGGCGGCCGCCATGCCCGCGTAGTGCATGCCGGCGATCGCCAGACCCATCACGGCGGCAGCCACGATCTGGTAGATCCAGCCGCGCAGGCCCTGGAAGCCGCGCAGCCAGAAGAACAGGCACAGCGCCACGCCCGAGGCACCGACCGCGATCGCCGCCGAGGCCGCCACCCAGCCCATGTTCCAGACGATGCCGGGCGCCATGTCCAGCGCCGCCATGCCCGTGTAGTGCATGGCGCAGATGCCCAGGCCCATCACGCCCGCGCCGACCAGCACGCGCGCCAGGCCCAGCCGCCCCAGGCTGGCGATGCCCAGCGCCACGCCCGAGGTGAACACCGCCGCCACGAACGAGGCCGCCGTCAGTCCGGGCGTGTAACCCAGCGGAATCGGCAGCGAGAACGCCAGCATGCCGACGAAATGCATGGACCAGATGCCGGTGCCCATGACCAGCGACCCACCGCTCCACCACAGCAGCGCCGCCAGCCGATCGGGCTGGCGCACGCGCCGCGCCAGGTCCAGCGTCACATAGGACGCCACGCTGGCGATCAGCACCGAGGCCAGGACGCCCCAGACATCGTAGGAGGTGGGAAGAAAGCGCATCGAACCGTGCCGCCCGGTACGGTCCGGGCGCATGTGGCGAAGGCTTCATTATTGCCATTACCGTTCTATTCATCCGCGCATTTATCACCAATTTGAGGACGAATGCCCGGTGCGGACCCGCCCATAATCGCCGCCCATGTCTTCGCCTACCTGGCCGGCCCCTGCCGGCGCCATCACCGACGTGGCCGGCATCGCGGTCGGTCATTTCACCGATTTCCGCCGTCCGACCGGCTGCAGCGTGGTGCTGGCGCGCGGCGGTGCCGTGGCCGGCGTGGACGTGCGCGGCGCCGCACCCGGCACGCGCGAGACCGACCTGCTGGC
The DNA here is from genome assembly GCF_014652235.1 of Pseudorhodoferax aquiterrae. Lineage (GTDB taxonomy): Bacteria > Pseudomonadota > Gammaproteobacteria > Burkholderiales > Burkholderiaceae_C > Pseudorhodoferax > Pseudorhodoferax aquiterrae. The sequence goes on from NZ_BMYK01000013.1 coordinate 112,218, forward strand.
GCCGTCCAACCTGGTCGAGCGCGTGCACGCCGTCATGCTGGCCGGTGGCAGCGCCTTCGGCCTCGCCGCGGCCGACGGCGCCATGCGCTGGCTCGAGGAGCAAGGCGTGGGGCTGGACGTGCGCTTCGCGACCGTGCCGCTGGTGCCGGCCGCCGTGCTGTTCGACCTGCCGCTGGGCGACGCGCGCATCCGCCCCGACGCCGCCGCCGGCTATGCCGCTTGCGCCGCCGCCAGCCACGACGTGCCGGCCCAGGGCAACGTGGGCGCCGGAGCCGGCGCTATGGTCGGCAAGGTGTTCGGCGCGGCGCGCGCCATGAAGGGCGGCATCGGCACGGCCAGCGTGCGCGTGGACGGCGTGACGGTGGGCGCGCTGGTGGCGGCCAACCCGCTCGGTGACGTGGTCGATCCGGCCACGGGCCGCGTGGTCGCCGGCGCACGCACGGCCGATGGCCGCGCGCTGCTGGACACACGCCGCGCGCTGCTGGCCGGCGAAGCGCCCCGCCCCATCCTGGCCGGCACCAACACCACGCTGGCCGTGATCGCCACCGACGCGGCGATCACCAAGCCGCAGGCGCACCGCCTGGCCCAGGCCGGCCACGATGGCCTGGCCCGCACCATCAACCCGGTGCACACCATGTCGGACGGCGACACCGTGTTCGCGCTGGCCACGGGCCTGGCCCAGGCGCCCGCGCCCGGCATGATGGTGCTGGCGACGATGGCGGCCGAGGCCGTGGCGCGCGCCGTGCTGCAGGCCGTGTGGGCAGCCGAGGCGGTCAGCGCTGGCGATCTGCGGCTGCCCGCGGCCCGCGATTTCGCCCGCCCATGAAAGCCCTGCCCCGCACGCTGCGGCTCGCGCTGCTGGGCCTGCGCGACCTGCTGGTTTCCGCCGGCCCGCTGGTGCTGCTGCCCATCGCGATCCTGGCCGCCGCCTACTGGTACCTGCAGCCACAGCCGCCGACCAGCCTGCGGCTGGCCACCGGCCCGGCCGGCAGCGCCTATGCCACCTTCGGCCAGCGCTATGCCGAGGCGCTGCGCAGCCACGGCATCACGGTGGAACTCGTGCCCACCGACGGCTCGCTCGACAATCTCGCGCTGCTGCGCCAGGGCGGGGCCGACGCGGCCTTCGTGCGCGGCGGCAGCGCCGACCCGGTGGCCGACGAGGAGGCCGGCCTGCAGTCGCTGGGCGCGCTGTTCTACGAGCCGCTCTGGATCTTCTACCGGCCCGACGCGCTGCGCCCGGCCCAGCGCCGTGCCGGGCCGCTGCAGTCGCTGGCCGCCTTGCAGCCACTGCGCGTGAACGTGGACAAGGCCGGCAGCGGCGTGCCCGACATCCTGGAGCGCATGCTGCGCGCCAACCGGCTCGACCCGGCCGCCATGCAGATCTCGCACCTGGCGCAGAGCCCAGCCACCGAGGCGCTGGCAGGCGGCCTGCTCGACGTGGTGGTGCTGGCCTCGGCGCCCGAGTCGCCGCTCGTGCAGCGGCTGCTGCGCGCGCCGGGCATCGCGCTGATGGACCTGCGCCAGAGCGACGCCTACACGCGGCTGTTCCCGTTCCTCTCCTCCGTGCGCCTGCCGCGCGGCATCGTCGACCTGGCCCGCGACCAGCCGTCCGAGGACGTGGCCATGCTGGCCGCCACCACCTCGCTGCTGGTGCGCGAGCAGACCCACCCGGCGCTGCGCCAGCTGCTGGCGCAGGCCGCCCAGGGCATCCACGGCGGGGCCGGCTGGTTCAACCGCGTGCGCGACTTCCCGAACACGCGCACCAGCGAACTGCCCGTCAGCAGCGAGGGCGACCGCGCCATTAACGGCCAGCCGCCCTTCTGGCAGCGCTACCTGCCGTTCTGGGCCAGCAACCTGGTCGAGCGCATGTGGCTGGTGCTGGGCGGCCTGCTGGTGCTGCTGCTGCCGCTGTCGCGCGTGGTGCCGCCGCTCTACACCTTCCGCGTGCGCCGGCGCGTGTTCCGCTGGTACGCGCGGCTGCGCGAGATCGAGGCCCGCACCAACGATGCGGACGCATCGCCCGAACGCCTGCTCGAAGAGCTGGACCACCTCGACCGCGTGGTCGACAAGGTGGCGGTGCCGCTGTCCTACGCGGACGAGCTGTACGCACTGCGGCACAACATCCATGCGGCGCGCAAGCGTGTGCTCGCGCGCCGATTGGACCCGGGCGACTGATTTACTTGAGCGCCTTGAAGCGCACGCGCTTGGGCTTGGCACCCTCCTCGCCCAGGCGCTTCTTCTTGTCGGCCTCGTACTCCTGGTAGTTGCCGTCGAAAAACACCCATTGCGAGTCGCCTTCGGCGGCCAGGATGTGCGTGGCGATGCGGTCCAGGAACCAGCGGTCGTGGCTGATGACCAGCACGGTGCCTGCGTACTCCAGCAGCGCGTCTTCCAGCGCGCGCAGGGTTTCCACGTCCAGGTCGTTGGACGGTTCGTCCAGCAGCAGCACGTTGCCGCCCTGGATCAGCGTCTTGGCCAGGTGCAGCCGCCCGCGTTCACCGCCCGACAGGTTGCCGACCTTCTTCTGCTGGTCCTGCCCGTTGAAGTTGAAGCGGCCCGCATAGGCGCGGCTGGCCATCTGGAACTTGCCGACGTTGATGATGTCCAGGCCGCCCGAGATGTCTTCCCAGACAGTCTTGTCGTTGGCCAGCGCATCGCGCGACTGGTCCACATAGGCCATCTTGACGGTCTGGCCGATCACGACCTCGCCCGAGTCGGGCTGCTCGCGGCCGGCGATGAGCTTGAACAGCGTGGACTTGCCGGCGCCGTTCGGGCCGATGATGCCGACGATGGCGCCGGCCGGGATGTTGAACGACAGGTTGTCGATCAGCACGCGGTCGCCGAAGCTCTTGCTGACGTTCTTGAACTCGATGACCTGGCTGCCCAGGCGGTCGGCCACCGGAATGAAGATTTCCTGGGTCTCGTTGCGCTTTTGGTATTCGAAGTCGGACAGTTCCTCGAAGCGGGCGATGCGCGCCTTGCTCTTGGCCTGGCGGCCCTTGGCGTTCTGGCGCACCCACTCGAGTTCCTTCTTCAGGGCCTTGGCGCGGGCTTCCTCGCCCTTTTGTTCGGCCTCCAGGCGGTTCTGCTTCTGCAGCAGCCACTCGCTGTAGTTGCCCTTGTAGGGAATGCCGCGGCCGCGGTCCAGTTCCAGGATCCACTCGGCCGCATTGTCCAGGAAGTAGCGGTCGTGGGTGATGGCCACCACGGTGCCCGTGAAGCGCTGCAGGAAGATCTCCAGCCACTCGACCGACTCGGCGTCCAAGTGGTTGGTGGGTTCGTCGAGCAGCAGCATGTCCGGCTTGGACAGCAGGAGCTTGCACAGCGCCACGCGGCGCTTCTCGCCGCCGGACAGCAGGCCGATCTTGGCGTCCCACGGCGGCAGGCGCAGCGCGTCGGCCGCGATCTCGATCTGGTGCTCCGAGTCGGTGCCGGCGGTCGCGATGATGGCTTCCAGCTCGGCCTGCTCGGCGGCCAGCTTGTCGAAGTCGGCATCGGGCTCGGCGTAGGCCGTGTAGACCTCTTCCAGGCGCTTCTTGGCGGCATTGACCTCGCCCATGGCCTCCTCGATGGCCTCGCGCACCGTGTGCTCGTTGTCCAGCTTGGGTTCCTGCTCCAGGTAGCCGATGGACAGGCCCTGCATCGGGATCGCCTCGCCCTCGATCTCCTTGTCCACGCCGGCCATGATCTTGAGCAGCGAGGACTTGCCGGAGCCGTTCAGGCCCAGCACGCCGATCTTGGCGCCGGGGAAGAAGGACAGCGAAATGTCTTTCAAGATCTGCCGCTTGGGCGGCACGGTCTTGGAGACGCGGTTCATGGTGTAGACGTACTGGGCCATGCAGAAGGTCCTGGACAGTGCAAAAAAAGAAGGGCCGTAGAGACCGGCCGAATGGGGGATTATCGTCTGCGTGCGACAATGCGCCGTCGATGGCCTTCCAGTTGGCCATCACACCAGCGCTCCGCTGGGGGGTTCCGCGCTCGGCCACCGCAGCCGGCACCCTGCTTCCCTCCCATACGTCTGCCTAAGACTGGTGCGATGGCTTTCCATCGCGACAGGCCGATCCCCTAGCGCCCTGGAAGGGCGCCTCATTGCTGTTCATGACATTTGACGAACTGAACCTGGCTCCGGCCATCCTGCAAGCCGTGCGCGAGCAGGGCTACGACACTCCCACCGCGATCCAGGCCCAGGCCATCCCGGTCATCCTCGAGGGCCGCGACCTGCTGGGCGGCGCCCAGACCGGCACCGGCAAGACCGCCGCCTTCACGCTGCCCATGCTGCAGCGCCTCTCGCAGGGCCAGGCCCCGCGCAGCAAGTTCGGCGGCAAGGGCATCCGCGCCCTGGTGCTGACGCCCACCCGCGAGCTCGCCGCCCAGGTCGAGGAATCGGTGCAGACCTATGGCAAGCACCTGGACCTGAACTCCACCGTGATCTTCGGCGGTGTCGGCATGAACCCGCAGATCGACCGCCTGCGCAAGGGCGTCGACGTGCTGGTCGCCACGCCGGGCCGCCTGCTCGACCTGCAGCAGCAGGGCGCGCTGGACCTGGGCCAGGTGCAGATGCTCGTGCTCGACGAAGCCGACCGCATGCTGGACATGGGCTTCATCCACGACGTGAAGAAGGTGCTGGCCCTGGTGCCCAAGGACAAGCAGAGCCTGCTGTTCTCGGCCACCTTCAGCGACGAGATCCGCGAACTGGCCTCCTCGCTGCTGCGCGAGCCCCAGCACATCCAGGTCACGCCGCGCAACACCACGGTGCAGCGCATCACCCAGGTGATCCACCCGGTCGGCCGCAACAAAAAGAAGGCCGCGCTGCTGCACATCATCCAGCAGCACAACTGGAGCCAGGTGCTGGTGTTCACGCGCACCAAGTTCGGCGCCAACCACGTGGCCGAGTTCCTGTCCAAGAACGGCGTCACGGCCATGGCCCTGCACGGCAACAAGAGCCAGGGTGCCCGCACCCAGGCGCTGGCCGGCTTCAAGAGCGGCGAGGTGCGCGCGCTCGTGGCCACCGACATCGCGGCCCGCGGCATCGACATCGACGAGCTGCCGCACGTCGTGAACTACGAAATCCCCAACATCAGCGAAGACTACGTGCACCGCATCGGCCGCACGGGCCGCGCCGGTGCCAGCGGTGAGGCCGTGAACCTGGTCTGCATGGACGAGGAAGGCTTCATGCAGGACATCGAGGACTTCACCAAGCAGCGCATCCCGGTGCAGGTGCTCGAGGGCTTCGGCCCCGAGCCCGGCGAGAAGGCCGAGCCCATCGCCATGGGCCGCCAGACCCTGTGGGGCGGCGCCGGCAAGCCGCCGAGCCGCGAGGTCATGGCCGCCGCGGCCAAGGCCGCGCGCAGCGAGATGATGCAGCGCATCCGCGAGAACAAGGGCCAGAACGGCGGCGGTGGCGGCCGCGGCCAGGGTGGCGGCAATGGCGGCGGGCGCTCCGCGCAGGGCGCGCAACAGCGTGCGCCCCAAGGCGGTGGCAACGGCGGTGGCGGCAGCCGTCCGGCCGGTGGCCACAACGGCCCGCGCCACCACGGCGGTGGCGGCTTCGGCGGCGGCCATGGCCAGCCCGATCCGCTGCGCACCTCGACGCTGGGCGGCCGTGCCAAGCCGGCGCAGCGCGGCAACGCAGGCGGCCAGCCCGACCCGATGCGCACCAGCGTGGACAGCATGGGCGGCGGTGGCCGCAACCGCGGCTTCGGCGGCGGCGGTGGCCGCGGCGGCCGGGGCGGTGGCCACGGCGGTGGTGGCCGCGGTGGCTTCGGCGGTGGCGGCGGCTACGGCCGCTGAGCCCCTCAGTCCCTCACGAACAGCGTGCGCAGGGGCTGGTCGCCGACCTGGCGGCTCCAATGCCCGTGCACGCTGGCGTCGAACTGGGCATCCGCCGGCAGCACGTCGGCGGAGTAGAAATGCTCGCCGGGCCCGAACACGCGCGAGCTGCCATCCTGCAGACCGATCTCCATCTGCCCTGACAGGATCACCACCCACTGCGGCGTGAGCGTCACATGGAACTGGCTGCGAAAGCCCACGGGGCTTTCGCGCAGCTGGTAGCCGCCGCTGGGCAGCAGCGCCGACAACGCGGACTGCGGCGTGCCTTCGTCCAGCGCCAGGTCTTCCTCCTTGAAGCGGGCGCGGCCATCGGTGTCGGTGAACAGAATCGTCTTGCGGAAAGTGGGCATGCGGCGGGTCCTCGGAAAGCCGCGCATTGTCGCGCGGTATAAACGCCGCCCATGCCATCGCCTTCCTTCCCTTTGCTCGCCATCGACTGGGGCACGAGTTCGCTGCGCGGCGCACGAATCGCCGCCGACGGCCAGGTGCTCGAGCAGCGCAGCCTGGCCCGCGGCATCCTGAGCGTGCCGGCCGGCGGTTTCGAGGCCGCGCTCGACGAGGCCTTCGGCGATTGGCGCGCGCAGAGCGCACTGTGCCTGGTCTCCGGCATGGCCGGCAGCCGCCAGGGCTGGATCGAGGCGCCTTACTGCCCCTGCCCGGCCGGCTTCGCCGAACTGGCGGCGCAACTGGCCTGGGTTCCGCAGGCGCGCAGCCCCGTCGCCATCGTGCCCGGCCTGTCCACGGACCGGGGCGGCCTGCCCGACGTGATGCGCGGTGAGGAGGTGCAGATCTTCGGCGCCATGCAATGGAGCGGGCTGTCCGACGGGCTGTTCGTGCTGCCCGGCACGCACAGCAAGTGGGCCACGGCCGAGGCTGGCCGCGTGCACGGCTTTCGCAGCTTCATGACCGGCGAGCTCTATGCGCTGCTGAGCCAGCATTCCATCCTGGCGCGCACGCTCAACGCCGACGCGCCGTTCGACGAGGCCGCCTTCGTGCAGGGCGTGACCCGCGCGCGCGATGCGGGCGGCTTGCTGCACCATGCCTTCGGCGCGCGGGCGCTGACGCTGTTCGGCCGGCTCGATGCCAACCGCATGGCGAGCTACCTCTCCGGCCTCGTGATCGGTGCCGAGCTGCACGGCGCCGCACCCCGGCCCGACGCGCCCGTGGTGCTGATCGGGTCCGACACGCTCACCGCGCGCTATGCGCGCGCGCTCGACGTCCACGGCGTCGCGAGCCGCCGCCTCGGCGCAGAGGCCACCTGGGCGGGGCTCCATGCCCTGGCCCGCACCCTGGATTGACCATGCCCACCCACGATCTCCTGAGCGCCGCCATGCGCGCCCTGCCCCTGGTCGCGATCCTGCGCGGCCTCACGCCGGCCGAGGCCCCCGCCATCGGCGAGGCGCTGGACGCCGCGGGCTTCGCCATGCTGGAGGTGCCGCTGAACTCGCCGCAGCCGCTGGACAGCATCGCGCTGCTGGCGGCGCGCCATCCGGCCAAGCTCGTCGGTGCCGGCACAGTGCTGACGGCGGGCCAGGTGCGTGAGGTCCACGCGGCCGGTGGCCGCCTCGTCGTCGCGCCCAACTTCGACGCCGAGGTCGTGCGCGAGGCCGTGCGCCTGGGCATGGTCTGCCTGCCCGGCATCCTGACGCCGACCGAGGCCTTCGGTGCGCTCGCGGCCGGCGCGAACGGGCTCAAGCTGTTCCCGGCCGAAATGGGCTCGCCGGCGGTGGTCAAGGCCCTGCTGGCCGTGCTGCCGGCCGGCACGCCGCTGCTGCCCGTGGGCGGCGTCTCGGTGGCCAACATCGCCGACTGGCGCGCCGCGGGCGCGGCCGGCTGCGGCATCGGCTCGGCTCTGTACAAGCCCGGCAAGAGCGCCGCCGCCGTGGCGCAGGACGCCCGCGCCTTCGCGGCGGCCTGGCACGGCACGCAGGCGGCTTGAAGCCGGTCAGGGGCCGGCCACGCCCTGCTCGCGCAACAGCCGGTCCAGCGCATCGGCCGCCAGCGGGCGGCTGAAGAAGTAGCCCTGGAAGGCCTGGCAGCCCTCGCTGGCCAGGAAGTCGCGCTGGGCGGCCGTTTCCACGCCTTCGGCGATCACGTTCAGTCCCAGGCTCTGCGCGAGCCGGATCACGGTGCGCGCGATCGCCGAATCGTTGGCATCGACGAGCACGTCGCGCACGAAGGACTGGTCGATCTTGAGCTGGTCCAGCGGCAGCTTCTTGAGGTAGGTCAGCGAGGAGTACCCGGTGCCGAAGTCGTCGAGCGCGAAGCGCACGCCCAGGTCCTTCAGCGCATCCATCTTGGAGACGATGGATTGCATGTCGTCGACCAGCACGCTCTCGGTCAATTCCAGTTTGAGGCGCTGCGGGTCGGCACCGGTCTGCTCGAGCACCGAGCGCACCTGGCGCACGAACTCGTTGTGCCGGAACTGCCGCGCGCTGACATTGACGGCCATGGTCAGCCCGGCCAGTGCCGGCTGCCGGCCCCACTCGGCCAGCTGCGTGCAGGCGATCTCCAGCACGCGGTGGCCCAGCAGCAGGATCATGCCGGTCTCCTCGGCGAGCGGGATGAACTCGGCCGGCGAGACCAGGCCGCGCGCCGCGTGGCGCCAGCGCACCAGCGCCTCCACGCCCGTGATGCGGCCCGCGCCATCGACCTGCGGCTGGTACTGCAGGAAGAACTCGCGCTGCACGAAGGCCTGGCGCAGATCGCCCTCCAGTGCCGCGCGTGCCGTCACGGCGGCCTCCAGGCCCGGATCGAAGAAGCGCAGCGTGTGCTTGCCGGCGGCCTTGGCCTGGTACATCGCGATGTCGGCCTGCTTGAGCAGGTCGCCCGCGCTCTCGGTGCCCGCGCTGAAGCTGGCCACGCCGATGCTGGCCGTGCTCTGGTGTTCGTAACCTTCCAGGCGGTAGGGCTGGGCCAGCGCGGCCAGGATCTTCTCGCCCACGCGGCGGGCCTGCACGGCGATGTCCTGCGGCACGGCGCTGAGCTCCTCGAGCACGATCACGAACTCGTCGCCGCCCAACCGCGCCACCGTGTCGACCTCGCGCACGCAGGACACCAGGCGCATCGCCACCTGCTGCAGCAGCATGTCGCCCTTGTCGTGGCCCAGCGTGTCGTTGAGGGTCTTGAAGTTGTCCAGGTCCATGCACAGCAGCGCGCCGCCGGTGCGGTGGCGCACGCAGCTGGCCAGCGCCTTGTGCAGCCGGTCCTGCAGCAGCTGGCGGTTGGGCAGGCTCGTCAGGCCGTCGTAGAAGGCCAGCTTCTGGATCTTGGCCTCGGCCTGCTTGCGCTGCGTGATGTCGGTGTCGATCATGAGCACGGAGCGCGGCACGCCCTGCTCGTCGCGCACCAGCGTCCAGCGCGCCTCCACCTGCACGGCCTGGCCCAGCTTGCGCCGCCGTGCCACCTCGCCGTTCCACTCGCCGCTGGCCATGAGTTCGTCGTGGGCGTGGCCGCCCATGGTCTCGTCCTCGAACAGCAGCCTGGCCACCGACTGGCCCATGGCCTCGTCGGCGCGCCATCCGTAGAGCCGCTCCGCGCTCTTGTTCCAGTACTGCACGCAGCCTTCGGTGTCGGCCACGACGATGGCGTCGCGCGCCTTGTCCAGCAGCGAGGCCTGGTGGCGGATGTGCTCGTCGGCCTGGCGGCGGTCGAGTTCGGCGGCCACGCGCACCGAGAAAATGCGCAGCGTGGAGGCCAGGAATTCCTGGTGGCGCAGCGGCTCGGAGAACACCACCAGCACCAGTCCGCTCACGCGCTGGTGTGCGTCGAACAGGCTGTGTCCGGCGTAGGCCTGGCCACCGATGGAGGCCAGCAGCGGATACGGCGCGAAGGCCTCGGCCACGCCGTCGCTGACCACGAACGCTCCATGGCCCAGCAGGCCGGCCAACCGGCTGCCGGCCAGCGGCGCGTCGAAATTGCGCCGCACCTGCCCATGCACCACCACACCCAGCGTGCGCGCCACCATCGATTCCGGCTCCAGCGTGGCGATGAAGCTGGCCTGCGCGCCCAGCGCATCGGCCATGTTCCGCGCCAGCTGCTCGAAGAACTCCGTGCCGGTGCTGGCCGAGACCGCGGCCGCGACCTTGAGCATGGCCGTCTGCACGCGTTGCTGGGCCTCCTGCGTGAGCCGCTGCTGCTCGCGCGCGCGCAGCGTCACGAGACCGAACGCCAGGTCCTCGGCCAGTGCCTGCAGCAAATTGACCTCGTCCTCGGTCGGTGTCGCCACCTCGCCCGAGTACAGGTAGAACAGGCCGAAGGTGCGCGCCCCATCGCGCAGCGGCAGGCAGACCAGCCCACGGTAGCCGTGCGCCAGCGCATTGGCCGCCCAGTGCGTGCAGCGTGGATCGTGCTCCACGTCGGGAACGATGATGAGCTGGCCCGTGCGGATGGTCAGTCCCACGGGGCCCTGGCCGGCCGGCGTGTCGGCGGACCAGCTCATCGGGAAGCTGCCGATGTAGCCGCCGTCGTCGCCCACCTTGGCGGCAGGCTCGACGCTGCGCCCGGCATCGTCGCGCGCGAAGCCGACCCAGGCCATGGCATAACCGCCGATGTCCACTGTGATGCGGCACAGCTCCTCCAGCAGGGCCTGCTCGGAGCTCGCGCGGACCAGGCTCTCGTTGCAGGCCGACAGCATGCGCTGGGCCCGGCTCACGCGGGCCAGCGCGGCCTCGGCGCGCAGGCGTGCGCTGACGTCCAGGCTGCGCACCAGCCGGGCCGGCCGGCCGGCGAAATCGATCGTCGTGCCCGAAACCTCGACGTCGAATTCGCTGCCGTCCTGGCGGCGGTGGCGCAGCCGCAGGTTCGCAAACGATTCGCCCGGCATGGCCACGCGCGGCGCCGTTTCGCCCGGCGCGCGCAGGTCGGTCATGGGCTTGCCGAGCAGGTCCTGTGGGTCGTAGCCGTACATCTGCGCGGCACTGCGGTTCACGGCCAGCACGCGCAGCGTCTGCAGCTCGGTCACGAACATGGGCTGCGGGTTGAGGTCGAACAGCGCACGGTACTTCTCGGCGACCTCGCGCAGTTGCGCGTGCAGGCGGTGGCGGTCGATGGTCACGCCCAGCGTCTCGCCCAGGATCTGCAGGTTGCCGATGTCGCGGTCGTAGAAGGCCTGGGGCTCGGCATAGGCCGCCAACAGCACGCCGATCATGGTCTCGCCCGAGCGCAGCGGCGCCACGATCATGGAGCGCACGCCATCGGCCCGGGCCCGCGCGCGGTCCAGCCGGTCGTCGAACAAGGTGTCGTCGCTGATCATCACGCGGCCCTGGGCCAGCGCCTTGGCCGACAGGCTGATGTCCATGTTGGAGCGGCGGCCGACCTGCGCGCCCAGCAGGCCGCAGCCGGCAGCGATCACGAGCACGCCCTCGTCATCGACCAGCTCCAGCGACATGCCGTCGGCGTTCAGCAGCTCCTGCGTGCGCTGCACGGCACGGTCCATCAGCGACTGCAGCGGCGCGTCGAGCGCGGCGAACTCCTGCTGCAGCTGGGCGATGCGGATGCGGTCCTGTGCATCGCGCCGGCTTTCCTGCTTGGCGCGGGTATGGGCCGTCAGGTCGGTGCGGCCGGCCATCTCCAGGTAGCGCTGCTGGCTCTGGGCCACCGCGCTGCGCAGCGGCTCCTGCTCGGCCTGCACGCCGAGCGCGTGCAAGAGGGGAGCCAGCATCCAGTCGAATTCCGGGTCCGGCGGCCCCGCCGGCGGCGGCCGGACACTGTCGGGCGGGATGTCGGGCGGGGGCATGTTCACAGTAGAACATGCTGGCACAGCGCCGCGCCAGGGCCCGGATCCCGGGGCGCCGCGTGTCGGGCCCGGCCGGCCGTCCGGCTGCCTCAAACCAGGTCTTCGGCGGCCTCCGGCGGTTCCGGCGCGAGCAGCGCCAGCGATTCCTGCAGCAGCGCATGCAGCGCCGCCACGCGGGCATCGCCCAGCAGGCGGTTGAGCTCCAACTGCGCGCTCTTCCAGCGCTGGCGCGCCTCGGCGCGCTTGGCGCGGCCGGCCTCGGTCAGCTGCACCAGGCGGCTGCGGCCGTCGCTGCCGGGGCCCTGGACCACCCAGCCGGCCGCCACCAGTGGCTGCAGGTTGCGCGTGAGCGTGGACGGCTGCAGGCGCAGCTGGCGCGCCAGCTGGCCGGGCTGGGCCGGGCCGAGCCTGTCCAGTGCCGTCAGCAGCGAGAACTGCGTGGTCTTGAGCCCGGCCTGGGCGAGTTCGGCGTCGTACAGCCGCGCCACGCGGCGCATGAGCTGGCGCAGCTGCAGGTGGGTGCAGCCCTGTGGCGCGGCCTTGGCATGGAGCGCGGTTCCCATAGAATGATTGTAGCTGCAATAGTTGCAGCTGCAATCGACGGAGAAGACATGAGCACAGAAGAAGAAACCCGTGTCCGCTGGGAACAGGAAATGGAGGCCGCCCTTTTGCGCATGCGCACCGGCGGCGGCCAGGCCGGCCTGGCCCGGCCCGAGCAGGTCGCCGGCAAGACCGGCCTGCAAACCATGCAGGCCATGCTGGCCGGCGAGCTCCCCTACCCCCACATCGCCGACACGCTGGACTTCGGCCTGGTCGAGGTCGGCTACGGCCTCGCCGTGTTCCAGGGCACGCCGCAACTCAAGCACTACAACCCGCTGGGCAGCGTGCACGGCGGCTGGTTCGCCACGCTGCTGGATTCGGCCCTGGGCTGCGCCGTGCACACCACCTTGCCGGCCGGCCGCGGCTACACCACGGCCGAGCTGGGCGTGAACATCGTGCGCGCCGCCACCGTCAAGACCGGCCCGCTGCGCGCCATCGGCAAGGTGATCCACAGCGGCCGCCAGTTGGCCACGGCCGAAGCCCGCATCGTGGGGCCGGACGACAAGCTGTACGCCCACGCGACGACCACCTGCCTGGTGTTCGAAGCGCGCTGACTGTGGTGGCGCGGCAAAATAGGCCGCATGCGACTACTCCACACGATGCTGCGCGTTGGCAACCTCCAGCGCTCGATTGATTTCTACACCCAGGTGCTCGGCATGAAGCTGCTGCGCACCTCGGAGAACCCCGAGTACAAGTACTCGCTGGCCTTCGTGGGCTACGGCAGCAACCCCGAGCATGCCGAGCTGGAGCTCACTTACAACTGGGGCGTGGAAAGCTACGAGCTCGGCACGGCCTACGGCCACATCGCGCTGGGCGTGCCCGACGCCTATGCGGCCTGCGAGCGCATCAAGGCCGCCGGCGGCCAGGTCACGCGCGAGGCCGGCCCGGTCAAGGGCGGCACCACGGTGATCGCCTTCGTCACCGATCCCGATGGGTATAAGGTGGAGTTGATCCAGCGCGCGGACGAGGCCGGCGGCAGCGGCCTGCGCTGACCGCCCCGGCGGCGGCTCTGTTCGGCCTCACTCCGCCGTGACGCCGGCCGCCTTGATCACCTTGCCCCACTTCTCGGTCTCGGCCACGAGGTGGCTGCGCAGGCCCTCGGGCGTGACCTTGTCCATGGGCACGATCTCCGAACTGAGGTCCGCCAGGCGCTGCTTGACGCCCTCGTCCTGCAGCGCGGTGCGCAGCGCCTGGTTGAGCTTGGCCAGCACCTCGGGCGGCGTGCCCTTGGGTGCGTACACGCCATGCCAGACCTTCACGTCGAAGCCCCTGAGGCCCTGCTCGTCCAGCGTCTTCACGTCGGGCAGGCTGGCCAGGCGCTTGGGCGTGGTCACGCCGAACACCTTGACGCGCTGGCCGTCCTTGATGACAGGCACGGTCTGCGTGGTCTGGTCGCAGATCAGATCGACCTGGCCGCTCATGATGTCGGCCAGCGCCGGGCCCGCGCCCTTGTAGGGCACCGTGGTCAGGTCCACGCCGATCTGGTGCGCCAGCAGCATGCCGCACAGCTGCGAGACCGCGCCGATGCCGGCATTGGCCAGCGTGACCTTGTCCCTGTGCTGCTTGACGTAGGCCAGCAGCTCGGGAAAGGTGTTGGCCGGGAAGTCCTTGCGCGAGAGCAGCGTCATGGGCACGTCCATGACCTGGCCGATGTACTCGAAGTCCTTGAGCGGGTCGTAGGGCAGCTTCTTGTACAGGGCGGGCGCGGTCGCCATGCCCATGTGGTGGATCAGCACCATGTAGCCGTTGGCCGGCGCCTTGGCCACGCGGGCCGGGCCGATGGTGCCGCCGGCGCCCACGGTGTTCTCCACCACAACTGGCTGGCCCAGCGATTTGGCCATGGGAATGGCCAGCATGCGCGCCACCACGTCCGTCGGCCCGCCGGCCGAGTACGGCACGACCATGGTCACGGGCCGCTCGGGCCAGGCGGACTGGGCCCAGGCCGCGCCCTGCAGCAGCCAGGCGGCGGCCAGCGCCGCGCAGGAGCGGATGGCCGTGGAAGTGCGCGATGTCATGAAGTCTCCTCGGGTCGAAGGGTGGTGGACGGACGGGCAGGCCGGGTGCGCTCTAGATGGCCCCGGCTGCACGCAGCGCGTCGATGGCAGCCGCATCCAGGCCGACTTCGCGCAGCAGCGCCTCGGTATGCTCGCCGACGGCCGGCACCGCGTCCATGCGGGCTTGCCAGCGGTTGCTGCGGCCCGGTGGCAGCAGCGCGGGCAGTTGGCCGGCCGGCGAGCCGATGGTCTGCCAGCGCCCGCGCGCCGCGAGTTGCGGGTGCGCCCACAGGCCGGCCATGTCGTTCATGCGCGCGTTGGCGATCTGCGCTTCGTCCAGCCGCGCGAGCACCTGGTCGGCCGACAAGGTGCTGAAGGTCTCGCCGATGCGCGCGGCCAGCGCGGCGCGGTTGGCATTGCGCTGCGCATTGCTGGCAAAGCGCGGGTCGGTGGCGAGCGCGGCCTCGCGCAGCACGACCTCGCAGAAGACCTTCCATTCGCGCTCGTTCTGCAGGCCCAGCATGACGGTGCCGCCATCGCCGGCCTGGAACGGGCCGTAGGGGTAGATCGTGGCATGCGATGCGGCGTTGCGCGGCGGCGGTGTCGCGCCCTCGAACGCGTAGTACATCGGAAAGCCCATCCACTCGGCCAGCGACTCCAGCATGGACACGTCGATGTGCGCACCCTCGCCCGTGCTGGCGCGGCGCAGCAACGCGGCCAGGATGTTGGTGTAGGCGTACATGCCGGCGGCAATGTCGGCGATCGAGTTGCCGGCCTTGCTCGGTATCTCGGGCGTGCCCGTGACCGACAGGAAGCCGGCCTCGCTCTGGATCAGCAGGTCGTAGGCCTTCTTGTCGCGGTAGGGGCCGTCCTCGCCATAGCCCGTGATGTCGCAGACCACCAGCCGCGGGTGCGTGGCCTTCAGGCTCTGGTAGTCCAGGCCCATGCGCGCCGTGGCACCCGGCGCAAGGTTCTGCACCAGCACGTCCGCGCCGGCCAGCAGCTTCTTGAGCGCGGCCATGGCATCGGGGTTCTTCAAGTCTAGCGTGAGGCTTTCCTTGGAACGGTTGGTCCAGACGAAGTGCGAGGACAGGCCCTTGACGCGCTGGTCGTAGGCGCGCGCGAAGTCGCCCACCTCGGGCCGCTCGACCTTGATCACGCGGGCGCCCAGGTCGGCCAGCTGGCGGGTGCAGAACGGGGCGGCGATGGCGTGCTCGAGCGAGACGACGGTGATGCCTTGGAGCGGGAGGGTCATGGTGTGTGCAGGGAGCCGGAAATCAGTCGACGGAAGCGCCGGAGGACTTGACGATGCGGGCCCACTTGGCCAGGTCGTCCTGCAGCAAGGCCGCGAATTGCGCGGGCGTGGTCGGCGCTGCGATCTCCACGCCCTGCTGCTCGAGCTTGTCGCGCAGGTCCTTGGCGGCCATGGTCTTGCGCATGGCCTCTTCGAGCTGGGACTGCACCGGCGCCGGCAGGCCGCTCGGCGCGAACAGCCCGATCCAGAGTTGACCGTCGTAGCCGGGCACGGCCTCGGCGATGGCCGGCACGTTGGGCAGGGTCGGCGAGCGCTTGGCACCGCTGACCGCGATGGCGCGCAGCTTGCCCGCCTGGATGTGCGCGAGCGCCGAGGGCAGGCTCGCGAACAGCATGGGCAACTGGCCGCCCAGCACGTCGTTGAGCGCGGGCGCCACGCCCTTGTAAGGCACGTGCTGCAGCTTGATGCCGGCCATGCTGTTGAGCATCTCGCCCAGCAGGTGGTTCAGCGTGCCGTTGCCGGCCGAGGCGTATTGCAAGCTGTCGCCGCTCTTGCGCGCCAGCGCCAGGAACTCCGTCAGGTTCTGCGCGGGAAAGCCGGGATTGACGAGCAGCACATTGGGCACGGCGCCGACCAGGCCCAGCGGCACGAAGTCCTTGACCGGGTCGAAGCCCGGGTTCTTGTAGAGCGAAGGGTTGATGGCCTGGCTGCTGCTGATGGTCATCAACAGGGTGTGGCCGTCCTTGGGGCCGCGCGCCACGTACTGCGTGCCGATGTTGCCGCCCGCACCGGGGCGGTTCTCCACCACGGCGCTGCCGCCCAGCACCTCGCCGAGCTTGTGGCCGACGACACGGCCCACGATGTCGTTGGTGCCGCCGGCGGCCTGGGGCACGACCAGCACGATGGGGCGCGCGGGATAGCCGGATTGGGCAAAGGCCGGCCATGCGCTGGCGGCGGCCAGGGCCAGCAGCGTGCGGCGGGAAAGACGGTGGGAAGGCATGGGCCGGTCTCCGGGCGGCGCATCGCGCGCGCCGCCATGTCATGTGAAAGACGCGGATCATCGCCGCGCCAGCGCGGCTGCGGCAATCTGGGATTTCGGAATCCAGCCTTCTGCGGCGCCGAAGGCTGGTAGTCTTGGCCGATGCAATTCGAACTGTCGGACCTGCGCCTGTTCGTGGCCGCCGCGGAGCTGGGCAGCCTCACGCGCGCGGCCGAGCGCCAGCACCTGTCGCTGGCAGCGACCAGCGCGCGCATCAAGGCGCTGGAGCAGCAGGCCGGCCTGCCATTGTTCTCGCGCGAGGCCCGCGGCCTGCGCCTGCTGCCCCCGGGCGAGGCCTTCCTGCACCATGCGCGGCTCATGCTGCACCAAGCCGGGCAGCTGCGCACGGACCTGCAGGCCTACCAGGGCGGCCTGCAAGGCCACCTGCGCGTGTTCGCGAACACCACGGCCGTGACCGACATCCTGCCGGCCCTGCTGCCGGTCTTCCTCAAGCAGCATCCGCGCGTGAACGTGGAGCTGCTGGAGCAGCCCAATGCGCTGATCCCGCGTGGCGTGCTGGATGGCCGCGCCGACCTGGGCATCGTCGCCGGACAGGTGGACACGCTGGGCCTGCAAAGCATCCACTTCAGCACCGACCGGCTCGTGCTCGTGACCGCGCGCAGCCACCGCTTCGCGCGTCGGCGCAGCATCGCGTTCGCGGAAACCCTGGGCGAGGACGCGATCGGCATGCAGCCGGGCAGTACGCTGCAGGCCTTTTTGCACCAGATCACGGAGCGCCTGGGCGCCAAGCAGAAGCTGCGCATCCAACTCGGCAGCTTCGACGCCATGTGCCGCATGATCGGCAGCGGCGTGGGCATCGGCGTGGTGCCGGAGTCGGCCGCGCTGCGCAACCGCGACGCCATGCGCCTGGCGCTGGTGCGGCTGCGCGACGACTGGTGCGTGCGCGAGCGCCACCTGCTCATGCGCGACCGCGCCACGCTGCCGCAGTACGCCCGTGCGCTGGTCGATGCGCTGTGCGCGCCGCCAGGCCCGCCCGGCAGCGCCTGAGGTCTAGCGCGGCAGCGCGCGCGCGGCGCGTGCCAGCTGCTCGATGCGGCCCCAGTCGCCCGCGGCGATCGCGTCGTTGGGCACGATCCAGGAGCCGCCCACGCAGGCCACGTTGGACAGCGCCAGGAACTCGCCCGCATTGGCCGCGCTGACCCCGCCCGTGGGGCAGAACTTCACTTCGCCGAACGGACCCTGCCAGGCCTTGAGCATGGGAATGCCGCCGGCCTGCAGCGCCGGGAAGAACTTGAGTTCGGTGAAGCCGTCCTCCTGCGCCATCATGATCTCGCTGCCCGTGGCCACGCCGGGCAGGAGCGGCAGTCCGGCATCGCGGCACGCCTGGCCGACCTTGGACGTGTAGCCCGGGCTCACGCCGAAGCGCGCACCGGCCTGCACCGAGGCCTTCACGTCGGCCGGCGTGCGGATGGTGCCGGCGCCGACCACGGCTTCGGGCACGTCCCTGGCGATGGCCTCCATCGCGGCCAGCGCCTGCGGCGTGCGCAGCGTGACCTCCAGCATGCGGATGCCGCCGGCCAACAGCGCGCGCGCCAGCGGTACGGCATGGGCCACGTCGTGCAGCACGATGACGGGGATGACCGGCGCGTCGCGCATCACGTCGCGGGCGGTCAGCGGGGTGTTCAAAGCCATGTCGGCGCTCCTTCTTCTGCGGTGGCGGCATTGCGGCGCATGCCGGCGAACAAATCTCGGCCCAGGCCCAGGCCGTTGGCCGCGCGCAGCGCCTCGGGCATGGTGGCCAGCGGACGCGCGGCCCATTCGGCTTCGGGCACCAGCACGTCGAGCCGGCCGGCCGGCGCGTCCAGCCGCACCACGTCGCCGTCGCGCAGCTTGGCCAGCGGGCCGCCGGCCGCCGCCTCGGGCGTGAGGTGGATGGCGGCCGGCACCTTGCCCGAGGCGCCGCTCATGCGGCCGTCGGTCACCAGGGCCACCTTGAAGCCCTTGCCCTGCAGCACCGCCAGCGGCGGCGTGAGCTTGTGCAGCTCGGGCATGCCGTTGGCCTGCGGCCCCTGCCAGCGCACCACGCAGACCAGGTCGCGCTCGAGCTCGCCGGCCGCGAAGGCCTTTTGCAGGTCTTCCTGCGAATCGAAGATGCGGGCCGGGGCCTCGACCACATGGCGGTCGTCGGGGACCGAGGAGACCTTGATCACGCTGCGGCCCAGCGGCCCCTGCAGCAGCTGCAGGCCGCCCGTGGGGCTGAACGGTGCCGTGGCGGGACGCACGATGGCCTCGTCCTTGCTGGCACCCGTGGCCTGCCAGGCGAGTTGGGCGTCCACCATCCGCGGTTCGTGCGTGTACTCGCGGATGCCGCCGGCGCGCACGGTCAGCACGTCTTCGTGCATGAGGCCGGCATCCAGCAGTTCACGCAGCACGTAGCCCGTGCCGCCCGCGGCCTGGAACTGGTTCACGTCGGCGCTGCCGTTGGGGTAGACGCGGGCCAGCAGCGGCACCACGTGCGAGAGCGCGGCGAAGTCGTCCCAGTCGATCGTGATGCCGGCGGACCGCGCGACCGCCACCCAGTGGATCAGGTGGTTGGTCGAGCCACCCGTCGCCAGCAGCGCCACCATGGCGTTGACGATGGCACGCTCGTCGACCAGCCGGCCGATGGGCGGCACCACGCCGCGCGCCTTGGCGGCCTGGCCGTCCAGGGCCGTGCCATATCCCAGAACCGTGCGCGCGGCCTCGCGCGTGAGCGCCTCGCGCAGCGGCCCGCCCGGCGCCACGAAGGCCGTGCTGGGCACGTGCAGGCCCATGGCTTCGAGCAGCATCTGGTTGCTGTTGGCCGTGCCGTAGAAGGTGCAGGTGCCGGCCGCGTGGTAGGCGGCGGATTCGGCCTCCAGCAGCTCCCTGCGGCCGACCAGGCCTTGCGCGGCCTGCTCGCGCACCTTGGCCTTGGCGTTGTTGGACAGGCCCGAGGGCATGGGCCCGGCCGGCACGAACACCGTGGGCAGGTGGCCGAAGTGCAGCGCGCCGATCAGCAGGCCCGGCACGATCTTGTCGCACACGCCCAGCATCAAGGCAGCATCGAACATGTCGTGGGTGAGCGCCACGGCCGTGGCCATGGCGATCACGTCGCGGCTGAACAGCGAGAGCTCCATGCCGGGCAGGCCCTGGGTAACGCCGTCGCACATGGCCGGCACGCCGCCGGCCACCTGGGCCGTGGCACCGAAGTGCCGCGCCTCGTCCTTCACGAGGTCGGGGTAGTGCTGCAGCGGCTGGTGCGCCGACAGCATGTCGTTGTAGGCGTTGACGATGCCGATGTTGGGCGCGCGCTCGGCCACGACCTTGAACTTGTCGCTGGACGGCATGGCCGCGACCGCGTGGGCCACGTTGGCGCAGCCCATGCGGTCGGAGCCGCGCGTGCGCGCCGCCATGGCGGCCAGGCGTTCGAGGTAGGCGGCGCGCGCGGGCGCACTGCGCGCGCGGATGCGGTCGGTGACGGCGGCGACGGTGGTGTGGGTGTTCATCGTTCTGGGCCGCGGCGGGCGCGGCGCGCATGAAGAAAGGGGGCGCGGTGATCCTACCCCCGATGATCCCCGCACCGGCTGCAGGGGGTTACCAGTGGGTTACCAAAGCGCGGGGCTGACGTGGCGCACGGCGGCTTGCTAGAGTGGCGGCCGTGACACCGCATCCCCACCCTGCTCCGTTGCGCGATCCCCTGCCCATGCTCGAGCGCACCCGGCGCGAATGGGGTGGCCAGGAGGACTACTGGGTGTTCGGCTACGGCTCGCTGATCTGGCGGCCCGAGTTCGAGCATGTGGAGCACCGGCTCGCGCGCGTGCACGGCTGGCACCGCGCGCTCAAGATGTGGAGCCGCGTCAACCGCGGCACACCCGAATGCCCGGGCCTGGTGTTCGCGCTGCTGACCGGCGGCAGCTGCCAGGGCGTGGTGTTCCGCATTCCCCAGCGCGACGGCGACGCGGTGCTGGAGCGGCTGTGGGCACGCGAGATGCTGATGGGCGTGTACGACCCACGCTGGCTGCACTGCACCACGCCCGAAGGGCCGGTCAAGGCACTGGCCTTCACGCTGTCGCGCAAGAGCCCGAGCTTCACGCGCACGCTGACGGACGAGGACTACCGGCGCGTGTTCACGCAGTCCTGCGGGCGCTTCGGCACCACGCTGGACTATGCGCGCGAGACCTTCGAGAGCCTCAAGCGCCACCAGATCCGCGACAAGGCGCTGGAGAAGCTGCTCAGGCTGGCGGGCTGAGCAACCAGCGCTCGGCACGCGCGAGATCGTCCAGCGTGTCGATGTCGGTCACGCAGCCGGGGCCGTCGAGCACGAGTTCCAGCACCTGCCCAGAGCGCTTGCGCGCCTGCACGATCGCGGCCGCGCCGGCCTCGCCGGACAGGGCCAGCAGTTCGTCGCGGCAGCCGTTGGAGAAGCCGACCGGGTGGCCCCGCACACCGCCGTGCTGCGGCAGCACCACCGCGGCCTGGGCCAGTGCCGCGGCCACGCGCTGCAGCGCGGACGGCTCGATCAGCGGCAGGTCGCCCGGCAGCACGAGCCAGCCCCCTGCCCCCTGGGTGGCGCGCACGGCCGCGGCGATCGAGTCGCCCATGCCTGGATGGCCCGCGTCTTCCAGGTGCCAGGCCAGCCCGCTGGCGCGCACGGCGTCCAGCGTGTGCTGCAGCACCGGCTTTCCGGCCAGCAAGGCCTGCAGCTTGTGCACCTGGCCGCCCGAGGCACGGAAGCGCTCGCCGCGGCCGGAGGCCAGCACCAGGACGACAGGCGGCGCAGTGGACACGCTCAGGCCAGCTTGAACGGCAATTCGCGCAGCGGCTTGCCGGTCAGCCGCGCGACGGCGTTGGCGAAGGCCGGCGCCAGCGGCGGCAGGCCGGGCTCGCCCATGCCGGTCGGCGCGTCGGCGCTGGGCACGATGTGCACGTTGACGACCGGCATGTCGGTGATGCGCGGCACCACGAAATCGCCGAAGTTGCTCTGCTCGACCACGCCGTCCCTGAGCGTGATGGCCGCACCCGGCAGGCACATGGACAGGCCCATCAGCGCGGCGCCCTGGATCTGCGCCTCCACGCTCCTGGGATTGACCGCGAGGTTGCAGTGCACGCCGGCCGTCACCCGGTGCAGCTTGGGCTGGCCGCCCTCCACTGAGGCCTCGACCACATAGGCCACGACCGAGTCGAAGGACTCGTGCACGGCAACGCCCCAGGCCCGGCCGGCCGGCAGCTGGCGACGGCCGTAGCCCGAGCGGTCCACGGCCAGCTGCAGCGCCGCGCGGTGGCGCGCGCTCTTCTCGCCCATGAGACCCATGCGGTAGGCGACCGGATCCTGGCCCGTCGTGCGCGCGATCTCATCGATCAGCGTCTCCATGACATAGGCCGTGTGCGTGGAACCCACGCTGCGCCACCACAGCACCGGCACGTTCAGCTTGGGATGGTGGACCGACAGG
Organism: Pseudorhodoferax aquiterrae; assembly: GCF_014652235.1. Lineage (GTDB taxonomy): Bacteria > Pseudomonadota > Gammaproteobacteria > Burkholderiales > Burkholderiaceae_C > Pseudorhodoferax > Pseudorhodoferax aquiterrae. The sequence goes on from NZ_BMYK01000013.1 coordinate 134,104, forward strand.
CGCATGGGCAGCGTATAGGGCTCAGGCATGCCTTCGACCATCGTCGTGTCCACGCCGTCCTTGACCATGGCCGACTCGAAGAAGGTGCCCGAGATGATGGACTGGCCCACGATCACATGGTCCCAGGCCAGCACCTTGCCCTTGGCGTCGAAGCCGATCTCGGCGCGGTGCACGTGCATGGGGCGGTAGTAGCCGCCGCGCATGTCGTCCTCGCGGCTCCACAGGGTACGGATCGGCGCGGCGATGCCGGCCGCCTGCGCGGCCTTGGCGATGGTGCAGGCCTCGACCACGAAGTCGCTGGTCGGCAGGCCGCGCCGTCCGAAGCCGCCGCCGGCCATCTGCACGTGCAGCGTGAGGTTCTCGGGCTGGATGCCGAGCACGCGCGCGGCGGCCGCGGCGTCCAGGCCGGGCATCTGGGTGCCGGTCCAGACCGTGGCCTTGGCGCCGGCCCCGCTGCCGTCCAGCTGCACCGTGCAGTTCAGCGGCTCCATGGCGGCGTGGGCCAGGTAGGGGAACTGGAATTCGGCGCTGATCTTGTGCGGCGCGCCGGCCAGCGGCGCCAAGTCGGCCTGGTACTTCACGTGGCCGGGCTTGGCCGCCAGCGTGCGGTAGCTGGCCAGCTGGGCCGCGCTGTCGACCTTCTCACGGTCCGCGTCGTTCCACTGCAGCTTGAGCGCGTCGCGGCCCTGCTTGGCGGCCCAGTAGCCCGTGGCCACCACGGCCACGCCCTCGCCGCCGTCGTGCAGCGGCACGCGCAGCACGGCCTTGACGCCGGGCACGGCGCGCGCCGCCGCATCGTCGACCGATGCGAGCCTGGCGCCGAACACGGGCGGGCGCTGGCACACGGCCGTCAGCATGCCGGGCACGCGCACGTCGATGCCGAAGGACTGCTGGCCGCTGGACTTGGCCGGCGCGTCGAGCCGGCCCGTGGGCTGGCCGATCAGCTTGAAGTTCTTCGGGTCCTTGAGCGTGACCTGGGTCGGCACGGGCAGCTGCATGGCGGCCTCGGCCAGCTGGCCGTAGTCCGCGCGCTTGCCACCGGGGCCGATCACCACGCCGCGCTCGGTCGCGAGCGACGCTGCCGGAACATTCCACTGCGTCGCCGCGGCCTGCACCAGCATGGCCCGGGTGCGCGCACCGAGTTCGCGGTACTGCACATAGGAGTTCTTGATGGCCGTGGAGCCGCCCGTCAGGTGCATGCCGAAAGCCGGGTCGGCGTAGGCGACGGCCTGGGTTCCGTGCACCGCGCGCACGCGGCTCCAGTCGGCGTCCAGCTCCTCGGCCAGCACCATGGCCAGGCCCGTGTGCGTGCCCTGGCCGAACTCCAGGCGGTTGACGGTCACGGTGACCGTGCCATCGCGCCCGATGTTGACGAAGGCGGCGGGCTGCTGGCCCGGCTTGAGCGCCGGCGCGGCCGCGTCCTGGGCCTCGGCCAGCATGGGGAACAGCCCCAGCGCGAAGCCGCCGGCGGTGGCCAGCTTGAGGAAACTGCGGCGCGGCAGGCCGTCGGCCTGGTCGCCATCGCCGAGGCGGCGGGCCAGCTGGGGCGGCAGCATGGCGCGGATCTGGTCGGCCGGGATGTCGTGCATGAGCATGGTGGTCTCCGGTTCAAGCCAGCGCCGCGGCGGCTTCGTGGATGGCGGCGCGCACGCGCGCATAAGTGCCGCAGCGGCAGATGTTGCCGGCCATGGCGGCGTCGATGTCGGCGTCGGAGGGCTTGGGGTTGGCCTGCAGCAGCGCGGTGGCGCTCATGATCTGCCCGCTCTGGCAGTAGCCGCACTGCGCCACGTCGATCTTGACCCAAGCGGCCGACACGGCCTTGCCGATGCGGTCCGTCGGAATCGCCTCGATCGTGGTGATCTTCTGGCCGGCCGCGGCCGAGATCGGCGTGACGCAGGAGCGGATGGCCGCGCCGTTCAGGTGCACGGTGCAGGCACCGCACATGGCCATGCCGCAGCCGAACTTGGTGCCGGTCATGCCGAGCGTGTCGCGCAGCGCCCAGAGGATGGGGGTGGAGTCGTCGGCATCGACCTGGACGTCCTTGCCGTTGATGTTCAGCGTCGCCATGGGGACCTTTCGTGGGTGGGGTGGTTGAGCGAATGAATGTTCATTCTTTTATGTGTCAATGTTCACAAGCCGAGGGACTGGCATTCAGGCCTTGATGCCGTCCCAGAAGATCGCGAAAGCCTGCGCCAGCGCCGCCTCGGTGTCGGGCAGGTCGCCGCTGCGCAGCAGATTGGCGGTTTCGCGGACCGAGCCGAAAAAGCTCGCCGCCAGCAGCATGGTGGGCACGTCCTTGACGATCTGCTGCGCCCGTGCCTCGTCGAAGAAGCCCAGGCACTCGCCTGTGAAGCGGGCCGAGAACTGGCGCGAGGCCTCGCTGAACCAGGGCGAGTTGTAGTACTGCTCCATGAACACCGTCTCGGCGTAATGGGCCTGGCGATGCCGGAGCAGCAGCAGCCAGTTGCGCTGGAAGCGCGCACGGAACGGCATGGCCCGGCCGGCATCCTCGGTGATCAGCCGCGCCAGCGCGCCCTTGACCTGCTCGTACAGCGCGTTGAGCAGTTCTTCCTTGGACTTGTAGTAGACGTAGAGCGTGCCCGTGGCGATGCCGGCCTCGCGCGCGATCGCGGCCATGGTCAGGCCCGACAGGCCGACCTGCGCCACGAGCGCGAAGGTCGCGTCCGCGATGGCCTGCTGCTTGTCTTCGTCCTTGGGTTTCACGCCGCCGATCTTAGATGAATGAATATTCAGTCGTCAATCAGGTCAGCTGGAAATTGCGCGCTTGCGGCTGCGGCGGGCCGTCGCTGCGGCCCAGGCTTTCGAGCACCGCGGTCTCGATGGTCCAGCACAGGCTGTCCAGCGCGAGGTCGTTGGCGGCCAGGCCGAAAGGCTCCTCGAGTTCCGAGCCCAGCGCCTCCAGCGCGAAGAAGGTGTAGGCGATGAAGGCCACGATCACCGGCGTCATCGGACCGATCGCGTCGACCAGGCCGAACGGCAGCAGCAGCACGTAGCAATAGATGGTGCGGTGGATGATCACGCTGTAGGTGAACGGGATGGGCGTGCTCGCGATGCGCTCGCAGCCGCCCAGCGCACTGCCGAGTTGCGCCAGCGGCGCCTCCAGCACCGGCACCAGCGGCGCGGCCACCCTGCCCTGCGCACGCATCTCGCCCAGCCACTCGCCGGCCATCTGCAGGAGCATCGCGGCCGGAAAGCGCGCGGCCCCCACGCGCGCGGCCTCTTCGGGCGGCAGCAGCCGCGCCAGATCGGCGCTGGCATCGCTGCGGCGCAACTGATGGCGCAGCGCATGGGCGAGTGCGATGAGCCGGCGCGCCAGCACGGCCGCATGTTCGGGGCCATCGACCAGGGTCAGCGCGTGGCGCATGGCGGCGCGGCACTCGACCAGCAGCGTGCCCCACAGCACGCGCGCCTCCCACCAGCGGCTGTAGCTGGTGCCGTTGCGAAAGCCCAGGAAGATCGCCAGCGTCAGCCCGATCAGCGAGAACGGCACGAAGTTGAGCGGGATCTTCCACTGCAGCACCTGGCCGTGCAGCACGGTCACGCCGATGGCGAAGGCCAGCGCGCACAGCAGCTGCGGCAGGATCAGGTGCAGGATGGAGCCGTGCCGCACGAACAGCAGGTGCAGCCAGTGGGGACGGGGGCGTACGATCATCGCAGGGACAACGGAAGGCGCAGGGCCGGCATGGTACGCGCCGGGCGCTGCACAATCCGGGTCCATGAGCGAACTCCAGACCTCCATCGCCGCGCTGCGCAAGAGCTACGAACGGGCCGAACTCGACGAATCGGCCTCGCATGCCGACCCGCTGCAGCAGTTCGACCAATGGCTGAACGAGGCCATCGCGGCCCAGGTGCCCGAACCCAATGCGATGACGCTGGCCACCGTCGGCAGCGACCTGCGCCCGTCCACGCGCATCGTGCTGATCAAGGGCTATGACGCGCGCGGCCTGGTCTTCTACACCAACTACGAGAGCCGCAAGGGCCAGGAGCTGGCCGGCAATCCGTATGCGGCGCTGCAGTTCCACTGGGTCGAGCTCGAGCGCGTGGTGCGCATCGAAGGTGTGGTGGAGAAGACCAGCGCCGAGGAAAGCGACGCCTACTACGACAGCCGCCCGCTGGACTCGCGCATCGGCGCCTGGGCCAGCCCGCAGAGCCAGGTGATTTCCGGCCGTGGCGTGCTGGTGGCCAACGCCGCGAAGTACGGCGCGCAGTTCCTGCTCAAGCCGCCGCGGCCGCCGCACTGGGGCGGCTACCGCCTGGTGCCCACCGCATGGCAGTTCTGGCAGGGCCGCAGGAGCCGGCTGCACGACCGGCTGCAGTACCGCCGGGACGGCACCGGCTGGGTGCGCGAACGCCTCGCGCCCTGAGGCAGCGCTCTCACTTCTTGTAACCATCTCGCGGGAAACCACCGAGAGCAAACGTTTGCGCAAACGTTTTGGCATCCCTATATTGCCTGCTTCCCGAAACGCAGCAAGAACAGGAGATACCGATGCGTTCGACCCGCCGCACCCTTTCCACCGCGCTGGCCCTGGCCGGCGTCCTGGCCGCCGTGCCAGCCCTGGCGCAGACCCCGCCCAAGGTGGCCCTGGTCATGAAGTCGCTGGCCAACGAGTTCTTCCTGACCATGGAAGAAGGCGCCAAGGCCCACCAGAAGGCCAACGCCAAGCAGTACCAGCTGCTGGCCAACGGCATCAAGGACGAGACCGATGCGGCCGCACAGATCCGCATCGTCGAGCAGATGGTGGCCCAGAAGGTCGACGCCCTGGTCATCGCCCCGGCCGACTCCAAGGCTCTGGTGCCGGCCATCAAGGCCGCCGCCGACAAGGGCGTGCTGATCGTCAACATCGACAACCGGCTCGACGCGGCCGCGCTCAAGGAAAAGGGCCTGTCCGTGCCCTTCGTCGGCCCGGACAACCGCGCCGGCGCCAAGCTGGTGGGCGATGCGCTGGCCAAGACGCTCAAGGCGGGCGACAAGGTGGGCATCATCGAAGGCGTGTCCACCACCTTCAATGCACAGCAGCGCACGCTGGGCTACCAGGACGCGATGAAGGCCGCTGGCATCACGGTGGTGGGCGTGCAGTCGGGCCAGTGGGAGATCGACAAGGGCAACCAGGTGGCCTCCAGCATGCTGCGCGAGCACCCGGACCTCAAGGCCCTGCTGGCGGGCAACGACTCCATGGCGCTGGGCGCGGTGGCAGCCGTGAAGGCCGCGGGCAAGACCGGCAAGGTGGCCGTGGTGGGCTACGACAACATCAGCGCGATCAAGCCCATGCTGCAGGACGGGCGCGTGCTGGCCACGGCCGACCAGTTCGCGGCCAAGCAGGCGGTGTTCGGCATCGAGACGGCGCTCAAGGCGCTGGCGGCCAAGACGCCCCAGTCGGCCATGCCCGCGGAGATCAAGACCGACGTGGTGCTGGTCACCCGCGACTCCAAGTGAAGGAGCACGGCATGCAAAGACGATCTTTCGGAGTTCTTGTCGCCGGCATCGCGCTGGGGCTGGGCGCTTGTGGCGGTGGCGACGACGACGCCCCGCCCAAGATCATCATCGACAGCGACTACAACACCATGAGCGACGATGGCCAGCTCGGCGTGATGGCCGCACAGCTGCAAGCCGAAGGCAAGCTGCAGGTGCTGGGCATCACCGTGGTCTCGGGCAACAAGTGGCTGGACCAGGGCGTGGTCGAGGCGCTCAAGTCCATGGAAAGGCTGGGCATGGGCCAGCGCATCCCGGTGTACGCGGGCGAGAACTACGCGCTCTCGCACGACTGGGCCACGATCGAGCAGGAACTGGCCGCCGGCGCCGTCAACGACGGCTACTACGGCGCCTGGAGCGTGCAGAAGACGGCCCCGACCGCCGCCGAACTGGTCGCGCCGTCGGACGGTTTCGCGACCAACACGGCGCTGCAGCCCCAGCATGCCGTCGACTTCCTGATCGACAGCATCAAGGCCAACCCGCGCGAGGTCACCATCCTGGCCATCGGCCCGCTGACCAACATCGCCAAGGCCATGCGCAAGGCGCCCGAGATCGTGCCGCTGATCAAGCAGATCATCTACATGGGCGGGGCCGTGCACGTGCCGGGCAACACCACCAAGCTGGCCGAGTTCAACTGGTGGTTCGACCCCGAGGCCGCGCAGTACGTGGTGCGCCAGCCGGTGCCGCAGGTGGTGGTGCCGCTGGACGTGACCGACACCGTGCAGCTGACCACGCCGATCTACAACCGCATCGCGCATGGCGCGCGCGAGACCGCCGTCACGAAGCAGTTCAAGAAGGTGATGGGGCCCGGCTTCAACGGCGTCGGTTTCGAGGGCGACCCGAACTACGAGCTGGACGTCTGGGACACGCTGACCATCGCCTACCTGATCGACCCCGCCTACGCGACCGAGGTCAGCGAGGAATACGTGGACGTGGTCAACGCGCCCGGCCAGGCCAACAACGGCCAGTCCATCGGCTACGCCACGCAGCCGGCCGGCCCGACGCTGCAGAAGATGAAGGTGGTGAAGAAGTTCGACAACGCGCGCTTCTTCGAGTTCTATGTGGACCTGCTCACGCGGCCGGTGCCGATTCCCTGAGGCCGATGGCGCCGCGCGCGGGCGCGGCGCCGCTCAGAACGCCACGCCGGCGTAGAGCAGCACGTTCGCGTACGGCGTGCACTCGCCAGTGCGCACCATGGCCTTGGCACCGCGGCACAGCTGCTTGAACTGGTCGTGCGACACCTGCTCGGGCACCACCGGCAGCGCCGCGCTCCAGGCCGGGCGCTGCAAGCCATCCGGGCCGCAGGCCTCCTGCGCGATGACGGCGCGCTCGACCTGCAGTTCGCTGAGCACCGCGGCCAGCACCTCGCCGAAGCCCGGCACGCCGCGGGCGACCGCCAGGTCGATGCGCAAGGGCCCGGCCGGGATCGGCAGGCCGGCATCGCCGATGACGAGCAGGTCGCCATGGCCCATGCCGGCGATCACCCGCGAGAGTTCGGCGTGCAGCAAGGTGGTTCGCTTCATGGCAGTTCCTTCACCGCGGGCAGCTGGGCCTGCGCATCGATCTCAGCCGCCGTCGGAATCGACACCTGCGCGCCCACGCGCGTGACGCACACGGCGGCCGCACGCACGCCGCGCGCGGTGGCCTCGGCCAGGCTCTGGCCTGCAGCCAGCGCCACCGCCAGCGCGCCCGCAAAGGTGTCGCCCGCGGCCGTGGTGTCGACGGCATGCACTTGCGGTGCGGGCTGCCAGCGGCAGCCGCCCTGCTCCACCGTGACGGCACCCTGCGCCCCCAGGGTCACGACCACGCGCGCGACGCCGCGCGCGCGCAGCACCTGGCCGGCGGCAGCAGCCTCTTCGGGTGTCGTCACCGCGCAGCCGGCATAGGCTGCGGCCTCCACCTCGTTGACCACCAGCGTGTCCAGCTGCGGCCACAGGCTGTCGGGCAGCGGCTGCATGGGCGAGGGATTGAGCAGCACCGGGCAGCCTGCGCGGTGCGCCGCGGCCACGGCCGCCAGCACCACGGGCAGCGGTGATTCGAGCTGCGTGACGAAGAACTGCGCGCCCTGCAGCTGCTGCGCGAGCGCGGCCTCGTCCGCTTGCAGCGCGGCATTGGCGCCGGGCAGCACGACGATGCGGTTCTGCGCCGAATCCTCCAGCATCACGAGCGCGCGGCCGGTCGGCTCCTGCGGATCGACCTGCAGCGCATCGAGCACGATGCCGTCCCGGGCCAGCGCATCGCGCAGCGCGCGGCCGTCGGCGTCGTCACCGATGCGCGCCAGCAAGCGCACGCTGGCGCCCTGGCGCGCGCAGCTGACGGCCTGGTTGCCCCCCTTGCCGCCGGGCAGCAAGGCCAGCGAATGGCCGATCAGCGTCTCGCCGGCCTGCGGTGCGCGCGGCACGCGCAGCAGCAGGTCCATGTTGAGGCTGCCCAGCACCAGGATCTGCGGTGCGTCGTTCATGGCGTCATTTCCTGGTAGGGCGCGGTCGAGGCACGCACGCGCAGCTCGGGCTGCAGCACCACCTTGCGCGCATCCTGCCTGCGGCCTTCGATGCGCTCGAGCAGCATGTCCACCGCCATCGCGGCGATCCGCTGCTTGGGCTGGGCCACGGTGGTCAAGGGCGGGCAAGCGAAGCGGGCCAGCTCGATGTCGTCGAAGCCGACCACCGAGAGCGCGTCGGGCACGGCCACCCCGCACTCGTGCGCGGCGCACAACGCGCCGATGGCCATCAGGTCGTTGGCGACGAAGACGGCGCTGGGCCGCGGCGTCTGCCGCAGGATGGCGTGCATGGCGGCATAGCCGCCCTCGCTCGTGAAGTCGCCCGCGTGCAACAGGCCCGCACTGGGCAGGCCGAGCGTGGCCAGCGCCATGCGCCATCCCTCGGCGCGCTGGTCGGCCGTGGCCACGCCGGCCGGGCCGCCGATGCAGGCGATGCGGCGGTGGCCCAGCGTGGCCAGGTGCTGCACGGCCAGCAGCGCGCCCTGCATGTGCGCCGTCTCCACCAGATCGCAGGGCAAGGTGTCGATCTCGCGGTCGACCATGACGGTGGGCATGCGCAGGCCGGCCAGCAGCCCGGGCAGGGCCGGGTCTTCGCCGGAGGACACCACGATGAGGCCGTCCACGCGCCGCTCGGCCAGCACCTGCAGCACCATGCCCTGGCGGCGCGGCTCGTCGTCGGTGTTGCACAGCACCAGGTTGTAGCCCGCGCCGAAGCAGCGGTCCTCGATGCCGCGCACGATCTCGGCGAAGTACGGGTTCGAGCTGTTGGGGATCAGCATGCCCAGCGTGTTGGTGGCGCTGCGCTGCAGGCTGCGCGCCACGGCACTGGGCACGTAGCCCAGCTCGCGGATGGCCTGCTCTACGCGGGTGCGCCCCTCCTCGCTGACGAAGCGGGTCTTGTTGACCACGTGCGAGACGGTGGTCACCGAGACCCGGGCCGCGCGGGCCACGTCCTTGATGGTGGCCATGCCCTCAGCCCCTGGCGGCGCGGCGCTGGCGCAGCGTGTCGACGATCACCGCCACCACGATCACGCAGCCCGTGATGATGCGTTTGCTCGGCTCGCTGGCCCCGACCTGGGCCAGGCCGGCCTCCAGCACCGCGATGATGAGCACGCCGATGAAGGTGTTGACCACCGAGCCGCGCCCGCCCATGAGGCTGGTGCCGCCGATCACCACGGCGGCGATCACGCGCAGCTCCATCCCCTGCCCGGCGTTGGGATCGGCCGCTTCCATGCGCGCGGCCTGCATGAGGCCGGCCAGGCCGGCCAGCAGGCCGGTGAGCGTGAACACGGCGATGCGCACGGGTCGCGGGTCCACGCCGGCCAGGCGCATGGCCTCCTCGTTGGTGCCGATGCCGACCACGCTGCGGCCGAACACGGTGCGCGTGAGCACCAGCTGGCCGACGACGACCAGCAGCACGGCGATCAGGAAGGCCACCGACACGCCGCCGAGCAGCGGTGCGGCCAGGCCGGCGATGCGCTCGCCCACGTACTGTGTGCGCGAGCCCGTGACCAGGTAGGCCGAACCGCGCACCACCTCCAGCATGCCCAGCGAGACGATGAAGGACGGCAGCCGCCAGGCCACCGAAACCGAACCCAGCACCAGGCCGCACAGCGCACCGGCCGCCAGGCCCAGCAGCGCCGCGGCCAGCGGCGTCCAGCCCCATTGCAGCACGGCCATGGCCGAGAGCGCGGCGCTCAGCGCCAGCACCGAGCCGACCGACAGGTCGATGCCGGCGATGATCAGCACGAAGGTCATGCCCACGGCCATCACGGCCAGGGCCGGGATCTCGTTGACGATGGCGACGAAGGTGTCGGCCGTGAAGAAGTATTCGCTCAGGCTGCTGAACAGCGCGACCATGCCGAGCAGCACGACGGCCAGGCCCAGATAGGTGCCGAGCTGGGCGTTCAGGCCGGCGCGCGCTGTCGGGGCCGAGGGGGGATTGGTGGCAGCACTCATGCCGTTTCCTCATTGCGGGGTTCGGCGACACCGCTGAACGCGGCCGCCAGAAGGGATTGCTCGGTCCAGGCGCCGCGCTCGAAGACCTGCACCAGCCGCCCTCCGCTCATCACGCCGATGCGGTCGCACAGGCCGGTGAGTTCGCGCAGGTCGCTGGAGACCACCAGCAGGGCACGGCCGTCGGCGGCCATGCGGTCGAGCTCGGCGTAGAGGTCGGCACGGGCGCCGACGTCGACACCGCGCGTGGGCTCGTCCAGCAGCAGCACCTCGCAGTCGCGGTGCAGCCAGCGCGCGAACACCACCTTCTGCTGGTTGCCGCCGGACAGCGCCGCCACCGGTTGCTCTTCGTCGCGGCAGCGCACGCGCAGCTTGCGCACGAGCGCCTGCACCGTGCTGCGCTCCCGGCCGGGCTGCAGCCAGCCGGCCCGCGCAACGGCGGGCAGGTCGCTCAGCGTGGTGTTGACGCGGATCGACTGCGGCAGCAGCAGGCCTTCGGACTTGCGGTCCTCGCTGACCAGACCGATGCGCCGGCGCACGGCCTGCACGGGGTTGTTCCAGCGCGGCACGGGCTGGCCCTCGGCCAGCAGATCGACGCTGCCGCGGTCGGCGCGGTCGGCGCCATAGATCAGGCGCAGCAGCTCGGTGCGGCCGGAACCCACGAGCCCGGCGATGCCGAAGACCTCCCCGGCGTGCAGATCCAGGCTCACGTCGCGCACGGCATGGCCGCGCGTGAGGCCGCGCACGCGCAGCTTGACGGGCCCGGCCGGTCGGCGCGCACGCGCTTCGTCGGACGCGAGCGCGCGGCCGATCATGCGCTGGACCAGGTCCTCCTCGCGCACACCGGCCATGGGCCGGGCGTCGACGAGGCGGCCGTCGCGCAGCACGGCCACCTGGTCGCAGATGCGCCGCAGTTCCTCGAGCCGGTGCGAAACATAGACCAGCGCCACGCCGGCCGCCGAGAGCTGGGCGATCTGCGCGAACAGCCGCTCGGACTCGCGCGCAGTGAGCATGGCGGTGGGCTCGTCCAGGATCAGCACGCGCGTGTCGTCCTGCAGGTTGCGTGCGATCTCCACCATCTGCTGGTGGCCGATGCCCAGGCGCGCCACCGGTGTGTCGGGGTCCACGTCCGCCAAGCCGATGCGCGCGAGCTGTGCCTCGGCCAGGCGGCGCAGGCGGCGGCGGTCCACCCAGCCGGCACGGTGCGGCAGTCGGCCCAGCAGCAGGTTCTCGGCCACGGTGAGCGTGGGCACCAGGCCCAGCTCCTGCATGACCATGCGCACGCCGCGCGCCTCCGCCTCGCGCCGCGAGCGCGGCGCGAACGCTTGCCCGTCGAGCCGCATGCTGCCGCGCGTGGGCACGATGAGGCCGCAGACGATCTTGGACAGCGTGCTCTTGCCAGCGCCGTTCTCGCCCGTCAGCGCCAGCACCTGGCCGGCGTGCAGTTCCAGGCCGACGCCGTCCAGCACGGTGGCGGCATAGTCCTTGCCGATGCCCTGCAGCGCGAGGACCGGCGGCGGCTGGCCGGCCATGCTTACTTGCTGTCCTTGGTGACGAGCACCACGTCGGTCTTGATCTCCGCGGGCATGGCCGACTGGGGCGTCTTGGCCGCCAGCGCCTTGAGCGCCGTCTCGATGCCGAACACCGCCTGCTTGGCCGCGAACTGGTCGGCCGTGGCCAGCACGCGCCCGTCCTGCAGCATGGGCTTGATCGCGCTGATGTTGTCGTAGCCCACCACGGCCACCTTGCCGGTCTTGCCGGCCGCCTTCACGGCCGCCACCGCGCCGAGTGCCATGGAGTCGTTGCCGGCCAGCAGGGCCTTCAAGTCCGGGTGCTCGCGCAGCATGCTGGAGGCCACCTGGTTGCCCTTGTCGATCTCCCACTGGCCCGACTGCACGCCCACCACCGTGATGCCGGCGGCCTTCATCGCGTCCTGGTAGCCCAGCGTGCGCTGCTGTGCATTGAAGGTGGTGGACACGCCTTCGATGATGCCCACCTTGTCGCCCGCCTTGAGCGTCTTGGCCAGCGCATCGCCCACCAGCTTGGCGCCGGCGCGGTTGTCCGGGCCCACGAAGGGCACGGACAAGCCCTTTTCCTTGAGCGCGGCCGCGTCGAGCCGGTTGTCGATGTTCACGATCAGCACGCCCTTGTCGGCCGCGGCCTTGACGGCCGGCACCAGGGCCTTGGAATCGGCCGGGGCGATGACCAGGGCGTCGACCTTCTGCGCCACCATCTGCTCGACGATGCGGATCTGCGCGGCCGCATCGGTCTCGTCCTTGATGCCGTTGGCCAGCAGCTGGTACTGCTTGGCGTTGGCCTTCTGGTGGGCCTTGGCGCCTTCTTCCATGGTCAGGAAGAACTCGTTGGCCAGCGACTTCATGACCAGGGCCACCTTGGGCGGGGTCTGCGCCAGGGCTGGCACAGCGGCCAGAACGCCGGCCAGGGCCAGCGCGGTGGAAAGGGTGCGGCGGGTCGAACGCATGGTGTCTCCTTATGGATGCGCACTGAGAAGGGGTGCGAAGTATAGGAGACGAAAACGTTTGCGCAAACGTTTGCTATTGAGGACTTACCCGCATGTCGCGTCACACCGGTCCTGCGGCGTGGAGGCCCGGCCAGAAGCCTCCATCACGCCTGTCGCAGGGCCTCAGGCCACCACCGTGCCGCGCGCCTCGCCGAGTCCGATGCGCACGGCGCCGGCGCGTTCGCACCAGCCGCGCAGGATGAGCGTATCGCCGTCTTCGAGGAAGCTGCGCGTCTCGCCGTTGGGCAACGCCACGGGCTGCTTGCCGCCCTGGGACAGCTCCAGCAGCGAACCGGCCTCGCCCGGCGTCGGGCCCGACAGCGTGCCCGAGCCCAGCAGGTCGCCCGGGTTCAAGTTGCAGCCGTTCACTGTGTGGTGCGCGATGAGCTGCGCCGCCGTCCAGTAGGCCGCTTGCGTGGTGTTGCCGCGCGTGAGGCGCACGCCCTCCTCGCCGGCCGCGCGCATCCTGGCGGTCTGCAGCCAGACTTCCAGCGTGATGTCGAGCGCGCCCTGGGCACGGTTGGCCGCGCTGTCCAGGTAGGGCAGCGGCTGCGGGTCGTCCGCCGGCCGCGTGAACGGGGCGCGGAACGGCGCCAGCGCTTCCATGGTCACGATCCAGGGCGAGACCGTGGAGGCGAAGTTCTTGGACAGGAACGGGCCCAGCGGCTGGTACTCCCAGGCCTGCAGGTCGCGCGCCGACCAGTCGTTGAACAGGCCCACGCCGAACAGATGGTCCTCTGCCGTGGCGATGCCGACCGGCTCGCCCAGCGCATTGCCCTGGCCGACGAAGTAGGCCAGCTCCAGCTCGTAGTCCAGGCGCTTGCAGGGGCCGAACGTGGGCACCGCTGCGTCCGCCGCCTTGGTCTGGCCGTGCGGGCGCTTGAACGACGTACCGCTGACCACGATGGAACTGGCACGGCCGTGGTAGCCGATCGGCACCCACTTGTAGTTGGGCAGCAGCGGGTTGTCGGGCCGGAACTGCTTGCCGATGGTGGTGGCGTGGTGCACGCTGGTGTAGAAGTCCGTGTAGTCGCGCACCTCGCAGGGCACCGTGTATTCGCACTGCGCCTGCGGCACCAGGGCCCGCGCCCAGGCGGCCTGGTCGGCGCTGCCTTCGGCAAGGCCGGCGGACAGGCGCGCGCGAAGGGCCTGGCGCGCGGCCGGCGCAGCGGCCATCAGCGCGTTCATGTCGGCATGGTCGACCAGGCCCGCGGCCTTCAGGTCCAGCACCTGGTCGCCGATGGCCACACCGATGCGGAAGGGCTCGGTGCTGCCGGTCGGGCGAAAGCGGCCGAACGGCAGGTTCTGGATCGGGAAATCGCAGCCCGCCACGCGGGCGGAGGCGACCCAGCTGCGCAGCTGGGGATCGTGGGTGGCGTTCACAGAGATCATGGTCGGAAGTTGTCTTTCAGGCCGGCCCAGCAGTCGGCGTAGTCGTGGTCCAGCGGCGCGGTGCTCAAAGCCCAGGCGGTCGGGATGAAGCGGTAGCGGCTCTCGAACATGAAGGCCAAGGTGTTGTCCAGCTTCTGCGGTTTCAGGTCCACCGAAGAAGCCTTCTCGAAGGCCTCCTCGTCGGGGCCGTGCGGCACCATGGCATTGTGCAGGCTCGCGCCGCCGGGCTTGAAGCCGCCGGGCTTGGCGTCGTATTCGCCATAGACCAGGCCCATGAACTCGCTCATGAGGTTGCGGTGGTACCAGGGCGGGCGGAAGGTGTCCTCCATGACCAGCCAGCGCGGCGGGAAGATCACGAAGTCGCAATTGGCCGTGCCCGGCGTGTCGCTGGGCGAGGTCAGCACCGTGAAGATCGACGGGTCCGGGTGGTCGAAGCTGATCGAGCCGATGGTCATGAAGTTCTTGGTGTCGTACTTCACGGGCGCGAGATTGCCGTGCCAGGCCACGACGTTGAACGGCGTGCCCTTGGCCGGCGCGCGCCAGAAGCGGCCGCCGAATTTCTTGATGAGCTCGTAGGGGCCGGCGGCGTCTTCGTAGGCCGCCACGGGCGCCAGGAAATCGCGTGCGTTGGCCAGTCCGTTGGAGCCGATCGGCCCCAGCTCGGGCAGGCGGAACTGCGCACCGTAGTTCTCGCAGACATAGCCGCGCGACACACCGTCGGGCAGCGCGACCTTGAAGGCCAGGCCGCGCGGCAGCAGCGCGATCTCGCCGGGCGCCACCTCCAGCATGCCGAGTTCTGTCGTGATCACGAGCCGGCCCTGTTGCGGCACGACCAGCAGCTCGCCGTCGGCGTTGACGAAGGCGCGCCGGCCCATGGATTGGCCGGCCACGTAGACCAGCGAACCCACGCCGGTCTGCGCGTCGGCGTCGCCGTTGCCAGCCAGCGTGCGCATGCCGTCGACGAAGTCGAACTCGGCGCCATCCAGCGGCACCGGATGCCAGCGCAGCGGCTCGGGCGGCAGCGCCGTGCCGGCGTCGCCGCCCGTGGTCCACAGCGGCTGCGCGTAAGGCTGGTAGCGGCCCGCGACCACCGAGGGCTGGCGCCGGTACATCCAGCTGCGCCGCTGTTCGTGCCGCGGCGCCGTGAACGCCGTGCCCGAGATCAGCTCGGGATACAGGTCGTGCGGCGCGCGCTGCGGGCTGTTCCGCCCTCGCGGCAGGCTGCCGGGGACGGCCTCGGTGGCGTACTCGTTGCCGAAGCCGCTCTGGTAACGCAGCGGGTCCTGGGCCATGGTGTTCCTTTCAGTCGATCTTGATGTTGTTGGTGCGGATCACGCGGCCCCAGCGCTCGCGTTCCTGCTTCACGTAGGCGGCCATTTGCTCGGGCGTGCCCGGCAGGCCTTCCACGCCCAGGGCGTCGTAGCGCGCCTTCACGGTCGGCGAGGCCAGGGCTTCCTGCAACGCCTTGCTGTAGCGGGCGACGGTGGCATCGGTCGCGCCGGCCGGCACGGTCAGGCCCTGCCAGGCATAGGCCTCGTAGCCCGCCAGGCCCTGCTCGGCCAGCGTGGGCACGTTGGGCAGGCTGGCGATGCGCTGGGCGCTGGCCACGCCGATGGCCTTGAGCTTGCCCGACAGCACGAACTGGTTGCCGCTGGCGGTGTCCACGAGCATGAACGGCACCTGACCGCCCAGCACGTCGGCCACCGCGGGCGCCGCGCCCTTGTAGGCCACGTGCGTGAGCTTCAGGCCGCCCTGCTCGGCCAGCAGCTCGGTGGCCAGGTGGTGGGGGCTGCCGACGCCGGCCGAGGCGTAGTTCACGGCGCCGTTCTGCGCCTTGGCCCAGGCCGCGAATTCCTTCCAGTTGCTGGCCGGCACCTGCGGGCCGACCACCAGCACGAGCGGAAAGCGCGCCAGCAGGCCCACGGGCTTCAAGTCCTTCTCGGCGCTGTAGGGCAGCTTGGGAAACAGGAAGGGGTTGACGGCCAGCGTGGCGAAGTCGGCCGTGAAGACCGTGTTTTCCAGGTCCTTGGCACGCACGGCGTACTCGGCCGCGATGTTGGTGGCCGCGCCGGGCTTGTTGTTGACGATCACGGGCGCGCCCAGCGTCTTGGTCATGGCCTCGGCCGTGGCGCGCGCCACGGCGTCGGAGCCGCCGCCGGCCGCGTAGCCGACCACCCATTCGATGGGTTTGCCGGACTGGGCCGACGCCGTGAAAGCCAGTGTGGCGGCAACGAGGCCGGTGGTCAGAAAGCGCATCATGGTTTGTCTCCAGGGGTTGTGAAATCGTCAGGCCTCGCGGGCCGCGGCCAGCGCTTCGCGCAGCACGGGCAGGCTGCCGACCTGGTTGGCCAGCAGCAGCACCAGGCGCGCATTGAGCGCATGGCTCTCGTCGGTCGACAGGCCTTGGTGGGCGTCGATCAGGGCTTCGTAGAAATCGTCGGGCGCGGTCAGGCGCGCGCGGGTGTCCAGGTGTTCCGGTGTCATCGCGGTGTCCTTCAGGCCCTGGCCAGGGCGCGGTCGTGGGCGGCGCGCAGCGCGGCGGCCGTGGGCCGGCGCCAGCGCGCACAGACATGCTGGTCCGGGCGCAGCAGGTAGGTGGTGCCGTCCTGCGCGTCGTACCGTTCGGCGGCCAGCGCATGGGCTGCGTCCAGCGGCACACGCTCGATCTGCAGCGGCAATTCGGTCGCGGCCAGTGCACGCAGGCTGGCCTGGGCACCCTCGCCTTCGCCGAACACCAGCGCCGCGAAGCGTGTGCCGGCCAGGCGCTGCAGCAGCCAGCCGCCGGCCACGGGCGCATCGGCCGCCACGGCGCCGGGCACCATGCGGCCCGCGAACGCGTCGGCGTCTTCGGTATTGAGCGCCGAGCCGTGCAAGGTGGCCGGGACCGAGAGCCGCCCGCTGTTGACCATGCGCCGCGCGAACTCGTGCCGGCGCGCGAGCTGCAGCACGGCGTCGCGGAACAAGCGGCTGATCTCGCTTTTGGGCGTGATGAAGTCGGTGGCGCGCGTGGAGTTCTGGATGTTCTCGTCGGCCGCCATCTCGCGCTCGCGGGCGTAGCTGTCCAGCAGCGCATCGGGCGCCTGCGCGCGCAGCACGGCGGCCAGCTTCCAGGCCAGGTTCTCGGCGTCCTGCAGGCCCGAATTGGCGCCACGCGCGCCGAACGGCGAGACGCCGTGCGCTGCGTCGCCCGCGAACAGCACGCGGCCATGGCGGAAGGCGTCCATGCGCTGGCACGCGAAGGTGTAGACGCTGGCCCATTCGAGCTCCACCTCGGCGCCCTTGAACGGCGAGGCCTCCAGCAGCGCGCGCACGCGCGGCATGATGTTCTCGGGCCGCTTCTCGACCTCGGGGTCGGCGTCCCAGCCGAGCTGGAAGTCGATGCGCCAGACGCCATCGGGCTGCATGTGCAAGAGCACGCTCTGGTTGCGGTGGAAGTCCGGGTCGAACCAGAACCAGCGCTCGGCCGGAAAGTCGACCTTCATCTTCACGTCGGCGATCAGGAAGCGGTCGCGGAACTGGCGGCCATGGCTTTCCTGCCCCAGCAGCTGGCGCACGGCCGAGCGCGAGCCATCGCAAGCGGCGACCCAGTCGGCCTGCAACTGGTAGGAGCCGTCGGGCGTCTCGACGGTCAGCAGCGCGTGGTCGCCAAGCTGCTCCACGCCCGTGACCTTGTTCTGCCAGCGCAGGTCGATCAGCGGCAATTGCGCGGCACGCTCGGCCAGGAAGCCCTCGACGTAGTACTGCTGCAGGTTCACGAAGGCTGGGCGGGCGTGGCCGTCCTCGGGCAGCAGGTCGAAGCGGTAGACCTCCTCGCCGCGCAGGAACACGCGGCCGACCTTCCAGGACACGCCCTTGGCGGCCATGGCCTCGCCGCAGCCCAGGCGGTCGAAGATCTCCAGCGAGCGCTTGGAAAAACAGATCGCGCGCGAGCCGGTGGAGAGCTTGTGGTCGTTGTCCAGCAGCACGACGGGCACCTGCTGCTGGGCCAGGTCGATGGCCAGGGCCAGGCCGACCGGGCCGGCGCCGACCACGACGACCGGGTGGCGCGCAGGCGTGGCCGCGCGCTGGTCGGGATGGGGCTGGTAGTCGAACACCAGCTTCTGGTAGTCGATGGGTCGGGGGGCGGTGGCGAGCTCTTGGAGCTTCATGTCTTGTCTCCTCCGCGGGCCGCTCAACCTTCGAGCGCCTTCCACATCTGGACGTCGCGCTCGGCGGTCCAGATGCGCGGATCGGCGTATTGCGTGGCCTCGTCGAAGCAGCGCGTCACGTCGAAGGGCATGCAGTGGTCGAAGATGACCCAGCGGCCGTACTTGGGCTTCAGCGCGGCGAAGGTGTCCTTGTAGACGGCGTTGAGGTCCTTGCCGGCCGCCACGCCCCTTTGCACGTTGGCGTAGACGTCGGCGATGAACTCGCGCGTCTCGCGCAGGCCCCGGGCCACGTCTTCGGGCGTGGTCAGCGCGGCGCCGCGGCCCGGCACCAGCGCCTTGGGGCCCAGCGCGGCCAGGTTCTCCAGCGTCTGCGGCCAGTCCTTGAAGTAGGCATCGCCCGCGTACGGCGTGGCGCCGAACTCCACGAGGTCACCCGACAGCAGCGTCTTCTCGCCCGGCAGCCAGACCACGGTGTCGCCCTTGGTGTGGCCGCGCCCCAGCTGCAGCAGCTGCACCTCGAGCTTGCCGAGCCAGACGGTCATCTTGCCCGTGAAGGTCATGGTCGGCCAGGTCAGGCCGGGCGGCACCGTCTCCACGTTCTGGAACAGGCGCGGAAAGCGGCCGATCTCGCTGGCCTTGTCCTGCTCGCCGCGCTCGACGATGAGATCGTAGGTGTCCTGGCTGGCCAGGATCTGCTCGGGCTGGTAGGCGCTCGCGCCCAGCACGCGCACGGCGTGGTAGTGGGTCAGCACCACGTACTTGATCGGCTTGTCCGTCACCTCGCGGATGCGGCGGATCACGTCGGCCGCCATCGCGGGCGTGGCCTGGGTGTCGGCCACGAGCACGGCGTCGTCACCGATCACGATGCCGGTGTTGGGGTCGCCTTCGGCCGTATAGGCCCAAGCGTGCTCGGAAATCTGGCTGAAGGTGACCTTCTTCTCCTCGAGGTCGGCCTGGGACGCGAACTTCTTCTGCTGGCTCATCGGGTGTCTCCTGCGGATGCGTGGGGCTTGAGATTTGTCATTGACAAACTGGTTCGCATTATTTCCGCTTGTTTGCGTTTGTCAAATGCATTTGCATCCTGCAAACTCGCGGCCATGGACAAGACACAGGACAAAGGCCAGCGCGCCGTGCAGTCGGCCGAGGTGGGCGCCCGTTTGCTGCTGGCACTGGCAGGCCAGCCTGGCCCGATGTCGCTCAAGGACCTGGCTGCCGCGGCCGACATGCCGCCTTCACGGGCCCATCCCTATCTCGTGAGCTTCGCCCGGCTGGATCTGATCGCGCAGGACGCCGGCACGGGCCACTATGCGCTGGGGCCGGCGGCGCTGCAATTGGGACTGACGTACCTGCACCAGCTCGACCCCGTCAAGGCCGCCATGCCCGTGGCCGAGGAACTGGCGCGGCGCACGGGCTATGCCGTGGCGCTGGCGGTCTGGGGCAACTTCGGCGCCACCATCGTGCGCATGATCGATGCGCGCCAGCCGCTGCATGTGTCGATGCGCGCGGGCACCGTGATGTCGCTGCTGAACACGGCCACGGGCCGGGCTTTCGCCGCCGTGCTGCCGGTCGAGCGCATCGAACGCACGCTGGCCGGCCCGCTGGGCGATCCTGACCAGGCCGGCCGGCCGCTCTCGCCCGCGCAGCGCGCCGAGCTCGAGACGGCCGTGGCCGAACACCGCGCCCACGGGGTGGCACGCGCCAACGGCCGGCCCATGCCGGGCGTCAACGCCTTCAGTGCCGCGGCACTGGACCACGAGGGCCAGCCCGCCATCGTCATCACGGCGCTGGGGCACCAGGACCATTTCCCGGCGGCCTGGAATTCGGCCGCGGCACAGGCGGTGCGCGGTGCCGCGGCCGCGATCTCGCGGCAGCTCGGCTACCGCTGAGCGGCGGCGCCCCGGCGGCCTGGCGCGCGTGGGCCGTCGGCTCGATACTTGCGTGCCGGCGGCGCATCCGCCGACCACCACGCCGTGACCATCCCCGTCCACCTGTCGCCCAAGCTGGCGCTGACCGCGCCCAGCGGCTTCGCGCTGCACCACAGCGGCCAGCCGCACTACACGCGCGACTGGCATGCACACGACTGCGCCATGCTGCTGTGGCCCGTGGCCGGCGGCCTGCAGGCAACCTGGCAGGCCGCGGCCGGCGCTGCGCCGGGCGCCGCGCGGCTGGCGCGGGCCAGCGCCCTGTTGCTGCCGGCCGCCACGGCGCACCACACACGGGCCAGCACGCCGCGCCTGCAGCATGGCGAGCTGTATCTGGCCCCGGAGTTGTTGGGCCGTCAGGCGCGCTTCGGCGCGCTGCAGCTCGATGGCGCGGTGCAGGCACTGCTGGACGCGCTGCTGGCCCCGGCGCTGGATGCGCGCAGTGCAGCACCGCTGGTCGAGGCCATCGTGCGGCAGATCCGCTTCGGCCGCAGCCGCGCGCTGGCCGCGGCCCCGGCCCCGGCCGGTCTGGCCGAGCGCATGCTGCAGCGCTTCGCCCAGGCACTGGACCACGAGCAGAGCCTGCCGCAGATCGACGCCGTGGCCCAGAGCCTGGGCGTGTCGGTGCGCCAGTTGCAGCGCGCCTGCGAGCAGACCTACGGCGCCTCGCCCGTGGCGCTGCGCCGGCGCGCGCTCGCGGCACGCGCCCGCGCGTTGATGGCGCAGGGCTGCACGCTGGCCCAGGCCAGCCAGGCGCTGGGCTTCGCTTCCAGCGGCCACCTCGGCCGCTTGCTGCGCGCCATCGCGCCCTGAACGTCTGTCGCATTGCGGATCGGCCGGCGTCGCCTGCCGGTTCGCGCCCCCGGGCGGCCGTTCCTAGCATGCAGGCATCCCCCCATCGGAGTTGCACCATGCCCGGATCCCCCTCCCCACGCCAGCGCCGCCGCGTGCTGCTGGCCGCCCTGCTCGCACCGCTGCTGCCCGCCATGGCGCAGGACTGGCCGAGCCGGCCCATCACCGTGGTCGTGCCCTTTCCGGCCGGCGGCGGGACCGACGTGGCCGTGCGCGCTTTGCAGCCCGCGCTGCAGGCCGCGCTCGGCCAGCCGCTGGTCATCGACAACCGCAGCGGCGCCGGCGGCACCATCGGCACGGGCGCGGTGGCCAAGGCCGCGCCGGACGGCTACACCGTGGGCGTGGCCACGACCAGCACGCATGCGGTGAGCCCCTCGGTCTACCAACGCCTGCCCTACGACCCGCTCAAGGACTTCGCCTATGCCGGTTTCATCGGGACCTCGCCCTACGTGCTGGTGGCCCACCCGAGCCTGCGCGCCAGCGACCTCAAGAGCTTCCTGGCGGCAGCCAACGCCCGGCCCGAGGGCACCAGCTTCGCCTCGGTCGGCGCGGGCACGGTCTCGCACCTGCTGGGCGAGAAGTTCAAGACCGCGCTGCGCGTGGCGCCTGTGCATGTGCCTTACCGCGGCGCCGCGCCGGCCTACACCGACCTGATCGGCGGGCAGGTGCAGTTCCTGTTCGACAACCCCGTGGGCCTGGCGGCCTACATCCGCAGCGGCAAGCTCAGCGCCATCGCCAGCACCGCGCCCAATGCGCTGCTGGCTGGCGTGCCGACCTTCGCCGAGGCTGGCATGGCGGGCTTCGACCAGTCGCTGTGGTATGGCTTTGCCTTTCCCAAGGGCACGCCGGAGCCCATCGTCGCGCGCTTCAACCAGGCCCTGAACCGGGTGCTGACAGACCGCGCGCTGGCCGCGGACCTGGCGGCCAGGGGCATCAACGCCGCGCCGGGCACGCCGCAGGCCATGCAGCAGGCCGTGGCGCGCGACACCCCGTTTTGGGGCGCCATCGCCCGCGCGGCCGGAGTGGCGCCGCAATGAAGGCGCCCGCCATGGGCGAAGTGGTCGGCCTGCGCGTGTTCGTGGACGGCCCGAACGGCGGCAACCCGGTGCCGCTGGTGCGCCATGCGGCCGGCATGTCGGCACAGGACATGCAGGCCGTGGCCAGCCGGTACGGCCACGAATCGGCCTTCGTGTTCGCGAGCGACACGCCCGAGGCCGACTGGGCGCTGCGCTTCTTCGTGCCGCGGCACGAGATGGAGATGTGCGGACATGCCACGGTCGGCGCCCTGTGGGCGCTGCGCGCCTGGGGCGAGTGGACGGCGCCGACCGCGCGCGTGCAGACGCGCAGCGGCCTGGTCGACGCGCTCTGGGATGCCGCGCGCCAGCAGGTCTGGGTGTCGCAGCCGCTGGTGGAACAGTCGGTGCTGGCCCCGGCCCTGGCCGCGCGCGTGCGCGACGTGCTGGACCCGCACCAGCGCGCGCACTGGCACGGCGCCGTCGTCAACGCGCGCACCAGCCGCACCAAGACGCTTGCGCGTGTCGGCTCGGTGGCCGAACTCGACGCGCTGGTGCCCAGCCTGGAGCAGATCGAGTCCTGCTGCGCCGCGGCCGACTCGACCGGCCTGTACCCCTATGCCCTGGCCGCCCCGCAGGATGGTGCCCCGGCGGTGGCCGCGCGCCAGTTCCCACGCGCCTCCGGCTACCCGGAGGATGCGGCCACCGGCATCGCGGCGGCCGCGCTCTGGGGCCATCTGGCCAGCACCGGAGCCGTGCCGCTGGGCACGCCGGACCAAGCCGCCACCACCACGGTGCTGCAGGGTGTGGCCATGGGCTGCCCCTCGGCCATCGCATTGCGGGCCCGCTTCGGCGCGGACGGCCGACCGGTGGGCTGCTGGCTGGGCGGCCGCGTGGTCTGGAGCGCGCTGTGAGCGCCGACAGCGTGCTGGCACGGCTGCAGGCTGCGGGCCACCCACTGCCGGCGCCGCCGCAGCCGCGCGGGCTGTACGCCCCCGCCTGCCGCATGCCCCTGGGTGCAGGCCATGCCTGGGTGCATGTGGCGGGCCAGACCTGCCGGGTCGAGGGCGTGGCGCTGGCCGGCCTGTGCCGCGGCGACGCCGATCTGGCGCCGGCCGCGCGGGCCGCCGAAATCGCCGTGCTGAACGCGCTGGCGGCCCTGCACGCGGCCGCGGGCGGACTCGCGCAGGTGCGGCAAATCGTGCGGCTGCGCGGCTATGTGCGCGCGGTGCCGGATTTCGGTCGCCATGCGGCCGTGCTCGACGGCGCCTCGCGCGTGCTGGCCCTGGCCTTCCCGGACCAGCCGCCGCCCGCGCGCACGGCGGTCGGCGTGGCCAGCCTGCCCGACGCGGCCTGGATCGAGATCGAGCTGGAGGCCCTGGCCGCGGTGTGAAGCGACCTCAGCCGTGCGGCCAGGCCGCGAAGGCGGCCAGCGCTTCGGCCCGCTCGGAGGCCGTGCGCTGCAGCGGGAACGGCGCCTGCGGCAGGTGCTCCGGCACAAGCTGCCGCGCGAAATGCCAGACCACGGCCAGCGTGAGTTCGGCCTGCCCGACCGGCTGGCCACCCGCCGGCGCCGGCGGCGGACCGCGCCGCAGTTCATCCTCCAGCGCGCCGAAACCGGCCAGCATCTGGGCATGGACGCGGTCCAGCCAGGGCTGGTGCTGCTTCTCGGGCGGGCGCACCTGCTGCTCGTAGACGATCTGCACGGCCTTCTCGCAGGCGGCCAGCGCCAGGCCCGTGAGGCGCAGCGCGCGCAGGCGCTCGGCCGGTGCGGCCGGCCACAGACTGCGCGCCGGGCCGGCCAGGTGTTCGGCCCAGTCCAGGATCAGGCTGGAGTCCATCAACACCGTGCCCTCGGCCGTCACCAGCGTGGGCGCCTTGATGACGGGATTGATCGCGCGAAAGGCGTCCATCTGCCGGAACACCGAGATCGGCCGCGATTCGAACGGCAGGCCCAGCAGTTCCAGGCTCACGGCCACGCGGCGCACATAAGGCGAGTCGAGCATGCCGACCAGCTGCATCATTTCAGTTCTCCTTCATCGCCCCGCGACCTTGTGCGGGCGAACCAGGAATTTATCGAAGAAGAAGCTCTTCTACCATCGACATCTTGTTGTCGAATCCGTTAGAAAAACTGACATGAACGATCTGCCTCCCATGAACGCCCTGCGCTGCTTCGAGGCCGTCGCGCGGCTCGGCAGCGTGGGCCGCGCGGCCGAGGAGCTGCATGTCACGCACTCCGCCGTGAGCCAGCAGCTGCGCCAGCTGGAGGGCCTGCTGGGCCTGGCGCTGTTCGAACGCGAGGGCCGCGGCGTGCGCCTGGCAGAAAACGGCCGGCTCTACGCGCTGCAGGTGCGCGAGGCGCTGCAGGGCATCGGCGATGCCACGCGCGCGCTGCGCATCCGCCCACGCGCGGGCGAACTCGTGGTGGCGCTGATTCCCTCCTTCGGCCAGCACTGGCTGCTGCCGCGCTTGCCGCGCTACCTGGCAGCGCACCCGGGCCGGCGCGTGCGCCTGCAGGCCAGCCTGGACCTGCAGGACCTGCGCCAGGCCGGCGCGCAGCTGGCCATCCGCATGGGCCAGGGGCCCTGGGACGGCATGGTGCAGGAGCAGCTGTTCACGGACGCGCTGGTCATGGTCGCCGCGCCCGGCCTGAACGGCGGCGCGCTGCCGCGCACGCCGGCCGAGGTGTTGCAATGCCCGCTGGTCCGATCGGCCGAATCCTGGGCGCCATGGTGCCAGCTGGCCGGCCTGCCCGAGCCCTCGCCCGAGGGTGGGCTGTGGATCAACGACTCCAACCTGTCGCTGCAGGCCGTGCGCCTGGGGCTGGGCGTGGCGCTGGAACGGCTGAGCCTGGTCGACGGCCTGCTGCGCAGCGGCGAACTGGTGGCGCTGACCGCGCTGCGCGCGCCCTATGCCTATCCGTATTGGCTGGTCTGGCCGCAGGCCGCCGCGCCGCCGCTGGACTTCATCGACTGGCTGCGGGCGGAGGCACGGTGCTACGCGGCCGGGCAAGGTCAGGCGCTGCCATCGGCACGGTAGGATGCGGCGCCTTCACTTTCCGCGCCTGCCATGCAAACCATTTCCGTCCACGTCGTCGATGTCGCCAATGGCCTGGTCGCGCGCAACATGCGCGTGGACGTGCTGTTCCACACAGGAGGACAGTGGCGCGAGGTGGTGTCGGGCACCGTGGGCGGCAATGGCCTGGTCTCCGCCATCGAAGGCGTGGCCGAGCCCATGGGGGCCGGCCAGTACGAGCTGCGCCTGCACGTGGCCGACTACTACCGCGCGCGCGGCACCCAGCTCCCCGAGCCGGCCTTCATGGACGTGCAGGTGTTCCGCTTCGCGGTCGCCGACACCACGCGGCACTACCACCTGCCCGTCAAGCTGACGCCCTGGGGCATGTCCTGCTTCCGGGGCGCATGAGGTGGACCGCCCCGTTACCGTGAAAGCCGTCCAGCAAGCGGGCGAACTGGAGCCTGCCGC
>NZ_BMYK01000014.1 GCF_014652235.1 Pseudorhodoferax aquiterrae
CTCTTGCTTCGCCAAGAGAAAGTAAGCAAAGAGAAGGCGACCCCGGTGCCCCTGTCCCTCCGCTTCGCTCCGGGCAACCTGCGGTGCTCGCGCCATGGGCTGCATTGCGCAACTCGCACCGTTCACTGCGTTCACTCAGCTCGAACAAGCGCAATGAGTCAGTTATTGAAGCGCAAGGTGCCCTTGCGCAGCCCATGGCGCTGCGCTCCTCGGCAGGGGCACAGGGGAAATTCCGATTCGGGCCATCGCTGCGCTTGGCCGCGGACTCGGGCCATTGCTGCGCTCCGCCTGGGGTCACTGCTGCGCTCACGGCGCGCCTCCGCGCGTGCGCTGGCGCATGCGCCACAGCAGGTAGGTGCCGCCCAGCACGGCCGTCAGCACGCCGACTGGCAGCTCCTGCGGCGCGATCAGCCCCCTTGCCAGGATGTCGGCCGCCAGCAGCAGAACGCCGCCCGTGCCGGCGGCCAGCAGGATCAGCCGGCCATGCGTGACCTTGACCAGCGAGCGCGCCAGGTGCGGCGCGGCCAGGCCCACGAAGGCCACCAGACCGGTCTGCGCCACGGCCGCGCCGGTGGCCAGGCCCAGCATGGCGACCAGGGCCATGCGCATGGCCGGCAGCGGCAGCCCCAGGCTGATGGCCGTGGCCTCGCCCAGCGCCAGCGCGTCCAGCGTGGGCGACAGCGCCCAGGCCACCAGCGCAGCCAGCGCCAGCGGCACGGCCATCAGCGCGCAGGCCGACCAGCCCACCGTGCTGGTGTTGCCCAGCATGAAGGCCTGCAGCGCCTGCATGATCTCGGGCGACAGCAGCATCAGGAGCGAGGTGAAGGCGCTCAGCACCACGCCCACGATCACGCCGGCCAGCAGCAGCCGCAGCGTGTGCTGCACGCCCTGCGCGAGCGCCAGCGTGAGCAGCACGCCGGCCACGGCGCCGACGAAGGCCGAACCGGCCAGACCCATGCGCGCGATCCAGGACAACGCGAATGGCGAGCCGCCCAGCGCCGCCATGCTGGCCGCCACGCCCAGCAGTGCGCCCGAGCCGCTGCCGAGCAGGTAGGGGTCGGCCAGCGGGTTGCGGAACAGGCCCTGCGCGATGGCGCCGGCCAAGCCCAGCAGCGCGCCGGCCAGCCAGGTTCCGAGCGTGCGCGGCAGCCGGATGTCCTGCACGATCTGCCAGCCCATGGGGTCGTCACCCAACCGCCAGGGCCAGTCGAAGCCGGTGCTGCCCACGCTGGCGCCCAGCAGCACGAGGGCCGCGGACAACAGTGCCAAGGCGAGCGCGAGCCAGGCGGCGCGGCGCTGGTTCATGGCGGCGCCTTCGCCTTCAGGCAGTCGGCCATCACGCGCGCGGCCTGGTCCATGCGCGGCCCAGGCCGCACCACGATCTCGGCGTCGTCCAGCGAGAACAGGCAGATGCGCTGCTCGCGCACCGCGCGCATGGCGCCCCAGCCCGGGTAGTCGACCTCGGCCTGCATGGTGCGGTTGGCCAGCATGATGAGGTCGGGGTCGGCGCGCACCACGTATTCGGGGTTGAGCTTGGGGAAGGGCCCCAGCTCGGCCGGCACCATGTTGGCCACGCCCAGGCGGGCCAGCGTCTCGCCGATGAAGGAGGCCGCGCTGGCCGCGTAGGGACCGCGGCTGACTTCGATGTAGACGCGGGCGCGCCGTGCCTGGTCGGGCAGCGTGGCGGCGGCCGCGCTCAGCCCCGCATCGATGCGCTGCCACACGGCCGCCGCCGCGCTGTCGGGCAGGCCCAGCAGCTGGCCCACGGTGCCCAGCACGCGGCGCACGTCGGCATGGTTCTTGGGCTCCAGCACCACGACCTTGAGGCCCAGGCCGCGCAGGCGTTCGGCGACGCGGCCGCTGTGCGATACCAGCACCAGATCGGGCCGCGTGCGCAGGATGGCCTCGATGTGAGGGTCCACGCCGCCGCCCAGTTGCGGCAGCTGGCGCACCTCGGGCGGCCAGTTGGAGAAGCGGTCCACGCCGACCAGGCGCGCACAGGCACCGAGCGCGCAGACGGTCTCGGTCAGCGAGGGCAGCAGCGAGACGATGCGCGCGGGCGGCGCGTCCAGCCGCACGCGCGTGCCGGTCTCGTCCACGGTCTCGGCCGCCGCGGCCAGCGTGCTCCAACAGCAGGCCCATGCCAGCAGCAGCGGGCGCAAAAGCTTCATGCGGTTTCGTCCTTCAGCACGAGCGGCAAGCCGGCCGCCATCAGCGTCACGCGCGCGCAGCAGGCGGCCATGCGCTGGTTCAGGCTGCCCAGCGCGTCGACGAAGGCGCGCACCTCGCGGCCCAGCGGGATCAAGCCCAGGCCGATCTCGTTGCCGACCAGCAGCAGCGGCCCGGGGGCCGCGCGCACGGCCTCTTCGAGGGCCCGCTGGGCAGCCTCCAGTTCCGCCGCCGTGCAGGCCGGCCCGGCCAGCGGCATCAGCCGGTTGGTGAGCCACAGCGTGAGGCAGTCCACCACCAACAGCGTGTGCGGCGTGCTGCACGCCCCGATGGTCTCGGCCAGCCGCAGCGGTTCCTCCACGGTGGCCAGGCCCGGCACGCGCGCGGCACGGTCGCTGCGGTGGCGGGCGATGCGCGCGCGCATCTCGTCGTCGTGGCCGGAGGCGGTCGCGATCAGCACGGCGCTGCGGCCGGGTGCGCCGGCCAGCCAGTCGCGCGCCGCCAATTCGGCGCGGCGCGACTTGCCGCTCTTCTGGCCGCCCAGGATCAGTTCGGCCATGTGAACAGGCTCGCGGTCGCCGCCGGGCTGGAGGCGAACCAGGCGTGGAAGTAGCTCGCGCGGATGCTGCCGTGCTGCAGCAGCGCCTCGCCGGCATCCGGCGCAGGCGCCAGGCCCGGACGCGCCGTGCGTGCCACGGGCGCCAGCGGCGTCTCGCAGGTGGAGTAGTGGAAGGTGTGACCGCGCAGCAGGCCGGCCGCCAGCGCCAGCTGCTGCGGGCCCAGCGCCGCGAGCCGCGGCTGCATGCACACGCGCCCGGGCAGCAGCCCCCACAGCGCATGTGCCCGGCCCTGGCCGTCCACCAGCGTGTCGAACAAAGCCATCATGCCGCCGCATTCTGCCCAGACCGGCTTGCCGGCCCGCGCGTGGGCGTGCAGGCTGGCCCGCAGTCCGGTGTTGGCCGACAGGCGTGCCGCATGCAGTTCGGGATAGCCGCCGGGCAGCCACAGCGCATCGCAGGCCGGCAGCGCGGCGTCCTGCAGGGGCGAGAAGAAGCGCAGCTCGGCGCCCAGCGCGCGCAGGCAGTCCAGGTTCGCCGCATAGACGAAGCAAAAGGCCGCATCGCGCGCGATGGCGATGCTGCGGCCGGCCAGCGGCCGCGCCGCCATGGGTGCCGGCTGCGGCGCGGCGAAGTCGACGGCCCAGCCCTGCAGCGCCGCCGCATCCATCCGGCCCAGCGGCGTGGGCGCCAGCGCATCGGCCGCGGCATCGAGCCGGGCCATGGCATCGTCCAACTCCGTCGCCACGGTCAGGCCCAGGTGGCGCTCGGGCAGCGTCAGGCCCGCCTCGCGCGGCAGGCCGCCCAGCCAGTCGGCGGGCGCACGCAGGCCGGCCTGGAGCAGCTGCGCATGGCGCGTACTGGCCACGCGGTTGGCCAGCACGCCGGCCCAGCGCAGACCGGGCTGGTAGTGCTGCAGGCCGAAGGCCAGCGCGCCGAAGGTGCCGGCCATCGCACTGGCGTCGACCACGGCCAGCACCGGCAGGTCGAACCGGCGCGCGAGATCGGCCGCGCTGGGCTCGCCGTCGAACAGGCCCATCACGCCTTCGACGATGACGAGGTCGGCTTCGCGCGCGGCCGCATGCAGGCGGGCGCGGCAGTCGTCCTCCCCCGTCATCCAGAGGTCGAGCTGGTGCACGGGCGCGCCGCTGGCCTGCGCGAGCCAGAACGGGTCGAGGAAGTCCGGCCCGCACTTGAAGGCGCGCACGCGCCGGCCCTGGCGCGCGTGCAGCCGCGCCAGCGCGCAGGCGACCGTGGTCTTGCCCTGGCCCGAGGCCGGGGCGGCGACCAGGAGGGCCGGGCAGCGCTGCGTCAGTGCGGCGCCCACTTGAGGCCGACCCACAGCATGCGGCCACCCGTGTCGTACAGGCGCGCGGTCTGGTAGTCCTTGTCGGTCAGGTTGTCCACGCGCGCGGTCAACAGGAAGTCGCGTGCGACCGGGGTGCTGGCGTACAGGTTCAGGAGCGTGTAGCCGCCCAGCACATTGGTGTTGGCGGCGTTGTCGTAACGCCGGCCCGTGGTCTGCACCTCGGCGCCCAGCGTCCAGCCGGCCAGCTGCGTGTCGGCCCCGAAGCTGGCGTAGCGCTTGGCGCGGCGTGCGAGCTGGCGGCCGGTGATGCGGTCCTTGGGGTCCTGCCAGTCGACCGAGCCGCGCAGCTGCACGTTGCCGACGGCGTGGCTGGCCGACAGCGTGACGCCTTCGTACTGCGCGCGGCCCACGTTCTCGTAGCAACCGTACTGATCGGCACAGGGCCCCGCTGCACCAAACAGGATCATGTTGCGCACGCGGTTGCGGTAGACCACCACGCCAGCGCTGCTGGCGCCCTGGGTCCAGCGCAGGCCGGCCTCCAGGTTGCGGCCTTCCTCGGGCTCCAGGCTGCCGATGCCGTATTCGCTGAAGCGCTGGTACAGCGTGGGCGCACGGAACGAGGTGCCGGCCGACACCGTGGCGCGCCAGGCCGGTGTGATGGCGTAGCCATAGGCCGCGCTGCCCGTGGTGTGGCCGCCGAACTCGCTGTCGTCGTCGCGGCGCAGGTTCAGCTGCAATGCGTGCGGGCCGGTGTTCAGGCCATAGCCCAGGGCCAGCGCGTTCTGGCTGCGGTCCCGGTCGATGCTGCCGTTGACCAGCGCGTCCTCGCGGCGCTCCAGCGTGGCGCTCAGCAGGTGCGCGCCGATGCGGTATTCGTTCTGCCACAGGTAGCCGCGCAGGTCGGTCTCGGTGCGGTAGACGGACGGCGTGGTGGCATAGCGCGAGTGCGAATCCGTGACCTGCAGGCGCGTGCTGTAGGCCTCGGTCCATTGGCCGGACCAGGTCAGGCCCGCCGTGCGCAGGCGGTTGTGGTTGCGGTCGTCGCGCGGATTGGCCGCGCTGTACGAACCGTCGTATTGCGATTCGAGCTGGCTGGCCAACAGCGTGGCGTCGATCCGGTGCGCCTTGTTGATCTGCAGGCCCAGGCGCGCGTTGCCCGACAGGCGCGCGTAGCCATCGTCATCCGGGTTCCGCGCAGCGTCGCTCGGGCCACGCAAGCGCGCAGGCTGGGCGTTGAAGCCATCGCTGCGCTCCTTGCTCACCCCCAGGGAATAGTCGATCGCATCGTCGGTGCCGGTGCGCCCGCTGATGCCGGCTTCGAGCTGCCAGCTGCGGTGGCTGCCCACGCCCACGCCGGCGTACGGCGCGGGCTTGCCCGCCTCGCCCTTCTTCGTGAACAACTGGATCACGCCGCCGACCGCGTCGGAAC
The DNA here is from genome assembly GCF_014652235.1 of Pseudorhodoferax aquiterrae. GTDB lineage: Bacteria > Pseudomonadota > Gammaproteobacteria > Burkholderiales > Burkholderiaceae_C > Pseudorhodoferax > Pseudorhodoferax aquiterrae. The sequence continues at coordinate 5,465 of NZ_BMYK01000014.1, forward strand.
CATAGACGGCCGCGGCCGGGCCGCGCAGCACCTCGATGCGGTCGATCTGCGACAGCGGGATCTGCTCCCAGGCCACGCCGCCCGTGGCCTGCGAATCCAGGCGCACGCCGTCCAGGTAGACGGCGGTGTAGCGCGACTCGGTGCCGCGCACGAACACGCTGGCATTGGAGCCCAGGCCGCCGTTGCGGCTCATCTGGATGCCGGGCAGGCGGGCCAGCAGGTCCGGCACGCCGGTGGCGCCGCTGCGTTCGATCGCCGTACGGTCCACGATGGACACGTCGGCCACGAGATCGGCCAGCGGCTGCGCACTGCGCGTGGCGGTGACCACGGTGTCGTCCAGCCTGTGCGTGGTCTGCGCCAAGCCGGCCACAGGCCAGCAGGCAGACAGCGTCAGGGGCAGCGCAGCGAGGCGCCAGCGGGGTTTGCGAATCTTCATGGGATGGAGCACCCGAAAAACCGCCCGCGCCAGCTTCCCCGCCGGCGATGGGCACACAGGCCGCGCGCGCGCAGCCGCCTCGTTGGCCGGTATCCGGGCTGGCGGCGCACACTCCAATGCCTTCCCACGAGCAGGGCTCGCAGTGGCGTCGTGATGGAGGAGAAGCTTGTCGAAGGCTTCGGCCGCTTACCGTTGCGGGGGCAGCGCAGGTTAGATGGCCCGTGCGGGGCGGCACCCTCCTGCTTCCCGTTGAACCGCGGCGCGTGAACCACGCCGCGAGCACCAACGGCGCGGATTCTACGGGCGTGGCGCGCCGGCAGGCTCCTACAATGCGCGCGCCATGGACCAAGCCACGCAAATCCAGCAGATCGCCGAGCGCACCGAGCGGTTGCTGGTTCGCTACCGCGAACTGCAGCGCACCAACGCCTTGCTGAGCGAACAGGTGTCGCTGCTCACGCAGGAGCGCGACTCGCTCAAGTCGCGCCTGGGCGCGGCCCGCGCGCGCATCGACGCACTGCTGGAGCGCCTGCCCGACTCCATCACGGTCGCGCCCGCGCCGGCCTACCGCAAGGACGACAAGGGCCTGGAGGACACGCCATGAAGCAGATCGAAGCCAAGATCCTGGGCCAGAGCTACCTGCTCGGCTGCCCCGACGGCGGCGAGCAGCGCATGCTCGAAGCGGTGCAGCGCGTGGACAGCGCCATGTGCGCGATCCGCGACGCCGGCAAGGTCCGCGCGCGCGACCGCATCGCCGTGCTGGCCGCGCTGAACCTGGCCTTCGACCAGACCGAGCCGCCCGCGGCCGGTGCCGCCACGGCCCCGGGCCTGCCCGCCGATGCGCAGCTGGCCGCCATCCTCGCCCAGCTCGATGCGGCACTGGGTGACGACGGCCGGCTTTTGTAAAGCATCACCACTTCGGTCCGTGCGTCCTTTGCGCAGCCGGACCGGCGCATTCGTCCTAGAATGAAAGCGTCTGCGGTGCGCACCGGGCTTTTATGTCCTTGAACCAATGCTCATATGAGCACGGGCTTGGAACATTTCCTGGGGAGCGTGAACGTCTCGCGTCAGATGATCCCAACTTCAGGCTGACCTCGCCCACCTGAACCCCCGGTTCAGGCTGCGGCCCGGTGGCACTTGCAGACACCTTTTTCCGCCCCCTCTCCCCCTCCCCGCATCTTTTTCATGTCGCTTGTGCTGGTGATCGAGCTCGTGCTGCTGGGCGTGGGCAGCGGCTTCCTGGCCGGCCTGCTGGGCATCGGCGGCGGCATGCTGATGGTGCCGTTTCTGACCTTCCTGCTGTCCAAACAGGGCGTGGAGGCCGACCTGGCCGTGAAGATGGCGATCGCCACCTCCATGGCCACCATCATGTTCACGGCGATCGCCAGCGTGCGCGCGCACCACAAGCGCGGCGCCGTGCGCTGGGACATCGTCCGGACGCTGGCCCCCGGCATCGTGCTGGGCAGCCTGCTGGCCAGCCTCGGCGTGTTCGCACTGCTCAAGGGCAGCTACCTCGCCATCTTCTTCGGCTTGTTCGTCGGTTTCTCGGCCACGCAGATGTTCCTGGACAAGAAGCCCAAGCCCACGCGCCAGCTGCCCGGCACGCCGGGCCGGCTCGCAGCCGGCGTCGCCATCGGCTTCCTGTCCGGCCTGGTGGGCGCCGGCGGCGGCTTCGTCAGCGTGCCCTTCATGACCTGGTGCAACGTGGCCATCCACAACGCGGTGGCCACCAGCGCGGCACTGGGTTTTCCGATCGCCGTGGCCAACGTGGTGGGCTACGTGGTGGCCGGCCAGGGCGTGGCCGGCCTGCCAAGCGCCACGCTGGGCTATGTCTGGCTGCCCGCGCTGGCCGTGGTCGCGCTGGCCAGCTTCTTCACCGCGCCGTTCGGCGCCCGCGCCGCGCACGCGCTGCCAGTGGCCATGCTCAAACGCGTGTTCGCCAGCGTGCTGTACCTGCTGGCCGCCTACATGCTCTACAAAGGTCTGACCGCTTGAACGCCCTGCTCCGTTCCCGCACCGCGCTGGTCTGCGCGGCCTGGCTCGTGGCGTTGGCCACACCGGCCCGCGCGCTCGAGGAGGTACCCTTCGTCACCTCGCCCGACAACGTCACGCTGGAGATGCTGCGCATCGCGCAGGTCGGACCGCAGGACCGCCTGATCGACCTGGGTTCGGGCGACGGCCGCATCGTGATCGTGGCCGCGCAGCGCTTCGGCGCGCGCGGCCTGGGCGTGGAGATCGTGCCCGACCTGGTGCGCCAGAGCCAGGAGAACGCGCGCATCGCCGGCGTGGCCGAGCGCGCGCAGTTCCGTGTGGAAGACATCTTCCAGACCGACCTGTCCGGTGCCAGCGTGATTACCATGTACCTGCTGCCCGACGTGAACCTGGCGCTGCGCCCGCGCCTGCTCGCGCTCGAGCCCGGCACGCGCATCGTCTCGCACGACTGGGACATGGGCGACTGGAAGCCCGACCAGACCACGGTGCTGCCCGTGCCGGACAAGAAGGTCGGCCTGGAGAAGACCAGCAAGGTGCAGCTGTGGACCGTGCCGGCCCAGGTGCAGGGCCTGTGGTGCGGCGCCGGCATGCTGCAGGGCACGCAGTTCGCCGTGCAGCAGAAGTTCCAGGAATTCAAGGCGACCATGACGCGCGGCCAGCGCGTGCGCGAATACGAAGGCCGCATCCAGGGCGACACCCTGCATTCGCTGCCCGGCGCCCGCACCCAGATGCAGCTGCGGCTGCAAGGCGATCAGCTGGTGCTGGCGCAGGCCGATGGCGCCCTGGGCCTGCTCAAGGGCGCGGCCCTCACGCGCGCCAGCGGCACCAGCTGCGCCGACTGAGCGCGGCCGCTCGCCCGGCTGTTGCGTCCCAACCGCAGCACCAACTGTGACGTAGTTGCGCAAAACGCGGGCCATTCGCATCGCGCCGTGAAGTACTCGGCAGTTTTGCCGCGGGCCCGTACGAGGCGCCGAAACTTGCGCCAATTGCTGAACACAATCCTGCTCACTCGCTCAGTTTTACGCCGATTTCGGCGTGAGTTTCAGGATTCAGAATGTTCAAATCGTCCCGTTTTCTGCTCGGCTTCGCCACCCTCCTCGGCGCCTCGACGGCATTCGCGGCACCGGTCGAGCTGGGTCTGGCCAGCGCCTACAACCTGGTCAGCTTCGGCGACTTCAAGAGCAACAGCAACAGCATCGGCGGCAACGTCGCCGTCGCGGGGGACTTCTCGGCCAACGGCTTCGCGCTGAACGGCAAGAGCCTGGTCGTCGGCGGCGATCTCGCTTACCGCAACGGCTCCATCGCCGGCAATGCCTATGTCGGTGGCACCCGCAGCACCAAGGGCATGAGCATCAACGGCCAATGGCTGGACGGTGCGTCGCCGCTGGACTTCACGGCCCTGGCCCAGCAGATGGGCAAGCTGTCCAGCGGCCTGGCCGGGCTGGGTGCCACGGGCAGCAGCCAGAGCCAGTGGGGTGGCCTGCACCTGGCGGGCACGCAGAGCGCAGTCGAGGTGTTCCAGCTCACGGCCAGCGACTTCACGGGCAACGGCTGGAGCAATCTGTCCAACTTGGCGTACGGCAGCACGCTGATCTTCAACATCGGCGGCAGCCACCTGACGCTGTCCAATGGCATGCTGGGTGGCCTGTCCGGCTACAACGTGCTGCTGAACTTCTACGAGGCCGAGAGCATCACCTTCGCCGGCATCGCGCTGGACGCCAGCATCCTCGCGCCCCACGCGACCGTGAAGGGCGGCAACGGCACCATCGGCGGCAACGTGGTGGCCGCCGACTGGCAGGCGCAGCTGACGCTGCTGGGCACGCGCAGCTTCCAGGGCACCGAAGTGGCGGCCTACGGCGTGCCCGAGCCGATCCAGCCCGAGCGCCCCGACCTGGCGCCGCAGCTCACGCTGCCCGGCGAGGCCGCGGCCGAAGTGCCGGAACCCAGCCAACTGGCCCTGTTCGGGGTCGGCCTGGCCATGCTCTGCCTCGCCACGCGCCGGCGCAAGCTGGCGGCCTGAAGCCCTGGGGGGAGGCGTGCCCTAACATGGGGCCATGCGAACTCCCCTGGTTTCCCGCCGCACCGCCATGGCGCTGGCCGCGGCCAGCTGCCTGCCGGTGCACGCCGAGCGCAAGCGGCGCTGGCCCACACGCGACGGCGCAGCCCCGCTGGTGATCGCCCACCGCGGCGCCTCGGGCTACCTGCCCGAACACACGCTGGCCGCCTACGAGCTGGCCGTGCGCATGGGCGCCGACTGCATCGAACCCGACCTGCATCTCACGCGCGATGGCCAGCTGGTGGCCATGCACGACGCGACACTGGAGCGCACCACCGATGCCGCCACCCGCTTCGCGGCGCGCAACGGCGGCTGGCGGGTGGCCGATTTCTCGCTCGAGGAGATCCGCCAGCTGGAAATGCGTCCGCAAGGCACTGCGGCGCTCAGCGTTCCCGGCTTCAGGCCCAGCAGCGCCCACCCGCTGCGCGTGCCCACGCTGGAGGAGATCATCGGGCTGGCCCGCCGGCTGGAAGCCGAGGGCGCGCGCGCCATCGGCCTGTACCCCGAGGCCAAGCAGGCCGGCCCGCGCCTGGCCAGCCATTTGCTCAACGTGCTCTCGGCGGCCGGCTACGTGGGCAGCGACAAGGTCTTCCTGCAGTCCTTCGACCTCGACACCGTGCGCAACCTCGCGCGGCGCCAGCAGGCACTGGGCCTGGGCTACCGCCTGGTGCTGCTGAGCGGCTCGGCCAACCGCCTGCTGGCCATGGACCTGGACCGGATCGCCGGCTTCGCGAGCGGCGTCGGCGTCAACATCCGCGGCGAGGGCATGTCGCGCAGCTTCATCGCCATGGCGCATGCGGCCGGCCTCACGGTGCACGGCTACACCTTCAACGAAGCGCGCGCCGCCACCGCCCTGCCCGAGTACCGCAAGTTCATGGGATGGGGCATGGACGGCGTGTTCAGCAACTACCCCGACCTCGCGCTGCAGGCGCGCACAGCGCAGGCCCGGCTGCACTGAGCGGCTGTTGCGCAGGCGCCGAGCGGCCGGCGTTGGATCAGTACAACGATGCGTCTTTGTGCCACCGCGTGTCATGAAGGTGACTTAGGATGGCGCCTTTTTTACAAATGCGAGTGCTTCTTATTGACAGCAGCACTCTGGAAAAGTCCATGCAAGACCATCGTGCCGGCAAGACACGCCGCTTTCCCCTGAACCGCTGCGCAGGCGCCGCGGCGTTGGCGCTGGCGGCGGTCCCGCCCGCATCCTGGGCCCAGGATGCGGCCACGCTGGACTCGATCCAGGTCACCGGGAGCTGGCTCGGCACGGGGTTGCAGAACAGCGTGAAGAACTTCGCGGGGGCACGCACCGTGGTCGACCGCGCGGACATCGCCGATACCGGCGCCACCAGCATCGGCGATGTGCTGCGCCGCATTCCGGGCGTGCAGTCTTCCGACAACTCCGGCACCGCCGGCAGCGCGATCTCGCTCAACGTGGGCGTGCGCGGCCTGACCGGGCGCTACAGCCCCCGCTCCACCATCCTGCTGGACGGCATTCCGCTGGCGGTGGCGCCCTACGGCCAGCCGCAGCTGTCGTTCGCGCCGATCAGCCTGGCCAACATCGAATCGGTGGACGTGGTGCGCGGCGGCGGCGCCGTGCGCTACGGCCCGCAGAACGTGGGCGGCGTCATCAACTTCACGACCCGCCCCGTTCCGTCCAAGCGGGGCTTCAGCGGCGACGCCACGCTGCGGCTGAACCACTACGGCGAAGGCGGCGGCAGCGCGCAGTACAGCACGTACCTCGGCAGCCAGCTCGACAACGGCCTCGGCCTGGCGCTGCTGTACTCCGGCATGACCGGCCGCGGCTGGCGCGAAGGCAGCGACGAGCGTGTGAACGACCTGGCGCTCAAGTGGCGCTACGAGCTGACGCCCTCCTCCGAGCTGTACGGCAAGTTCGCCTACTACGACGTGCGCTCGGACACACCGGGCGGCCTGACGGTGGCACAGTACAACGCCAACCCGTTCCAGAACACGCGGCCCAGCGACTACTGGAGCGGCGAGCGCAAGAGCGTGGACGTGGGCTACGTGAACACGCTGTCCGACGACCAGGAATTCGAGATCCGCGCCTACTACAACGACAGCACGCGGACCAGCGCCCTCATCAACGCCGCCCGCACGCAGATCGGCATGCAGCCGCGCGACTACGAGGTGCTGGGCATCGAGCCGCGCTACACCCACCGGCTGCGCCTGGCCTCGACCACGCACGACGTGACCGTGGGCTACCGCTACCTGCGCGAGCGTGGCAACGACCGCGTCTACAACCTGGCCGTGGCCACCGGCCTGGCCGGCGCGACGACGCGCAACAACAATGCCACCGACGCGCATGCGCTGTACATCGACGACCGCATTGCGCTCGGCGCCTGGCGCATCACGCCGGGCCTGCGCTTCGAGCACATCACATCGGAGCGCGACACGCCGGCTACGGGCCAGGCCTTCGACATCACCAACAACAAGGGCCTGCCCTCGCTGAACGTGGCCTATCTGCTGACGCCGGCGGTCACGCTGTTCGCCAACTACAACACCTCCTACGGCCCGGTGCAGAACCTGCAGCTGAACTCGCAGTCGGCCACCAACCCGCTCAAGCCCGAGGTCGCCAAGACGCTGGAGGCCGGCGCGCGCTGGACGCAAAGCGCGAGCAGCGCCGAGCTGACCGTCTTCAAGATGAAGTTCGACAACCAGATCGCGTTGCTGCCGGGCTCATCGACGGATTTCCGCAACATCGGCGCGACCGACCACGAGGGCATCGAGTCCGCGTTCGAATACGCCTTCGACAAGGGCACGGCGCTGACCGGCATGGCGGTCTACGCCAACTTCACCTACACCCGGGCAATCCAGAAGTCCGGCGCCACGGCCGGCAAGGACGTGCCGTTCTACTCGCGCATCACCGACACGCTGGGGGCGCGCTACGAGCTGGGTGCCTGGCGCTTCAACCTGGCGACCACGCACCAGAGCAAGCAGTATTCCGACACCGCCAACACCGAGGCCGAGGCGGCCAACGCCGGCATCGGTCGCATCCCGGGCTTCCGCCTTTGGAATCTGCATGCCAACTGGAAGGTGCCGGCCGCCAAGGGCACGGAGATCGCGCTGGGCATCAACAACCTGTTCGACAAGCGCTACTACACGCGCAACGTGGACGGCAATGCCGGACGCATGGTCGGCGCGCCGCGCATGTTCTTCGTGCAGGGCCGCTACGCGTTCTGATGAAGCTGCGCCCGTTGTGGCTGAAGACCCACCGCTGGACGGCACTGTCCATCGGCTGGCTGCTGGTCATGTCCGGCTTCACCGGCGCCGTGCTGGTGGCGGCGTTGCCGCTGGACCAATGGTGGCGCGCAGACCTGTTCCAGGCCCGCACGCCGGGGCCGCCGTCCACGCCGCTTCAGCCGCTGGTCGACCGCGCCCGCGCCGAGTTCGGCCCGGCCGCCACTTTCACGGTCCGGCCTGTGCGCGCCAGCGGCGAGAGCCTGCGCATCATGGTGCGCGGCAACTGGAGCGGCACCCTGTTCATCGACCCCGTCACAGGCGAGGAACAAGGCCGGCGCGGCGAGACCGAGGGTTTCCTCAACACCGTGTTCAAGCTGCACAGCGCGCTGTGGCTGCAGGAGATCGGCAAGGCGATCCTGGCCGTCGCCGCGCTGGTCTACCTGCTGCTGCTGTTCACCGGTCTGGTGCTGTGGTGGCCCAAGCGCTGGCCGCCTTCCTGGCGCATCGCGCTGGACCGCGGGCTGCCGCGCGCGCTGTTCGACCTGCACCGCGTCGGCGGCGCCGCGCTGGGGCTGCTGATCGCGGTCAGCGTGGCCAGCGGCGCTTACATGGCCTGGCGGCCCTTGGGCGGCTTCGTCACCATGCTGGCGGGCCAGGACCCCACCGAGCCGCCCAGGCTGGCGAAGCTGCAAACTGCCGGCCCACGGCCAACGCTGGACCAGCTGGCCGCGACGGCGCAGGCCCGCTTTCCGGAGGGCGCCATCGGCTATCTGCAGCTGCCGGCACGGCCCGACCGGCCGGTGCGCATCCGGCTGCAGCTGCCCGATGACCCCCACCCCAACGGCCTGACCTCCGTCTGGCTGCACCCGCAGAGCGGCGAGGTGCTCGCCACCCACCGCTGGAACGAACTCGACCCCGGCGCCAGCGCCGTCGCCTGGGTCTACCCGCTGCACACCGGCGTGCTCGGCGGCGTCTGGCTCGAACTGGCGGTGGCCGGCGGCGGCCTGGTGCTGGCCAGCCTGGGCGTCACAGGCATCTGGCTCTGGTGGCGCCGGCGCAGCCCCCCCCGCGCTGCGCCTGCGGGGGCGCTGCGCCAGAATCCGTAAAAGAAAACTGTTTTTTCATACAGTATCATGGCGCTGCCATGGAACTGGACCGCAAGCTCGCCATCCTCGCCGACGCCGCCAAGTACGACGCCTCCTGCGCGTCCAGCGGCACCACCGCGCGTGATTCGGTCGGCGGGCGCGGCATCGGCTCCACCGAGGGCGCCGGCATCTGCCACAGCTACGCGCCGGACGGCCGCTGCATCTCGCTGCTCAAGGTGCTGCTGACCAACTGGTGCCTGTACGACTGCCTGTACTGCGTCAACCGCGTCAGCAGCAACGTGCCGCGCGCCCGCTTCACCACCGAGGAAGTGGTCCAGCTCACGCTGGATTTCTACCGGCGCAACTGCATCGAGGGGCTGTTCCTGTCCTCCGGCATCATCAAGAGCCCGGACCACACCATGGAACTGGTGGTCGAGGTGGCCCGCAGCCTGCGCGAAGACCATGACTTCCGCGGCTACATCCACTTGAAGACCATTCCGGAAGCCAGCCCGGACCTGCTGGCCCGCGCGGGCCGCTATGCCGACCGCCTGAGCATCAACATCGAACTGCCGACCAGCGAAGGTCTGGTGGCCCTGGCGCCCGAGAAGGACGGGCAGGCGATTCGCCGCTCCATGGCGCGGCTGCGCGTGCACATCGACGACGCCAAGGGCGAGCAGGCGGCCGTGCGGCCCACCACGCTGCCCGCGGCGCGCCCCCGGCCCGCCGCGGCGCCGCGCTTCGCGCCGGCTGGCCAGAGCACGCAGATGATCGTCGGCGCCGACGCCGCCAGCGACCGCAGCATCCTGGCCACGAGCGCCACGCTGTACGGCGCCTACAAGCTGCGCCGCGTGTACTACTCGGCCTTCAGCCCCATCCCCGACGCCTCGCGCCAGCTGCCGCCTGCCGCGCCACCCCTGGTGCGCGAGCACCGGCTCTACCAGGCCGACTGGCTGATGCGCTTTTACGGCTTCGCGCACGACGAGATCGCCGGCGGCAGCGACGGCATGCTGGCGCTGGACATGGATCCCAAGCTCGCCTGGGCGCTGGCGCACCGCGAGCGCTTCCCGGTCGACCTCAACCGCGCGCCGCGCGAGTTGCTGCTGCGCGTGCCGGGCCTGGGCGTGAAGTCGGTCGACCGCCTGCTGGCCGCACGCCGCCTGCGCGTGCTGCGCGTGGACGACCTCGGCCGCCTGGGCGTGCCGCTGCGCAAGCTGCTGCCCTTCGTGAGCGTGCCGGGCGCCACCGCGCGCGGGCTGGACAGCGCGCAGCTCGCCGCCCGGCTGCGCCCGCCGCCGCGCCAGGCCTCGCTGTTCGATGCCCATGCAGACGCTTGAGCGCCGGCACACCGTCCGGCTGGCCGCGCCCGACGACCTGGCCGGCTTCAAGGCCGCCGTGCGCCGCCTCGTGGCGCAGCAGGTGCCACCCGAGGCCGTGCAATGGCAGCTGGCCGATGCCGGCGACCTGTTCGACGACGCCCCCCCAGCGCCCGACGCCGACCCCGTTGCGCCGTTCCGCCTGCCGGCCGGCATGGTGGCGCTGCTCGAACGCGCCGCGCTGCACCGCGACCGCGGCCGTTTCGCACTGCTGTACCGCCTGGTCTGGCGCCTGCTGGCCGAGCCCGGTCTGCGCGACGACCCGCTCGATGCCGACCGCCTGTTGGCCGAACGCATGGCGCGCGCGGTGCGGCGCGACATGCACAAGATGACGGCCTTCGTGCGCTTTCGCCCCGTGCCCGGCGGCCGCCACATGGCCTGGTTCGAACCCGAACACCACACGCTGTGCGCCACGGCGCCCTTCTTTGCGCGCCGCTTCGCGCAGATGGAGTGGGCCATCCTGACGCCCGAGCGCAGCGCCCAGTGGGATGGCCATGCGCTGGCCTTCGGCCCCGGCGCGCGCCGCGAAGACGCGCCCGGCCCCGACGCCGGCGAGCAGCTCTGGCTCACCTACTACGCCCACATCTTCAACCCGGCCCGCCTCAAGCCCGCGATGATGCAAAAGGAGATGCCGCGCCGTTACTGGAAGAACCTGCCCGAGGCCCAGCTGATCACCCCGCTCATGCACGCGGCCGCCCAGCGCAGCGGCCGCATGGTCGAAGAGGCGGCGAGCGATCCGCAGCACCGCCGGCCGGCCGCCTCCATCGCGCTGCGGCTGGACCAGCGCCCGGCCGAAACCGCCGCCCCGGGCACGCTGGACGCGCTGCGCCTGGCCACGGCCCAGTGCCGCGCCTGCCCGATCGGCCAGCACGCGACCCAGGCCGTGCACGGCGAAGGGCAGCCGGGCGCGGCGCTGATGCTGGTGGGCGAGCAGCCCGGCGACCAGGAAGATCTGCGCGGCCAGCCCTTCGTCGGCCCCGCCGGCCAGCTGCTGCGGCGCGCGCTGGAGCAACTGGGCTGGTCCCGGGAGGCGCTGTACCTCACCAATGCCGTCAAGCACTTCAAGTACGAACTGCGCGGCAAGCGCCGGCTGCACAAGACCGCCGGCCAGAAGGAGGCCGCCATCTGCAGCCAGTGGCTGGAGCGCGAAATCGGCCTCGTGCGCCCGCGCGCGGCCGTGGCGCTGGGCGCCACCGCCGCCCGCGCGCTGCTGGGCCGTGCCGTGCCCATCGGGCAGACGCGTGGCCAATGGCTGCGCCGGGCCGACGGCCTGCCCGTGCTCGTCACGCTGCACCCCGCTGCGCTGCTGCGCATGGACACACCGGACCCCGAAGCGGCCTTCGCCGACTGGCTGGCCGACCTGCGCGCAGCCACGCCTATCATGGCCGCCCCATGAAGAAGGCGCTGCTGATCGTCCACCACAGCATGACCGGCGGCACCGCGCAGCTGGCCCAGGCCGCGCTGCGCGGTGCGCAGAGCGAACCCGGCGTGGCGGCGCGGCTGCTGCGCGCCGCGCAGGCCGGCCCCGCGGACCTGCTCGGGGCCGATGGCTACCTGTTCGCCACGCCCGAGAACCTGGCCGCCATCGCCGGCCTCATGAAGGACTTCTTCGACCGCTGCTACTACCCGGTGCTGGACCGCATCCAGGGCCGGCCCTATGCCACGCTCGTCTGCGCCGGCAGCGACGGCAGCAACGCGGCGCGGCAGATCGCGCGCATCGCCACGGGGTGGCGGCTCCGCGCCGCGGCCGAGCCGTTGATTGTCTGCACCCATGCGCAGACGCCCGCGCAGATCCTCGCGCCCAAGCAGATCGGCGCAGCCGACTTGCAGCGCGCCGAGGAACTCGGCGCGGGGCTGGCCGCGGGCCTGGCACTGGGCGTGTTCTGACCGTTCAGAACGTGTGAATGAACCGATCGCGCCCACGACGGGGCGCGGCGGGCCGCAGGCGTAGGCGCGGGCCGCAGCCCGGGCTCGTGCCCGGGCAAGGACCGCAACGCCCGCATGCGGCCTGGCGCGCCCCGGCCCGAAGGGCGAGGCCCCGAGCGCAACGAACATGATGGAAACGGGTGCTCGTCGGGGGCCTCGCGTGGGTGTGAGCGGTTCGTTCACACGTTCTCAGTCTTCGCCCAGCGCCTGGAACCGGTCCGCCAGGAAATCCACCAGCGCCCGGACCGCCGGCAAGAGCCCATGCCGCGAAGCGAACACCGCATGGATGATCTCGCGCCGCGGCGCCCAGCCCGGGATCACGTGGACCAGTTCACCGCGCGCGATCTGCGCGCGCACCATCGTCGAGGGCAGCTGCACCACGCCCACACCGGCGATGGCCGCCGAGCGCAATGCCACCATGCCGCGCGTGATGAGCCGCGGCCGGTGGCGCAGCGCCACCTGCGCGCCATCAGGGCCGACCAAATTCCACACATGCTCGTGCTGCGGCAACCCCAGGTCCATGCTCGGCAGACCCGCCAGGTCGGCCGGTACCGTGGGAACGCCACCGGACAGCAGCCGCGGGCAGGCCACCAGGCATTGACCGCGCTCTCCCAGCACGCGCATCACGAGCTCGCTGTCCTCGATCGGCGGCGGCCGCACGCGGATGGCCACGTCGATGCCCTCTGCCACCACGTCCACGCGGCGGTTGGTCTCCTCCAGATGCAGTTCCACGCGCGGATGGGCGGCGAGGAAGGCCGCCACCATGTCGGCCACGTGCAGGTCCAGCAGCGCCACCGGGCAGCTCATGCGGACCACGCCGCGCGGCTCCGCATGCGTCAGCGCGATCGCCTCGTCGGCCGCCTCGGCCTCCACCAGCATGGCCTTGCAATGGCCGTAGTAGGTCTGGCCGGTCTCGGTGACGGCGAAGCGCCGCGTCGAGCGCTGCAGCAGGCGCGTGCCCAGACGCGCCTCGAGCAGCGCGATGCGCCGGCTGAGCTTGGACTTGGGCATGCCCAGCGCCCGGCCCGCCGGCGCGAAACCGCCGTGGTCCACCACCTGCACGAAGTAATAGAGGTCGTTCAAATCCTGCATATCGTTCACGAAATGGAACGCTGATGGCGAATTTTGGCCACTCCCGGGATCGGCGTTCCGATCCTATTCTCTGCTCACAGGCTGGGACCGGTGTCCTGGCAACAAGGAGATGCACATGAAGAAGATCCTCGGCGTCTACAGCGCCCCCCGTCCGCACTGGGTGGGCGACGGCTTTCCGGTGCGTTCGCTGTTCGGTTACGACGGCCTGGGCAAGCACCTGAGCCCGTTCCTGCTGCTGGACCATGCGCCGCCCACGCCGTTCGGGCCGGCCGCGCAGCCGCGCGGCGTCGGCCAATCGTCTACCAGGGCGAGCTGGAGCACCGTGACTCCACGGGTGCCGGCGGCCTGATCGGCCCGGGCGACGTGCAGTGGATGACGGCCGGCGGTGGCATCCTGCACGAGGAGTTCCACTCGCGCGGCTTCACCGAGCGCGGCGGCACCATCGAGATGGTGCAGCTGTGGGTCAACCTGCCCGCCAAGGACAAGATGAGCGCGGCGCACTACCAGACCCTGCTCGACGCGCAAATCCCGTCGGTGGCGCTGCCGGTCGGCGCGGGCCGCGTGCGGGTGATCGCTGGCGCCTTCGACGGGCACCGCGGCCCGGCGCGCACCTTCACGCCCATGGACGTGTGGGACATCCGCATCGCCCAGGGCGCCGTGGCCCGCTTCGACGCCCCGCCGGGCCACACGCTGGCGCTGGTGGTGCTGCACGGCACCGTGCAGGTCAACGGCGACACCATCGCCCGCGAAGGGCAGCTGGTGCACCTGGACCGCGCCGGCAGCGCTGTGGCGATCGAAGCCAACGGCGACGCGAGCGTGCTGTGGCTGTCGGGCGAGCCCATCGACGAGCCCATCGTGGGCTACGGCCCGTTCGTGATGAACAGCGAGGCCGAGATCCACCAGGCCGTGGCCGACTTCAACGCCGGCCGCTTCGGCCGCATGGCGGCCTGAGCTGCGGCGGCCCGGCGACCGGGCCGACCGCGTGCATGGCCATGGCGCTGCGCCGAACTCAGCGCGCCGGCACGACATTGGCCCGGCCGTCGCGCGAGGGCACGGGATCGGCCGACGTCGGCGGTGGCGGCGCGCCTTCGGGCGTGACCACGGTGGCGCGGCCGTCCGGCGTGGCCTGCGGGATCTCCGGCGGCGGTCCCCCGCGCGCGGCATCGCGCCGACGGCCGGCTTCGCGCACGCAGGCCTCGCGCGCCGGGGCCGACAGCTGGCCGCTGTTGCAGATCGCCAGGTCGCTCTGGTAGATCTGCTCCACGGTGTTCGCCTGGGCCCAGGCCGATCCCGCACCCGCGAGCGGGCCGAGCAGTGCGGCAATGGCCAGATGCAAGCGCATGGCGTGAGCCTGCGCCGGACTGCCCAGGGCGCGTGTGGGCCGAGGCCGCGTGGCCGTGTAGTACCTCAGACCTCGGTGGGCACACGCGCCGGCAGCTGGTGCTCGTAGAAGCAGCGCACGCGCGAGACCGGCGCCAGGTAGGCGCGCGCACCCGCAGGCAGCTGCGAGGGCTTGAGGCTGCGGCGGATGCCCTGCTCCGGCGCGGTTTCCAGGTCCAGGATGAGGGCCTGGTCGGGCGGCACGGCCGGGTCGTGCACGAGCACGCGCGGCTTGAGCGGGCGCGTGGAGTTGACCGACACCACCAGCGCATAGCGCTCGTTGGCCAGCTGCACCACCGAGCCCGGCGGGTACACGCCCATCATGCGGATGAACGCGCCCAGCACCTCGGCGTCGAAACAGGCCTTGTGGCGCGCGAAGGTCAGCGCCAGCGCTTCGTGCGGAGTCAGGGCCTGCGCCATGGACGGGGGATTGCACAGGCGGTCGTAGCGGTTGACCAGCGCCAGCACCTTGCCGCCCGTGCTCATGTCGGCCCCCTGCAGGCCGGCAGGAAAGCCGCTGCCATCGGCCATTTCGTGGTGCTGGGCGATGGCCTGCAGCGCCCAGGCCGACAGGCCCATGCGCCGGCCGGTCTGCACGCTTTCGCGCACATGGCTGCGGTAGACGGCCAGGTCTTCGGCCTGGTAGCGCTCGTCGCGCATGCGCAGATGCGCGGGCAGCTGCTGCTTGCCCAGGTCGTGCAGCAGCGCCGCGATGCCCAGCTCGGCCAGGCCGTGCGCGGGCAGGCCCAGGGCCCGGCCCAGCAGCAGGGCCAGCACCATGGTGTTGGCCGGGTGCGTGGCCTGGCTCTCGCCCGCGCCCTCGGACAGCAGGCGGATGGTGGCCTCGCCCTCGACGAGGATCTCGGCCACGCAGCGCGCCACCAGGGCTTCGCACTGCTCGCGCATGGCGACGGGCCGCGCCGGCGTCTCCTCGACCACGCGCTGGTACAGGCGCACCACTTCGCCGAAGCGCTGTTCGCAGTGCTGCAGGCTGGCCTGCTGGGCTGCGAGCTGCTGCTGGCGCTGCGTCTGCAGCGCCCTGGCTTCCGCCTGCAACCGGTGCTGCGCGGCCTCGTCGGCGTGCACCTCGCCGCTGCCGGAGACCGCGCCGAAGTCCGACGGGGGCTCCTCCGGATCGCTGCGGTCGGGAAAGTAGCGCACCTGCGTCAGGCCCAGGGCGCGGATGGTGCGGATCTGGTCGCTCGAGGTGATCTTGAAGCTGCCGCGCGGGAACGGATGGTCCATCCAGCCGAGGTCGAGCTGGATGAACAGGCCTCGCCGGAGTTGACCGACATCGATCAACTGCGAGCTCTTGTCATCCATGGCGAAACGTCGCGCGGCCTGGCATCGGAACATTATGTCGTCACCATGGCATAGCGCGGCACCGTCTGCGCGACCTGCGCCACCGGCACCGCGACCGCGCCGAGCCGGAAGCGCTCGACCGCATGCTGCAGGTCGCCGGCCTGCGACTCCATGCTGCCGGCGGCCGCCGCGGCCTGCTCCACGAGGGCCGCGTTCTGCTGCGTCATCTGGTCCAGCTGCACGATGGACTGGTTCACGTCGGCGATGCCCTGGCTCTGCTCGCTGGATGCCGCCGTGACCTCGCCGATGATGTCGGACACGCGCTGCACGCTGGCCACGATCTCGTCCATGGTGGCGCCGGCGTCCTTGACCAGCGCAGCGCCCGAGCCCACGCGCGCCACGTTGGCGCCGATCAGCGCCTTGATCTCGCGCGCCGCCTCGGCGCTGCGCTGCGCCAGCGAGCGCACCTCGCTGGCCACCACCGCGAAGCCGCGGCCCTGCTCGCCCGCGCGCGCCGCCTCCACGGCCGCGTTCAGCGCCAGGATGTTGGTCTGGAAGGCGATGGAATCGATCACGCCGATGATGTCGCCGATCTTGCGCGAGCTGGCGCTGATCTCCTCCATCGTGCTGACCACCTGGCCCACCAGCGCGCCGCCCTTTTGCGCCACGCTGGCGGCCGAGCTGGCCAGCTGGTTGGCCTGGCGTGCCGCATCGGCGCTCTGGCGCACGGTCTCGGTCAGCTGCTGCATGTGGGCGGAGGTCTGCTCCAGCGAGCCGGCCTGGCGCTCGGTGCGCTCGGACAGGTTCTGGTTGCCTGCGGCGATCTCGCGCGAGGCGCTGGTCATCGCGTCGGTGCCGCCCCGGACATGGGCCACGATGGCAGCCAGGCCCTGCGCCATGTCGCGCACCGCCGCCAGCAGGCTGCCCTCGGCGCCGGGCGCCACGTCGATGGACTGCGACAGGTCGCCCTCGGCCATCTGGCGCATGACGTCGCGCGCATACTGCGGCTCGCCGCCCAGCTGGCGCCAGATGTTGGCGATCAGCAGCCACGAGCCCAGGGCCAGCACGGCCACCACGACCAGGCCGCTGGCCACGGTGGCCAGCACGCCCGAGCGCACGCCGGCCTCGGCGCCCGCCAGGTCGGTGTCGAAGCTGGCACGCGCCTCGCTGCGCATCTGCTCCAGCCCCGTCTCCAGCCGCTTGAGCGCTGCCTGCATGCGCGGGATGGCGCCAGCCTGGTCGCCCTGCCGGATGCCCAGGAACAGCTCGGCGGTCTGCACGGCCGCGGCATGGTAGGCCTCGAAGTCCCGCTCCAGCTGCGCGCCGGTTTCGGCCTTGCCGGCGATGGCCTTGATGCGCTCCAGCGTCTTGCGCATGGCCGCGGCACGCTCGGCGGCCTCCTCGAGCCGCTTCTTCTCGCCCTCGGCCACCGCGCTCTGCACCGTGTTGCCCAGTCCTTCGAGCTGGCTGGCGAAACGGTTGGCGGCGTCCAGGTAGGGGTAGGACACCGTGCCCACATGGTCGATCGCCCCTTGCGTGCGCGTGGCGAAGAACAGCACCACCGCGATGCCCAGTCCGAACAGCAGCGCCGCCATGACGGGCAACAGCGCGATGCGGGTCTTCAGATGCATGCCATCCTCCAGCGCGGCCGGCCAGGACCGTCAATCCACGTTCAACACCACCTTCACCGACCCGTCGACGGCCGATTTCTCGATGTAGCCGATGGCGTCCGGATTGGCCGCCACGAAGCTCTTCACCTCGGCCGCGCTGGCCAGTTCCTTGGGCGGCGTGGCCTTGCCCGAGAACACCAGCCGCGACCAGCCCGCCTTGACCTGGGCCGAGGACTTGCCCGTGACCTTGCTGTAGAACTGCTCGCGCACGGCGGCGCTCTCGGGCAGGTCGGCCGCAGCAGCGGCCGCGCCGCTGGGCAGCTGGTTGCTCTTGCCCAGGAAGATGCCGGCCACCTGCTCGGCCGTCATGGCCGCCGTGCCGCTCTTGGCGCCGACCACCACGGCCACCTGGGCGGATGCCGCGCCGGCCACGGCCGACAGGGCGGCCAGCAGGGCGAGGATTCTGGTGCTCGTCATGCTGCGTCCTCCTCAGAACACGAAGTCCACGGCCAGGCTGTAGACGTGGACGCGCTTGTTCCAGAAGCCCGCGTCGGCGTCGTAGAACTGACCGGCACCCGTGGTCTTGATGCGGTCGAACTGCGCCTTCACGGCCAGGTTGCGCATCGCATCCCAGCGCACGCCCACCGCAATGGTCTTTTGCGGCGTGCTCTGGGCCGCCGTCGCGCCATCGACATAGACCCGCAGCGGCGCCTGCATGCCGGGCAGCACCACCGAGGCCGGGATGGTGTTGTCGACGTTGCTGTCGTCGGTCTTCAAGCGCGACAGCGTGGCATAGGGCGTGAACTTGCCGACGCGGTAGCCCACCGTCGTGTACCAGCCCGTGGTGTCGGGAATGAAGGTCTTGGTCTTGCGCATGGTGTACTCGGCCAGCACGATCCAGTTGCCCTGGTCGTACGTCAGCCCCACGCCGCTGAAGCTGGCCCGCTTGTCGTTCGGATCGAGCTGGTCGCCGACCCCGGCGAAGGGCGTGCGGCGCAGCACCCCGACCAGGTCGTTGAGCGCGCCCGAGTGCACGGTCAGCTTGCCCGTCGCATGGCCCAGCCGCAGGCTCAGGCCGTCCAGCAGCTCGATGCTCGCGTTGACGCCGACCAGCGCATCGATCTCGACCTTGGTGTGCTCCACATGCGAGGAGCTCCTGCCGCCGAAGACCTGCAAGCCCAGCGCCTTGCCGGCCACGCTGGTCTGCCAGCTCAGGTCGGCACCGTCGAAGTGGCTCACCGGCACCTGGCCGTAGACGTCGATGGGCGGGCGCAGCCAGGTGTTGGCATAGCCCACGTCGCGGAAGTCCGATACGGCGAAGAACGGCCCGCCCATGCGGCCCGCGCGCAGCGCCAGGCCGGGCGTGGCCTGCCATTTGGCGAAGGCCCATTCGACCTGCGGCGTGAACTTGCCTTTGCCGTCCTGCTTGCTGAGCACCTGCAGCGTGGCCGAGAACTGGCGGTTGAACTTGGCGCCGAGCTGCAGGCCGAGCTTGCTGTCGACTTCGCCGCTCCAGGATTTGTCGGCGCCGCGGACCTGGCCGGGCACCACGTACTCGGCGCCATCCTGGTTGGTGCCGACCACGCCCAGGGTGCCGAAGCCGGACACGCTGAAGACGGATTCGGACTGCGCCTGGGCCTGGGCGCTGCTGGCCAGGCCCGCGAGTGCGGCGGCGGCCATCCGAAGCTGAAATCTCATGGCGAACTCCTTCGATGAACAGGGCGCTGCACGGCCTGCACGCGCCTGTGCAGGCAGCACCGGGAGCGGCGGCCGGCACCCGGTGGGCACCGCTGCGGCCTTGCGGCCGTCCCCTGCTCCCCGCGGATGGACCGACCGGCACGTTCGATGGAAAGCAGCAGGTGGTTTGTCTTCCGTTCGTTCAATCTCCTTTCGTGCATGCATACTAGAAGGAGAGATCGAACCGCAGACACGCATCCAGAGGCCGGCTGTCGCCTCCCGCATGCCGGTCGTAGACAAAACACGGCCGTCCCATACGCGGGACACGGTGCAGGCGGCGTGGTGAAGGTGCTGGTGAAGGAAGGGCTGGACGCCGGCCGCCTCAGCGCGGCAGGCACCAGGGCGCCTGTGCGTGCACGAGCCCGTGCCACAGCGCCCAGGAGGAACTGCCCAGCAGGGCCAGGCCAGCCAGGCGCGTGCCCCATGCGGACCACGCCTCGGGGCGGCCGGCCAGCATGCCGCGCGGCCCGCCGGCCAGGACCGGAAGGCGCAGCACCAGCCAGGGCGCGGCCCACAGCGACAGCGCCGAGCCGGCTGCGAAGGCCAGCATGGCGCCGGCGCCCCGGGCCGCGTCGCCGGCGAGCGCGGCTGTCAGCAGCGCCGCCTGCAGCAGGCCGCAGGGCATCAAGGCCCAGGCCAGGCCCACCACGAAACTGCCGCCGCGCCGTGGCACCAGCGTGCGCACGCGCTGCCACAGCGCCCGGCCGTGGCGCTCCAGCCAGGCCGGCTGGCGCGCCTGCAGCAACAGCACCAGACCCAGGGCGATCGCGGCCAGGTGCACGAAGCTCCAGAGCGGCCGCAGGGCCACGCTGGCGCCGCCCAGCCAGCCCAGGCCTTGCATGGACCAGGCGGCCAGCGCACCCATGGCCGCGTAGCCGGTGGCCCGCCCGGCGTGGAATTGCGCCAGCGCGCGGCCGCCCTGCGGCCCGGCGGCGCGGCCGATGCCGGCGCAGGCTGCGCCGCACATCAGCGCGCAGTGCGGGCCGCCGGCCAGACCCATCAGCAGCGCGGTCATGCCCAGCGCGGTGGCCATGCGCAGCTCAGAGAATCCGCGAGAAGCGTGCGCGTGCCCGGTCGGCCTGCACGTAGCGGTCGAACACCATGGCCACGGCGCGCACCAGGTACCAGCCCGTGGCCGTGAGCTGCAGGCCCTGGGCGTCGATCTGCACCAGGCCGTCGTCCTGCAGCGCGCGCAACTGCGCCAGCTCGGCCGCGAAGTACGCGCGGAAGTCGATCAGCCAGGCCAGCTCGATGGCCTCGAACTGCAGCGCACCCTGGCACATCAGCGCCATGATCACGCTGCGGCGCAACAGGTCGTCGCGCGTGAGCGCCAGGCCGCGCACCACGGGCAGCTGGCCCTGGTCCAGCAGGTCGCAGTAGTGCTCCATGGTCTTGGCGTTCTGCGCATAGCTTGCGCCGATCTTGCCGATGCCGGACACGCCCAGCGCGATCAGGTCGCAATCGGGCTGGGTGCTGTAGCCCTGGAAGTTGCGGTGCAGCCGGCCCTGGCGCTTGGCCACGGCCAGCGCGTCGCTGGGCAGCGCGAAATGGTCCATGCCCACGTAGACGTAGCCGGCGGCCTCGAAACGCGCCAGCGCCGCGCCCAGCATGGCCAGCCGCGCGGCGCCATCGGGCAATTGCCCGGCATGGATGCGGCGCTGCGGCTTGAAGCGCTCGGGCAGGTGGGCGTAGCCGTACAGCGCGATGCGCTCGGGCCGCAGCGCCACGACCTGCTCCAGCGTCTGCGCGAACGAGGCGGGCGTCTGCAGCGGCAGGCCGTAGATCAGGTCGACGTTGAGCGACTCGAAGCCCAGGCCGCGCGCGCCCTGCACGAGCTGCTCCACCTGCGCATAGGGCTGGACGCGGTGCACGGCCTTCTGCACGGCCGGGTCGAAGTCCTGCACACCGAAGGAGAGCCGGTTGAAGCCCAGGCCGGCCAGGTGCCGCAGCCGCGCGGTGTCCACGGTGCGCGGGTCGATCTCGATCGCGTACTCGCCGCCGGGCGCCAACGCGAAACGGCTGCGCAACAACTCCATGAGCCGCGCCAGCTCGGCGTCGTTCAGGAAGGTCGGGCTGCCGCCTCCCAGGTGCAGTTGCGAGACGGGCTGGCCTTCGCCGAGTGCGGCCACGTACAGGCCGATCTCGCGCGCCAGGTAGTCCAGGTAGGGCGCGGCCTTCTCATGGCGCTTGGTGATGATCTTGTTGCACGCGCAGTAGTAGCACAGCGACTCGCAGAACGGGATGTGCACGTACAGCGACAAGGGCAACGCCTGCCCTGCCCCGCCATGGCGGCGTTGTTGCAGTGCCCGCAGCAGATCTGCGGGGCCGAAGGCCTCGACGAAGCGGTCGGCCGTGGGGTAGGAGGTGTAGCGCGGGCCGGGCCGGTCGAAGCGCTGCAGCACGTCGGTGGGGATTGCGGAAGCCGCGGGGCTGGCCAAAGAAGTCGTCATGGGGAATCCTCTGCCTGCCACTGTGCCGCGTTCCATCTGTCCGGACCTTGACCCAGATCAAGTCTTCAGCCGCTCAGGTTTGAGACAATTTGCGCCACGTCATGAAAGGACGCCATGCACCCGCACACCATCAAAGTCGCCTGTTCCAACTGCAACCTGCGTGAGCTCTGCATGCCCATGCAGCTCGATCAGCAGGCGTTGGAGCGCATTGACGAAGTGGTGGCGACGCGCAAGTCCGTGAAGCGCGGCGCCACACTGTTCCGCAGCGGCGAGAAATTCACCTCGCTCTACGCGATCCGCACGGGTTTTTTCAAGACCCTGGTGGCGACCGACGACGGCCGCGAGCAGGTCACGGGCTTCCAGATGGCCGGCGAAATCATCGGCCTGGACGGCATCGTCAACGACAAGCACAGCTGCGACGCCGTGGCGCTCGAAGATGCCGAGGTCTGCGTGATGCCCTTCGACCGGCTCGAGGAGCTCTCGCGCGAGGTCAATGCGCTGCAGAACCACGTGCACAAGATCATGAGCCGCGAGATCGTGCGCGAGCACGGCGTCATGCTGCTGCTGGGCAGCATGCGCGCGGAGGAGCGCGTGGCGGCCTTCCTGCTGAACCTGGTCAAGCGCCTGCATGCGCGCGGCTTCTCGCGCAGCGAGCTCGTGCTGCGCATGACGCGCGAGGAGATCGGCAGCTACCTGGGGCTCAAGCTCGAGACCGTGAGCCGCACTTTCTCCAAGTTCGTCGAGGAAGGCATCGTCGAGGTCAAGCAACGGCATTTGCGCATCGTCGATGCCGACGCCTTGCAGCGCATCGTCAATCCCCAGGTCTGCCACTGACCATCTCCGGTGCCGCCAGCAGCAGCGTGAGCGCGCTGCCCGCCATGGCCACCGCCCAGAAGGCGAAGAAGCTCGCGGTGTAGACCGCCATCGCCGACCAGTCCAGCGCGCGGCCCAGCCAGTGCAGGTCGTGCGGATCGACGAGCGCGAACACCAGCATCTCCAGCATGCCGGCGGCCAGGAAGGCCGGCCAGGCGACCCACATCAGGCGGCGCGCCGCCATCGTGGCCACAGCGCCACCCTCAGCGCCGCGCCGGCACGGTGCCGGTCGCCGCGTGGTTGCGCCCGGCCATCGCGGGCTGCAGACCGAAGGCCTCTTCGGCAGCCACCTGGGCGGGCGCCGAGGCGACCACCGGGTCGGCGCCATGGAAGGCGATCACGGCCGTCGCGATGCCGGCGACGACGACCGCGAGCGGGCCGCCGATCACCATCCAGACCATGCCGTAGCGCCACCAGGGGCGCGCCACGCGCGCTTGTTGTTCTGCTTGCATCGTGGTTCTCCTCTACCGCGGAATCAGGAACACGGACTTCTCGCGCACATGGGCGTCGCCGTCCAGCATGCGCAGCTCGAAATGGATCGGGTGCGAGCCTCCCGCGGCCGCAGCTTGCTGCGGGACCTGCAGCCGCACGGCGACCCAGCGCGAGGCCGTGGCATCGACCTCGACCTCGGGCTCGGAGGTGACCACGAGGCCCGGCAGGCCGCTCGCCGCGATGGCGAAGCGCTGGTGCGCTTCGGTGGCGTTCATGATCTGCAGGCGGTAGACGTTCTCGATCGCGCCGCCGGCCACGATGCGGGCCATGGCGCCGCGGTCCCGCACCACGTCCACCTTGAACGGCGTGCGCAGCGCCAGGCTCAGGGCCAGGCCGAGCGAGATTGCCAGCAGCACAGCGGCATAGACCAGCACGCGCGGACGCAAGACCCTGCGCCAGATCTGCGCACGGCTCCAGCCGCGGGCCAGGCCCTGCTGCGTGGTGAACTTGACGAGCCCGCGCGCGTAGCCCATCTTGTCCATCA
Organism: Pseudorhodoferax aquiterrae; assembly: GCF_014652235.1. GTDB lineage: Bacteria > Pseudomonadota > Gammaproteobacteria > Burkholderiales > Burkholderiaceae_C > Pseudorhodoferax > Pseudorhodoferax aquiterrae. Next base: position 28,945 of record NZ_BMYK01000014.1, read on the forward strand.
CGCCATCGCAGACGTCGGCGCAGGCGCCGCAGCCGATGCATTCGTACTGCAGGCCGTTGCGGATGTCGATGCCGGTCGGGCAGACCTGCACGCACAGCGTGCAGGCTATGCAGGATCCCAGGCCGCGCGCTGCCGCATCGGCGTTGCGCGGGCGGCTGCCGCGCGGCTCGCCGCGCGCGCTGTCGTAGCTCACGATCAGCGTGTCGCGGTCGAACATCGCACTCTGGAAACGTGCATAGGGGCACATGTACTTGCAGACCTGCTCGCGCAGGAAGCCCGCATTGCCATACGTGGCCAGGCCGTAGAACAGCACCCAGAACACCTCCCAGGGCCCCATGCGCGTGGTGATGAAGGACATCGCCAGCGCGCGGATCGGCGTGAAATAGCCGACGAAGGTGAAGCCGGTCCACAGCGCGAACACGCCCCAGCAGACATGCTTGAACCACTTCTTGACCAGCTTCTCTGCCGAGAAGGGCGCCGCATCGAGCTTCATGCGCGCACCGCGGTCGCCCTCGATGCGCCGTTCGATCCACAGGAAGATCTCGGTGTAGACCGTCTGCGGGCACGAGAAGCCGCACCACAGCCGGCCCGCCACGGCCGTGAACAGGAACAGCGCCAGCGCACAGATGACCAACAGGCCCGCCAGGTAGATGAAATCCTGCGGGTACAGCACCAGGCCGAAGATGTAGAAGCGGCGCGCCTGCAGATCGAACAGCAAGGCCTGCCGCTCGCCCCACTGCAGCCAGGCGGTGCCGTAGAAGGCCAGCTGCGTGAGCCAGACCAGGGCCCAGCGCCAGTTCTGGAAGAAGCCGCCGACCGTGCGCGGGTAGACCGTCTTGTGGGCCTCGAACAGCGGGACCAGCGCGGGCTCGGCCTGGATGGGGATGACCTTGCGCTCGGCACTCATGGCAGGTTCAACGGTTGGAGAGGCCCCAGACGTAGGATGCCAGCACGCGGATCTGCTCCGCGCTGAACTTGCCTTCCTGCGCCGGCATCTGGTTGGTCTTGCCGTTGTTGACCATCGCGACGATGGCTTCTTCGCCCCAGCCGTGCAGCCAGATGTCGTCGGTCAGGTTGGGTGCGCCCAGCAGCGGGTTGCCCTTGCCGTTGCTGCCGTGGCAGGCCGCGCAGGCCGTGAACTTGGCCTTGCCCAGCGCAGCGCGCACCGAGTCGTGCGGGCCGCCCGACAGGCTCAGCACGTAGTGCGCCACGTTGCGCACGTCCTCGGGCGTGCCCACGGCCGCGGCCATGGGCGGCATGCTGCCGATGCGGCCCTTGGCGATGGTCTCGGCGATCCTCTCGGGCTCGCCGCCCCACAGCCAGTCGCCGTCCGCCAGGTTCGGAAAGCCCTTGCTGCCGCGGGCGTCCGAACCGTGGCACTGGGCGCAGTTGTTCATGAACAAGCGCTCGCCGATGGCATGGGCCTGCGGGTCCCGGGCGATCTCCGCCATGGGCATGTCCGCGTACTTCGCGTAGACCTGCGCCGTGGACGCCTTGTGCCTGGCCACGTCGGCCGCGTGCTCGCCCACCGAACTCCAGTTCAGCTTGCCGGGCTCGGCACCCAGGCCCGGGTACAGGACCAGGTACAGCACGCCGAAGACCACCGTGATGACGAACATCCAGACCCACCAGCGCGGCAGCGGATTGTTCATCTCGCGCAGGTCGCCGTCCCACACATGGCCCGTGGTGTTGTCGCCGGTCGGCGAGACGCGCGCCTTGCCGGCGCCCCACAGCAGCAGCACGCAGCCGAGGATGCCGCCCAGTGTCACGGCAATGATCGCGATGGACCAGAAGCCGCTTGTGAAATCGCTCATGTTGCCCTCTTACTCTTGGTCGAAAGGCAGCTGCGCCGCCTCGTCGAAGGACTGCTTGTTGCTCCGGGACCAGGCCCAGACCAGGATGCCGATGAAGGTGACGAACGACACCACGGTCGCCACGGCACGCAGGGTGTTGATGTCCATGTCAATGCCGCCCGGCCGCCCGAAGGCATTGACGCGCCCCCTCGGGGGGCAGCGATACACGAAGTGATGAGCGTGGGGGTGTCATGTCCAGCTCCTCACTTGACGGCCAGGCCCAGCGATTGCAGGTAGGCGATCGTGGCCTCCATCTCGGTCCGGCCCTTCACGTCGGCGGGTGCCTTGGCGATCTCCTCGTCCGTGTAGGGCACGCCCAGGCGGCGCAGCGCGCGCATGTTGGCCGCCAGCTGCTCGCCATCCACAGTGGCCTTGTCCAGCCAGGCGTAGGCCGGCATGTTGGACTCGGGCACCACGTCGCGCGGGTTCATCAAGTGGATGCGGTGCCACTCGTCGTTGTACTTGCCGCCCACGCGATGCAGGTCGGGGCCGGTGCGCTTGCTGCCCCACTGGAACGGATGGTCGTAGACGAACTCGCCGGCCAGCGAATGGTGGCCGTAGCGCAGCGTCTCGGCCTGCAGCGGGCGGATCATCTGCGAGTGGCAGTTGTAGCAACCCTCGCGCAGGTAGACGTCGCGGCCGGCCAGTTGCAGCGCGGTGTAGGGCTTGACGCCTTCGATGGCCACCGTCGTGGTGCGCTGGAAGAACAGCGGCACGATCTCCACGAGGCCGCCGACCAGCAGCACCAGCAGGATCAGCACGATCATCAGGAAGTTGTTGGTCTCGATGCGTTCGTGCGCACCGGGCTTGTCGAGGTTCTGCGACATGGTTCTTCTCGGTTCAGTGGGCCGCCGCGGCTTGCGGGACAGCCACGGTGGCAGGCCGCGCGTTGAGCATGGTCATGACCATGTTCCAGGCCATCACCAGCATGCCTCCCAGGTACAGCAGGCCGCCCAAGAGGCGCACGGCGTAGAAGGGGTAGGTGGCCTTGACGGATTCGGCGAAGGTGTAAGTCAGCGTGCCGTCGGCGTTCACGGCGCGCCACATCAGGCCCTGCATCACGCCGGCGATCCACATCGCGGCGATGTACAGCACGATGCCGATGGTGGCGCTCCAGAAGTGCAGCTCGATGGCCTTCACGCTGTACATCTGCTTCTGCCCGAACAGCCGCGGGATCAGGTAGTACAGGCTGCCCATGGTGATGAGGCCGACCCAGCCCAGTGCGCCCGAGTGCACGTGGCCCACGGTCCAGTCGGTGTAGTGGGAGAGCGCGTTGACGGTCTTGATCGACATCATCGGGCCCTCGAACGTGCTCATGCCGTAGAACGACAGGGCCACGATCAGGAAGCGCAGGATGGGGTCGTCGCGCAGCTTGTGCCAGGCGCCCGACAGCGTCATCACGCCGTTGATCATGCCGCCCCAGGACGGCGCCAGCAGGATCAGCGAGAACACCATGCCGACCGACTGCGTCCAATCCGGCAGCGCCGTGTAGTGCAGGTGGTGGGGGCCGGCCCACATGTAGGTGAAGATCAGCGCCCAGAAGTGCACGATGGACAGCCGGTAGCTGTAGACCGGGCGCTCGGCCTGCTTGGGGATGAAGTAGTACATCATCCCGAGGAAGCCGGCCGTGAGGAAGAAGCCCACGGCGTTGTGGCCGTACCACCACTGCACCATGGCGTCCTGCACGCCGGCATAGGCCGAGTAGCTCTTCCAGAAGCTCGCGGGCATGGCCGCGCTGTTGACGATGTGCAGCAGCGCCACGGCGATGATGAAGGCGCCGTAGAACCAGTTGGCCACGTAGATGTGGCGCACCTTGCGCGTGCCGATGGTGCCGAAGAACACCACCGCGAAGGCCACCCAGACCAGCGCGATCAGGATGTCGACGGGCCATTCCAGCTCGGCGTACTCCTTGCCGGTGGTGTAGCCCAGCGGCAGCGTGATGGCGGCGGCCACGATCACGGCCTGCCAGCCCCAGAACGTGAAGGATGCGAGCCAGCCGCCGAACAGCCGCGTCTGGCAGGTGCGCTGCACCACGTAGTAGGCCGTGCCGAACAGCGCGCAGCCGCCGAACGCGAAGATCACCGCATTGGTGTGCAGCGGCCGCAGCCGGCCGTAGCTGAGCCATGGGATGCCCAGGTTCAGTTCGGGCCAGGTCAGCTGGGCGGCGATCACCACGCCGACCAACATGCCCACCACCCCCCACACCACGGCCATCACGGAAAACTGGCGCACGACGGCGTCGTTGTAGACCGTGGCCGGGCTTCTCGATTGATTCATCGCTGCCTCTCTTGAACGCTTTTTCAGCACTGCGGGCAGTGTCGGACGGCGCCCGCAGGGGCGCTTTGATGCACGTCAAGCAGCCTGCAGGTGCCGCATGCACGCGGACCGCGCCCTACACTGCTGGCCCGATCCGGAGACCGACCGCATGCCCATGAACCACTCCGACCCACCGCGCTACCTCAGCGTGGGCGAGGTCGCACTGCGCAGCGGCGTGGCGGTGTCCACGCTGCACTTCTACGAGTCCAAGGGGCTCATCAGCAGCGTGCGCACCGAGGGGAACCAGCGCCGCTTCACGCCCGGCGTGCTGCGCTACATCGCCATCGTCAAGGTCGCGCAGCGCGCAGGCATTCCGCTGGAGGAGGTGCGCCAGGCGCTGGGCGAGTACCGGCCCGAGGTGCGCGTGACGGCGGCGCAATGGCGTGCGGTGGCCTCGCGTTGGCGTGCCGCCATGGACGAACGCATCCTCAAGCTGCAGCGCCTGCGCGACGAGCTGGACAGCTGCATCGGCTGCGGCTGCCTCTCGCTCAAGGACTGCCCGCTGCGCAACCCGGCCGACGCGCTGGCCCAGCAGGGGCCGGGGCCGCGCATCCTGGAACGCCCGCTGCGCTAGGTCGCCGCCGATCCCGCCTGGCCACGCGCCCCTGGCGCGGCGGCGCCACAGAGAACAACCCTGCCGCTTGACCTCAAGTTCACTTGAGGTCTTACAAACGCGATCGACCGCCAGGTGCCGGGCACGTCGCCCCATCTGCAGCGGCAGGGAGAAACGCATGCAAGAACCAATGCCGGACGCTGCGCACGTCCGCAGGCCGGCCGCGTGGAAAGCGCTGGCCAGCGTCGCGGTCGCGGCGGCGCTCGTGGCCGCCGGACTGGCCGCCTGGCGCGCCAGCCGCCCCGCTCCACCCGCCTGGACCGGCGGCGCCCCGGTCGACGTGGCGACCACCACGCTGCAACCGGAGACCGTGCCGCGCACGCTGCAGGCCCTGGGCGAGTTGCGCGCCGCGCGCCAGGTCATGCTGCCGGCCGAGGTGGCAGGCCGCGTGGCCGCGATCCACTTCGAGCCCGGCCGCACGGTGCAGGCCGGCCAGCTGCTGGTCCAGCTCGACGACGCGACCGAGCAGGCCGACCTCGCAGCCGCCCAGGCGCAGGCCGCCTTCGCGCGCCAGCAGCTCGCGCGGGCCCATGCGCTGGCGGCCACGGGCGCGCTCGCGCAGGAAGTGCTGCAGCAGCGCCAGGCCGAGCACGACCAGAGCGCGGCCCGCGTGCTGCAATTGCAGGCGCGCATCCGGCAAAAGCGCATCGAGGCGCCGTTCGCGGGCGCACTCGGCCTGCGCCGCATCGACCTGGGCCAGTACCTGCAGCCCGGCGACACGGCCGTGAGCCTGACCGACCTGTCCAGTCTGCAGGTGAACTTCGACCTGCCGCAGCAGGAGCTGGCCCACGTGCGCGTGGGCCAGTCGCTGCTGCTGCACAGCGGCGCGCCCGACGCCGCGCCCGTGCGGGCCCGTGTCAGCGCCATCGAGCCCCAGGTCGGCCGCGACACGCGCAGCCTGACCGTGCAGGCCACCGTGCCGCGCGCGGCCGATGCGCACCAAGGCCTGCGGCCCGGCATGTACGTCACGGTGGCGCTGGAGCTGGCGCCCGAGGCCGGCGCCCTGCTGCTGCCGGCCACGGCCGTCATGACCTCCTCCTCGGGCGACCAGGCGCTGCGTGTGCGCGCGCCCTCGGCCGAGGGCATCGGCCAGGCCGAGTTCGTGCCCATCACGCTGGGCCGGCGCATCGGCGACCGCGTGGTCGTGGCGCAGGGCCTGGCGGCTGGCGACGTGGTCGTGACCGAAGGCCAGCTGCGCGTGCAAGCCGGCAGCGCCCTGCGCGTGGTGGCGGCGCCGTCGGCGCCGCGCGCACCAGCGGCTGCGGCGACCCACGGGGCAGGCCAGCCATGAGCACCGCCCACCCGCCCCAAGGCGCCGAGTACCGCAGCGCGCAGCGCGCAGCGTCGTCCACCGGCTTCACCGACCTGTTCGTGCGCCGGCCCATCCTGTCCGTCACGCTCTCGGCGCTGATCCTGCTGACCGGCCTGGCCGCGCTGTTCTCGTTGCCGATCCGCCAGTACCCGCAGATGGAGAGCGCCACCATCGTCGTGGCGACCAGCTACCCGGGCGCCTCGCAGGAGGTCATGCAGGGCTTCGTCACGACGCCGCTGGCCCAGGCCATCGCGAGCGCCAGCGGCATCGAGTACCTGTCGTCCACCTCCACGCCGGGGCGCAGCGAGATCAAGGCCAAGCTGGTGCTCAATGCCAACGCCGACCGCGCCATGACCGAGGTGCTGGCCAAGGTGCAGCAGGTCAAGTACCGGCTGCCGCAGGGCGCCTTCGACCCGGAGATCCGCAAGATCACGGACGGTGTCTCGGCCGTGCAGTACCTGGACTTCTCGAGCCAGCAGCAGAGCATTCCCGAGATCACCGACTTCATCGCGCGCGTGGTGCAGCCCATGGTCACGGCCGTGCCGGGCGTGGCCTCGGCCGAGATCCTGGGCGGCCAGACCTATGCCATGCGGTTGTGGGTGGACCCGGTGCGGCTGGCCGCCCACGGGCTCACGGCCGCGGACCTGGCCTCCGCGCTGCGTGCCAACAACGTGCAGGCCGCGCCGGGCGCCCTGCGCGGCGCGGACACGCTGGTGCCGATCACGGCCGCCACCGATCTGCGCAGCGTGCAGGACTTCCGCGACATGGTGCTCAAGCGCGGCCCTGCCAGCGTGGTGCGGCTGGCCGACGTGGCCACCGTGGAACTGGGCGGCCAGAACGACGACAGCAGCTTCCTGGGCGACGGCAAACGCTCGGTTTCGCTCGGCATCGCGCCCACGCCCGACGGCAACCCGCTCGAGATCGTGCGCGGCGTCAACGCGCTGCTGCCCGAGCTGCAGCGCGCCGCGCCGGCCGGGCTCACGGTCGGCAACGTGTTCGACACGGCGCGCTTCGTCAACGCCTCGATCGACGAGGTCCTGCAGACGCTGCTGGAGGCCGTGCTCATCGTGGTCGCCGTGATCTTCCTGTTCCTGGGCTCGCTGCGTGCGGTCCTCATCCCCGTGGTCACGATCCCGCTGTCGCTGGTCGGCACGGCCGCGCTGATGCTGGCCTTCGGCTTCTCGCTGAACCTGCTGACGCTGCTGGCCATGGTGCTTGCGATCGGGCTGGTCGTGGACGACGCCATCGTCGTGGTGGAGAACATCCACCGCCACATCGAGGAGGGGCTGTCGCCTGCGCACGCGGCGCTGGTGGGCGCGCGCGAGATCGTCTGGCCCGTGGTCGGCATGACGGTCACGCTGGCTGCCGTCTACGCGCCCATCGGCCTCATGGACGGACTGACCGGCGCGCTGTTCAAGGAGTTCGCGTTCACGCTGGCCTGCGCGGTCATCGTCTCGGGCGTGGTAGCGCTCACGCTGTCGCCGATGATGAGCAGCTTCCTGCTGCGCCGTGATCTGGCGACGGGCCGGCTCGCACACCGCATCGAGCAGGCCATGCAGGCACTGTCGGCCCGCTACGGGCGGCTGCTGGGCCATGCGCTGGCGGCGCGCGCGGCCGTGCTGCTGGCCTGCGTGCTGGTGTGCGGCGGCATCGTGGTGATGTTCCTGGGCGTGCAGCGCGAGCTCGCGCCGGCCGAGGACCAGGGCTATGTGTTCGTCGCGGCGCGCGCGCCGCAGTACGCCAGCAAGGACTACACCGAGCGCGCCGGCCATGCGCTCGAGGCCCTGTTCCGCCAGTTGCCGGACTACCAGAACAGCTTCTTCACGAGCGGCACGAACGGACAGAACAACGGCTTCGGCGGCGTGGTGCTCAAACCCTGGGCGCAGCGCACGATGGCGGCCAGCCAGGTCGAGGCACAGCTCAACGCCCAGGCCGGCAGCGTCACGGCAGCGGCCGTCACGGCCTTCCAGGCCGCGCCGCTGCCGGCCGGCAGCGACGGCCTGCCCGTGCAGATGGTGCTGCGCGCGCCGCTCGCCTTCGCCGAGCTGCACCAGGCCATGGAGACGCTCCAGGCCGCGGCCCGCAACAGCGGCCTGTTCGCCTACGTGGACAGTGACCTGGCGTTCGACAGCGCGCAGGCGCGCCTGACGGTGGACGCGGCCAAGGCCGGCGAGATGGGCGTGACCATGGGCGACATCGCCGACACGCTGGCCGTGCTGGTCGGCGAGAACGTGATCAACCGCTTCAACTGGTTCGACCGCTCCTACGACGTGATCGCGCAGGTGCCGCGCGCGCAGCGCCGCAGCCCTGGCGACCTCACGGGCTACTACGTGCGCGCGGCGTCGGGCCAGCCCGTGCCGCTGGCCACGCTGGTGCAGGTGCAGGTCCGGCCCCAGGCCAACCGGCTGCCGCAGTTCAACCAGATGAACGCGGTCACGCTGTCGGCCGTGCCCATGCCCGGCGTGACCATGGGGCAGGCCGTGGACTTCCTGCGCAAGCAGCCGCTGCCCGCGGGCGCGCAGATCGACTGGCTGTCCGACAGCCGGCAGTTCGTGCGCGAAGGCAACCGGCTGCTGCTGTCCTTCGGCTTCGCGCTGGTGGTGATCTTCCTCGTGCTGGCCGCGCAGTACGAAAGCCTGCGCGACGCGCTCGTGATCCTGGTCACGGTGCCGCTGGCCATCGGCGGCGCGCTGCTGCCGCTGTGGCTGGGCTATGCCACGATGAACATCTACACGCAGATCGGCATGGTCACGCTGATCGGCCTGATCTCCAAGCACGGCATTCTGATGGTCTCGTTCGCCAACGACATCCAGCGCCAGGAAGGCCTGGCACCGCCGGCGGCCATGCACAAGGCCGCCGTGATCCGGATGCGGCCCGTGCTCATGACCACGGCCGCGATGGTGGCCGGCCTGCTGCCGCTGCTGGCGGCCAGCGGCGCCGGCGCGGCCAGCCGCTTCGCGATCGGCGTAGTCGTGGTGTCCGGCATGCTGGTCGGCACGCTGTTCACGCTGTTCGTGCTGCCCACGGTTTACGCGCTGCTGGCGCGCGACCATGGCGCGCAGGCGGCCGCGCCGCGCGCCCGCGCGCTGGCGCAGGCATCCACGTCCGCGGAGGTGCGCCATGTCTGAGCACCCGCTGCTGCGCTGCGCCGCGCTGGCGCTCGCGCTGCTGGCCACCGGCTGCTCCCTCGTGCCGGCCTACGAGCGCCCGGCCACGCCGCTGCCCGCGCACTGGGACACGCAGGCGGCGGCCGCAGCCTGTGCACCCGGCTCTGCCTCCACGGCCACGCCCGGCTGGCAGGACTTCGTGGCCGACCCGCAGCTGCGCGCGCTGGTCGCGCGGGCGCTCGCGAACAACCGCAGCCTGCGCCAGACCCTGCTGGACGTGCAGGCGGCCCGCGCGCTGTACCGCGTGCAGCGCGCCGAGCAGCTGCCCGGCCTGCAGGCCGAAGCCGGGGGCCAGCGCCAGCGCCTGCCCGAAGACCTGCGCGCGCCGGGCACGCCCGCCGTGCAGAGCAGCCTGCAGGCCGGCGTGGGCCTGGCCGCGTTCGAGCTGGACCTGTTCGGCCGCGTGCGTGCGCTGTCCGAGGCCGCGCTGCAGGAGGTCCTGGCCACCGAAGAGGCCGCCCTCGCCGCGCGCGTGAGCCTCGTGGCCGAAGTCGTCCAGGCGGCTGCGGCGCGCCAGGGCGCACGACAGCGCCTGCAGCTGGCCCGCCAGACGCTGCTGGCGCGCGAGCGCGCGCTGGACCTCGTGCTGCAGCGGCATTCGGCAGGCGCGGCCACCGCGCTCGATGTGCAGGAGGCCCGTGGCCTCGTGCACGCGGTCGCGGCCCAGCACGAGCGCATCGCGCGCGAGGAGCGCCAGGCCGGCCATGCGCTTGCGCTGCTCGTGGGCGACCCGGCCGGCGAGCCGGCCACCGGAGACGGCCCGCTGCTGCGGCAGGATCTTGGCGCAGGCCTGCCCTCGGAGCTGCTCGCGCGGCGGCCCGACATCCGCGCGGCCGAGCACCGGCTGCGCGCGCGCCACGCCCACATCGGTGCGGCGCGTGCGGCCTTCTTCCCACGCATCGCGCTGACCGGCCTGTTCGGCAGCGCGAGCGCCGACCTGTCCGGCCTGTTCGGCGCGGGGCAGCGCAGCTGGTCGTTCGCGCCGCAGCTCACGCTGCCGCTGTTCGACGGCGGCCGCAACGCCGCGAACCTGGACCTCGCGCTGCTGCGCAAGGACCAGGCCGTGGCCGCCTACGAACTGAGCATCCAGACGGCCTTCCGCGAAGTGGCCGACGCGCTGGCGGCCACCGAGACGCTGCGGCGCGAGGAAGCCGCGCAGCGCGCGCTGGCCGACACCAGCGGCGAGGCCCTGCGCCTGGCCCAGGCGCGCTGGGAGGCCGGCGCCGACGACCACCTGCGCTACCTCGATGCCCAGCGCAGCGCGCTCGCGGCGCAGATGGACTGGATCGCGGTGCGCACCGCGCACCAGGTCGCGCTGGCCACGCTGTTCCGCGCGCTGGGTGGCGGCTGGCAGGCCACGCCCCCTTCCTGAACCCCTTGGCCACCACGCACCACGCGGCCTGTGCCATGCACGGAAGATCCGGTCTGCAAGCCAGCGCGTCCCGCCCGCCATGCGACCGGGCGCTATTCGCGCAGGATGCGCTCGCCCTCGGCCTCGATGTCCTCGAACTGGCCGCGCTGGATGGCCCACCACAGCCCGCCCAGGATGCAGAAGACCAGCACGACGGACAGCGGAATCAGCAGGAACAGGATGTCCATCAGGGGCTTTCGGTAGCCAGCCGCGCTGCGACAGGCACTGCGGAATCGGCCGCTGGCGCAACCGACAGGCGCAGCGCGTTGAGCACCACGAGCAGAGAACTCGCTGCCATACCCAGGCCGGCCAGCCAGGCCGGCATCCAGCCCGCCACGGCCAGCGGCACGCTGACGGCGTTGTAGAGCGCGGCCCAGGCCAGGTTCTGGCGCACCACGGCCATGGTCCGGCGGGCGAGCGCCAGCGTGTCGGCCACGGCCATGAGCCGGCCACCGGGCACCACGAAGTCGGCCTGCGCCTGCGCCAGCGGCACGGACTGGCCGAACGCGAAGGACACGTCGGCGCCGGCCAGCACCGGCCCGTCGTTGAGGCCGTCGCCGACCATGGCGCTGTGCCGACCCTCGCGCTGCAGTGCGCGCAGGGCCTGCAGCTTGTGCTGCGGCGAGCAGCCGCCGCGCGCCGCGCCGATGCCCAGCTGCGCGGCCACGCGCGCCACGGCCGCATCCGCGTCGCCCGACAGCAGCTGCACCGCCACGCCCATCTGCGCGAGCCGCCGCACGGTGGCCGCGGCATCGGCGCGCAGGTCCTCCAGCAGCACGAAGGAGGCCAGCATGCCCTGCTCGTCGGCCAGCCAGACCATGGTCTGGGCGCCGGGCGGCGCTGCCACGCCGCAGTGCGCGGCCGAACCCAGGCGCAGCGCGCCGGGCCAGGGCCAGCCGTTGCGCAGCAGGCGCGCGCGCAAGCCCAGGCCGGGCTCCTCGACGAGCTCGGCCACCTCCCACTGCTCCGCATGCGCGCCGCCCTGCCCGGCTGCCGCGAGTGCGCGCGAGGCCGGGTGCAGCGAGTGCGCGGCCAGCGCCGCGGCCATGGCCAGCGCCTGCGCGCGGTCGATGCCGGCACGGGTCTGCACCGGCCCCAGCACGAGTGCGTCGCGCGTGAGCGTGCCGGTCTTGTCGAAGACCACGGTGTCGACCCGGGCCAGCGCCTCCAGCGCCTGCAGCCGGCGCACCAGCACGCCACGGCGCGCCAGCGCGCCGGCGGCCGCCAGCATCGCGGCCGGCGTGGCCAGCGAGAGCGCGCAGGGGCAGGTCACGATCAGCACGGCCACGCCCACCATGAGCGCGTGGCCGGGGTCGTGCCGCCACCAGAACCATGCGGCGCCCAGGGCCGCCAGCAGCACGAGCAGCAGGAAGGGCCGCGCGATGCGGTCGGCCAGCTGCGCCAAGCGGGGGCGCGAGCGCGCCGCTTCGTCCATCAGCGCGGCGATCTCGGCGAAGCGCGTGTCGGTGCCCGCGGCAGTCACGCGCACGCGCACGGCCGCCGCCAGGTTGTAGCTGCCGGCCAGCACATGTGCGCCCGGACCGCGCGCCACGGGGCGCGACTCGCCGGACAGCAGGGCCTCGTCGACCAGCGTCTCGCCGTCCAGCACCAGCGCGTCGGCCACGAAGGCCTCGCCGGGCCGCACATGCAGCACGTCGCCCACCGCCACGCGGTGCGCGGCGACCTGCTCGCGCCGGCCATCGGCGCCTTCGCGCTCCACGCCTTCGGGCAGGCGTTGCAGCAGCAGGTCGAGCGCGCCGCCCGTGCGCTCGCGCAGGCGCGACTCCAGCCAGCGGCTGCTGAGCAGGAAGAACACGAACATGGTCAACGAATCGAAATAGACCTCGGCGCCGAAGAGGCCGTCCGGCTCGAAGGTGCCCCAGCTGCTAATGACGAAGGTGATGAGGATGCCCAGCGTGACGGGCAGGTCCATGCCCACGCGCCGGTGCCGCAGGTCGCGCAGCGCCGCCTGGAAGAACGGCCCGCACGAGAACAGCATGACAGGCAGGCTCAGCACCCAGGAGGCCCAGCGCAGCAGGGCCTGCGCGTCGGCCGAGATCTCGCCGGGGGCCGCGGTGTACGCGGGCCAGGCGTACATCATGACCTGCATCATGCACAGCCCGGCCACGAGCCAGCGCCACAGCACCAGCCGGGCTTCGCGCCGGCGCTCGGCACGCAGCGCGAGGTCGGCCAGCGGAAGGCCGCGGTAGCCGGCGCGGCGCACGGCTGCAAGCCATTGCGAGGGCAGCGCCTGGCCCGCGCGCCAGACCACGCGCGCGCGCCGGCTGGCCGCGCCGACCTCGGCCGCCAGCACGCCGGGCACGGCGCGCAGCGCGTCCTCGATGGACAGCGCACAGGCCGCGCAGGTCATGCCCTCGATGGCCAGGCTGGATTCCCAGGCCCCGCTGCCATGCGCGGCTGACGGGCGGCTGAACGCGGCCCATTCGTCGGGATCGTCGATCCAGTCCAGGCCGCGCGGAACCGCTGGCGGCGCGGGATCCGCGGCGAACGTGGGGAGGGATGGCATGGCTGAAGCGTAGCCAGCGCCGATTCCCCATGCCTTGACGTACATCAACCCATTCCGGCGAAGCCGACCTATGCTGAACCCACCGCTTCAAAAGGAGAAACGCCATGTACCAACGCATCCTGGTTGCCACCGACGGTTCGGAGCTCTCGCAAAAGGCCGTCGACAGCGCGCTCGACCTGGCCGCCAAGCTCGGCGCCACCGTCGTCGCCGTGAAGGTGGTGCCGCCCTACCCGCACAGCTACTTCGACGGGTCCATGGCCATCGACCTCAAGGAGATCGAACGCACCGAGGCCAGCTGGAGCGCGGCCGCGCACAAGGAGCTGGAGGCCGTGCAGTCCGCCGGCCTGTCCCGCAAGGTCACCGTGACGCCCGTCGTCGTGCGCGGCGACCAGGTGTCCGAGTCGCTGATCGCCACCGCGCACAAGCACCATTGCGACCTGATCGTGATGGCCTCGCACGGGCGCCGCGGCGTGAGCCGGCTGCTGCTGGGCAGCGAGACGCAGCACGTGCTGACGCACTCGCACATCCCGGTGCTAGTGCTGCGCTGAGCGGCGCGGCAGCCGGCGGGGGCCCTCACTGCGCCAGAAAGCCCCCGTCCACCGCGAGCACATGGCCCGTGACCATGGAGGCCGCGGGGCTGGCCAGGAACAGCACGGCATGCGCGACCTCGTCAGGCTCGGCCAGCCGGCCCAGCGGCGTGACGGCGCGGATGCGGTCCATCAGCGCGGGCGTGGACGCGAGCGGGCCGATGAAGCCCGTGCGCGTCCAGGTCGGCGCGACCGCATTGACGCGGACGCCCCGCCCGGCCCATTCCACGGCCAGCGCACGCGTCATGTTGACGAGGCCGCCCTTGGTGGTCTGGTAGGAGATGTTGGGGTACAGGCCACCGCCCGACATGCCCATGATGGACGCCATGTTCACGACGCTGCCGCCGCCGGCCGGCATGAAGCGCGCGGCCTCGCGCGCGCAGACGAAGGCGCCGGTGAGGTTGACCGCGACGACCTGGTTCCATTCCTCCAGGGCCAGCTCCTGCGTGGACTTGCGGATCGCCGTGCCGGCGTTGTTGACGAGGATGTCGATGCGGCCCGTCTGTTGCGCGATGACGGCCATGGTGTGCGCCAAGGCCGCCGCGTCGGCCACGTCCAGCCCGAAGGCCAGCGCGCCGGCGATGCCGCCCGCCACCGCCGCGGCGGCCTCGGCATCGCGGTCGACCACCACCACCCGCGCGCCGGCCGCGGCCAGCAGTTGCACGCAGGCCAGGCCGATGCCGTGGGCACCGCCGGTCACGACGGCCACCTGGCCGTCCACGCGGAATCGATCGAGGCTGGCTGGCGCGTTCATCGCACTCCCTGCTGTCCGAGGTGGCGGCGATGATAGCTACGCAGCCTCGGCCAGCGCCGGCGCGATGTGGCGCATCGCGCGTTCCACGTACGCCTCCTTCTCGCCGACCGGCGCGACGTAGTGCATGGCCTCGCGCGCGGCGGTCTCGCTCTCGAGCCGCGCGATCAGCCAGCAGGCCAGGTACTGCGAGGCCAGGCAGCCGCCGGCCGTGGCCACGTTGCCGCGTGCGACGAAGGGCTGCTCCAGCACGGCGATGCCGGCCTCCTGCACCCAGGGCCGCGTGGTGAGGTCGGTGCAGGCCGGCAGGCCCTGCAGCAGGCCCAGCCGTGCCAGCACCAGCGTGCCCGAACACTGCGCGGCCAGCAGCTGGCGCGCCGGGTCCAGCCGCAGCTGTGCCATCAGGCCGGCATCGGCCACCACGGCGCGCGTGCGCAGGCCGCTGCCGACGACGACGGCGTCGGCCGCGCAGGCCTCGGCCAGCGTGGCCTGCGCCTGCAGCACCACGCCATTCATCGAGCGCACCGTGGGCGTGGGGCTCGCGATGGACACGCGCCAGCCCGGCACCTTGACGCGGTTCAGGATGCCGAGCGCGACCAGCGAATCGAGTTCGTTGAAGCCGTCGAAGGTCAGGATGGCGATGTGCATGGTGGGCCCTGTGGTGTGGTGGAGGCCGGCATGCTAGGCCTGTCACTCAATACAATCAAAAAATTGTATTGAATACATTGCGCACGCCACGATGGCACGAGCCCGCTACAAGCCCCTGGTCGACCGGCTGGCCGCCGACATCCGCAGCGGCCGGCTCGCCCCCGGAACACGCCTGCCCACGCACCGGCAGCTGGCCGCGCGCGAGGGCCTGGCGCTCGTGACGGCCACGCGCGTCTACGCCGAGCTGCAGGCCATGGGCCTGGTCGCGGGCGAGGCGGGGCGCGGCAGCTTCGTGCGCGAGCCCGCGCTGCCGCCCGGCCTGGGCATCGACCAGCCGGCCACGGCGGCCGGCCTGGTCGATCTCAACTTCAACCACCCGGCCCTGCCCGGCCAGGCCGAGCTGTTGCGTGCCGCGCTGCGCCAGCTGGCCGCGGCCGGTGACCTGGACGCGCTGCTGCGTTACCAGCCGCACGGCGGCCGGGCACACGAGCGCGCCACGGTGGCGCGGCACCTGGGTGTCCGCGGACTGGTGGTCGCGCCCGGGCAGGTGGCCATCGTCGACGGCGCCCAGCATGGCCTGGCGGTCACCGTGATGGCCTTGCTGCAGCCCGGCGACGTGGTGGCCGTGGACGCGCTGACCTACCCGGGCTTCAAGCTGCTGGCCCAGGCGCACCGGCTGGAACTGGCGCCGCTGCCGGCCGCCGGCGCCGGCCCCGACCTGGACGCGCTCGAGGCCTGGTGCCGGCGCCGCCGCGTGCGCGCCGTCTACGCCATGCCGACGCTGCACAACCCGCTGGGCTGGGTCATGGGCCTGGCGCGGCGCCGGCAGCTCGTGGCGATCGCGCGCCGCCACGGGCTGCTGCTGATCGAGGACGCGGCCTACGCCTTCCTCGCACCCAGCCCGCCCGCGCCGCTGGCCGCGCTGGCACCCGAGTGCACGGTCTACGTCTCGGGCCTGTCCAAGAGCGTGGCCACGGGCCTGCGCGTGGGCTTCGTGGCCGCGCCGGCCGAGGCCATGCCGCGCATCGAGCGCGCGATCCGCGCGACGACCTGGAACACACCCGGCGTGATGACGGCGATCGCCTGCGGCTGGATCGAGGATGGCACCGTGCTGCGGCTGGAGGCCGGCAAGCGTGCGGACGCCGCGGCGCGCCAGGCGCTGGCCGGCCAGGCCTTCGCCGGGCTGCAGCCGGTGCGGCATCCGAACGGCTACTTCGTCTGGCTGCCGCTGCCTGCGGAGCTGCGGGGCGACCAGGTGGCGCAGGCGCTGCTGCACGCCGGCGTGGCCGTGTCCACGGCCGCGCCCTTCGCCGCTGCGGAACAGGTGCCGCACGCGCTGCGCGTGGCCCTGGGTTCGGTGCCGCTGGACGCGCTGGGCACGGCCCTGGCCACGGTGCGCCGGGTGATCGACGCGCAGCCGCCTTGACCGTAGCGTCCGTTCAGGCCGCATCCGGCAGCAGCAGGATCTTGCCCACGCTCTGCCCCGACTCCATGCGCCGGTGCGCCTGGGCGGCCTGCGCCAGCGGGAAGCGGCTGTCGATGACGGGCCGGATGCGGCCGTCCGCCAGCGCCGGCAGCCAGCGCGCGGCGAAGCGCTGCACCATGGCCTGCTTCACCGCGGGCGGGCGCGACTTCATGACCGTGCCGAAGATCTGCAGGTGGCGGAACAGCAGCAGGTCCATCGGCAGCGGTGCGGGCTCGGCGCCCCCGAGCAGGCCCACGACGACCAGACGGCCGCCCAGCGCGAGCGATCGCAGGTTGCGCTCCAGGTAGGGCGCACCGATGAAATCGACCACCACGTCCACGCCCTGGCCCCCGGTCTCGCGCGCCACGATGGCCTGGAAGTCCTCGCAGCGGTGGTCGATGAAGACATCGGCGCCCAAGCCCGCCACCGCCCCGCGCTTGTCGCCGCTGGCCGTGGCGAACACGCGTGCGCCGGCCGCATGCGCCAGCTGCACCGCGGCAGAGCCGACGCCGCCGGCCGCCGCATGCACCAGCACCGACGCGCCGGCCTGCAGCCGGGCCAGGTGGAACAAGGCCTCGTGCGCGGTCACGAAGACCTCGGCCACCGCGCCCGCATCGGCCAGCGGCAGGCCGGCCGGCACCGGCATGGCCATGCGGTGGTCGATGCGCGAATACTCCGCATAGGCACCGCCGCCCACGATGCCCATGACGCGGTCGCCCACGGCGAAGCCCTGGACCTGCGGCCCCGCTTCCACCACGGTTCCGGCGATCTCCAGGCCCATAGTGTCGGCGTCGCCGAAATGGGCGCGTCCGTAGGCACCCTTGCGGTGCGCGATGTCGGCACGGTTCACGCCGATGGCGGCATTGCGCACGAGCAGGTCGTGCGGGCGCAGCGCGGGGCGTGCGACGGTGCGGGCCTCGAGCACCTCGGGGCCGCCGAATGCGTCGAAGACGATGGCTTGCATGGTGGGGTGTGTCATGGGGCGCCAGCATAGGCCCGCTCGGTGCCTGTAAAGTGCAGCGATTTCGCTTCATTGCGATGCAGAAATGCACCACCCGCCGCGCATGAACTGGGACGACGCCCGTATCTTCCTTGCCTTGACGCGCCAGCCCTCGCTGCGCGCGGCGGCACGCAGCCTGGCCGTCGACCAGGCCACCGTGGGGCGGCGCCTGAATGCGCTGGAGGCCGAACTCGGTGCGCGGCTGTTCCTGCGCGCGCGACGGCTGGCTGCTCACGCCCGCCGGGGAGGCCGCACTGCACGCGGCGCGGCGCATGGAGGCGGCGGCGCTGGACTTGCGCAGCAAGATCGAGGGCCAGGACGAGAGCCCGGCCGGGCTGGTGCGCGTGACCAGCTCGGACAGCATCGCGATCGAGTACCTGCTGCCGGCCATCGCCGGCCTGCAGCAGCGCTGGCCGCAGATCCGCGTGGACCTGGAAGTCTCGAGCGCGCTGCTCAACCTCGGCCGCCGGCAGGCCGACATCGCCTTGCGCAATGTGCGGCCCGACACGCCGGACCTCGTCGTGCGCCGTGTGGCCGCGTGGCCGGTCGGCCTGTTCGCGAGCCCCGCCTACCTCGCCCGCTGCGGTGAGCCTTCGCCCGAAGACGGACTGCGCGGCCACCAGCTCGTGGCCTATGGTCCCTACCTGGCCCAGGATGCCCTGCCCACCGTGGCCGACCTGCCGGCACGGCATGCCCGCATCGCGCTGGCCGTCAACTCCAGCCTGCTGCTGCGCAAGGCCGTGGCGGCCGGCATCGGCATGGGCGAGATGCCGGTGCAGATGGGCGAGCGCGAGGGCCTGGTGCGCATCTGGCCCGCGCGGCAGCGTGCGCGCGCGCACGAGGTCTGGCTGGTCATGCACCCGGACCTGCAGCGCACGGCACGCGTGCGCGCGACCGCGCAGTGCCTGACCGAGGCGCTGGCCGCACCGTGGGCATGAGCCGGTTCGATGGCCCGTCACCCTCTCGGGCGCAGGCGATTGCGGCTCTGGCTAGACTGCGGCAGACGGTGGTACCGCGCGCCCGCGCGTACCACCCCACAAGGATGCGAAAGGACGACAGCCTGGCATGCACCTGAACTACAACCCCGATGACCTGGACGTGAGGATCTGCGAGCTGCTGGTGGCCACCTGCGACGGGGCCGACCCGGCGCTGCCGGCGGCCGTGCAGGAGGTGCTGCAGCTTCTGCGCGTGCGCCTGGGCATGGACGTGGCCTTCGTGTCGCGGCTCGCCGATGGCCTGCGCACGCTGCAGGCCGTGGACAGCGCGCCGGATTTCCAGCTGCTGCAGCCCGGCATGTGCGACCCGATCGAGGAAAGCTGGTGCCAGCGCGTGGTGGACGGCCGGCTGCCGCAGCGCATGGACGACGCCGCGCCCTACGTCGCCGCAGGCCGCGCGCCCGATCCCGGTTTCACCATCGGCACGCACCTGAGCACGCCCGTGCGCCTGGCCGACGGACGCGTGTACGGCACGCTGTGCTGCTTCAGCCGCGGCGTGCAGCCCGGCGCGGACATCGACCGCCTGCGCTACACGGCCCGCCTGCTCGCGGACCGGCTGTCGGCCCGCGGCGCGACGCTCTAGGAAGCGAACAAGCCCTTGTGCTGCTCGCGCAGCAGGTTCTTCTGCACCTTGCCCATGGTGTTGCGCGGCAGGCTGTCGACGACGAAGGCGCGCTTGGGGATCTTGAAGTTAGCCAGTTGCTGCTTGAGCGCGGCCAGCAATGCCTCGCCGTCCAGCGCCGCGCCCGGTTTGCCGATCAGCACGGCCACGCCGACCTCGCCGAAATCCGGGTGCGGCACGCCGACCACGGCGCTCTCGGCCACGCCCGGCATCTCGTTCAGGAAGCCCTCGATCTCGGCCGGGTAGACGTTGTAGCCGCCGCTGATGATGAGGTCCTTGCTGCGGCCCACGATGGTCACGTAGCCCGCGGCATCGACGCGGCCCACGTCGCCGGTCTTGAAGAAGCCGTCGGCGGTGAACTCCTCGGCCGTCTTCTCGGGCATGCGCCAGTAGCCCTGGAACACGTTGGGGCCGCGCACCTGGATGCCGCCGATCTCGCCCTGCGGCACGGCCTGGCCCGCGTCGTCGACCACGCGCAGTTCCACGCCCGGCAGGGGGAAACCCACGGTGCCGCCGCGGCGCTCGCCATCCTCGGCGCGGTAGGGATTGGAGGTCAGCATGGCGGTTTCGCTCATGCCGTAGCGTTCCAGGATGGTGTGGCCCGTGCGCGCCTGCCAGTCCTTGAAGGTCTCGATCAGGAGCGGCGCGGAACCCGAGATGAACAGGCGCATGTTGCGCACCGCCTCCTTGGTGAGCGCGGGCTCGGCCAGCATGCGCACGTAGAGCGTGGGCACGCCCATGAACACGGTGGCCTCGGGCAGCTTGGCGATGGCCGCCTTGGGGTCGAACTTCGCCATCCAGAGCATCTTGCTGCCGTTGAGCAGCGCGCCGTGGAGCGCGACGAACAGGCCGTGCACGTGGAAGATGGGCAGCGCGTGCAGCAGCACGTCGCCGTCCTGCCAGCCCCAGTAGTCCTTGAGCACGCGCGCGTTGCTGAGCAGGTTGCCATGGCTCAGCATGGCGCCCTTGCTGCGGCCCGTGGTGCCGCTGGTGTACAGGATGGCGGCGAGGTCGTCGGCCGCGCGCTGCACCGGCGTGTGCTGGTCGCTGCAGTGCGATGTGCGCTCGAGCAGCGTGCCGCTGCGGTCTTCGCCCAGCGTGAACACGTAGCGCGTGCCGGCCTGGAACGCGATCTTGCTGACCCAGCCATGGTTGGCCGGGCTGCAGACCACCACGGCCGGCTCGGCGTTGCCGACGAAGTAGCCGATCTCCGCGCTCTGGTAGGCCGTGTTGAGCGGCAGGAACACGTGGCCGGCGCGCAGCGTGGCCAGGTACAGCAGCACGGCTTCGACCGATTTTTCCACCTGCACCGCGATGCGCGAGGCCGGCGGCAGCTCCAGCGATTCCAGCAGGTTGGCGATCATGGCGCTGGCGCGCTCGAGGTCGCGCCAGCTGTAGCGCAGGGGCTGGCCACCAGGTTCGGTGGCGTCGATCGCGGTGGCGTCCAGGTCGGCGGGGAACGCCGCGCGCAGGGCGGCGTAGAGGTTCTGGTTCTCGGTGGCGGTGCTCATGGTGAGGGGAAGAAAAAGCTCATTCGAGTTTTGCGCCGGATGCTTGCACGACGGCGGCCCAGCGCTTGATCTCGGCCGAAACGAAACTGCCGAACTGCGCGGGCGTGAGGGTACCGAATTCCGCACCGTTGCTGGCCCAGACCGTCTTGATCTCGTCGGCCGCGGCCGTGCGCTGGAAGGCCTGGACGATCTGCGCCTGCACATCGGCCGGCGTCCCCTTGGGCGCCCACAGCCCGTACCAGGTGGTCACGGTGTAGTCGGGCAGACCGACCTCGGCGGCGCAGGGCACGTCCGGCAGCGAGGGATTGCGCTTGCCGCCCGACACCATGAGCGGCTTGATGCGCCCGCCCTTGATGTGCGCGGCAGACGATCCCAGGCCGTCGAACATCACGTCCACGTTGCCGGCGATCAGGTCGGCCAGCGCCGGGCCCGCGCCGCGGTAGGGAATGTGGGTGATGAAGGTGCCGGTCTGCTGCTTGAACAACTCGCCCGCCAGGTGGTGCGAGGTGCCGGCGCCGGCCGAGGCGTAGTTGTAGCGCGCGGGGTTGCGCTTGACGAGCGCGAGAAAGCTCTTGAGGTCGTTCGCCTCCACGCGCTTGGGGTTGACCACCACCACCTGCGGCACGTTGGCCAGCAGCGCGAGCGGCACGAAGTCCTTCTCGAGGTCGTAGTCGAGCTTGGGGTACATCGAGGGCGCGATGGCATGGTGCACCGCGCCCATGAAGAGGCCGTAGCCGTCGGCATGCAGCTTGGCCGCGACGCTGGCGCCCAGGGTGCCGCCAGCACCGCCGCGGTTGTCGATGACCAGCGTCTTGCCCGTGAGCTTGGCGAACTGCGCGGCCAGCGGCCGCGCGAAGGCGTCGGTGCCGCCGCCGGCCGGGAACGGCACGACCAGCGTGACGGGTTTGCTCGGCCAGCCCGACTGGGCCCGGGCCGCCAGCGCAGCCGGCAGCAGGCCGGCGCCAGCCAGTTGCAACGCGCCGCGGCGCGTGATGGGGATCGGCATGTCTTGTCTCCTGTCGTTGTGGAAAGAAAGGCGGTCTGCGCCGCTCCGGTGTCTGTCGCTCAGAGCAGCAGCCGCTCGACCTCGGACGACAGCGGGATGCGTCCCGCCACCGTCATGGCCCGGTGCTTGTCGAGCCGGCGCAGATCGTACAGATAGTTGACCATGAGCCCGCAGGACTGCTTGAGCCCCTTGGGCGAAGGGTCGCCGGCCCAGTTGAGCCGCTCCACGCGCGCGCCGTTGCCCAGGTGGAAGCGCGCCACCGGGTCGAGCGGGCGGCCCTGGTCGAGTTCGCGGCCCAGGTACTCGGCCGCGCAGCGCAGCAGGAACTGGCGCGCGGGCGACTTCTCCTCCAACGTCAGCACGCGCTCGGTGGCGGCCAGCACATGCTCGGCCTCGGGCGCCTTGGTGCCCAGCGCGCGGCCGAGTTCGGCGCGCGCCTTGTCGGGCATGCGCGCGAGCATGCCGCCCGCGTTCTTGGTCAGCCAGGCACGAAAGCCCGGGATCGGCGAGAGCGTGGCGAACTGCTTGAGCTTGGGGAATTCGGCACGCAGCGTCTCCACCACGCGCTTGATCAGCGAGTCGCCGAACGAGACGCCGCGCAGCCCGGTCTGGGTGTTGCTGATGGAGTAGAAGATCGCCGTCGTGGCCTTGCCGATGTCGTGCACGGCGGCCTGTTCGTCCAGCAGCGGCCCGATGCCGCCGGCCAGGTGGTCGATCAGCGCCACCTCGACGAAGATCAGCGGCTCGTTCGGCATCCGCGGGTGGAAGAAGCCGTAGCAGCGGCGGTCGCTGTCGAGCCGGTTCTTCACGTCGGCCCAGCTGCGGATGTCGTGCACGGCCTCGTACTTGATGAGCTTTTCGATCAGCGAGGCCGGCGAGTCCCAGCTGATGCGGCGCAGCTCCAGGAACGGCAGGTCGAACCAGGTGGAGAACAGCGCGGCCAGCTCGGCGTCCAGCGGCTGCAGCCGGCGCTCGGACTTGAGCTGCGGCAGCAGCTCGGCGCGCAGGTCCACGAGGAAGTGCAGGCCCTGCGGGTCGACCGCGAAGCGCTGCAGCATGCGCGTGCGCGGCGAG
This sequence comes from Pseudorhodoferax aquiterrae, assembly GCF_014652235.1. GTDB lineage: Bacteria > Pseudomonadota > Gammaproteobacteria > Burkholderiales > Burkholderiaceae_C > Pseudorhodoferax > Pseudorhodoferax aquiterrae. The sequence continues at coordinate 51,803 of NZ_BMYK01000014.1, forward strand.
ACGAAGGCGCTGCGCAGCCGGATCTCGGCGGCGCCCTGCTCGGGCGTGCCGTGCACGGCGTCGTAGTGCTCGCGCGCGGCGCGCACCTCGTCGGCGTCGGGCGCGAACTGCTCGACCAGCAGCAGCCAGAGGTCGCGCCGCTCGGCGGCCGTGGCCGTGCCGTACCAGGCCATGACCTGCTGGGCGCGGCGGCCGGCCTCGGCCTCGCTGACATGCGGGTCGACCACGGCCTGCAACTGCGCCAGCAGGCGGCGCAGCGCGCTGGGCGTCAGCGCTTCGGGCTCGCGGCGCAGCGTGGCGCGCAGGCGCTCGGCCATGGGGCGGGGCGCGTCCGGGGTGACGGCCGGCGGCTTGGCGGCCGGCTTGAGCAGCGCGAGGCTGCGGGCAATCCAGTCGGTGGCATTCATGGTGGATCCTTGGAAGGCAGGTTCAGGGAGCGATCCGGTTGGCCTGGCTGCGCGCCACCTCGCGCAGCGCCTCGCGCTGGCGCAGCAGGTGCTCGTGCATGGCGGCCTGCGCGGCCGGCGCGTCGCGCGCCTGCAGCGCGGCGAACAGCGCGAGATGTTCGGCGCAGCTCTGCTCCAGCCGACCCGGGGCCTGCAGCTGCTGCAGCCGGGCGAGCTTGGCCAGCTTGCGCAGGTCGCCGATCACGCGGGCCAGCCAGGGGTTGTCGGCCAGCGCGATGATGGCCTCGTGGATCGCCAGGTTGGCGGCGTAATAGTCGGCAATGCGCCTGGCCCTGGCATGGCGCTGCAGCCGTTCGTGCAGCGCCTGCAGCGCCTGCAATTCGGCGTCGCTGGCCTGCTGGGCGGCCTCGAACGCGGCGCGGCCCTCCAGCAATGCCAGCACCGGGAAGATCTGGTCCAGGTCCTGCGCCGTCACCTGGTTCACGAAGCTGCCCCGGCGCGGCTCGTGGCGCACCAGGCCTTCGGCGGCGAGCACCTTGAGCGCCTCGCGCAGCGGCGTGCGGGAGATCGCCAGGCTGGCGCACAGCGCGGGCTCGTCGATGAAGCTGCCGGGCGCGAGCTCGCCCGCGAAGATCAGCTGGCGCAGGCGCTCGGCGACTTCGTCGTGCAGGGAACTTCGGACCGGGCGCATGGCGTGGGGGGGCAGTTGGGGTGCGCCGCCGACTGCGCGAGCGGCTCTGTAATTTCCAATAATTACAGCTAATTATTCTGCCGGCACGCCCATCCCGCAATGCCCGTCGAACGCCGAAAGCTCCACGCGGCGCGGCTGACACAATCGCGGCCCATGTCCGCCTCCACCGAACTGCCCACCCTGCCCGATCTGGCCGCCCGCGTGGCCGCGCGTCTGCGCGAACGCCGCGACACCGTGGCCGTGGCCGAGTCCTCGGCCGGCGGCCTGGTCGCCGCCGCGTTGCTGGCCGTGCCGGGGGCGTCCGCCTACTTCCTGGGCGGCGCCGTGGTCTATTCGCGCCGTGCCGGCAAGGCCCTGCTGGGCCTGGCGCCGGCCGACATGGAAGGCCTGCGCGCCGAGACCGAGCCCTATGCGCTGCTGCTGGCGAGCAAGGTACGCGCCAGCCACCGCGCCAGCTGGGGCCTGGGCGAGACCGGGGCGGCCGGCCCGTCCGACAGCCCCGCCGGCGACCCGGCCGGCCGGGCCTGCCTGGCCGTCGTCGGTGCGACGCAGCACAGCCGCACCGTGCTGACCGGCAGCACCGAACGCGCCACCAACATGGACCTGTTCGCCCGCCAGCTGCTGGCGCTGTTCGACGACGTGCTCGCCGAGGCGCCATGACGCTGGCACCGCCCACCGACGCCGCCTCGGCACGCGCCGCCATCGACGCGATCGCGGCACGCCTCGCGGCCCGCGGCATCGCCGGCATGCGCGCGCCGCCGCCCGAGCCCACCACCTGCTGCGGCCGCGGCTGCAACGGCTGTGTCTGGGAGGGCTACCTGGGCGCGGTGGTCTGGTGGTGCGAGGACGCCCAGGCCCTGCTGGCCGAGGCCGCCCCGGCATGACGTCCGAGACCCGGGCCGCGCTGCGCGCCAATCTCGAGAAGCTGCTGGCCGGCGGCCGCGACGGCGCGCTGCTGCGCTTCGGGCTGGGCCAGGCGCTGTTGCAGGAGGGCCAGCCGCAGCAAGCCGCCCCGCACCTGCAGCAGGCCACGGTCCAGGATCCGCACTACTCAGCGGCCTGGAAGCTGCTCGGCAAGGCGCTGGAGCAGCTGGGCCGCACCGACGAGGCCGAAGCGGCCTGGACCCAGGGCCTGGCCGTCGCCCGTGAGCGCGGCGACATGCAGTCCGTCAAGGAGATCACCGTGTTCCTGCGGCGCCTGCAGCGCGCGCGGGGCGGCTGACGCTCAGGCGCGGGCCGGCAGCGCAGCGGCACGCCGCCCGCACCAGACCCACATCACGATGCCGGCCAGCACCATGGGCACGCACAGCCACTGGCCCATGCTCATGCCCAGCGACAGCAGGCCCAGGAAGGCATCGGGCTCGCGGAAGAACTCGGCCGTGAAGCGCAGCAGGCCGTAGCCGATCAGGAAGGCCGCAGCGACCTGGCCCTCGGCGCGGCGCTTGCGCGCGTACAGCCACAGCAGCACGAACAGCAGCAGGCCCTCCAGCAGGAACTGGTAGACCTGCGAGGGGTGGCGCGGCAGCATGGAGCCGCTCTGCGGGAACACCATGCCCCAGGGCAGGTCCGGGCTGGAGAAGCGGCCCCACAGCTCGCCGTTGATGAAGTTGCCGACGCGGCCGGCCGCCAGCCCGGTCGGCACGCAGGGCGCCACGAAGTCAGCCACCTGCATCCAGGGCCGCTGTCGCGAGCGCGCGAACCAGACCATGGCCACGATCACGCCCAGCATGCCGCCGTGGAAGGCCATGCCGCCCTGCCACACGTAGAGGATCTCCAATGGGTGGGCGACGTAGTGGCCGGGCTTGTAGAACAGGCAGTAGCCCAGCCGCCCGCCGACCACCACGCCGACCACGCCCAGGAACAGGATGTCCTCCACATCCTTGCGCGTCCAGGGCGGCACCACCGAGGCGAAGGGCTCGTGGCGCAGGCGCAGGTTGCCCAGGAACATGAACAGGCCGAAGGCGACCAGGTAGGTGATGCCATACCAGTGGATGGCGACAGGCCCGATCTGCAGCGCGACCGGGTCGATCTGGGGGTACATGAGCATCGGGCGATTGTGCCCGCCGGCCGCGGCTCAGCCCGAAAAGCCCCCCTCGGCCAGGAAGGCCTGCTCGGCCACCGTGGTCGCGCGCCCCAGCATGGCGTTGCGGTGCGGAAAGCGGCCGAAGCGCGCCACGATGTCCAGGTGGCCCTGCGCATGGCTGGCGAACGGCTCGCCCAGCGCGCGGTTGAGCGCCAGCGCCCGCTCCTGGTCGGGCAGATGCTCGGAATGCGAGAGCGGCAGGTAGAAGAACAACCGCAGGTCCTGCGGCACCTGCCGGTCCAGGCCGGCGTCCAGCGCCTGGCGACAGAACATGCGGGCCAGCGGATCGGTCGCGTACATGTGGCCGGTGCCGCGAAAGCTGTTGCGCGGGTACTGGTCGAGCAGCAACAGCAAGGCCAGCGCGCCCTCGGCCGTCGCCACCCAGGCATCGCAGCGGCGCGCGGCCGCGGCGAAATGCAGGTCGTGGAAACGTTCGCGGAACGCGCGGTCGAAGGCCGCGTCCTTGGCGAACCAGCGCGCAGAACCGGCGTCGCGCCAGAACTGCACGACGGCGGCAGCCTGCGCCGGCGGCACGGGGTCGTGCTCAGGCGGGCTTGGCTTGCGTGGCATCGTCGTTCTCCTTGTTGCGCAGATGGCCCAGCACCAGGGCCCGGCCGGCGAAGGCGTCGCCGGCCACTTCCAGGTCGAAGCGTTCGCCGTCCAGGCGGCGCAGGTCGGCCATCACGGCATCGGCCTCCTCCGGCGTGGCGCCCGTGGCCAGCACCGCCTCGCGGCCCAGAAGCATGGCCGACTCGAAGGTCTCGCGCACCACATAGTCGGCGCCGCCGGTCTTGACCAGCTCCAGCGCATGCTCGCGGTCGAAGGCCCGCACCAGCACGCGCGCATGCGGGCATTCGGCCTTGGCGTTCTCGGCGATGCGCGTGGCGGCTGCCTTGTCGTCCACGCAGACCAGGATGGCGCTGGCGCTGTGCGCACCGGCCGCATGCAGCACGTCGGCACGGGCGCCGTCGCCGTAGTAGACCTTGAAGCCCAGGTAGGACTGGGCGTCACGGATGACCTGGGTGTCGTTGTCGATCACGGTCAGCGAGGCGCCGCGTGCCACCACGCCCTGGCTGGCGATCTGGCCGACGCGGCCGAAGCCGATCACGAGCACGCTGGCACGCCGGTCCTGCGCAGCCTCCACGCCCTCCATCGAACTGGCCGGCCGCGGGCCGAAGCGGCCGTGCAACAGCACCACCAGCGGCGTGAGCGCCATGGACAGCACCACGATGGCCGTCATGTTGGCGTTGACGGTCGCGTCGATCACGCCGGCGCCCAGCGCCGCGGCGAACAGCACGAAGGCGAACTCGCCGCCCTGGGCCATCAGCACGGCGCGGTCCAGCGCATCGGCGTGCGAACTCCTGGCCAAGCGCGCCACGCCGTAGATGCAAAGCGCCTTGACCGCCATCATCGCGACCACGCCCGCCGCGATCAGCGGCCAGTTGCGCGCCACCACGGCCAGGTCCAGCGACATGCCCACGCCCAGGAAGAACAGGCCCAGCAGCAGGCCGCGGAAGGGCTCGATGTCGGCCTCCAGCTGGTGGCGAAACGTGGACTCCGAAAGCAGCACGCCGGCCAGGAAAGCGCCCATGGCCATGGACAGGCCACCCAGTTGCATCAGCAGCGCCGCGCCCAGCACCACCAGGAGCGCGGCCGCCGTCATCACCTCGCGCGCCTTGGCGGTGGCCAGCACGCGGAACAGCGGGTTGAGCAGCCACACGCCGGCCGCCACCAGTGCGGCCAGCGCACCCAGGGCCAGGCCGACGACGCCCCAGCGCGAGGGCGCCACCGCCTGCGCATCGAGCGCGGGCGGCGCGATGAAGGCGACGATGGCCAGCAGCGGCACGATCAGCAGGTCCTCGAAAAGCAGGATGGAGACGATGCGCTGCCCGCGGGGCGCGGCGATGTCGCCGCGCTCGCCCAAGAGCTGCATGACGATGGCCGTGGAGGTCAGCACGAAGCCCATGGCGCTCACGAAGGACACGGCCAAGGGAAAGCCGAAGCCGATGCCCACCAGCGTCAGCAGCAAGCCGCAGACCAGGCACTGCAGGCTGCCCAGGCCGAAGATCTGGCGCCGCAGGCTCCACAGGTGCGAGGGCTGCATCTCCAGCCCGATCACGAACAGGAACATCACCACGCCGAGCTCGGCCACGTGCAGGATGGCCTGCGGATCGTCGAACAGCCTGAGCCCGAACGGCCCGATGGCCAGGCCGGCCGCCAGGTAGCCCAGCACCGAGCCCAGGCCGAGCCGCTTGAACAGCGGCACGCCGACCACGGCTGCACCGAGCAGACTGACGACCCGCACGAGATCGTTCGCACTTCCTTCTACCGCCATCGAGGCCCTCCCAAAAACAAAAAAGCGCGGCCCTTGCGCAGGCCGCGCCCATATCCAGCACGGATCAACGGGGTTCGCACCCCGAACGGATGCTTCTTCTTGTGATCAGCTGCGCGACAGTTGCCAGGCCACCAGTCCTGCCACCAGCGCCGGAACGGCGAACACGACGAGCAGGATCGGCAATTCTTCCCGCACTGTATAGCCAGCGTGCGTCACGCCCACCCACATGTTGAGCAGCGCGACCAGCAGCCAGACCGGCACGAAGGCCTTGGCGGCCAGCGCCATGGCGGCGCCGCTGGCGCCCCACAGCCATCCGAACAACACGAACACCACGAGCAGCAGCACGCCCGCCCCCATCGTCATCGCCATGTGCATGGCAGCCTCCCTTTCAAGGTTTGAAACATGTCCGGCGCGCTAGCGTAGCAGCGCGCGGTAGAAGTCCAGCCCGGCCTGCAGGTGCGGTCCCAGCGGCAGGCCGCGGCCCAGCATCTCGTCCAGCGCGGGCTGCGCGATCTCCATCACGTAGCTGCTGCGCGTGGCGACCAGCCGCGTGGGCGGCAGGCCCAAGGCCACCATGTCACGCCCGCCATACCACTTGGCCGGGTCGGCATGTCCCGCCGCGATGCTGCGGCCGGCCACCTGCAGCTGCCAGCCACCGTCCAGCAGCGTCCAGAAGCTGTCGATGCCGCGCTGGCTGCTCGCCACCTCGGCCCCGGGCTCGACCGACCATTCGCGCGAATGGTCGATGACCCATTGCAGCTGCTCGTTCGACATGCCGCGGAACATCGGCACCTTGGCCAGAAGATGCAGGTAGGTGACCGAGGCCTTCATGCCGGGGCCGGGCGGCGTGGCGCCGGAGCTCGCGCACCCCGGCAGTGCGGCGCCCAGGGGCAATGCGGCCGCAGCGGCGAGCCATCGGCGTCGGGTGGAAATGCCCATGTGTTCACTCCGAGAAGACCGACAGGTTCTTGGCGATGTCCTTGCCCGCGTAGGGCGGGAACACGTCGAGCACCTGGTCGGGGTTGCCCAGCAGCATGGCCTTGGTGTTGGACAAGGCGTCGAAGCCGGCCTTGCCGTAGTACTTGCCCATGCCCGAGTAGCCGACTCCGCCGAACGGCAGGCTGTCGATCCAGCAGTGCAGGTTGGTCTGGTTCACGCAACCGCCGCCGAACGAGACGCGGCCCAGGAAGCGGTCGATGTGGTCCTGGTTCTTGCTGAAGATGTAGGCCGCCAGCGATTTGGGCTTGCGCATGATAGTCTCCACCATGGCGTCGAAGTCCTCGTAGGGCAGCACCGGCAGCACGGGGCCGAACACCTCCTGCTGCATGGCCGGGTCGTCCCAGCTGGAGGGGTAGAGCACGGTGGGCTCGACGTAGCGGTCGGCGACGTCGTGGCGGCCACCGTGCACCACCTTGTCCGGCAGGATGTAGGAAGCCACGCGCTCGGTGTCGTGCGTGCTGATCATGCGCGCGAAATCGGGGCTTTGCTGCGGATCGCTGCCGTACATGGCCGTCAACGAGCGCTTGAGCCGCGCGATGAAGTCCTCGGCGATGGAGCGGTGCACGTAGACATAGCCCGGTGCGATGCACCACTGGCCCGAGATCGCGTTGTGGCCCCAGGCGATGCGGTCCACCGCGATGTCCAGGTTGGCGGTCTCGTCGACCACCGTGGGGTTCTGGCCGCCGAGTTCCAGAACGACGGGCGTCAGGTGCTCGGCCGCCGCCCGCATGACGACCTTGCCGACATTGGAACTGCCGGTGAAGAAGATGAAATCGAACGGCAGTTCCAGCAGCGTGGCGATCTCCTCGCGCCCGCCTGTGACGATGGACACGGCCTCGGGCGCGAAATAGCGTGGCACGAGTTCGGCCAGCAGTGCCGCCACGCGCGGCGTGGTGTTCGCCGGCTTGAGCACCACGGTGTTGCCGGCCGCCAGCGCCGCGATGGCCGGATCGAGCAGCAGCAGGATGGGGGCGTTGAACGGGCCGATGACCAGCGTGACGCCGTACGGCTCCTTGTGGACCACGCCGCGGTTGCCTGCTGCCTCCAGCCCCTTGGGAATGGCGACCGGCTGCGGCGCCATCAATTCGGCCAGGTTGTTGCGGTAGTACGCGATGACGCCCAGCGGCACCGTGATCTCGAACAGCTGCTCGAACGGTGGCTTGCGGAAGTCCTGGTAGAGCGCATCGCACAGCGCCTGCTGGTTCTCGCGCAGCAGCCGCTCCATGCGCCCGAGCTGGTCCGTGCGCCAGGCATGGGACCGGCTCGCGCCGCTGAAGAAGAATTCCCGCTGACGGTCCAACAGGGGTTGGAATCGGTTCATGGTGTCCCTTCCCGGCGGCGCGTGCCGCAACGTTCAGCGGGTGGTGTAGCCGCCGTTGGCGAAGATGGTCTGGCCCGTGATCCACCAGCCTTCGGTCACCAGGAACTTGACGATGGGGGCGATGTCCTCGATGTCCGTCAGTCCCTTCTTGGAGTAGCCCGACAGCGCGGCCGCGGACGAGTGGTAGGCCGTCGACTCCTTGGATTCCTGGCCGTAGAAGAACGGCGTGTCCATGGGGCCGGGGCCGATGGCGTTGACGCTGATGCCGCGGGCGCCGAACTCCTTGGAGGCCGCGCGCGTGTAGTGCTCCACCGGCGCCTTGCTGCCGGGGTAGACGGCGTAGGAATCGGTGTAGGCCGCCAGCAGCGAACTGACGATGGTGACGATGCTGCCGCGCTCGGCCAGCACGCGGCCGGCCTGCTGGATGAAGAAGAACGCCGCCTTGGAGTTGGCCGCGAAGCTCTTTTCGTAGTCGGCCTCGGTGATCTGCAGGATGGGCTTCTTGATCACGACACCGGCGGTGTTGATCGCGACGTTGAGCTCGCCGAACTGAGACACGGCGCGGTCAAAGAGCTGCACGCAGTTCTCGACCACGGACAGGTCGCCCTGGAAGGTGAGGACGCCAACGCCCTTGGCCTTCAGCGCGGCCGCGGTTCTTTCCGTCTCGTCGCGCGAACCATCGCTGTTGTAGTGAAGAACCAGACCGCGCACGCCGGCATCGGCGAACTGGTGGGCGATCAAGGCTCCCAGGTTCTTACCACCGCCGCTGATGACAGCCACTTTGTCCTTCAAGGTCGGAGAAGACATTCATTACCCCTTTGTATGGAATGGAGAGAGAAGTCTATGTTTGGAAACAATCAGGATAAAGTCGGCTCTCCTGTCTACACCATCCAGGAATCACGAACAATCATGGACCGGCTGGACCACCTGAGGATCTTTCTGCGCATCGCGCAGTGCAGCAGCTTCACTCTCGCAGCGGACCAGCTCGGCTTGCCGCGCGCCAGCGTCTCGGGCGCGCTGCAGCAGCTCGAGGCCCGTCTTGGCGCGCGTCTGCTGCACAGAACTACCCGGCGGGTGCGGCTCACGGCCGAGGGCGAGAGCCTGCTGGAGCGCGCGCGCTCCCTGGTCCACGGGATGGAGGCGCTGGAGCAGCAGTTCAGCGCGGCCGGCCAGGGGCTCCGAGGCCGGCTGCGCGTGGAGATGCCCAGCCGCATCGCCCACCGGCTGGTGGCGCCGGCGCTGCCCGAGTTCCTGGCCCGCCATCCCGGCGTGGAGCTGGAGCTCGGTTCCAGCGACCGCGCCGTGGACCTGGTGCACGATGGCGTGGACTGCGCGCTGCGCGTGGGCCCGCTGGCGCCCAGCAGCCTGGTGGCGCGTCCGCTCGGTTCCTTCGCGGTGATCAGCTGCGCCAGCCCGCGCTATCTCGCGCGCCACGGCACGCCGCGCGACATGCACGACCTGCTGACCCAGCAGCACCGCCAGGTGAACTACGCCGCTGCTGCAGGCGGGCGATACGCGCCCTGGGAATGGACCGAGGACGGCCGCACGCGCTCGGCCATGCTGCCCGGCGATGTGGCGGCCGGCAATGTGGAAACCTACATCGCCTGCGCGCTGGCCGGCGTGGGACTGGTGCAGGTGCCGGCCTACGACGTGCAGGACCACCTGGAGAGCGGCGCCCTGGTCGAGGTGCTGTCGCCATGGTGCCCGCCGGCCCTGCCCGTGCACCTGGTCTATCCGCACCGCCGCCATCTGGCGGACCGTGTGCAGGCCTTCGGCCACTGGATCGAGGACCTGCTCCGTCCCCATCTGGACCGAGCGGCAAGCTGAGCGCGCGGTCAGGCCGGGCTGCGCGCGCGCACGAAGTCGACGAAACGCGCCAGCGCGGGCGACATCGCCCCGGCCGGCCAGACCAGGCTGGTCTCGCAGACCGGCAGCACCGGCCGCTTGCGGCCCAGGGCCAGCCGGGCCGCTTCGCGGTAGACCACCCCGGCGCGGCGGAACTGCATCACGCTGGCCGGTACCCAGGCCAGGCCATTGCCGCCCCAGACCAGGTTCACGATGGTCTGCATCTGGATCGCCTCCTGCGCCACGCGCGGCACCGTGCCCTGGGCGCGGTACATCTCCACCACCGCGTCGTGCAGCGATGGCAGGATGCGGCGCGGGAACAGCACCAGCGGTTCGGCCAGCACGGCGGCCAGCGGCAACGGGTCCAGCCGTGCCAGCGCATGGCGCGCGCCCAGCGCCAGCACCAGCGGCTCCTGGCCGACCACCAGCCGATCCAGCCCGGCCGGCGCCTGACCCGGCGCGTGCAGCATGAGGCCGGCGTCGATGCTGCCGCGCGCGAAGGCGTCCAGCTGCACGTCGCCCGTGGCCTCCATGAGCTCCAGCGCCACGCCGGGGCTCTCGGCATGGAAGTCGCGCACCCACAGCGGCAGCTGCGCGAAGCCCACGGTGGACACGAAGGCCAGCCGCACGCGGCCGTGCTCGCCCGTGGCCGCCGCCCGCGCCAGCGCCGGCAGGGCTTCGGCCCGCGCCAGCAGTTCGCGCACCTCGGGCAGCAGCGCCTCGCCAGCCGGCGTCAGGCCCACACGCCGGCGCGTGCGCTCGAACAACGCCACGCCCAGGCCCTTCTCGAGCTGGGCGATGGCCTGGGTCAGCGGCGGCTGCGTCATGTGCAGGCGCTGCGCCGCGCGGCCGAAGTGCAGTTCCTCGGCCAGCACGGCGAACTGGCGCCACACGCGCAGGTCGGGCGACACCGGGTTTTTCATATGCCAAGCATATCAATGAGCGCTGCAAAAGCGATTGGAACCAATCAAGCATCGTTGGCATACTGCGCGCTCCCCTGTTCCCCACGAGAGAGACACGATGGAAACCAAGACCATCCAGATCAACCGCCGCTCGGCCAACATCACCGAAGGCAAGTCGCGCGCACCCAACCGCTCCATGTTCTACGCCATGGGCTACGAGGAAGGCGACTTCAAGAAGCCCATGGTCGGCGTGGCCAACGGCCATTCCACGATCACGCCGTGCAACAGCGGCCTGCAGAAGCTGGCCGACGCAGCCATCGCCGGCATCGAGGAAGCGGGCGGCAACGCCCAGGTGTTCGGCACGCCCACGATCTCGGACGGCATGGCCATGGGCACCGAGGGCATGAAGTACTCCCTCGTGAGCCGCGAGGTCATCTCCGACTGCATCGAGACCTGCGTGGGCGGCCAGTGGATGGATGGCGTGCTCGTGGTGGGCGGCTGCGACAAGAACATGCCGGGCGGCATGATGGGCATGCTGCGCGCCAACGTGCCGGCCATCTACGTCTACGGCGGCACCATCCTGCCGGGCCGCTACCAGGGCAAGGACCTCAACATCGTCAGCGTGTTCGAGGCCGTGGGCGAGAACGCGGCCGGCAAGCTCAGCGACCACGACCTGACTGAGATCGAGAAGCGCGCCATCCCGGGCACGGGCTCGTGCGGCGGCATGTACACGGCCAACACCATGTCCAGCGCCTTCGAAGCCCTGGGCATGAGCCTGCCCTACTCGTCCACCATGGCCAACCCGCACGACGAGAAGCAGAACTCGGCCAAGGAATCGGCCAAGGTGCTGATCGAGGCGATCAGGAAGGACCTGAAGCCGCGCGACATCGTCACCCGCAAGGCCATCGAGAACGCCGTGGCCGTGATCATGGCCACGGGGGGCTCCACCAATGCCGTGCTGCACTTCCTGGCCATCGCCCACGCGGCCGGTGTGGAATGGTCCATCGACGACTTCGAGCGCATGCGCAAGAAGATCCCCGTGATCTGCGACCTGAAGCCCAGCGGCAAGTACCTGGCCGTGGACCTGCACCAGGCCGGCGGCATTCCCGCCGTCATGAAGGTGTTGCTGGACGCCGGCCTGCTGCACGGCGACTGCATCACGATCACGGGCAAGACCATCGCCGAGACGCTGGCCGACGTGCCGCCGCTGCGCGCCGACCAGGACGTGATCCGCCCGATCAGCAACCCCATGTACGCCGAAGGCCACCTGGCCATCCTCAAGGGCAACCTGTCGCCCGAAGGCGCCGTGGCCAAGATCACGGGCCTCAAGAACCCCGTCATCACCGGCCCGGCCCGCGTGTTCGACGACGAGCAGTCGGCGCTGAAGGCCATCCTGGACGGCAAGATCCGGGCCGGCGACGTGATGGTGCTGCGCTACCTGGGCCCCAAGGGCGGCCCCGGCATGCCCGAGATGCTGGCGCCCACGGGCGCGCTGATCGGCGCCGGCCTGGGCGAGTCTGTCGGCCTGATCACCGACGGCCGTTTCTCCGGCGGCACCTGGGGCATGGTGGTCGGCCACGTGGCGCCCGAGGCCGCGGCCGGCGGCACCATCGCCTTCGTGCACGAGGGTGACTCCATCACGATCGACGCGCACCAACTCAAGCTCGAACTCAACGTGCCCGAGGCCGAGATCGCCAAGCGCCGCGAGGGCTGGACGCCGCCCGCGCCGCGCTACACGCGCGGCGTGCAGGCCAAGTTCGCGTTCAACGCTTCCACCGCCAGCAAGGGCGCGGTGCTGGACGATTATTGAAATCGCCCCCGTCTGGACTTCTCACTGCGTGTAGAAGTCCTATACCCCCCAGGGGGCGCCGCCAGCGGCCGGGCAGAGCCCGTTCCGCGGCGTCCGCTGGCATGGCCTGCTCCGCGGCCTTCTGAGCCTTTGCATGCGTGCCGCCTCTGTGCCTTGCAAGCGGCAAGCGGGAGGGGGAGGGCCGAGGGCCTCAGCGCCGCTTCCGGGGATTCAGCCCCAGCGCATCGCGCTGGCGGTCGACGCGGGCGGCCTTGCGTGCCGCCTCGCGCTCCATGGCCTTGCGCTTGGTGTAGCCCGAGGCGTCGGCCCAGGCCCACCACAGGATGGCCAGACCGAACGGCGCCAGCACCACCCACCAGGCCCACCCCGCCACGGGCCCCCACTGCGCCCACTTGAGCAGCAGCAGCACCAGGCCCAGACCCAGCAGATACATGACGGCCTCCTTGTGCGTGTTTCGGCGAGCCGGGGAACCCTGCTCTCTAGAATGGGTCGGAAGACTGTACCCCAACCCCCACGAGGAAGAACGATGAAACAAGTGTTGCTCGGCGCCGTGCTGCTCGCAGGCGGTGTGCTGGCCCTGCCGAGCTGGGCCGACGAAGCGCTGGCCAAGTCCAAGAACTGCATGGCCTGCCACGCCGTCGACAAGAAGCTGGTCGGCCCGGCCTACAAGGACATCGCCGCCAAGTACAAGGGCGACGGCAGCGCGGCCGACAAGCTGGCCGTCAAGATCCAGAAGGGCGGCTCGGGCGTCTGGGGTCCGGTGCCCATGCCCGCGAACCCGCAGGTCAACGAGGCCGATGCCAAGAAGCTGGCCGCATGGGTGTTGAGCCTGAACTGAACACGCCCCGCCTCGCGCCAGGAGCCCGCCGCGCCGCGGGCTTTTTTGTGGGCGTTCGCCACCGCACGCCTGCCTAAACTGCCACCATGTCGAGAGCCGCCCGCCTGCTGCACCTGCTGGAACGTCTGCGTGCCCACCGCCGCCCGCTGCCCGGGGCACAGCTGGCAGCCCAGGCCGGCATCAGCCTGCGCACGCTGTACCGCGACATCGCCACGCTGCGCGAACAGGGCGCGCGCATCGAGGGCGATCCAGGCGTGGGCTATGTGCTGCGGCCCGGCTTCACGCTGCCACCGCTGATGTTCAGCGAAGAGGAACTCGAAGCCCTGGTGCTGGGCGCACGCTGGGTGGCCAGCCAGTCCGCCGACCCGGCGCTGGCACAGGCTGCCCAGGGCGTCGTCAACCGCATCGGCAGCACGCTGCCCGAGACGCTGCGCCTGGCCGTGGAGACCAGCGGCCTGTTCGTGCCGCCGCGCGCGGACCCGTATCCCAGCGCCCCCTGGCTACCGGCGCTGCGCCAGGCCGTGCGGGCCGAGCATGCCGTGTGGCTCGACTACCTCGACGAGGCCGGCCGGACCACGCGGCGGCGCGTGTGGCCCTTCGCGCTGGCCTTTTTCGACCAGGCGCGGCTGGTGGCGGCCTGGTGCGAACTGCGGCAGGACTTCCGGCACTTCCGTGCCGACCGCGTGCGCGACCTCGCCGACACGGGCGAACGCTATCCCGAACGCCGCCACCTGCTGATCCGCCGCTGGAGCGTGCAGATGGGCCACGCGCGCCACATGGACGCTGCTGACAGAAGCTGACACCGGCCCCCGCGACACTGGTGCCACTCCCTCCCAACCAAAGGACCTGCACCATGAATGCCGCACTGACCTTCTACACCAACCCCATGTCGCGCGCCCGCGTGACGCGCTGGATGCTCGAGGAAACCGGCCTGCCCTACCAGACCGAAATCCTGGAATACGGCACCAGCATGAAGGCGCCCGCCTACCGCGCCATCAACCCCATGGGCAAGGTACCGGCGATCCGCCACGGCGACACCGTGGTGACCGAGAACGCCGCCATCTGCATGTACCTGGCCGACCTCGTGCCCGAGAAGAAGCTCGCGCCGCCCGCAGGCAGCCCGGCGCGCGGCCCCTACTACCGCTGGATCAGCTTCATGGGGCCGCTGGAGCAGCTCATGGTGGCCAAGTCAACCGGCGTCCAGCTGCCCGACCCGGGCATGGCCGGCTTCGGCACCGAGGAAGACCTCGTGCAGACGCTGGCCGGCGCCGTGGAAGGCCGCGACCACCTGGCGGGCGACCACTTCACGGCCGCCGACCTGCTCGTCTCGGCCTACATCGGCTGGTACCTGCAGTTCCAGCTGCTGCCGGCGCTGCCCGCGTTCACGCGCTTCGTCGAACTGCACCGCAAGCGCCCGGCGGCCGCGCGTGCCAACGAACTGGACGGCCCGATTCCGGCGCGCGGCTAACTCAGTTCGACTGGGCGAGTTGCTCCAGGATTGCGGGATTTTCCAAAGTGCTCGTGTCCTGCGTGATCGCCTCGCCCTTGGCGATGGACCGCAGCAGCCGCCGCATGATCTTGCCGCTGCGCGTCTTGGGCAGGTTGTCGCCGAAGCGGATGTCCTTGGGCTTGGCGATGGGCCCGATCTCCTTGGCCACCCAGTTGCGCAGTTCGGCCGCAATGGCCTTGGCCTCCTCGCCCGTGGGCCGCGCGCGCTTCAGGACCACGAAGGCGCAGACGGCCTCGCCCGTCACGTCGTCGGGCCGGCCGACCACGGCGGCCTCGGCCACGAGGTCGGTCTTGGCCACCAGGGCCGACTCGATCTCCATGGTCCCAAGCCGGTGGCCGGAGACGTTGAGCACGTCGTCGATGCGGCCCGTGATGCGGAAGTAGCCGCGGTCCGCCGAGCGCACCGCGCCGTCGCCGGCCAGGTAGATGCGACCGCCCATCTCTTCGGGAAAGTAGGCCTTCTTGAAGCGCTCGGGGTCGTTCCAGATCGTGCGGATCATCGAGGGCCAGGGCCGCTTGATGACCAGCATGCCGCCTGCGCCGTGGGGCATGTCTTTGCCGGTCTCGTCGACGATGGCAGCCGCGATGCCGGGCAGCGGCAGCGTGCACGAGCCCGGCACCAGCGGCGTGGCACCCGGCAGCGGCGTGATCACGTGGCCGCCGGTCTCGGTCTGCCAGAAGGTGTCGACGATGGGGCAGCGCTCTCCGCCCACGTTCCGGTGGTACCACATCCAGGCCTCGGGATTGATCGGCTCGCCGACCGAACCCAGGATGCGCAGGCTCTGCAGGTTCCAGTTCTTCGGGTGCACCTTCTCGTCGGTCTCGGCCGCCTTGATCAGCGAGCGGATGGCCGTGGGCGCCGTGTAGAAGATCGAGACCTTGTGCTTGTCGATCATCTGCCAGAAGCGTCCTGCATGCGGGAAGGTCGGGATGCCCTCGAACACCAGCTGTGTGGCGCCGGCGGCCAGCGGCCCGTAGGCCACGTAGCTGTGGCCCGTGATCCAGCCGATGTCGGCCGTGCACCAGAACAGGTCGTCCGGCCGCAGGTCGAAGGTCCAGTCCATCGTGAGCCTGGCCCACAGCAGGTAGCCCGCGCTGGAATGCTGCACGCCCTTGGGTTTGCCCGTGGAGCCCGAGGTGTAGAGGATGAACAGCGGGTGCTCGGCATCGACCGGCACGGGCGCGCATTCCGTGGCCTGGCCGGCCAGCGCTTCGGCAAAGGTCTTGTCGCGCCCCTCGACCCTGTTCCAGGCCGTGGGCGTGCGTTCGTAGACCAGCACGGTCCTGAGCGTGGTGCAGCCGCCCAGGGCGATGGCGTCGTCGACGATGGACTTGAGCGGCAGCTCCTTGCCGCCGCGCAGCTGGTAGTTGGCCGTCACCACGGCCACGGCGCCGGCGTCGATGATGCGTTCCTGCAGCGCCTTGGCCGAGAAACCGCCGAACACCACGGAGTGCGTGGCGCCGATGCGCGCGCAGGCCTGCATGGCCACGATCCCTTCCACGCCCATGGGCATGTAGACCACCACGCGGTCGCCCTTGCCGATGCCCTGGGCTTGGAGCGCGTTGGCGAACTGCGCCACGCGACCCAGCAACTCCTTGTAGCTCACGCGCGTGACGGCGCCGTCGTCGGCCTCGAACACGATGGCCGTCTTGTCCTGCACGGGCGTGCCCATGTGCCGGTCCAGGCAGTTGGCCGAGACGTTGAGCTGGCCGTCGTCGAACCAGCGGTAGAACGGCGCATTGGATTCGTCCAGCACGCGCGTGAAGGGGCGGGTCCAGGCCAGGTTTTCGCGCGCCAGCCGCGCCCAGAAACCGTCGGGGTCGCGCGCCGCCTCGTCGCACAGCGCCTGGTAGGCGGCCATGCCGGCGATGCGGGCGCCCTGCACGGCAGCGGCGGGCGGCTCGAACACCCGGTTCTCGACCAGCACGGATTCGATGGCGCTCATGGATCTGTCTCCTTTTGTGGTGGGTGCGAAGCGGCGTGGACTGTGGAAGCCGGCCTTTACAGCAGGCTGACAGCCGACACCTCGCCTTCATTTTGCGGGCACGGGCAATCCCTACAATCGCGCGTCCCCGCTTTTGCGCCCTTCCATGTCCGACCCGAATCTGTCCAGCCGCTCCCCGATGCGTCCCCTGCCCAAGCTGATCTTCGCCAGCCGCTGGCTGCAGCTGCCCCTGTACCTGGGCCTGATCGTGGCGCAGGCGGTCTACGTGGTGCATTTCCTGGTCGAGCTCACGCACCTGGTCGAGGCCGCCTTCGGCAGCCAGACTGCGCTGCAGGCCCTCATCAGCAGCATCGGCTACAAGACCGACGCGCCCATCACCACGCTCAACGAGACGGTCATCATGCTGGTGGTGCTGGCATTGATCGACGTGGTCATGATCTCCAACCTGTTGATCATGGTCATCGTGGGCGGCTACGAGACCTTCGTGAGCCGCATGAACCTGGAAGGCCACGAGGACCAGCCCGAATGGCTGAGCCACGTGAACGCCTCGGTGCTCAAGGTCAAGCTGGCCATGTCCATCATCGGCATCAGCTCCATCCACCTGCTCAAGACCTTCATCAACGCCGACAACTACAGCGAGAAGGTGCTCGTCGCGCAGACCGTGATCCACATCGCCTTCCTGCTGTCGGCCATGGCCATCGCCTACACCGACAAGCTGATGTCGGGCAACGGCAAGCACTGAGAGGCGGGCGTCCGGCCTTGCCGCCCCTCAAGCGGCCCTGATCCGGCCCGCACGGATGTCGGCCCGCAGAGCGTCGTTGACGCGGGTCTGCCAGCCAGGGCCTGTGGCCTTCAACGCAGCGAGGATGTCCGGATCCAAGCGGAGCGTCGTCACCGCCTTGGTCGGCTCTTTCTGAGGCCCCCTGCGGCGGACGCCGAGCGTCGCCTGCAGTCCGGCGGGCAGCACCTCGTGGGCCGGCCGGAAGGCCGCGAGGTCCTCGGCCGTGATCTCACGGACCTCTCCGTCCGCATCAGTCATGGGCATGCGCTTGCTCATAAGCTTTGATCTCCCGGTTGTTCGCCTTGCGAAAACTGATGACACGGATGCCCGCGTCGATCGGCGTGAAGCACAGCACGTGCAGACGCCGACGAAGAAAGCCGATGGCCACGTACCGGACTTCGGGATAGGCCTTGCGGTCGTCTTCGCAGACGAGCGCGGTACCGAAGTCGAATGCGGTGACCTCGGTAAAAGACAGGCCGCGCTCTGCGATGTTCCTGTCGTTCTTGCCGGCATCGAACGCGATGTGCATAGAGCAAATTGTATTGACAAAAAGCCAGAATGGCGAACGTGCCGAGGGCCCTGCACCATGCCCGCGGCGCCGCTGCGTCAACGCAGCGGATGGCTTGGAAATGGGTCATGGCTTGACATTCCTTAGATCGAAAAGTTACAATTCCGCGCTTTCAACCAGTCAACAACATCTGTTGACGGTCTGAGCGCTACTCGCGGAGCACCTCGCCTCCCGTCGCGGCGCCAGACATCCCCCGCCGGGTCCGCCCGGCATCCGGCTGGTTTTCCAGCCAACCGACGCCGCGTCATACCGCCCCGTCCAGCCCCCTCGACCAGGCCGCTGAACGGACCCCACGGTGTGTGACAGGCGCTGGCTGCGGCTCCGTCGTCTTCAGTGCCTGCCCTTGCGGCTGCGGATCGCGGCCGCCTGCGCCATCCAGGCGGCCATTGCCAAGCCCACCTTCCAGGAGGCCCGCCGCAATGGCAAAAGACATCCAGATCGACCATGTGTTCAAGGTCTTCGGCGACGATCCCGACGCCGCACTCGCGCTCGTGCGCGACGGCAAGACCAAACAGGAAATCCTGGCCGAGACCGGCCAGTCCATCGGCGTCTTCGACGCCCACTTCCACATCCAGGCCGGCGAGATCTTCGTGATCATGGGCCTGTCGGGTTCGGGCAAGTCCACGCTCGTGCGCCTGCTCAACCGCCTCATCGAGCCCAGCGCCGGCCGCGTCGTGGTCGATGGCGAAGACATCTTCCAGCACGGCAGCCGTGCCTTGCGCGCACTGCGCCGCAAGGACATCAGCATGGTGTTCCAGTCCTTCGCGCTGATGCCGCACATGACCGTGCGCGACAACACCGCCTTCGGCCTGGAACTGGCCGGCGTGCCCAAGGCCCAGCGCCTGGCCGCGGCCGACGATGCGCTGGCCCAGGTCGGCCTGGCCGGCTGGGGCGACAGCTACCCCGACGAGCTTTCGGGCGGCATGCAGCAGCGCGTGGGCCTGGCGCGGGCGCTGGCCTCCGACCCCTCCATCCTGCTCATGGACGAGGCGTTCTCGGCCCTGGACCCCATCATCCGCACCGACATGCAGAGCGAGCTGCTGCGCCTGCAGCAGGTCAAGCGCCGCACCATCGTGTTCATCTCGCACGACCTGGACGAGGCCATGCGCATCGGCGACCGCATCGCCATCATGAAGGACGGCCAGGTCGTGCAGGTCGGCACGCCGGAGGAGATCCTGCGCAACCCGGCCGACGACTACGTGCGCAACTTCGTGCGCGGCGTGGACGCCGCCAAGGTCTTCAAGGCCGGCGACATCGCGCGGCGCAGCCAGGTCGTGGTGTCCGAGAACCCCGCCCGCGGCGCCCGCCCCGCGCTCAAGATGCTGGAAGACCAGGACCGCGAGTTCGCCTACGTGGTCGACCCGCAGCAGCGCTTCCTGGGCATGGTCTCGGCCGATTCGCTGCGCACCGCACTGAAGGACCACGAAGGCACGCTGGGCCTCGCGCGCGCCTTCCTGCCCGGCGTGCAGACCGTGGCCGCCATCCACCCCGTGAACGAATTGTTCGGCCAGGTGGCGCAGTCGCCCTGGCCGCTGCCCGTGGTCGACGACCAGGGCCGCTACATCGGCGCGATCAGCAAGACCACGCTGCTGCGCTTCATGGACAAGAACAGCGACTGACCCATCGAGGAGGATCCCACATGAACGACAACACCACCCTCGCCCAGACCGACCTCACGCCGGGCGCAGATCCCTGGGCGAGCTCGGCACCCGACGCTGCGCCCGCCGTGCCGTCCGCCCCGGCCGCCGATCCCTGGGGCGCCGCCGACGCAGCACCTGCCACCGACAGCACCGACGCCTGGTCCGCCGGCACCGATGCTGCCGCCGGCAGCGACTGGCTCGGCGCCGCCACCGACGCCGCGTCCACGGCGCCCGACGGCTTCTCGCTCACGCAGCTGTGGGACGGCAGCCTGCCCGTGGAGTCCTGGATCAACCACGGCCTGGCCTGGACGGTGGAGCACTTCCGCCCCTTCTTCCAGACCGTGCGCGGCCCCATCGACGCCACGCTGTCCAGCGTCGAAGGCCTGCTGCAGTCCGTGCCCACCGTGGCCATGATCGCGCTGCTGGGCCTCTTGGCCTGGCAGTTCGCAGGCCGTGCCGTGGCCATCGGCGGCGTCATCTCGCTCATGCTCGTGGCCATGCTGGGCATCTGGCCCGAAGCCATGGTCACGTTGTCGCTGGTGCTGACCTCGCTGGCCTTCTGCCTGGTGCTGGGCCTGCCGCTGGGCATCCTGCTGGCCTCGAGCGACCGCGCCAACCGCATCGCCCGCCCCGTGCTGGACGCCATGCAGACCACGCCGGCCTTCGTCTACCTGGTGCCCGTGGTCATGCTGTTCGGCATCGGCAACGTACCGGGCGTGATCGTGACCATCGTGTTCGCGCTGCCGCCACTGGTGCGGCTCACCACGCTGGGCATCCGCCAGGTGCGCCCCGACCTGATCGAGGCCGCGCGTGCCTACGGCGCCTCGCCCTGGCAGCTGCTGACCAAGGTGCAGCTGCCGCTGGCCATGCCGTCCATCATGGCCGGCATCAACCAGGCGCTGATGCTGTCGCTGTCCATGGTCGTCATCGCCTCCATGATCGCCGTGGGCGGCCTGGGCCAGATGGTGCTGCGCGGCATCGGCCGGCTGGACATGGGCCTGGCCACCGTGGGCGGCCTGGGCATCGTGCTCCTGGCCATCACGCTGGACCGCATCACCCAGGCCATGGGGCAGGCCCGCCGCGAGAACGGGAAAGGGGTGCGCCACTGGTGGCAGACCGGCCCGGCCGGCCTGCTCGTGCGCGCCCTGCAGCGCAGGCCCCGGCCAGCCGCCAGGGCCGAACACACCGCTTCCGACGCGACGGCCGCCCTGGCCGCACGCATCCACTGAATCCCCAGAAAGGAGCCTTCGCATGACATTCCCGACCCTTCGCATCGCCTTCGCGGCCGGCCTGCTGGCCGTCTCTGCAGCCGGCATGGCCCAGAACCTGCCCGGCAAGGGCATCCAGGTGCAACCGCTGCAAAGCTCGATCGCCGAAGAGACCTTCCAGACCCTGCTGGTCAGCCGCGCGCTGGAGAAGCTGGGCTACGACGTGCAGCCCATCCGCGAGATCGAGTACGCGACGGCCTATGTGGCCATCGCCAACGGCGACGCCACGCTGATGGCCGCCAGCTGGAACCCGCTGCACGACGACTTCTTCAAGAACGCCGGCGGCGCGGCCAAGCTCTGGCGCCAGGGCACCTACTCGACCAACGCACTGCAGGGTTACCTGATCGACAAGAAGACGGCCGAGGCGCACAAGATCCGCAGCATCGACCAGCTCAAGGACCCGGCCATCGCCAAGCTGTTCGACACCGACGGCGACGGCAAGGCCAACCTCACGGGCTGCAACCCGGGCTGGGGCTGCGAGGGCGTCATCAACCACCACCTGCAGGCCTACGGCATCGCCAACACCGTCCAGCACGTGCAGGGCAGCTACGCCGCGCTGATGGCCGACACCATCACGCGCCACCAGGAAGGCAAGCCCATCCTGTACTACACCTGGACTCCGTACTGGGTCAGCGGCGTGCTCAAGCCCGGCAGCGACGTGGTCTGGCTGCAGGTGCCGTTCTCCTCGCTGCCCGGCGCGCAGAAGGGCACGGACACCAAGCTGCCCAATGGCCAGAACTACGGCTTCGTGCCGAACACGCAGCACATCGTGGTCAACAAGGCTTTCGCCGAGGCCAATCCGGCCGCGGCCAAGCTGCTGTCGGTGATGCAGCTGCCCGTGGCCGACATCAACGCGCAGAACCTGCGCATGCGCAACGGCGAGAACAAGGCCGCCGACATCGCGCGCCACACCGATGGCTGGATCAAGGCGCACCAGAAGACCTTCGACGACTGGATCGCGCAGGCGCGCGCGGCGGCCGCGGACTGACCGCGGCCCGGACGCCCGGTCAGCGGCTGACGAGGAACTCCTGCACCTCCATGCCGGCCAGCATGCCCCGCAATTCGCGCACGAAGCCGCGCATGTCGTGCAGATGCGCCGGGAGCCGGTCCGCCGTCATTGGAACGGGGGCTTGAGTTCCGGCTCGATGGCGCGGCGCCGGAACGGGTTGTCGAGCACCGACGGAAACGCCAGGTCCACTGCGCGCCCTTCGAACACCGCGGACAGTTCGTCCTGCAGGTCGACCAGCGCAAAGCCGCTCGGTGCCCGACCGGGCGCAAATTCCACCAGCAGATCGACATCGCTGGCCAGTGTCTCGTCGCCACGTGCGACCGATCCGAACATCTGCAGGCGCTGTACGCTGTAGCGGCGGCAGATGTCCGCGATGTGTTGGCGTTGAACCGGTCCGAGCAGCATCGGGCCATGATACGGGAGGCGCCGTCCGCAACTCAACGCCCCCGCCCAAGCGCGCGGCGCATCCGGGCATGTCCTACAGACGCCAAGCGGCCCACGGCGTAGCGTCGATGTTCGCCCCATCGGGCAGAACAACAAGGCACAGGCCATGCACCCGCACAACAACAAGCACCACCGTCCGCGGCCGGCCCGCCATGGCTGAGCCCATCACCCTGTGGCGCACCACCCTGTGGACGGTCGCCCTCCTCAACATCGGCCTCTGGAGCTGGACCGCCTGGCGCGTGCACCGCGGCGACCTGCCCTGCGACGCGCGCTGGCACGGGCTGCGCCGGCTGCAGCTGTGGCTGTCGGCCGGCTACGTGTTCGGTTGCGCGTTCCGCTCGGTCGTGCCGGTCTACGACATCCCGCGCCTGGTCATGGTCGATGCGCCCTGGTCCAACGCGCTGGTGGGCCGTTCCGTCGCGACCCTGGCCGAGCTGTGTTTCGCCGCGCAATGGGCGCTCATGCTCCAGGACACCACGCGCGGCGGCGACCGCCCCGTGGCGCGCCTGGTCGCGCTGCAGATCGTGCCGCTGATCCTCGTCGCCGAATGCTTCTCCTGGTACTCGGTGCTGAGCACCTCCAACCTGGGGCACACCATCGAGGAAAGCCTGTGGGGCCTGTGCGCCGCGCTGGTGGCGCTGTGCCTGGCCACCCTGTGGCCGCGCGTGGCGCCGGCCCAGCGGCCGGTGCTGGCGCTGTGGGTGGCGGCCGCCGCCGCCTACGCGCTGTACATGTTCGCGGTCGACGTGCCGATGTACTGGCAGCGCTGGCTGGCCGACGAGGCGGCGGGCCGCGCCTATCTCGGCCTGGGCGCCGGTGTGGCCGACATGGCGGGCCGCGTGGTCGTGTCCACGCAGTGGGCCGACTGGAAGACCGAGGTCGTCTGGATGACGCTGTACTTCAGCGTGGGCGTGTGGGCCAGCATCGGCCTGGTCCATGCGCCGCGGCTCGCGCTGCAGGCGCAGGCGCGGCGGACGCGGCCATCACAGAAAATCGCTGCATGACGACAGCCACCTACGAGATCAGCCTGATCCTGCCCGACCCCCACGACCCGCGCCCGCGCAGCATCCGCGTGAGCGAGAGCTACGTCCAGCAGGAGAAGGACCTCAGCGCCGCGCAGAAGGCCGCCATCCTGGCCTTGCCACCGGGCGGCACCTGGGCCGGCCGTGCCATCCGCATCCAGCGCCTGGCCGACGGCAGCTAGCGCGGCGCCTCGGCCGCCTCCTGCACGCGCCGCTCGAAGGTCTCGGCGCAGCGCCGGTAGCCCTTGTGCTCCTTCTCGAACTTGGCCACCGCCTCGCGGTCGGCCGGCTCGAACACCTGGCCGATGCCCTGCTCCACGGGCTCGAAACCACGGTGCGCGAACAGCAGCAGCCGGCGCGGGTTGAGCGCCAGCTGCGCCTGCTCGAAGCTGCAGCCGCACACGTCGCGGCTGGCGCGCAGATAGGCCATGGCCTTGGCGGAAAAGCCGGCCTCCTTGGACAGGCGGTTCAGCAGCAGTTCGTCCAGCGGGTACAGCAGCGCGGTGCAGCGCGCCAGGTAGGTCTCGCGGTCGACCTCGATCTTCTGGGCCGCGGCCAGGCCGGGCAGGAGCAGCAGCAGGGCCGAGCAGGCCAGCGCGGGAATGGGGCGCATGGGCATCGTGGTGGCGGTTCAGCGGCCGGCCATGGTAGTGCATGACGCCCCCCGCCCCACGCAGGCGCCACGCGCCACAGCTGCTACCATTTGTCAACAGGACCGGGTCAAAGAACGCCTGGATTTGACCCAAAGGCTGGCCGAAATCGCCCGCTCCGCGGCGTACAGCGCACACATCCCAGCCGCAGACCGCCCCGACGAGGAACCCGCCGTGCACATTGCGAAGACGCTGCTGGAGCAGTTCAACATCAACGAGATGGAGATCATCCGGCGCATGGAGCTGCTGGACCTCACCCAGCGCGAACTCGATCTGCTCGCGGCGCAGCAACCCGTGATCGAACGCAAGCTGGCCTACATCGTCGCCCGGTTCTACGAGAAGCAGACCGCCTTCGACGAGATCGCGCTGCTGATCGGCGACGCCGACACGCTCGCCCGGCTGCGCGCCGCGCAGACCCGCTACATCCAGGACCTGTTCGCGGGCGACTACGGCCACGCCTACGTCAACGGCCGCCTGCGCATCGGCCTCGTGCACAAGCGCATCGGGGTGGAGCCCAAGCTGTTCCTGTCGGCCGCCTGCACGCTCAAGTACCTGCTGTCCGAGGTGCTGGCCCACGAGATCGAGGACCGCAGCACGCTGCTGGACGTGCTGCGTGCGCTCGACAAGCTCATGAACTTCGACAACGCCCTGGTCTTCGACACCTACATCGGCACGCTGCTCAGCGCCATGGAGAGCGCCAAGAAGCGCATCGAAACCTATGCCCATGCACTGGAGCAGAAGTCCAAGATCCTGAGCACGCACGCCGAGCGCGATCCGCTCACCGAGCTGTACAACAAGCGCGGCATGACCATGGCGCTGACACGCGAACTCAATGCCGCGCAGCGGCGCAAGAGCCAGGTGTCGCTGGTCTACATGGACGTCAACAAGTTCAAGTTCATCAACGACACCTTCGGCCATGCCAAGGGCGACGAGGTGCTGCGCGCGCTGGGCGAGGCCATCGCCAAGAGCTGCCGCAGCACCGACTTCGCCTGCCGCGTGGGCGGCGACGAGTTCTGCGTGATCCTTCCCGACGCCGCGCCCGACGTGGCCGAGGGCATCGCCGAGAAGATCGCCGAAGCCTTCACAGCCCTGTTCCCCGAGTTCTCGGTCGCCGCCGGCGTGGCCGGCACCGGCCCCGAGCAGTTCATGACCGAGAGCGAGCTGCTGGAGGCGGCGGACAAGGCCATGTACGCGGCCAAGCGCGCCGTCTAGAACCCCAACACCATGCGCCCGCGCGTGCCACGTGCGCGCATGCGCGCCATGGCCTCGGGCAGCTGCGCGAACGGCAGCTGCTGCGCGATGCGCGCCAGGTAGCGCGGCTTGTAGTCGCTGGCCAGCCGCGCCCACACGGTCCGGCGCAGCGGCATCGGGCTGTTGGCGTTGATGCCGATGAGCCGCACGCCGCGCAGGATCAGCGGCAGCACCGTGGTCTGCAGCTCGGCGCCGCCGGCGTTGCCGAAGCTCGTGATGACGCCCTCCGGTGCCGCACTGCGCAGCAGCCAGGCCAGCATCGCGCCGCCCACGGCGTCCACGGCACCGGCCCACTGCGCCTTGTCCAGCGCGCGGCCGGCGCCCGCGGCCGCATCCGGCGCCAGCACACGCGCCGCGCCCAGCGCGCGCAGGTAGCCGTCGGCGTCGCCCTTGCCGCTGACCGCGACGACCTCGTAGCCGCGCCCGGCCAGGATGTCGATGGCCACACTGGCCACGCCGCCGCTGGCCCCCGTCACCAGCACCGGCAGGCCGCCTGGCGCCAGGCCGTTGTGTTCCATCCAGTGCACGCACAGCGCAGCCGTGTAGCCGGCCACGCCCAGCGTGCCGGCCTCCTCCAGGCTCAGCCCGGCCGGCAGCGGGAGCGCCCAGTCGGCACGCACGCGGGCGAACTCGGCATGGCCGCCGTCGTGGTCGACGCCGATGCCGAAGCCGTGCACGAGCACCGCATCGCCCGGCGCGAAGCGCGGATCGTCCGAGGCCACCACCTCGCCGGCCAGGTCGATGCCGCCGATGCGCGGGTACTGCCGCACGATCTGGTTCAGGCCGGCCGCGGCCAGCGCGTCCTTGTAGTTGACGCTGGTGTAGGCCACGCGGACCAGCAGCTCGCCGGGCGAGAGATCGTCCACGCCGAGCTCGACGAAGCGGCCGGCCACCGGGCCACCAGCGGCCTCCTGGTGCAGCCGGAAGGCGCGGAAGCGTTCGGGCCGCATCTCAATCCGCCTTGATGCCGGCGGCCTTGGCCACGCGGCCCCACTTGTCCGTCTCGGCCTGGATCAGCGCCGTGAACTCGGCCGGGCTGCAGCTCTCGGGCTCGATGCCCAGGCGCGCCAGGTGCTCGCGCATCTGCGGCGTGGCCAGAGCGTCCACCATGGCCTTGTTGAGCTTGGCGACGATGGCCCGCGGCGTGCCGGCGGGCGCCAGCAGGCCCCACCAGGACGAGGCCTCCATGGGCACGCCCAGCTCGCCCGTGGTCGGCACGTCCGGCAACAGCGCGCTGCGCCTGGCGGCGGCCACGGCCAGCGGGCGCAGCTTGCCCGCCTTGATCATGCTGTTGGTGGGCGGCAGGTTGTCGAAGCTGAGGTCGATCTGCTTGCCCACCAGCGCCGCCACCGCCTCCGAACTGCCCTTGTAGGGCACGTGCAGCAGCCGCGCCTGGGTGTTCGCGCGGAACAGCTCGCCGGCCAGGTGCGGGATGCTGCCGTTGCCGGCCGTGCCGTAGCTGAGCCCGTCCTTGGTGCTGCGCGTCTGCGCGATCAGGCCCTTCAGG
Source organism: Pseudorhodoferax aquiterrae (assembly GCF_014652235.1). Taxonomy (GTDB): domain Bacteria; phylum Pseudomonadota; class Gammaproteobacteria; order Burkholderiales; family Burkholderiaceae_C; genus Pseudorhodoferax; species Pseudorhodoferax aquiterrae. Next base: position 78,629 of record NZ_BMYK01000014.1, read on the forward strand.
TCCAAGACCTTCGAATCGGCGTGGACCACCACGTAGACCGGCGCCTTGGTGATGAGCGAGATCGGCGTGAGGTCGCGCTGCGCGTCGTAGGGCAGCTTGTCGAACAGCACGGCATTGGTCGCGAGGTTGGCCGTGCCCAGCAGCAGCGTGTAGCCGTCGGGCGCGGCGCGCGTCACCGCGAGCGTGCCGGTCTGCGTCGCGGCGCCGGCCTTGTTCTCGACGATGAAGCTCTGGCCGAAGACCTCGGTCAGGCGCTGGCCGATGGCGCGCGCCGCCGTGTCCGCACCGCCGCCCGGCGCATAGGGCACGATGATGCGCACGGGCTTGTCGGGGTAGTCGGCCGCATGGGCCGCAGGCACAAGTGCGGCAAGGGCCAGCAGGCAGGCGCCGACGGCGCGGCGCGCGAACAGGGGTTGGTGCATGTCGTCTCCTCGGGGTGGTTCAGTGCTGCCCGGCGCGCGCCAGCGTGCGCTTGGCGATGTTGAGCTGGTGGATCTGGCTGGTGCCCTCGTACAGGCGGAACAGGCGCACGTCGCGGTAGAAGCGCTCGATCGCATGGCCGCGGATGAAGCCGGTGCCACCCAGCATCTGCACGCAGCGGTCGGCCACGCGGCCGCACATCTCCGAGGCGAAGTACTTGCACATCGACGCCTGCATGGTCACGTCCTCGCCGGCATCGCGCGCACGGGCCGTCTCCAGGATCAGCGCGCGCGCCGCGTGGATCTCGGTCTGGCAGTCGGCGATCAGCGCCTGCACGAGCTGGAACTCCGCCACCGCCTGGCCGAACTGGCGGCGCTGCGTCACATGGGCCACGGCCTCGTCCAGCATGCGGATGGCCGGCCCGGTGCACAGCGCGGCCAGGTGGATGCGCTGCTTGTTGAGCACCTTCATCGCGGTCTTGAAGCCGTTGCCGGTGTTCTGGGCGCCGCCCACGATCTGGTCCGCATGCACGCGGCAGTCGGCGAAGAACACTTCCGAGACGGGCGAGCCGGCCTGGCCCATCTTGTCGTAGGGCTGGCCCGTGGACAGGCCCGGCGTCTCGCGCTCGACCAGGAAGGCCGTGATGCCGCGGGCCGAGCGGTCCTCGGGATCGGTGCGCGCCATCACCGTGAACAGCCCGGCGATGGGCGCATTGGTGATGAAGCACTTGCTGCCGTTCAGCACGTAGTGGTCACCGTCGCGCACCGCGCTGGTCTGCAGCGCCACGGCGTCCGAGCCAGCCCCGGGCTCGGTCAGCGCGAAGCAGCCCGTCAGCTCGCCGCGCGCCATGCGCGGCAGGTAGCGGTCCTTCTGCGCCGGCGTGCCGTCGGCCACCAGCGCCTCGGAGCCGATGCCGGTGTTCGTGCCCACACGGGCGCGGAAGGCCACCGAGGCCTGCGACAGCTCCATCGCGGCCAGCACCAGTTCTTCGGTCGTCATGCCGGCGCCGCCATAGGCCTCGGGGATGGACCAGCCGAAGTAGCCGCTGCGCGCCAGGTCGGCGACCAGGTCGTCCGGCACGGCATCCAGCCGCTCGACCTCGGCCTCGCGCGGGATCATCTGTTCGCGCACCTGGCGGCGCACGTTGGCCAGCAGTTCGCGGAATGCCTCGGGGTCGCGGATCATGTGCGTGTTCTCCTTCTTCAAATCACGTGGGCGGCGCGCAGGGCGGCCAGGTCGGATGCCGTGAGGCCCAGCGTGCCGTAGACGGCTTCGTTGTGCTCGCCGCAGGCCGGGCCCGTGCGCGGCGGTGGCGGCGCGGCACCGAAGCGCGGCACCGCGGCCGGCGCCGGCAAGGAGCCCAGCTCGGGATCGGGCAGGCGCCAGAACGCGCCACGCGCGCGGTAGTGCGGGTCTGCCAGCGCGTCGGCGATCGAATAGATCTTGCTGAACGGCACGCCATGCGCCTCGAGCCGTTCGGCCAGGGCCGCGAAGCCGTGCGCGGCGAACCAGGCGGCGATGGCGCCGTCGACCTCGTCCAGGTGGCGCACGCGCGCCGGGTTGCTCGCAAAGCGCGGATCGTCGGCCAGGGCCGGCGCGTCCATCGCGGCGCAGAGCCGGCGGAAGATCGCGTCCGACGAGCCGACCAGCGTGATCCACTGCCCGTCCTGCGTGCGGTAGATGTTGGACGGCGCCGTGTAGCTGGCGCGCGCGCCGCTGCGCCCGCGCACCTCGCCCAGGCATTCGTGCTCGGCCGCCAGCGGCTCCAGCACGCGCAACAGCGCCTCGGTGGCCGAGAGATCGACCTCGCGACCCGGCGCCTGCGGGTCGCGCGCCCGCTCGGCCGCCAGACTCGCGATGGCGAAAGCGCCGAACAGGCCGGCCACCGCATCGCCCACTGGGAAGTTGATGTGCAGCGGATGGCCGCCGGCCTCGCCCGTCAGGTGGGCCAGCCCGCCCATGGCTTCGAAGATGCGCGCGAAGCCGGGCCGCCCCGCATAGGGTCCGGTCTGGCCGAAGCCCGTGAGCCGCAGCACAGACAGGCGCGGGTTGGCCGCCTGCAGCGTGGCCCAGTCCAGGCCCCAGCGGTCCAGCGTGCCGGGGCGGAAGTTCTCCACCAGGATGTCGAAGCCGGCGATCAGCCGGAGGAACAGCGCGCGGCCCTCGGGCTTGCGCACGTCCAGCGAGATGCCGGCCTTGCCGCGGTTCAGCACCTTCCAGTACAGGCCGGTGGGTGCCAGGCCGCGCAGCGGGTCGTTGCCCTCGGGCAGTTCGAGCTTGACGACCTCCGCGCCGGCATCGGCGCACAGCGTGGCGCCGAACGGGGCGGCCACCACGGTGGCCATGTCCAGGATGCGCAGGCCGCTCAGCGGGCCTGACGTGGCGTGGCGGCTCGCCGGGCTCATGGGGCCGCCTCGTGCAGCGCTGCACAGTCGTTCGTTCGCATCCGGGGTCTCCTGTCGTTCGGGGTCGATCCGGCGCGCAGCTTAGGTGGGCCACCATCCGGCGCCAATCCTTGTTTCGCTATATTGAACGCGTGCCCGCCGCCACCGATCCCCGCTACGCCAGCAGCCTCGCCCACGGCCTGGCGCTGCTCGACGCATTCGCCGACGCGCCGGCCGGCCTGTCCAACAAGCAGCTGGCCGAGCGCACCGGTCTGTCCAAGGCCAGCGTCTCGCGCCTGAGCACATTGCTGCTCGCGCGGGGACTGCTGCTGTTCGACGCCGGCACGCGGCGCTACCGGCTGGGCAGCACTGCGCTCACGCTGGGCTACCCGCTGCTGGCCAGCCTGGGGGTGCGCCGGCTCGCGCGGCTGCCCATGGGCCTGCTGGCCGAGGAACTCGGCGGCGCGGTGTCGCTGGCCATGCGCAAGCACCACCAGATGGTCTACGTGGAGACCTGCCGCTGGCACCAGCCTTCGGCCTTCCTGCCCGACGTGGGCGCCACCCTGCCGCTGCTGGCCAGTGCCGTCGGCCGCGCCTGGCTGGCCAGCGCCGCGCCCGGGGAGCGCGCCGAGGCGCTGGCCGCGCTGCGCGCGCACGCGCCAGCCCAGCTGGCGGCCTGGGCGCCTGCGCTGGCCCAGGCCGGTCGCGATTTCGCGCACCGCGGCCTGTGCTTCTCGCCCGGCCATTTCCACAGCGGGGTGCACGCCGTGGCCGTGCCGCTGGATGTGCGCCTGGGCGGCGAGCGCCTGGTGCTCAACTGCGGCCTGCCGGCCCGGCGCCTGGCACCGGGCGAGCTGGCCGGCCTTGTCGCGCCGCGGCTGCTGGCCCTGGCCCGGCGCATCGAGCAGGAATGGCGGGCCGAATCCAGCGGCGCTGCGCCGCCCGCCCCCTGGCCAGCGCCGCCGGCGCCAGCACCAGCGCGGCGGCGTGCCGGCGAGGACGCTGCCCATGCCGCGGCGCAGACGCTGGCGCGCGGCCTGGACCTGCTGGCCTGCTTCGAGCCCGGCGACGAGGTGCTGGGCAATGCCCAGCTCGCGCGGCGGCTCGGCCTGTCACCGCAGACCGTGGTGCGGCTCACCTACACGCTGGTGCAGCTGGGACTGTTACGGCGCGACCCGCTGGGCAGCAGCGGCTACCGCCTGGGTGCGGGCACCGTGGCCATCGCCTACCCCATGCTGGCCGGCCTGCGGCTGCGCGCGCTGGCGCGGCCGGGCATGCTGGCGCTGTCGCAGAAGATCGGCGGCGCGGTCTCGCTGGGCCTGCGCCACCAGGCCGGCATGGTCTACGTGCAGACCGCCTGGCGCACCGACGGCCGGCTGCTGCCGCCCGACACCGGCGCCGTGATGCCCATGCTGGCCACGGCCATGGGCCGCGCCTGGCTGTGCGGCGCGCGCCCGGCCGAACGCCGCGCCGTGCTCAACGAGATCGCCGTGCGCGACCCGGCCGCGGCGCGCCGGCATGCGGGCGTGGTGGAGCGCGCCATGGCGCAGTTCGCGCGCCACGGCCACTGCAGCTCGCGCGATTTCCGGCCCGAGATCGAGGCCGTGGCCGTGCCCTTCACGCAGCCCGTGGACGCGATCCGCTTCGTGCTGAACTGCGGCGTGCTGGCGCCGCAGCCGCTGCCCTCACGCACGGTGCTGGCACTGGGCAGCGCGCTGACCGAGCTGGTGCACGCGCTCGAAGCCTCGCTCGCGGCTTAGGCGCGCGGCGCGCGGCGGCGCAGGCCGACCAGCCCGAGCAGGCCCGCGCCCAGCAAGGCGATCGAACCGGGTTCCGGCACTTCGATCGCCCGGCTCGTGATCGCCAGGTTGAAGTTCACGGCCGTCGACATGAACTCCTGCGTGGTGAAGCCGATGCAGCCCGAACCCGCGCCGGCAGCCGCGCAAACGGCGTCGTCCAGGGTGTTCAGCGCGGGTGCCGCGAAGAAGCTCACGAAGTACTCGAAGCCGTCGTAGACGAAGGCCTCGTTCAGCGAACCGGAGATCACGAAGATGTCGTCGCAGGCGACCGCGCTTTGCACCACGCAGGTGCCGGGCGTGTTGGGCGTCTCCGCGAAGTTGATGGTGTAGCTCGCCAGGTAGGAGGCGTAGGGCAGGCCCGAGCCGCTGGGACGCAGCTGCAGCTGCGCGTCGATCTGCGTGGTCAGCAGCGAGACGCTGTTGCGGCCGAGGTTGCCATTGTTGACATGGGTGTAGGTGTTCGCGAGCTGCGAAGCGCCGTCGGTCACCAGCACGCCGCTGCTGGGCGTGGCCGAGATCTCCAGCGCACTGCGGTTCACGCCCACGCTGCCGTTCGCCGCGCCCCAGCTGATCTGCAGGTTGGACGGAGCCACCGTGCCGTTGCTAGACGCGCGTCCGGACGAGAACGTGGTCGCGGCCGCGTTGAAGGCACTGTCGACCACGTAATCCCACTGCATCACCTGCGATGCGAATGCCGGCAGGGCTGAAAAGGCCGCTGCGGCAAGAAGACCTGATTTCACCAATTTCATTTTCTGCTCCGGGTTATCGAAATCATGGGGTGCCGATACCGTTTGAAACAAGGGCCGGCCAACCCGTTACGCGGAAATCGCTCGCGCGGCCTCGCTTTTGAGCCGGGTTTCCAGCCAATGCGAATGCGGTCCGTGCGCGGCCAGGGCCTGTGCCAGCCGCTCGCGCAAAAGCCACCGGTTCATTTGCGAACCTTCCATCCATTCGCAATCGAAACGACGCTGGCCGACGTGCAACGAATTGGCATCGCACGAGATTCTGATTTGCTGCACATGGTCCATGGCGAAATCGTCCAGAATTTCAAGTCCAAACCCGGGAATCTCCGCGAGCCCGCGGTATTCAATTCTGCTTTTGCAAAGCCCGGTACATGGCACTGCCAATCACGCCGTGCACCTGCGTGGTGGGATGCAGCACGTCCCAGAACAAAAATGGGGGCAAGAACGCCTGGAAATTCACGTCGACGCAGGTCGCGGGATTGCGGAACAGGCAATCTGCCGCGCCGCTGCCGGGCGCCAGATATTCCAGCGCCGGCAAATCCGTCACCACCTGCCCGCTGCCGACCACCGTGGCCCCGAGCGCGAAGACGTCAAGCGACACGATGCGCGCGGCCGGCAGCTCGCGGGCCAGCCGGGCCAGGGTGCTTTGCAACAGCGCGTTGTGCGCCTGGCTCAGCTGCGTGAAGGCCGGGCCGGCATTCTGGACCTGGACGAACGGCGCAAGTCCCATGTCAGCCAGGTTGGGCACCAGGAACGCACGCGCGCCCATGCCATAGAGCTGCCGCACCGCCGTGACCACATTGCTCACCACCGCCGAGGGGCTGCTCGTCAGACCCTGCAGATAGTCGTTCGATCCGCTCCAGACCACGTACAGCGCATTGGCCGGCGCCTTCTTGCCGGCCAGCAGCGTGTCGAACATCTGGACCTGGCCCAGCAAGCCAGGCACGGTGAAACCCAGGGGCGAGTGCGAACTGATTCCGGTGGTGGAGCCGCCGAACGCGAAACTGACACCGGATTTCTTCACGCGGCTGTCCAGAACCAAGGACGGGGTCAGTTCAGACCCGTTCTTGCGGTTCATCAAATCCCAGAGATATTCGACAGCGACCGGCCCGTTGGTATAACGCCCCTGCCAATACGATGCATACGGCGAGCGCGATGGCGGCAATGCGGGCACCATTTGCTGCGCCGTCGTCGCGACCAGGGAATTTCCCGTGTCCGACAGGCTGTCGCCGAAGACATACAGCTCCTGGTAATTGGCGCGCCCGGCCCAGGAAATCTGGGTCACCCCGATTCCGATCACGACCAGCAGGCTGCGGCAAAGGTTTTTTACACGGAATTTCATTGGTTACCTTTTCGGGGGGCGGCGCGACTATAAGCCGCCGGGCACCCCGCCGGCCTCGCCCCTGCGCTGCTTACAAAAAAAGAAGGATTTGTCTTACAAATTGAATTACCGGCCCTAGCCGCCCGCGCCACGTGGTTTTTCGATGCGCCAGGCACTGCCCCTCGCCAGCCGACGCTGGTACTAGGCATTCGCATTTCGTCGGCCGGGCCGGCCGGCGCGAATCGCGGCCGGTGGATTTCAGGTCCGCGCCGGGCCGTCCAGCCAGCGCAGCCGCTCGCGCGCGCCGCTCCACAGCATGAGCCGCACGTCCAGCGCGTCGGCCAGCGCCGGCGCCATGTGCGTGCCCAGCCAGCGCAGGCGCCGGCCCGCCACCTGCACGTAGCCCAGGCCGTAGCGCCGCCCCAGCGCCTGCCAGAGCGCGTGCGCGCCGGGCGACTGGCGCGCACCGCTGACCAGGCAGATGCCGCTGTCCAGCGCCCAGGCGTAGACGGCCGAGGCGATGCCGCGGCGCTGGTAGGCCGGCAGGTAGCGCGAATGCGGCGAGCGCACATGCGGGTCCACGGCGCGGCCCACTTCCACGAGCCGGTTCAGCACCGTGGTGCCGGCCAGGCAGCCGGCCGCCATGTCCTCCACGTAGACGTAGTGCTCGCCATCGGCCTGCCGGTGCCACAGCCGCAGCCCCGGCATGGGGCCGGGCAACAGCAGGCTGGTGGCTTGCAGCGTGCCGTCGGCCAGGCGCCCGTGCAGGCCTTGCAGTTCGCGCGCCAGGCCGTCCAGCGGCCGGTCCACGTCGATGCGCAGAAAGGTCCACGGCGCCAGGCAGCGGCCCAGCCGTCCGAGGGCGCCGGGCAGCGGCGCTGCGGCCATGGGCGCGGCCGGCCATGCCAGCGCGGCGCTCATGGCAGCGGCCTGGCGTCGGCAGGCTGCGGTGCGAGCACGGACGCACCGCCGGGCGGGGCGGGCCAGGCTGCGCCTTGCGCCGCGTCCAGGCGCGCGCGCGCCACCCGCGCGCCGGGCTCCGGCGTGGGCAGCCACAGCACGTCGCTGGCCACGCGCGCGGCCAGCTGCCGCGCCAGTGCCGGCCGCAACAGGTCGGCCCAGCGGCTGCGCCGCGGCTTGCCCACGACCAGCAGCGAGGCTGCGCGGCTGTGCTGCGCATGCAGCAGCCGCGCGAGCGCCGGGCCCTGCAGCACCAGCGCCTGGCCCGCGGGCAACCCGGCCTGCACGAGCTGCTGGCCCAGGGCCAGCTCGGCGCGCCGCCGGGCGGTTTCCATCCACGACTGCACGGTGGCCAGCGGCAGGTCGGCCGCATGCAGATGGCGCTGGATCGTCGGGTCCAGCACATGGCAGGCCAGCACCGCGCCAGGCCGGCACAGCCAGCCGGCCGCGTGCAGCAAGGGCCCGGCGGCCTCGGCGTCCGGGCCCGTGGCCACCAGCGCGCAGCGGTGCGCCGTGCCGGCCGGGCGCCGCACCAGCAGGACCGGCACGCCCGCCTCGCGCAGCAAGCGCTCGGCCAGGTTGTCCTGCCACCACCCTGCCGCCCCCGCCGGACCGGCCGACACCGGCACGACCACCAGGCTGGCCGTGCGCACCTGCTGGCGCAACAGCGCACCGCCCTCGCCTTCCAGATCGACCGCCACCGCCGGCCGGATGCCGATGGCGGCGGCCATGCTGCCGGCCAGATCGGCCAGCGCCGCGCGCATGCGCACGGGCGGCGCACTGGGGCCGTGCCGCGAGGCGGGGTGGCTGTCGGGCAGCGCCATCGGCGCCACCAGGCTCAGCGTGGCGCCATGCGCCCAGGCCAGGCGCGCAGCGCGCCAGCCCGCCTGCACACCGGCGGCGGACGCGTCGACAACGGCAAGGATCTGCCGCAACTGCATGGGAACTCCTTCATCGCACAGGGTGCGAACGCAACGACCACCCCCGGCGCGCGGACGCACCAGGGCCTTGGGGCGGTGGGGGCCCGGCGATCGGCAGCGAGGAAGGGGAAGTGCTTCTGGTGCGGACCGCCGGGCTCAGGAATGGCCGGCGGTTCGGCGCGGAGCGGCGCACCGGGCCAGCACGCTGCGCGCGCGGCAGGGCCGGTCGGCTTGCGGGCGGGCGTGGTGGGAAGGCATGGGCGCGCAGTCTAGGCGGCCTGGGCGCTCGGTGCGGCCATGGCCCCACGGTCCTTGCCAGATTGGAAGGCCGCAGGCCGCGCTCAGAGGCTCTCGCCGGGCACGCGCCAGCGACCGCCCAGCAGGCGCCGCACCGTCGCCAAGGCGAGCGTCTCGGCCGAGGGCGGCACCGGCTCGGGCGCCGTCCGCCCCACCCCAGCCGCCGCCACCGCCGCACCGATGGCTTGCAGCACCGCACGCATCTGCGCGTTGTCCTGCACCCAGCGGGTGAACCACGCCAGCCCCATGGCCGCGGCGAGCGCCGCGCCCAGCACCAGGCTGAGCGGGTCGTAGCCGCCCGTGCGCTGTTCCGCCGGCGTCGGCGCGGGCGGCACCACGGGTACGGCAGGGCGCGCCGCCAGCTCGAGCGCCGCCACGCGCTCGCGCAGCCGGGCCGCTTCGGCCTTGGCCTCCACCAGTTCCACCATGGCGGCCTTGAACTGCGGCGAGGCCTGCAGCTCGCGCAACTGCGCCTCGGTCAGCTGGGGCCCAGGTGCCAGCGCCAGGCCCAGCAACAGGCCCAGCACCAGCGCGAGCAATGCCGCCAGCCACGCCCAGCCGCGGGCCGGCGCCGCGCCGCCTGCGGCCGGCGTGGGCTGCCCGGACCGCAGCACCTGCACCAGCGCGGCAAGCGCCGCCAACACGCACAGCCCCGTGAGCACCCAGGCCAGCCACCCAGCGGACTGGAACTTCAGGCCGATGCCCTTGCCGAGGTTGATTTCCACCGAGGTCGGCAGGTTCGCGGGATCGACCGTGCACTTCTCGACCGGCGCCGGTGGCGGGCACACGGACGGTGGCGCCGTGGCGCTGGCCGTGGCGCTGGCCGGGGCGACCGGCACGGGCGCCGGACTGCAGTAGACGAAGTTCTGCAACTGCAGCGGCGTGGCCTTGGCCGCAGGCGCAGCCGGGGGCCGGGCGGCGGGGCGCGGCGGCGCGGCCTGGCAGGCGGGCGGCCCGGGCACGGGGCCGGCCGCATCGGCCACCGCGCCGACGGCGGCCAGCGCCGCTGTCCCCACACAGAGCAGTTGCAAGAACCGCCGCATCCTGTCGGAGCGAAGACACTGCACCATGGTCCCTCCCGTGGCCGCCCGGCTGGGCTGCGCGCAGCGTACCGCAGCCGTGTGCCGGCTTCCTCCTCCAACCGATGGACGGATGGGGCGGACGCGGTGGCGCCGCGTTCTCAGCCTTCGCGCAGGAAGGCGATCAGGGCGTCGTTGAACTCGCGCGGGTGCGAGGTGTTGAGCCCGTGCGGTGCGCCGGGCACCGTCACCAGCTTGCTGTGCGGCACGGCGCGGTGCGTGCGCAGGCCCGAGCCTTCCACAGGCACGATGCCGTCGGCATCGCCGTGCAGCACCAGCGTGGGCACGGTGAGCTTGGCGAGGTCGTCGCGGAAGTCGGTGGTGCCGAAGGATTCCATGCAGGCCAGCGCAGCCTGCTGGTCGGACTGGCGGCACAGCGCCACCGCTTCGGCGCGCTGCTGCTCGCTGACCATGAGCCGCCCGCTGGCCGAGAAGAAGTCGCGCGTGAACTGCTCGAAGAAGGCATCGCGGTCCCGCTCCAGGCCCTGCTTCATCTCCTGGGCCTTCTCGGGCGTGAGCGGGCCCTCGGGGTTGCCCCGGCCCTGCATCATGAAGGGCGGCACGGCTGCGGCGAACACCACGCTGCGCAGGCGGGCCTGGCCATGGCGCGCGACATAGCGCGCCACCTCGCCGCCGCCCATGGAGAAGCCGACCAGCGTCACGCCCTGCTGCAGGCCGCATTCGTCCAGCACCTGGGCCAGGTCGTCGGCCAGCTGGTCGTAGCCATAGCCGCTGGCGGGCTTGGCCGAGCGGCCGAAGCCGCGCCGGTCGTAGGCCACGACGCGGTAGCCGGCAGCGGCCAGCAGCGGCACCTGGGCCTGCCAGGCCTGGGCGGACAGCGGCCAGCCGTGGATCAACACCACCGGGCGGCCATTGCCGCCGCTGTCCTCGATGTGCAGGCCCACGGGCCTGCCGGCCACGGCCTTGCCGGCCGCTGCGCCGCCCACCGCACCGGCGACGCCGCCAATGGCGCCGCCCACGACCACGCCCGCGGGGCCGCCCACGACCGCGCCGACGGCGGCACCCGCCGCGGCTCCGGCCAGCACGCCGCCGCCAGCGAGCGTGCTGCCGGCCTCGCGCGTGGCCTCGGCCGGGAGCTGCGGCAGCTGCGCACCGGGCCGCGGGTCTTGGGAAGGCACGCCGTAGCCCGGGCGGGCCTGGGCCGCGAGATCGGCGTCGGCCGCGTCGGGCGGGCTGGGTGGGGTGATCGGGGTCGGGGTTTCGGGCATGGTGTTCTCCTGCTGTCTTGCCGGCGGGCCGGCAACAGGCGGCCCGTCCACCAGCGTTGTAGAAGCCTGACCATGCCCGCGGCGCCGGCTGGCACAGCATCAGGCCGTCAGACGTTGAGCCAGTGGCTGCGCGCCCGCGCGCCTTGTAGCTGCCAGCCGCCGCCGAGGCCAGCGTCGGCCAGTGCCTCGCCCGGCTCCTGCGATGCCCCTGGGCCACCAGCAGACACCTGCCCACTTGCTACAGTGCGCCGCTGTTGCACAAGGGAGCCCCAGGCATGGCAGGTATGTTGGCGATCGTGGTGTCGTTGTTGTTGTTGATGTTCTTCGCGTACCGCGGGGTCACGGTGCTGCTGCTGGCACCGTTGATGGCCGCGCTGGCCGTGCTGCTGTCTGGCGATGCCGCGCTGCTGTTGCCGATTTACACCAGCACCTTCATGCCCGCGCTGGCCAACTACGCGATGGCCTTTCTGCCGATTTTCCTGCTGGGTGCGCTGTTCGGCCAGCTCATCGCCGACTCGGGCGCGGCCCACACGCTCTCCAGCTGGATCGTGCGCGTGGTCGGCCAGCGCCATGCGGTGGTCGTCGTGGTGGCGGCCTGCGCGCTGTTGACCTATGGCGGCGTTTCGCTGTTCGTCGTGGCCTTCGCGGTCTACCCCATCGCCAAGGATCTGTTCCGCACGGCGCAGATTCCCAAGCGGCTGATCCCGGCGGCCATTGCGCTGGGTTCGTTCACCTTCACGATGACCGCCCTGCCCGGCACGCCGGCCATCATCAACGCCATCCCGGTCAAGTACTTCGGCACCAACGGCTTCGCCGCGCCAGGCCTGGGCCTGATCGCCGCCGCCATCATGCTGAGCGGCGGCCTGTGGTGGCTGCAGTCGCGCGTGGCGGCGGCGCGCCGGGCCGGCGAAGGCTATGGCGAGCATGAGGACGAGCAGGCCACCGCGCCCGCCGACGCGGCCATCAGCACGGCCGACATGCCGGTCTGGCAGGCCCTGCTGCCGCTGCTGCTGGTCGTGGGCATCAACGCGCTGTTCACCTACATCGTGTTCCCGGGCATGGACCTCGGATTCATGCGCGAGGCCTTCCCGAATCTGAACACCGCCACCAGCACCGGCCTGTGGTCGCTGATCGTGGCGCTGGCCGCCGCCTGCACGCTGCTCGTGCTGATGCGCCTGGGCCATTGGGCGGACCTCAAGACCAGCGTCAACAAGGGCGTGTTCGGCTTCATGCTGCCGCTGTTCAACACCGCATCGGAGGTGGGCTACGGCGCCGTGGTCGCCGGCCTGGCGGGCTTTGCCATCATCAAGCAGGCGGTGCTCAACGTCTCGCCCAACAACCCGCTGATCTCCGAGGCCATCGCCATGAACATCCTGGCCGGCATCACGGGCTCATCCTCGGGCGGCCTCAGCATCGCGCTGGAGGCGCTGGGCGCGGACTACCTGCGCATGGCGCAGGAGGCCGGCATCAGCGCCGAACTGCTGCACCGCGTGGCCGTGATGGCGGCCGGCGGCATGGACACGCTGCCGCACTGCGGGGCCATCATCACGCTGCTGGCGATCTGCAAGCTCACGCACCGGCAGTCGTACCTGAACGTCGCGGCCGTGACGATGGTGTTCCCGCTGGCGGCGCTGGTGACGGTCATCACGCTGGGGACGCTGTTCGGCAGCTTCTGAGGCCGCAGAGCCTCACGCAGACAGCAGGTCCACATAGGCCTGGTAGCCATAAACGCGGTTCTTCTTCTGCCCCGTGAGTTCGGTCACGATGCCCAGCGCCTCGAGCTGCCGCACCGCGGCGCTGGCGGTGGGAACCGTCGTCTCCAGCCGCTGGCGCACATGTTCCACGCTGAAGCGCGGCATCATCGGCAGCAACTCGAACAGCCGGTAGCTGGCCGACCCGGCCTGCGGCGAAGCCAGCAGCCGCCTGCGGTCTGCGGCGATCAGGCTGGCCACGTCGATGATGTTGCGCTCAGCCTCGGCCGCTGCCACGGCCACGCCCTCCAGGAAGAACGCCACCCAGCCCTCCCAGTCGCCCTCACTGCGAACGGCCGACAGACGCCGGTAGTACTCGGCCTGGTGCCGCTGGAGGTAGCCGCTCAGGTACATCAGAGGCTGCTGCAGCAGCCCCCAGTGCTCCAGCAGCGCTGCGATCAGCAGCCGCCCGATGCGCCCGTTGCCGTCCAGAAAGGGATGGATGGTCTCGAACTGCGCATGGACCAGCGCAATGCGCGCCAGCGGCGGCAGGTCTGGCGTCGGCGCATGGACAAAGCGTTCCAGGTCTGCGAGCAGCGCCGCAACCTGCTCGGGCGGGGGCGGCACGAAGGCCGCGTTGCCCGGCCGCGTGCCGCCGATCCAGTTCTGCGAACGGCGCAGTTCGCCGGGCTGCTTGCCGGCACCGCGCGCGCCGTCGAGCAGCAGCCGGTGCGCCTCGCACAACAGCCGCACACTGACCGGCAGGCCCTGCGGATCGCGCAGTTGCCCCTGCACCCAGCGGAAGGCGCGCAGGTAGTTGGTGACCTCCTCCACATCGTCGGTGTTGCCGATCTTGAGGCCCGCCTCCTCGTCGAACAGGTCGGTCAGCGTGGCCTGCGTGCCCTCGATCTGCGAAGTAAGCAAGGCCTCCTTGCGGATGGCGCTGTAGAGCAACCAGTCGACCGACGGCACGAGGCCCGACACCCCGGCGAGCCGCGCAAGGGCGAGCTCCGCGTGCCGGCTCTGGTCGATGAAACAGTTTGGCGCCAGTGGCGGATCCGCTGGCGGCAGAGGCTGCGGCACAAAAGCGCGCACAACCTCACCCAAGGTCGTTGTGATCGCGTAAGTGCCGGTGATACGGGGCATGGAAAGCAAGCTTTGCGATGGGCAGGGTCAAATTAAAGCATTCTTTAATTTGAAGCGAGTCCATGAAAGAAGGCTTTCACATGATCGCCGTCCATGCCGGTCACCGTCGCCGCCGCAAGCATCGGCCGATGACGGCGCGCGCGCTGGAGACGCTGTTCGGCAGCGCCTGAAGGCCACGGCGCCGCCAGCCGCCGCCATGGGCGTGACGGACAACCGGACGACCCAACGCCTCAGCTTGCCTTGCGCCGGCGCATCAGCAGCAGGCCCGCCAGCGCCGCGCCCATCAGGGCGGTCGTCGCGGGCTCGGGCACGGACGTCACCGTGACCTCGTCCAGCGACAGGAAGCCGACCGGGTCGAAGAAGTCGAAGCTCAGCGTCATGTTCTCCGCCGTGGTGAGGCCGCTGAACTGGTAGACCACGTAGTCGCTGGCCACGGGATCGGTGATCGACAGCAGCGTCTTGCCGCCGAAGCTCACCGTGAAGCTGCTCGGCATGCCGCCATCGGGCATGAACGCGAACGCCAAGGTCCAGGTCTTGCCGATGCTGCCGACATCGATGGTCTGCGCGATCCCGCCCTGCGACGAGAAGGGGCCGAAGTAGGCGCTGCAATTGCCCGCATACACGCTGGCGCCGGGCCCGGCGCACTGCACGCCGTTGAAGTCGGACTCACCGGTCTGCGTCCAGCCGGAGAAATCGCCGGTCTCGAACCCGCCGTTGGTGACGAGGTTGGCCTGCGCCGGGGCCGCAAACACCGCCGTGGCGGCCAGCGCGAGGCCTGCGATCGACGAACCGATTTTTTTCATGCTCATTTCCTTCAGTAGACAAACAAAACGGGTGCGGCGCGCCATCACACCGCGGTGACCGTCACGCGGCCGCCCTGGTAGGAGATGCGGAACTGCCGCCCGCCCGACGGGAAGCTGGCGCCCTCGGGCAGGCCTGCGAAGGTGCCGAGGATGCTGCTGGCCTGGATCAGCGTATAGCTCTCGCCCGCGTTCGGCGCCACCGCCGCCGACAGGCTCAGGCTGCCGCCCAGCGCCACGCTGCCCGAAGCCACCAGGCGCGAGGACACGCCGCCGCCCTTGAGCGTGGCGGCGAACGCGCCGCCCAGGCCGATCTTGGCCGTGGTCGCACGCAGCACATCGCCCGCGGCCACCGTCACATCGGCCACCACGGCGGTGACGCCCGCGGCCTCGGCCGCGGTGACGCCCGGCGCCAGCACGCCGCCGCTCATGACGACGATGGCGCCCGCCACCGTGCCCGTGCCGCCCAGCGTGCCGCCGCTGGTGACCGTCACGCCCGAGCCGTTGGTGCCGACCACCGACAGCTTGCCGCCCGCCACCGTCGAGCCGCCCGCATAGCTGTTGTTGCCCGTGAGGATCAGCGTGCCGCTGCCGGTCTTGGTCAGCGAGGCCGTGTACTGGCCGCGGTCGATCTTGCTCTGGATGTAGTCCGCGCGCGCGTCCATCCACTCCTTGCGCCAGGCCACCGCATTCGCATAGGGGATCTTGTCGTAGGTCTCGGGCCGGCCGTTGGTGATGGCCTGGATGGCCGGGTCGTTCAGCAGGCCCTGGACCATGAAGGCCTGCGGGCTCAGCGTGCCGTTCTGGTTCAGCACGTTGGGGCCGAAGGGGCCGGCCAGCGCGATGCCCTGCTGCTTGTAGCTGGCCAGCCACTGGCGGTCTTCCTGCTCGCGCTGCTTGACCGCGACCTGGCCGATGTCGTTGGACCAGACGTCCAGCGGGGCCTTGTTCATGGCGTAGACCATGGGGGCCAGGAACTGACGCGGGCCGTGCACGCCCTTGGCCAGATCGGGAATGCCCCAGCCCCAGCGCTCGTCCGGCAGGCCGTCGGGTGCGGTCCAGGCGATGGAGGCGCCGGTGGGCGAGGTCTGGCCCGTGCCCAGGAAGCGCACGCCGTCGGACATGCGGTTGTTGGCCGTGGTCAGCATCACGTCACGCACCTGCTTGGCGTCCATGTTCGGGAAGCGCGAGAGCAGCACACCCATCACCGCGGTGGCGACCGGCGTGGCCGGCGAGGTGCCGCTGGAGTTGGAGTAGTTGGTGTCGCCCGCGCTGCTCGTAGTGCGCACGCTGTTCGACGGGGTGGACACGGACCACCACTTGGCCAGCCCCGCCTCGTTGTAGCCGAACTGCTTGGTGTATTCCGGGTTGGCCGCCGTCGGCGGCTGCACGCCGCCCACGGCCACGAACTGGTTCTCCGCCAGCGGGTTGAACAGCGGGTACGCGGGGCGGAAGTACGGGTTGCTCCAGTCGTTGTTGCCGGCCGAGCGCACGTTGACGGTGCCGGTGACCTTGATGGCCTCCCAGATCGCGTCCATGAACGAGCGCCCCGGGTAGGCCGGGTTGTACTGGATGCCGCCGGCCGAGTAGGTCTTCTTGGTGAAGAAGTACTGGTACTCCAGATCCTTGAAGGTCTCGTTCGGGATCATGGTCGCCATCGCGGCGGGGTTGGCGCTGTCCTTGCCGGCGATCTGGTACGCATTGGCCAGGTTGCCGTTGGCGCCCAGGTCGTTGCCCGACGCGTCGAACTGCGTGCGGTTCAAGGTCTGGACATAGGAGCCCCAGCTGCTGTTGATCACCTGGGCGCCAGCATCCACCAGGGCCTTGTTGGCCGTGTACCAGTACACGTAGTCGTGGAAGGGGCCGTGCGACTGCGTGTCGGAGCCGCCGGTCTTGGCCACGACCATCTTCGAGGCGAAGGCGATGCCGTGCTGGTCCAGGCCGTCGCGGATGCCGGAGGTCACGCCCAGCATGCCGGTGCCGTGCGAGTAGTCGCTGGTGCGCGCCTGGTCGCCATCGACCACGAAGGCCTCGCCGGCCGTGAACGGGTTGCCCGGCGTGGGCGTGCTGCGGTAGCCGAAGCCCGAGGTGGCATAGACGCCGCCGGCCCGCACCGGCGCGATCATGGTGGTCTGGAAGCCCTGGTGCGTGGTGCGGTAGCCCGAATCCATCATGCCCAGCGTGACGCCCTGGCCGTAGTAGCCCAGCGCGTAGGCCGTGGACGCGTTGACGGCGACGAGCTGCCACGGGGCCGTGATGGCCGTGCCACTGCCCAGCGTGCCGAAGTAGGTGCCGTACTCGGGCGTCTCCCAGCTGGCCTTGGCGCCGGGCACTTCGGCCGCGCTGCGGGCGACGAAGCCGGGGTCGCCGGGGTAGGACCACTGGTTGGCGCCGGCCGGTGCGGCCAGCAAGGCCAGCAGCGACAGGCAGGCCAGCTGCACGTGCATGTTTTTCAGCGCCGGTGGCGTGGCGCGTGGGCGCCGTGCGCGCGCTGTGCGCCGTGTGCCATGGCTGCGGATTTCCTGGTACATCCCTGATCCCTCAATTGACGTTGGACTTGGCGGGCTGCCACGCGCAGCGGACATGCCACGCAAGGCCGGTGCGCGCATGCAGCCCTTCTAGAGGACAAGACCCTCGTGGCTTGCAGCGCACGATCCGTGCCATCGGTGAGAACTCGATTTGCGTGGGATGCCACGGGTCTTTACGAGCTGCCGCGAGTTGGGGAATGGCTGCTGCGTTTGCACCTCTGAGGGCCGCCGGCACATGCATGGCCGAGGCACAGGGGCGGTCGCCGCTTCTGTGCAAAGGAGCCGGCCGGCCGGTCGGAGGCCCTGGCCGGCGGGTCGATGGCGACGCGCGACGAAGCCCGCAATGGACGGTTTTCCGAACGACCCGCACGTCAACGTTCGGCCACCCGAACGGAAACTGGAGCGGCGCGCTCCCGCCGCAGCAGCTGTCTGCAAGGCGGACGAAAGAGAATGCTGGGTGGCTCAAAAAAACCACAAGGTGCACAAAGCCGGCGCCGGCGGGCGTGTAGGGTGCCGCGAAGGCATGCAGCGCCGTTTAGCTGGTCCACTGACTCCGTGTGCTTCCTGCACTGGGCCGCGTCGATCCGCTGGAGCCGATGCCGCCGGCTGGCCGTACGTCCTCTTGGTGAGTCGGAAACCACGGAGCCAGGCTCCTGCCTGTGCGGTCTGCCCCCAGCCGACAACCCCGTCGCCGGAGTGGGAACGCGCCTGCCACCGGCCGCACAGCAACCTTGATGCCTGCACCGTTCCACTACCCGATGGGCTATTTGCAAGGTCCGTAGTTCGGCCAGCACATTCCCGACTCGGGCGCGGCGGACACGCTGTCTTGCCGGACCGTGGGCGTGTCGGCCAGCGCCATGCAATGTCGTGGGGCTAGCGGGCCTCGCAGAGGCTTCGCTCCACCTTGGTCATCCGGCGCCACGTGTCAACAGGCCGCTTGGCAAGTGCCACTTCCACCAAATGGAGGAAAACGGATGCGCTGAGATTTCAGTGGATGTACAAATCCCTTCTAGGATTGTTTCAGAAGGTTTCTGAATCGACCCCCTGTACGCGAGGGAGAAGACTCCGCACCAGTGCTGCGCAGAAGATCTGAGCAATTTATCGCTCCAATCTTGTAAAAAAAGAGCCATTTATTTCAACGCGAATTTCTTCCGTTGCGAAACCGAGAATATGAGGCATTGCTCGTTTGATGACAAGAATTAAGAGAAAACCTCTTATAGCCGAAGCAATAAAGAAATAAAGAGATGCAGTTCAAATCAGTTCCGGCTTTCCTCATTTTTCTTGGATCTTACTTCCCCTTAGCTCTAATACTTGCGCTGCAGGACGTGAGCGAAAAAACATGGGAGTCTAATTTATGCAAGAAGCTCACTGAATGCGTTTTACCAGAATTCAATCATCCAGCGCTTTCATCTTTCGGACTACTTTTAACTGGATTTTGCTTGGTTCTCACGCTCTATGTTATTTCAAAAATTCGTTACAAATATCCTTTAAAAGTCGTTGAGTCGAAACCAATTCCCGGGGAACTTATAAGCTACAGCTTCCCATATATCGTTTCATTTATGGGGGTTGACTATAGCTCCCCCGGAAAAATTGCAGGATTGGCAGCGTTCTTAATTTGGCTCTTCCTGATTACATACAAAGCACGCCAAATAATAATGAATCCAATCCTCTTGATATTTGGCTGGAGCTTGTACGAGGCAAAAATATCGACAGGAAAACACGAGCGCAGTGTCAAAATTTTGAGCAAAACATTGATTCCGCCGGGAGTCTATATCTGCCAAGAAATCCAAGGAAGTTACATTACTCTCGGAGAAACCGATAATGCCTGATTTTTCTGCTTGGAGAACGTTCGATTATGATTCCGCAACTGTCCAGCTCTGGGTCTTCAAAAAGAGTACAACAGGGCTTAAATTCCGAGCGTGGCACGTCAGAACTGACGAAACAATTGAGGCCCTGTTTAAAGAAACTATCAAACGAGAAGTCAACGCCACAAATGAAAAATTTGCGTACACTGCAATTGCACAGAACAACGAAGCGAGCTGCCTAGTACACGCGCTTGAAGATAGCGAAAATCTTATTACGCTACTAAATCTAGTTGATTCCCCCGAAGCCGAAAATACAGATGCCGAACTCAAGCACCTTAAGGGCGCTGCGGGTTATCTTGTGAAGTTTCAGAGCGGCGAACGCACCGTTTATGCAGTTCGCAGAACTGCCCCCAACTGGAAGCCAAGAGTTCGCAGCAGTCTAATTAACGCTATTTTCAAGAACGGCGAACTCTCCGCAACACCTGAAGAGACATTCTCTTTCGATTCGTTCTTCGATTTTTATTGCATAAATGAAACCGTGCTCGTCAAATCGAAGCGTGCCTATGAAAGCACAATGTCTGAAAAAAAGAGCTATCAAAAGAATTTCGATAGTCTTACTCTCGATCCAAAATTCACCTCAATATTTTCCGACATAATTCCACTGAAAGAATATGTTGGAACTAATGCCATGCAACTTCGAAGAATCACGGTGATTCAGCAGAAGGCCGTATATCTCCGAGAGGAATTTCCCGAGCGAGTTAGATTGGTGAACGGCACCCGAAATTATGGACTCAATTTCGACGCCGAGGGCAGAATAATAGTCTGCAGCAAGACCGCCAAAACGGTAATGCAAATACTTCTAGATCATCGCCTGCTTAGCGAAATAACAGACAGTATATATGATGTACAGGATACTGAGGCTGTTAAATGAGCGGCCCAACCAAACTTCTACCATTGCATATAAATGAAGATTATCTCAATATTCAACAATAAAGGTGGAGTCGGAAAAACGACATTGACTTTCCATCTTGCACATGCGCTAGCTGAGCTTGGGCACAAGACGCTGATAGTTGACATGGATCCTCAATGCAACGTCACCATATTAGGTCTTGGGGAAACGACGCTAGCACGCGTTTGGCACGATGAGGAAGATTTCATTGACGATTTCGCTGCGGCGTACGGGAAAATGCCTCCCGCAGATTTCGAGAAACTAATGAAGTCGCCGCGATCAATTCATTTTCTGCTAAAGCCGACAGAAAACGGACTATCCGACCTCACAACATTCTCCCCGCCCTTTGCACTGGCATCTAATCTGCACCTCATTCCGGGGCGACTGACGATGCATATGTATGAAGATGTCATATCGCGTCGCTGGAGTGATGTGTATCAAGGCGACCCACTTGCCGTGAGGACGATGACAAAAGCCCGAGATATTGCAGTCAACTACGCAAAGATGTACGGGTACGAATTTGTGATTATGGACACATCGCCCAGCCTCGGAGCATTAAATAAGTTGCTCATCTCGACCGCTGATGGATTCATGATTCCCTGCATGCCAGACATGTTCTCACTATATGGAATCAAGAATATCGGCAATGCACTTACGGCATGGAAGAAGCAATTTGACA
Source organism: Pseudorhodoferax aquiterrae (assembly GCF_014652235.1). GTDB lineage: Bacteria > Pseudomonadota > Gammaproteobacteria > Burkholderiales > Burkholderiaceae_C > Pseudorhodoferax > Pseudorhodoferax aquiterrae. The sequence goes on from NZ_BMYK01000014.1 coordinate 99,379, forward strand.
CCATTTACCATTTGCTTTCCTCCGACAAGCGAGCCGCCTTTCCCGCATCTTTCGTGAAACTTCTTGGTTTCACACTTTTCAATGCCAAAAAATACACAGGCGGCGAATGGGATCTTGCGACTGCGCACTACAACTTTGCCCAGCAAATCCCGGGGGCAATTCGGAACTATATTCAACCAGAGATACGAGACCTCTTGCCTGACGACGTTTTAACCAATCCAATTGGAAAAACGGCAATCATGCATACGCATAACACCATGCCTGCAATGGCTCAGCGATACAACACTCCAATGTGGCTTGTTCCCAGAACAGCATCTGGAGCAGATGCGAGCACGGTCGGAGGAAACCGATCGACTTACGAGGATACACAAACCAAATACCATACTTTCGCAGAAGATTTTCTTTCACGCGTGAATTTTCTAGGTTAATTCATCAAATGGAAAATCTCGACAATTCCATCGCTGCCCTCACCCGCTTCGACGCCCTCAATCATGAACTGACAATTTTCATGAAGGCAATTGCGGATTGGCTCTCGACTCATCCAAGCTTAGTTGGTGGTAAATTTCCACTGCTACACACGGTTAAGTCAAGAGTAAAGGACAGAGAACATTTGAGAGAGAAGATAAACCGCAAGCAAGAGGAAGGCATACATGTAGACGGAAATAATCTTTCGCAAGAAATTACGGATTTAACGGGGGTGCGTGTTCTACATATTCACCAAGAGCAAGCCAAAAATATTCATGCGGCAATCATTCATAAAATTGACGTACTGAAGGACTGGGTCTTGCACGAGCCGCCGAAAGCGTATACCTGGGATCCAGAATCAAAGCGATTCTTTGAAGAAATGGGCGTTGCCGTCGAAGTGAAAGAGTCCTTCTATACCAGCTTGCACTATGTGGTCCGCCCCAAGGAAGGTTCTCCCTTAGTTTGCGAAATACAAGTCCGCACCCTGTTCGAAGAGATTTGGGGGGAGGTTGACCACTCGTTGAACTATCCCGTAAAGTCGAAAAGTCTCGCTTGTAGGGAGCAGCTACTTGTACTCGCGAAAGTAGTGGGGGCCGGAAGTCGGCTGTTAGATTCAATATTTCGAACTGAGAACCCCGTTGTGCTGCAGCCTATTGTCAAATCAGCGCTAGAAACTAATTTAAAAGAGGACAAAGCGGGGGCGCTTGTAGATATTGCGATGCCCGTTCCAGTCGTCACGGGATACGCAAAATAGTTATGTACTAACTTTCGATCTTTCCGCCATCCCCTCCACCAAGGCCCTCCCCCCCAACCCCAACGGCCTCTCCCGCGACCACACCACGTCCACGCAGAGCGCCATCCCGTTGTCCAGCGTCTTGAGCGGCAAGGCCACCAGCCGCTCCCGGTCCAGCCGCTCCTGCACCAGGCTGGTCGGCAGCCAGCCCCAGCCCAGGCCGGCCTCGAGCAGGCTCATCGCGGCCTCGGGGCTGTCGGTGTGCCACACGTGGCGGCCGAACACCACGCGCGGGTCGGCCACGCCGGCGTCGCGGCCCGCGATCACGATCTGGCGCGTGTTGGCCAGCTGCAGCGCGCCCAGGCCGCCCGGCTGATCGGCCTCGCCCAGCAAGCCATGGCCGGGCGCCACCACGGCCAGCAGCGTCTCGTTGCCGACCTGGCGGAAGGCCTCGCGCCCGTCCAGCCGCGGGCGCTCGAACACCAGGGCCAGCTGCGCGCGGCCGGTGTGCAGCATGGCCAGCGCATCGGCCTGGGGCGAGACCAGCACTTCCACGTCCAGCAACGGATGCTCGGCCGCCAGCTGCGCCAGCGGGCCGGTCCAGCGCGACGACAGCAGTTCGGGCGTGATGGCCAGAGTGAGCCGCTCCTCCAGCCCCTGCGTGAGGGCCAGCGCATGCGCGTCGAGCGCGCGCAGCTGCTGCGCGAGCTGCCGGGCCTGCGGCTCCAGCGCGCGCGCGGCGGCCGTGGGCTGGGGCTCGCGGCCGCTGCGGTCGAACAGCGGGATGGCCAGCTCGGCCTCCAGGTTGGCGATGGCCATGCTGACGGCCGAGGGCACACGGCCCAGCGAACGGGCGGCGGCGGAAAAAGAACCCTGGTCGAGCACGGCCAGGAACAGCAGCACGTTGTCGGAAGTGAACACCATCGCCGCAATCTATCAGCTGCGCTGACATGAGTTGACTTTTTCTTTCAGCCGGCGCGCCATAAAGTGCCGGCCATGCAAGGCATTCAACGCAAGATCGTCTACGTCACCCTCTACGAAGGGATCGCCATCCTGTGCGCCAGCGTGGGCCTGGCCGCCATGTCCGGTGCGGGCGCGGGGCAGTCCACGGTGCTGGCCACCATCGCCTCGGCCATCGCCATCGCCTGGAACCTGGTGTTCAACACGCTGTTCGAGGCCTGGGAGAAGCGCCAGCCCGTGCGCGGCCGCTCGCTCAAGCGGCGCATCGCCCATGCGCTGGGCTTCGAGGGCGGGCTCGCGTTCATCCTGGTGCCGGTGTTCGCCTGGTACCTGGGCGTGGGCCTGTGGGAGGCCCTGCTCTACGACGCGGCGCTGCTGCTGTTCTTCCTGGTCTACACCTTCGTCTTCAACTGGGGCTTCGACCGCGTATTCGGCCTGCCGGCCTCGGCCGCGGCGCAGCCGGCCTGAACGCGGCGACGGCGCCGTTCAGAACGTCGCACGCGGCAACTGCTTCTCGGTGAACACCAGGTAGGCCCTGGCCTCGGCCGGGATCTCGGGCAGCGTGGCATTCCACTGCGCCCAGGCCTCGCGCAGCGCGGCGAACTGTGCGGGTTCGCGCTCCTTGCGGTTGGCGCGCTCGCGCGGGTCGGTGTCCAGATCGAACAGGTAGTCGTGGCCGTCCACGCTGAGGTACTTCCAGCGCCCGCGCATCGCCACCTTCTGGGCGCGGTGCGTCATGCGCCAGAACAGCAGGCGTTCGGCGCCCTGCTGCGCGGCGGCCGCATCGCCGGCCAGCAGCGGCAGCAGGCTCGCGCCGTCCAGCGGGTAGCCGGGGTGCGGCGCGGCGCCGGCGGCGGCCAGCATGGTGGCCGTCCAGTCCATGGTCTGGTTGGGCGTGGCGCACACGCTGCCGGGCGCGATCACGCGCGGCCAGCGCGCGAGCAGCGGCACGCGGATGCCGCCTTCCAGCAGGTCCATCTTCTGGCCCACGAGCGGCCAGTTGTTGGCGTAGCGCTCGCCGCCGTTGTCGCTCGTGAAAACCACCAGCGTGTTGTCGGCCATGCCGCGGCGCGCCAGTGCGTACAGCACCCAGCCGATGCCCTCGTCCATGTGGTGCACCATGCGCTGGTAGGTCTGGAGCGAACCGCCGTCGGTGTGCTTGCCCACGCCGGCGATGCGGCGCGATTCGGCGGCGTCGTCGCGCGTGAGCCAGGGCCAGTGCGGCGCGCTGTAGTGCAGGCTCAGCAGGAAGGGCCGGTCGGCCGGCTGTTCGTCGATGAAGCGCACGGCCCTGCGGCTCAGCAGGTCGGTCAGGTAGCCCTCTTCGCGGATGGGCGTGTCGTCCTGCCAGAGGTCGGGCTGGCCGCGCGGGTTGCAGTGCGCGAAGTAGTCGTTGCCGCCCGCGTGGAAGCCGTAGAACTGCTGGTAGCCCGACAGCCTGGGCGAGAAGTGGGGCGGGTAGCCCAGGTGCCACTTGCCGAACAGCGCCGTGGTGTAGCCCGCAGCGGCCAGCAGCGAGGCCAGGCTGGGGTGCCCGGGCGGCAGGCCCAGCACCTTGTCCTCGGCCACGGTGGGGATGGGCTCCTCGGCGCCGCCGCGCAGCCGGTACTGCCAGCGCCCCGTGGCCAGCGCGAAGCGCGTGGGCGAGCACACGGCCGAGTTGGCGTAGCCGCGCGTGAAGCGCATGCCCGCGCGGGCCAGGCGGTCCAGGTTCGGCGAGACATCGGCGGGCCGGCCTTCGGCGTCGCGCGCGCCCGTGCAGCCCAGGTCGGCATAGCCCAGGTCGTCGGCCAGGATGAAGACGATGTTGGGGCGCGGGGCGCCGGGCCTGGCGCTCATTGCAGGGTGATGTTGCTGCGGTGGGCCAGCGCGTTGAACTTGCTCAGGCTCTGCACCACGAAGTCCTGCGTCTGCGCCGGGCTCAGGCTGCCGGGCAGCTGGCCCGCGGCCTCGAGCGCCGCCTTCACCTCGGGCGTGGTCAGCGCCGCGGCGATGGCCGCGTGCAGCTTGCCGACCACGGCGGCGTCCGTGCCCGCGGGCACGGCGGCCACGAAGAACTGCGTGGCGTCGTAGCCCTTGAGGCCGGCCTCGGCCATGGTCGGCACATCGGGCAGGCTGGGAATGCGGAACGGCGTGGTGACGGCATAGGCGCGCAGCTTGCCGGCCTTGATCTGCGCCAGCACCGGCGTCACGCCCAGCATGCCCAGCGAGACCTGGCCGCCCACCACGTCGGTCACGGCCTGGCCGCCGCCCTTGTAGGGCACGTGCACCATGCGGGTGCCGGCCATGGTGTTGAAGAGCTCGCCCGCCAGGTGCTGGCCCGTGCCGGTGCCCGAGCTTGCGAAGTTCCAGCGGTCGGGCTCCTTCTTCATCGCGGCGATGAGGTCCTTGAGCTGCGGCGGCGTGCCCGCAGCCGCGCCCACGAAGACGATGGGGCCTTGCGACAGCAGCGCCACGGCCGCCAGCTCGCGGCCGATCTCGGGCTGGCGCTGCGCATGCAGCACGGGGCCGGGCACGGTGACCAGGGTGTAGCCGTCGCTGCCGGCGCGCGCGGCGTACTGCAGCGCCAGCGCGCCCGAGGCGCCGGGCCGGTTGTCGACGACGATGGACTGGCCGATCCGGTCTGCCACCACGCGCGCCACGGCGCGCGTGAGCACGTCGACCGAGCCGCCCGGCACGAAGCCCACGATCCAGGTGATGGGCTTGGCCGTGGGCCAGGGCTTGGGGGCTTCGGCGTGCGCGGCGAGTGCCGCGAGCGCGAGGGCGCAGCCGGCGAAGGCGCGGCGGGTGAAGACGGAACGCAAGGTCATGGCGGTTCTCCGGATGGTTCAGGATCAATCAGGCGGGGTCTTTGGCGCCGGGCCGGGTGTGGGGGTGCAGTTCGGCGCTGTCGTTGAAGGCCTTGACCATGCGCAGCATGGGGCCCATGACCCATGTGTTGAAGACCAGCACGTCGCTCTCCTCCTTGGGGTCGCGCGTGAGGTTGAACAGGTAGGGCGATTCGAGCTTGCCCTTGCCCTCGTTGACCTCGGGCTCCCAGTAGAAGTGCAGCTTCCAGTCGCGCCACTTCAGGGCCCGCATCTCCTGCTTGATGTAGAAGATGAAGCCCTCGCGCGCGGACTTGCTGTCCTGCGCGCCGAACAGGAAGTCGCGCTGGTCCACGCCGTCGATGGGCCGGTCGGCCGGCAAGGCGGCACCGGCCACCCGCGCCAGCGTGGTGAAGAGGTCGGTCACGTGCACGATCTCGTTGCTCACGCGGCCGGGCTGGATGCGGCCGGGCCAGCGCGCGATGAAGGGCACGCGCAGGCTGCCTTCCATGGCCGTGTGGTAGGTGCCGCGCCAGGGGCCGGCCGTGCCGCGGTAGGGCTGGCGGAACTCGGGGCCGTTGTCGCTGCAGAAGATGAACAAGGTGTCCTGCGCGATGCCCAGGCGCTCGACCTCGTCGACGACCTGGCCCACGCGGTGGTCCATCTCGGCCATGGAATCGGCGAAGTCGCCGTGGCCGGTGCGGCCCGCGAAGTCGGCGTGCGGCAGCGTCGGGAAGTGCAGGTGCACCATCGGGAAGTACAGGAAGAAGGGCTTGCCGGCCGCCACGTTGCGCTGCATGAAGGTGCATGCGCGCTGCACCAGTTCGGCGTCGATGCCGCGGCGCGCGTCCAGGTCGTAGAGCTTGACCTGCTGCGTCGGCTCGCCGGCCTTGCCTTCCATGATGAAGGGCAGATCGGCCACCGTCGGGTCGTAGCCGATGCTGGAGGTGAACTGGCTTTCGTCGGTGGTACGCGGGATGCCGTACCAGTGGTCGAAGCCGCGGTCCGAGGGGTAGCGGCCCTCCACGTCGCCCAGGTGCCACTTGCCGTAGTGGGCCGTGGCATAGCCCTGCTGCGCGAGCAGCTGCGCCAGCGTGATCTCCCAGCGCGTGAGGCCTTGCGGCAGGCCGGGCGGCACGGACTGCAGGCTGCCCGTGCGGATCGGGTGGCGGCCGGTCATGAGCGCCGAGCGCGTGGGCACGCAGTCGCTTTCCACGTTGAAGTTCTGCAGCAGCAGGCCTTCGCGCGCCAGTGCGTCGATGCGCGGTGTGGGGGCGCCGCGCAGCGCGCCGCCGCCGTAGCAGCCCAGTTCGCCCCAGCCGAGGTTGTCGGCCAGGATCAGAACGATGTTCGGAGAAGACATGTGAAGCCCAGGACAGTCGTGAAGGCTTCATCCTCATGCGAGATGCGCGCCGCCAGCATTCCTGGCGGGCGCAAAAGCATGAACTCAGGGAATCATCGGTCGCTCGACGGCAGTGGCGCGGGCCGCTGGTCGAGCACGAGCTGGCGGAAGGCCGCCATGAGCGGCGTCCACTGGGCCTGCGGGTGCGACAGCAGCACCTGGCTGCGCTGGATGGCGAACTCGCGCAGCGGCAGCGGCTGCACACGGCCGAGCCAGCTGCGCAGCGCCGAGGCCGGCACGAGGGCGAGCAGGTCGGTGGCCATGAGCACGCCCATCACGGCCTCCGAGGTGTATTCGACCTCCACGCAGACATGCGGGCGCGGTGCCGCGTGCCGCGCGAAGATCTCCAGCACATGGCGCCGGGCCGCGCTCTGCGCCGACGGCATGACCCAGCCGTAGGGCGTGAGGTCGTGGATGGCGGGCGCGGCCAGGCGCAGCAGCGGGTGGTCGGCCCGCACCACCACGTGCATGCGGTCCTCGCCGATGTCGATCCTGGTGCAGCTCAGCGCCTGGCCGCTGTAGGTGGGCACGACGGCCAGGTCGAGCTCGCCGTTCTCGACCTGGTCGTGGAGCAGGTCGGACTTGCCGATCTCGAGCTGCAGCCGCATGGCGGGGCGCCGGCGCACCAGCTCGGCGATCGCGCGCACCGCGATGCTGTCGGCGGCCGGGCTCGTGATGCCCAGGCGCAGCAGGCCGGCGTGGCGCGCGCGCAGGTCGGTGGCCAGGCGCACGAGCTCGAAGTGCTGGGCCTCGAAGCGCCGTGCGGTCTCCAGGAACATCTGGCCCTCCCCGGTCAGCCGCGCCCCCTTGGCGCCGCGCTCCAGCAGGGGCACACCGACTTCCTGCTCCAGCCGCCGGATCGCCTTGGAGATGGCGGGCTGGGTCTGGCCCACCTTCTCGGCGGCCCGGCTCACGCTGCCGCAGCGCACCACCTCGATGAAGGTGGCGACGTCGTTGTTGAAGAAGTTCATGGTCCGCGGGAAATGCAAGCTTCGGTCCCGTGGCATGGTAGGGCCGCGGCGCAGGCGGTCGGCGGCGGTGCGTCCAGCGGGTGGCCGTGGCGCGAGGGTGCCGGCGACCGGGCCCTACACTGGCCCGGCGGGAGCGCCGGGCTCCCGGCATCCCTGACGGAGGATTTCATGCTGCCCCTGCGCTGCAACCGCACCGAACCCGCCATGGCCCGAAAGCGCCGCTGACATGGCGCAGGCGACCCACCCCCATTACGACCGCCTGATCGCCGCCGCCCGCGCGCTGCCGCCGCTGCGCATGGCGGTGGTACACCCGACCAACGCCGTGGCGCTGCAGGCCGCCCTGGAGTCGGCCCGGCTCGGCCTGATCACGCCCTTGCTGGTCGGCCCGCGCACGAAGATCGACGCCGCCGCGCATGAACTCGGCGCCGACCTGTCCGGCGTCGAATGCGTGGACGCGCCGCACAGCCATGCCGCGGCCGAGGCCGCCGTGGCCCTGGTGCACGAGGGCCGCGCCGACGCGCTCATGAAGGGCAGCCTGCACACCGACGAGCTGATGGGCGCGGTGGTGCGGCGCGAGGGCGGGCTGCGCACGGGCCGGCGCATCAGCCACTGCTTCGTGATGGACGTGCCGGGCCATGCGCAGCCGCTGGTCATCAGCGATGCGGCCGTCAACATCGCGCCCACGCTGGAGGAGAAGGTCGACATCGTGCAGAACGCGATCGACCTGGCCCACGCGCTGCGCTTTCCGGCCGTGCGCGTGGCCCTGCTCTCGGCCATGGAGACCGTGAACCCGCGCGTGCCCTCCACGCTGGACGCGGCCGCGCTGTGCAAGATGGCCGACCGAGGGCAGATCACGGGCGCCGTGCTGGACGGCCCGCTGGCCATGGACAACGCCATCGATGCCGAGGCCGCGCGCATCAAGGGCATCGTCTCGCCCGTGGCGGGCGTCGCCAACGTGTTGATCGTGCCGGACCTGGACGCCGGCAACATGCTGGCCAAGAGCCTGAGCTTCCTGGCCGGCGCCTACGCAGCCGGCATCGTGCTGGGCGCCAAGGTGCCCATCGTGCTGACCAGCCGGGCCGACGGCGAGACGGCGCGGCTGGCCTCCTGCGCGCTGGCCGCCATGGTGGCGCAGGCGGCGCGGGCCGGCAGCATCAAGGCGGTGGGCTGAGAACTCCTGCAACCGTCCCCGCCGCTTCAGACGCCAACGGCGCATCGGCATTTTTGTGTCCAAACCGGGCGGTCATGGCGTGCGTGGACAATCGCGCCCTCTCCAGCCGAGGAATACCGTGCCTACCCGCAAGCAAAGAATCGACGACCTGACCGCCCTGATCCAGAGGGTCGCGGACGGGGACAACTGCATCCAGCGCATGGAAGCGCTGGTGGCACGCGCCGGCGAACGCGGCGAACCGACCGCAGACCTGTTGCGCTACCTGGAAGACATGCGCCGCGTACAGGCCTCGTTCAGCCACAACCGCGATGCGCTGGCCAAGGCCCTGGGCGAGAGCGCGCGCATCGCCGCCCTGCAGGCGCTGAACGTGATGGACTCGCCGGAGGAGCGGGCCTACGACGACATCACGCGCCTGGCCGCCTCGGTCTGCGGCACGCCGATCGCGCTGGTGTCGCTGGTGGACGGGACGCGCCAGTGGTTCAAGGCGCGCGTCGGATTGCAGGCCAGGGAAACGCCGCGCGAACTGGCCTTCTGCGCGCATGCCATCCAGACCCCGGAACAGGTGATGGTGGTGCCCGACGCGCAGGCCGATCCGCGCTTCGTCGACAACGCACTCGTGACGGGCGATCCGAACATCCGCTTCTACGCCGGTGCCCCGCTGGTCACGTCGGACGGCCATGCCCTGGGCACGCTGTGCGTGATCGACACGGTGCCGCGCACCATCGGGCAGGAGCAGCTCCAGGAGCTGGAGTTCCTCGCGAACCAGGTGATCGCCGTGCTGGAAAAGCGCGGGGCGTGAGCGGCACGGGGCGCGGCGGCTGACCTTCGGAGTGGACACGATTCGGATATGGTCGGTCCATCTAGGCTCGGCAGCCCGACACCATGCCCCTCCAGATCCGCACCGCGACCGCAGACGAGGCCGGCCCGGCTTGCGCCGTGTTGTACCCCTCGGTCAGGCAACGCTGGAGGGACGACCGCCCCGCGATGACTGCCTCGGCAGACGGCAGGCATGCGGGCCTGACGCTGTCCGCCCACGTCGACAACCACGACCTGCGCCAAGCCGCCTTGGCGCCAACGCCCCCACGGAGCCCGACCCCATGAAAACCGCCGTCTTCAGCGCGCGCCGCTACGACCAGTCGCTGCTGGCCCAGGCCAACCGGGATGCGGGCCACGAACTCGTGTTCATCGCCGACCGGCTCACCGCCGACACGGTGCCGCTGGCGGCCGGCTGCCCGGCCGTCAGCGTGTTCGTCAACGACCAGGTCGATGCCGCCGTGCTGCGCGGCCTGGCGGCCCAGGGCACGCGGCTGGTGGCCACGCGCTCGACCGGCTTCAACCACATCAACCTGGACACCGCCCAGGCGCTGGGCATCGCCGTGGTGCGCGTGGCCGACTACTCGCCGCATTCCGTGGCCGAGTTCGCCGTGGGCCTGCTGCTGGCCGTGAACCGCAAGATCGCGCGCGCCAGCATGCGCACGCGCGACGGCAACTTCGAACTCGACGGGCTCATGGGCTTCGACCTGCACGGCAAGACCGTGGGCGTGGTCGGCACGGGCAGGATCGGCGCGATCTTCGGGCGCATCATGGCCGGCTTCGGCTGCACGGTGCTGGGCCACGATCCGTTCCCGAGCCCGGACTTCGCGCAGGCGGGTGGGCGTTACGTGGAACTGGACGAACTGCTGGCCGCCGCCGACGTGGTCTCGCTGCACTGCCCACTGACGGACGGCACGCGCCACATCGTCAACGCGCGCACGCTGGCCGGCGCCAAGCGGGGCGCGCTGCTCGTGAACACCAGCCGCGGGGGCCTGGTCGACACCGAGGCCGCCATCGCGGCGCTCAAGACCGGCCAGCTCGGCGGCCTGGCCATCGACGTCTACGAGCAGGAGGCCAGCCTGTTCTTCCAGGACCTTTCGTCCACCGTGATCACCGACGACGTGATCCAGCGCCTGGTGTCCTTTCCCAACGTGATCGTCACGGGCCACCAGGCCTTCTTCACGCAGGAGGCCATCGGGCAGATCATGCAGACCACGGTGCAGAGCCTCACGGCCTTCGAGCGCGGGGATGCGCTCGTGCACCGCGTGCAGGCCGGCTGACCGTTCAGTTTCCGGGGCCGTGCCACTCGCGCACGTGCGGCGCGATGTCGGCCCGTGCGGGCGGCTGCCTGTCGCGGTTCTGCGGTGTGCCCACGTAGACGAAACCCAGCAACTGCTCGTTGGCGGCCAGGCCCAGGCCGGCGTGCACGGTGGCGTCGTAGGCGTTGGGCCCGGAGACCCAGAAGCAGCCGTAGCCCTGCAGGTGCAGCGCGTTGAGCAGGTTCATGGTCGCGGCGCCCGTGGCCACGGTCTGCTCGATCTCGGGCACCTTGGGGTGCGGCTGCACATGGGCGACCACCGCCACCAGCAGCGGCGCGACCAGGGCCTTGCGGCGAAAGCGCTCGGCATCGCCCTGCGGATCGCGCAGGCGCGCGGCCTGCACGAACAGTTCGCCCAGGCGTTCGCGCGCGGCGCCGCGGACGAGCACGAAGCGCCAGGGGCGCAGCGCGCCGTGGTCGGGCGCGCACATGGCGGCGGCGAAGGCACGCGAGAGTTCGGCTTCGCTCGGGATGGGTTCGATCAGGGGCCAGGGGGAATGGCGCGTGAGCAGCCGGTCCAGGGCGTCGGCCCCGGGGCTGCGCGTCGCGCCGGGCATCGGCGCTGTGGCAAGGGTCATGCGGGCACTATAGATGAGAATTTCTCTCAACCAGAGCGCGCGCGGCAAAGACCCCGCGCACAGCCGCCGGGCGGTCGCGCGGCCGCGGCCCCGGAGGGTTCTCAGAACGTGTGAATGAACCGATCGCGCCCACGACGGGGTGCGGCGGGCCGCAGGCGAAGGCGCAGGCCGCAGACCGGGCTGGTGCCCGGGCAAGGACTGCAACGCCCGCATGCGGCCTGGCGCGCCCCGGCCCGAAGGGCGAGGCCCCGGGCGCGACGATCATGATGGAAACAGGAGCTTATTGGGGGCCTCGCGTGGGTGTGAGCGGTTCGTTCACACGTTCTCAGCCCCCGGCCGGCACCTCGGCATCGCGCATGCGCCGGCGCATCAGGTCGCGCACGATGGCCAGCGCCGGCGCCTCGGCACGCGCGGCCAGCGTCACCAGGCCGAACTGCGCCGGCAGCGCGATGGCGGGCTTGACCGGCAGCTCGACGAAATCCGGCGCGGCGGCGCGGATGGCCAGCACCACGGTGTCGCTGTCGCGCGCCACCTCGACCAGGCTGGCGACCTCCTCGCAGCGCAGCGTGACGCATTCCTGCGGATGGGCCTGGGGGCCGTAGCGCTCCACCAAGTGGCGTGCCACCTCGTCGCTGAGCGGTGTCGAGGCGATCGGGTACTGGCGCAGCGCGGCAAAGCGCAGCGCACCTTTCCAGCGTGTGAGCGGGTGGCCCGGCCGGCACAGGAAGGCGCCGCGCATGTCGACCACCTCGCTCACGCGCAGGTCGGCGCCGGGCGGCATGGCGCGGATGTCGAGCACCAGCGCGTCGAGCTCGCGCTCGCGCAGCGCCTGCACCAGCACCGCGGTGTGGCCGCGCGCGATGGTCAGGCGCACGCTGGGGTGGCGCGTGGCCATCTCGTGGCCCAGCGCGGTCATCAGCATCGCGCCGGGGCCGGAACTCATGCCCACGCGCAGCGCACCGGCGCGCCCAGCGCCCATGCTGCGGCCACTGGAAGACAGCTCGTCGGCGTCGAACACGATCTGGCGCGCGCGCTGCGCGATCTCGCGGCCGAAGGGCGTGAGCTCGGTGCGCTTGCCCACGCGGTCGAACAGCGGCTGGCCCAGCTCGTCCTCGAGCGCGCGGATGCTGCGGCTGAAGGCCGGCTGGGTCAGGAACACGGCATCGGCCGCGCGCGTGAACGAGGCCGCATCGGCCAGTGCAATGAGGTGGCGGAGTTGGACGAGGGTCATCAGTCGTTACCTGCAGCCAATGCATCATATCCCTGTGAAAGATGCATTGGATGTTTGGTTTGGCGACTCCTACAGTCCGCCCCATCCCCACTGCTGGACCCGCACCACATGCATCCCGTCACCGAACCCGAAGGCGCTTACCTGGCCAGCGCCCGGCAGCACGCTGTCGACGAATTCATCCGCATCCGCCGCGAGATCCACGCCGAACCGGAGCTTGGCTTCGCCGAGCACCGCACCGCCGCGCTGGTGGCCGACAAGCTGGAAGGCTGGGGCTATGCGGTGGAGCGTGGCGTGGGCGGCACGGGTGTGGTCGGCCGGCTGGTGCGCGGCGACGGCCAGCGCCGGCTGGGCCTGCGCGCCGACATGGATGCCCTGCCCATGGCCGAGCACAGCGGCAAGCCCTGGGCCAGCCGCAGGCCCGGCGTGATGCACGCCTGCGGCCACGACGGCCACACCGCCATGCTGCTGGCCGCCGCGCGCCGGCTGGCCGAGGACAGCCACTGGAGCGGCACGCTGGTGCTGATCTTCCAGCCGGCCGAGGAAGGCGGCGGCGGCGCGCTGCGCATGATGGAGGACGGCCTGTTCGAGCGCTACCCCTGCGACGCGGTCTTCGCCATGCACAACATGCCGGGCCTGCCGCTGGGCCACCTGCAGTTCCGCGAGGGAGCGGCCATGGCGTCGAGCGACTACGCCACCATCACCATCGACGGCCTGGGCGGCCACGGTGCCATGCCGCAGCATGCGGCCGATCCCATCGTCGCTGCGGCCAGCCTGGTGATGGCGCTGCAGACCATCGTGGCGCGCAACGTCGACCCGCAGCAGACCGCCGTGGTCACCGTGGGCGCGCTGCAGGCCGGCCAGGCCAACAACGTGATCCCGGCGCAGGCGCGGCTGGAACTGAGCGTGCGCGCGCTCGATGCCGGCGTGCGCGCGCTGCTGGAGCGTCGCATCCGCGCGCTGGCCGCCAGCCAGGCCGAGGGCCTGGGCTGCACGGCCACAGTGGACTGGCGGCGCGGCTATACGGTGCTGGTCAACACGCCGGCCGAGACCGCGCTGGCGCGGGCCGTGGGCCTGGAACTCGTGGGCGCCGAGCGCGTGACGCTGCAGGGCCCGGCGCTGACGGGCAGCGAAGACTTCGCCTTCATGCTGGAGCGCGTGCCGGGCAGCTACCTGCTGGTGGGCAACGGCGACGGCGAGGGCCATTGCATGGTCCACAACTCGGGCTACGACTTCGACGACCGCAACATCGCCGTCGGTGCGGCGTACTGGACGCTGCTGGCGCAGCGCTTCCTGACGGCCTGATCTCCCCCATTCCTCCGAAAGCCCCCATGTCCACCACCATCCTCACGCGCGATGCAGCGCCCGCACGGCGCGCGGCCACCGCACGGCGCGCGGCCACCGCGCGCGCACCCGCCACCACCCAGGGCGTGCCGCGCCGCATCGTGGCCGCCACCGTCGCGGGCAACGCGCTCGAGTTCTACGACTTCGTCACCTATGCCTTCTTCGCGGTCTACATCGGTCGCGCGTTTTTTCCGGCCTCCACGCCGCTCGCCAGCCTGCTGCTGTCGGTGGCGGTGTTCGGCGTGGGCTTCGTCACGCGGCCGCTGGGCGGTGTGCTGATCGGCATGTTCGCCGACCGCGCGGGCCGCAAGCCGGCCATGCTGCTGACCATCGCCCTCATCACCATCGGCACGCTGGGGCTGGCGCTGACGCCCTCCTATGCGCAGATCGGCATCGCCGCGCCGCTGATCGTGGTGTTCTGCCGCCTCGTGCAGGGCGTCGCGCTGGGCGGCGAGGTCGGGCCGGCCACAGCCTTCCTGGTCGAGGCCGCGCCGCCCGGCCGGCGCGCCTTCTACTCAGGCTGGCAGCTCGCCAGCCAGGGCATCGCCACCCTGGTCGCCGGCGTGATCGGCATGGCCGTGATCGCCACGCTCACGCCCGAGCAGCTGCAGGCCTGGGGCTGGCGCCTGCCCTTCCTGCTGAGCCTGCTGCTGGTGCCGCTGGCCGTGTTCCTGCGCCGCGAGATGCCCGAGACGCTGCACGAAGGCAGCGCGGTGCGCGAGCACGCCGGCCTGGCGACGCTGCTGCGTCACCGCCGCACCATCGGCACCGCGGTGCTGGTGATCCTGGGCGGCACGGTGTCCAACTATGTCTCGACCTACATGACGACCTACGCCATGGCCACGCTGCAATTTCCGCCGCTGGTGGCCATGGGCGCCACCGTGATGGTGGGCGTGGCCACCTTCGGCTTCGCGCTGCTGGGCGGCTGGCTGGCCGACCGCCACGGCCGCAAGCCCGTGATGCTGTGGCCGCGCCTGGCCACGGCCGTGCTGGTGGTGCCGGCCTTCCTGTGGCTGATCGCGCAGCCCAGCCTGCCCGTGCTGCTGGCCGTGACGCTGCTGACCACGGCCCTGGGCGCGATGAGCGGCGGCGCCAGCATCACGGCCATCCCAGAACTGCTGCCGCGCGGCATCCGCGCCAGCGGGCTGTCGATCGCCTACGCGGTGGGCGTCGCGCTGTTCGGCGGCACCACGCAGTTCGTGGTGACCTGGCTCATCGAAGTGACGGGCAACAAGGCCGCGCCGGCCTGGTACGTGGCCATCACCAGCCTGGTGACGGCGGCCGCGATGCTGGCCATGCCCGAGAGCCGCGACCGCGACATCAGCGGCTGAAAAACCACAGCGCGCCCGGACGGCTTGGCAGTCCGGGCAGGCCGCGCCACAATCGCGGCCCTGGTGGCCCCACAAGGGCCGCCGCACCCGGCCGGCATCCGCGATGCCGACCGGCGTGGGATCGGGAGAGTCCGCACCGCAGCAGCGGTCGGCGCCGAAGGAGCAACCGCCCCGGAATCTCTCAGGCCACAGGACCGGCCCCACGAACAGAACTCTGAAGAGCGCCCGGCGGCCACGCCAACCGGGTGCACCGAAGGAGCAAGCGCAACGCCACCGTTGCGTGAATCTCTCAGGTCCAGAACAGAGGGGGTGTCCGCTGCACGGGCGTGCTGCGGTCCCCACCCCTGGCGCGTTCTGGAACTGAACATGAAGCAATCCCACATCGCCGTGGTCGGCGGCGGCATCACCGGCGTCACCACCGCCTACGCACTGGCGCGCCGCGGCTTTGCCGTGACGCTGTACGAGCGGCACCGCTACGCCGCCATGGAAACCTCGTTCGCCAACGGCGGCCAGCTCTCGGCCTCCAACGCCGAGGTCTGGAACCTGCCGTCCACCATGCTCAAGGGCCTGAAGTGGATGCTGCGTGCCGACGCGCCGCTGCTGGTCTCGCCCAAGCCGAGCTGGCACAAGCTGTCGTGGTTCGCCGAGTTCATCGCCGCGATGCCGCACTACGAGCGCAACACGGTCGAGACCGCGCGTCTGGCCATCGCCGCGCGCGAGCACCTGTTCGGCTGGGCCGCGGACGAGGGCATCGCCTTCGACCACAAGCGCGAAGGCATCCTGCACATCTACCGCGACCGGGCCGGCTTCGAGCACGCGGAGCGGGTGTCCCGCCTGCTGGCCCAGGGCGGCCTGGAGCGCCGCCCGGTGACGCCCGGCGAAATGCGCGCCATCGAGCCCACGCTGGCAGGCAGCTACTACGGCGGCTGGTACACCGAGAGCGACAGCACGGGCGACATCCACCGCTTCACCTTCGGCCTGGCGCAGGCCGCCGCACGGCGCGGCGTGCAGTGCCTGTACGAGCAGCAGGTGGCCTCGGTGCAGCACGATGCCGACGGCGTGACCGTCACCTCCACCGGCCCCGATGGCCAGACGCTGGCGCGCCGGCACGACGGCGTGGTGGTCTGTGCCGGTGTGGCCAGCCGGCGCTTCGCGGCCATGCTGGGCGACCGCGTGAACATCTATCCGGTCAAGGGCTACTCGATCACCGTGCACCTGGACGACGAGGCCAGCCGCGCTGCCGCGCCCAACGTGAGCCTGCTCGACGACGCGACCAAGCTGGTCACGAGCCGCCTGGGCCCGGACCGCTTCCGTGTGGCCGGCACGGCCGAGTTCAACGGCGAGAACCGCGACATCCGCGCCGACCGCATCCGCCCGCTGGTGGACTGGGTGCGCGACTGCTTCCCGGGCGTGGACACGCGCCGCGTGACGCCCTGGGCCGGGCTGCGGCCGATGATGCCGGACATGCTGCCGCGCGTGGGCCGCGGCCGCGCCGCCCATGTGTTCTACAACACCGGGCACGGCCACCTGGGCTGGACGCTGTCGGCCGTGACGGCGGACATGGTGGCGGGGACGGTGGCCGCGGCCTATGGCGGCGCGGCCAAGGCCGTGGTGCAGCGCCCGCTGGCCGCCGCCTGAACGCGCCGGCGCTGCGCCACGGCGGTGCGCGGCGGCGCCGCTTGCACCGGTATGAATAAGTGTACGCACTCGAATTCGTCTACCGATGACCGCGGGCAGCGCTCGACAGGGTGATCGCATGGCGCGCAGCTTGCTAAGCTGATCGAGCGTACGCACTGCAAGTGGCACAGCTGCCGCTGCGGTGCTGCGTGCCATGCCCTTCACCCTGGAGTACCCCATGAGAAGCTTGCGCCATGCCACGATGCCCGCTGCCGCCCTGCTGACCCTTGCCCTCGCGGGCTGCGGCGGCAGCGACGGCGACCCCGAACCGACCGCGATGACGCTGGAGCAGTTCCAGTCGGCCTGCGCCGCGCTGAACGGCACGGCCGTCACGGGCGGCGCGGTCAGCGAAGCCACCTTCACCCCGGCATCCGACGGTGCGGTGACGGCCACCTCGGTGCCGCAGCACTGCCTGCTGCGCGGCGCGATGAACCAGCGCACCGGCATCGATGGCAAGCCCTATGCGCTGGGCTTCGAGCTGAGCCTGCCGTTCGGCTGGAACCAGCGCTTTTACTACCAGGGTGGATCGGGCGTGGACGGCACGCTGTTCCGTGCGCTGGGTGCCTACACGGGCGGCGGCAACACGCGCAACGCGCTGCTGGACGGCTATGCCGTGGTCACCACCGATTCGGGCCACCGCGCCGAGACGGGCGTGGCCAACGGCGCCTTCCTGTTCGGCGCCGACCCGCAGGCGCGCTACGAGTACGGCGACCAGCAGTTGCCCCAGGTGACGGCGGCGGCCAAGGCGCTGATCCGCAAGTTCTACGGCATCGTGCCGGTGCGCTCGTACTTCGTGGGCTGCTCCAACGGCGGACGCCAGGCCATGGTCGCCGCACAGCGCTACCCCGACCTGTTCGACGGCATCGTGGCCGCGGCACCGGGCTTTCGGCTCACGCAGGCATCGATCCAGGGCTCGGTCTACCAGGCCCGGATCGCCGCGGCCATCGCGCCGGCGGGCACGGACGGCCGGCCGGACATCACCAAGCCGCTCACCGCGGGCGACCAGGCCGTGGTGCGCCAGCGCATCCTGGACGCCTGCGACGCGCTGGACGGCGCGGTGGACGGCATGGTGAGCCGCATGAGCGCCTGCCGGCCCGACCCGCTGGCCTGGGCCTGCCAGGCCGGCGAGAGCGCCAACTGCCTGTCGCCAGCGAAGGCCGGCTACGTGAAGCAGCTGTTCGACGGCGCGAAGACCGCCGCCGGCGCGCAGATCTACGCACCCTGGCCGTTCGACCCCGGCATGGCGGCGCAATCGGCCAATCCGTTCTACACGATCTTCGCGGGCGAGGCCTCGCACATCTACACCACGCCGCCCACCATCACGGCCGACCTGCTGGGCTACGGCCTCACGGCGGACGTGGACACGGAGTTCGCCAAGCTCAGCGCCACCACGGCGACCTTCACGCGCTCGGGCAACGACTTCACCAACGCCGAGTCGCCGGACATGGACCGCTTCCGCGCGCGCGGCGGCAAGCTCATCGTCTTCAACGGCGCGGCCGACCTGGCCTTCTCCATCCACGATGTGGAGGCCTACTACAACAAGGTGCAGGCACGCTACGGCGCCGAGCAGGCGGCAAGCTTCGCGCGCGCCTTCTTCGTGCCGGGCATGGGCCATTGCTCGGGCGGCGCCTACGGCACCGACCAGTTCGACGCGGTGGGTGCGCTGGTGGACTGGGTCGAGAAGGGCCAGGCGCCCGAAGCCATGGTGTCCACGGCGCGGGCCGCGGCCGGCGTGGCCTGGCCGGGCCGCACCCGGCCGGTGTGCGCCTACCCGAAGGAAGCCATCTACAAGGGCACCGGTAGCATCGAGGACGCCGCCAACTTCAGCTGTCAGTAGCGCCACCGCATGCCCCGCAAGCCCCCTGCCCCGCCGCACGACCCGGCTGCCGACTACGCCGTCACGGCGCAGGTGGGGCACCTGCTGCGGCGGGCCTACCAGCGGCATGTGGCGCTGTTCCAGTCGGAGATCCCGGATGCGCAGCTCACGGCGGCGCAGTTCGTCACGCTGTGCGCGGTGCGCGACATGGGGGCCTGCTCGCTCAACGACGTGGTCAAGCGCACCGCGATCGACCAGGCCACCGTGCGCGGCGTGGTCGAGCGGCTGGCCGCGCGCGGCCTGCTCACCGTGTCGGCGCACCAGCGCGACGGCCGCAAGCGCGCGCTGGCGCTGACCGCGGCCGGCGCCGACCTGGTGGCGGCCACGGTGCCCTTTGCCCAGCGCGTGACCGAGCGCACCTTCGGCGACTTCAACCCGGCCGAGCGGCTGGCCCTGGTCTACCTGCTGCAGCGCATGGCGGAGATGCCCTGAGCGGGCGGGCCGCTCAGCGCCCGACCATGTTCTCCGCCACCACCCACTGGTCGAACTGCTCGGCGGTGACGTAGCCCGAGGCGATGGCCGCCTCGCGCAGGCTGAGGCCTTCCTTGTGGCCCTTCTTGGCGATGGCGGCGGCCTTGTCGTAGCCGATGTGCGGGTTCAGCGCGGTGACCAGCATCAGCGACTGCTGGACCAGGTGGTCGATGCGCTCGAGGTTGGGCGCGATGCCGACTGCGCAGTTGTTGTTGAAGCTGACCATGCCGTCGGCCAGCAGGCGCACGCTCTGCAGGAAGTTGTGGGCCACGACCGGGCGGAACACGTTGAGCTCGAAGTTGCCCGAGGCGCCGCCGATGTTGATGGCCACGTCGTTGCCGAACACCTGGGCCGCAAGCATGGTCACGGCCTCGCTCTGCGTGGGGTTGACCTTGCCCGGCATGATGGACGAGCCGGGCTCGTTCTCGGGAATGCTCAACTCGCCGATGCCGCTGCGCGGGCCGCTGGCCAGCCAGCGCACGTCGTTGGCGATCTTGTTCATGCTGGCGGCCAGGGTCTTGAGCGCGCCGTGGGCGTGCACCAGCGCGTCCTGCGAGGCCAGCGACTCGAACTTGTTGGGCGCCGTGACGAACGGCAGGCCGGTGATCGCGGCCAGCTCCTGGGCCACGCCTTCGGCATAGCCCTTGGGCGCGTTCAGGCCCGTGCCCACGGCCGTGCCGCCCAGGGCCAGCTCGTACAAATGCGGCAGCGCGGCCTGCACATGCTTCTTGCCATGCTCCAGCTGGGCCACCCAACCCGAGATCTCCTGGCCCAGCGTGAGCGGCGTGGCGTCCTGCAAGTGGGTGCGGCCGATCTTGACGATGTGGTCGAAAGCCTGGGCCTTCTCGGCCAGCGTGTTCTTCAGCACATCGATCGCGGGCAGCAGCTTGTGGGTCAGCGCATCGACGGCCGCCACGTGCGAGGCGGTGGGGAACACGTCGTTGGACGACTGGCTCTTGTTCACGTCGTCGTTGGGGTGCACGAGGCGGCCTTCGCCGCGCTCGCCGCCCAGCAGTTCGCTGGCGCGGTTGGCGATGACCTCGTTGAGGTTCATGTTGGTCTGCGTGCCCGAGCCGGTCTGCCAGACCACGAGCGGGAACTCGTCCGGGTGCCTGCCCTCGATGACCTCTTGCGCGGCGGCGACGATGGCGTCCTTCTTCTTCGCGTCGAGCAGGCCCAGCGCATGGTTGACGGTGGCCGAGGCCCGCTTGACCTGCGCCAGCGCCTTGATGATCTCGCGCGGCTGGCGCTCGCCCGAGATGTCGAAGTTCTGCAGCGAGCGCTGGGTCTGCGCGCCCCAGAGCTTGTCGGCAGGGACTTCGATGGGGCCAAAGGTGTCGCGTTCGGTACGGGTGGTCATGGGAAAGCCTCAGCAAACAAGAGCAATTCTCATCTTAGCGGAGCGGCGCCGCCTCGACGCGTTTGGGGATAATTCCGGCCGCTTTCTCCAACGAACCCCACGCCATGACCACCACCATCCAGCAGGCGGACCTGATCGACTCGATCGCGGGCGCCCTGCAGTACATCAGCTACTACCACACGCCGGACTTCATCGCCCACCTGGCCCGCGCCTACGAGCGCGAGCAGAGCCCCGCGGCCAAGGATGCGATGGCGCAGATCCTGACCAACTCCAAGATGAGCGCGACCGGCCAGCGCCCGATCTGTCAGGACACCGGCATCGTCAACGTGTTCCTCAAGGTGGGCATGGACGTGCGTTGGGGCGGCTTCACCATGGGCTTGGAAGACGCCGTCAACGAAGGCGTGCGCCGTGGCTACAACCACCCCGACAACATGCTGCGCGCCTCGGTCGTGGGCGATCCGCAGTTCGCGCGCAAGAACACCAAGGACAACACGCCGGCCGTGATCAACGTGCAGATCGTGCCCGGCGACAAGCTGGACGTGACCGTGGCCGCCAAGGGCGGCGGCTCGGAGAACAAGTCCAAGATGGTCATGATGAACCCCAGCGACAACCTGGTCGACTGGGTGCTCAAGACCGTGCCGACCATGGGCGCCGGCTGGTGCCCGCCGGGCATGCTGGGCATCGGCATCGGCGGCACCGCCGAGAAGGCCGTGCTGCTGGCCAAGGAGAGCCTGATGGGCGACCTGGACATGTACGAGCTGCAGCAGAAGGCGGCCCGCGGCGAGAAGCTCGACCAGGTCGAGGAGCTGCGCCTGGAGCTGTTCGAGAAGGTCAACGCGCTGGGCATCGGCGCCCAGGGCCTGGGCGGCCTGACCACGGTGCTGGACGTCAAGATCGCCATGTACCCCACGCACGCGGCCTCCAAGCCCGTGGCCATGATCCCCAACTGCGCGGCCACGCGCCACGCCCACTTCGTGATGGACGGTTCGGGCCCGGTGTACCTGGACGCGCCCTCGCTGGACTTGTGGCCCAAGATCGACTGGGCGCCCGACTACAACAAGTCCAGGCGCGTGGACCTCAACACGCTGACGAAGGAAGAAGTGGCCAGCTGGAAGCCCGGCGACACCCTTCTGCTGAACGGCAAGATGCTGACCGGCCGCGACGCGGCCCACAAGCGCATCCAGGACATGCTGGCCAAGGGCGAGAAGCTGCCCGTGGACTTCACCAACCGGGTCATCTACTACGTGGGCCCGGTGGACCCGGTGCGCGACGAGGTCGTCGGCCCCGCCGGCCCGACCACCGCCACGCGCATGGACAAGTTCACCGACATGATGCTGTCGCAGACCGGCCTGATCTCCATGATCGGCAAGTCCGAGCGCGGCCCGGTCGCCATCGAGGCCATCAAGAAGCACAAGAGCGCCTATCTGATGGCCGTGGGCGGCGCCGCCTACCTGGTCAGCAAGGCCATCAAGAGCGCCAAGGTGGTGGGCTTCGCCGACCTGGGCATGGAAGCGATCTACGAGTTCGACGTGGTCGACATGCCCGTGACCGTGGCCGTGGACGCGGGCGGCACCAGCGCCCACACCACCGGCCCGGCCGAGTGGAGCAAGCGCATCGCCAGCGGCGAGTTCAAGGGCATCGCGCTGGCGACCGCCTGATGCTGCCAGCCACGCCAATGGGCGACCCCCGACCCATCGGCGTGTTCGACAGCGGCACGGGCGGCCTGTCGGTGCTGCGCGCGCTGCACGCGGCGCTGCCGCACGAGGACTTCGTCTACGCCGATGACAGCGGCTTCGCGCCCTACGGCGAGCGCGACGCGGGCTTCGTGCAACAGCGCACGCACGCGATCACGGCGGCGCTGCAGGCGCGTGGCGTCAAGGCGCTCGTGATCGCCTGCAACACGGCCACCGCCGCGGCCGCCGAGGCCGTGCGCGCCGCGTGGCCGCAACTGCCCATCATCGGCGTGGAGCCTGCGCTCAAACCCGCCGTGGCCGCCAGCCGCACGCGCCGCATCGGCGTGATCGCCACGCGCGGCACGCTGGCCAGCGCGCGATTCGCGGCGCTGCAGGCGGCCGTGGCGGCCGACGTGGATTGCGTCGTCCAGCCCTGCGACGGCCTGGCCGCGGCCATCGACGCCTCGGTGCACCAGGACGACGGGCCCGATGCGGTGCAGCCGCTGGCGGCGCGCTACCTCGCGCAGATGGGGCGGTTCGGCACCGGCCCGGGCGAGATCGACACGCTGGTGCTGGGCTGCACCCACTACGTGCTGATCGCGCCGCTGCTGCAGGCGCTGGTCGGCCCCTGGGTGCGGCTCGTGGCCACGGGCGAGGCCGTGGCGCGCCAGACGGTGCGCCGGCTCGGCCCCGACGGCCTGGCACGGCGCGCGCGGCTCGGCGAGCTGAGCCTGCTCAGCAGCGGCCAGACCACGCAACTCGACCGGGCCGCTCGGCATTGGCTGGCACGGCTGCACGTGCCCGCTGCCTGTGGGACCATGGCATGACCGCTTCCTCCACGAGGCCGCCATGCCACAAGACCTGACCCCCGCCCCACTCGCCGGCTGCATCGCCGTCGTGACGGGCGCCAGCCGCGGCGCGGGCCGCGGCATCGCCCTGGAACTCGGCGCCGCGGGCGCCACCGTGGTCGTGACCGGCCGCAGCACGCGCGGCCAGGCCGCGTCGGGCTACGACAGCATCCTCGCGCTGTCGGGCCAGACCCGGTTGCCCGGCGACATCGACAGCACCGCCGAGGCCGTCACCGCCGCCGGCGGCCGCGGCATCGCGATCGCCTGCGACCATGGCGACGAAGCCCAGGTGCAGGCGCTGTTCGAGCGCGTGTTGCGCGAACACGGCCGCATCGACCTCCTGGTCAACAACGCCTGGGGTGGGCACCAGAGCTTCGACGGCGTGTTCGACGCGCCGTTCTGGCAGCACCCGCTCGCGCACTGGGACAGCATGCTGCAGCACGGCGTGCGCCACCACCTGCTGGCCAGCCGCCAGGCCGCGCCGGCCATGGTCGCGCAGCGCCGCGGGCTGATCGTCACGACCACCTTCCACGACCGCGGCCACTACCTGCGCGGCAACCTCTACTACGACCTGGCCAAGGCCGCGATGACGCGCCTGGCCTTCGGCATGGCCGAGGAGCTGCGGCCGCACGGCGTGGCTTCGATCGCGGTGTCGCCGGGCTGGATGCGCACCGAGTTCGTGCTACAGGGGCACCGCACCGACGAGGACCACTGGACCGAGCGGCCCGAACTCGCGCGGACCGAATCGCCGCGCTACCTGGGCCGGGCCGTGGCCGCACTGGCAGCCGACCCGCAGGTGCTGGACTGGAGCGGCCAGGTGCTGCTGGTGGCCGAACTCGCGCAGCGCTACGGCTTCACCGACGTGGACGGCCGGCAGCCGCCGGCCTTCACGCTGGACGCGCCGCCGGCCGGGCGCTGAGCATCAGGCCGTGGCCGGCGCCACGGCCACGCCCTGCGCCCTGGCCGCCTGCTCCTGCGCCGCCAGCGCGCGCAGGTGGCCGGGCCGCTGGCGCAGCCGCTCCCAATAGGCCTGCACGCTGGCCGGGTACTGCGCCGACAGGCCCAGCACCTCGCCCAGCATCAGCGCGTAGCCGACCGAGATGTCGGCCCCCGTGAAGCGGTCGGCGGCCAGGAAGGGCTTGTGCTCCAGCCGCGCCGCGATCGCGCGCAGCCGCGCCAGGAACCAGCGGCCGTAGTCCTCGGCCACCTGCGGCAGGCGCCGCTCGGGCGGCTCGAAGCGGCCATAGCGCAGCACCAGGGTCTGCGGAAAGGTCAGCGTGGCCTCGCCATGGTGCAGCCAGTTCAGGTAGTGGGCATGGTCGCGCTCGCCGCGGCCCACCCACAGGCCCAGGCGGTTGTCCGGGTCCTGCGTTTCCGCAAGGTACTGGCACATGGCGGCCGACTCGGTCATGGTCTGATCGCCATCCTCGAGGAAGGGCACGGTGCCCAGCACGTTGATGTCCAGGTAGCTGCGCTGCAGCGCGCGCGGCGGGAACGGCAGCATCTGGAGCGCATAGGGCACCTGCAACTCTTCGAGCATCCACAGCGGCCGGAACGAGCGTGCGCTCATGCAGTGGTAAAGGGTGGGCATGGCGGCGAAGGATAGCGATGGCGTTGCAGGATTCTTGCGCCAATGCGCTGGCTGCACTGTCGCGCGCAGGATATCGGCGTTGTGCGCGCGAAGAGGCGCGCGTCCTCTTGCGCGGTGGCGCGCGGCGCAGTGCAATGGGCGCAGACAAGCCGCATTCGGCGGACCGGGAGACGACATGCAAGCGCAAGCACCCACCCAGACCAGGCACGGACTGGCCGCCGGCGAGGCCGGCCGCCCGGCGCGCGCGGACTGGACCATCCCCCAGGACTGGGCGCGGTACACGGCCACCGAGCACGCGGTCTGGAAGACGCTGTTCGAACGCCAGAGCCGACTGCTGCCCGGCCGCGCCTGCGACGCCTTCGTGCAGGGCATGCGCGACCTGCCGATCGGCCCCGAGCAGATTCCCGACTTCGAGCGTCTCTCGGAGATCCTCATGGCGCGCACGGGCTGGCAGGTCGTGGCCGTGCCGGGCCTGGTGCCCGACGAGGTCTTCTTCGAGCACCTGGCCAACCGGCGCTTTCCGGCGGGCCACTTCATCCGCCAGCCGCACGAGCTCGACTACCTCGAAGAGCCCGACGTGTTCCACGACGTGTTCGGCCATGTGCCCATGCTCATGAACCCGGCGATCGCCGACTACATCCAGGCCTACGGCGTGGGCGGCCTGCGCGCGCAGCAGCTGGGCGTGCTGGACAAGCTCGCGCGGGTCTACTGGTACACGGTGGAATTCGGCCTCGTGCAGCAGGCCGAGGGGCTGCGCATCTACGGCGCTGGCATCGCCTCCTCGTACACGGAGACGGTGTTCGCGCTCGACGATCCCTCGCCCAACCGCATCGCCTTCGATCTGGAGCGCGTGATGCGCACGCGCTACCGCATCGACGATTTCCAGGAGAGCTATTTCGTGATCGACGACCTCGACCAGCTGCTGGAGCTGGCCCGCATCGACTTCGCGCCGCTGTACGCGCGCACCCAGGGCCAGGCCGAGCACGCGCCCGGCAGTGTGCTGGCCAGCGACCGCGTGCTCGTGCGAGGCACCGGGACCTACCACGCGGCCAAGAACGCCAAGAACTTGGTATAGAATCGTGGGCTTTTGGCGCGATAGCAAAGCGGTTATGCAACGGATTGCAAATCCGTCTAGCCCGGTTCGACTCCGGGTCGCGCCTCCAAATTCTTCGTGATGATTTCGTGAAGATCGGCAGCCCCTGCAGCCCTGTGCTCCAGGGGCTGTTTCGTACCGGCGCCACCCTGCCCCGATGGTGAAACTGGCAGACACAGCGGACTTAAAATCCGCCGCTTACCCGCGAGGGGGCGTACCGGTTCGATCCCGGTTCGGGGCACCACACACCTCCTGCGGCCCGACCGCCTGAACGCATCGGACGGCGGCCCCCTCCCCACACCCATGTCCGGCATGCGCTCCACCACCCTGCGCACTTCCTCGCCCCGCACGACCTGGGCTCGCCCGGTCGCACTGCTGCTGGCCGCCGCGCTCGCGGCCTGTGGCACGCCGCCGCCTGCCAGCACCACCGCTCCCCCGGCCGCGCAGCCCACGCTCAAGATCGGCATCGCGCTCGGCGGCGGCGCCGCCAAGGGCTTCGCGCACATCGGCGTCATCAAGATGCTCGAGGCCAACGGCCTGGCGCCTGCCGTGGTGGCAGGCACCAGCGCCGGCAGCGTGGTGGGCGCCCTGTACGCCAGCGGCATGAACGCGTTCGAGCTGCAGGAAAAGGCCGTGGCGCTGGACGAAGCGAGGATCCGCGACCTGCAGCTGTCCTCCGGCGGTCTGCTGCTGGGTCAGAAACTCGAGGACTACGTGAACGAACAGGTGCGCCGCCTGCCGCTGGACCGGCTGGCCAAGCCCTTCGCGGCCGTGGCCACGCGCCTGGAGGATGGCGAGCGTACGGTGTTCTCGCGCGGCAACACGGGCCAGGCGGTGCGGGCCTCCAGCAGCGTGCCGGGCGTGTTCCAGCCCGTCACCATCGGCAAGTTCCACTACGTCGACGGCGGCGTGGTCAGCCCGGTGCCGGTCGACGCGGCGCGCCAGCTCGGCGCCGATCTCGTGATCGCGGTGGACATCTCCAACAAGGCGCGCGGCCAGGCGCCCGCCGGCATGCTGGGCACGCTGGGCCAGTCCATCGCCATCATGGGACAGAAGGCGGGCCAGGCCGAGCTGGCGCGTGCCGACGTGGTCGTGCGCCCGCAGGTGCTGGACATCGGCGCGGCCGACTTCACGCAGCGCGCCAGTGCCATCCTTGAGGGCGAGAAGGCGGCGCTGGCCGCCATGCCGCAGATCCGCGCGCGCATCGCGCAGTTGCAGGCGGCACGCGAGGAGGCCACCCGGCTGGCCCAGCGCCAGGCGGCCGAGGCCCAGCACCAGGCCTGCCTGGAGCAACGCTCGCGCCTGCAGAAGCTGGCCGGCATGGCGGGGCTGGAGGGCGGCTGCCCCGCGCCATGAGCCTCACTGCACCGTCACGTTGACGGGCGGGGCCACGACCACGTAGCTGTAGGTGCCGTCGCCCATGGCGTGGCGGTAGCCCGGCATGACCACGGCAGTGCCCGGACCCGTGAAGCGCAGCGTGCCGTCGGCCGCGACGCTGTGCGGTGCGCTGCCATCGATCACGGCCGCCACGTTGCTCGTGGCGGCATAGGACACACCGGCCTGCGTGGTCAGCGTGATGGCCATGCCGAAGGCCTGGCCCACGGGCGCACTGGCGCTCGCGGCGCTGGCGATCGCGACCGGGAAGTCCTGCGCCCACCAGGCGTAGTCCGTGGTCAGGCCATGCGTGCCCTGGCTGTAGAAGCGGTAGAAGGCGGCCTGGTCGTTGATCGTCCAGGGCCAGAAGGTGATGCCGCGGTGCTTGCCCGCCTCCATCGCCGCCGCGCTCAGGTTGGCGTAGGACGGGTTGAAGGTCGCCGAATACTGCTGCGTGACGCTCAGGATGTTGCGCAGGTCCACCAGCGGGTCGCTGCCGCCGGCCGCGCTGTTCAGGTAGCCCACCGTCACCTCGGGCAGCGTCGTGCCCATGCGCGTGAGCTGGTTGCCATCGAAGGAGATCGCCACCACCTGGTCGCGCACCCCCAGCGCATCGAGCTCCTGCTGCAGCAGGGGCACGATGTCGGCGTTGGCGCTCTTGAGCTCCACGAAATGCGTGATGGGCCGGCCCTTGAACTCCTGGAAGAAGGCGCGCAGCGTCGGCACCTGGCGGCCGCGCGTCTTGGTCTGCAGGGCCTGGACCTGGGCCAGCGTCATGGCCTCGATGCTGCCGCTGCCGTTGGTCGTGCGGTCCACCGTCGCGTCGTGCATCACGACCAGGTGGCCGTCGGTGGTCCGGTAGATGTCGTTCTCGATGGCATCGGCGCCGGCCGCTGCGGCGGCCCGCGCGCCTTCCAGCGTGTTCTCGTCCTCGGTGGAGGGCATGCCGCGGTGGCCGGTCACCAGCGGCTTGCGCAGCAGCGTGCCGGCCGGCAGCGCGCGCAGCACCTGGGCGAAGGCGCGGGTGTCGGCGGCCAGCACACCGTGGACGCCGGTGGTCAGCACATTGGCGGCCTCGGCCGGCGTCGCCGCGTCGGCCTGCGCCCAGACCGTGATCAACAGGCGCTGCAGGTGCGCGACCGTGGCCCGCTGGATCATGGCCGCCGGCAGCACGGCGATCTTGGCCTTGGCCCGGTTCGTCGCACCGACCACCTCCAGGATGTCCTGCGGCGTGTTGCCCAGGCTGGTGCGTTGCGTGAAGTCGACCGCGGTGCGGACGGCCGGCAATGCACGCCGCGCGCTGGCCAGCAGTTCCACATCGGCGGACAGCAGCGTCACGTCGCCCAGGTCCAGCCGGTCCTGCGCGGCCGCCAGCGCGCCCACGGTCGCCGCGTCGGCGATGCGCAGCACCGGGATCGTCGCGCGGCCTGGGCTGGCCAGGTACTGGGCCAGCGCGCCGAGCCCCTCGCCGTTCGCGGCGTGCAGGTTCAGGCCCGCGTCGACGGCGTAGAGCACATTGCTGGCGCCGCTGGCCGCGAGATCGGTGTTGGCGGCCATGGCCTGCACCAGCGTGGGCGCCATGGCGGCCTGCGTGCCGGTCTCCTGCACCGCGACGAGCTTGCCGATCTCGGGCAGCGGCTGGAGCTGCTCGGTCACCTTCACGCTGCGCACCCGCATCACCAGGCCCGTGGTCTGCAAGCCGATGCCGCCTGCGGCCATGGCCTCGTCCAGCGTCATGTCGTGCGTGAGCACGTTGTCGAGGTACTGGCGCACGCGCCTGCCGTGCACCACCACGGTGGCCGTGTAGGTCTTGCCCGGGTCGATGTTCTCGCGGAACGCCTTGGTGCCCTGCACGTTCCAGCCATTGTTGCGGCGCAGGGCGAACTCGGTGCCGTTGGCCGCCGTGGCGGCCTGGCGGATCGCGAACTGGTAGTACGGCTCGTGCGGGATGGCGGCGTTCGCCGGGCCGGCCCGGTACATCACGCTGCCCCAGCGGCTGCTGTTGTTGGGCTGGGCGAAGGTGAACACCACGTCGATGCGGTAGTTCGACAAGGCCTCCAAGCGCGCCGGCAGCATCACCGCCGTCATCAGCGAACTGTGGGCCCGGCCGTCGATGACCAGCTCACCATCGGCCACCGAAACCGTGCCGCGGTTGTTGGCCGGCAGGCTCCAGCCCGCGGGCAGCGCGCTGAGTCCGGCGAAGCTCTGCTCGAGCAGGACCTGGGGCTGAACCTCGGGCTGCGGCGTGGGTGTGGGTGCGGGCACGGTGGGGTCGGTCCCGGGCCCGGGTGAGGGGGCGGCCTGGTCGTCGTCGCCACCGCCGCATGCGGCCAGGGCCGTCGCCAGGGCCAGAACGCCGACCCACTTCATCTTGTCCATCGCCATCCTCTGCGATCTCCCGCGTGAAAAGGGGCGGACTCTAGGAAGCGCGCATGACATCCGCATGTCTTCCAGCACGCAGCATGCGGGAATGTGCGGCCGCGCCGGCATGGCGTATCACGCGCGCGATGCCTTCAAGGCGACATGCGCAGCGCGGAACTTGTGGACACTGGCGGCCGCGCCGCCCGGCGGCACCCGACCCATCCCCCAAGGAAGCACCATGGATCGACGACTCTTCATTGCCGGCGCCAGCGCCCTCATCGCCCTGCCCGGGCGCGGCGCATTCGCGCAGCCGCGCCCCGCCTGGCAGGACGACGCCGGCAGCATCACCGACGTGCCCGGCCTGCGCGTCGGCCACTTCACCGACAGCCGCAGGCCCACGGGCTGCACGGTCGTCATCACCGAGGAAGGCGCGGTCGGCGGTGTCGATGTGCGCGGCTCGGCACCGGGCACGCGCGAGACAGATCTGCTGCAACCGTCCAACCTCGTCGAGAAGGTGCATGCGGTGCTGCTGTCCGGCGGCAGCGCGTTCGGGCTGGATGCGGCCTCGGGCGTCGTGCGCTACCTCGAGGAGCGCAAGATCGGCTTCGACGTGGGCGTCACGCATGTTCCCATCGTGCCCGCGGCCATCATCTTCGACCTCGGTGTCGGCGACGGGCGCGTCCGCCCGGACGCGCAGGCCGGCTACCGTGCCTGCGAAGCCGCCAGCACGCAGCGGCCGGCCGAAGGCAACGTGGGCGCCGGCGCGGGCGCCACGGTCGGCAAGCTGTTCGGCGCCAGGCGCGCCATGAAGGGCGGGCTCGGCATGGCCTCGCTCCGGGTGGCCGGCCTCACGGTCGGTGCCCTCGTCGTGGTCAATGCGGTCGGCGACGTGATCGACCCCGACACGGCCCAGCCCATCGCCGGCGCGCGCACCGAGGACGGCCGCCGGCTGCTGGACACACGCCGCGCCATCGCGGCCGGCGAGGTCCCGCAGCGCCTGCTGGCCGGCACCAACACCACGGTCGGCCTGGTCGCCACCGACGCCGTGCTCACCAAGGCCCAGGCGCAGAAGATCGCCCAGATGGCGCACGATGGCCTGGCGCGCAGCATCAACCCGGTCCACACCATGAACGACGGGGACACCCTGTTCGCGCTGGGCACGGGAAAGTCCGGCAAGACGGGCAACCCCAACCTGCTGGGCATGCTGGCCGCCGAAGCCATGGCGCGCGCCGTGGTGCGCGCCGTGCGGGCTGCCGGCAGCATCGAGGGCTACCCGAGCGCCGCGGACTTCAGGACGTGAGGGACACCTCGAACCAGGCGTCCGTCTGGTCGGCCAGGCTCTGCAGGCCCGTGTAACGCGCGGCGGCGTTGGCGCGCTCCCACCGCCGGACCAGCTCGGGCGCCGGCGGATCGCCACCGATCTCCGCCTGCATGAGCTGGCGCACCAGGGCCGCGACCTCCTCGGGCGAGCCGAGCCGGTCTTCCAACGCGGCCTCGAAGCGCATCTGCGCCGCGTCGCGTTGCCGATGGGTCATGCCCGCGCCTTCGCGCAGGACCGCGGCATAGGGCCGCGGCGGGGGCGGTGGTGGGGCCGGTGGCGCCGGGGGTTGAAGATCCAAGCAGAGTTGGACGGGATCCATCACGCAGCTCGATAACTGTATTGAAAAACAGTATAAGCGCCGCGACATGGCGACCACGGTCCCACCGGGCGCGGCGGCAGCGTGTTGCAAAATACCGGGCTTGCCGAACATCCGCAGGATGCCCCCACGCCCGGCCTGCCGGCCGCAGAACGACGGCGTCCGAAGGCCGCGACACCTTGCGCGGTCCCGGTCCGCCGCCCCACGAGACACCGCGTTGGCACCGCCCCACGCACCCGCTACCATCCCCCTATGTCACGCTACAACGCCCCCTTCGAGATCCACGTCCACGGCCAGGTGCCGCTGCGCGCGGACGTGAACTACGAGCAGATCCAGGAGGCGCTCAAACCCCTGTGGAAGTACGCCGGTGCCCGCTCGCTGGCCGCCGCCGCGGCCAGCGCCTACGAGGAAGAGCCCGGCATCCGCTTCGAGACCACCGAGCACCTGCTCGACATGTGCTGGACCGTGCCCGGCGACGAGGACTTCAAGCAGGCGCTGGACGAGATGTGCATGAGCCTGAACGAGCTGTCCGAACGCGGCGCGGCCATCGAGGTCAGCTTCTACGACGCCGAGTTCGACGAGGACGACGAGGAAGCGCCCGAGGACGAGGAGTCGCGCGACGACTTCATCATGCTGTTCGTCGGCCCCGATCCCGCGGCCATCATGCAGGTGCAGCGCGACCTGCTGGTGCAGGACGTGATCCACACCATGGAGCGCCACTTCGATGCGAGCGAACTGTCGGGCGTGGTGGCCGAGATCGACAAGCTGTTCACACAGCGCTTCGACGCGCTGACGAATTCGCTGGACCTGGGCAAGCCCTCGCGCGGCCCCGGCTCCGGCGGCGGCAGCCACGGCGGGGGCAGCGGCCGCCGCCCCCGCCACCTGCACTGAGGGGTCAGGAGCGTCCGGTGCCTGCGGGCGCCGGCGCGCGCCACAGGTTCAGCAGGTTGCCCGACAGGATCAGCGCCGTGCCCAGCGCCATCAGCAGGTCGATGCGCTCGGCATAGAACAGCCAGCCGGCCAGCGCCGTGAGCGGCACGCGCAGGAAGTCCATGGGCACCACCACGGTCGCGTCGGCATGGCGCATCGCACTGGCCATGCAGTAGTGGCCATAGGTGCCGGCCACCGCGACCAGCGTCACCCAGCCCCAGCCCGCCGCCGAGGGCCATTGCCACACGGCCAATGCCGGCCACAGGCCCAGCACGGTCTGCACCAGCAGCATCCAGAACATGATGGTCACGGCCTGCTCGGTCCGGGCCAGCGCCTTCACGGCGATGATGGACACCGCAAAGCCCAGCGCCGCACCCAGCGCGATGAGCTGGCCCGCACTCATGCCGCTGCCGCCACCGGGCTGCACGATCATGGCCACGCCGATGGCGCCCAGGGCCACGGCGGCCACCTTGCGACGGTGCAACGGCTCGCCAAGGAACAGCGCCGCCAGCACCACGGTCCAGATCGGCATCGTGAACTCGATGGCCACCACCTGACCCAGGGGGATCAGCGTCAGCGCGAAGAACCAGGCGTACTGCGCGCCGTAATGCACGATGTTGCGGCCCACATGCCGCGGCAGCTGGCGCGTGCGCAGGGCCGACAGCCCCCCGGCCGCACGCACCAGTGGCAGCAGCAGCACCAGCCCCATGACCGAGCGCATCAGCATGATCTGGAACACGTCGAGCTCGCGCGTGGCCTGGCGGCCGGCGACCGCGACCACCAGCATCAGCCCCAGCCAGCCTGCCATCCATGGCGCAGCGCGCCGGGCCTGGACGAGGACGGTCAGCGGCGGGGCGGGTGCGGGAATGCTGGACATGCCATGGACCGGGCTCGGGCGGACCGGTGTCTCCTGTGGTTCGGGCCGTCACTGTACAGGCCGACGCGTTGCGCTATGGTCGCGAACCCAACACCAACGACTGGAGACAAGACCCATGAGCCTGCACCGTCAACTGCAGCAGCGCGCCGCCGAGAACCGCCCCATCCGCATCGGCCTGATCGGCGCCGGCAAGTTCGGCTCCATGTACCTGGCCCAGGTGCCGCGCACGCCCGGCGTGCAGCTGGTGGCCATCGCCGACCTCTCGCCCGTGGCGGCCCGCGCCAACCTCGCGCGCGTGGGCTGGGAGGCCGGCCGCAGCGCCGCCCGCTCGGCCGACGAAGCGCTGCGCGAAGGCACGACCTGGATCACCGAGGACTGGCAGGCCGTCACGCGCCATCCGCAGATCGACGTGGTGGTCGAATGCACGGGCCACCCGGTGGCGGCCGTGGCGCACTGCCTGGACGCCTTCGCCCACGGCAAGCATGTGGTCAACGTGACGGTGGAAGCCGACGCCTTTTGCGGTCCGCTGCTGGCGCGCCGTGCGCAGGAAGCCGGCGTGGTCTATTCGCTGGCCTTCGGCGACCAGCCTGCGCTGATCTGCGACCTCGTGGACTGGGCCCGCAGCTGCGGCTTTCCGGTGGTGGCGGCCGGGCGCGGCCACAAATGGCTGCCGCACTTCAGCGCGTCCACGCCCGAGACCGTCTGGGGCCACTACGGCCTCACGCCCGAGCAGGCGCAGCGCGGCGGGCTCAACCCCAAGATGTTCAACAGCTTCCTGGACGGCTCCAAGCCCTCCATCGAAAGCGCGGCCGTGGCCAACGCCACCGGCCTGGCCGTGCCCTCCGACGGCCTGCTCTACCCGCCAGCGGCCATCGACCAGATCCCCAACGTCACGCGCCCGCGCAGCGAGGGCGGCGTGCTGGAGCACAAGGGCATGGTGGAGGTGGTGTCCTCGTTGCAGGCCGATGGCACGCCCATCCCCTACGACATCCGCATGGGCGTGTGGGTCACGGTCGAGGGCGAGACCGCGTACATCCGCAACTGCTTCGAGGAATACAACGCGAAGACCGACGACAGCGGTCGCTACTTCACGCTGTACAAACGCTGGCACCTGATCGGGCTGGAGGTGGGCATGTCGGTCGCCAGCGTGACGCTGCGGCGCGAGCCCACCGGCGCGGCCGTGGCCTGGAACGCCGACGTGGTGGCCACCGCCAAGCGCGACCTGGCCGTGGGCGAGACGCTGGACGGCGAAGGCGGCTACACCGTCTGGGGCAAGCTGCTGCCCGTGCAGCGCTCGCTCGCCTTCGGCGGCCTGCCGCTGGGCCTGGCACACGACGTGAAGCTCGTGCGCCCCGTCAAGGCGGGCCAGAGCCTTTGCTGGGACGACGTGGTGATGGACCAGACCACGCCGGCCTTCCAGCTGCGGCGCGAGCTCGAGGCGCTGTTCGCGCGCTGATCAGGCCTCGGTCTCCAGCACGCCGCGGTTGATCTGGTCGCGCTCGAGCGACTCGAACAGCGCCTTGAAGTTGCCCTCGCCGAAGCCTTCGCGGTAGTCGCCCTTGCGCTGGATGAACTCGAAGAACACCGGGCCCAGCAGCGGCTCGGAGAAGATCTGCAGCAACAGGCGCGGGCGGCCGCCCTCGGTCGTGCCGTCCAGGAGGATGCCGCGCGACTGCAGCTCGGCCACCGGCTCGCCGTGGCCGGGCAGGCGCGTTTCCAGGTTCTGGTAGTAGACGTCGTTGGGCGCGGTGAGGACCGGGATGCCGGCCATCTGCAGGCTGTCGATGGCGCCCAGCAGGTCGTCCGTCAGCAGCGCGATGTGCTGGATGCCCTCGCCGTTGAACTGCATCAGGAACTCCTCGATCTGGCCGCCGCCCTTCTTGGCTTCCTCGTTGAGCGGGATGCGGATGAGGCCATCGGGCGCGGTCATGGCCTTACTGGTCAGGCCCGTGTACTCGCCCTTGATGTCGAAGTAGCGGATCTCCTGGAAGTTGAAGAGCTTGTTGTAGAAGTCCGCCCAGTGCGCCATGCGGCCGCGGTAGACGTTGTGCGTGAGGTGGTCCACCACCTGGAAGCCGTGGCCCTTGGGCCGGCGGTCCACGCCGGGCAGGAACTCGAAGTCGATGTCGTAGATGCTCTTGCCGTCCTCGAAGCGGTCGATCAGGTACAGCGGCGCGCCGCCGATGCCCTTGATCGCCGGCAGGCGCAGCTCCATGGGCCCGGTGCCGATCTCGATGGGCTGGGCGCCGAGCTCCAGCGCCCGGTTGTAGGCCTTGTGCGAATCCTTCACGCGAAAGGCCAGGCCGCAGGCCGAAGGGCCATGCTCGGCGGCGAAGTAGCCGGCCTCGCTCTTGGGCTCGTTGTTGACGATGAAGTTGATGTCGTTCTGCCGGTACAGCAGCACGTTCTTGGAGCGGTGGCGCGCCACCAGCGTGAAGCCCATCTTCTCAAAGATCGGTTCCAGCACGCCCGGCGTCGGCGAGGCGAACTCCACGAACTCGAAGCCGCACAGGCCCATGGGGTTGTCGAACAGGTCGGCCATGTCTTATCTCCGGTGAAATGGGGATGGAGCTACAGAAAACCTCAATGCTAGGCAAATGCTACGCACGATTCCTGCGTTCTTCTGCAAACCCACGCCGCCGTCTGCAGGAATCGCGCGGCCACGGCCTTCAGACCAGCCCGCTGACCGGCACCGCCGCGCCGTGCACGGCGCGCGCGGCGTCCGAGGCCAGGAACAGCATCACGTCGGCCAGCGCGTCCGGGTGCACCCACTGCGTGGCATCGGCCTCGGGCATCGCGGCGCGGTTGTCCGGCGTGTCGATGATGGAGGGCAGCACGCAGTTGACGTTCACACCCTGGTGCCGCAGCTCGGCCGACATGGATTCTGTGAGCCGGATCAGCGCGCTCTTGGACGCCGCGTAGGCGCCCATCTGCGCCCCGCCCCTGAGCGCCGCGCCCGCGCCCACGGTCACGATGCGGCCGCCGCCCTGTGCGAGCAGGTGCGGCACCAGCACGGCCGCCACGTTGACGAGGCTGCGCGCGTTGAGGTCCATCAGGAAGTCCCAGTTGCCGGCCGAGGTCTCGTGCACGGCCTCGCCCATGCGGAAGCCGCCCGCGATGTGCAGCAGCGTGTCGATGCGCCCCAGCCGCGCGATCTGCGGCGCCAGCGCCTGGGCCAGCTGCGCGCGGTCCAGCAGGTCGGCGGCCAGCAGGCCCTGGTCGTCTCCGTAAGCACGCTGCAGCGCCGCGGCATCGCGGTCCAGCAGCAGCAGGCGCGCGCCCTGGGCGCGTGCGCGGGCGGCCGCGGCGCGGCCCAGGTGGCCGGCGGCGCCGGTGATGAGGATGGTGCGGGCGGGGGTGCTGGCCATGGCGATGCTCCTGTGCAGGTGGTCGTGGTGCGGCCGCAGCCGCGAAGGCGCCAGTGTCGCTCGGCCCCCCCTGCAACGGCCCGCAAAGCGCATAAGCTCGCGCCATGCAAGACCTTGGCAACTGGACCCCTTCCTCCTGGCGTGCGCGCCCGGCCCTGCAACTGCCCGCCTATGCGGACGCGAACGCCCTGCGCGCCGCCGAGCAGCGCCTGGCTACCTCGCCGGCGCTGATCTTTCCGGGCGAGATCGCGCAGCTGCGCACGCGGCTCGCGGCCGTGGCGCGCGGCGAGGCCTTCCTGCTGCAGGGCGGCGATTGCGCCGAGAGCTTCGACGAGATCGGCCAGGACGCCGTGGAATCCACCTTCCGCGTGATCCTGCAGATGGCGGTGGTGCTCACCTACGCCGCCGCCTGCCCGGTGGTCAAGCTCGGCCGCATCGCCGGGCAGTTCGCCAAGCCGCGCTCCTCGGAAACCGAGACCGTGGACGGCTGCACCCTGCCCTCCTACCGCGGCGACATCGTCAACGGCAGCGCCTTCGACGCCGCGGCCCGCGCGCCCGACCCGGCCCGGCTGCTGACGGCCTACGCCCACTCCACCACCACGCTGAACCAGCTGCGCGCGCTGGCCCAGGGCGGCTTCGCCGACCTGCACGAGGTGCACCGCTGGACGGCCGACTTCGTGCGCACCAGCCCGCAGGGCGAGCGCTTCGCCGAACTGGCCGACCGCATCACCGAATCGCTGGCCTTCATGGAGGCCTGCGGCTTCGACGCCGCGCGCACGCCGCAGCTGCATGCGGTGGAGTTCTACACCTCGCACGAGGCGCTGCACCTGCACTACGAGCAGGCGCTCACGCGGCACGACGCGCGCAGCGGCCGCTGGTACGGCGGCTCGGCCCACATGCTGTGGCTGGGCGAGCGCACGCGCCAGCTGGACGGCGCCCACATCGAGTACCTGCGCGGCATCGACAACCCGGTGGGCGTCAAGCTCGGCCCCGGCGCCGTGGCCGACGACGTGCTGCGCCTGCTGGACCGGCTGGACCCGGACCAGACGCCCGGGCGCACCGTGCTGATCAGCCGCATGGGCAGCGACAAGGTGGCCGAGCGGCTGCCGCCGCTGCTGCGCGCGGTGCGCCGCGCCGGCCGCACGCCGGTGTGGTGCTGCGACCCCATGCACGGCAACACCGTGACGGCCTCCAACGGCTACAAGACGCGCGACTTCGGGCGCATCCTCACCGAGATGCGCGGCTTCTTCGCGGCGCACGCCCAGGAGGGCACCTACGCCGGCGGCCTGCACTTCGAGATGACGGGCCAGGACGTGACCGAGTGCCGCGGCGGCGCGCAGGCGCTGACCGACGCCGGCCTGGGCGACCGCTACCGCACCGCCTGCGACCCGCGCCTGAACGGCTCGCAAAGCCTGGAGCTGGCCTTCCAGATCGCCGACGTGCTGAAGGCCGCGCGGGCCGGGCGCTGAGAACGTGTGAACGAACCGCTCACACCCACGCGAGGTCCCCAATGAGCACCTGTTTCCATCATGACCGTCGCGCCAGGGGCCTCGCCCTTCGGGCCGGGGCGCGCCAGGCCGCATGCGGGCGTTGCGGTCCTTGCCCGGGCACGAGCCCGGGCTGCGGCCCGTGCCTACGCCTGCGGCCCGCCGCGACCCGTCGTGGGCGCGATCGGTTCATTCACACGTTCTGAGTCAGTCGAGCGACACGTTGGCCTTCCTCGCGAGTGCCGCATAGCGCGCGGCCTCGCTGCGGAAGAACTTCGCCGCCTCCTCGGGCGAGGTCGGGCGGATCAGGTTGCCCTGCTTGGCCATCGCCTCGGCCACCTCGGGGCTGGCAAAGCCCCGGACGAAGGCATCGTGCACGCGCCGGACCTCGGCCGCCGGCATCCGGGCCGGGCCGACCACGGCGAACCAGCCTTCCACGTCGTAGTCCGGCAGGCCCTGCTCGGCGATGGTCGGGATCTCGGGCGCGGCCGGCGAGCGCTGCGCGCCGCACAGGCCGATGGCCTTGACCATGCCGCTCTTGATGTGGGCCTGGATGGCCGGCAGCGCGACCACGCCGAACTGCACCTGGCCGCCCAGCAGGTCGTTGACCATGGCGCCCGTGCCCTTGTAGGGCACATGGCGCACGCGTAGCCCGGCCTGCTCGACGAACATCTCGCCGGCCAGGTGGATGATGGTGCCGTTGCCCGAGGAGGCGTAGTTCAGCGCGTCCGGCTGGGCCTTGGCCAACGCCACGAGCTCCTTGACGTTGCTGGCCGCCACGCCCTTGCCGGCCACCAGCACCAGCGGCGTGGCGCCGATCACGCTGATGGGGGTGAAGTCGGCGATCGCATCGAACGGCATCTTCTTGTAGACCGCCGGGTTGATCACGTGGTTGTTGGAGACCAGCCCCAGCGTGAGCCCGTCGGGCGCGGCCTTGGCCACCACCGCGGCGCCCGTGATGCCGCCCGCGCCCGGCAGGTTCTCCACCACCAGCGGCGCACCCAGCGCCTTGCCCACGGCCACCGAGGCCGCGCGGGCGATCACGTCCACGCCCGAGCCGGCGCTGATGGGCAGGACCAGCCGCACGGGCTTGTCGCCCTGGGCGAAGGCCGGCAGGGCCAGCGCGGCGGCGGCGGCCAGCAGGCCGCGACGACGGATCGAGATCGGGTTGTGCATCGTGTGTCTCCGTGGATGGATTGTTTCAGTGGGCGGCGGCCTGCTGCAGCGCGCCCAGGATTGCGTCGGTGTGCTCGCCCACCTTGGGCAGCGGCATGCGCACGCCGGGGCGGCGCCCGCCCAGCGTCAGCGGCAGCAGCACCACCTCGGTCGTGCCGCCGTCGTCGGTGGCCATGGGCACCAGGCCGCCGCTTTGCCGCAGGTGCGGATCGTCACAGAGCTGCTCGGGCCGCACGATGGGCGCATACGGGATGCCCGCGGCTTCGAGCCGCGGCGCAAGGTCCTCGACCCGGTGCTGCGCCAGGATTTCGCCCAGCAGGGCCAGCAGCTGCGGGCGCACCGCCACGCGCGCAGCGTTGTCGCGAAAGTCCGGCACCTGCAGCAGTTCTTCGCGCTCCAGCACCTGGCACAGCGTGGCGAACTGCTTGTCGCTGACGGCGCCGATGAACAGTTGCGCGCCAGCCGCCAGCGTGAACACGTCGTACACGCTCCAGGCCGACACGCGCGCGGGCATGGGCGGCGGCGGTTCGCCCGTCATGTCAAGTTGCGCGATCCCCGACGCCAAATGAACCGCAACCGCCCCCAAGTTTGCGCGTTTCCGACCTCGAAACCGCCCACGATTCAACCAATCGCGAGTGAAACTTCGCAAACCTAAATCCAAACGCTTCCCAACTTGCGAAAGCGCGCAGGTAGTTGAATTTTTAATGAGCCTCCGAGCAGTTTAGAACGGAATTGGTCCACCAAACGACCAAAGATTGCCGCTTTCGCAAGTTCGCGGGCGTTTTGAGCGAAGAATTTCCAGATTTTTCATGGCGACTGGATGTCAACGTTCATCACCGCTCAAAAAAAGCGCCGGATCAAGCCCCGAGGTCCGCAACACGCCGATTTTCGCGAAATTCATCGGCTAAAGTCTGTCTTTGCAGCGATAAGCGATCACGCGGAGTGCTTGTGGGAAAAAACGATCCGTTTTCGGAGCGTGAGCACAATCAAAATGCAACCCAACTTGATGACATGAACCACAACATGCTCCGCTGTTTCAGCCTTGGAATAAGCGTTCCGGAACAAGTGGATCGGGTGCACCTACGGCATCTCATGTGGTCGAATTCGTCGGCTCATCCTCGCGCGCTCGAAAATTGAATCAATTTTTGATACAACGAAGCGTTCCTTGGCAAAGTTACCCGTATCGCCCATTCAGATGACAGACCCGCACCACCATCAAGCTTTACGACAATCTTCGCCGATCCAAATCAAAAATTTTTATCCCACTCCCACGAGAGGCGCAAGATAAGGGCCACAGTCTCAAGCATTCGCACAAGCCTCTACTACTGTGCTATCCCATCGGCCACCGTGGCCTAATAGAGCATGTCGGGAGGCCACAATTCTCCTTGCGCCGACCAAGCCTTCGGCGAAGGGGGCAACACGTTCGGCCGGAATGGACGCAAAGCAATCGAGGAACAGACGCGACGCTCACGCGGACAGCACTTTGTACCAGTGAATGACGAAAAAAATCATCGCCAGCGCCCAACTGCCTACGACCATCACGTAAAACAGGACACTCATCCTGTCGGGGCAAAAATTAACAAAATCCCGAAATAGCTTCTCCACCACTTACCTCGCCATCAGAGTGCGTAGCAGCTTATATTATGCTCCTTAAGACGGCATAGCAACCAATTCCCCCCACCAAGAGAAATTGCGACTGCTTGATTATTTCTCCTTCGTCTGGCAGACGGTTCAGAATCCTGCCACCCCCTGAATCCGCGTCACGATCCAACGAGGCCAAAGTACAAATCATTATCAGAAGACAGGAGTAAACAAGTAAACAGACAAAAACAAAGTAAAAGCGGCCTGATAGCACTGGAAGTGCGCTCGATGCCTTGATGTCAAAAATGCAGAAATAGACAACGTGGCCGAGGGCCAAAGCAACTGCCCGTCTTTCATTGCGCCGCGAAAGGGGTATTTTTGTTTTCCATCGCGCTTGCCTGGAAACACGTAATGGGTGATCACAATGAATACAAAGGGCAATGCGATTAGCAACGCGACAGCCGAGAACACCCAACTTGTGTAGCTATTAGAAATATCCATTCAAGCAACGTCGTACCAAACGAGACAACAAACGGCCAGCCCAAGCGGGCCACGGAAGCAAAGTATCCCCACTCGCTGCGCAGATCAGCGGGAACGCCCTCGCTGCAACTAAATTTCTTCCGCAGTGCGATGAAGAATCAGTTGGCCGTGTGGAGGCATGCTCCGTAGGACCGAAAAAGCGACCAAAGCCAAGTCCCAAAAGATGAGCTCAGCCATTCCCAAAGGGAAGCGCTGAGCAGCCAAAACATCGCTTCACCTCCGCACCTGGCATGCCTAAAGTCCCGTCCACCGTCAGCTCTGGCCAGCCGGCCCGCGGCGACATCCCGACAACGAAGGAGCACGCATGCCATCCCCCACGCCGCCATCAGCGGTCGTCGCCCCGCCCTCGCCCACATCGCTCCCGCTCACCGGCATCCGCGTGCTCGAGTTCACCCACATGGTCATGGGCCCCACCTGCGGCATGATCCTCGCGGACCTCGGAGCCGAAGTCATCAAGGTCGAGCCACCCGGCGGCGACAAAACCCGCAAGCTGCCCGGCCTGGGCATCGGGTTCTTTCGCAGCTTCAACCGAAACAAGAAAAGCATCGTGCTGGACATCACCAGCGAAGAAGGCCGGGACACCGCCGCCGAGCTGGCCGGCCAGTGCGACGTCGTGCTCGAGAACTTCCGCCCGGGGCTCATGGAGAAGCTCGGTCTGGACCACGCCACGCTGTCCGAGCGTTTCCCGAAACTCATCTACGTCACCCACAAAGGCTTCCTGCCCGGCCCGTACGAGCACCGCCTCGCCCTCGACGAAGTCGTGCAAATGATGGGCGGCCTCTCGTACATGACCGGGCCGGCCGGCCGGCCCCTGCGCGCTGGCACGAGCGTCAACGACATTATGGGCGGCATGTTCGGCGCCATCGGCGTGCTGGCCGCGCTGCGCGAACGCGACCGCACCGGCCGCGGACAGGAGGTGCAAAGCGCGCTCTTTGAGAACTGCGTCTTCCTCGCCTCCCAGCACATGCAGCAGTACCTCATGACGGGCGAGGCCCCGCCGCCCATGCCGTCGCGCGTGTCGGCCTGGAGCGTGTACGACGTGTTCACGCTGGCGGGCGGCGCGCAGCTGTTCATCGGCGCCGTCAGCGACAAGCAGTTCGCCACGCTGTGCCAGGTGCTGGGGCGTGAAGAGCTGCTGCAGGTTCCGGGCTTTCGCGACAACGCTTCGCGCGTGGCGGTGCGCCCGCAGCTGCTGGCCGTGCTGGGCGAGATCCTCGCGCAGCACCGGGTCGAAGAACTCACGCCGCGGCTCGAGGCCGCTGGCATCCCGTATGCGCCCATCGTGCGGCCCGAGCAGCTCTGCGACGATCCGCACCTCAAGCAGAGCGGCGGCCTCGTGCCCATGGCCACCGACGACGGCGGCACGACCGAGGTGGTGCTGCTGCCGCTGACCCTGGGCGGGCGCCGCCCCGGCGTGCGCATGCCGCTGCCCAAGGTGGGCGAACACACCGACGAGATCCTGGGGGCCCTGCGGCAGCAGCACGCCACCCACTGAGAATCCAACAACGGAGACAGACGATGAACACACCGACCCGAATCTTGATCCGCCGCCGCGGCCTGCTGGCCGCCGGCGCCGCGGTGGCGCTGCCGGCCCTGGCCCAGAACGACAAGCCTGTGCGGCTGATCCTGCCCATCAGCGCCGGCTCCGGCGTGGACGTCATCGCGCGCGCCGCCTCGGCGGCCGTGGGCAAGGCGCTGGGCGCACCACTGGTGGTCGAGAACCTGCCGGGGGCGGGCGGCATCACCGGCGCCGCGGTGGTGGCCAAGGCCGCGCCGGATGGCCTGACCTTGGGCATGGTGTCGAACAACCACGTGATCAACCCGGCCGTCTACAAGAAGATGCCGTTCGACGCGATCGCCGACTTCACGCCCATCAGCGTGATTGGTGCCACGCCGCTGGTGCTGGTGGCCGGCAAAGGTGTGGCGGCAAGCAACGTCAAGGAGCTCGTGGCGCTGGCCAAGGCCCAGCCGGACGCGCTGAACTACGCCTCCTCGGGCAACGGCACCATCATCCACCTGGCCGGCGAGATGTTCGTCGAGCAGGCCGGGCTGCGCGTGCGCCACATCCCGTACAAGGGCACGGGCCCCATGGTCAACGACCTGCTGGGCGGCCAGGTGCAGTTCGGCGTGGTCGCACTGCCGGCCATCCAGGCCCACATCAAGAGCGGCATGGTCAAGGCCATCGGCCTGTGCGGCGCGCAGCGCTCGCCGGCCGCGCCCGAGATCCCGACGATCGCGGAGCAGGGCCTGCCGAACTACGACGTGGAGGGCTGGGTCGCAGTCATTGGCCCTGCGAAGCTGGCCGAGGCCGAGGTCAGGCGCGTGCACGACGCCTTCGTGCGCGGCTTCGCCAGCCCCGAGGTGGTCGAGGCCATGGCCAGGCAGGGCAACGTGATCCGGCCGACCTCGCCCGAGGAGGCGGCCAGGTTCTTCCGCAGCGAGGCTGCGCGCTACGCGGAGCTGGCCAAGAAAGCCAAGGTTGTGCTGGAGTGAACGCGTTGCGTCCTCTAGACGTTCGGAAATGCCAGCTTCGCGCGCCGGCGCCTCCGGCACCGGCTGACACATCGACTTTGAACCTTCGTGTGTCCGCGCCAATCACTTACGCCCACAGCTAGCGGCTAAAATCGGTCAGGCGCTGCCCCGAGGCGCCTTCTCAGAATCGCGTACTCCTACAGAGCCCTAACTCATGCATACAGGTTTGGCTGTTGATTGAGACACTCGAAAACATCCCAGGGTATTTGAGCGCCTTGATAGGCTCCTCCGAAGTGGTCGAATCTCATTACCTCGAGCGTGCTTACCATGGCACATCCAAGGTGGCGCCGGACGATGCTCGCCGGGAATTGGGCCTTCCCCGTCGCGGGGACGTGCTGGATCTTCTGCTTCATGTCGAGCCTCCACCGCAGTGGGACACGGAGCGCTCGGCATTCCGAGGCACGGTTCCTTTTCCGGCATATCCTGCTTTCCCACACCAGTCGGCCGCCGAATGGGCAGCCGAACACGGCTGGGTTTATGAAGTGTGCGGCTTTCGTGGTTACGAGTTGAATTCACTGCTCGATTTAAGGATACCCAATGGAAGAGGTGGTTTTAGAAGGCCGCTGATGCAGGAAAACGAGACGGCCATTCCAGCTCGTGTACCCTGTCGTTTCATTACCAAGGTTGGGCAAGTGCTGCAAGGGCGGTCAGGACTGGTGGTCGAGTGGTGCACTGATTGGAGTTGCTCATGAACACATATTCCACCGAGGTGGTCAACGGAGGGGCTGCAAGACCACGTGCGCGGTGGCCTGAGGCTCTTGTGGAGAAAGTCTCCGGAGCCATCAAAGGGCGAAAGGCGTTTCCACCGGAAATCGAGAAAATTCGTGTGTCGTTTGAGGGAAGGGACATTGAACTATTCGATCTTCGTGACGCGCCGCTCGCAGGACGAGACTTCACGAACGGCGACCTTAGTTACACCGCGCTCGACGGTGCCGACCTTTCTGGATGCAACTTCACTGGAGCTTGGCTGCAGTATTGCC
Source organism: Pseudorhodoferax aquiterrae (assembly GCF_014652235.1). GTDB lineage: Bacteria > Pseudomonadota > Gammaproteobacteria > Burkholderiales > Burkholderiaceae_C > Pseudorhodoferax > Pseudorhodoferax aquiterrae. Next base: position 143,932 of record NZ_BMYK01000014.1, read on the forward strand.
GATTGAACGGTGCATCTCTCAACGAAACGGTTTTTTATCAAAGCCAAGCTTCGCCGGTGGATGCCCGAAAAGCTGATTTCCGCGGATCGCGGCTATCAAAAAGCTTTTTCATGTACTCCGATTTTTCCTGCGCTGTGCTCGACCGTTGCAAACTTGATGGAAACTTCTTTGAAGGCGCGTGTTTGACGAGCGCGTCCTTTAACGGAGCCTTCGGAGCAGACTACGATGCTGTTAAATCACAGTCCTTGACTGGGGATAGGCTTGTACCCGAGCCTGCGGGACGGCCCAGCTCGGCTGCGTTTTTTCAAATCCTATCGGATTGGATCGATGGCGAAAAGCAACGCGGAGCACCCATCGGCTACACCGATTGCGCCCTGACGATCAAACTTGGCCGGGCCGTCTTGACACGCAACGAAGACATCGCGGCGAGTTCGATCCAAGAGCACATTGAGGTGTCCGCTTATCCTCTGGCGATGTGGCTGGCCAAGTCATGGTGGCGACTTGTTTGGGAGCCGCTGCCCAAACTGTTCAATGCCCAGCCGCCTCAGGGGTGGCGAAATAGCCATGAGATGGTCGCAGCCGGCGAAGGTTTTCTTTGGCCGCAGGTGGTTTTCGCTTCCGACACCGAAACGATGCAGATCTCAGCCAGCGCGGAGGAAGATGACATCGACCGGCCCATTCGATTCCTGACAAGGGCCAGACAGTCTCTTCGCTTGGGTTCGTTTGAATCAAGCCTGGACTCCTTCGTTTCGAACGTCTTGAACCGACTGGAGGGCCGAGCACATCGCGGAACTGATCTGAGGACGCTTTGGGACTCTGTCGTAGGCGAACGGCACGACCCGATTGCCACGCGGTATCGAAAGATGGAAGCGGCTATGGGTTACGACGTGAGAGAAGCGCCGCGCGATTTCATCGAAGAAGTTCTCAATTTTCGCGAGAGCATTGGCAGCGACGCGTTGGCCGAGCTGGCGCCTTTGTACGGGCGCTTCGGAGGCGGCGAGTCGCTAGCCCATCTCGCTCAACTGCGAGAGGCGCCAGGCCTTCTAGGAAAGCCGAATCTGCCTCGGTTGACTTCGAAGGCCGTCGGAGCGGACGATCGTCCCTGGGTCCGTGCAGTCGCCGCTGCACAGGAGCTGCGCCGCCAATCAGGGGTCGTCGCAGACAAGGTTTCCGATCGATCGCTCCTTGACCTGCTGGGCGTTCACAGTTCGCAAAGTTGGGAACCGAGCACCTCCCGCACATCATCCGTCGGTGTGCCACTGTCCCAGGGGCAGGTTCGGTTTGTCCCGCGAAAGACCCATCCTAATCCTCAGCGATTCGAGATGGCGCGGTTCTTGGGCGACTTGGTCCATACCGAAGGGCAGCATAAGTGGCTAGCTTCGACCGATCTGATAACAGCGCGTCAGAAGTTTCAACGAGCGTTCGCCGCCGAGTTTTTGTGCCCTGCAGACCGTTTGCTAAGCTTCCTCAACGGCGATCATTCAGACTCCGCGGTGGAGGACGCAGCAGTCCACTTCGCTGTTGGCGAACAAACCGTTCGATACGTCTTGGCAAACAACGGAAATCTGGGGATGGACAGTCAGTTCGGGCGGCACGCAGCGCTGTACGCTTAAGCAACAGGGTTTGGCAACGCGAAGCTGGATCCTCCAGATGCTGTGGGTCTAAGGAGCCCGTACCTGCTCCCGACCAGGCCAGCCGCTCAGCGGCTTTCAGTTCTCGTACCGCTCTTCGATGGCCGAGCTAGGCACCAATCGGATAGCGCATCGGATGCCTTCGGTGGGGCCATCCCAGCTTCGGCGTAGCACGACCACCTTCGCCGCATCCATCGTCTGAGAGCCTGAGAGTTTTTCGATTCTGGAGCAGCAAGACGCCACCGCTGCCTGCAGTGGTGGCGAACGCCAGTGTGCAGTGAGCATACACACAGTGGTAGATGCTGTTGGCGTTGGGCGTGAAGGCCACCGATCGTGGCTGTACGGTGCTCTGCGCTGTGCGGCGCAACGCCTTCAGGCCAGGCCGGCTGCCGCTGCAGACGCACCAGTGCCCCAACCGATGAGTTGCGGCGCCAGCGCGGCCGTCCTCATCAGGTTGTGTGCCAGCGCATACCACCAGGCCACGCACTTGACCTTGCCCAGCCCGCGCACCGGCATGCGCAGCAAGCCGCGGTTGCGCGCTTGCGCGTTCACGCACTCGGCCGTGGCCGCCCTGTCCTTGTAGATCGCTCGGGCCGCATCGGTGCCCATGCGCTGGCGCCACTGCGCCACAGCTTCGCTGTCGCCGGCCTTGGGTTGGAACTGGCTACCCGGTGCGGGCGGATCCTCGTCGTCACCCTGTCCTTTGCCTTTGGCCGCCCTGGCATGGGGCACAGGCGCGTAGACCTCGGTTTTGTCAGCCACTGAACCGCCCCGGTTTTGAACTGACCCCCAGAAGTTGGACGGTCACGATGCCGCCGTTCAGGCGGTGCTTCTCAATCGGTACGCCACCGGACTGACCCCTGCAAACCGAGCTTGATGCGCTCGTGGTTGTAGTAGTGGACGTAAATGCACGCCCGTTTCAAGCGCATCAATGCTGTCGGGCTTCTCGAGATGAAAGTACTCGGCCTTCAGGGTGCCGAAGAAGCTCTCAATTGCCGCGTTGTCG
>NZ_BMYK01000015.1:0-92052 GCF_014652235.1 Pseudorhodoferax aquiterrae
CAAGAAGGTCAAAGGCCGCAAGCGCCACCTGGTGGTCGACACGCTGGGGCTGCTGCTGGCCGTGACCGTCACTTGCGCCAGCGTGCAGGACCGCGACGGTGCTGCCTGCGTTGTCGCGCAAGCCTGTGCCAAGGTGACGGGCCTGAAGAGGCTTTACGCAGATTCGGCCTACGGTGGCCAGTGCGCGATGAATCTGGAGAAGACCCACGGCATTGCCGTGGAGATCGTGCGCCGGCCCTCCAACCGCGTGACGGGCACCTTCGTCGTCGAGCAGCAGCAACTGTGGCCTGAGGCTCCCGCCAAGGGCTTTGTCGTACAGGCCAAACGCTGGGTCGTCGAGCGCACCCATGCCTGGAACGAGCGTGCGCGCAGGCTCATCGCTCACCATGACCGCTCCAAATGGGCGCCCGTGGCCTGGGTCTGGCTCGCCGAAGCGCGTATGCTCGCGACTAGGCTGGCCGGGTGAATCATTTTAGATACACCATCTTAGAACGCTGTCTCGCCCTGCCGCGGGGCGCCTTCGCCTGACAGGATGGCGCGCGTGCCTCCGGGCACTTCAAGCGCACGCACGTTCGGCAATGCCTAGCGGCCCGGCGCAAGGGCGCAGGCCGGGGGGCAGCCCGGGACCGCGGCTTGCCGGCGCTGCGGCGTCCCTTTGCACAGGAGCGCCCCGTCAGCACTCCACCTCCTCTGGCCCATGCCGTCCACGAGCCGCACGCCATGCCCCATGGCTGGGCCCGCTGGCTGGGCGCCACCAACCACAAGGACATCGGCACGCTGTACCTGCTGTTCAGCTTCGCGATGCTGATGGTGGGCGGCGCCTTCGCGCTGGCCCTGCGCGCCGAGCTGCTGCAGCCCGGCCTGCAGCTGCTGAACCCCGACCTGTACAACCAGCTCGTGACCATGCACGGCTTGGTCATGGTGTTCGGCGCCATCATGCCGGCCTTCGTGGGCTTCGCGAACTGGATGGTCCCGCTGCAGATCGGCGCCTCCGACATGGCCTTCGCGCGCATGAACAATTTCAGCTTCTGGCTGCTGTGGCCGGCGTGGCGCTGCTCGCGTCGTTCTTCGTCACGGGCGGCGCGCCGGCCGCGGGCTGGACGCTCTATGCGCCGCTGTCGTTCTTCATGTACGCCACGCTGCTGGTGGCCGTGCCCACGGCGGTCAAGGTGTTCAACTGGATCGCCACCATGTGGCAGGGCTCCATGACGTTCGAGACGCCCATGCTGTTCGCGGTGGGCTTCATCTTCGTGTTCACGGTAGGAGGCCTGTCCGGCGTGATGCTGGCGCTGGCGCCGCTGGACCTGCAGTACCACGACACCTGCTTCGTCGTCGCGCACTTCCACTACGTGCTGGTCTTCGAGCATCCGCCCCAACTCGACGCCACGGCCACGCGCGTGGTGGGCTAGTGCGAGCTCGGCGCCGCGCGCTCGGCCGCCAGCAGCGCGCGTCCGCGCGCCGTGATGGCCAGCACGCGTGCCACACGCTGCGGGCTGGACGCGCCGTCGCCCGTGCGCAGGAAGAGCGCTGCGACCAGGTCGGCTGCGCGCAGGACCTGCGTCTCGTCCATCTCCGCGGGCTGCGAGAGCTGGACAGGCAAGGTGGTGGCTTCGAGTTTTCTGAGCAAGGCCAGGGTCATGGTGGGGCGTCCTTCCTACACCACGGGACACGAGCAATCGGCATGCCAGCCAGGTCCCGACGCCCCGTCTGCCGCTGCAGAGGAGCGAAGTGCGCAAGGGTCAGACTTGCTGCAAGCCTCGCCGCAGGTCGGCGCCTGACCGCAGACCTGGCGCGGCTACCGGCTCTGGTCGCGCTGGCGCTCGGAGGTGTTCTGGTGGGCCGGGGCTCATGGCGTTTCCTGGCATGGCATCGGCGGGCATGCCGGTTCCTGCGCAGCGGTCCGCGTGCCCACGGCGGCCGGCCAGACCAGTGCGCGGTACAGCCCTTGCATGGCCGCCGCGCTGTGGCCGAGCGCGAACTGCTGCTGCGCGCGCTGGCGCGCCGCAGCGCCCATGGCCTGGGCGCGCGCGGGTCGGTCGAGCAAGGCCGCCGCCTGTGTGGCCAATGCCTGGGCGTCGCGCGGCGGCACCAGCCAGCCGGTCTCGCCATGCACCACGAGGTCGGGCACGCCGCCCACGCGCGTGGCGATCACCGGCAGGCCGGCCGCCATGGCTTGCATGACGGCCAGCGGCATGGCCTCCGAGTGGGAGCTGCAGACCAGCAGCTGCAGCTGCGGGTACAAGCCGGGCATGTCCTCGCAGCCGCCGGCCAGGTGCACGCGTGCGGCCAGGCCGGCGTCCTCGATCTGCTGCGCCAGGGCGCTATGCAAGGGGCCTTCGCCGACCAGCACGGCGTGCATCTGTGGGCACCGGCGCTGCAGCAGCTGCGCGGCCTGCACGAAGAGTTCCGGCCCCTTCTCGGGCGACAGGCGGCCGACGAAGCCCATGAGCGGCACGTCCTGGGCCAGCCCCAGCTGCGCGCGCAGGGTGGGGCGGGCCGGGGCCACGTCGGGCCGGAACACCTCCGCGTCCACGCCGTTGGGCACGCAATGCAGCCGCTCCTGCGCCACGCCCATGGCCAGCGCATGGAAGTAGCTGTGTTGGCACACGGTGCAAAGCACGGTGTTGAGGTGGCGGTGCGCCTCCAGGTCCGCGGGCGTGGGCTGGCGGCCGTGCAGCGTGGCCAGCCGAAGACCGGCTGCGCGCAGGCGTCCTCGGGGTACCAGCCGCTGGGCACCATCTTGGCCCCGGCCAGACCCAGCGTCTGCACCGCATGGCGCAACGCATCGGCCGCGCCTGCGTGGCGCGGGTTCACCGCGGCCAGGCCCACCAGGCGGTCGCCATGGCCGCGCACCAGCCGGGCCAGATGCGCGTTGCCACGCTGCAGCGAGGGCGCATCGTCCAGCGCGTAGCCTCGCCCAGGAAGGGCGCGATCAGCACCGCCATGTCCACGCCCGCGGCGTCGGGCGTGCGCAGCACATCGTCGGCCCGCTCGCGGCCGGTGCAATGCAGGTGCGCGTCGATGATGGCCATGGCTGTGCCCGCTTCACGCGCGGCGGCCGTGGCCGCTCGGCAGGGCCTGCACGATGCGCTCAGGCCCGGGGCCGGCGCAGCATCAGCACGATGCCCCAGAGCGCGGCCAGACCGACCAGCACGTAGACCACGCGCGACAGCAGGCTCATGGGACCGAACAGCGCTGCCACGAGGTCGAACTGCAGCAGCCCGACGAGGCCCCAGTTCAAGCCGCCGACCACGAGCAGCACCAGCGCGATGTAGTCGAGCGCGTTGAAGGGGCGGCGTGCCGCGACGTGCAGTTTCTGGGACGCGGTGTTCTGACCGATGGCCATGGGGAGCTCCTTGGGATGGGGTGGGAGAGGCCGTGGCAAGCGGCAATCGACGTGCCGCACAGGGCTGTCAGCCGGCCGCCGGCCGCGCGGCGGGTGCCTCGATGGAGCGGCCTGCGAGCTGCTCGAATTCCAGGCGGTCGTGCGCGCAGAAGAGCGCCACAGTCGCATCGCCGCGGTTGCGCAGCTCGCGCAGGCGCTGCTGGTTGGCCAGCCGCGCGCGCCGATCCTTTTCCATGACGGTCTGGTACAGGCGCAGGCCGGGCGGGCACCAGGGCTGGCTGCGGTGCATCTCGGCATGGTGGAAGTAGGCGTCGCCGGCCAGCAGAAGCCAGCGCCCGGCGGACTGCACGGCCACGCCCGCATGGCCCAGCGTGTGGCCAGGCAGGGGCACCAGCAGCAGCTCGGGCGGCAGGCCGGCCAGCCCGCGCACGCAGCCGAAACCGAACCAGGGCTCGCCCTCGCTGCCGTCGTAGACCTCCCAGCGGCGCTGCTGGCCCCATTGCTGCGGCCGGTAGCGCTGGCGGTCCAGCCAGCTCGACTGGGCCGCGGCATCGTCGCGCTCGCGCCGCAGCATGTGCACGCGCGCCTGCGGGAAGTCGTCCAGACCGCCGGCGTGGTCGAAGTCCAGGTGGGTCAGCACGATGTGGCGCACATCCAGCGGATCGAAGCCGAGCCGCTGGATCTGGCGCAGCGCCGTCATCTCCTCGCGCAGCGCGGGCGCCATCAGGCGCAGGAAGAAGGGGCTGAGCCGGTTGTGCGGATCGTGCACGTCGCGCAGTCCATAGCCCGTGTCCACCAGCACCAGGCCCTGCGCGGTCTCCAGCAGCAGGCAGTGGCAGCACAGCTGCGCGCGCGTGATCGGGCCGCCCCGCTGCCCGTCCATGAGGTGGCCGCCGAGCGGGCAGGCCGTGATGCAGTTCAGGTGGTGGATGCGCATGGCCGCTGCGGCGGCAAGCGGCGCTCCCGACATTCCCATCGCACGGGACCGGTTCGCCAGCAGCCGTTCGAACGGTCGCGGAGCAGGCCCTGCCAGCAGACGCCGCGCAACGGGCTTCGCCCGGGCGCTGGCGGCGCCCCTGGAGGGGGATGGGCCTTCTACACGAAGTGAGAAGTCCAAACGGGGTGGTTCATGTTCAGCCGCGCAGGTGCGCGGCCATGTCCTTGGCCTGGCGCAGGATGCTGATCTTGCCGTCGGCCTCGAGCAGCGCGAGCTTCATGTCGGCCACATCGCAATCGGCCTCGCGCAGGGCCTCCAGCACATCTTCGCGCGTCACGTGCTCGGCGCGCAGCCGCTCGTCCAGTATGCGGCCGCCGTAGCCCACTACCACCGGCTCGCCTTCGGTGAGCTTGCGGATGCGGTCGCTGCGCGCGCTGAGCCGGCTCACGAGCGCGTTGAGGCCCAGCAGCGTGCAGGCCGCGATCAGGCCGCCCACCAGCGATTCCTCGCCGCCGGTCAGGGCGTTGGAAACGCCTTCGCTGAGCAGCATCACGACCAGCAGGTCGAAGGGCGTGAACTGCCCGACCGTGCGTTTGCCCGACAGCCGCATGAGCACCAGCAGCACGGCGTAGACCGCCGCACCGCGCAGCACCAGCTCCCACCAGGGCAGGCTCATCTCGAACATCCGCATCCTCCTCGTCGTCTCGTCGTGCAGGCAGGGCTTGCGGCAAGGTTCGCCGCAGCCCCTGTCACAGCCGGCAGCCCGGCGCGCGGCTCAAGTCCCCTTGCGTGGGGCGACGCCGCGGATCTGCGGCTCGCTGAGGCCTTCGGCGGCCTTGCTGTCTTCGCGCACCAAGCCGTACTGACCGTGCTCGGCCTCGGGTGCGCCGCGCTCGGCCTGCACGCCGGTGCGGGCGCCGTCGTCGGCGGTATCGGGCCGCAGGTCGGCACGTTCGCGTTCACGGGGTTGGTTGGTGGCCATGCATTGCTCTCCAGTGTGGACTTCAGTGTCACGAGGCTAGACCGGCCGGCGCAGGCGCGCTGTCGCGCGCATCCGCAAGCGCCTGTAGGAAACGCGCCGCTTCAATGGGCGTGGGGAAAGCGCGCCGAACAGAAGTCGAAGAAGGCGTCGAGCTGGGTCGACTTGTCGAACACCGCGTCTGCGCCCAAGGCCGCGCATTCCGCGCGGATCCTGTCCGTGGCGTAATTGCTGAGCACCACGACGACCCGCCCGCGGTGGTGCCGGCCGCAGGCGCGCAGCACGTCGAGCCCCGAGCCCTTCTTGAGGAACAGGTCCACCACGGCCAGCTGCCACTCGGATCCGGGGGCCTGCAGCGCGTCGATCGCCTCGTCGGCGCTCTCGGCGGTGGCCATCACCTCCATGTCGCCGAGTTCGGCGAGCGTCGGGATCAGCGCATCGCGGATGGTCTTGCTGTCTTCGACGAGGACGGTCTTGATCGACATGGACCGATTCTGAGAGCGGCCGCCGCGCGCCGGGTAGGCGCGGGCGCCGCCGCCGTGTCCATGCAGGCGCGCTGCAGGGGTGGGCGAAACGCCAGCGGCCGGGCCGGCGCAGCGCCACGGACGGGCCGTGGCGGCAAGGCTAGAGCGCGCCCGGCTTGCTCGGGGCCTCGCCCATCTGCGTGCGGATCCGCTCGACGCAGGCCGCCAGGTCCGGGATCAGCGCGAGCGAATCCAAGACCAGCAGCAGGACTTCGCGGCTGAGCCGGCCGCCGTCGTACATGCGGAGCAACTTGTCGAGCAGGTCATAGGCCAGCGCACGCATCTCGTCCGAGGTGTCGGCCGCGGCGAGCGCACGCACGCATTGTTCCAACTGTTCGCGGGTCACTTGTCTGTGCATGGCGATGGGGCGCGGCGGGGCGGTTCACGGCGGACCCGCCGCATCGGATGCTGGTTGGACGGCTGCCCTGGTACGGCCTGTGGCGCGGCGACTGTACGCGCGCTTGGCTGCGCTGGCGCCATGCCCATGGCTGCGTCAGGTGCAATCGCCGGCCGGCCCGTCGGCCACGGCACGCGGCATGTGCGCCATGGCGCAGCGTGCGCGGCCGAACGCCGCACGAGGCCATGGCGCTCAGAGGGTGTTTCCGAAATCAATAGGCCCACGTGTGGCCCCAGGGCGCGGCCAATCAAGGCGCAAGGCGCCGTGCGGGCTGTCTGCCCGCACAAGCCTTGCAACGCCGAGTGGGCGTGCCCTGGGGCCGCACCCTTCGGGCCGGGGCGCCCTGCAGCCATGGGCGGCGTTGCGCCACTTGGCCGGGCTGCAGCACGGCCTGCGTGTCGCGCCTTGCCCATGGCCGCAGGGCACCCCGGCGTGGGCCTATTCATTTCGGAAACACCCTCTCAACGCCGGCCTGGCGCACTGGCCGGCGCCGAAGGTGCGCTGGGCCTGATAGCGCCGCACCGGCAGCGCGGTCTGGCTGGCGTTGTTGCGGAAGGTCAGCGTCTCGCGCGTGTTGTCCTGCATCATGCCCTTGCGCACCGCGTAGCGCAGCTCGTCGTGCATGGCCGGTCCCTGGAAGTCCGGCACGGTGGCCTGATGGCGGTCGCGCTCCAGGCCCACCACCGTGAGGCCCGCGCGCGTGAGCGCGGCCCGGCACCTCGCCGCGCTGGCGTTCGCCGGTCTGCAGCGCGCGCAGCTGCGCATCGCGCGCGGGGCCGTCCAGCTCGGCGAAGGCGGTGCCGCCGCCGGCCTGTTCTGCGCTGCGCCAGGCCGTCAGCGCGGCGCGGAACAGCTCGGCCGGGGTGTAGGGCAACTGGTGGCCCTGCTGCGGCAGGCCGCCCTGCCAGGGGCCGCTGCGGTACAGGCGTTCGCCGGCTGCGGCCACGCCGGCCGAATGCAGGACGAAGCTGCGCCGCGGCAGCGCGGTCCCGGGGGGCTTGGGCGGCGCGTTCATTTGGCAGGCGCTCCGGAGGCGATCCACTCGGCGAGGGTGCGCGCAGCCGCCGCGTCCACGCCCGGGTTGGGCGGCATGGGCACCGGGCCCCAGGCGCCCACGCTGCCGGCGCGGATCTTGTTGGCCAGGTAGTCTGCGGCGTCGGCGCGGCCCTTGTACTTGGCCGCGACCTCGTTGTAGCCCGGCCCCACGACCTTGTGGTCGGGCGCATGGCAGGCCAGGCAGTTGTTCTTCGCGAGCAGAGGCTGCACCTGGGCATAGGCCGGCGCGGCGCCGGCCTCGGCCGCGAGCAGCGCGAGGGGCAGGATCAGGGCGTGGGCGGGTTTCATCGGGGGCTCCTTGCGTGGTGCACGGATGGGCGGCGGCGCCTTCGGCAAGATCTGCCGCAAGAACTGCCCATCGCGCCGCGGTGTCGCAGGCCGCCGGCACGCTGCCGACGGCTGCCACGGGCGGGCAAGCCGGGTGCCCGGCCCACATGCGTGCTGCTCAGCGCGGCGCGAACCGCGTGGCGCCCAGGCAGCCGGCCAGCGGCCCGCGGCCGACCAGCAGCGCACCGTCGGCGAGCAGTCCCCAGGCCTGGCGCGGCTGGTCCATCTGCAACGCCCACACCCCGTCCCGGGCCCAGAGCACGCGCGCATCCAGCCGTGCGAGCGCGTCGAAGGCCCGCGCGCCCCGCGTGCCGGGTGCGAAGACCACGAGCACCTGGTCGGTGTCGGCGGGAAGGGCCGCCAGCGGGCCGGCGAGCAGCGCGGCGAGCCCCAGCGCGGCGGCGCCACGGCGGCCGGCGCCTCCTCCCTTGGGCGGCGGTGGCCGGCGCCGCCACCACAGGGCCAGCGCCAGCGGCACAAGGCCGAAAGCGGCGAGCCAGCCCAGGTCCCAGGCCAGCGGGTCGGCCACGTCCATGCGCACGCGGTGCAGTCCCAGCAGCCAGTGCGAGAGCAGGGCGTCCAGCACATGCCAGCCGCCGAAGCCGAGCAGCGCGGCGCTGCCCAGCACGCGGCCGGCCCCGGGCTCGTCCCAGGCCCCCCGCGCGCGCCACAGTCCCACGAGGCCGGCCAGCGCGAGCAGGTACATCAGCGCATGGAACATGCCGTCGGCCAGCAGCTGCAGGCGCAGGTCGCGCACGCGCTCCAGGCCCGACAGCAGGTGGTGCCACTGCAGGATCTGGTGCAGCACGATGCCGTCGAAGAAGCCGCCCAGCGCGATGCCGAGCAGCAGCGCGGATCGGCCTGGTGCGTTTGCCGGGGCGCTCATGGCGCGCCGGCCTACTTGGGTGTGCCCAGGATGCTGCCCGCGTCGCTGTCGCGCGGGGTGCTGCTGCCCTTGCGGTAGCCAGGCGGGTGCTTGGCGTCGTGCTCGGAACGCGGCGTGGCGCCGGCCGATGCGGCGGCGCTGGGCGGGCGTGGCGTGCCGGCGCGCGTGCTGCCGTCCTGGCGCGGGTTGGCGCCCTCGCCGGTCGTGGGGCGGGGCGGGCTGCTGGCGTTCTGGGCGTGCAGCGCGGGCAGCATGCCGGCGAGCAGGGCGGCTGCGAGGGTGAGCGATCGAGCGGTGCGCATGGTCATTCTCCGAAGTGGGGTCTGCAAGCGGACGGGCGGCGCGCCTCAGCCCGGAGGGCGCGGTGCCGTGCGGCCCGCGGCGAGCTGGCGCGCCTGGGCGAGATGGGCCTGCAGCATGGGCAGGGTCTTGCGCGCGAACGCCCGCACGTCGGCATCGCCGGCCTTGTCGGCCGCCTCGGTGAAGCGTTCCACCGCGTCGGTGTAGGTGTCGCCGTCCAGGCGTTCGCGGTAGCGGCCGTCGAAATCGGCGCGGTCGGCGTCCTCCAGCCGCCGCAGCTGCGCGCGTGCGCCCATCGGCGGTCCGTCGGGCAGCTCCACGCCCTTGCGCTGCGCCAGGCGGCGCAGTTCGGCCTCGCTTTGCGCGAGGTCCTGCGCAAGGCGGCGCGCAAAGGCGGCCAGTTGCGGATCGCGGGCCTTCTGCGCCGCGAGCCGCGCCGCCGGCAGTTCGGCCATGGCCAGCTTGGCGGCATCGTTGAGGAAGGTGGTGTCCACCCGCGTCAGGAAGGCCTGCTGGCGGCCCTTGCGGACCCCGTCCTCGCCCGCGAATTCCGGGCCGTTGTCCGGGCGGCTGTGGCGGGTCGCGTCGGCGCCGCGATGGCCTGCGGCCAGGCCGGTGTCCGGCTGCGCGTGCGCGCCCAGGGCCCAGCACAGCGCGCAGAACAGGGCGCTGGGACCGAAGAACAGGCTTCTCATGGTTGGGTCTCCTGGTGGTGCTGGGGGGCGGCAGAACGGGGACTGGCAAACGGCGGTCCCGCGGCTCAACCCGCGCCCTCGATGTCGTTCTTCTTGAGACCGCGGATGTTCATGGCCGCCAGTCCCAGCTGCAGCGCCACCAGCGCCCAGCCACTGGTGTGCACACCCCAGACCACCCACAGCACGTTGCTGAGCAGGAACACCCAGAAGCCGTAGGCGCGGCGCCGCTCCGAGGCCGATGCGACAAGCCAGGCGGCCGCGAGCGATGCGGCCATGGCGGGCCACTGGATGAGGTCGATGAGGTCCATGGTGGGTGGTGCGGTGGGAAGAACGGGGAAGGGCACCACCGTAGCGCCGGTACTGCCCTTCGCATGTCGAGCAGTTGCCAGGGTGCGGGTAGGACGCCGGCCGACTCTGCGGCCTGGGTGACGGCACGCCGTTTGCCGGGGGGATGGCCAGCGCCCTGCGCGCCCCCCTTCCTCCAACCCGAAGAGGCCCACGATGCACGGACCAGCACCGGCCAGGACCGCGGACCTGGCCCAGCGCGCACGGCAGTCTGCCGCCCACGGCCAGCAGCTGTTCGAAGCGTACGTACGGGCCAGGCCGGTTCAGGCGGCCCTGTACGCTGCCGCCCTCGGCGCTGTGGTGGCCGAGCTGCTGATGCGGGCGCTGCGCCGCGGCCGGTCCCGCTAGGCCTGCAAGCCATGGCCACCCGTGCTGCGGTGCCGCGGTCGGTGGGAGCGCTCAAGGCTGCCTGCGACGCCTGCCGCGACTGTCCCCTGGGCGAGCCGGCCACGCAGGCCGTGGTCGGCGCCGGGCCGCGCCGGGCCCGGCTGATGGTGGTGGGCGAGCAGCCCGGCGATCGCGAAGACCTCGCGGGCCAGGCCTTCGTGGGCCCGGCGGGCCGGCTGCTCGACGCGGCGCTGCAGCGCGCCGGCATCGACCGCGGCGCCGTGTTCCTGACCAACGCGGTCAAGCACTTCGGCTTCACCTGGCGCGGCAAGCGCCGGCTGCACGAGACGCCGGGCCAGCGCGAGGTCGATGCCTGCCTGCAGTGGCTGCAGGCCGAAATCGCGTTCGTGGCCCCGCAGGCCTTCGTGGCACTGGGTGCGACGGCGGCGCGCGCGCTGCTGGGCCGTCCAACGCCGGTGCTGCGCAACCGCGGCCAGTGGCTGGCCCGCGACGACGGGCGTCCCGTGCTCGTCACCGTGCATCCCTCGGCCCTGCTGCGCCTGCGCGGGGACGACTTCGCCCAAGGCCTGGCGGCGTTCGTGGACGACCTCGGCCAGGCCGCCGGCCGGGCCTAGGCCCCGCCTGCGCCAGCCGTGCGAGCGCCCGGCCTTTGGGGGGCCCCGGCGTCAGGAGCTCAGCGAGATCCTGATCGCGCCCGGATGCGCACGCTCGTGGCGCTCCTGGCAGGCGATGCAGCGCTCGGCCGCCGGCAGCGCCTGCAGCCGCTCCATCGCGATGGGAGCGCCGCAGTCCACGCACAAGCCGTAGTCGCCGCTGCGCATGCGTTCCTGCGCCTGGGCGATCTGCTGCAATTCCTGCTGGTCGCGCTCCTTCTCGGCATGGCGCACCGCGGTGCGGATGGCCTGCTCGCCGCGGTCGCCCTCGTCCCCGGGCTCATGGGGGCCGCCGGTGGTGCTCTGGGCGGCCTGGGCGGTGGCGTCCGCGGTCTCGGCGTCCAGCGTGCGCACCTCCTGGGCCAGCTCTGCGCGGCGCGCGCCGAGGCGCCGGCCGAGGTCGGCGATGTCCTGCTCGTGGTCTTGGGTCATGCGATCTCCTTGCGCAGCGCTGTGGCAAGCGGCGCTCCCGCCCGCGCCGCGGCCGGGAACCCCGTTTGCCGCAACGGGCTGTTATTCAATCCAAGGAGCACTACGCATGGCAAACACCACCTCCAAGACCCCCCTGGCGCTGCGCCTGGGCCTCGCTGGCAGCGTCCTGTGCCTGGCGCTGGCGGCCGCGGCGCAGACCAGCACCGCCACGCAGGGCGGCACGACCGCGGGGCAGGGCGAACGCGCAGGCCGGGCGTCGTCCCAGCTGTCGCGCGCCGACACCGCTTTCATGAAGCAGGCGGCCGAGAACAACCACGCGGAGATCGAGAGCAGCCGCCTGGCGGTGCAGAAGGCCAGCGATCCGGCCGTCAAGGCCTTCGCCCAGCAGATGGTGGCCGACCATGGGAAGACCGGGCAGGAGCTTGCCGCCCTGGCCAGCACCAAGGGGGTGGAACTGCCCGACGGGCCGTCCATGATGCAAAAGGCCAAGCTCAAGCTGCTGGAGGCTGCCGACGGCGAGAAATTCGACCGCCGCTACAGCGAGACCATGGGCCTGGCGGCGCACCGCGACACCATCGCGCTGTTCCAGAAGGCGGCCAAGGAGGCGCGCGACCCGGAGGTCAAGGCCTTCGCCACCAAGACGCTGCCGGCCCTGCAAGGCCACCTGGACATGGCGCAGAAGCTGCCCGCGGCACACGCGGCTGACAAGGGCCACGGCAAGCGCTGAGCGGGTCGGCGCGGCGGTTCAGCCGCCGCGCCAGCTGCGCGCGGCCAGGGCCTGCACCACGGCCTGCAGGCGCGGGTGCTCGGCCAGCGCCTCCAGCGCCGGGCCCAGCTTGCGGCGCCAGTTCGGGAACTCGTCCTCGCGCGTGCCGGGAAGGTTGACCTGCACCGGTTGCAGCGTGGCGTCCTCCAGCTGCACGCCCACCAGCCAGCAGGGCGTGCGCGCCAGGTAGGCATGGATGGCGAACAGCAGCGCCGTGTCCACCTGGCCGGGCGCATCGCCCGAGGCCGGCCACAGCCCGGCCCGCGCCAGGGCCTGCAGCAGCGCCTGGCGCACGGCGGCGCGCTGGCGCTCGGCGCTCTGTAGGTCCACGGCCTGCCCCAGCTGCTGCTGCAGCCGTAGGTCCATGGCCTGCCAGAAGCCGGCCAGCGTGGGCAGGTCGTGCGTGCCGAAGGAGGCGAAGGCCTGGGCCGGGAAGTCGGCCGGTGCCAGGAAGCGGCCCTGCGCGTCCTGCGCAAACATCAGCGGGCGGTACGACAGCACGCAGCGCTGTTGCATGGCCTCCTGCATCTCGGCCGGCACCGTGCCCAGGTCCTCGCCCACCACCAGGCAGCGCTGGCGGTGGCTCTCCAGGGCCAGCAGGCCCAGCAGGTCCTCGGCCGGGTAGCGCACGTAGGCGCCGCCTTCGGGACCGGTCCAGAACAGGCGCATCAGCACCATCACATGGTCCAGCCGCAGCGCGCCGGCGCTGCGCATGTTGGCGCGCAGGGTGTCGATGAAGGGCTGGTAGCCGGCAGCGCGCAAGGCCGGCGGCGTGGGCGGGGCCAGGCCCCAGTCCTGGCCCTGCGGCTGCAGCAGATCGGGCGGGGCGCCGATGCGCATGTCCAGCGCATACAGCTGCGGGCGCAGCCAGGTCTCCGAACCGCCGGGGTCCACGCCCACCGCCAGGTCGCGGTACAGGCCGATCGGCATGCCGGCGCGGCGGGCATGGGCCTGCACATCGGCGAGCTGCTGCTCGGCCAGGAACTGCAGCCACATGCGGTAGCGCACGCGTTCGGCATGCGTGACGCGGAAGGACTGCACGGCCGCGCCCTGCGGGTCGCGGTAGGCCTCGGGCCAGTCCTGCCAGCCATGGATGCCCTCGTGCTGCTGCGCCAGGTGCTCCTGCAGGGCCTCGTACAGCGCGTGCATGCCCAGCCGTGCGTCGTGTTCGAGCAGAAAGGCGCGAAAGGCGCGGCTGCCGGTCGCCGGCCAGGCGTGCTGGGCATCGACATGGCGCCAGACGACGGACAGCAGCTCCTCCTTGGCGGCGGCCACGCCCGCGTAGTCGACCAGTTCGGTGTCGCGCAGGGCCTGCCGGCGCTGCTGGTAGGCCGCGTCGTTCCAGAGCACGCGGGCCTCGGCGCAATCGGCGCCTGTCACCACCGCCTGCAGATCCAGGTACAGCGGGTTCAGCGCCAGCCGGCTGGACGGGCTATAGGGGCTGGCCCGCTGCGGCCGGTGCGGGAACAGTGCGTGCAGCGGGTTCAGCCCGATGAAGGCCGCGCCCTGGGCAGCCGCCAGGTCCACCAGCCGGCGCAGGTCGCCGAAGTCGCCGATGCCGCAGTCGTGCGCAGAGCGCAGCGCGTACAGCTGCACCGTGTAGCCCCACCAGCGCGCGCCGGCCTGCAGCGGCGCCGGCGCCCAGCAGCGTGCGGGCGCCACGGCCACGCGGCACTGCTGGCGGCCGGCGGCCGTGCGCACGCGCAGCCGGTAGTAGCCCGGCGCCAGCGCGCCGCTGTGGGCGATGCTGGCCGTGCCGCCGGCAAAGGCCACGGCACCGCTGGCCAGGGCCGGCGCGCCGACCAGTTCCTCGTCCTGCAGTTCCCAGTGCGCGGGCGTGTCGTCGGCGGCCTGCCAGCGCAGCTGCAGCGGCTGGCCCTCGCGCAGCACCTGGCAGGCCGGCAGGCCGACCGGCGTGCAGGGCCGGTCGGGCGCCACGCCCATGGCGGCCAACGCGCGCCGCAATGCCGCCTCGGGCACCTGGCGCTCGCTGCCGTCGAAGGCCTCGTAGCGCGCCAGCACGCCGGCGGCAGCGGCGCAGCCGGCCCAGTCCTCGGGCGACGGGGCGGCGCTCACAGCGTAATCTCCGGGCCGATCTGCCAGCGCGCCGCCCAGGCCGGCCAGGTGCCGGGTGGCGTGTCGGCCGGCCAGCGGTGGGCGAACACCGGGCTCGCCTCCACCGGGCCGGGCCCGGGCCCATCGACCGCGAGCGGCGCGGCGCCCAGGTTCAGGTCCATGGCCAGCACCTGGCCGTCGTCGTAGCGCCATTGCACGGCCAGGCCCGTCGCGCCGACGCGCCGCGCCGTGTGCCGGCCGGTCAGCAGCATCTGCTGGCGCGGGCGGATCCACTGCCAGCGCGCGGCCAGGGCGCGCTGCACCACGGCGCGGTGCGCGCGGCCGGCCGGGCTGTCGGCCTGGGTCCAGTCGAGCCGGCTCGCAGCGAAAGTCTCCTCGCTGCAGGCATCGGGCAGGGGCCGTCCGCCCTGGGTGTCGACGGCATGGCCGAACTCGCGCCGGCGGCCCGCGCGCACGGCCTCGCGCAGTTCGCCGTGCCAGTCGGCGAAGTACAGGAAGGGCGTCTGCGCGCCGAACTCCTCGCCGAAGAACAGCAGGGGGGTCGCCGGCGTGAGCAGCGCGAGCAGCGTGGCCAGCAGCGCGGCCTCGGGCGCAACCAGCTGCGCCAGCCGCTCGCCGAAGGCCCGGTTGCCGACCTGGTCGTGGTTCTGCGCGAAGTTCACGAGCGTGCCCAGCGGCTGCGCCGGCACCGGCACGCAGGCCTGGCGCCGCCCGTCCTCGCGCTGCGCGCCCTCGAACACCATGCCGTGCGTGCAGGCCCGCGCCAGCAGGTCCAGCGGCTCTGCGGTGTAGTCGCCGTAGTAGCCCCGGTGCTCGCCGGTCAGCGCCACGTGCAGCACGTGGTGGAAGTCGTCGTTCCACTGCGCGTCGTGGCGGCCGGGCACCGGCATGGGCGCCAGCCAGCTGTGGCCGTTGTGTTCGTTCTCCAGCGTCAGGTGCACATGGCGGCCGGCCGTGGCGCTGCGCACGGCGGTGGCGATCTCCTGCACGATGTGGCGCGGGCCGGTGTCGACGATGGCGTGCACGGCGTCCAGCCGCAGGCCGTCGATGCGGAACTCCTGCACCCAGTACAGCGCGTTGTGCACGAAGAACTGGCGCACCCAGTGGCTGGCCGGCCCATCGAAGTTGATGGCCGCGCCCCAGGGGCTGTGGTGCGTGCGCGAGAAGAAGTCGGGCGCGTAGCGTGCCAGGTGGTTGCCGTCCGGACCGAAGTGGTTGTAGACCACGTCCAGGAACACCATGAGGCCGAGCCGGTGGGCCTGCTGCACGAAGGCGCGCAGCGCGTCCGGGCTGCCGTAGGCGGCATGCGGCGCGAACGGCAGCACGCCGTCGTAGCCCCAGCCGAAGCGCCCGCCGAAGGCCGCCACGGGCATCAGCTCCACGGCCGTGATGCCCAGCGCGGCCAGCTCGGGCAGGCGGGCCGCGGCGGCGGCGAAGCTGCCCTCGGGCGTGAAGCAGCCCACGTGCAGCTCGTACAGCACGACTTCGTTCCAGGGCCGGCCCTGCCAGCCGTCGTCGTCCCAGGCGAAGCGGCGCGCGTCCACCACGCGGCTGGCACCGTGCACGCCGTCGGGGTTGCTGCGCGAGGCGGGGTCGGCCACCGCCGGGCCCTCGTCGATGCGCCAGCGGTAGGCCGTGCCGGGGCCGGCGTCGTCCACGCTGCAGTGCCACCAGCCCTCGGGCTGCGGCGTCGCAAGCAGCGTGCGCAGCGGCGCCTGGGCACCGAGCGCGAGCGCGACGCTGCGGGCGGCGGGCGCCCACAGCCGAAAGTCCACGCCGCCCCCGGGACGGGGCTGGGCGCCGAAGGGCATGGAGTGGCTGGCGGGCATGGAGATGGTTCCGGGTTGGTGGCTCGGCATGGCGCCCACGCTGGCGGCAAACGCCGTGCCCGGCTCATTCCGTTTCCAGCCCCTCGGCCTGCAGCGCCCACAGCTGGGCGTACAGGCCGCCGGCGCGGCGCAGCTGCTGCGGCGAACCGTCCTCGACGATGCGGCCTTCGGCCATCACGAGGATGCGGTCGAAGTCGGCCACGGTGGACAACCGGTGCGCCACGGCCAGCACGGTGCGCCCGCGCATGAGGTGGTCCAGCGCGCGCTGGATCTGGCCTTCGGAGCGGCTGTCCAGCGCCGAGGTGGCCTCGTCCAGCAGCAGGATGGGTGCGTTCTTGAGCATGGCGCGGGCGATGCCGATGCGCTGGCGCTGCCCGCCCGACAGCCGCGTGCCGCGCTCGCCGACCACGGTGGCATAGCCCTGGGCCAACCCGCGCACGAAGCCGTCGCAATGCGCGTCGCGGGCGGCCTGCAGCACCTCGGCGTCGGTGGCCTGGGGCCGGCCGTAGCGCAGGTTCTCCATGAGCGTGCGGTGCAGCAGGCTGATGTCTTGCGGCACCACGCCGATGGCCGCGCGCAGCGAGGCCAGCTGCAGCTGCGCGATGGGCTGGCCGTCCACCAGGATGCGGCCCGCGTCCGGATCGGCCGTGCGCGCGATGAGCCGCAGCAGCGTGGACTTGCCCGCGCCCGAGGGCCCGACGATGCCCACGCGCTGGCCGGCCGGGATGTGCAGGTGCAGGCCGCGGAACACCGGCGGCTGGGCGGGGTAGGCGAAGTGCAGCGCCTCGATGCGGATCTCGCCGGGGCCGGGCTGCAACGGCGTGGCGCCCGGCCGGTCGGCCACCTCGTGCGGCACGGCCACGGCCTGCAGCATGTCGGCAATCACGCCGAACTGCTGCGACGCATCGACCAGCGACAGCGCCAGGTCGCGCGAGCCGTGCAGGATGCGGAAGGTCAGCGCGCTGACCACCACCACGTCGCCGGGCATGGCCTCTCCCGCGCGCCAGGCCTGCACCACCCAGACCAGCATGCCGCCGGCCATCAGCCACAGGCACAGGTCGTGCGCGGCGCGCACCTTCTCCAGGTACAGCCAGCTGCGCCGCTGCGCCTGTGCCTCCAGGCCGAAGGCGGCCCGCAGCCGGCGGTGCTCGCGTGCGCGGGCGCCGAAGGCCTGCACCGTCCAGATGTTGGCCACCACGTCCACCAGTTCGCCGCCGACCCGGGCTGCCTGTTCGGCGAACTGCTGCTGCAGCGGCCGGGCGCGCCGGCCGAAGCGCGCCAGCACCGCGCCCATGAGGGCGACGAAGCCGGCCAGGGCCAGCGCCATGCGCACGTCCACCGTCCACAGCACCACCGCCGCGCCGAGGAAGTCCACGCAGGGCGGCAGGATCTTCCAGATCAGCGTGCCGAGGATGGAGCCGGTCGCGCCCGCCGTGGCCGTCACGCGGTTGCCCAGCGATCCGGCCATGTGCCGCGAGAAGTAGTCCTGCGAATGGCCCGAGAGGTGGCGGAACATGTCCAGCCGCACATCCACGCCGGTCGCCACCACGGCGTGGCAGCCGAGCCAGCCGCCCAGCCGCCAGCACAGGCTTTCGGCCGCGATCAGCACGATGAACAGGGCCAGCCAGCGCCAGATGGCGCGGCTGTGCCGGTCGTCCAGCGCCATCGCGTCGACGATGAGCTTCATGCCGTACTGCACGCCGACCGAGCAGGCCGCGCCGGCCACGATCAGCAGCGCAAGCGTGCCGAACAGCAGTGGCCGGCGCCGCACGTAGTGCCACAGGAAGGCCGCCGGTCGCGCCGGCAGCGCCGCTTCAGCCGCCGGCAACGGCGGGCAGCTGCGGCGGCAGCAGGCTGGGCCGCAGGGCCTGCGGCGCGCGGACACCGGACGCCGCCGGGGCCGTCTGCGCGATGCGGGCGAACAGCGCCAGGCTCTGCGCCACCACCTGGTCCATGTTGTAGTAGCGGTAGGTGCCCAGGCGGCCCGTGAAGGTGACACCGGGCGTCTGTTCGGCCAGCTGGGCATAGCGCTCGTAGAGCGCGGCGTTCTCGGGCGCCGGAATGGGGTAATAGGGGTCGCCCTGGTCGGTCGGGTACTCGTGCGTGATGCTGGTGCGCGGGTGCCGCTGGCCGGTCAGGTGCTTGTACTCGGTGATGCGCGTGTAGGGCACCTCGGGTGCCGGGTAGTTGACCACCGCCACGGGCTGCAGCCACTCCTGGTCCAGCGTGCGGTGCTCGAAGCGCAGCGAACGGTAGGGCAGCGGGCCGAAGCAGTAGCCGAAGAACTCGTCCACCGGCCCGGTGTAGACCAGATGGCGCCAGCGCACGGTGCCGCCCAGTTCGGCGTGGTCGGTGTCTGGCAGGAAGCGGATGTTGGGATGGTCCACCATGCGCTCGAACATGCGCGTGTAGCCTTCCAGCGGCATGCACTGGAAGCGGTCCTGGAAATAGCGGTCGTCCGCATCCGTGCGGGTGGGCACGCGGGCGGTGACCGACTTGTCCAGCTCGGTCGCGTCGCGGCCCCACTGCTTGCGCGTGTAGCCCTCGAAAAAGGTGCGGTACAGCTCCTCGCCGACCTGGCTCACCACCACGTCGCGCGAACTGCGCAACTCGGGCAGGGCGGTCGCCCGTGCGGCAAGAAATGCCGCCGCGCCGGCGCTGTCCAGCGACAGGCCGTAAAGCCGGTTGATGGTCGTGAGGTTGATCGGCATGGGCAGCTGCTGGCCCTGCACATCGGCCAGCACGCGGTGCTGGTAGGGCCGCCAGCGCGTGAACTGCGACAGGTAGTCCACCACCTTCTGCGCATTGGTGTGGAAGATGTGCGGCCCGTAGCGGTGGACCAGGACGCCCGCCGCATCGGTGCAGTCGTAGGCGTTGCCGCCCAGGTGGTCGCGGCGGTCGATCAGCAGCACGCGCAGGCCCAGCTGGCTGGCCAGCCGTTCCGCGAGCACGCAGCCCGCGAAACCGGCCCCCACGATCAGGTAGTCGAAAGTCTCGGGGGCGTGGGACGTGGGGAGCATGGTGTTCCTTGAGGAGCAGAGGGAGGACAGCTTCCCGAGGGCAACCGGCGTGCCCGGCGGCCGCGCCATACTGGCGCCTTTGCGCTGCACCCCGCCCGCCATGCCGACAGCCGCCGCTTCCCCGCACGACAGTGACCGATCGCCCTTGCTGTGGCTGGTGGCCATCGGCTTCTTCATGCAGGCACTTGACGGCACCATCGTCAACACGGCGCTGCCCACCATGGCCAGGAGCCTGGGCGAAAGCCCGCTGCGCATGCAGTCGGTGGTCGTGGCCTACACGCTGACCATGGCGATGCTGATCCCGGCCTCGGGCTGGGTGGCGGACCGCTTCGGCACGCGGCGCGTCTACATCACGGCCATCTCGCTGTTCGTGGCCGGTTCGGCGGCTTGCGCGCTGGCCCAGAACCTCACGCAGCTGGTGGCTGCGCGCGTGCTGCAGGGCATGGGCGGCGCCATGCTGCTGCCGGTCGGCCGGCTGGCGGTGCTGCGCGCCTATCCGCGCGAGCGCTTCCTCAAGGCCATGAGCTTCGTCGCCATCCCCGGCCTCATCGGCCCGCTGATCGGCCCGACGCTGGGTGGCTGGCTGGTGGAATACGTGAGCTGGCACTGGATCTTCTTGATCAACCTGCCGGTGGGGCTGATCGGCCTCGTCGCGTCAAGGATCTACATGCCCGATGGCCGGATGCCCGCGGTCACGCGCTTCGACACGGCCGGCTACCTGCTGCTGTCCTTCGGCATGGTGGCGATCTCGCTGTCGCTGGACGGCGTGTCGGAGCTGGGCCTGCGCCAGGCCGCGGTGCTGGTGCTGCTGGTGTTCGGCATGGCCAGCCTGGTGGCCTACTGGCTGCATGCGGCGCGCCGGCCCGATCCGCTGTTCACGCCGCGCCTGTTCGACATCCAGAGCGTCACGGTCGGCCTGCTGGGCAACCTGTTCGCGCGCCTGGGCAGCAGCTGCATGCCGTTTTTGATCCCCTTGCTGCTGCAGGTCAGCATGGG
This sequence comes from Pseudorhodoferax aquiterrae, assembly GCF_014652235.1. Taxonomy (GTDB): domain Bacteria; phylum Pseudomonadota; class Gammaproteobacteria; order Burkholderiales; family Burkholderiaceae_C; genus Pseudorhodoferax; species Pseudorhodoferax aquiterrae. The sequence goes on from NZ_BMYK01000015.1 coordinate 19,913, forward strand.
CTACTCGCCGGCCCAGGCCGGCATGATGATGCTGCCGGTCGCCATCGCGGGCATGGCGAGCAAGTCGCTGGCCACCCGGTGGATCGGCCGCGCCGGCTACCGCAAGGTGCTGGTCACCAACACCATGCTGGTCGGTCTGGCGATGGCCAGCTTCGCGCTGAGCGCGCCGGAGCAACCGCTGTGGCTGCGCATCATCCAGCTGGCGGCCTTCGGCGCGGTCAACTCGATGCAGTTCACGGCCATGAACAGCGTGAGCCTCAAGGACCTGGACGGGCCGCTGGCCAGCAGCGGCAACAGCCTGCTGTCGATGGTGCAGATGCTGGCCATGAGCATGGGTGTGGCCGCCGCTGGCGCGGTGCTGGCGGCCTACACGGGCTACTTCACGGCGGTCGGGCAGACCCAGACGCTGTTCGCCTTCCGGGCGACCTTCGCGACCATGGGCCTCATGACCATCGCCTCCGCCTGGATCTTCTGGCAACTTGCGCCCGACACGCCCCGCGCGGCGCCGGTGGAGCATCCGGTCGACGTGGGGTGACGGCGGCCATGTCTGCGTCCGCCGCGCCGATTCGTCGAAGTTCGGGCGCAGTTCACGCAGCAGGTCCACCGACTGGCGATTTCCGAGCGCCGCCCGACAACAGGGCCCGCAGCACCGCCATGTCCACCGGCTTGACGAGGTGGGCGTCGAAGCCCGCCTGTTCCGTCAGTTGCCGGTTGGCATGCTGGCCCAGGCCCGTGAGCGCGATGATGGGAATGCCGCGCCCCCATGGCTGCTGGCGCATGCGCCGGCAGGCCTCGTGGCCGCTCATGAACGGCATCCCGATGTCCATCAGCACCACGTTGGGCAGCAGCCCGGCGCCCACCTGCAGCGCCTGGGCACCGCTGTGTGCGGTGTGCGCGGCGTGGCCGTCTATGCCGCGGCCAGCGCGAACTACCGTCTGGCCGACATGCTGACGCAGGCCTGGCAGCTGGGCTGGGTCCGGGCGGAACTGGCGCGCGAACTGAGCAAGCAGCATGCGGCGCTGCAGCGCCATCTGCGGCTCTTCGGCAGCGCGCGCCGCGCCTGAACCGGCGCGCGGCGGGGCGGCCGTTGCCCCGGGCACGTCGTTTGCCGCATGGACCGCGATGGATGCCATCTCTTCACCGCGGGATGCCCGTGTCACGGGCCTGTCGGCCCGCGCATGTCCGCAGTGCTGGCCAGCCGGCGCCATCCCCGATCCACTCCGTCACAAGGACACGCCGTGCTCCCCATCCTCGTCTTCTCGCACCTGCGCTGGCAGTTCGTCTACCAGAGACCGCAGCACCTGCTGGCGCGGCTGGCCGCGCGCAGGCCGGTGCTGTTCTTCGAGGAGCCCATCACCGGGGCCGAGCGGCCCTGGCTCGCGCATGCGCGCACACCGGAGGGCGTGACCGTGCTGCGCCCGCACGTGTGCGGGCAGGCGGCAGGTTTCGACGATGCCCACCTGCCGGTGCTGCGGCGCATGGTGCAGGAGGTGGTGCAGGACCCTGCGCTGGGCGCACACCTGCTGTGGTTCTACACGCCCATGGCGCTGGGGCTGGCTGCGGAGCTGCGCCCGCGCGGCGTGGTCTACGACTGCATGGACGAACTATCGGCGTTTGCCGGCGCGCCGCCGCAGATGCTGGAGCGCGAGAGCGCGCTGCTGCAGCTCGCCGACGTCGTGCTGGCCGGCGGGCGCAGCCTGTACGAGGCCAAGCGCGAGCGCCATGCCGAGGTGCACTGCCTGCCCAGCAGCGTGGACGCCGCCCACTTTGCCAAGCAGCCGCCGGAGCATGCCAGCCAGGCGGCCCTGCCGCACCCGCGCCTGGGCTACTACGGCGTGATCGATGAGCGGCTGGACCTGGACCTCGTCGCGGCGCTGGCCGATGCCCATTCCGACTGGCAGGTCGTGATGGTGGGGCCCGTGGTCAAGATCGATCCGGCCAGCCTGCCGCATCGGCCCAATCTGCACTGGCTGGGCGCGCGCAGCTATGCGGAGCTGCCGGCCCACCTGGTCGGCTGGGACGTGGCGCTGCTGCCGTTCGCGCTGAACGCCTCCACGCGTTTCATCAGTCCCACCAAGACGCTGGAGTATCTCGCGGCCGGGCGGCCCTGTGTCAGCACGCGGATTCGCGACGTGGCGCGGGAGTACGGGCCCGAGGTCGCCATCGCCGACGGGCCGGCGGCCTTCGTCGCCGCCTGCGAGCGCATCCTGACCTGGTCCGCGGCCCAGCGTGCGGCGTTCGCTGCCGCGGCGCGGGCGCGGGTGGCTGCCACCTCGTGGGACCGCCAGGTCGAACGCATCGAAGCGCTGCTGGCGCGCTTCGAACCGGGACACGGCACGGGCGCGGCCGGTGCAGCGCCCGCCCTGGCGGCCTGACGGTCCGCAGCGACGAAGGGACCGCCCGATGCAGCCCACCCAGCGCCCTGAACCGGGGTCTCTGCCCGCCACCGACCGGGCGGTTTCGTCCATGGCCGGCGAGGCGCCACTATCCCGGCACGCGGTGCTGCAGCAGCTGCAAGTGCTGGGCGATTTCGACGCGGAACGCGAACTCGAACGCCGCGTCGCCTTCCTGGCCGAAGACCTGCGCGCCAGCGGCAGGCGCGCGCTGGTGCTGGGCATCAGCGGCGGTGTCGATTCGCTGGTGGCCGGCGCCATGGCGCAACGGGCCGTGTCGCGGCTGCGGGCCGCAGGCGCGCGCGCGGAGTTCATCGCCATGCGCCTGCCGTACGGCCGCCAGCACGATGCCGCCGAGGCCGAGCGCTGCGTCGCCTTCATCGCGCCCGACCGCGTGCACGCGGTGGACGTGCAGGGCGCGGTGGATGCGCTGCGCGATGCCCTGCGCGGGGCCGGCGTGGACCTGGGCGACGCGGGCACGGCTGACTTCCTGGTCGGCAACATCAAGGCCCGCGCGCGCATGGTGGCGCAGTACGCCGCGGCCGGCGCCTACGACGGTCTGGTCATCGGCACCGACCATGCGGCCGAGGCCTTGATGGGCTTCTTCACCAAGCATGGCGACGGCGCTGCCGACGTGCTGCCGCTGGCCGGCCTGTCCAAGCGCCGTGTGCGCGCGCTGGGGCTGGCGCTGGGCGCGCCGGTGGAGCTGGTCATGAAGGTGCCCACGGCCGACCTGGAGAGCCTGGCGCCGCTCAAGCCCGACGAGCAGGCCTTCGGTGTCTCCTACGACACCATCGACGACTACCTGGAGGGCCTGCCCGTCGATGCCGCGGCCGAGCGGCGCATCCTCGCGCAGTACCTGGCCACGGCGCACAAGCGGGCGCCGGCGCGCCGGCCGGCGTAGCCTGGGATACCGCATGCAGGAGACCGATGGCAGGCAGGCGGGCGGCACGGCCGCATGGGAGCAGCCGGTGTCGCTGCGCTCGTTCTGGATGGGCGGCTTCGAAGGCGCCGACCACCTGGATCCGCAGTGCCGCCCGCTCGACATGGCCAGCGCGCATGGCCACCTGGCGCAGCTGGAGGACGACTATGCCCGCGCCGCTGCGGCCGGCCTGCAGACTGTGCGCGAGAGCATCGGCTGGCGCCTGTGCGAGCCGCGCCCTGGCGTGTTCGACCTGGCGCGCCCGCTGCGCATGGCGCGCTGCGCGCGCCGCCATGGACTGCAGATCCTGTGGACCGTGATGCACTACGGCACGCCGCCCGACGTGGACCTGCGAGACGACGCGCTGATCGACCGCTTCGCCGCCTTCGCTGCGGCCGTCGCGCAGGCCCTGGGCGGGCAGGGCGCCGAGCCGCCCATCTATACCCTGGTCAACGAGATCAGCTTCCTGTCGTGGGCCGTCGCGCACACCAACATGCTCGGTGCCTATCAGGGCGCCCAGGAACGCCGGCCCAGCACGCGCGCCAGCGGCTACGAGGTCAAGCGCCGCCTCGTCCGTGCCACGCTGGCGGCCGCAGAGGCCGTGCGCCGCATCGATCCGCAGGCGCGCTTTCTGCAGGTCGAGCCGCTCGTGCACGTGGTGGCGCCGGCCGGCCGGCCCGAGCTGGCACCGCTGGCCGCGCAAGTGGCCGCCTACCAGTGGCAGGCCTGGGACCTGCTGGCCGGCCTGGCCGAACCGGGGCTGGGCGGTGGGCCCGGCATGCTGGACCTGCTGGGCGTGAACCACTACCACAGCGGGCAATGGGAGGTGGAGACCGAGCAGCGCCTGTGGTGGCATGCGCGCGACCCGCGCCGGCGCGGCCTGGACATGCTGCTGCACGACGCCTGGCAGCGCTACGGCCGGCCGCTGCTGGTGGCAGAGACCAGCCATGTGGGCGCAGGCCGGGCGGCCTGGCTCGGCGACGTGGCCTGCCAGGCGCTGCGCGCGCGTGCCGCCGGCGTGCCGCTGCTGGGTCTGTGCCTGTATCCGCTGGTGGACCGGCCGGACTGGAACGACGCCAGCGCCTGGCACCACAGCGGCCTGTGGGACGTGGCGCCAGCGCCGGCCGCGCGCGCGCCCTTCGAGCGGGTGCTGCACCGCCCCTATGCGCGCGCGCTGGCGCTGTGGCAGCAGCGCTTGCCGGAACCGGCAGCGGCACCGGAACCACCCACGCTTGCCGTGTTCTCGCACCGCCCCTGGGACCCGCTGCAGCATCGCACGCTCCACCTGATGACCGAACTGGCGGTGGACCACCGCATCGTGTTCATCGAGCCGCCGGTGCCGGGCGAGGGGCCGGCACGGCTGCTGCGCAGTTGCCCATGGCCTGGGGTGGAGGTGCTGCAGCCGCTGCTCCCGGGGGCCTCGGACGGCTTCGATGGCGCGCCGCCGCCGGCCATGGCCGCGCTGCTGGCACCTGAGATCGTGCCTGGTGCGCTGGCCTGGGCCTGCACGCCGCTGGCCCTGCCGCTGCTGCGCGCGTTGCGCCTGTGCCCTGCGGTCTACGACTGCGCCGAGGGGCCTCCTGTGGGCGCCTTGGCGCCACGGTGGCGGCTGCAGCAGGCGCGGCTGCTGCGCGGGGCGGCGCAGGTCTGCGCGGCCGGCCCGGCGTTGGCGCGTGCGCTGGCACGGCAGCGCCCTGGGGTGCAGAGCCTGTTCCAGGCGGTGGACGCCGCGCACTTCACGCCAGCGGCCGTGGCGCCAGGTGGCAGCGAAGCGCAGGAGGCCGCGCGCCTGCTCGGGGGTCTGGTCGGGCCCGTGCTCTGCCACGTGGGTCGCATCAGCGCCCATGTGAATCTGGCACTGCTCGCTGCCATCGCCGACGCGCGGCCGCATTGGCAGCTCGTGCTGATCGGCCCGGTCGCGCTGCCGGTGGACACGCCGCTGCCGCAGCGGCCCAACCTGCACTGGCTGGGCGCGCAGCCTTACAGCCTGCTGCCGGCTCTGCTGGCGCGCGTGCAGCTGGGCCTGCTGGCCTGGCACCGCGATGCCCACACCGCATTGGCCCATCCGCCGCAGCTGCTGGAGTTCCTTGCCGCGGGCAAGCCGGTGGTCAGCGTGCCGTTGCCGGACGTGCACGACCTCTACGCTGCCGTGGTCGACACCGCAGAGGACGCGGCCGGCTTCGTGCAGGCCTGCGAGGCGGCACTGCAGCGCGAGGGAGTGCACGACCTGCACCGGCACGCGCGCATCCAGGCGATGCTCGCGCGCTGCAGCTGGGAACGCCGCGCGCAGACGGTGCGGGCGCTGCTGCAGGCCGCCGCGGCGGGCGCTGCTGCCTAAGGCGCGCCGTCGCCGCTGCCGTCGACCTGGCGTTCGGCCTGCAGCCAGTCCTCGACTTCGCGGCCGGGTGCGAAGCCGCGCCCGGCGGCCAATGCGTAGGCCGCGGCGCGGATGCGTTCCTCACGACCGCCGGCCGCGTCTGCACCGTCCTGCGTGCGGCCCTGCGCGGCTTCGTGCTCGTGCAGGCTGGGTGCCACGTTGGGGCCTTCGGGCAGCGTCGCGGGGGCCTGCTGCAGATCGGCGGGCGTGGGGGAGGGGTGGGGTGTCGCCATGCTGTCCTCCTGTGGATCGCTGTCCGGCAGCGACGTGGGACTGCGGCGCGGCTCGCCGCGTGCGGCGTCGTCGCGCGAAGGGCCGCTCAGCACCGCACGCTGCTGGCGCTCGTGCTCCGCCGCGGGGGCGCCGCGTTCGCCGGCCGGGTACTCGTAGGCGGTGGTGGGCGCATCGGCCGGCGCGCGGCGCGCGGGCTGCCCCGTGCCCGGCGGCGGTGCGCTTGCCACATCGCCAGGCCCCTGTGGTTGTTCCTGTTGCTGCTGCTGCGGTGGGCCGCTCGGCGGCCTGGTCTTCGGCTTCATGCTGTCCTTCCGGAGTTCGCGGGGTGCGGTGTCGCCTTGGCCCCGGGGCAAGGCGCGTTCCCGCCGTCCACCGCTGCGGCGGGTATGGGTCTTGCTCCCCCCAGGGCGTCATCCACCCAACGAACGAAGGACCGCATGACAGCCCGGGCCAAGGACAAGCTGCTGGACTGGTGGCGCGGTGCGCACGCCATGCCGAAGCCGGCCGGGCAGATGCGGGCCAGGCACTGATGAGCCCGCCCGGCGGGCCGGCACGGTTTGCGGCAAGATTTGCCGGGCGATCGCACGCCAGTGACGGGCCGGCGGCGGAGCCCCCACGCCATGGTCGGTGACGCGCTGGCGCTGTGGCTGTACGGCGTGCTGCCGCTGTGGATCGCGGCCGGCTTCGCCGACTGGTGGTGCCACCGCCGCACTGCGATCGAGCACCACAGTGGCTGGCGCGAGTCGGCTTTCCACTGCGCGCTGTTCGCGCAGATGGGCGCAGCAACCCTGATGACCCTGCTGCTGGAGCCCACGCCGGCCGTACTGGCCATCCTGGCCGCAGCCATCGTGGCGCACGAAGCCACGACCTGGCTGGAGCTGCGCTTCGTCGTCGGCCGGCGCGCGGTGCGCCCCTTCGAGCAGATGGTGCACAGCTTCATGGAAGTGCTGCCGCTGGCCGGGCTGCTGTTGCTGGCGCTGACGCCCCCGGCCACGGGCGCGGCCGGTCTGGCACTGCGCCACCAGCCGTTGCCGGCCGCCACGTTGGTCGGCCTGTGCACGGCCTCGCTGGTCTTCAACGTCGTGCCGCTGCTGGAGGAGCTGTGGCGCTGCCTGCGCGCCAGGCGGCGGCCGGCCTAGGCCTCAGCCCAGCGCCGTGTCCAGCACCATCATGAGCACGAAGCCCAGCAGCAGACCACCGGTGGCGAAGGCCTCGTGGCCCTGGCGGTGCGATTCGGGAATGATCTCGTGGCTGATCACGAACAGCATGGCGCCGGCGGCCGCCGCCAGGCCCCAGGGCAGCAGCCCGACCGACACCGTCATGAGCGCGGCGCCCATCACGGCGGCCACGGGCTCGATCAGGCCGGAGGCGATGCCGATGCCGGCGCTGAGCCAGCGCCCGTAGCCCACGCTGCGCAGCGCGAGCGCCACGACCATGCCCTCGGGCACGTCCTGGATCGCGATGCCGGTGGCCAGCGCATTGGCGCCGAAGTGGTCCGCACCGCCGTAGCCCACGCCGATGGCCAGACCTTCGGGAAAGTTGTGCAGTGCAATGGCCAGCACGAACAGCCAGGCCCGGCGCAGCGAACGTGCGCGCAGGCCTTCCGTGCCCTTGACGAAATGCTCGTGCGGCACGAGCCGGTCGATCAGCATGAGCAGCGCCGCGCCCAGCAGCAGCGCGCTGCCGACCAGGCCGCCTGCCCCCCAGGGACCGGCACCCTGGGCCTTGGCCGCGGCAAGCGCCGGCAGCACCAGCGAGAAGGCGCAGGCGGCCAGCATCACGCCCGCGCCGAAGCCCAGCAGCGTGTCGCAGGTACGCTGCGACATCTGCTGGCGCAGCAACACCGGCAGCGTGCCGAGTGCCGTGGCCAGCGCGGCCATGCCGCCGCCGGCCAGTGCGCCCAGCAGGCGCGGATCCTCCCAGGGCAGCGCCTGCCAGGCCCGCAGCGCGAGCAGCACCAGGCCCAGCACGAGGATCAACGTGCCCAGCGCGCGGCGCCACGGGCGCAGCGTGCCGGCGGCCACGGGTGCGTGCATGGCGATCAGCTCTCGACCGCTTCCTCGATCGAGGCCGCCTGGCCCAGCGTGCCGAGCTTCTCGTCGGTGGCCTTCTCCTCGGCCAGGGAGGCTTCCAGCAGCGGCACGGCCTCGGTCAGGCCCAGTTTGGTGGCCAGCAGCACCAGCGTGGTGTAGCTGGCGATCTCGTAGTGCTCGACCTTCTGGGCCGCGCCGATCAGCGCCACGTCCAGCACCGGGCCCTTGTCGATCTCGTCGATGAGGTCGTTGCCTTCCTCGACCAGGCCTTCCATCGCGGCGCATTTGATGCGTTTGAGCTTCAGGCCCGTGAGCTCGACGATCTGGTCGATGCGTTCCACCTGGGTGCGCGTTTCCTCGAGATGGTCGCGGAAGGCCTGGGCCAACTGCTCGTCGGCGGCGGCGCGCGCCATCTTGGGCAGCGAGCGCGTCATCTGCTTCTCGGCGCTGTAGGTGTCGGACAGTTCGTGGATGAACAGTTCCTGGACGGTCTTGACGGCCATGGTGGGCTCCTGTGTGAAGGTGAAGGGTGTGGCGCGCCGGCATGCCTTGGCGCGACGCAGTGATGGTGCGGGCTGCCGCAGGGCGCTGCTGTCAGCGCCTGGCCGGTGGGCGTTCCCCGCGCACTTCCGGTCCTGTTGTCGGAGCGGATTGACAGGCTGGAACGCGTGCTCATGCGGGCTTGGCGACCATGAGCCAGAAGATCGCCAGAAAGGCTCCGAGCGCGGGCACGCCGAGCGCGCACCACCAGCGGAAGTAGCGCCAATAAGGCGGTGGCAGCGGGACCCCATCACGCAAGGCCTGGGCCGCCACGTCGCGCAGGCGCATCTGCAGCCAGACCACGGGCAACCAGCAGGCCATCGCCAGCACGTACAGGCCGATCGACCACTGCAGCCAGCGCGCCGTGGCCGGAAAGCCGGCCAGCTGCATGAGCCACCAGCCCGTGAGCGGCTGCAGCACGGCCGTGGTAACCGTGAACAGCCAGTCCGCCCGCACCACCCAGCGCGTGACGCCGGCCGTCAGCCCCACGTCGCGGCTCAGGCTGGCGACCAGCAGATAGAAGGCCGTGCCGATGCCGGTGCCGAACAGCACCGTGGACGACAGGATGTGCAGCCATTTGGCCGGGAGGTAGTCCATGGCGCCGCCTCAGGGTTTGTCGCGCTGCGTGGCCCACAGCACGCCGATCAGCGCGAGCATGGGCAGGTTCTTGGACAGCGGACCGTACGGATGCAGCCACCAGTGCGGCATGCGCAGCGTGATCAGGGCGGTGTAGCCGGCGATGACCAGCAGCAGTGCACACCACACGCGGCCCATGTGGCGCCGCGGCGCCAGCAAGGTCGCCACACCCAGCGCGAGGTCGAGCAGGGCGCCGGCGTACAGGGCCACGCGGGCCGGCGCCCCGTGCAGGCCGAAGTCGGCAAGCAGCGCCAGGCTGCCCGCCACCGGGTACAGGCCGAGGGAGACGGCGGCGGTCCACAGCCAGACCGCGGCCACGCTGGCCCGCCCCAGCGGCAGCAGCAGCCGCAGGACGGCGGCCTGACGCAGCGCGGGCCGTTCGGTCGGCGCGACGAAGGCCGCAGGCGCACGCGGCGGCCGGCCCAGCAGGCCGGTGATGGCGGCCGCGTCGGCGGTGTTGCCGCGCACCAGCATGCGCACGGCCTCGGCGTCCACCGTGCTGCCGGGCAGGCGTCCCAGCACCCCCGCAGCGCCTTCGGCAAGGCGGGGCGGCACCGGCAGCACCCAGGCCGGCCGCCGCCAGCCCAGGGCGCGGCGCAGCGTGGCCAGGTAGGCCGCCAGGCCCAGCGGCTGCGGACCCACGGCGGCCAGCGTCATGCTGGGTGCCCCGGCATCGCCGATCCAGCGCAGCACCGCCTGCACGAGGTCGTCCAGGTGCAGCGGCTGCACCTGGGCCGGCGTGGCCGGCAGCGCCAGCAGCGGCAGCGCGGCCAGGCCATGGAACAGCCGGGTGCTGGCGCCCGCAGGTGCGTACACCAGCGAGGGTTGCACCACCAGGGAGCGCAGCGGCAGCGCGCGCAGTGCAGCATCGGCCGCGTGCTTGCTGCGGTGAAAGGCGCTGGCGGCCTGGGCACCGCTGCCCAGTGCCGAGACCTGTACCGCGCGCGGCACGCCGGCCTGGGCCGCGCCCTCGAACAGCGCGATGGGTCCGCGCGCATGCAGGGTGTCGAAGCGCTGGCGGCCGTGCTCGCGGAAGATGCCGACCGCGTTGACCACGAGGTCCATGCCGCGCAGTTGCCCCGCCCACCAGGGGGCTGGCGGCACCTCGGCCAGATCGGCCTGCAGCGTGGCCGTGGCCGGTGTGGCGGCATGCAGCGCAGGCGTGCGCACCGCCGCGACCACACTGTGGCCCTGTTGCGCCAGCGCGCGTGCCAGTGCGCCGCCGATCAGGCCGGAGGCGCCCACGACCAGGATCCGCAGCGGCCTGGGACTCACGGCAGCTGCCCGGGCGGCGCTGCGGCTGGCGCCGCGTTGCGGCGCCGCTCCACGGCCGCGGTGCCGAGTGCCAGCCCCAGCGCGAAGGCCGCATACACGCCGGCCAGCGCGGGGCGGGACAGCCGGTGTTCGAACCCGGGCGTGAAGCGCCTGGGGGTGAGCTGGAAGTCGACGAAGCAGGCCAGCGCACTCGTCGCCGCGCTGCCCATCAGCGCTCCCTTGCCACGGCGCAGCGCCGGCTGGCGGCGGCAGGCCAGCGCGAACAGCCCTGCCCAGAACACCGAGGTGGCATGGTGCGTGGCATAGCCGGTGGCGGTGTGCGCCGCGTCCACGCCGTCGTGCTGCAGCGCCTCGTCGTCCCAGTACCAATGGCTGACGGCGTTCAGCGGCGCAGCGGCGCTGGCATTCTCGCGGCGGCCGGCCCAGGCCAGCACGGCGCAGGAGAGCAGGCTGGCCAGGCTGCCGGCCACGAGTGCATGCACGGCCGTGGCGCGGGCCGCTGGTCGATCCAAGGGGGAGGGCATACGGGAGGCCTTTCGCATGGGAAGCTGCGCGCGCGTGGAGAAAAAAGCGCCCGCCGGGTGTGGCGGGCGCAGACCCCTGCAAGCAATTTGCGTCCAGGACCGAGACGCGAAGCCAGTCTCGCCCGGTGCACGGCGTCCGACCGCCGGATGGCGCCGGCAGGCCCTGTGGGACAGGCCGCGCAGCGCCGAACAGCACGGCTCAGCGGGTCTGGTCGGTCTGTCCCCCGGGCGGCGGCACCACGTCCTCGGCGCGGCCCCGCTCTGCCTGTTCGGGCAGGCCGCTGGTGGGCTCGCCCTTGATGGCATGGTCGGCGCGGGCGCGTCGCAGCACGGCCCGCTTCTTGGCCAGGTCCTCGCGCGACAGGGAGGACGAGGCCTGCTGGCCGGCCTGGTGCTCGGCGTCATCCATGGGGGCTCTCGCGGGTGTGGTGGACCCGCTGGCGCCGGCGCCCGCAGGCGCGGGCGGTGCCGCGGCGGCTTCGGCCGGCCGCGCCTGGCCGCCGGCCCGCGCTGTCAAGTCGCTGTAGCGCCGCTGCGTGGCGGGGCCGCGGGGCGCATCGGCCTGGCCGGCCTGCAGTTCGCGGCCCGCCTGGCGCATGCTTTCACTGGGCGCGCGCACGCCGCTGTCGGACGACTCGTCGCGCTCGTGCGGCAGGCGCAGCGCCTCGTCGTCCTGCACCACGGTGCGGGTGGTGCCGCGGTCGGCGGGGCTGCCGCTGGCCGGCGGCGGGTCGCCGGCGCTGGCATGGGTGGCAAGCTCGGGGGAAGGTGGGGTAGTCCGGGTCATGGCATTGCGTGGCAATCGGCGTTCCACACTGCGCGCGCAGCGGCCTCAGAGCCGGGCCAGGCCGCGCAGCGCCGCCAGCGCCTTGTCGCGTGCCTCGTGACCTTCGGGAGGCCGGCAGGCCGCCGCCGCAGTGGCCGATGCAGCCAGCATGGTGCGCAGGTGCTGGGAAGCCAGCTGGCGCAGCGCCGCGGCCTGCTGCCGATCCAGCGCACTGGCGTGCGCCGGCCCGTTGCGCAATGTCAGGAGTTCGGCCTGCTGCGCCGCTTGGTGGGCGGCTTTCCAGGCTTCATATGCATCGCGGAACTCCATGGGAGCACCTCCGAGGGTGCGCTCACGGTGGCTCGGCAACCAGGGCACGAAGGAGGCTGCCGCCCCAGTGTGGTGCCGGCCGATGGCGATGTAAAGCGCGGTGGCGCCAGAACGGTCGGATCGGGGCGACGTCCTACATGCCGTGCGCCGTGCCTACCCGTAGAAGCTTGCATGGACAGTGCGGTGGACAGGGCGATGGAAGCGGGGCGTAGCGCCTACCGGTGCGGGCAGCAGCGCTGGGCCAACCCGTATGGTGCGGACCCCGGCTCGCGGCTGGCCCAGATGCAGGCCTGCGCCTGGACCATCGGTTGGGTGCGCGAACACCACGAAGCCGTGATGCGCGCATCCTTGCATGCGCGGCAGGGATCGCTGGCCTGGGAGACGCAGCCGCCCTGTCCCTGAGGGTGTAGCCGCATACCGGTCTGGAACGTGGGCCCAAGGCGCCGACAGGCGGTCCGGGCGCACGCCTACGTGGCGCGGCGAACAGCCGTGCAGACTGAGCAGCCATCGACCTCACCGAGCCGCCGCACATGCCCCTTGCTCTCCTTGCCATCGGCCACCGCGCGGCCAGCCGCCCATGAGCCTGCAGACGCAGGGCAACGCGGCATGGGACGCGCAGGACGCCCAGGCGCTGTTCGCGCTGTTCCCGGCCGGCCTCAAGCAGTACGCCGTGGTGTTCGTCGACACCGCTGGGTGCATCTCGGGCTGGAGCGAGGGCGCCTTCGCGCTGACCGGATTCAGGGCGCAGGACGTGCTCGGCCGGTCCCTGTCGATGCTGTTCACGCCCGAGGACGCGGCGCTGGATCTGCACCTGCACGAGCTCAACAGCGCCCGGCTGCTCGGTTCGGCCGAGGACGAGCGCTGGCATATGCGCAAGGACGGCTCGCGGCTGTGGGCCAGTGGCATGACGGTGCCCCTGGGCACTGCGGGGGAGCCGCGCGGCTATGCCAAGCTGTTCCGCGATGCCACCCACTTGCGGCTGCGCCTGGATGCGCTGGAGCAGGAGGTGCGCCAGGTGCGCCAGTTCCGCCAGGACCAGGACCTTGTGCTGGCGACGATCGCCCACGAGCTGCGCAGCCCGCTGCAGCCGCTGACCACGGCCGCCGAGCTGCTGTCCCAGCCCATCGAACCGGCCCTGCGCGAGCGCGCCACGCGCATCCTGCGCCGGCAGATCCACCAGATGGAGCGGCTGGTCGAGGACCTGATCGACATGACGCGCGTGGGCCAGGGCAGCATGCGCATCGTCTACGAGACTGTGCCACTGCAGCCGCTGCTGGCCGAGGCCGTGGAGAGCTGTCGCGAGGCGGCCATGCGCCGGCAGCTCGACCTGGTTTGCGTGCTGCCGCCGGTGGCGGTGCAGGTCGAAGTGGACCCCGGCCGCATCGTGCAGGTCGTCGGCAACCTGCTGGACAACGCCATCAAGTTCACGCCGGCCGGTGGACGGGTCGCGCTGCAGGCCAATGTGGAAACGCGGCATTTCGTCGTGCGCGTGCAGGACACGGGGCGCGGCATCGGTCCGGAGCTGCAGCCAAGGATCTTCGAGATGTTCACGCAGGCCGAGGGCGCGGACACCGCCCGCGGCAAGGGCCTGGGCATCGGGCTGGCGCTGGTCAAGGAGATCGTCGCGCTGCATGGCGGCTCGGTGGAGGTCAAGAGCGAGGGTGCCGGCAAGGGCAGCGAGTTCTTCGTGCGCGTTCCGCTCACGCGGCCCGCCACCTACCTGCACGGACCGGCGCCGTAGCAAGGGGGCAGGGCGGACAGCTCCGGCGTGGACCCCACGCTGGGGGGCTTCGCTGCGTCTGCGTGAAGCCTGTCGGCGGGCCGTGCTGTTCCGGCGCGTGCGCCGGCACTGAAGCGCAGAGCTGCCATCGACTGACACCGCAGCACCGCCGGCAGGCCGACAGTGGCGACAGGTCCCGCAGCGGCGGGCTTCTTCCACGCAACCACGGAGCTTCCATGTTCTTTCACAACAAGCGTCTGCAGTACACGGTCCGCGTGACCGAGACCAACCCGGGTCTGGCCAACCTCATGCTCGAGCAGTTCGGCGGGCCGCAGGGCGAGCTGGCCGCCGCCTGCCGCTACTTCACCCAGGCCCTGGGCGAGGACGACCCCGGCCGCAAGGACATGCTCATGGACATCGCCACCGAAGAACTCAGCCACCTGGAGGTCATCGGCACCATCGTGGCCATGCTCAACAAGGGCGCCAAGGGCCGGCTGGCCGAGGGCGTGGAGACCGAGGCCGAGCTGTACCGCGCCATCTCGGGCGCCGGCAACGACAGCCACGTGACCCAGGTGCTGTACGGCGGCGGCCCGCCGCTGGTGAACTCCGCCGGCGTGCCCTGGACGGCCGCCTACATCGACACCATCGGCGAGCCCACGGCGGACCTGCGCTCCAACATCGCGGCCGAGGCGCGCGCCAAGATCGTCTACGAGCGGCTCATCAACCTCACGGACGACCCGGGCGTGAAGGAGGCGCTGGGCTTTCTGATGACGCGCGAGATCGCGCACCAGAAGTCCTTCGAGAAGGCGCTGTACAGCATCGCGCCGAACTTCCCGCCGGGCAAGACGCCGGGCGACCCGCGCTTCACCAGCGTGTACTTCAACATGTCGCAGGGCGACGGCGACGCGGCGACCGGGCCCTGGAACACCGGCGAGCGCTGGCAGGTGGTGTCCGAACGCGAGGCGCAAAGCGCTGTCGATGGCGGCGATGGCTCGGCGACGACCCAGCTCGACGACGCCGAGGCGGCGGTCGTCGCGCAGATGGCGGGCCGCACGGCCTCGGTGCCGGCTGGCGATCCCATGACCGGCGCCGAGCTCGGCATGGCCGACGACGAAGCCTTGACCGAGGTCCAGCGCACGCTGGAGTCCGTCCCGGCCGACGGCGTTGGCACGCCGCGGCCTGGGCAGTAGCGGGGCAGGGAAGCCGGCTTGGCCAGCGTGCGCATCGGCATCTCGGGCTGGCGCTATGCGCGCTGGCGCGGCGTGTTCTATCCGCGCGGCCTGGCACAGCGCCTGGAGCTGCGCTTCGCCGCGCGCATGCTGCCCACCATCGAGCTCAACGGCTCGCACTACGCGCTGCAGCAGCCAGCCTCGTACGAGGCCTGGCACGACGAAACGCCCGAGGACTTCCAGTTCGCCGTGAAGGGGCCGCGCTACATCACCCACATGCTGCGGCTGCGCGAAGTCCACACGCCGCTGGCCAACTTCTTCGCCTCCGGCCTGTTCGCGCTGGGCCGCAAGCTGGGGCCGCTGCTCTGGCAGTTTCCGCCTTCCCTCGCCTACGACGCCGAGCGCTGCGAGGCCTTCTTCGCGCAGCTGCCGCAGGACACCGAGGCCGCGCTGGCCCGGGCGCACGACGCGCGCATGCAGGGCAGGGCGCTGCTGCGGCCACGTGCGGCGCAGCGGCTGCGCCACGCGGTGGAGGTCCGCCATGCCAGCTTCGCCGACCCGGCCTTCGTCGCCCAGCTGCGCCGCCACGGCATCGCGCTGGTGGTGGCCGACACGGCCGGGCGCTGGCCGCTGCTGGAGGACCTGACGGCCGACTTCGTCTACGTGCGCCTGCATGGCGACGAGGAGCTCTACGCCAGCGGCTACGGCGATGCGGCGCTGGACGACTGGGCCGGGCGCGTGCGCGCCTGGCGCGCGGGCGGCCAGCATGCGCAGGCGCACACGGTGGGCAAGGGGCAGGGCCGGCGCCGGCCGCGCGACGTGTTCGTCTACTTCGACAACGACGTGAAGGTGCATGCGCCCTTCGACGCGGGCCGGCTGGCGGTGCGCCTGCAGGTGCCCACCGGCATGGACGCGCAGGGCGGCTTCGCGCTGCCGGACGGATGGGATGCAGCGCCGCGCTGATGCGTCGCAGCCTGCAGCGCCCCACGCCGGCCTGCACCTGCGCGATGCGCCATGAACCTACATCCGCACGCCGGCCACGCCGTCACCATTTCCGCATGACCTCCACCGCATGGCCCCACACCCTCTGGATCGTGCGCCATGGCCAGAGCGCCGGCAACGTGGCGCGCGACGCGGCCGAAGCCGCGGGCCAGGCCATGATCGACATCTCGTTTCGCGATATCGACACGCCGCTGTCGGAGCTGGGCGTCACGCAGTCGCGTGCGCTTGGCCGCTGGTTCGGCAGCCTGCCGCCAGAGCAGCGGCCCCAGGTGGTGCTGTGCTCGCCCTACCTGCGCGCGCTGGAGACTGCCCGCATCGTCGCCGAGTCGGCCGGCGGCTGGGATGGCGCGGTGCGCACGCGCCAGGACGAGCGCCTGCGCGAGAAGGAGTTCGGCATCGTCGACCGGCTCACGCGCCATGGCATTGCCCAGAAGCATCCCGAGCTGAACGCGCAGCGCGGCCATGTCGGCAAGTTCTACTTCCGCCCGCCCGGCGGCGAGAGCTGGTGCGACGTGATCCTGCGCCTGCGCAGCCTGACCGAGATGCTCACGCGCGAGTACGCCGGGCAACGCGTGCTGGTGGTGGCGCACCAAGTGGTGGTGAACTGCATGCGTTACCTGATCGAGGAACTGGACGAAGGGCAGATCCTGGCCATCGATGCCGAGGGCGATGTGCCCAATTGCAGCGTGACCTCGTACCGACGGGCCGCGGACGGGCAGGGCCTGGTGCTGGACCTCGTGAACTTCCTCGCGCCCTTGCAGGAGGCCGGCGTGCCGGCCACCGCCGCACCCGACGCGCCGGCCGCGCCCAAGCCATGAATGCCGCGCCGGCCGAGCCGCTCGCTTTGACCGCGCAATCGCTGCGCGACTGGCCGCTGCCGGCGCCCGATGCCGGCGGCGACAAGGAGGCGCGCGGCCAGGTGCTGGTCGTGGCCGGCAGCCGCGAGATGCCCGGCGCGGCGCTGCTGGCCGCGCGCGCTGCGCTGCGGGCCGGCGCGGGCAAGCTGTCCATGGCCGTGCCGCAGTGCATCGCGCAGGGACTGGCCCTGCAGATGCCCGAGGCGCGTGTGATCGCCTTGCCCGAGACCGCCGAGGGCGGCCTGGCCGCCGATGGCGCGCAAGAACTCGCGGCGGTGGCCGGCAAGGCCTCGGCCGTGCTGGTCGGGCCGGGCATGCAGCATGGGGCCGCCACCTGTGCCTTCGTGGCGGTGGCGCTGCCGCTGTGCGCGCAGGCCACGGTCGTGCTCGACGCGCTGGCCATGGACATCGTGCGCGCGGGCAGCCGCTTCACCCAGCCGGTGGTGCTGACGCCGCACGCGGGCGAAATGGCGGGCCTGCTGGACATTCCCAAGGACGAGATCCTGGCCGCACCGGCCCGCCACGCGCTGGCCGCGGCCCGGCGCTGGCAAGCCGTCGTGGCGCTCAAGGGCGCCACCACCTGCATCGCCGCTGCGGACGGCCGTGCCTGGCAGCACAGCTGCACGGTGCCGGGCCTGGGCACCTCCGGGTCGGGCGATGTGCTGGCCGGCGCGCTGGCCGGGCTGGCGGCCCAGGGTGTGCCTGCCGAGCAGGCGGCCGCCTGGGCCGTGGCCGCGCACGCGCAGGCCGGCAGCCGGCTCGCGCGCCGGCACGGCACGCTGGGCTATCTGGCCAGCGAGATCTGCGATGCACTGCCGGCCGCGCTGCACCGCTTGGCGCAGCACCCGCGCGGGAACGCGGTTTGCCGCACCCACGCATGACGCACGACGACCCATCCCCAGCCACCGGCGCGCCCGCGGCGCCGGCCAGTCCGCCCATGGCCCCGGGCGACGAAGCGCCTGCCGGCACGCCGGGCACGGGCGAAGCCCCGTGCCGCGACTGCGGCGGCACCGGCCGCATCGATGGCCGGACCTGCGCCACCTGCCAGGGCACGGGCACCGTCAACGTCGGCATCGGAGGTGCATGAGATGACCAGCAAACGCCCTTGGCCTTTTCCCACGGCGGAGCACCACCCGCCGCCCGATCCCGCTGCGCCGCTGCCCAAGACGCCCAGCGAAGACGCGCTCGACCACGGCATCCAGGAGAGCTTCCCGGCCAGCGACCCGGTGTCCGTGACCGTGACCACGGTGCCCGACGAGGTCCCTGGCAGCGCGCCGCCGCGCGCCCCGGCCGGCAAGCCCCCGGCGGACGGCGACTGACGCCAGGCCCTCAGCGTCGGCGCCTCAGCAGGTAGAGCAGCGCCAGCGCCCCCACGGCCAGACCGACCTTGTGCACGGCGCCGCGCGGGTTGTGCTGCCATTCGGCGCGCATGCCCATCTCGGCCGGGATGTTGGGCACGCGGCCACGCAGCAGGTCGTCCACCAGGCCTTCGCCCACATGCACGCGGTCGGCGGCCAGCAGCACCAGCCAATGGCGCAGGTCGTTCTCGCTCCAGCGAAAGGCCAGGCCCCGCAGCAGGCCACTGATCCCGCGCGGCGGCACGGTGGTGCCGAAGACGGGCGTGATGCCGGGCCGCTCGACCGAGCAGAGCACGTGGACATGGCTTTGCTGCTGCTCGGGCTGGGTCCAGTGCAGGCCCGGCAGGCGCGCCGGCTGGCGTTCCTTGGGCACAGCCGGCCGGTTCTGCGGCGGCAGGTCGGCGCCCCAGCCGGGCGGGCGCGGGCGCAAGGGCGGGGCCGCGCTGGCGCTGCCTTCGGAGGGGGTGCTGGCGGCGGTGACGGTGTCGTCGGGCATGGGAGGCTCCTGGGTTCAGCGCGCGGAGGGCATGGTCAGCACCGTCTTGATGCAGCCGTCGAGCTTGCTCGAGAAGATGTGGTACGCATCGGCCACGTGCTCCAGCGGAATGCGGTGGGTGATGACTTCGGAAGGCTTGACCCGACCGGCGCGCACATGCTCGATGAGCCGCGGCAGGTGGCGCTTGACGCTGGCCTGGTTCATGCGCAGCGTGAGGCCTTTGTTCAGCGCGTTGCCGATGGGCACGGCGTTGAAGGTGGGGCCGTAGACGCCCACGATGGAGACCGTGCCGCCCTTGCGCACCGAATTGATGGCCCAGTGCAGCACGGTGGCCGCGCCGGCCTGCAGCATGAGGTGCACACCGGTCAGCCGCTGCAGCGCGCTGCCGCTGGCCTCGGCGCCCACGGCGTCGATGCAGACGTCCGGGCCGAGCCCGTCGGTCATCTTCTTCAGGTGCACGGCCATGTCGCGCACGTCGCGGAAGTTCACGGTCTCGCAGTGCGCGAAGCGGCGCACGAAGTCCAGCCGGTAGTCGACCTCGTCGACGACGATCACGCGGCCGGCACCCAGCAGCCAGGCCGATTTGGCCGCGAAGATGCCGACCGGCCCGGCGCCGAACACCACCACCGTGTCGTTCTCGCGGATGTCGCCCATCTCGGCGGCCTGGTAGCCGGTGGGGAAGGCATCGGTCAGCAGCACCGCATCGTCCAGCGAAATGTCCTCCGGGATCACGGTCGGGCCGATGTCGGCCATGGGCACGCGCACCCGTTCGGCCTGGCCGCCGGCATAGCCGCCCGTGGTGTGCGAGTAGCCGTAGATGCCGCCGACGGCCGTGGCCTCGGGGTTCACGTTGTGGCAGTTGCTGTAGAGCTCGCGCTCGCAGAACCAGCAGGTGCCGCAGAAGATGTTGAAGGGCACGAGCACGGCGTCGCCGACCTTGAGGTTGCGCACCGCAGGGCCGACCTCCTCGACGACGCCGCAGAACTCGTGGCCGAAGGTGCTGCCCACGCGCGTGTCGGGCACCAGGCCATGGAACAGGTGCAGGTCCGAGCCGCAGATGCACGAGCGCGTGACGCGCACGATGGCATCGCCCGGGTGCTCGATGCGCGGTTCGGGCATGTGGTCGGCACGCACGCGGTAGGGACCGCGGTAATTCATTGCCAGCATGGATCGCTCTCCGGAAAGGGGCCGCGGTGCGGCCCGTGGGTGGACGTCAGAGACCGGGGGTGGTGGGCGGAGTGGTGCCGCCCGCGCCGTCCGTCGACGGCTTGACGGCCCGCGTGATGTCGTTGAGCGCGGCGTCCTCGCCCATGCCGAGTTCGGCGCCGGTGAGCGGATCGCCGGTGGGCACGGAGGCGGTGCGCTGGGCCATCTGCTGCACCACGCTGTCTTCCTCGGCGCCCAGCTGCACGCCGGGCAGGCCGGAGCCGCCGTCGACCGCGGCCTGCTGGTCGCGGTCGGACACGAACTGCCAGCGGTCGCCGGCGTTCCAGGGACCGCGCACGGTGTCGCCATCCCCCTGCGACATGTTGAAGTACACGCTGGTGAAGCGCGGATCGCCCGGCGTCTTGCCTGGCGGGAAGTTCGGCGCGATGCTGTACAGCGCCTTCTCGAAGGACTTCTGGTGCGCGATCTCGCGCGTCATCAAAAAGCCCAGCGCCTCCTTCACGCCCGGATCGTCCGTGAGGTTGATGAGCCGCTCGTAGACGATCTTGGCGCGCGCCTCGGCCGCGATGTTGGAGCGCAGGTCCGCCGTGGGCTCGCCGATGGTGTCGATGTAGGCGGCCGTCCAGGGCACGCCGGCGGAATTCACCAGCGGCGGGCCGCCGCCGTACAGCACCTGGGTCACGTGGCTGTCGTTGCCGGCGCCCGAGATGGCGCGGTACAGCTCGGCCTCGGTCTCCACGCCCTCGGCCAGCCGGCCCTTGGCGCCCTTGTTGAGCATGGCCACGATGGTGCCGATCACCTCCAGGTGGCTGAGCTCCTCGGTGGCGATGTCCATGAGCATGTCCTTGCGGCCGGGGTCGTCCTCGCCCAGGGCCTGGGTGAAGTAGCGGCAGGCGGCGGCCAGCTCGCCCTGCGGGCCGCCGAACTGCTCGAGCATGAGATTGGCCAGGCCCGGGTTGGTCTCGGTCACGCGGACCGTGTACTGCAGGCGTTTGTTGTGGGCGAACATGAAGAACTCCTGGTGGGTGGTGGTCCGGCCGGTGTCGGCAATCGGTGTGCCGGCGCGACGCCATCACCGCGTGCCTGGCGGCGCGCGGATTTCCAGGAGATTCCCGCTGGCCGGTCGACGGCCCTGGCGCGGCGGCTTGTGGTAAGGCTTGCCGCAAGCGCCGCACTAGCTGCGCCTGGCGGGTTGGCGCGGCGTGCGGAAGGTGATGGACCACCGCTGCGCCTTCACCGCCGGCACGCAGTGCTGCCAGGCCCAGCGGGACGCGCCCGCCAGCCTGTAGATGGACCGTGCCGCCACGTGCAGCTGGACCACCTGGCGCCTGGCGGCCGCGCCGGGTGGGTAGGGTCTGAACCGAAGCAGGGCCGCGTTGCCCAGAGAGACGCCGGCGATGGTCTCGAAGTCCGGCACATCGCGGTGCCAGCCCAGCGGCGTGCCGGGCGCGTACGCGGCCACCAGAACCTGCACCAGCTGATCGCGGTCCACGCCGAGCCAGCCGGCGACGCGGTCACGCAAGGGCAGCAGTCGCTCGTCGAGCGCCATCCCGGGCCGCAAGGTGTTCGTGTCGAAGTCGTAGCTGCTGCCGAAACTGACCACCTGGCGGCGTGCCGTGTAGTCCTTGTATTTCGCCGGAACTAGAGGCAGTGTCCGCACGAGCGCGAGCAACTGCAGTTCTTCCTCCACGCTCAGGAAGTCGGGCGCGTACCGCAGACCAGGAATGGACTGGACGGCGTCGTCGGCGAACAGGTCGGCTTGCATGCGGCGTGCTGGTGTGGGGCTTGGTCTCGGCGCCACGACGAGTGCATTGGCACTGCGTTTATGTACAGCGATTGTAGGCTCTGGCGCAATCGGGTGCTGACCATAGCGGCCCCTCGCACTACCTTGTGCCGATTGATACGATGTATATTATGTTAATTTGCGCTGACGACGAAAGCAGGATGCGAAATCCTGCTCTACTTCAGTTGCGATGGATCAACAGCGTTTCGTAGACATAGTTCTGCAGCAAGGCCTGGTGCGTCGCATCGATGTCGAGGAAATTGATGCCGTAGGTATAGACGGTATAGAAGGCTCCGCCATCAGGCGCCGTGCCGACCGCCTGCTGCACGCTGCGGATCGAGGCTGTCGTCGAAATGGCGACTTCTTCGTTCTGCGACTGCACGAGGATGGAGAAATTGATCTCGATGGTGTCGCCGACCGCGCCCAGCGGATTGGGCGTCGATACCAAGGCGCCGGACAGGCTGATGTCCGACAGCGTCGCCTCCTTCACCAGCTCGCGGTTCGTCGGGTTGACGACGCGTACGGGGATGTTGGCTTTGACGCGCACCGCTTTCCGCAGCCCGACCTTCTGGATGTTGGTCGGGAACGACAGCAGCATGAGCGGTCGGGGCTTGCTCAACACGGCTTCGATGCGCGAATCGAAGGTGAACACCGACACGCCGGAAAACACGCGCAATGCCACTTCGGCCCCAGCCGCGGTCTCGACCGGTTTGCCATCCTGCTGCGGGACCTGCATCAGCAGATAGTCGTCCACCACAAAGCCGATCAGCGATGTGTACTGCACAGTCGGACTGCTCGCCTGTTTGGGCATGATTTGCAGGCGGACGCCGACCTGCAGGTTCATGTCCTCGAACTCGATCTTTGCCTTTTTACTCATCTCGATGTTGGGATGTAGGTGGAGCCGCCGGAAACCGCCTTGCACCGTCATCTGTTCAAAAACCACGCAGTTTAAGCGCCTGTGTCGAACAGTTCATGGTACTAGTTGGAGTGTATGCGGAATGCTTTCGGGCGCCATGCGCAAAAATCGATACTCGGTGTGCGACCATTCCTTCACCATGTCACGGTAGCGGCTGGCGAACACCAAACCGCTCTGCCCCGTCTGGTATATGAACTGGCTGCGTTCGGGATCCGCGAGGTCATAGACCGCGCGCAGGGATGCAGCGTGGCGGCTGGCGAAGGGGTTCTTCGCGTCGTTCGGCCAGTATTGCCCCACGTTCACAGTGAAGGTGTCGCCGCCCGTGGGCACCCGCACGTCGAACCAGCGGGCCAGCAGCTCGACGTTGCCGAATGGCCGGTGGACGCTCAGCGCCATGTGGGCCGCGTCCCAGCGCCAGCGCGATGGATCGTCGCCGTAAAGCTTGGACAGCCGGTCCAGGGCCCGCGTGAGCGCCTGGCCGGCCTGCTCGGCGCAACCGCCCGGCGCGCACCACCAGGCGTCGTCGGACTCAAGCGCGGTCTCCACCGTGCTGCGGAAATGCCGCTTGCCGTACAGCGCATCGAAGCGTTCCTGTCCCAGGCGTGGCACCAGCAGGCCCCGCGTGAGTTCATCCGCCCACACGGAAAACACGAGGGCGGCCGCGCTGTCGCCGCGCATGTCGCCGTCGAAGCTTTGCAGCATGCGCTGCACCCCGAGCGCCAGGGGATGGCTGGAAGAGGCCTTGCGCAGAAAGGGCAGCAGCCGCTGCGTGGCGAGCGACACCGTGTCGCCCTGCAGCCGCGCCATGCTCTGCGCGTCGTGGTGCGGCGTGGCGCCCAGCCGCTCGACGATGCGGTCGAATCGGTAGGGCACTGCCCAGTCCTGCCCGATGAAGTACGGATAGTCCGGTGGGGTCGGACGCTGGTTGGCGTTGGCGATCCAGGCCGGCTGATCGCCCTCGCCTGCCCCGTGCGCCGGGGTGTCGGCATAGGGCAGCCAGCCGGACCACGCGTAGCGCGGATCCCAGCCGGGTGCGGGCGCGATGCCGCGGATGTCGTTGTCAGGTCGGCGCAATGGCACGCGGCCCACGGCCTTGTAGGCGATGCGGCCGGTCGTGTCGGCCATCATCACGTTCTGCATCGGCGAGTGGTAGTCGGAGAAGGCGGAAAGCAGCTCGCCGACGGTGCCAGCCTCGTTCACGCGCTGCATGGCCAGGGCCGTCTTGTTGTCCGCTTCCAGGGCCGTCCAGCGCAACGCCAGCACGTAGCGGTTCAGGTCGATCAGCTTGGCATGCGCGCTCTGCGCATCGCTGAGCACCGGCCCGTGGCGCGTGCTGCGCACGAGGTGCTGGACATCCGCCCTGCCCTTGACGCGGATGGTCTCCGTGCGTTGTTCGAACCTGGCCCAGGCGGCCTGGCCCTGGACATCGTCCACCCGGTAGGACGTCGGGTCGTCCGGCTTGATCTGCTCGATATACAGGTCCTGCACGTCGGGGCCGGTGTTCGTGAAACCCCAGGCGGCCGTGCGGGTGCGGCCGAGCACCACGAACGGCAGCCCCGGCAAGGTGGCACCGATCACGTCGAGCTTGGGCGCCTGCAGGCGCGCGAAGTACCAGATCGCCGGCGCGCTGAGGCCCAGGTGGGGATCGTTCGCAAGCAGGGGCTTGCCCGAAGCCGTGTTGCTTCCGCTGACGACCCAGGCATTGCTGCCCTTGCCCTCGGACAGTCCGGCATCGCGCACGAAGGCTTGCGACCAAGCGCGCGCCGCGTCGTCGAGCAACCGGGCCGCGACCGGGGTGGCGCCCGGCGCGCGCGAGGTCTTCGGGCTGGCCGGCGGCTCGGCGCGGTAGATGCCCAACTGGCGGTACAGCGCTGCGAAATCCACCGCGGAGGCCGGCGGCTCACCAGGGTATGGCGGAAACAGCTCCCACAGCCGGGGCGTGTCCACGACCTGGGCGGCGGACAGGCGCGCGAACTCCGTGCCCCAGTTGCCGCCGAGATCGAGCGCCATCATCAGTGACCAGCCGACGCAGTCCACGGCCTCCCAGGCCGTGCCGGTCCGGCCGGGGCGCACGCCGAGCAGCAGGAACTCCGGCTGCAATGCCTGCGGCCGGTTCGCGTAGAAGGACTGGATGCCCTCGCTGTAGGCTTCCAGCGCCGCCCGCGCCTCGGGCGGCATGCGATCGAGCTGGCGCTCGGCCGCCTGCATGATGCCCAGTGTGCGCATGAGCTTGTCGGTTTCCAGCGTGGCTTCGCCCAGCACCTCGGACAGCGTGCCGCGCATCACGCGCCGGTTGAACTCCAGTTGCCAGCCCCGCTCCTGCGCATGCACGAAGCCCAGTGTGAACCAGGCGTCCCGTGCCGACGCCGCCTTGATGTGCGTGACATCGGAGGCGTCCCGCTCGACCGTGACGGCGCCTTGCAGGCCCTGCACGCGCAGCGTGCCGTCGCGCTGCGGGAAGCTGCGCCAGACGTACATGCCCAGCACCAGCAGTCCGGCCAGAACGAGGAACAGCACAACGGCGCCGAGGCGCTTGAACCATCGCATCAGAGATTCCTCGCAGTACGCCGGTCAGCGTTGTGTGCCGCCGTTGATGGAAAAGGTCACGGTCGGCGCACTGAGGTCGCCGTGCGGGACGCCCAGCGCGATCTCTCCGGTGCCGTGGAGCTGGCATTCGTCGCGCCGCAGTGCGATGTCCGAATCGCTGCCGGAGAAACGCACCCAGGTGCCGAAGCTGCTGAGGTCGATCAGCACGAAGCCACCGCTGCGCGATTCGATGCGCGCGTGCAGGCGGGATACGCGTGGATCGTTGACGACCACTTCGGCATGTTCGTTCCTGCCCAGATGCACCGGCAGTTCGCGCGCGTGAAAACTCAGCGAGAGGTCCAGGTGCTGCAACTGGATGCGGCTCGACGCTGGGGCTTCGGCGACCACGGGCCGCGCCAGCACGGCCTGCTGGGTCAGGAAGTCGGAGGCGATGTCTTCCTCCCATTCCACCTTGAACAGCGCGAGCGGCTCGGCCTTGCCGCGCAGCGTGACCGAGCCCAGGCTGCGAAAGCGCAGGCCGTGGCCTTCATCGACACCATCGACCACGGACGCCGTGGCCCAGATCTCGCTGCCGCCGGCCAGATCGCTCAGGCGCGCGGCCACGTTGACGGCGTCGCCGTAGCAGTCGCCGTCGACTTCCACCACCTCGCCACGCGCCACGCCGGCCTTGATCTCCATGCGCAAGGGCTCGGGCCATTGCTCCAGCCGGATGCGGTGCCCGCGCTGCATCTGGATGACGGCATCGGCCGCATCGATGGCCTGCTCGAACACGGCCAGGATGCCGTCGCCCAGGGTCTTGACCACGCGCCCGCGGTGGGCCTCGCAGATGGCGCCGATCCATTGCGTGAGCCGTGTGATGGTCGCCGTCGCCTTCTCGTTGCCCAACGTCTCGAAGAACGCCGTGCTGTCCGATAGGTCTGCAAAAACAACCGTGGCCTGAACGCCCATGGTGCTGCGGGTGGGTGACGGGAAGATGCCCGCAGTGTAGGGGATGTCGCCTGCCGCGGGCTCAGTGCGCGTGGTCGCCGTGACCGTGGTGGCTGCCTTCCAGGTGGCCCCAGAACAGCAGCGCCTCCCGGTTCTCCACCACCATCTGCACCTTGGCACCGACCGGCAGCAACACCTTGGTGGGCACATGGCCGAATGGCAATTGGGTGAAGACCGGCACCTTGAGCTGGCTGCGCAGCCAGGCCACCACCGTGGCCATGCGGAAGTTGCGGTCGTGCGCCACCGTCTGGTAGCCCGTGAACTGGCCGAGCACCACGGCCTTCTGGCGGGCCAGCACGCCGGCATGCAACAGCTGCGTGAGCATGCGCTCGATCCGGTACGGGTGCTCGTTCACGTCTTCCAGGAACAGGATGCCGCCGCGTACGTCCGGCAGATAGGGCGTGCCGACCATGCCGCTCAGCACGGCCAGGTTGCCGCCCCACAGCGTGGCGTCGCGGATGCTCCAGGAGGGCGGCACTTGCGCGGTAGCGGCCGCACCGCGCCGCGCGCGCGGGGCCGGCATCGGATCGTCACGGCCGATGCGCCAGCCCGTGCCCTCGCCCTGCCCCAGCAGCAGATCGTCGAAGCAGGCCTGCATGATCTCGTCGGGCTCTTCCTCGCCGCCGAAGTCGCCGCACAGCGCGGGGCCGGCCCAGCTGGTGCCGCCAGCGCGTGCCAGCAGCGCCAGCTGCAGGGCCGTGAAGTCGCTGTGGCCGACGAAGCGCAGGCCGCGCTCTGCGGCACGCGCCAGCACCGGGTAGCGGATGCGGTCCAGGATGCGCGTGAGGCCGTAGCCGCCACGCGAGATCAGTGCGATATCCGCGCCGCTGGCCGCAGCGCGGTGCACTGCAGCCAGCCGCGTGTCGTCGTCACCGGCAAAGCGCATGTGGCTCTTCAGCGCGGCCTCGTCGATCTCGACGGCGTGGCCTTGCCCGCGCAAGCGCTGCACCGCGCGCTTGAACGCGGCCTTGTCGCGCACGGCGCCGGCGGGGGAATAAATGTAGATGTGCTTGGGATTCACGGGCGGGAGTATCCCACCGTGAATCCGTCGAGCAGCTGGCGCGCGAGCGCGGCCTCGCCGCCAGCGGCCGGCGGCGGCTGTGCGGCGGACCAGTCCGGCGCCACGGCGTCGTCGCCCGCCCAGCGCTGGAACGCGCGCGGCCCGGCGCGGTGGCCCGCGTCGGGAAAGGGCGTGCCGTCCGCTTCACCGCGCGGCTCCTGCTGCAGCAGTTGCAGCGCATGCCGCACCTGCGCAGGCTGCCACATCGCCGGCCATGGCGCGGCGTCCGGACGCATCGCCACCGCCGCCGACAAATCGGGGGCCAGGGCGACCAGGCCGCGGTAGCGTGCCGGTGCCCGCTGCGGCAGATCCAGCGCCAGCAGGCCGCCTCTGCCCAGCAGCACCAGCACGATGTCGTGCAGATCGAGGGTCTGCACGAATTCCTCGAGCACCGCGCGGTGCCAGGCCGGACTGTGCGCGCTCTCCTTCTTGGGCTTGTCGCTCATGCCGAAGCCCGGCAGGTCGATGGCGACGACGCGGTGTCCGGCGTCGCGCCAGACCGGCAGCAGGGTACGGAAGTCGTGACTCCAGCCTTCGGCACCATGGACACAGAGCAGCGTCAAGGGCCGGCCAGAGCCCTGCCCTCGCTCGTCCAGGTAGTGCATCGACAAACCGGCCAGGCTCGGCAGGCTGCGGATGTACTGGCCATGCCATGGGTAGTCCGCCAGCCCCGCGAAGCGCCCGGCCGGCGTGCGCAGCGCGTCTTCGCGCAAGGGCACGCGTGCGTGGGCCTGCGCCTGGCGCTGCTGCTGAAAGAAGTCGCGCAACAGCGCTCCGCAGGCCTCCCCCAGGACGCCGCGGCGCACGCGCGTGTGGTGGTTCAGTGCGTTCTGGGCGAACAGATCGAGCACCGAACCGGCGGCGCCGGTCTTGGGATCGGCCGCGCCGTAGACCACGCGCGACAGGCGCGCGTGCAGCATCGCGCCGCTGCACATGGCACAGGGCTCCAGCGTGACGAACAGTTCACAGTCCTCGAGCCGGTAGTTGCCCAGCGCGCGGGCAGCCGCCCGCAGGGCAACGACTTCCGCATGCGCCGTGGGATCGCACTGCCCGATCGGCGCGTTGGCCCCCGTCGCCACCACCTGCCGCTGGTGCAGCACGACCGCGCCGACCGGAACTTCGCCGCGCGCGGCCGCGCTGCGTGCCTGCGCGAGCGCGAGCGCCATGGCCTCCTCGTCCGTCATGGACGAAGGGTGGAACGGAAACGGGGGAAGAACTTGAACATCGACGGCATGGCGGATGTCCCAAGAAGACAATGGGTGGTAGGACGTACTGGGGTCGAACCAGTGACAAACGGATTAAAAGTCCGCTGCTCTACCAACTGAGCTAACGTCCCACTGCTGTCTGCAGCAAAGCCTACGATTATAGCCAGACGAATCAGGCTTTTTGCACGCGCCGTGCAATTTGGTCGAGCACCCAGCCCGCGGCGCATTGGCCGAAGGTGGCCGTCACGCTGACGACGGACCCGTAGCCGTGGCAGTTCAGGCTGCCGTCCCCTGCGATCGCACAGGAGGGGTCGGGCGGCGCCACGGGCTCACGGCTGAACACGCAGGCCACGCCCATGCGCTTGCCGTCGCGCGGGGCTCGGTGGTGCTTGCGCAAGCGTTGGCGAACCTGGGCCAGCAGCGGATCGTGCGTGACCGCGGCCAGATCCTCGATCTGCACGGCATGCGCCAGGCGCTTGCCGCCGGCCGCGCCCACGCCGATGAACAGCCGGCGCTGCGCGGCCGCACTGCGGGACCAGGCCGCCATGGCCGTCTTCGCGGCCACCTGGTCGCAGGCGTCGATCACGGCGTCGGCATCGGCCGGCAGCAAGGCGGGCCAGTTCTCGGGCGTCACGAAGTCGTCGACAGCATCCACGCGGCAGCCCGGATGGATCTGTGCGATGCGCTCGCGCATGGCCAGCACCTTGGCCTGGCCCACGGTGCTGTCCAACGCGTGGATCTGGCGGTTGATGTTCGACTCGGCGACATGGTCCATGTCGACCAGCGTCAACTGCGCCACGCCACTGCGCGCCAGTGCCTCCGCAGCCCACGAGCCGACGCCACCGATGCCCACCACGACGGCGTGCGCGCGGCGGATCGCGCCGGCCCCGGCCACGCCGTAGAGCCGCTCCAGGCCGCCGAAGCGCCGCGCCAGATCGGGTTCGTCCAGCGCCGTCATGGCAGGCGCTCCAGGCGCCAGCGCTGGTAGCGCAGCGCGAGAACCGCGCCGGCCAGGATGGCCGCGACGGCCACCAAGCTGGTCAGGCTCAGCGTGGACAGGCCCGACAGCCCCTGGCCGACGGTGCAGCCCATGGCCGTGATGCCGCCCACGCCCATCAGCACGGCACCGATCAAGTGGTTGGCCAGGTCTTCGGTGTCGCCAAAGCCTTCCCAGCGGAAGCTGCGCGAGATGAGCGCCATGGCCCAGGAGCCAGCGACCACGCCGGCGACCGACACGATGCCCAGCGTCAAGACCCTGCTGCGGTCGCTGAAGAAGAGCAGCCAGTCCAGCGTATGCGCCAGGGGGGCGACGAAGCTCAGCGCCTCGATGCGGCCCGAGTTGGTCGCGAGGTAGGCTTCTTCCAGCGTCTCGGGATGTTCGGGTACATGCCCGAGATGGCCGCTGACCCACCACATGGCCACCAGCACCGCCCCGACGCCGAGTCCGGCCAGCAGGTTGTCGGCGCGCAGGAAGCCCTTGCCGACCAAGGCCCAGAACACAAGTGCCCCCCCGACGAGCAGACCCAGGGCCAGGCTGGCGACGGGCAGGCTCCAGCCCGTGGCCGGCGCCACCAGCTGCGGCAACGCGGCCTGGGTGGCCAGTTGCCAGGCCATCTGATCGACCGAGCCCGCACGCAGCACGGCAGTGACACCGCGCAATGTCGCGAACCCAGCAACGGCCATCACCACGAACACGACCACGGCCTTGAGGCTGCCGCCGCCGATGCGCACCAGCGTCTTGCTGCCGCATCCCGATGCCAGCACCATGCCGAAACCGAACATGCCGCCGCCTGCGAGTGCCGAGAGCCACAGCCAGCGGTGCGATGCGTACAGCGTCCTGGACGGATCGACCTGCCCGAAGAACACCAGCGCGCCGAAGCCGATCGTGGCCACGCCAGCCGCCAGGGCCCATTGGCGCATGCGCGTCCAGTCGCCCATGTGCACCGCATCGCTGACGGCGCCCATGGTGCAGAAATGCGTGCGCTGTGCAATGGCGCCGAAGACCACGGACAGCGCGAGCGCTGCCCATAGCACCTGGTGCGTCAGCAGCGAAATGTCGGGGGACTGCATCGGCGCAATTCTAGGAAGACCCCGACCTCACCGGGCGGCGCGCCGCTCCAGCGGTGCGACCCGCCGGACCCAAGTATGGATCTCGTGCGGCGCCAGCAGGGCCGGATCGACGGGTCGGAACGGCCGGCGCATGAAGGCGCCGATCTCTGCAGCGTCGACACGCGTGATGACCAGCACCCGGTCGGGGTCGAAGTAGGCGTCCTCGCGCGCAGAGAGGCGGTTGGTGACGATCTTCTTCTGCAGGAACAGCGCCTCCATGCTGCGCAGCGTGGGGCCGGATTGGTGCTCTTGCACGATCTCCACCAGGCAATCGGCGTGCTGGCTCTCGAGCAGGTTGCGCGCATACGGGATCCAGCCCGCCTGCAGATGCGCCTGCAACGCTGGCGCGTAGTCCTTGCCCTTGTCGGCGACGACATGGAACTGTGCGGACATCCCCAGTTGCCCGATGGCCGCCTTGAGCTCCAGCAGCAGACCGAGGCGCCCCTTGTCCACGCCGGAGAAATAGAACGCATGCCGCTTGCCAGCGTCCGCCAAGGCGGGCACATGCCGGTAGGGTTGGGGCGTGAAATGCAATCCGTAGGCCGCGGCATCCTCCTGGTCGAAGGTGTGGATGGCGTCGACGATCTGCTGCAGCTTGTGAAGCTGCCGCCGGCTATGGGCCAGGTCGCCCCTGATCCTGGCGACCGGATTCCAGAGAAAGACGTGGCGCGTCTGCGCCCGGATGTACTTCGCCACGCTGGCGATGTTGTTGAGGTTCTCCATCGCGAAGAAGAGCACCACATCCGTGGGCGCGATCTTGCGCAGCCGCGTCCGCGTCCCCGCATCCGGGTACAGCCCGAGCCGGGTGCCAGGGAACCTGGATTCGACGCCCCGGCCGACCCGCCCGGTCCAGCTGTCCGGCATTTCCCGGTAGGGAATCAGGCGGGTGTCTTGATCGCTGAAGCCTTCGAACACGAAGGCAGCCAACTCGGAACTCGCGTTGTAGATGACGTGGCGCATGAAGCAGGGCGCGCGGCGCCGAGGTGGGCATCCACCGCCGCCTGCTCCTTCGTGCGCACGGCGTGCAGGCAGGGTGGCGGCGCTCAGCGCATCTTGGCCAGACGGTCCTTGGCGGCGGCGGCGGCTTCGGACTGCGGGTAGACCTTGATCAGGTCTTCCAGCGTCTTGCGCGCGCCGCGCACTTCCTTGAGCTCCAGCTGGCAGTTGGCGATCGACAGCGCAGCTTCGGGCGCGCGCGGATGGTTGGCGTCCACCGTCAGCATGTTCTTGAAATTGCCGACGGCGGCCTGGTACTCGCGCGTGGCGTACTGCGCGTTGCCCAGCCAGAAGAGGGCCAGCGCGCGGTAACCGCTCTGCGGGTAGCGCTTCATGAACTCGGTGAAGGCGTTGCCGGCGGCCGCGAAATCGCCCTTGCGGAACACGGCCAGCGCCGCATCGTAGTCGCGCGTTTCGGCCGGGTCGGCCAGGAACTCGCGGCCGTCCACCGTCACCTTGGCCGGCTCGAATTTGCGCAGCCGCTCGTCCACGCCCTGGGCAATGTCCTTCTGGCGGCGCTGCATCTCGGCGACATCGCGGGCCAGCTGCTCCTCTTGGCCGCGCGACTTGGCCAGGTCGGCGCGCAGGGCGTCGATCTGGGTCTGCAGGTCCAGCAGGCTGCGGCGCATCTGGGTGTTCTCGTCGTTCACCCGGCGCAGTTCTTCCGCGGAATTCTGCTGCGCGGCCTGCAACGCATCGTGGCGCTGGCGCAGCTCCAGGATCGCGCGCCGCGCCTCGTCGTCGCCGAACAGCGCGTGCGCCGGCATGCTGGCCAGCAACGCCATGCCCAGGCACGCCGCAGCGGCCGCGCGCGCGCCCGCGCGCATCACTGCAGTGGTGCGCATGCGCTTCAACGGTAGGTGATTTCGGCGCGGCGGTTCTTGGCGTAGGCCGCCTCGTCGGAGCCCTGCACGGCCGGCTTTTCCTTGCCGAAGCTCACGGCTTCGACCTGGTTGTCGGCCACGCCCAGCAGCACCAGCGAACGGCGCACGGCCTCGGCACGCTTCTGGCCCAGGGCCAGGTTGTATTCGCGGCCGCCACGCTCGTCGGTGTGGCCTTCGACCACGCTCTTGCGGTTGCGGTCGGCGCGCAGGAAGCGCGCGTTGTTCTCGATCGTGGTCTGCTCGGTGGCTTCGATGCTGTAGCTGTCGTAGCCGAAGTAGACGGTGCGGGCACCGGCCGGGCCGGCGGCCAGGTCGTTGGACTTGCTCAGGTCCACGGGTGCCACGCTGCTCTGGCCCACGTTGCCGGCGCCAGCGCCTTGCGAGCCGATGGTCGAGGCCGAGGTGCCGGCCTTGTCCTGCACCGGCACGTCGTCCAGCTTCACGGGCGAACTGCAACCCACCAGAGCGGCGGCGACGATCGCGGTCAATACGAACTGCTTCATTTACACACTCCCCTTTTTGACAAAAAAACCGATGCTCAAGCCTTCAGGAACGGGCCCCAGTCGGGCTCGCGGATGTCGCCCGCCTGGCCGGCCAGGCGGGCCTTGATCTTGCCGTCCAGCGTGGTCGTCATGAGCGCCTCGCGGCCGTTCTGCACCGTGGCATAGACCAGGAGCTTGCTGTTGGGCGCGAAGCTCGGGCGCTCGTCGGCCGTGGTGTCGGTGATGCCGGCCACGGTGGAGCTCGCCAGTTCCATGACCTGCAGGCGGAACGCGCCGCCGATGCGCGACACGTAGGCCAGCCAGCGCCCATCCGGGCTCAGCGCCGGCGAGATGTTGTAGCTGCCGCTGAAGGTCACGCGCTCGGCCGCGCCGCCGGACGAGGGCATGCGGTAGATCTGCGGCGCGCCGCCGCGGTCGCTCACGAAATACAGGCTCTTGCCGTCAGGCGAGAAGGCGGGCTCGGTGTCGATGCTGTTGGACTGGGTCAGCCGGCGCGGCTCGCCGCCGTTGCTGTCGATGGCGTAGAGCTGCGAGCCGCCATCGCGCGTGAGCGTGACGGCCAGCGTGCGGCCGTCCGGCGACCAGGCCGGCGCGCTGTTGGAGCCGCGGAAGTTGGCCACCAGCCGGCGCCGGCCGCTGGCCACGTCGTGCACGTAGACCACCGGCTTGCGCGACTCGAAGGACACGTAGGCCAGTTGCTGGCCGGTCGGCGACCAGGCCGGCGAGATGATGGATTCGGGGCTGGCCAGCGCGGTCTGGCTGTTCTCGCCATCGGCATCGGCCACCCACAGCGTGTAGC
The DNA here is from genome assembly GCF_014652235.1 of Pseudorhodoferax aquiterrae. Classification (GTDB taxonomy): domain Bacteria; phylum Pseudomonadota; class Gammaproteobacteria; order Burkholderiales; family Burkholderiaceae_C; genus Pseudorhodoferax; species Pseudorhodoferax aquiterrae. Next base: position 53,501 of record NZ_BMYK01000015.1, read on the forward strand.
GCTGGCCGGCGCGCGTCACGTAGGCGATGCGCGTGGAGAACACGCCGCGTTCGCCGGTCAGCTTCTCGTAGACATAGTCGGCAATGCGGTGGGCCGACAGGCGCAGGTCGGCCTGCACCACGCTGTAGCTCTGACCGCCCAGGTCCTGGCCACGCACCACGTCCCACAGACGGAAGCGCACGTCGAAGCGGCCATCGGCCAGACGCGTCACGCTGCCGGTCAAGAGCGAGTCTGCGGCGCGCTGGCGCCACAGCGACATGTCGGGCCGGGAGGCTTCGTCGAGTGCGGCACCCGAGACATCGACCCCGCGGAACTGGCCGCTGCGTTCCAGGTCGGCCTGCACGATGGCGGCGATCTTCTGCGGCGACTGATCGTCGCCCCGGAAGGTGGCGACAGCGATCGGCAGCTGGGTCAGGCCCACGCCCGTCACTTCGACGCGGAACTGCGCCCAGGCGGGCAAGGCGCCGGCCAGCGCCAGGCCTGCGACACATTGCCGGCGGCGGGAGGAAAACTCAAATGGCATGGAAGAAATGTAATGAACGCGAGCCACTCGGGTCAGATCAGCCCCAGGAAGTTCCCGCTCAAGGTTTCAAAATGTTGGTCACGCGGCCACCGACCATCCTCGGTTCCGCGGCGCCGGCCCGCGATAGGACAGAAGCGCAATCCCGCGCCCGACATGGCTGGCAGACGCGCACGCCGCGCCCGAGAACATCCACCCGCCGACGGCCGCAGGCACAGGGATGTGAGGTGACTTGGCACGGGAGGCTGCTGTGGGGGGGGGACGGTGGCGGGTGCGCCACAGCCCGCGAGGATAGCAGAGTCCCAATGGCCGACTCGGCACCGTGTGGCACCGATAATGCCGCGCCTGCGCTCCTGCGCATGGAACTGTATTTTCTCTACCGCGACCTGTGCCTGGGCGAGCGGCCTGCCGTGCGTGCAGGCGTCTCGGCCATGTCCGCCCTGCTGATCTCCTGCATGTTCAACTCCATCCTGTTCGACGCGGCCATCGGCGACTTCTTCTGCGTCACCATCGGCCTGTTGATGGCCCTGAACTTGCGCACGGCCGACTGGTCGGCGCCGCAGGGCCGAGCCGCATGACCGAGCCGACCGCCGCGCCCAAGGCCTCCATCGGCCAGCGCCTGCGCCGGGTCTGGCCCTACTTCCGGTCGGCCCGTGCGGGCTGGGTGCTGCTGGTGCTGGCCACGGCCGTGGTCGCGGCGACGGAGCCCATGATCCCGGCCCTGCTGAAACCGCTGCTGGACCGCGGCTTCCAGCGCGACGGCCTGCCCCTGTGGGCGATCCCGGTGGCACTGCTGGGCCTGTTCGGCCTGCGCGGGCTGGCGGCGTTCACGGCCAACTACGCACTCGGGCGCATCGCCAACCAGGGCCTGCTGCAGCTGCGGCGTGAACTGTTCGCCAAGATCCTGTCCGGCGACCTGCGGCTGTTCCGCAGCCAGTCGGCCAGCTCGCTGGCCAACACGGTGGTCTACGAGGTGCAGACCGGCTCGCAGGTGCTGGTCGGCGCCATCATGGCGTTCTCGCGCGACAGCCTCACGCTGCTGGCGCTGGTGGGCTACCTGCTCTACCTGAACTGGAAGCTGACCCTGATCGTGGCGCTGCTGATTCCCGCGGTCGCATGGGTCATGGGTGTGCTGTCGCGCCGCTTGTACAAGCTCACACGGGCCAGCCAGAGCTCCACCGACGCGCTGGCCTACGTGGTCGAGGAGAACGTGCTGGCCCACCGCGACGTGCGGCTGCAAGCCGCGCAGGCCTTGCAGCAGCAGCGTTTCAACGAACTCAGCGAGCGGCTGCGCCAGCTGTCGATGAAATCCATCGTGGCCTCCTCCACCATGTCGCCGCTGACCCAGATGCTGGTGGCCGTGGCCATGTCGGCCGTGATCGCCATCGCGCTCGTGCAAAGCGCCGATGGCGGCACCTCGGTCGGCAGCTTCGTCGCCTTCATCACCGCGATGCTGCTGCTGGTGTCGCCGATCAAGCACTTGTCGGAAGTGGCCAATCCGATCACGCGCGGCCTGGCCGCCATCGAACGCGCGCTGGAGCTCATGCAGCAGACCGAGGACGAGCGCGGCGGCAGCTTCAGCCTGCCGCGCGCACGCGGGGACATCGTGCTGCAGGGCGTGACCGTGCAGTTCGACGGCACCGCCCAACCAGCCCTCGATGCGCTGGACCTGCGCGTTGCCGCGGGCGAGACCGTGGCGCTCGTCGGTGCCTCCGGTGCCGGCAAGACCACGCTGGTGAACCTGCTGCCGCGCTTCCTCGAGCCCACCGCGGGCCGCGTGGCGCTGGACGGCCATGCCGTGCAGGACTGGGACCTCGCGGCACTGCGGCGCCAGTTCGCCGTGGTCAGCCAGCATGTCGTCATGCTCAACGACAGCGTGGCCGCCAACGTGGCGCTGGGCCAGCCGCTGGACCGTGCGCGGCTGGCGCGCTGCCTGGCCGACGCCAACCTGGACAAGCTGGTCGCCGAACTGCCGCAGGGCATGGACACGCCGGTCGGCCACAACGCGGCCCAGCTCTCCGGCGGCCAGCGCCAGCGCCTGGCGATCGCCCGAGCGCTCTACAAGGATGCGCCCGTGCTGATCCTGGACGAGGCCACCTCGGCCCTGGACACCGAGTCGGAGCGTGCCGTGCAGGCCGCGCTGCAGCGGCTGATGCAGGGCCGCACCACGCTGGTCATCGCCCACCGGCTGTCGACCGTGCAGCACGCCGACCGCATCGTCGTCATGGAAGCCGGCCGCATCGTCGAAATGGGCTCCCACACCGAACTGCTGGCCCGCGACGGCGCCTACGCCCGCCTGTACGGCCTGGGCCTGCCGGAGTGAAGCCGCAGCGCCATGGTCCGGCGCTGGCCGTGGTGCTGGCCGGCGTCACGGCTGCACTGCACGTGGGCAAGCTGCCACCGGCCCTGCCCGTGCTGCGCGAGGCGCTGCAGCTGTCGCTGGTGCAGGCGGGCTTCCTGCTCTCCCTGGTCCAGCTGGCCGGCATGGGCCTGGGCCTGGCGGTCGGCCTGGCCGGCGAGAGCCTGGGCCTCAAGCGCTGCATGGCCGCGGGCCTGGTGCTGTTGAGCGCGGCCAGCCTGGCCGGGGGTTTTGCCCAGGACGCGACCGCCCTGCTCGCCCTGCGTGCGCTGGAGGGCTTCGGCTTCCTGCTGGCCGTGACGCCCGGGCCCAGCCTGATCCGCCGGGTGGCCGAGGCCGGCGAACTCGATGCCAAGCTCGGCCTGTGGGGCGCCTACATGCCGCTGGGCACGGCGACGGCCTTGCTGGCCGGCCCCTGGCTGCTGCCGCTGCTGGGCTGGTCGGGCTGGTGGTGGCTGCTGGCCGCCCCCTCGCTGGCCATGGCGGCGCTGCTGTGGCTGGCGCTGCCGCCCGACGGGCGCGGCACGGCTCCGGGGCACAGCGCCTGGGCCACGCGGTTGCGCCGCACGCTGACAGCGCCCGGGCCCTGGCTGCTCGGCGCGAGTTTCGCGATGTACGCCGGCCAGTGGTTGGCCGTGGTCGGATTCCTGCCCACGGTGTTCGCACAGGCCCAGGTCGGTCCCCAGCTGGCCGGCGCACTCACCGCGCTGGTGGCGGCCGTCAACATCGTCGGCAACATCGCCGCGGGCCGGCTGCTGCGGCACGGTGCGGCGCCGCGCACGCTGCTGTGGACCGGCTTCGCCGCCATGGCCCTGGGCGCGGCCCTGGCCTTCGGACCGGCCCTGGACGCCGGGCCCGCGGTCCGCACCGGCGCCGTGCTGCTGTTCTCGCTGCTCGGCGGCCTGGTGCCGGCCACGCTGTTCGCGCTGTGCGTGCGGCTGGCACCGGGCAGCGACACCGTCGCCACCACGGTCGGCTGGATGCAGCAGTGCTCGGCGGTCGGGCAGTTCGTGCTGCCACCGCTGGTCGGCTGGGTCGCGCGGCTGGCGGGCGGCTGGCAATGGACCTGGGCACTGACCGCGTCGTGCTGCGCGGCCGGCGCGCTGCTGGCCTGGCGCATGACCGCGGCCCGCGGCTGACAGGCCTCGCCGACAATCCCCGCCATGTCTTCGCCTTCCCCCACCCTCAGCGTCGTCATCGCCGCCAAGAACGAGGCCCTCCACATCGCCGAGTGCGTGCGCTCGGCCAGCTTCGCCGACGAGATCCTGGTGCTGGACTCGGGCAGCACCGACGCCACCGCCGCCCTGGCGGCCGAACAGGGCGCCCGCGTCGTCGCCACCGACTGGCCCGGCTACGGGCCGCAGCAGCAGCGCGGCATCGCCATGGCGCGCGGCGACTGGGTGCTGTCGCTGGACGCCGACGAGCGCATCAGCCCCGAGCTGCAGGCCGAGATCCGCGCGGCCATCGCCTCGGGCGCTGCCGACGGCTACCGACTGCCGCGCCTGTCCAGCTTCTGCGGCCAGTTCATCCACCACAGCGGCTGGCGGCCGGACTACACGCTGCGCCTGGTGCGCCGTGAGAAGGCCGGCTTCACCGCCCACCTGCTGCACGCCCACATGACCGTGGACGGCACGCGTCGGGACCTGCGCCACAGCCTGATCCACTACAGCTACCAGGACCTGGACGACGTGCTGGAGAAGCTCAACCGCTATTCCGCCGTCGGCGCGCGCGACATGCAGGCGCGCGGCAAGAAGGCTTCGTTGGGCAGCGCCATCGTGCACGGTCTGTGGGCCTTCGTGCGGACCTATCTGGTCCGCCAGGGTTTTCGGGACGGGCGCGCAGGCTTCCTGATCGCCATCTACAACGCCGAAACGACCTTCTACAAGTACCTCAAGCTCATGGCGTTGAAGGCGCCGAAGCAGCAGCCGTAGCGGCGGTCCGGCCGCAGCGCGTCCGGCAGTTCTGCGGGGCGCCTGCGCGGCTCAGCGAGGCACCGGTTCGGGCCGCAGCCACAGCCAGCACAGCACGGCGCCCATGCAGCCGCAGGCCAGCATGCTGACCCACCAGCGGCTGTTCAGCCACAGCAGCACCGCGGCGCAGACCGCCATGGCCAGCGTCGCGTTCCACTTGGCGCGCCGGCTCACACAGCCGCCGGCCTGCCAGTCCTGGATCAACCGGCCGAACACCCGGTGTGCCAGCAACCAGCGGTGCAGCCTGGGCGAACTGCGCGCCGCGGCCCAGGCCGCGATCAGCACGAACACCGTGGTCGGCAGGCCCGGAACGAACAGCCCCACCACGCCGGTGGCCAGGGAGACGCAGGCCAGCAGCAGCAACAGCCAGCGCCACGGTGCCGGCAGAGGTCGCGCGCCCGGCACACCCGCTTGGGGGCCTTCACTCGGGTGCGGATCATCGGTCGGCATGTCTGGGCCGCATTCTGGCCCAGCACTTCCAGCCGGAGACGGCACTTGCGGCCTGCACAACACCACTTCGTCCAGAATGTCGATCGGCTTCTCCACAAAATTGATGAGATTCGGGACATGACCACCACGGCCCAGCCCGCGCCGCCCCTCCGCCGCCGCAGCCTTGCGCACTGGACCGCCATTGCCCTGGCCTGGGCCGTGCTGGTCGCGGTGGTCGTGCTGCTGTTCCTGGTGGAACGTTTCGCCGAGCGCCATGCCACGCGCACGGCCACCGCCGCGCTGGCGCAGATCGGCTGGCAGATGCGCGAGCAGCTGGACCGCGGCATGGCCTACCGCTACGAGGAGTTGCGCATCCTTTCCGGGCTGCAGGACATGCAGCCGGGCCAGTTGCCCGAGCAGCGGCGCGCCGTGCTCGAGCGTGTGCAGCAGAGCTTTCCGCTGTACGCCTGGATCGGCTACGTGCACCGCGACGGCCGCGTGGAAGCCGCCACCGGGGGCCTGCTGGAAGGCCAGGACGTGTCCAAACGACCCTGGTTCCAGGGCGGTGTGCAGGGCGCCTTCGTCGGCGACGTGCACCCGGCCCTGCTGCTGGAAAAGCTGTTGCCGCAGCAACAGGAGCCGTGGCGTTTCGTCGACATTGCCATGCCGGTCCGGGAAGGGGGTGGCGGCCTGCACGCCGTGCTCGGCGCGCACCTGAGCTGGGAATGGGCGCGCGATCTGCAGCGCAACCTGCTGGCGCAGGCCCAGGCCCGCTACCAGGCCGAACTGTTCGTCGTCGACGCCAAGCGCATGGTGCTGCTGGGACCGGCCGGCACCGAAGGCAAGCCGCTCGACCTGCCGGCAGTGGGCGAACTGCGCGGCGCCGCGGGCGCGGCCATGCGCGACTGGGGTGACGGCCGGCACTACGCCACAGCCATCGTGCCCACGGTGGGCGAGGGCAACTACCCCGGCGTGGGCTGGGTCGTGGTGGTGCGCCAGTCCGAACAGGTGGCCTTCGCCGACTACCACCAGCTGCAGCGCGAGATGGCCATCGGCGGCATCGCCGTGTGCCTGCTGGCCGCGCTGTGCGCACCGCTGGCCGCCCGTCGCCTGGCACGGCCGTTGCACCGGCTGACGGAAGCGGTCGGCGCACGCGCCGCCGGCCAGGCCCGGCCGGTGCCGCCGGAGACGGCGTACCGAGAGGTCGAATTGCTGTCGCGTGCACTGGCCGATGCCGATGCGCGCGAGGCGCGCGACCGTGCCGCACTCGAGCAAGTCAACGCCGGCCTGGAGGAACGCATCGCCGAACGCACGGCCCAGATCCGCGCGAGCCAGGCCCAGCTGCACAGCATCACCGACAACATTCCAGCGCTGGTCGCCGATGTCGACCGCACGCTGCGCTACCGCTTTGCGAACCGGGCCTATTTGGACTGGTTCGGCAGGGACCCGGACGCCTTGATCGGTGAAACCATGGAATCGCTCTACGGCGATGCCGCCGTGCGCCTGTGGCAACCCGAGCTGGCCCGCGTGCTGCAGGGCGAACGCGTGCAGTTCGAGCGCAGCATGGTGCTGAACGGCCAGCGCCGGCACAGCACCGCCATCTACCTGCCTTACCGCGACGCCCATGGCCAGGTCGACGGCTTCCATGCGCTGGTGTTCGACACCACGGCCAGCAAGGAGCTGGAACTGCGGCTGGAGGAAGAGGCCACGCGCGACGCCCTGACCGGCCTGCCCAACCGCCGCCTGCTGCAGCGCAACCTGCCCGCCGCGCTGGCGCGCTCGGAGCGCCAGGGCCACAGCCTGGCCTTGCTGTTCCTGGACCTGAATGGCTTCAAGGCCGTCAACGACACCCATGGCCACGAGGCCGGCGACGCGCTGCTGCGCCAGGTCGGTCAGCGTCTGGTGGCGGCTGTGCGCGTGACCGACACGGTGGCCCGGCTGGCCGGCGACGAGTACGTGGTGCTGCTCGAGCCGGTCAACGACCCGGTGGCCGACCCGGTGCGCGTGGCCGCCAAGATCGAGGCCGCCATCGCCGCGCCCTTCGCGCTCGAGGCGGCCACGGTGCAGGTCTCCGTCAGCATCGGCAGCGCCGTCTACCGGCCGCGTTGCGGCATTTCGGCCGAAGAGCTGCTCTCCGGCGCCGACCACGCCATGTACGCCGCCAAGCGGTCCGGCAGAAAGCCGATTTGAAACAAGGCGTCTGCCGGCCTTGTGCGGGCGGTGCGGGTCCCCATGTCTGGGCGACGGCCCCCCTGGCCGGCGAAGGAGACCTGTCGATGTTCAAACGTGTATCGCTGCTGTGGACCGTGGTCCGGGGTGACCTGCTGCGGTTCTGGTGGGCGCTGCGCGACCCGCGCGCGCCGCGCTGGTTCAAGCTGGCCGCCGCCGGTCTCGTGGTCTACCTGCTGAGCCCGGTCGACCTGCTGCCCGACGCGATCCCGTTCCTGGGCGCGGTCGACGACCTCGTGCTGCTGCCGCTGGCCATGCGCTGGCTGCTGGCGCGCCTGCCCGCCGCGATGCAGGCCGACCTGGCAGCCCGCGCCGGCTGACGCTCAGAACGTGTGAACGAACCGATCGCGCTTACGACGGGGTGCGGCGGGCCGCAGGCGTAGGCGCGGGCCGCAGCCCGGGCTCGTGCCCGGGCAAGGACCGCAACGCCCGCATGCGGCCTGGCGCGCTCCGGCCCGAAGGGCGAGGCCCCTGGCGCGACGGACATGATGGAAACAGGTGCTCATCGGGGGCCTCGCGTGGGTGTGAGCGGCTCGTTCACACGTTCTCAGCGCCCGGCCGGCACCAGCCGCGCCAGCGCGTCGAGCACGCGCACCACCGACTGCGCCGCGCGCGCGTCGGCCAGCCCGCCCTCGGCGTCGAACGCTTCGTTCGCCCGGCCGAGCGCGAACTGCTGCGGCACCACCAGCATGGCGAAGGCCATCTGCAGGTACTGCCGCACGAAGTTCATGGAGCGCAGGCCGCCCAGCGGCCCGGGCGAGGCCGACAGCAGCCCGACCGGCTTGTCGGCGGTGCTGGCCAGGCCTGCAGGACGGCCGTCGGCCGCCTGGATGCGCGACAGCCAGTCGAAGGCGTTCACGAACAGCGGCGTCGGAAAGCCGTTGTACTCCGGCGTCACGACCAGCAGCGCCGTGCTCTCGGCAATCGCCTGCTGCAAGGCCAGCGCGCCGGCGGGCACACCCTCGGCGGCCTCCAGGTCGCCGTCGTACACCGGCAGCGCCAGGCTGCGCAGATCCAGCAGCTGCGCCTGCCAGCCCGCCGCCTCCGCCGTGCGCGCCGCATGGCGCGCCAGCTGGACGTTCAAGGACCCGGTGCGGGCGCTGGCGGGAATGACGAGAAGACGGCGTGCGGACATGGATGAACTGTGGGAACAAGAACATGGAGCGCCGCCCGGCGGGTCGGCCGGGCGGCATTGTGGCCCAAGTCGGGCGGTCGCCCCACCATAATCCGCGCGCCATCAACCATGGGAGAAGACATGCACAAGCGAGATTTCCTGGCCGGCGCGGCGCTGGCCGCCGTCGGCACGGCCCGGGCCCAGGGCGGCGCCAAGCCGGCCGCGGGCGGCCAGCCCACGCTGCTCACGGTGGGCGGCGCGATCGGCAAAGGCAACCGCGGTCCGCTGGACAAGGCGCTGGACCAGATGATGGCCAAGCACAAGCTGCAGTTCAGCACCGCCTTCGCGTTCGACGCCGCGGCGCTGCAACGCCTGCCGCGCGTGCACATCACGCCCACGCTGGAGTACGACAACAAGAAGCACAAGCTGAGCGGCCCGCTGCTGACCACTGTGCTGGCCGAGGCCGACGCCGACCTCAAGGCCCCGCTGCGCCTGGGCCTGCGCGCGGTCGACGGCTACAACGCCATCGTCTCGCTGGCCGACGCGCAGGCCTACCGCATGATGGTGGCCACGCACCTCGACGACCAGCCCATGGCGCTGGGTGGCCTGGGCCCGCAATGGGCGGTCTACGACGCCGACAACCTGCCCGCCTTCAAGGACAAGCCCGTGCACGAGCGCTTCGCGCTGTGCCCCTGGGGGCTCTACTACATCGACGTCGCGGTGCAGGGCTGAGCGCCCTGCCCTGACGGATCGGCTCAGTCGCGCTCGCGGTCTTCGAGCGCGCGGTTCAGGGCCAGCGCGCCCAGCGTGCAGGCAGCGCCCGAGAGCAGGTAGACGCTCACGTAGCCCAGCCCGAAGTGTGCCGACAGGCCCAGCGCCACCAGGGGCGCGAAGGCCGCGCCGACCAGCCAGGCGATGTCGGACGTGAGCGCCGCGCCGGTGTAGCGGTAGCGCGGCGTGAAGTTGGCCGTCACGGTGCCGGACGACTGGCCGTAGGACAGGCCCAGCAGGATGAAGCCCAGCAGGATGAACACGTCCTGGCCCAGCGTGCCGCCGTCCAGCAGCGTGGGTGCGAAGCCGCTGAACACCGCGATCATGGCAGCCAGCGTGCCCAGCGTGCGGCGCCGGCCGTAGCGGTCGGCCAGCCGGCCCGAGACCGCGATGCTGGCCGCGCACAGGAAACCGCCCAGGACCTGGATCAGCAGGAACTGCACGATGGACTGCTCGGTGTAGAGCTGGATCCAGGACAGCGGGAACACCGTGACCAGGTGGAACAGTGCGTAGCTGGCCAGGGCCGCGAAGGCGCCGATGAACACGTTCGCACCCTGCGTGCGCACCAGTTCGGAGGCCGACACGGGTTCCAGCTCGCGCTGGGTCAGTTGCTCTTCCACGTCCTCGGCCACCACCAGACGCAGCCGGGCGAACAGCGCCACCACGTTGATCGCGAAGGCCACGAAGAAGGGATAGCGCCAGCCATAGTCGAGGAAGTCGGCATGCGACAGCGCGCCGTACAGGTACGCGAACAGCGCGCTGGCCAGGATGAAGCCGATCGGCGCGCCGAGCTGGCCCAGCATCGCGTACCAACCGCGCCGGCCTTTGGGCGCGTTCAGCGCCAGCAGCGAGGGCAGACCGTCCCAGGAACCGCCCAGGGCCAGGCCCTGGCCGACGCGCAGCGCGGCCAGCAGCCATACTGCGGTGACGCCCAGGCTGGCCGCGCCCGGCAGGAAGGCGATGCCGGCCGTCGAGGAGCCGAGCAGGAACAGTGCGATGGTCAGCTTGGTGGCCCGGCCCCAGCGGCGCTGGATGGCCATGGAGACCACGGTGCCGATCGGGCGTGCGATGAAGGCCAGCGCGAACAGCGCGAACGACCACAGGGTTCCGTCCAGCCGCTGCATCTGCGGGAAGAACACCGCAGGGAACACCAGCACCGAGGCGATGCCGTAGACGAAGAAGTCGAAGTATTCGGAGGTCCGACCGATCACCACGCCGACGGCGATGTCGCCGGGATCGACGTGGTTCTCGGTTTCCGGAAAGCGGCCATGCTGGCGCTCGTCGAACGAGAGGGGAAGGTTTGCTGCTTGGCTGATGCTGGACATCGAGCGGTCTCCAGTGGGTTTGCCCCTTGCTTATCCTGGGGCCACTATATACCGTCGCATCAGCGGGCCAGGCTTGATGTAGGACAAAGTGTCCAATCGCCCGCTGACCGAAGCCCGGATACATTCACGGGTCATCTGCAACCCGGAGTAACCCGTACAGGGTTCACCCGAAAGCCTCGCCAACAGCATGCGTCGTCTCCTCAACCTCGTCCGGGTACCGCTTCTACTCGCCATGGCCGCCCTGCTGGCCGGGTGCAGCAAGATGGTGGTGCTCTTCCCCGCCGGCGACATCGCCGCCCAGCAAGGCCGCCTGGTGGTCATCGCCACCTTCCTGATGTTGCTGATCGTGGTGCCGGTGATCTTCCTGATCCTGCTGTTCGCCTGGCGCTACCGCCAGAACGGCCGGCATGCCCAGACCGACTACGACCCCGAATGGCACCACTCGACCAAGCTGGAGCTGGTGATCTGGTCGGCGCCGCTGGTCATCATCATCGCGTTGGGCGCGCTGACCTGGATCACGACGCACCAGCTCGACCCGTACCGCCCGCTGGACCGCATCGCCGCCGGCAAGCCGGTGCCCGAGGGCACCAAGCCGCTCGAGGTGCAGGTGGTCTCGCTGGACTGGAAGTGGCTGTTCTTCTATCCCGAGCAGGGCATCGCCACGGTCAATGAACTGGCCGCGCCCGTGGACCGGCCGATCCGCTTCAAGCTGACCTCCAGCCACACCATGAATGCGTTCTACGTGCCCGACCTGGCCGGCATGATCTACACCATGCCCGGCATGCAGACCGAGCTCAACGCCGTCATCAACAAGCCGGGCGTCTACCACGGCATGTCCTCGCACTACAGCGGCGCCGGCTTCTCGGGCATGACCTTCAAGTTCCACGGCCTGTCCAACGAGGACTTCGACAAGTGGGTCGCCAAGGCCAAGTCCGAAGGCCAGCCGCTCACGCGCGCCGGCTACACCGCGCTGGCCAAGCCCAGCGAGCGCAACCCGGTTGCGCGCTTCTCCAGTGTCGAGAACGGCCTGTACCAGCGCGTGCTGAACCTGTGCGTCGAGGAAGGCAAGCCCTGCATGCACGAGATGATGGCCAAGGACGCCCAGCGCAACCAGGCCTACGCGGCCGCCCGCAAGCTCGACGCGGCGGCCGAGGACGCGCTCTGCACCGCCGCCACGCGCACCGATCTCCAGGAATTCTGATCTGATGGCCATGACCGAACACACGACCTCACCCGCAGAAACTGCACATTGGTTGCTGGGGCGCCTGACCTGGGACTCGATCCCGATGTCCCACGAACCCATCCTGCTGTGGACCTTCATCGCCGTGGTGATCGGCGGCATCGGCGTGCTCGCGCTGCTGACGAAGTTCCGCCTGTGGGGCCCGCTGTGGCGCGACTGGTTCTGCAGCATCGACCACAAGAAGATCGGCATCATGTACATGGTGCTGGGCATCGTGATGCTGCTGCGCGGCTTCGCCGACGCCGTCATGATGCGCCTGCAGCAGGCCATGGCCTTCGGCGAGAACATGGGCTATCTGCCGCCGCACCACTACGACCAGGTGTTCACGGCGCACGGCGTGATCATGATCTTCTTCGTGGCCATGCCGCTGGTCACCGGCCTCATGAACTACCTCGTGCCGCTGCAGATCGGCGCGCGCGACGTGGCCTTCCCGTTCCTGAACAACTTCAGCTTCTGGATGACGACCGCCGGCGCCATCCTGGTGATGGTCTCGCTGTTCCTGGGTGAGTTCTCCACCTCGGGCTGGCTGGCGCTGTCCAACCTGGGCCACCAGAACCCCGGGGTCGGATTGGACTACTACATCTGGTCATTGCAGATCGCGGGGGTGGGCACGACGCTGTCGGGCATCAACCTGCTGGTGACCATCGTCAAGATGCGCGCACCGGGCATGGACATGATGAAGATGCCGATCTTCACCTGGACTTCGCTGTGCACCAACGCGCTGATCGTGGCCTCGTTCCCGGTGCTGACGGCCGCCCTGGTGCTGATGAGCCTGGACCGCTACGTCGGCACGAACTTCTTCACGAACGACCTGGGCGGCAACCCCATGCTGTACGTGAACCTGATCTGGATCTGGGGCCACCCCGAGGTCTACATCCTGGTGCTGCCGGCCTTCGGCGTGTTCTCCGAGGTCGTCGCCACCTTCAGCCGCAAGCGCCTGTTCGGCTACACCTCCATGGTGTACGCCACGGTCTGCATCACCATCCTGTCGTACCTGGTGTGGCTGCACCACTTCTTCACGATGGGCTCGGGCGCGAGCGTGAACTCGTTCTTCGGCATCACGACGATGATCATCTCGATCCCGACCGGCGCGAAGATCTTCAACTGGCTGTTCACCATGTACCGTGGTCGCATCCGCTTCACGGTGCCCATGCTGTGGACGGTCGGCTTCATGGTCACCTTCGCCATCGGCGGCATGACGGGCGTGCTGCTGGCGGTGCCGCCGGCCGACTTCGTGCTGCACAACAGCCTGTTCCTGATCGCCCACTTCCACAACGTGATCATCGGCGGCGTGGTGTTCGCCATGTTCGCCGGCATCAACTACTGGTTCCCCAAGGCCTTCGGCTACAAGCTGGACGAGTTCTGGGGCAAGGTGTCGTTCTGGTGCTGGCTGGTCGGCTTCTGGGTCGCGTTCACGCCGCTGTACATCCTCGGCCTGATGGGCGTCACGCGCCGTGCCAACCACTTCGAGGACCCCTCGCTGCAGATCTGGTTCATCATCGCCGCCTGCGGCGCCGGCATCGTGGCCATGGGCATCGGCGCCTTCATCGTGCAGCTCGGCGTGAGCTTCCTCAAGCGCGACCAGCTGCGCGACCTGACCGGCGACCCCTGGGACGGCCGCACGCTGGAATGGGCCACCTCCTCGCCCCCGCCGCAGTACAACTTCGCCTTCACGCCCGTGGTGCATGAAGTCGACGCCTGGTGGGACATGAAGAAGCACGGCTACAAACGCCCGCTCTCCGGCTTCAAGGCCATCCACATGCCGCTGAACACCGGTTCGGGCGTGGTGATCTCCCTGCTCTCGCTGGTCTGGGGCTTCGCGCTGATCTGGCACATGTGGCCGCTGGCCATCGCCTCGTTCGCGGCCATCGTGCTCGCGTCCATCGTCCACACCTTCAACTACAAGCGCGACTACCACATCCCGGCGGCCGAAGTGACCGCCGCGGAGAACGCGCGCACCCAACTGCTGGCCCGCCATGTCTGATCTCGCCCACACCGCCAGCGCCGGCGCCGCGCGCGCCTACCACCTGGACCATGAACCGCATCCGGAAAACGGCACCGCGCTGGGCTTCTGGATGTACCTGATGAGCGACTGCCTCATCTTCGCCGCGCTGTTCGCCACCTGGGGCGTGCTGGGCCGCAGCTACGCCGGCGGGCCCGGCGGCGCCGAGCTGTTCGACCTCAAGCTGGTGGCCCTCAACACGGCCTTCCTGCTGCTGTCGTCCATCACCTTCGGCTTCGCCATGCTGCGCAAGCAGCTGAACGACAAGGGCGGCACGCTGGTGTGGCTGGCCGTCACGGGCCTGTTCGGCCTGGCCTTCCTGGCCGTGGAGCTGTACGAGTTCCACCACCTGATCCACGAAGGCGCCGGCCCGCAGAGCAGCGCCGCCATGTCGGCCTTCTTCGCGCTGGTCGGCACCCACGGCCTGCACGTGACCTTCGGCTCGGTCTGGCTGGTCGTGCTCATGGTGCAGATCGCCAAGCATGGCCTGATCCACGAGAACCGCCGCCGCCTGATGTGCCTGTCCATGTTCTGGCACTTCCTGGACGTCGTCTGGATCGGCGTCTTCACCTTCGTCTACCTGATGGGAGTGCTGTGATGGCCGCCTCTGATACCCACGCACACCACGGCCACGGTGATGGCCACCATGACGATCATCACGGCGACGTCGGCCCGCACAGCTCCATGCGCGAGTACGTGACCGGCTTCGTGCTGTCCGTCATCCTGACGGCCATCCCGTTCTGGCTGGTCATGGACAACGTGATCGAGAACCGCACCACCGCCGTGCTGGTGCTGGGCGGCTTTGCCGTCGTGCAGATCCTCGTGCACATGGTGTACTTCCTGCACATGAACGGCAAGGTCGAGGGTGGCTGGACCATGCTGTCCACCATCTTCACGGTCGTCTTCGTGGCGATCGCGATCGCCGGCACGCTGTGGGTCATGTTCCACATGAACACCAACATGATGCCCTCTCATGGCCAGCACGGCCCGCAGCAGCCCGCTGCCACGCACCAGCACCACACGCAATGAAGCCCGCGCGCGGCCTGCCCTGGGTGCTGCTGGCCGCCGCCCTGCTCAGCGCGGTGTTCGCCCTGCTGGGCACCTGGCAGGTCCAGCGCCTGGGCTGGAAGAAGGGCCTGATCGCGCGCACGGAGGCGCGCGTGGCGGCCGCACCGGTGGCCCCACCGGACCTGCGGGCCTGGCCCGCCATCCAGGCCGCCCCGCTGGACTTCGAGTACCGGCGCCTGCGCCTGGTGGGCGAATTCCTGCATGCCGACGAAGCGCTGGTGCAGGCCAGCACCGCCATGGGGGCCGGCTTCTGGGTGCTCACGCCGCTGCGCCTGCAGGACGGCAGCATCGTGCTCGTCAACCGCGGCTTCGTGCCGCCCGAGCGGCGTGACCCGGCCCGGCGCGGCGCCGCCGCACCGGCAGGCCCGGTCACCGTCACCGGCCTGTTGCGCATCAGCGAGCCGCACGGCGGTTTCCTGCGCGAGAACGACCCGGCCGCCAACCGCTGGCATTCGCGCGACGTGGCCGCCATCGCCGCTGCGCGCGGCCTGCCGGCAGACCGCGTGGCGCCCTACTTCGTCGACGCCGAGGCGACGCCGCCCGGCCAGTGGCCCGTGGGCGGCCTCACGGTGCTGCGCTTCAGCGACAACCACCTGGTCTATGCGCTGACCTGGTTCGCGCTGGCGGCCATGGTGGCAGCCGGCGGCTGGTACGCGTGGCGCTCGGCGCGCCGCCCGTCGGACTGAGAATCCGGCCCCATGCTTGCCTCCGCCACCGGCAGCGCAGAACCCGCTTCGCGCCCGGCCGGCCCCGACAAGGCCGCCGGCCTCAAGAACCTGCAGCAGCTGATCCAGCTGCGCTGGATCGCGGTGTTCGGCCAGGTGCTGACCATCGAGGTCGTGCACTACGGCCTGCGCATCGCGATCCCGGTCGAGCCCATGCTGACCGTGCTGGGCTGCCTGGTGGCCTTCAACGTGCTGTCGCTGCTGCGCGCGCGCACGGGCCGGCGCGTGACCAACGTGGAGCTCCTGGTCGCGTTGCTCGTGGACGTGGCCGCGCTCACGGCCCAGCTCTACCTGTCCGGCGGCGCCACCAACCCCTTCGTGTTCCTGTACCTGCTGCAGGTGATTCTCGGCGCCGTGCTGCTGCCGGCCTGGGCCACCTGGACCATGGTGGGCGTGACCTCGGCCTGCTTCGCCGCGCTGGCGCTGTGGGCCCAGCCGCTCGCGCTGGCGCCCGACCACCACCGCGGCCTGGCCAGCCCCTACATGATGGGCACGCTGGTCAGTTTTGCGCTCACGGCCGCGCTGCTGGTGACCTTCATCACGCGCATCGTCGGCAACCTGCGCGAGCGCGACCGGCGCCTGGCCGCGCTGCGCCAGCGCGCAGCCGAGGAGGAGCACATCGTGCGCATGGGCCTGTTGGCCTCGGGCGCGGCGCACGAGCTGGGCACGCCGCTGTCCACGCTCGCGGTGATCCTGGGCGACTGGCAGCACCTGCCGCACTTCAGCTCCGAACCCGAGCTGGCCGACGACGTGGCCGAGATGCAGGCCCAGGTGGCACGCTGCAAGGCCATCGTGAGCGGCATCCTGCTGTCGGCCGGGGAGGCGCGCGGCGAATCCTCGCGCGCCACCACGCTCAACACCTTCCTGGACGAAGTGGTGCAGCGCTGGCGCCAGCGCCGGCCCTGCCCCGGCTTCGTCTTCGACAACCAGATCGGCGACGACCTGGCCATGGTGGCGGACTCCGCCATCCAGCAGATGATGGTCAACGTCCTGGACAACGCGGCCGAGGTCTCGCCCGAGCACGTGCACCTGCAGGCCACGTGCAGCGGCGACCAGCTGGTGCTCACCGTGCGCGACCGCGGCCCCGGCTTTGCCCCGCAGATGCTTGCGCAGCTTGGCAAGCCCTACCAGTCCAGCAAGGGCCAGCCCGGCCGCGGCCTGGGTCTGTTCCTGGTCGTCAACGTGGCGCGCACACTGGGCGGCTACGTCGCCGCCCGCAACCTGGACGGCGGCGGTGCCGAGGTCCGGATCACCCTGCCGCTGCCGGCCATTGCCCTGCTGGAGGAAGATAGCGCCGATGACCGATGAGCCCCTGGACCGCCGCCTGCTGATCGTCGAGGACGACGCGGCCTTCGCCCGCACGCTGGCCCGCTCGTTCGAGCGCCGCGGCTACGCCGTGCGTGTGGCGACCGGCCTGGAGCAGTTGCTCGTGCAGCTGGAGGACTTCGCGCCCACCCACGCCGTGGTGGACCTCAAGCTCGCCGGCGAAGCCTCGGGCCTGGCCTGCGTGCAGGCCCTGAGCGCCCGCGACGAGAACATGCTGATCGTGGTGCTGACCGGTTTCGCCAGCATCGCCACGGCCGTGGAGGCGATCAAGCTGGGCGCCTGCCACTACCTGGCGAAGCCTTCCAACACCGACGACATCGAGGCCGCGTTCGGCCGCGCCGAGGGCACGACCGAGGTCGAGCTGACCAACCGGCAGAGCTCGATCAAGACGCTGGAGTGGGAACGCATCCACCAGGTGCTGGCCGAGACCGGCTTCAACATCTCCGAAACCGCGCGCCGCCTGGGCATGCACCGGCGCACGCTGGCGCGCAAGCTGGAGAAGCAGCAGGTCAGGTAGGCCTGGCCCGCAGACTCAGCGCAGGCGCAGGCAGTCCGCGTTGTGCGGCATCCTGAGCGAGCGGCGCGCGTAGTAGTCGAAAGCCACCGCGTTGCGCTTGGGCCGCAGGATCCAGTCGTGCGCCTCCTGGCCCAGGCGCGGGTCGATCGGCTGTACCTTGCCGGCGGCCATGGCCAGCAGCTGCATGCGCGCGGCGCGCTCGAATGCGATGGCCAGCACGCAGGCCTCCTCCACGCTGGTGGCGGCCACCAGCAGGCCGTGGTGCGACAGCAGCAGCGCCCGCTTGTCGCCCAGCGCGGCCGAGATGAATTCGCCCTCCTCGTTGCCCACCGGAATGCCCGGCCACTGGCCGACGAAGGCCACATCGTTGTAGAGCACGCAGTTGTCCATGTGCGAGACGATGAGCGGCTGCTCCAACATGCCCAGGGCCGCCGTGTGCACGGCGTGCGTGTGCACGATGCAGTTGACGTCGGGCCGTGCCCGGTACACCCAGGAGTGGAAGCGGTTGGCCGGGTTGGCCATGCCGTCGCCCTCCAGCACGTTCAGGTCCTCGTCCACGCGCAGCAGGTTGTCCTCGGCGATCTCGTCGAAGCCCAGGCCCAGGCGCTGGGTGTAGAACTCGCCCGGCGTTCCCGTGCGCGCCGTGATCTGCCCGGCCAGCCCGGAATCGTGGCCGTTGTCGAACAGGATGCGGCAGGTCAGCGCGAGCTTCTGGCGCAGCGTGTAGCCGCTGTCGGCCAGATGGGCGTCCATCTGCCGGTGCGACAGCGCGACGAGCGCGTCCTTGTCGAGCGTGAAGGTGTCGGTCGCGGATGCCATGGGTCTCCTCCTTGTGGGATCAGGCTTCGAGAGTGGAAAGGTTGCGCCCAGGTTCGCCCGGGAACAGCGCGGCATAGCCGGGCAGATCCTCGATGCGCTGCAGCCAGGCCGTGATGCCGGGATAGGCCTCCAGGTCGATGCCGCCCATGGGCGCCATGCGCGTGTAGGGGTACAGCGCCACGTCGGCGATGCTGGGGTGGTCCATGGTCGCGACCCAGCCGGTGGCCCCCTGGCGCTGCAGCTGCGCCTCCAGCAGCGCGAGCGCCTGGCGCGCCTCGTGCGCATGGGCCTGCATCTCGGGCGCCTGCGGATCGCGGTTGCGGTGCAGGGCCAGGTGCAAGCGAAGTTTCGCCAGCGGCTTCATGTGGCGCTCCTGTTCGAACGCCAGCCAGGTCAGCACGCGGGCCTGGTCGGCCAGCGCCGCGGGCCACCAGGCGGTCGGCCGGGCCAGGTAGTACAGGATGGCCATGGACTCGGCCAGGTGGCTGCCGTCGTCGAGCTCCAGCACGGGCACCTGCGCCAGCGGCGCGATCGCGAGGAACTCGGGACGGGCGAGGTCGCCGCGGTCGATCGACAGGGTCTGGCGCGCCACGGGAATGCCCAGCAGCCCCGCCATCAGGCGCACCTTCCAGGCGTTGCCCGAGCGCTGCGTGTCGTAGAGCTTCATGGGGCTTCAGTCGAGCTTGGTGCCGGCCGCCTGGATGACCCGGCTCCACTTGACGGTCTCGCGCTGTGCATGGGCCAGGTAGGCCGGCACGCCGGTCTGCATGGGTTCGATGCCCATCTCGGCCAGCCGCGCCACCAGGGCCGGGCGCGCCATGGCCCGGGCCAGCGCGGCGTTCAGCACCTCGACCTGCGCGGCCGGCGTGCCGGGCGGTGCCACCAGCGCGTTCCAAGAGCCGATCTTGAAGTCGGGCAGCTTCTGCTCGGTGGTGGTGGCAAGCTGCGGCGCGGCCGGGTTGCGCTGTTCGTCGGCGATGGCCAGCAGCTTGAGGCGGCCGGCCTTCGCGTGGGGCAGGATCACGGGCAGCGCGTCGATCACGATCTGCACCTGGCCGCTGAGCGCGGCGTTCACGGCCTCGGCGCCGCTCTTGAACGGCACGTGCACGATCTGCGTGCCGCTGGCCAGCTTGAACAGCTCGATGCCCAGGTGCGGCGAGCTGCCGTTGCCGGCCGAGCCGAAGTTGAGCGCGCCCGGGTGCGCCTTGGCGTACGCGACCAGGCCCTGCAGGTCGCGCACGCCGTCCACGCCATTGACCGCCAGCACGTAGGGCGAATTGCTGACCAGCGACACGGGCGTCAGCGTCGCCGGGTCGTAGGCCAGCTTGCTGTACAGCATCTTGTTGACGACCTGGGTGCCCACCGTGCCCAGCAGCAGCGTGTAGCCGTCGGGCGCGGCCTGGGCGAGCGCCTGCGCCGCAATGGCGCCGCCGGCACCGGCGCGGTTGTCGATCACGACCTGCTGTTTGAGTTCCTCGCCCAGGTGCTGCCCGACCAGCCGGCCCGCCACATCGGTGATGCCACCGGCGCCGAAGGGGATGATGAGCCGGATCGGCTTGGCCGGATAGGACTGGGCCACCGCCAGCGTGGCGGCCAGGCCGCAGGAGAGCACGAGAACCACGGCCCGAAGGCGCTTGCGCATCGACATACCATACTCCTTGGTGAGCAAAACCCGCCGGATCCGCCTTGATCGAGGTCCGGAAACCAAGAATATTCTAGGAAACAAGTTTCCCATACGCAACATGTCAATCAAGTTGAAGATCCTGCGCGTGCAAGCCGGCATGACGCTGGAAGAGCTGGCGCAGG
Organism: Pseudorhodoferax aquiterrae; assembly: GCF_014652235.1. GTDB lineage: Bacteria > Pseudomonadota > Gammaproteobacteria > Burkholderiales > Burkholderiaceae_C > Pseudorhodoferax > Pseudorhodoferax aquiterrae. Next base: position 73,721 of record NZ_BMYK01000015.1, read on the forward strand.
CGAGCGACCTCACGCGCAGCTATGTCTCGCGGCTGGAGCGCGGGCTGTCCACACCGTCCGTCGGCGCCGCGCTGAAGCTGGCCAAGGCCTTGCGCGTGCCGGTGGAGGAAGTCTTCGCCGAGCCTTCGGACAGCGACCCGGTGGTGATCCGCCGTGCCGAGGCCGCGCCGGAGGCCACTCCGCCTGCGCCGCGCATGGTCTCCAGCGCCCTGCCCGACCACAAGATGGTGGCCTTCGTGCTGAACCCGACCGACGAGCCGGTGCGCAACCACCCCATGAGCCACCACCGTGGCGAGGAGATCCTCTACGTGCTCAAGGGCCAGGTGGTGCTGCAGCTGGCGCAGCGCAGCGAGACGCTGCGCGCTGGCGACTCGGCGCACTTCAACTCCAGCATCCCGCACAAGATCACCTCGGTCGGCAAGCAGCAGGCCTCGGTGCTGCTGGTGATTGCGCAGGAGGAGTGACGCCCTCCTTCAATCCAGCTTGATGCCCAGCTCCACGGCCATCTTGATCCAGATGGGCACTTCGGTATCCCAGTCGCGCCGCGTGCCGGCCAGATCCTTGGGCTTGTTGGGGATGCCGAAGCTTTCGCGCAGCTTGCTGCCGCGCTCGGTCTCCACGCAGGCCAGCGCCACCTTGTTGAGCGTGCGCAACACCGCCTCGGGCGTGCCGGCGGGCGCCATCAGGGCCAGGCCGCCTTCCAGCTTCACCAAGGGCGTATCGATCCCCTGCTCGGCCAGCGTGGGCACATCCGGCATCTTGGGCGAGCGGTAGTTGCCGGTCACGCCGATGGGCCGCACGCCGCGGCCCTGCACGGTGTTGAAGGCCTGGTAGCTGCCGATGCCGATCTGCGCCGAATTGCCCGCCACGTCCACCCACATCGGCGATTCGCCCTTGTACATGACGGTCTGGATCTTGGTGCCGGCGTGGCGGTTGAGCTGGTCTGCCACCATGTGCGGGTAGGCGCCCGGTGCGTAGCTCGCCATGTTGACCTGGCGCTCACGCGCATAGGCGATGAACTCGCGCATGTTCTTGGCCGGCACCTCGGGCGCCACGGCCACGGCCAGCGGGCCCGAGGGGAACAGCGCGATCGGCGTGAGATCGGTGTCCAGGTTGTAGGGCAGCTTGCTGTAGAGCACGCGGTTCTGCCAGACCGTGCCCGAGGTCGAGACCAGGAGCGTGTAGCCGTCCGCCGGCGCCTTGGCCACCTGGCTGATGCCGATGATGGCGCCGCCGCCCGGCCGGTTGTCCACCATGGAGGGCTGGCCCAGTGTCTGCGTGAAATGGTCGGCGAACAGGCGCGCATAGGCGTCCGTGAGGCCGCCGGGCGGGAACGGCACGACCACGCGCAGCGGCTTGTCGGGCCAGCGCGCGGTCTGGGCCTGCAGGCCGGGGACCAGGCCGCCGGCTGCCAGTGCGGCCAAGCCCTGCAGGCCGCGGCGGCGCGAAAAGTCGGGGAATGCGTGCATGCTGCGTTGTCTCCTTCAGATGGGTGCGGCGGCGCGCGGGCTGCGGCCGCGCTGCATCATCGGGGCCGCAGGCCGGCGGCGGAACCCGCGGATTCCCGCAGTGCTCAGGCAGGGGGCAGCGGCCAGACCTGGCCGTCGCCGACCGCATAGCAGCGCCGCCCGGGTGAGGGCTCCACGCGCCAGCCCCCCGTGAACTCGCCGAAGGCCGGCAGCCAGGCCTGCCCCGGCTCGGCCACGAAGCCGGGCAGCCGCAGCCGGTCGCGGCCCGGGCCGTACAGCACGCAGACCGGATGCACATGGCCGGCCAGCACGAAGTGCGTGGCATGCCGCTGCGGATGGTGGCAGCAGGCGAACGGGCCCAGCAGGTGCGGCTCGTCGACCAGGGTGATGGACAGGCCGGGCGGCGGGTCGCCGGCATGGCTGTCGTGGTTGCCGCGCACCAGCGTGATGGCCAGCGCTGCATGCCGGGCACGCCACTGCGCCAGCGCGTCCAGCAGGGCCGGCGTGCGCGCCTGCTCGGCATGCAAAAAGTCGCCCAGCACCACGAGTGCCTGCGCGCCGTGCCGTGCGATCAGCGCGTCCAGCCGCGCCAGGTTGCGCTGGGTGGTGCCGGCCGGCACCGGCTGGCCCGCGGCGCGGAAGGTCGCGGCCTTGCCCAGGTGCAGGTCGGCGATGAACAAGGTGCGGCGCGCCGGCCACCACAGTGCCCGCTCGGGCAGCAGCAGCAGCGGCTCGTCGGCCCAGGTGACGGCAAGCCCCGGCGTCACAGGCCGTGCCTCCTGCGACGCCGCGGCGCAGTCCGCGTCGGCTGGTCGGTCTGGCGGCCGAACTGCAGGCTGGCCTGCACCTGGTCTGCGTCCTCCGCAGGCGCACCGCCGGCCGCGCGCTCGAGCTGGGCCAGCATGCGCGCAATGCGGTCGGCCACGCGCTCGTTGGACAGTTGCTCGCGAAAGCGCTCCACCATCAGCGGGAATGCGAACGGCGTCGGCCGGGCCAGTGGCCGCAACACCAGGCGCCGCGCGCGCATGCGCTGCAGTGCGGCCTGCAGGCGGCCCACCTCCAGCTCCTGCGCCAGCAGCTCCTGCTCGGCCTGCAGCAGCAGCTGGTTGGCAGGGTCGTACTTGCGGAACACCTCCCAGAACAGCGAGGAGGAAGCCTGCAGCTGGCGGCTGCTGCGGCGCTCGCCCGGGTGGCTCTGGAAGATGAGGCCGGACACGCGCGCGATCTCGCGAAAGCGCCGCTGCGCAAGTTCGCCCGCGTTGAGGCTGGCCAGCACCTCGGCCAGCAGCGCCGGGCCTTCGCCCGGCTGCTGCAGCAGCACGGGCAGCAGTTGCGGCCAGTCCACTTCCGTGGCGCACAGCAGTTCCAGGCCGTAGTCGTTGACGGCGATCGAGAAGGTGCGCGGCGCCTGCTGCGCGGCGCGCCAGGCGAGCAGGCTGGCCAGGCCCAGGTGCACCTGGCGGCCCGCGAAGGGGTAGAGGAACAGGTGCCAGCCCTCGCGCGACTGCAGCGTTTCGGCCAGCAGCGTGTCGGGCGTGGGCAGGGCCGACCAGGCGTGCTGCAGGTCCAGCAGCGGCTGCGCGGCACGCATCTCGGGGCTGTCGTAGCGGCCCTGGTCGGCTTCGGCCAGTTCGATCACCGCCGCATCGGCCAGCAGCGAGGACAGCGGCATGCGCCCGCCGTTCCAGCGCGGCACGGCGGCCTTCTTGCCACTGGCGCGCCGCACCCAGGCCGTCATGTCGTGGATGCGCACGAGCTCCAGCAGCCGCCCGCCGAACATGAAGGCATCGCCGGGCTTGAGCCGCGCCGCGAAGTTCTCCTCCACGCTGCCGATGCGCGCGCCGCCCACGAACTGCACCACCATGCTCGCGTCGCTGACGATGGTGCCGATGTTGGCGCGGTGCCGCCGTGCCAGCCGCGCCTCGGGCACGCGCCAGATGCCCTCGTCGTCCGGTACCACGCGCCGGTAGTCCGGGTAGGCCGTCAGCGCCGCGCCGCCCTGGCGCACGAAGTCCAGGCACCATTGCCAGCGATCGGGTTCCAGCGCGGCATAGGCATGGGTCTGGCGCACCTCGGCGTAGAGCGCGTCCGGCAGGAATCCTCCGCCCAGGGCCACCGTGACCAGGTGCTGCACGAGCACGTCCAGCGGCTGCTGCGGCGGCTCGCGCGCCTCGACCAGCCCGGCCAGCACGGCGGCGCGCGCTGCGGCCCCCTCCACCAGTTCCAGGCTGTGCGTGGGCACCAGCGTGATGCGCGAGGGCCGGCCCGGCGCATGGCCCGAGCGGCCGGCGCGCTGCAGCAGCCGGGCCACGCCCTTGGGCGAACCGATCTGCAGCACGCGCTCCACAGGCAGGAAGTCCACGCCCAGGTCCAGGCTGGAGGTGCAGACCACGGCGCGCAGCTGGCCGGCCTTGAGCCCGGCCTCGACCCACTCGCGCACGGCCCGGTCCAGCGAGCCATGGTGCAGCGCGATGCTGCCGGCCCAGTCGGGCCGGGCCTCCAGCAAGGCCTGGTACCAGATCTCGGCCTGCGAACGCGTGTTGGTGAAGACCAGCGCCGTGCTGCTGGCGGCCAGTTCGGCCACCACCTGCGGCAGCATGGCCAGCCCCAGGTGCCCGGCCCAGGGAAAGCGTTCGGCGCGCGGCGGCAGCAGCGTGTCGATCACGAGCTGCTTGGGCACGGCGCCGCGCACCAGATGGCCGGGCTGCTGCGGCCCCAGCAGCACGCGCATGGCCTGCTCCAGGTTGCCCAGCGTGGCCGACATGCCCCAGGTGCTGAGCGCCGGCCGCCACTGCCGCAGCCGTGCCAGCGCCAGCTGCACCTGCACGCCGCGCTTGTTGCCCAACAACTCGTGCCATTCGTCCACGACCACGAGCTGCAGCTGCGCGAACAGCTGCTGCGCACCGGCCTTGGCCAGCAGCAGCGACAGGCTCTCGGGCGTGGTCACGAGCACGGTGGGCAGGCGCCGGTCCTGGGCACTGCGCTCGGCCGAGGTGGTGTCGCCGCTGCGCGCGCCGGCCGTCCAGTGCGGCGCGAGCTCGGCCAGCGGTTCGCGCAGCGCGCGCAAGGTGTCGGCCGCCAGCGCGCGCATGGGCGTGATCCAGAGCACCGTGAGCGGCGCGGCGCCGCGCGCGGGCGGCTTGCCCGCGAAGGCGCCCAATGCGCCCAGCCACACCGCATAGGTCTTGCCGGCCCCGGTGGTCGCGTGCAGCAGGCCGCTCTCGCCGGCCGCCAGCGCCTGCCAGACCTCGCGCTGGAACGGGAATGGCTTCCAGCCGCGGGAGGTGAACCAGGTCTGCAGCGCCTTTTTCATGTCGGGCGCAGCATGCCATGCGCCAGGTCTGCAGCACGCAGGACAAGCCCGCGAGATCAGGACCGCTCAGCGCTTGCCGAGGAAGCCCGCCACGCCGTCGCGGAAGGCCTGGCTGCCGTAGACCCGCTGCACTAGGTCCTCGTCGTCCAGGCGCTGCTCGCTGACGATGCGGCGCAGACTCTCCTTCACGGCCTGGTGCGTGACCGGCGACAACGCCATGAGCCGCTGCGCGAGCGCGTGGGCCGCCGCATCCAGCGCCTCGGGCGCCACGACGGCGTGCACGAAGCCGCAGGCCTGCATCTCGGCCGCCGTCAGGTGGTCGGCCAGCAGCAGCATGCGCTTGACGCGCGGCACGCCCAGCGCCGCCACCAGCCGCGCGATGTTGCGCGAGGACAAGGTGTTCGACAGCGTCCTGGCGATCGGCGCGCCGAAGCGCGACCCCTCGCTGCAGACCCGGAAGTCGCAGGCCGTCGCCAGCGCCAGCCCACCCCCGACGGCCCAGCCGTCGATGACCGCCACGGTCGGCACGGCGATGCGCTCGACCGCGTCGATGACGCGCTCGACGAAAGCCTCGTAGGCGATGCCCTCGCGGCCATCGGCGAAATCCTTGAAGTGGCCGATGTCCGTGCCCGAGATGAAGGACTTGCCGCCTGCGCCCTTGAACAGCACGCTGCGCACGGCCGCATCGCGCCCGCAGGCTGCGATGCATTGCAGCAAGGCGTCGTACATGGCGCGCGTCATCGCGTTGTGGCGCTCGGGCCGGTCGATCAGGATCTCGGCCGCGCCCGAGGCATGGACGCTGAGCCGCACGGATTCCGCGCTCATGCCGCCGCCCGGATCTCGGCCAGGATCTCGTCGTTGTGCTCGCCCAGCAGCGGCGGATGCCGGCGGACCTGCTGCGGCGTGCCCAGCAGCTTGACCGGAAAGCCGATGTTCTTGACCTTGCCCTCGACCGGGTGGTCGATCTCCATGCACATGCGCCGGTGCCGGCCGTGTTCGCCCTCGAAGGCCTCGGGGTAGCTCAGGATCGGGCCGGCCGGGATGCCCGCGGCCAGCATGGCGGCGATCCAGTCGGCGCTGTCGCGCTTGGCGAATTCCTGTTCCAGCGCCACGATCAGCGCCTCGCGGTGCTTCAGGCGCAGCGGCACGGTCGCGTAGTCGGCATGCGCCACGAGGTCCGGCCGGTCCAGCAGCGCGCAGAGCCTGGCCCAGAGCTTCTGGTTGGTCGCGCCCATCACGAAGTAGCCGTCGCGCGCCCGCACCGCCTGGTAGGGCGCGCTCATCTTGTTGCTGGTGCCCAGCTTGGTCGGCGCCGCCCCGGTGCCCCAGTACTCCGACATGTCCCAGACCGAGAACGCCATCGCCGCGTCGAACAGCGAGGCATCGATGTGCTGGCCCTGCCCCGTCTTCTGCGCGCCGATGTAGGCCGACAGCAGCGCCGCCGTGGCGAACAGTGCGCAGCCGATGTCGGCCACCGGCACGCCGGCCTTGACCGGCTTCTCGCCGGGATAGCCGGTCACGCTCATCACGCCGGACATGGCCTGCGCCATGAGGTCGAAGCCGGGCCGCTCGGCCCAGGGGCCGCTCTGGCCGAAGCCGGAGATGCTGACGTAGACGATCTTCGGGTTGATCTCGCGGACCGACGCGTAGTCGATGCGCAGGCGCTGCACCGCGCCCGGGCGGTAGTTCTCGACGATCACGTCGGCCGTCTTCGCCAGTGCGTAGAAGGTTTCGCGGTCCTCATCGGTCTTGAGGTCCAGCGTCAGCGAGCGCTTGTTGCGGTTCATGTTCAGAAAGCCCATGGAATCGGCGCCCTTCATCTTGAAGCCCATGGCGCCGCGCGTCTGGTCTCCGCCCGGGGGCTCGACCTTGATCACGTCGGCGCCCATGTCGGCCAGCATCATGCAGGCGAACGGGCCGGCCATGACCTGGCTGACGTCCAGCACGCGGATGCCTTGCAGCGGGAGGGGTCGGGTGGCTGTCATCTTCAGGATTCCTCGGTGATCTTGGCGGTGCGAACGACCTCGCCCCACTTCTTGAACTCGCTGGCCATGAAGCCGGCGAACTTGTCGACGGAGCCGCCGCCGTCTTCCACGCCGAAGCCGTCGAAGCGCGCCACCACCTCGGGCAGGGCCAGCACCTTGTTGATGTCGGCGTTGATCTGCGCGGCCAGCTCGGCCGACATGCCCCTGGGCCCGACCACGCCGTACCAGCTGGACACGTCGAAGCCCTTGAAGCCCTGCTCGTCCATGGTCGCAAGCTCCGGGAAGCCCTTGGCGCGCTTGACGCGGGTCTGCACGATGGCGGCCGTCTTCTTCGCCTTCACCTGCGCCGTGGCGGCCGTCATGGTGTCGAAGCTGTAGTCGATCTGGCCGCCGATCAGGTCGGTCTGCAGCGGGCCCGAGCCCTTGTAGGGCACGTGGATGCTCTGCACGTCGGCCGCCATGTTGAACATCGCCGCGCACAGGTGTTGCACCGAGCCCGTGCCCGACGAGCCGAAGCTGATCTTGCCCGGGCTCCTGCGGCACTCCTCGACCACTTCCTTGACGGTGCCGGCGCCGGCGCGGTTCGCGCTGGTCACGAGGATGTGCGGCGTGGCGCCCACCATGGCGATGGGCGCGAAGTCCTTCAGGGGGTCGTAGCTGATGGCCTTGAAGATGTGCGGCCCGATGGCGTGCGTGTTGACATGCGCCATCAGCAGGTTCAGCCCCTCGGTGAAGCGGGTCTGGGCGAAGAAGCCGGCCGCCAGCGCACCGGTGGCGCCGGGCTTGTTCTCGATCACGACGCTGCGGCCCCACAGCTCGGACAGCTTCTGGCCGACGATGCGCGCGAACACGTCGGTGCCGCCGCCGGGCGCCCAGCCGACGTAGATCCTGACGATGCCCTTGGGCAGTTCGGTGGCCGCCTGGGCCCAGGGAGCGGACAGCACAGCCAGGCTGCCCGCGATGAAGTGTCGGCGTCTCATGCGCGGTCTCCTCGTTGGTGGTGAGGCGACTGTTGCGCAGCGCCCGGAGACCGGCAATGGCGTGCAAGGCATGCCTGGATTCGCGATCCGCGAAACCGGCACGCCCGCAAGCAGTCAAGGGGCGAGCAGCTGGGCCACCACGTTGCGCAGCGTCTGCTCCTGCGCGTTGCCTTCGACGCAGGACAGCACATAGCTGCGCCGGTGCCAGTCGCCCTCCAGCTCGGCCGTGGCCAGTGTGTCCTCGGGGTGGAAGCTGCGCAGCACCTCGGGCGGCATCAGCCCCACACCCAGGCCGTGGCGCACCAGGGCCAGCATGGTGTCGAAGCCGCTGGCCGAGAAGTCGTTGGGAAACGCCCGCCCGCGGCTGCGGTAGGCGCGTTGCACGGCCGCCAGCACGGCCGAGCCCTTGCCCAGGCTCACGATGGGCAGCTCCAGCAGCGCGTCCAGCCCGAGCGGCCCGGGCGCGAGCGTGAAATGCCGCCGGCTGTAGACCAGGATGAGCCGGTCCTGCCGGTAGTCGGACTTCGGCAGGTCCAGGAAACCGCTGCTCTTCTCGTAGATGCCGACATCGATCACGCGGTCGCGCAGCAGCTGCTGCACGATCTTGCTGTTCTCCTCCAGCACCTTGAGCGTGATCTGCGGATAGGCGATGCGCAGCCGCGCGATGTCGGCCGCGAGGAACTGGATGATCGCGGCCTTGGGCGCGCCGATGATGATGCGCCCGTCGCGTCCATGGCCCAGCGCCTGGGCATCGCCTTCGAGCCGGTCGATCAGGTTGTCGATCTGGCGGATGTGGGCCAGCAGACGGCCGCCGGCTTCCGTGGTCTTCACGCCATGCGGCTGGCGCTTGAACAGCCTGGCGCCCAGTTGCGACTCCAGGTCGGTCAGCCGGCGCGAGGCGGCCGCCACCGCCAGGTTCAGCTTGTCGGCCGCACGCGAGATGCTGCCTTCCTCGGCGATGGCGAGGACCAGCTGGACCGTGGTGGAGTCGAGCTTCATGCCCTCAGCGCGTGCCCTCGCGCTCGCGCAGCAGGTGGTACAGCACGATGGCGCCGAAGGTGGCGGTGCCGATCCCGCCCATCTTGAAGCCCGCGATCGACAGCGTGAGGTCCCCGGCCCCGGCCGTCAGCGCCACGCCGGCCGTGATCAGGTTGCGCGGCCGCGAGAAGTCCACCTTGCTCTGCACCCAGATGCGTCCGCCCGTGGCCGCGATCAGGCCGAACACCACCAGCGCCAGGCCGCCGACCACGGGCACCGGCAAGGTCAGGATCAGCGCGCCGAACTTGGGCGAGAAGCCCAGCGCCAGCGCCACCAGCGCGGCCACCACGAAGACCAGCGTGGAGTAGATGCGCGTGACGGCCATCACCCCCATGTTCTCGGCATAGGTGGTCACGCCGGTGCCGCCACCGGCGCCCGAGACCATGGTGGCGATGCCATCGGCCATGAAGGCGCGGCCCATGAGCGGGTCGAAGTTGCGGCCCGTCATGGCGGCCAGGCCCTTCACGTGGCCCAGGTTCTCGGCCACGAGGATCACTGCCACGGGCGCGATCAGCAGCATGGCCGTGCCGTCGAACACCGGCGCGCTGAACTTCGGCAGGCCGATCCAGGCGGCCTGGGCCACGCCCGAGAAGTCGATCGGCTTGGCCCAGCCCAGCCCGTTGGCCGCGAGCCCGTACAGCGCGTAGCCGCACAGCGCGCCGAGCAGGATGGGCAGGCGCCCGGCCACGCCGCGGCTGCGCACCGCGATCAGGCCGACGAACAGCGCCGTCAGCAGACTGATGCCGGTCTCCACGGGCGTGGTACCGAGCATCTTGACTGCGACAGGCGCGAGGTTCAGGCCAATGGCCGCCACCACCGTGCCGGTCACGACGGGCGGCATGAGCCGCTCGATCCAGGCCGTGCCGGCCACCTGTACGACGAGGCCGATCGCGAAGTACAGCAGCCCGCAGGCGATGATGCCGCCCAGCGCCACGCCGATGTTGGCGTTGGGCCCGCTGCCCGCATAGCCCGTGGCCGCGATCACCACGCCGATGAAGGCGAAGCTCGAGCCCAGGTAGCTCGGCAGCCGCCCGCCCGTGAGCAGGAAGAAGATCAGCGTGCCGATGCCCGAGAAGAAGATGGCGGTGTTGGGATCGAAGCCCATCAGGATGGGCGCCAGCGCCGTGGAGCCGAACATGGCCACCACATGCTGCACGCCCATGGCGATGGTCTGGCCCATGGGCAGGCGTTCGTCGGGGGCGACTTCGCCGCCGGTCTTCAGGGTCCAGTGCGGGAACAGGCTGGCCATGGCAGATCTCCTCGTTGTTGGTGTCGCGCGCCAGGCCGGGCAAGCCTGCGCGGGCGCCATTGTGTGCCAGGGACGCCAAAGGCTCGGGCACCGAGGAGAGGCGAGCGCAGGTGGCCTGGGCGGCCACCTGCGGCGGTGCACGACAGCGGCGCTGCCGTGCGGCGGCGCGCGCCGCTCAGCGCGCAGCCAGGTTCTGCTGCTCGGCCAGCAGCGTGGGCTGCGGCGCGTTCATGGCGCCGGTGTCGGTGCCCTCTCCGTTCGGCGGCATCGTGCCGTCGCGCTGCGCCTGCTCCAGTTGGGCGATCACCTCGGCCCGCGTGAGCGTGCTGGGCTCGCTGCTGACGGGCGGGATGTAGCCCACCTCGCCGGACGCGTGCACGTCGGCAAGGCTGGGCATGGCGACGAAGGCGGCGGCGGCCATCCAGGTCGACGCGATGAGTCGGGTGTTCATGGTTCGGTCCTCGCAAAAAGGGTTGCAGCTCATCCCACGCCGCAGACCCCATGCCCGCGGCGCGCTCGATGGGGTTCCCGGGTATGCGCACCGCACCGATGGCTGCATTGTTCGGTTCGCGCGACCGACCAGCATCCTCACTTCGAACGAGCCTGTGCGCTCAGCCCCCGGCCGGCCTGGGCGGCACCACGAGCACGTCGCTTTCGGCCAGTTCCAGCACGCGCTCGGCCACGCTGCCCAGCAGCAGGCCCGTGAGGCCGGAGCGGCGCTGCGTGCCCAGCACCACGAGCTCGCCCAGGTGCTCCGCGCCATGCTCGCGCAGCAGCAGGCCAGGGTCGCCGTAGGCCAGGCGCAGCGTGGTGCGTGCGCGCACGGCAGCCGGCAGCGGCGTGGCGTCCAGGAACAGCCGCGCCTGCTCCTCGGCCACGGCGCGGCCGGCCTGGCGCGCCTGCTCCACGTCCATGCCGGCGAGCAGCGGATACGGGTTGCCGAAGGCATGGAACAGCGTGAAGCTGGCCTGCGGGAACAGTGCCACAGCCGTCTGCAGCGCATGGCGCGCATGTTCGGAGAAATCGCTGGTGACCAGCACCTGGGTGTAGGCGGCCCGCGCGCGCTCGCGCACCACGAGCAGCGGCACGGGCGCACGCCGCGCCAGCGCTTCCACGGTGGAGCCCAGCAGCACGCGCGCCAGCGCCTCGTGGCGCGCCACGCCGGTCACGATGAGGCCGCAGCGCTCGGCCTGGGCCACGGCCAGCACGGTGCTGGTCAATTCGCCCTGCTCCACACGCACGATGGGCGGAACGGTCGCGTCGGCCAGGTCGGCGCGCAGCCGGCGTTCGGCCTGGCGGCGCGCGGCACGCTCTGCCACGGCATCGGACGACAGCGCCAGCACCGGGTGCGAGACCAGTCCGGCACCGCCGGGCACCACGGTCAGCGCCACCAGCGGCACGCGCCATTCGCGTGCCAGCAGCAGCGCACGGTCGAGTGCGCGGTCGCTGCGCGGGCTCAGGTCGGTGGCCAGCAGCACGCTCTGGCGCAGGGTTTCGGTCATCTTGCCATCCTCGTCGGTCTCGGGACCGCGCCATGGTACGGTCCGCGGTCCGTGCGCACCCGCCGCGGCGGCCAAGAACACATTGCGCGTGGAGACATGCAGGACATCGCCTTGAACCCATTGCCCCCGTGCGCCGATGGCGCACCATCCACCCAAGCACACCGTCGCGCCCCGGCCGATCGGGCACACACCGGAGACCGGCCATGACCTGGCTGAGCCTGTCCATGGTGGTGCTGGCGGCGCTGATCCACGCCACCTGGAACCTGCTGGCCAAGCGTGCCGCCCATGCCGGCACGGCCTTCGTGGCCGCCAGCACGCTGGTGGCCTGCACGGCCTATGCGCCCTGGGTGGTGTGGGAGCTGACGCACGGCGGCATGCCGGTCAACGGCCCCGTGCTGGCCTGCATCGTCGCCAGCGGCCTGCTGCACCTGGTCTACAGCATGTGTTTGCAAAAGGGCTACCGCGTGGCGGATCTGTCGGTGGTCTATCCGGTGGCGCGCGGCACGGGGCCGCTGCTGTCGTCCATCGGCGCCTTCGTGCTGCTGGGCGAGGCGCCCTCGGCCCACGGGCTGCTGGGCCTGGCGGCGATCGTGCTGGGCATCGCCCTGCTGTGCACCGATGGGAAGCTGGCCATGTTCGGCCAGCCCAGTGCGCTGGCCGGCGTGCGCTGGGGCGGTGCCACGGGCGCGCTGATCGCGGGCTACACCGTGGTCGATGCCTATGGCGTCAAGGTGCTGGGCGTGGGGGCCGTGGTGCTGGACTGGTGCTCCAACCTCGTGCGCCTGTGCGTGCTCGTGCCCTGGATGCTGCGCAACCGCGCCCCCGCACTGGCGGCCATGCGCGGGCACTGGGGACTGACCATGGCCGTGGGACTGCTCTCGCCGCTGTCCTACATCCTGGTGCTGGCCGCGCTCGGGATGGGGGCGCCGCTCAGCGTGGTCGCGCCCACGCGCGAGATGTCGATGATGGTCGGCGCGCTGTTCGGTCTGGTGCTGCTGCGCGAACGCGTGGGCCCGGGCCGCGCCGCGGGCTGCGTGCTGGTGGTCGTCGGCGTGGTGCTGCTCAGCGGCTCGCGTTGAGCGACTCGCGCAGGATGCGCCGGATCTCCAGGATCGCCAGCGGGTGCTCCTGCACGCTGTGCTCGGACGGCAGCACGCGCTCGGAGGCCGCGCCCGCCAGGTGCGCGCTGGCATAGGGCACGATGCCGTCGCTGGCCTCGGCGCGCGGCAGCGCCATGTCGGCCTGGCCGATGATGGAGTGGTAGCGCACGCGCGGACTGATCGGCAGCTGCGCGGCGGCCTGCACGAAGGGATCGGTGTCGCGCAGGTTGTCGATGCTGTTGGGGATGCGCTGCGGCCCGGTCTCCTGGCCGTCGGGGCCGGGCCGGCCGAACAGGCCGGTCACGTCGCCGATCTGCTCCAGCATGGCCAGCGGCAGGGTCACGAAGTTGGCGATGCGGCGCGCCAGCCGGCTGCCCGCGAACGGTGTGCCGCGGTGCGGCGCGGCGATGAAGACGGCCTCGCCGACCTGGGGCAGCGGCTCGAACGAGAGGAACGGCGCCAGGCGCTCCCGGGCCGCGCGCGCCGCCGGGTCGGCCGGCAGCAGCGACCACAGCCGCTCGCCCGACGACGACACCAGCAGCCGCGCCAGCACCCCGCCCATGCTGTGGCCCACCAGCACCATGTCCCGCGAGGCCACGGCCTGGCCACCGGGATCGAAGTGCGCCAGCGTCTGCAGCAGCGCCTCACGAATCGCCTTCTGGTTGAGCGCGAGCGGCGCATTGCTCGGGTAGTAGACCTGGCAGATCTGGTAGTTGCGGCGCAGCAGCTCGTCGCCCAGCACTTCGTTGGCCACGTTGATCCAGGCCTCCGGACTGCTGGCCAGGCCGTGCAGCATGACGATGGTGCGGCGCTTGGGGTCGTAGGGCTGCATGAGCTCGATGCGCGGGCGCACGATGCCGTCGGACAGGCCGAACAGCGTGCGCAGCGACTGCGTGGCAAAACCCGCGCGCGCCAGCCACAGGCCGTAGCCGGCCGTGAAGTTCGCGGCCAGCGGCACGCGCTCGCGGGCCAGCGGCGCCTGCGCGCTGCGGTACGGGTCGTACAGCATGAGCTGCACGGCGCGGCCGGCCAGCACATCGGGCAGCGTGTCGCCCTCGAAGCGCAGCAGGGCCGTGATCGCCGGAAAGCGCGTGGTGTCGAAGGGTCGGGCCGGGTCGGCATCGGCCGGCGGCGGCAGCACGGCCACGAGCTCTGCGCCGAAGCCGTCGCGCCGGTAGCTGTTGCGCAGGCCCGTGAAGCGCAGCGAGGAAGCCGGCAGCAGTTCCTCGGGCATGGGCGCATCCGGCGGCAGTGCCAGGTCGTCGGCCTGGCTGGCGATGCGCCAGCTGTTAAGGGCCAGTGTCTCGCCGCGCTGCGCGGCCGGCGTGGCGCTGTACACCTTGAACAGGCGCGTCACGGTCTGCTGCACGGCGTAGTTGTAGTAGTCGCGCACCTGGGTCTGGCGGTCCTCGAAGGCGCGCTCGCCGGGCTTGCGCGCGGTGAAGAACAGGTAGGCATAGGCATGGCGCGCCGTCTCCAGCCAGGCGTCCAGCACGGCCTCGTCGGCGGCCTGGGCCCGGTCGGCCGCCAGCGCATGCTCCAGCCAGAGTTCGGCCATGGCGGACAGGCGCTGCTCCTCGCTGATGCCGGCCGACAGCTCCAGCGTGCCGCGGCAGGCCACGGGCCGCTCGCGGCAGTCGGCGATGCCGACCACGCGCAGCACCTCCTGGGCGGATTCGCTGAGCCGGCCCGTGGTCAGCACGTCGCCGCGGCGCTCGGCCAGGTACCGGGCCGGAGAGATCGCGCTGACCGTCACGCCGGCGCAGCCGGTCAGCAGCAGCAGGACCAGCAGCACGGCCAGGCGGCGCATCATGGCGCAGCCTCCATGCCCGGCACGCCGCGCCGGATCGCTTGCGAGAACTGTGGGTCGGCATCGGCGGCCTGGGCGCGGGCGGTGATGCGGCCTGCGCTGCGCAGCTGCTTGACCGTGTGGCCCGGCGCCAGGCCGCCCACACTGTGCAGGTACTCGGGCAGGTAGCCCGAGGCCAGCAGCCGCCAGTCGAGCGGCAGGCCGCCGACGATGCGGCGCGCCATCTCGTAGACGATGGTGGTGCAGTTGGCGCTCAACGTGTCGTAAAAGCGCGGCGCACGCGCCAGCGCCTGGGCTTGGGCCAGGTAGGCCAGGAACAGCGCGCGCTGCGCGGCCGGGGCCAGTTGCACGCGGTACAGGTAGACGTCCTCGCCGCGCACATTGGTGCGCACGCGCAGGATGTCGCGCTCGTCGGCCGCCACCAGGCTCAGCTCGTATTGCTTGAAGAAGCCGGCCACGGCCGAGAAGGATTCGCCGCGTTCCTTGCGGATCTCGACCGAGAAGACGATCTGCTGGCCATCGTCGAAACCGAAGGAGACCAGGGTATGGGCGATGGCCGGGCCCATCCAGTAGGACAGCGCCATGTCCACCGTGCGCAGCCGGTCCAGGTCGAGGCGGCGCGTCTCCCAGCGCGCGGTGTAGTCGGTGTCGCTGCGCCAGTCGAAGTTGCGCACGTTCGAGAGCGTCAGCACGCTGCCATCGACCTGCGACTGCAGGTGCCGCGCCACGTCGTCGGCCCAGACCCGGTCGTCGGACGGCGCGATGCGCACCCACCAGCCCAGCAGCAGCGCGAAGGCCACGCCATAGGCCAGCACCGGCCGCGCCGCGCCCTCGCGCCACAGCAGCCAGATGGCCGCCAGTGCGAACAGCGCCCAGCCGCCCGCTACCACGCTGGCCCACGGGGCGGGCAGCGGCAAGCGATAGTGCAGCGCGGGCACGGCCCACAGGCTGGACAGCAGCAGCACCAGGGTCCAGACGACGCGGCCCATCAGGGCTCCAGCAGTTCGCGCAGCATCGCGATGTGGGCCTTGCGCTGGCGTTCCATGGCCGTGGCATCCAGTTGGCCCTGCACCAGCAGCTCCAGCATGCTGTGCACGCCCGGCGACAGCACCAGCCGGGGCTCGCGCAGCAGCACACCACGGCGCAGGTGGCCCTGCGCCGCACCGCGCTGGAGCAGTTGCTCGATGTCGGCCAGATAGGGCTCCACGACCATTTCGCGCCACTGGCCCACGAGCTGCTGCGCACGCGCCCCGTCGGCCAGCATCAGCCGCAGCGTCAGTGCGGTGGCCGGGTCGCCGAAGGATTCATACATGGGCGCGACGACCTGGTCCACCAGCACGTCCACCGTCACGGCGGTGTCCGGGTGCAGCGGGGGCCGGTTGGCGTGCAACGGCAGCATGAGCCGCGTGAGCAGCGCGCCGAAGATCTCCTCCTTGCTCGTGAAATGCGTGTAGACGCCGCCCTTGGACAACCCGGCGGCAGCGGCGACATCGTCCATCCGCGCCGCCGCGAAGCCCTTGTCGGAAAACACGCGCAGCGCCGCATCCAGGATCTGGGTCACGCGCACGGTCGCCGGAAGGCGCTGGCGTGCCGGGCGTTCCGGGGTCGGCTGGTCGGTGGGCAATTCGGGCGTCATCGCGGGGTGCCGAACGGGTGGCGCAGGGTCGGCCACGGTCGTCCAGTGGTCAAGGTGGCGTGCATTATCGCCAGGCACAAAAAACCGACTGGTCGGTCGTTACCGATCCGCTTGACCTGGATCAAACGCCCGGCCGCCGTCCCTCGGTAGATTCCAGACCGCCCTGCCATCCATCCATCCTGCCATGCCGCACACGCCATCGCCGACCGAGCATCTCGACCAACTCGTGCATGCGGCGCTGGCACGCGCGACCGGCTCGCTGTCGCCTGCCGCGGCACTGCTGGCCTGGCTGGACTGGAGCACGCACCTGGCCGCCTCGCCCGGACGGCAGATCGCCCTGGCGCAGCTGGCCTGCACGCAGACCGCTGCACTTGCGCACTACCTGCGCGACTGCCTGCTGGCCGGCCCCGGCGATGCCCGCGCGCTGGTGTTGCCGCCGGCACAGGACCGCCGCTTCGCGGCGGCCGCCTGGCAGACCTGGCCGTTCAATCTGCTGCAGCAGTCCTTCCTGCTGACGCAGCAGTGGTGGGATGCCGCCACCCACGGCATCGCCGGCGTGGAGTCGCACCACGAGAGGATGGTGGCCTTCTGGGCACGGCAGTGGCTGGACGCTTTCTCCCCCGGCAACCAGCTGGCGACCAATCCGCTGGTGCTGCAGCGCACCGCCGCCGAGGCCGGTGCCAACCTGGTGCGCGGCGCCGAATACCTGACGGCCGATCTGCTCGCCCTGGCCAGCGGCCAGCCCCCCGCAGCGCAGGGTTTCACGGTCGGCCAGAACCTGGCCACCACGCCCGGCCAGGTGGTGCTGCGCAACCGTGTGATGGAGTTGATCCAGTACCGCCCCGCCACCGCCCGCGTGCATCCCGAGCCCGTGCTGATCGTGCCGGCCTGGATCATGAAGTACTACATCCTGGATCTGTCGCCGCACAACTCGCTCATCAAGCATCTGGTCGCGCAGGGCCACACCGTGTTCTGCATCTCCTGGAAGAACCCTGGCGCGGCCGAGCGCGACCTGGGCATGGACGACTACCTGGCCGAGGGCTTCCATGCCGCGCTCGATGCCGTGGGGGCCATCGTGCCGCGTCGGCGCGTGCACGCCACCGGCTACTGCCTGGGCGGCACGCTGCTGGCCATCGCGGCCGCGGCGATGGCGCGCGACGGCGATGCGCGGCTGGCCTCGGCCTCGCTGTTCGCCGCCCAGACCGACTTCAGCGAACCCGGCGAGCTGGGCCTGTTCATCGACGAGAGCCAGGTCAGTCTGCTGGAAGCGCAGATGGCCGAGACCGGCTACCTGCGGGCCAGCCAGATGGCCGGGGCCTTCCAGATGCTGCGCTCGTACGACCTGCTGTGGTCGCGCCTGGTCAGCAACTACCTGCTCGGCAACCGTTCCGCCACGAACGACCTGATGGCGTGGAACGCCGACGCCACGCGCATGCCCGCCCGCATGCACGCGCAGTATCTGCGGCGCCTGTTCCTGGACGACGACCTCAGCGAAGGCCGCTATCCGGTGGCCGGCCGGCCGGTGTCGCTGGGCGACCTGACGTTGCCGATCTTCATGGTCGGCACCACCACCGACCATGTCGCGCCCTGGCGCTCGGTGCACAAGCTGCACTTCCTGAGCCCGGCCGAGATCACCTTCGTGCTGACCAGCGGGGGCCACAACGCCGGCATCGTCAACCCGCCCGGGCCGGATTCGCACCGCAGCTACCAGATCCTGACGCGGGCGGCCGGCGGCACCTACCTCGGCCCGGCCGACTGGCAGGCCGCCGCCGCCACGGTCCCGGGTTCGTGGTGGCCGGCCTGGCAGCAGTGGCTGGCCGCACACTCGGGCGCGCCGGTCCCCCCGCCGCGGCTCGGCACCGCCGCCTACCCGCCGCTGGCCGATGCCCCAGGCACCTACGTCCTGGAAAAATGACATGGCGGCGCACGCACCGCCAGGCGGGAAAGGCCTGCTCATCGGCATCGCCTGGGCTTGCGCCTGCGCGTTCCGCGCCGCCGGGGCCGAACCGGCCGCGACCGGGCTCACCGACAAGGCCCGCCCGCGGGTCGAGCCGCTGGCCGGGCGCGCCGGGCGCCTTGCTCGCCGGCGACGGCGGGCGCAACACCACGGGCAGCCCACCGCACCTGGGCGCCGGCCACCCCGTGGTGGGCTGATGCGCAGTCTCCCCCCTGCACTGCTGGCCGCGGCGCTGGCCGCCGGCTGTGCCTCGATGGCGCCGACCGTGCAGCTGCCGGCGCCGCCCGTTGCCG
>NZ_BMYK01000015.1:92129-141813 GCF_014652235.1 Pseudorhodoferax aquiterrae
GTTGCCCTTGAAGGCCACGCCCGAGGAGATGTTGACGATGCGCCCGCCGCCGGCGCGCTGGAGCCGTCGGGGCTCGGCTGGCGCGAGGCCTTCGGCGATCCGGCGCTGCTGGCCTTGATCGACCAGGCGCTGGCCAACAGCCGCGACCTGCGCAGCGCCACACTGCGCGTGGCGGAGGCGCGGGCCGCCTACGGCATCCAGCGCGCCGATGCGCGGCCGACACTTTCCCTGTCGGCCGAGGCCGCACGCGCGCTGACGCCGGGCGACCTCAATCCCACCCGCCAAGCGCTGACGGCCGGCCAATACCAGGCCGGCCTGGGGCTGGCGGCGTGGGAGCTGGACTTCTGGGGCCGCGTGCGCAGCCTGCAGGACAGCGCGCTGCAAAGCTACCTGGCCACCGACGCTGCCCGCCGTGCGCTGACGCTGTCGCTGGTCGCGCAGGTGGCCCAGGGCTGGCTGGAGCTGCGCGAGCTGGACGAACGGCTGGCGCTGGCCCAGGCGGCGGTGGACAGCCGCAACGCATCGCTGCACATCTTCCAGCGGCGCTTCGAGGTCGGCGCCGCCTCCCGGCTGGAACTGGCCCAGGTGCGCGCGCTGGCCAGCCAGGCGCAGACGCTGGCCGCGCAGCTGCAGCAGCAGCGCGCGGCAAGAGCGCACGCACTGGTCCAGCTGGTCGGCGCACCGATCGCGCTGGCGGCCGCGGCACGGCCGCTGGACGACGCCGCCGTGGTCCTGCCGCTGGCTCCCGGGCTGCCGTCAGAACTGCTGGCGCACCGGCCCGACATCGCGGCCGCCGAGCACCGGCTGCGCGCCGCCAACGCCAACATCGGCGCGGCACGCGCGGCCTTCTTCCCGCGCATCGCGCTGACCGCCAGCTTCGGCACGGCCAGCGCCGAACTGGCCGGCCTGTTCGATGGCGGCAGCCGCGCCTGGACCTTCGCGCCGAGCCTGACGCTGCCGCTGTTCGACAGGGGCCGGCGCGAGGCCGGCCTGGCGCTGGCCGAGGTGCGGCGCGACCTGGCCGTGGCCGACTACGAGAAGACCATCCAGGCCGCCTTCCGCGAGGTGGCGGACGCCTTGTCGGCCCAGCGCTGGCTGGCCGAGCAGACCGACAGCCAGCGCGAGGCGCTGCAGGCGCAGGCCGAGCGCGCCCGGCTGGCCCGCCTGCGCTACGACGCTGGCGCCACCAACTTCCTCGAAGTGCTCGACGCGCAGCGCGAGCTGCTCGCCGCCGAGCAGCAACTGGTGCAGACGCGCCGGGCGCTGCTGGCAGCCCGCACCACGCTGTACGCCGCGCTGGGCGGCGGCGCGGCCACGCTGGCCGCCGCTGCACCGGCACCCTGACCTCCGACACCGCACCATGGCCACCAGGAACCGCTTGCTTCCCGTCCTCGCCATCGCCGTGCTCGCCAGTGCGGGCTGGTGGGCCTGGCAGTCCCGCCAGCCACAGGGCCCCGGCGAGGGCTTCGCCAGCGGCAACGGTCGCATCGAGGCCACCGAGGTCGATGTCGCCACCAAGCTCGCCGGCCGTGTGCAGGAGATGCTGGTCGACGAAGGGGCGTTCGTCAGCGCCGGCCAGTCGCTGGCGACGATGCAGATCGACAGCCTCGTCGCGCAGCGCAACGAGGCGCTGGCACGCCGGCAGCAGGCCGTCACCGGCGTGGCCCAGGCCCAGGCCCAGGTCACCGCGCGGGAAAGCGACCGTCTGGCCGTGCAGGCCCAGGTGGTCCAGCGCGAGAGCGAGCTGGATGCCGCGCGCCGCCGGCTGGCACGCTCGGAGACACTGGCGCGCGACGGCGCCTCCTCGCAGCAGGAACTGGACGACGACCGCGCGCGCGTGCACGGCGCCGAGGCCGTGGTGGCCGCCGTGCGTGCGCAGCTGGCCGCGGCGCAGGCGGCCATCGCCGCCGCGCGCGCCCAGCGTGTGGGCGCCGACGCGGCGGTGCAGGCGGCCGAGGCCACCGTGGCCCGCATCGACGCCGACATGGCCGACAGCACGCTCAAGGCGCCGCGCGACGGCCGCGTGCAGTTCCGGCTGGCGCAGCCCGGCGAGGTGCTGGCCGCCGGCGGCAAGCTGCTCAATCTCGTCGACCTGTCCGAGGTCTCCATGAGCTTCTTCCTGCCCGAGACCGTGGCCGGCCGCGTCGCGCTCGGCAGCGAGGCGCGCATCGTCCTGGACGCGGCGCCGCAGTACGTGATCCCGGCCAGGATCAGCTTCGTCGCCAGCACCGCGCAGTTCACGCCGAAGACGGTGGAGACCGCCAGCGAGCGGCAGAAACTGATGTTCCGCGTGAAGGCGCAGATCGACCCGGCGTTGCTGAAAAAGCACCTGCACCAGGTCAAGACCGGCCTGCCCGGCGTGGCCTGGGTCAAGCTCGACGCGCAGGCGCCGTGGCCGGCCGAACTGACCACCCGGGTGCCGGAGTGAGCGATGTCTGCTGAAGCCCCGCAGGTCGTGCGCCTGGCGGGCGTGCGGCTGCGCCATGGCACCACGCTGGCCGTGGACGGCGTGGACCTGGACATCCCGGCCGGGCGCATGGTCGGGCTGATCGGGCCCGACGGCGTCGGCAAGAGCAGCCTGCTGTCGCTGATGGCAGGCGCGCGTGCGGTTCAGGAAGGCCGGGTCGAGGCGCTGGGCGGCAACATGGCCGACCGGCGCCACCGCACGGCCGTCTGCACACGCATCGCCTACATGCCGCAGGGACTGGGTCGCAACCTCTACCCCACGCTGTCGGTCGAGGAAAACCTGCAGTTCTTCGCACGCTTGTTCGGCCACGACGCGGCCGCGCGGCGTCAGCGCATCGACACGCTGACCGCCAGCACCGGCCTGCGGCCCTTCCTCGAGCGGCCGGCCGGCAAGCTGTCCGGCGGCATGAAGCAAAAGCTCGGCCTGTGCTGTGCGCTGATCCACGACCCGGATCTGCTGATCCTGGACGAACCCACCACCGGCGTCGATCCGCTGGCGCGCGCGCAGTTCTGGGCGCTGATCGACCGCATCCGCAGCGAACGGCCGCGCATGAGCGTGCTGGTCGCCACCGCCTACATGGACGAGGCCCAGGGCTTCGACTGGCTGGTCGTGATGGACGCCGGGCGCGTGCTGGCCACCGGCTCACCGGCCGAACTGCTGGCGCGCACCCGGGTGCGCTCGCTGGAGGAGGCCTTCATCGCGCTGCTGCCCGAGGAGCGCAAGCGCGGCCATGCGCCGGTGGAGATTGCGCCGCTGCCCGACGACGGCCACGAGGACATCGCCATCGAGGCGCGCGGGCTGACCATGCGCTTCGGCGATTTCACGGCCGTGGACCACGTGGACTTCCGGATCCGGCGCGGCGAGATCTTCGGCTTCCTCGGCAGCAACGGCTGCGGCAAGTCCACCACGATGAAGATGCTGACCGGCCTGCTGCCGGCCAGCGCGGGCCAGGCCGCGCTGTTCGGCCAGCCGGTGGATCCCAGGGACATCGCCACACGCCGGCGCGTGGGCTACATGTCGCAGGCCTTTTCGCTGTATGGCGAGTTGACGGTGCGGCAGAACCTGGTGCTGCACGCGCAGCTGTTCCACGTGCCGCAGGCCGAGCGCGCCGCGCGCGTGGACGAGATGGTGGCCCGCTTCGGCCTGGCCGAGGTGCTGGACAGCCTGCCCGAAAGCCTGCCGCTGGGACTGCGCCAGCGCTTGTCGCTGGCGGTGGCGATGGTGCACCGGCCCGAGCTGCTGATCCTGGATGAGCCGACCTCGGGCGTCGATCCGGTCGCCCGCGATGCCTTCTGGCGCCTGCTGGTGGAGCTGTCCCGGCGCGACCGCGTGACCATTTTCATCTCGACCCACTTCATGAACGAGGCCGCGCGCTGCGACCGCATGTCGATGATGCACGCCGGCCGCGTGCTCGACAGCGACACGCCGGCCCGGCTGGTGCACAAGCGCGGTGCCGCGACGCTGGAGCAGGCCTTCATCGGCTACCTGCTGGAGGCCGGCGGCGGCGGCGCGCAGGCCGACGCCGCCCCCGCCGTGCAGCCCGTGGCGACGGTGGCACCCCCGGCCGGGCACGGCGGGGCGCCGGGACGCCTGGCGGCCTCGCTGCAGCGCCTGTACAGCTACCTGTGGCGCGAGGCGCTCGAACTGCAGCGCGACCCGGTGCGCGCCACGCTGGCGCTGGCCGGCTCACTGATCCTGATGTTCGTGATGGGCTACGGCATCAGCCTGGACGTGGAGAACCTGAACTACGCCGTGCTGGACCGGGACCAGAGCACCCTGAGCCAGAACTACGCGCTGAACCTGTCCGGCTCGCGCTACTTCAGCGAACGGCCGCCGATCACCGACTACGCCGAGCTGGACCGCCGCATGCGCAGCGGCGAGCTGGCCCTCGCCATCGAGCTGCCGCCCGGCTTCGGCCGCAGCGCGCTGCGCGGACAAGAGGTCGCTGTCGGTGCCTGGATCGACGGCGCCATGCCGCAGCGCGCCGAGACCGTCAAGGGCTACGTGCAGGGCATGCACCAGCAGTGGCTGGCCGAGCAGGCGCAGGCGCGCGGCCTGTCCTCCCGCAGCGCCGTGCAGATGCAGACCCGCTTTCGCTACAACCCCGACGTGCGCAGCCTGCCGGCGATGGTGCCCGCCGTGATCCCGCTGCTGCTGATGATGCTGCCGGCCATGCTGACCGCGCTGGCCGTGGTGCGCGAGAAGGAGATGGGTTCCATCATCAACCTGTACGTGACACCGGTGACGCGCGCCGAGTTTCTGCTCGGCAAGCAGTTGCCCTACGTGGCGCTGGCGATGCTGAACTTCCTGCTGATGTGCCTGCTCGCCGTCACCGCGTTCGGCGTGCCGATGACGGGCAGTTTCCGCACACTGGCGCTGGCGGCGCTGGTGTTCAGCTTCTCGGCCACCGGCATGGGACTGCTGGCCTCGGCCCTGACCCGCAGCCAGATCGCCGCGATGTTCTTCGCGATGATCGGCACGCTGATCCCCGCCACGCAGTTCTCGGGCATGACGAACCCGGTGTCCTCGCTGGAAGGCGGGGGGCGCCTGGTCGGCGAGATTTTTCCAGCCACCCACATGTTCATCATCAGCCGCGGCGTATTCGGCAAGGCGCTGGGTCTGGCGGACCTGCAGGGTGCCTTCTGGCCGCTGCTGGCCTCGGTCCCGGTGATCCTGGGCGCGGCCATCGCGCTGCTGAAGAAGCAGGAGAGCTGAGGATGCGCCGGCACCTGTCCAACATCTGGCGCCTGGGCATCAAGGAGCTCTGGAGCCTGTGGCGCGACCCGGTCATGCTGGTGCTGATCGCCTACACCTTCACGGTGTCGGTCTACACCGCGGGCACGGCGATGCCCGAGACGCTGCACCAGGCACCCATCGCCATCCTCGACGAGGACGCGTCGCCGCTGTCGGCGCGCATCGCCGCCGCGTTCTACGCGCCGCAGTTCGTGGCGCAGCACCTGCAGTCGCCAGCGGAAATGGACGCGGCGATGGACGCCGGCAGCATCACCTTCGCGCTGGCCATCCCGCCGGGATTGCAGCGCGACGTGCTGGCCGGGCGCAGCGCCGAGCTGCAGCTCAACGTGGACGCCACGCGCATGAGCCAGGCCTTCTCGGGCAGCGGCTACGTGCAGCAGATCGTGCTGGGCCAGGTCACCGAGTTCGTGCAGCGCCACCGTACCGGCACCGCCCTGCCGGTGGACCTGGCGCTGCGCGCGCGCTTCAACCCCGGCCTGCAGCAGATGTGGTTCGGCGCGCTGATGCAGATCATCAACAACGTCACGCTGCTGTCCATCATCCTGACCGGCGCGGCGCTGATCCGCGAGCGCGAGCACGGCACCATCGAGCATCTGCTGGTGATGCCGGTCACGCCCACCGAGATCATGCTGGCCAAGGTCTGGGCCATGGGGCTGGTGGTGCTGCTGGCCGCGTGGACGGCGCTGCAGCTCGTCGTGCGCACGCTGCTGCAGGTGCCTGTGGAGGGCTCGATCCCGCTGTTCCTGACCGGGGCCGCGCTGTGCCTGTTCGCCACCACGGCGATGGGCATCTGGCTGGCGACGCTGGCGCGCAGCATGCCGCAGTTCGGCCTGCTGATGGTGTTGATCATGCTGCCGCTGCAGATGCTGTCGGGCAGCATGACCCCGCGCGAGAGCATGCCGGCGCTGGTGCAGAACGTGATGCTGCTCGCACCGACGACGCATTTCGTCGAACTGGCACAGGCCATCCTGTACCGCGGTGCCGGCCTGGACGTGGTGTGGAAGCCCTTCGCCTGCCTGCTGGTGATCGGCAGCGCGCTGTTCGGCCTGTCGCTTCACCGCTTCCGCAAGACCATCGCGCAGATGGCATGAGCCGAGCCTGGCCGCCCCGCTCAGAAGCTGTGAATGAACCGATCGCGGCCACGACGGGGTGCGCCGGGCCGCAGGCGTAGGCGCAGGCCGCCGCCCGGGCTCATGCCCGGGCAAGGCCTGCAACGCCCGCATGTGGCTCGGCGCGCCCCGGCCCGAAGGGCGAGGCCCTGGGCGGGGCGGTGGTGCTGAACACCACGGGTCGTCGGGCCTCGCGTGGTCGTGAGGGGTTCGTTCACAGCTTCTCAGTGCGACGTCGGCGCGCCACCCGCCAGGCCGGCGGCCTGGCGCGCCACCGCCAGGCGCTTGCGCAGCGAGATCTCGGCCAGGTCCAGCTCGCCCACCAGTGCGCGCAGCGACTCGTCGTTGATGCGGTGCGCCTGGCGTTCGGCGTACAAGGTGTTGCGCTCCACGTGCAGCGCGTTCAGCCGCAGCTCCATTTCCAGCAGGTAGCGCTGGCGGCGCTGGCGCACGGCATCGGGCGATTCGGCCTGGGCCTCGGGCGTGGTCGGCTGGGCCGGGTCCTCCAACAGGTCGATGCGCTTGCGGTAGTCCTGCGTGAGCCGCCCCACGGCCTCCTGGATCTGGGCCAGCCGCTCGGGGTCGGTGGTGGCCGGTGCCTTCTTCGCCATGTGCGCGATGGCGGCCTTGCACGCGGCCAGCCGGGCGTTGCGCTCCTCCCGCAAGGCCAGCGGCTCGCCGGCCGGCGGCAGGCGGCGCAGCACCAGCGGCAGGCCCACGCTGCCGATCACCAGCGTGAACAGGATGGTGGCCGTGGCCAGGAAGACCAGGTGGTCGCGCGCCGGGAAGGGGTCGCCGCCGGGCAGCAGCAGCGGCACCGACAGCGCGCCGGCCAGCGTCACCGCGCCGCGGATGCCGGCCAGCGTGGTCGCCAGCGTCAGCAGCGGCGAAGGCGGCTCGGCCATGGAGCCGCGCTCGTGCGCGCGCCACAGGCTGCCGCGCACGCCCAGCGTGAGCCAGATGAAGCGCAGGCCCAGCAGCGCCAGCGTGATCAGCAGCGCCTCGCCGACCGGTTGCCACCAGTCCTCGCCGGCGGCGGCCAGCGTGGTGCCCACGATGGAGGGCAGCTGCAGGCCCAGCAGCAGGAAGATGGCGCCGTTGAAGGCCGCCTCCACCATGGTCCAGATGCCCTCGGTCTGCATGCGCTCGGCCACGAACTCGCCGCGCCGCAGGTCGGCGAAGTTGGTCGTGACGCCCGCCGCCACCGCGGCCAGGATGCCCGAGACGCCGATGTGCTCGCCCACCAGGTAGGCCGCGAAGGGCAGCAGCACCAGCAGCAGCACCATCTGCGTGGCGGCCACGTCGCCCACGCGCCGCGTGACGGTCTCGCGCCCCAGCGCGAAGGCCCAGCCCAGGCCGGTGCCCACGGCCAGGCCGCCCAGCGCCACCCAGAGGAACTCCTTGCCCGCATCGGCCCACGAGAAGGCGCCCGTCAGCGTGGCCGCCACCGCGAACTTGAGCGCCACCAGGCCCGAGGCATCGTTGAGCAGCGACTCGCCCTCCAGCACATGCATGGTCTTGGCCGGCATGCCCAGGTTGCGCGTGATGGCCGAGACCGCCACCGCATCGGTCGGCGAGACCACGGCGGCCAGCGCGAAGGCCACCGTGAGCGGCATGGCCGGGATCACCCAATGGATCAGGTAGCCAAGGCCCAGCACCGTGAACAGCACCAGGCCCAGCGCGAGCCGCAGGATGGGCCGGTACAGCGCGAAGAACTCGCGCTTGGGAATGCGCCAGCCGTCGGCGAACAGCAGCGGCGGGATGAACAGCAGCAGGAACAGTTCCGGATCGAACGCGATGTGCAGGCCCTGCTGCGGCCAGGACAGGGCCGCGCCGAGCGCGATCTGGATCAGAGGCAGCGGAATGGCGCGCAGGTAGCGCGCCGCGATGCCGGTCATGGCCCCGAGCAGGAGCACCAGCAGCACGGTTTCGACGGTATGCATGGCGAAGGAAGCGGACCAGGGACGGCGGCGCACCGCCAGCGTCCATTCTCGCCGCGGCGAGAATGCCCGGGACATTGCGGAGCACCTCCATGACATCTTTCACCGTCGTGCTGAACTGCGGCTCGTCGAGCATCAAGTTCGCCCTCTTCGATGCGGCGGCGCCGGACCGCCAGCCGGCCTGGAACGGCAAGGTCCAGGGCATCGGCGGCCCGGCGCCCGACTTGGGCGCCAGCACCGTGCCGGTGCGCCCCGTGGCGTTGGGCACGGAGCAGCCCTACACCCGGGCGCTGCAGTGCATCCGCGAGGAGGTGCTGCGCTGGCTGGACGGCCGGCCCGTGGCGGCCGTGGCGCACCGCGTCGTGCACGGCGGCGCCCGCTACCAGGCGCCGGTGCGTGTGGACGCCCAGGTGCTGGCCGAGCTCAAGGCCCTGGTGCCGCTGGCGCCGCTGCACCAGCCCTTCGCGCTGGAGGCCATGGAGATCCTGCTGCGCGAGCAGCCCGACCTGCCCCAGGTGGCCTGCTTCGACACGGCCTTCCACCGCAGCCTGCCGCTGGTGGAGCAGGTGCTGCCCCTGCCCTACGCCGCCTTCGAGCGGGGGGTGCGCCGCTACGGCTTCCACGGCCTGTCCTACGAGTACATGGCGCTGGCGCTGGGCGAGCGCTATGGCGCGGCGGCGCGCGGGCGCACCGTGGTCGCCCACCTGGGCAGCGGTGCCAGCCTGTGCGGCATGCTGGACCTGCAGAGCGTGGCGACCACCATGGGCTTTTCCGCGCTGGACGGCCTCATGATGGGCACGCGCACCGGCGCGCTGGACCCCGGCGCCGTGCTCTACCTCATGGAGATCGAAAAGCTCTCGCTGCAGCAGGTCGGCCGCGTGCTCTACCACGAGTCCGGCCTGCTCGGCGTCTCGGGCATCTCGCCCGATCCGCGCGTGCTGCTGGCGCGCGAGGCCGACGAACCGCGCGCCGCGCTCGCACTGGCGCTGTACGTGCGCCGCACCGTGCGCGAGATCGGCGCCATGGCCGCCGCGCTCGGCGGGCTGGACCTGCTGGTCTTCACGGCCGGCGTGGGCGAACACAGCGTGGCGCTGCGCCAGCGCATCTGCGCGGCACTGGGCTGGCTGGGCGTGGCGCTGGACGACGCGGCCAACGCGCGCCATGCCGGGCTGATCTCGGCCGCCGGCAGCGCGGTGCGCGTGGCGGTGGAGCCGACCAACGAGGAATGGATCGCGGCGCGCCACGCCCAGGAAGTGCTGGCGCCGCTCTGAGAGGGTGTTTCCGAAATCAATAGGCCCACGTGTGGCCCCAGGGCGCGGCCAATCAAGGCGCAAGGCGCCGTGCGGGCTGTCTGCCCGCACAAGCCTTGCAACGCCGAGTGGGCGTGCCCTGGGGCCGCACCCTTCGGGCCGGGGCGCCCTGCGGCCATGGGCTGCGTTGCGCCACTTGGCCGGGCAGCAGCACGGCCTGCGTGTCGCGCCTTGCCCATGGCCGCAGGGCACCCCGGCGTGGGCCTATTCATTTCGGAAACACCCTCTGAAGCCGCTGCGGTCCCTGCATTGCGCCCATGGCGTGGCCCTTGCCGGTGGCCCGCACGGCAGAATGGCGGCCCGCCGCATGGCGAGAAGGACTCCTCGTGCCAACCAGCCAGCTTTCGGTCTACTTTTTCCTGCAGATCGCCGTCATCATCGCCTGCGCCCAATGGGTCGGGCGCCTGGCGCAGCGCCTGGGTCAGCCCCAGGTCGTCGGCGAGATGATCGCCGGGGTGCTGCTGGGCCCATCCTTGTTCGGCTGGCTGTGGCCGCAGGCACAGCAAGCGCTGTTCCCGAAAGAGACGATGGGCGTGCTGTACGTCGGCGCGCAGCTCGGCGTCGGCCTGTACATGTTCCTCGTCGGCACGGAGTTCCAGGCCGGGCACTTCCGCGCGCGGCTGCGCAGCGCGGCATCGGTGTCGCTGGCCGGCGTGCTGGTGCCCTTCGTGCTCGCCTTCGCCCTGGTGCCGGCGCTGCGCGAGGTGCCCGGCCTGTTCGCCGCGCGCGTCCAGCCCCTGGAGGCCTCGCTGTTCCTGGGCGCCGCCATCGCCATCACGGCCTTCCCGATGCTGGCGCGCATCATCCACGAGCGCGGGCTCGCCGGCACCTCGCTCGGCACGCTGGCGTTGACCGCCGGCGCGGTCGACGATGCGCTGGCCTGGTGCATCCTGGCCGTGGTGCTGGCGAGCTTCGGCGGCTCCTGGGGCGGTGCCTGGCTGGCCATCGGCGGTGGGGCGGCCTATGCGCTGTTCATGGTGTTCGTCGGCACACGGCTGTTGCGCCGCCTGCCATGCGGCGTGCCCGGTGGCAGCGCCACACTGGCCCTGGTCCTCGTGCTGTTCGCGCTCAGCGCCTTCGCCATGGACGCCATCGGCATCCATGCCGTGTTCGGCGGCTTCCTGCTCGGCGCGTGCATGCCGCGCGGGCCCATGGTGCAACAGCTGCGCGAACAGCTGCAGCCCTTCGTGGTGGTGTTCCTGCTGCCCATGTTCTTCACCTACTCGGGCCTGAACACACGCCTCGATGTGCTGTTCGATCCTGCCATCGGCATGGCCGCGCTGGCCATTCTCGCGGCCTCCTTCGGCGGGAAAGGCCTGGCCTGCTGGGCCGCCGCGCGGCTCGCCGGCGAACCGCAGCGCGATGCGCTCGCGATCGGGGCGCTCATGAACGCGCGTGGTCTCATGGAGCTGATCATCATCAACATCGGGCTGCAGGCCGGCGTGATCCTGCCCGGGCTCTTCGCCATCCTCGTGCTGATGGCCATCGCCTCGACACTGCTGGCCACGCCGGTGTTCCACTGGGCCATGCGGGTCCGGCGCAACCAGGTGCCCGCCCACGCTCCTGGCGCCGAAGTGTCAGAGGGGTCTTTCGAGACATCGCAAGACGGGACATCGGTGGCCGGCGGTCCACGCCGGCGCCCCCACGCTCAATCCAGCCGGATCGGCGGCCGCACGCGCGCCTGAATGCGGTCGGCCAGCCACAGCAGGCCGCCGCGCCAGAAGCCGTGCAGACGCGCCTGGTGGCTGCGGTACAGCATGGCGTGGCTCAGCTGCGCGAGCCGGCCGTGGACGGTGCCGCCGTCGAAGAAGCCGAAGCGGCCCAGCGAGCCGAAGGCGTCGTAGTCGGCCAGCGCGACGAGCGCGCCGAAGTCGCGGAAGCGGAACGGCGGCACCGGCCGGCCGGCCGCCAGCACCCCGGGCAGGTGGCGCGCCAGGTGGCGGGCCTGCTGGTGCGCCACCTGGGCCGTCGGCGGCAGCGGGCGCTCCTGGCCCGGCAGCGTCAGGCGCGCGCAGTCGCCCAGGGCATAGATGGCATCGTCGCGCGTGGTCTGCAGCGATGGCGTGACCAGCAGCTGCTGGCTGCGGCTGGTCTCCAGCCCGTCCAGCCCGGCCAGCACGGCCGGACCCTTGACGCCGGCCGCCCAGACCTGCAGCGTGGCCGCGAGCAGGCTGCCGTCGGCCAGTTCGAGGCCCTCGGCGCGCGCGGCGCGGACCTGGGTGCCGGTGCGCACGCGCACGCCCAGCGTCTGCAGGCGCTGCTGCGTGGCGGCCGAGATGTCGCGCGGGAACGCGGCCAGCAGCCGCGGCCCGGCCTCCAGCAGCGTGATCGTGATGCGTTCGGCCAGGCCCCGGGCGCCATAGGCCTCGGCGGTCTCGGTCAGCTGCACGAGTTCGGCCGCCAGTTCCACGCCGGTGGCGCCGCCGCCCACGATGGCGATCGACAGCGGCTGCCCCATGGCCACGCACTGCAGCATGCGCAGCCGCACCTCGCGGCTGAAGGCGTCGGCCTGCAGCCGCGAATCGATGGCATGGCAATGCTCGGCCACGCCCGGCGTGCCGAAGTCGTTGGCCTGGCTGCCCACCGCGAGCACCAGAAGTTCGTAGGGCAGCTCGCGCGCCGGCACCAGCAGGCGGCCGTCCTCGGCATGCAGCGGGGCGACCTGCACCACGCGGCGCTTGCGGTCCAGGCCGTTCAGCGCGCCGGGCTGGTAGACGAAGCCCGCTTCGCGCGCCTGGGCCACGTAGGTGGTCTGCTGCATCGCGATGTCGCGCGTGCCGGCCGCGATCGTGTGCAGCATGGGCTTCCAGACATGGGCGGCGTCGCGGTCCAGCAGCGTGACCGTGGGCGCGCCGGCCCGCCCGCGCCAGCGCCGCCCGAGCACGGTGGCGATCTCCAGCCCGGCGATGCCGCCGCCCACGACCAGCAGCCGCGCGCCCGGCGTTTCACGCGTACCGAATCCTGTATCGACCATCGGACCATTACAGCATCGCCCCCCGGGCAGACCCCGAGAAGCTCGGCCGGCGCAGGGGCATCGCTCAGAACGTGTGAATGAACCGATCGCGCCCACGACGGGGTGCGGCGGGCCGCAGGCGAAGGCGCGGGCCGCCGCCCGGGCTCGTGCCCGGGCAAGGACCGCAACGCCCGCATGCGGCCTGGCGCGCCCCGGCCTGAAGGGCGAGGCCCCGGGCGCGAGGATCATGATGGAAGCAGGAGCTCATTGGGGGCCTCGCGTGGGTGTGAGCGGTTCGTTCACACGTTCTCAGACCAGGGCCGGGGCGCGCAGCCAGTTCAGCAGGGCGTCGCGCTCCATCGGCGGCGCGATGTGGAAGCCCTGCCCTTCGTGGCAGCCCATGTCCACCAGCGCCTGCCAGGTGGCCGCGTCCTCGATGCCTTCGGCCAGCACCTGCAGGCCCAGCTTGCGGCCCAGTTGCGTGACGGTCTCGGCGATGCGTGCGCCCTGGGCCTCGCGCAACTGGCGCACGAAGCCGCGGTCGATCTTGATGCGGTCCAGCGGCAGCCGCTCCAGGTAGCTCAGCGAGGAGTAGCCGGTGCCGAAGTCGTCGATGGCGATGGTGATGCCCTCCGCGCGCAGCGCCGAGAGCGTGGACTCCAGCAGCTGCGTGGGCAGCACGGCCACCGATTCGGTGATCTCCAGTTCCAGATGGTGGCCCTGCAGCGCGTGCGCTGCCAGCGCGGCGCGCACGGTCTCGAAGAAGCCGGGGTCGCGCAGCTGCGCGACCGAGACGTTGACCGCCATGCGGCGCGGCGCGCAGCCCAGGTCCAGCATCTCGCGCATGGTGGCGCAGGCGTTGGCCAGCACCCACTGGCCCAGCGGCACGATGAGGCCGGAATGCTCGGCCACCGGGATGAAGCGGTCCGGCGGAACCAGCCGGCCGTCCTCGGTGCGCCAGCGCAGCAGCGCCTCCAGGCCCACCAGCGCCTGGGTGCGCAGGTCGCGCTGCGGCTGGTAGACCAGGTACAGGCGCGCCTCGTCGATGGCGGTGCGCAGCTCGGACAGCAGCAGCGCGCGGTCGCGCGCCTCGGCGCCCATCTGTTCGGCGTAGCGCAGGTCCTGGCCGCGGTGGTCGCGTTTGGCCCGCTTGAGCGCGATGGTGGCGTCCTTGACGAGGTCGACACCGGCCTGCGCCACCTGCGGCAGCAACACATGGCCGCAGGTCAGCGTGACCTTGTGCGGCACGCCGTCCACCAGCACGGGCTGGCGCACGCACTCCAGCAGGCGCTGCGGCACTACCTGCTCGGTGGTGCCGAGGGCGCCGAAGGTGTCCGGCCCCACGCGCGCGAGCAGCACGCCGGGCGGCACGGCCTCGGCCAGCCTGCGCGCCACGGCGGCCAGCAGGCGGTCGCCGAAGCGGTGGCCCATGACGTCGTTGGCGGCGCTGAAGTCGTCGATGTCCAGCAGGGCCAGGATGTGGTTGCGCGCCCCGCGCCGCGCGCAGGCGTCCACCTTCTCGATGAAGTGCGCGCGGTTGGGCAGGCCGACCTGTGCATCGAAGTAGGCCGACTGGTGCAGCCGCTCGAGCAGGCCCCGGTTGTGCCGCAGCGTGCGCAGGTTGGTGCAGAACACGTCGAGCAGCTGGCGGTCGGCCCGGCTGCGCAGCCGCGGCGCCTGCACGTAGACGGCCATGTCCTGGCCGTCGCGCCGGCCCAGGTACAGCGCCACGCCACCCTGCTCGCCATGGCAGTTGCCGCCCTGCACCAGCGCTCGGCGCAGCAGCTGCACGGCGCGGCTGGCGGGCAAGGCCTGCAGCGCCTGGCCGGCCAGGCCGGCGAAGCGGCCGGCCGCGGCCAGCACCTGGCCGCCCCCGTCGGTGGCCGAGGCATCGCGCCAGCACAGCATCCCTTCCTCTGGCACGTCCAGCACCGCGGCGAGCTGGGTGATGACGGCGCCCGCGAAGGCCTGCAGGCTGGTCTGCTCCAGCAGCGCGGTGCCGGACTGCACGATGCGCTCCAGGCTGCGCCGGCTGGCCTCGGTGTTGCACAGCTGCTCGTAGGCGCGCAGCGCGGCGGCCACGGTGGCCTGCAGCCGCGCCGGTGCCAGCTCGGCCTTGCTGCGGCAGTCGGCGATGTCGTAGCGCAGCAGCTGCTCCAGCGCCGGGCCGGCGTGCTCGGTGCGCAGCACGATGCGCGTGTGCTGCAGGGCCAGGCCTTCGCGCAGGAACTCCACCAGTCCCCAATCGGTGTGCGGCGCCGCGTCCACGCCCAGCAGCACGACGGCCAGGTCGCGCTCGCGGCGCAGCACGGCGCGCGCCTCGGCCTCGCTGCGCGCCTGCAGCAGCAGCACGGGTGCGCCGAACAGCACCAGGCCCTGCAGGCCGGCCTGCGCGGCAGCGTGCACCTCCTCGTCGCCATCGACCACGAGCACGCGCCAGTCGCGCGCCGCCGCGGCCGTCAGGATCGCGCCGGGCCGGGCCGGCGCGCAGGCAAGTCCGGGCATGTCAGTGGCGTCCGGCCGCCAGCAGGCACTGACGCGCCCCCTCGGGGGGCAGCGGACCGCGCGAAGCGGGGAAGCGTGGGGCCCGCATGTCAATCGTGCAGTTGCAGGTCGCCGCCGGCATGGGCCACGCGGTTGCGGCCGCCGCGTTTGGCGGCGTACAGCGCCTGGTCGGCCTGCCCGTAGGCTTCGTCGAAGCTGGCGCCGCAGGGCATGCAGCTGATGCCGAAGCTGGCCGTCACGCGGCTGCCGTCGGGTAGGCCGAAGGCATGGGCCTCGATGGCGCGGCGTGCGCGCTGGGCCACGGCCTCGGCCGCCTCGGGGTCGTCGTGCGGCAGCAGCAAGGTGAACTCCTCGCCGCCGACGCGGCCGATCAGGCCTTGCGCCGGCACCGCCTGCTGCAGGCAGGCCACCACGCCCAGGATGACCTGGTCTCCGATGGGATGGCCGAAGTTGTCGTTCACGCGCTTGAAGTGGTCGATGTCCAGCACGATCAGCGTGAGCCCGCTGCGTGCGAACAGCTGGTTCACGCGCTCGATGATGGCGGCGCGGTTCAGCACGCCGGTCAGCGGATCGTGGGTGGCGCGGTACTGCAGTTCGCCGGCCAGGTCCTGCAGGCGCTGGTTCAGCTGGGTCATCTCCAGCTCGGCGCGGTCGCTGCGGCGCACCAGGCGGCGCGTCTCGCGCAGCAGCCGCTCGTAGGCGGCCAGCAGCTCGCCCAGCGCGGCGTGGGCGCCGTCCGGGCCGGCCGCATGGGCCGCGCGCGCGGCCAGCAGCGCACGGTGTTCGGCCGCGAACAGGTCGGACGCCTCGCCGAGCGCGTCCATTCAGGCGGACTCCACCGGGTGGCTCGTGAAGGCGATGGCCGGAAAATCGTCGCGCAGCTCCTCGCCGAACTCGAGGATGGTGTCGTCCTCTGCATCGTGGTACCAGTGCAATGCCACCTGGTTGCCGGCCTCGACCGCGTCGTCGAGCGCCTCGATCAGGTTGAACAGCATCTTGGTGCTGGAGCTGTTGAAGTAGGCCAGCGCGATGTGCACGGCGATGGCGCGCCCGTCCTGCTGGGCGAGGTAGGTCTTGAGTTGCGCGATGACCTCGCCGTAGAACGCGGCGGCGTTCTCGGGATAGGACTCGCCGCGCAGGTGCAGCTGGTGCTGGTCGAAGCGGAAGTCCACCTCGGGCGAACTGGGCGTCGGGGCGATGTAGAGGTTGTCCATGCGTGATCTCTTGTCGGTGCCAGGCGGATGCCTCAAATGGCCGCCTTGAGGTAGAAGACCGGCGCGCCGTCGGCCGCATCGGCCGCGTCGAAGTCGAACTGCAGCGGCTCGCGCGCATCGCGCGCCACGGTCAGGAGGCCGATGCCCGCGCCCTTGCTGCCCTCGGGTGTCTCCTCGCGCAGCGTCTTGCGGTAGGCCTGCTTGATCTCATCCAGCGTCATGCTGCGCAGCGCCTCGAGCTTGCCGCGCAGCTCCTCGGCGATGCGCGCCTCTACCGGGTTGGCGCAGAGTAGGAGGAAGCCGCCGTCGGGCGCGCGCCGGATGCAGACCGCGCCATGGCGCACCTCGTTGTCGCGCTGGGTCGGCGAGGTCAGCGCGTCGGCCGAGTAGTGCACGATGTTCTGCGCCATCTCGATGAAGCAGGAGAACAGCTTGCGCCGCGTCGGGCCGGCCACGCCGCTCACTTCCAGCTGCAGCTTCACGGCGTCGGCCATGGCCGCCACGATGTGCTGCGAGAAGTAGCCCATGTAGTAGAAGATCACCTGGTGCTCGCGCGCGAGGTGGAAGAAGGAGCCGTACTTCTCGGCGATGGGGTTCGGTGGCATGGCGGCGTTCAGGCGCAGAAGCTGAAGAAGCACAGGTCGTCGCGGCGGTGGTGTTCGCCCTGCCAGGCGCGCAGTGCGTCGTGCACGGCGCGGTTGACGGCCGCAGGCGTGCGCGCAGGCGCGGCCAGCACGGCCTCGCGCACGCGCTTCTTGCCCAGTGCGATCGCGCGCGGGCCGCCGACCTGGTCGATCAGGCCGTCGGTGGTGATGAACACGAGGCTGCCAGGCTCGAGCGAAAGGCTGTGGTTGTGCCAGGCATAGCCGGCCTCGCTGTCGACATAGCCCACGCCCTTGCGCTGGCCTTCGACGAGTTCCACCTCGGCGGCACCCGGACGCAACACGAACAGTGCCAGCCGCGCCCCGGCGAACACCAGGCGTCGCTCTGCGGGTTCGTACCAGAAGAAGGCCGCGTCCATGCCGTCGTCCGAGCCCGGCGTGGCATCCTGCCCGCCCTGCTGGCCCAGCGTCAGCTTGATGCTGCGGTTGACGGCGCCCAGCAGCTGCGCCGGGTCGCGCGGGCCCTGCGCATCGAGCGCCTGCGTGAGGCTGCTGGAGGCGATCAGCGTCATGAACGCGCCCGGCACGCCATGGCCCGTGCAGTCGGCCACCGCGCCGAACCAGCCGCCCTCGCCTGCGCTGAACTGGTAGAAATCGCCGCCGACCACGTCGCGCGGCTCCCAGACCAGGTCGGCGGCAGGACATACGCGGGCCAGCGTCTCGCGCGAGCTGCGCAGCGTGGACTGCTGGATCACGCTCGCGTACTCGATGCTGTGCATGATCTGGCGGTTGCGCGAGGCCTGCATGTCCGCCACCACGCGCATGAGCTGCAGGCCGTTGCCCACGCCCGCGAATTCGCCCTCGCGCGTGATGATGAAACCGTCGGACAGCGCCTTCTCGCCATGCGCCACGGCCTTGAAGGTCAGCGTGTCGATGTCCATGGCCGCCTCGACGACGAGCGGCTCCTTGTCCATGAAGGCGATGCAGCTCTTGCGCCCGTACAGCTCCATGCGGAACTGCTTGCTCATCTGCGAGAGGAAGATGCTGCGGTTGATGAGCCCGATGGGCCGGCGCCCCTCCACCACCGGCAGGCTCACGAGTTCGCGGTGCCGGTTGAACATCTCCAGCACCTTCTCGTTGGTCTCGTCCGTGGTCATGCACGGCACCGCCGTGCACAGGTCGGCAGCGCTGGGCTGGCGAAAGCGGGGGCGGGAGTCGGTCAGGTACTCGGCAACAGCGGACATGGGGCGCTCATCCTCAAATGTGAGGAAATGTTATGAACGCCGCATGTCATCCAGATGACACAACACAAAAGAAATATGGACCGTCAGCCCATAAAAAAACCGGGCCAGGCCCGGTTTGCGTCGAGGCGCCAAGCGCTCAGTCGACCAGACGCAGCTCCACGCGGCGTGCCTCCTGGTCGGAACCCGTGCCGGTCGTGACCTCGGGCTTGCGCAGCGCGATGCGCGCCTTGTCGACGCCGGCCGCGACCAGCGCGGCGCGGACCGACAGCGCGCGCTGCTTGGCCAGCTCGGCGTTCTTGGCGGCGTCGCCGGTTTCGTCGTGGAAGCCCGACAGCACGACCTTGCGTGCCGGCGCGGCGGCCAGGGCCTGGGCCACGGCGCTGATCAGCGGAGCGGCATCGGCGGGCAGCGCGGATTCGCCCGTGCCGAAGTACAGCGTGGCGGCCAGGTCGCCGGCCAGCGGGGTTTCGATCAACACGATCTCTTCGACGACGACCACGGCCGCCGGCGCGACCGCGGCGGCAGCGGGTGCCGGCGCCTCGATGCTCTGCAGCTGGCGCACCACCATGGCGCTGACCGTGCTGATGACCACCAGCGCCACGATGCCGAAGGTGATCCACAGACCCACGCGCTGGGTGTCGTCCTTGTCTTCCTGGTACATGCTCAGAATTCCTCGTCCCGGTTGGTTTGCAAACAGCCGGCGATTCTAGACGGAGGTGTATTCACCAGCTGGCGCCGAACTGCTGCCGCAGCTCCTCGATCTGTCCGTCATCCAGCGGCTGCGGTTGCGTCAGCATCCAGAGCCGTGCCGTCTCTTCGAGTTCCTCGAGCGTGGCCATGGCCGCGGCCGGGCTGTCGTGCCAGACGTTGGGGCCCAGGCGCGCGAGCATCACGGCGCGGATCGGCCGGCCGTCCTGCTGGTACTGGGCGATCGCGTCGGCCACGGCCTCGGCGGCCTCGGGGGCGCCCGGGCGGCGGTAGCCAATGTGGGGCACGCGGCCGACCTTCATGACGAAGTACGGCGTGATGGGCGGCAGCAGCTCGGTGGCCCCTTCGTCGCGCAGGGAACAGGCCACGAGGTGGGTGCTGTGCGTGTGGATGATGCAGCGGGCCGGCTGGGCCGTGGCGGCGCTGGCCTCGTAGATGCGCCGGTGCAACACGATGGTCTTGCTGGCGCGGTCGCCGCCGGTCTGCTGGCCGTCCGCGTCCAGCCGGGCCAGCCGCGCGGGGTCCAGCGCGCCCAGGCAGGCGTCGGTCGGCGTGATCAGGTAGCCGTCGGCCAGGCGCACGCTGATGTTGCCGGCCGTGGCGTGCACGTAGCCGCGTGCGAACAGGCTGGCGCCCACGCGTACGATCTCGGCGCGCGCGGTGGCCTCGTCCAGACAAGCCGTCATAGCCTGGAGAACGCCTTGGTGAAGAAGTCCGGCGTGCCGAAGTTGCCCGACTTGAGCGCGATGTGCAGGCCCTGCGGCGCGGCCGGGCTCAGCGCATGGCACCAGGGCACGCCCGGGTCGATCTGCGCGCCGATGCGCATCTGCGCGATCTGCAGCGCCTGCACGCAGGCGCCCGAGGTCTCGCCACCCGCCACGACCAGCTGGCGCACGCCCAGTTCCACGAGGCCGCGCGCGATGCCCGCGATGGTCTGCTCGACCATGGCGCCGGCCTGCTCCACGCCCAGGCGCCCCTGGATGGCGCGCACGGACGCCGGCTCGGCCGTGGAGTAGACCAGCACGGGCCCACCGGCGAGCTTGTCCCTGGCCCAGGCCAACGCCTCGCCGCGCACGTCCGCACCTTCGGCGATGCGCAATGGGTCGATGGCCAGCGCGGGCCGGCCTGTGGCGATGAACGCGGCGACCTGTTGGTTGGTTGCGACCGAACAGCTGCCGGACACCACGGCCTGCAGACCCTCGGCGGCCGGCAGCGCGGCGGCCTGCGAATCCGGCGCGATGCCGAAGTTCTGCGGCAGGCCGATGGCCACGCCCGAGCCGGCCGTGACCAGCGGCATGCCCTGGAGCGCCGCGCCCAGGGTCACGAGGTCGGCATTGGCCAGCGCGTCGACGATGGCGATGCCCACGCCCTCGGCTTGCAGCGCAGCGAAGCGGGCGCGGATCGCGTCCGCGCCCTGCGCGATGGTCTGGTAGTCGACCAGGCCGACCTTCTTCTGCGTCTGCGCCTGCAGCACGCGCACGAGGTTGGGGTCCTTCATGGGCGTGAGCGGATGGTCCTGCATGCCCGATTCGTTGAGCAGCACATCGCCCGCGAACAGGTAGCCCTTGAACACCGTGCGCTTGTTGTCCGGAAAGGCCGGCGTGGCGATCGTGAAGTCGGTGCCGAGCGCCTGCATCAGCGCATCCGTCACGGGGCCGATGTTGCCCTCGGGCGTGCTGTCGAAGGTCGAGCAGTACTTGAAGTAGATCTGCTCGGCGCCCTGCTCCTGCAGCCACTGCAGCGCGGCCAGCGACTGCGCCACGGCCTGCTCCGGCGCGATGGTGCGGCTCTTCAGAGCCACCACCACGGCGTCGACCTGCGTATCCAGCGGGGCCGCGGGCACACCGATGGTCTGCACCACGCGCATGCCTGCGCGCACCAGGTTGTTCGCCAGGTCGGTCGCGCCCGTGAAGTCGTCGGCGATGCAGCCCAGCCGCACGCCGCCCTGGCGTTCCGTCGAATTACCCATGTTTCGTCCTTGTCGTTCAGCCCGCAGCCGGCAGCGCGCGCCGGGTGAACAGGCGCCCCACCAGGCCCCAGGCCAGCAGCAGCAATGCGGCCGTGGTGATGGTGGCGACCAGGCCGTTGGCGAAGAACACGCCCAGCGCGCCGTCGGACAGCAGCATGCTCTGGCGGAACGCGTCCTCGGTCTTGTCGCCCAGCACCATGGCCAGGATCAGCGGTGCGATCGGGTAGTCGAGCTTCTTGAACACATAGCCCAGCACGCCGAAGGCCAGCGCAATGTACACGTCGGACATCTTGCCGCTGATGGTGTAAGCCCCGATCAGGCAGATCACGATGATCAGCGGCCCCACCACCGCGAACGGCGCGCGCAGGATGGACGAGAACAGCGGGATCGTCGCCAGCACCAGCACCACGGCCACGATGTTGGCCACGTACATGGACGAGATCAGGCCCCAGACGAATTCGGGCCGCTCGATGAACAGCATGGGCCCCGGCTGCAGGCCCCAGATCATGAGGCCGCCCATCATCACGGCCGCCGTGGCCGAGCCCGGCACGCCCAGCGCCAGCATGGGCAAGAGCGCCGAGACGCCGGCCGAGTGGTCGGCCGCCTCGGGCGCGACGATGCCGTCGGGCTCGCCCTTGCCGAAGTTCGCGCGGCGTTTGGAGAAGCGCTTGGCCAGGCCATAGGACATGAACGAGGCCGCCGTCGGCCCGCCCGGCGTGATGCCCATCCAGCAGCCCACGATGGTGGAGCGCACCAGCGTGACGGCATGGGCCGGCATCTTCTTCGCCGCATCCCAGACCACGCCCCAGCTCATGCGCGCTTTCAGGCCGTTGAACTGCAGGCCCTCCTCGATCGTGACCAGCAGCTCGCCGATGCCGAACAGGCCGACCACGGCCGCCAGGAAGGAGATGCCGCTGACCAGCGTGTCCGAGCCGTAGGTCAGGCGGATCTCGCCCGACACGGTGTCCATGCCCACGGTGGCCAGGATCAGGCCCACCAGCAGCGAGGCCAGCGTCTTGAGCGGCGAGCCGCCCGAGACCAGGTAGCTGCAGAAGGTCAGCAGGTAGACCGCGAAGAACTCGGGCGGGCCGAACTTCAGCGCGAAGTCGGCGATCGCGTTGGCGATCAGCGTCACCACGACCACGCCGGCCATGGCGCCGAAGCCGGCCGACAGGAAGGCCGTGGCCAGGGCCTCGGGCGCCCTGCCGTTGCGCGCCATCGGGTAGCCGTCGAAGGTGGTCGCCACCGACGAGGGTTCGCCCGGGATGTTGAACAGGATGGAGGTGGTCGATCCGCCGAACAGCGCGCCCCAGTACATGGACGAGAGCAGGATGATGGCGGACACCGGGTCCATCGTGAAGGTCAGCGGCAGCAACAGCGTGACGCCATTGGGCGCGCCCAGGCCCGGCAGCACGCCGACCAGGATGCCGAGCAGCACGCCGCCGGCCATCAGCAGCACGTGGTGCAGCGTCAGCGCGTGCTCGAAGCCCGTCGCGAGGTAGTTGAGTTGGTCCAGCATGGCGAAGCAATCAGGCGGCGCTGCGCAGGGTGTCGAGCCAGTCTTCGAGCGGACCGCGCGCCAGCGGCACGCCGAACCACAGTTCGAACACGGCGTACAGCACCACGGCCGTGCCAAAGCCGATCAGCAGCGAACGGCCCCAGCCGAAGCCGCCGTGCGCGCGGCACATGTACAGCAGGAACAGCGCGGAGGCGAGGTAGAAGCCCAGGAAGGGCGCGGCCAGGGCCAGCACCACCGTGGGACCGAACAGCGAGAACACGCGGCGCAGCTGCGTGCCGTCGGCAAACTGGCCGTCCACGGGCTGGCGCACGGCATGGACGACGAGCAGCAGGCTCACGGCCAGCAGCAATACACCCAGGCGCAGCGGGAAGTAGCCGGCCTGCGGGCCGGTGTCACCCCAACCCGAGGCCAGCTGCAGGCTGCCGTAGATGACGACCGCAGCGAAGGCGGCGAGAAGCCCGGCCATGCTCACTTCCATGGCCTGGCGCCGGATCGAGACCGACATGGCGTTCAGTCCTTGACGAGCCAGTCGTCCTTGGCGAACTGGGCCTTGTTCTTGGCCGCGTCGGCGGCGATGTAGTCCTTGAGTTGGGCGCCCGTGAGGAACATCTCGGTCTGCAGGCCGCGGGCCAGCCATTCCTTGAACTCGGGCTTCTCGCGCACCTGGGCCATCACGTTCTCGTAGTACCTGACCTGCTCGGGCGTGAGGCCGCCGGCGGCCCAGACCGTGCGCGGCATGTTGAAGGTGTCGATGGCGATGCCCGATTCCTTGCAGGTCGGCACGTCGGCGAAGCCCTTGTCGCCGTGCACCTTGCCGGTGATCTTCAGGCGCTCCTTGGTGAACACGCACAGCGGCTGCACCTTGCCGGCGCGCCAGTGCGAGACGTTTTCGGACGGGTTGTTGAGGTTCGCATCCACATGCCCGCCCGACAGCTGGGCCGCGACCTCGCCACCCGACTTGAACGGCACGTAGGTCATCTGCACGCCGGTGGCCATCTCGATCTGGCGCGTGAGGATGTGGTCCGTGTCCTTGGACTGCGCGCCACCCATCTTGATGCTGCCGGGCTTGGCGCGGGCCGCATCGATGAAGGCCTTGGCGTCCTTGTACGGGCTCTCGGCGTTGGACCAGAGCAGGAACTCGTCGGCCGCCATGATGGCCACGGGCGCCATGGTCTCGATCCTGTAGCCCACCTTGGTGATCATGGGCATCAGGTAGGCCAGGTTGGTGGAGAACACCAGCTTGTTGGCATCGCCCTGCGAGGACTGCAGGTAGACCATGGCCTCGGAACCGGCACCGCCGCCCTTGTTGGTCACGATGATGGGCACGGGCATGAGCTTGTGCTTTTGCACCGTGGCCTGCACCACGCGGGCGAACTGGTCGGTGCCGCCGCCGGGGCCGGCGGTCACGACGAACTCGACCGGGCGGGTCGGCTTCCAGTCGGCGGCCAGAGCCGGCTGCGCGGCGAAGGCGCCGGCGATGGCGGCGGCGACGGAAAGCGAGCGGAAAACGGTGCGCATGGTGTCTCCTTGGAAATCGGTTCAGGCGGCAGGGAAGAAGGCGGCGTCCTGCTGCTGGCGCAGCTGGAGCAGTTCGGAGGACGGGTCGATGGCGACGTCGTCGAAGCAGATCAGTTGGCCGGGCGCGATGTCGCGCACGAGGCGGCGGTTGCCGACCAGGTAGAACGGCGCCGGCGTGCCGGCGGCCAGCGGCGCGGCCGGCACGAGTTCGGCGGCCGTGCCGTCGATGGTGTGGTGGTGTCCGCCCATGGTCAGTTCGGTACCGGCGGCCAGCGCGCGCGTGCTGCGCGCCACCAGGTCCAGCCGCGGCTGCGGTGACTGCGCGCCGCTGGAGATGCCCAGCACGGCGGCATCGAGCACGCTGGTCATGGCCTCCAGGCCCAGCAGGTGGCGCGGGATGTAGACCATGGCGCGGCGCTTGTCGCGGCTCAGCACATGGCCCTTGCCCGCCAGCAGCTCCCAGGTCGGTGCGTCGTCGCAGCCGATCACCACGAACACGCCGCCCGCGAAGCTGAGTTCGTCGGGCCGGCGCAGGCAGTGGAACACGTCGATGGCGCCGTCACGCGCGAACAGGCCACCCTCGGCCTGGGTGGCGAACAGGTCGGGCACCTCGGCCGGCCGCGCGATGGGCGCGTGCAGCGGCGCCACGTCGGCCACGAGTCCGGTGCTGTTGGCCACCACCTGCAGCTCGCAGAGGTCGGGCACGGCGCGCTGCGGCAGCGCGGCGCAGATCTCGGCGCGGGCCTGCACGCGCGCGCCCACGGCCCCCTCGCCCAGCGCGAAGTGCGCGCCGAAACCCGGCACGGCGATCGACGTGCCATTGCTCAGCATGGTCTCGGTGGCGGCGTCGAACACGAAGTCGTATTCGCTGGACTTGCCGGCCGACAGCACCGTGAAGCCCAGGGCCTGGGCCCAGGTCACCAGGCCGATCAGCAGCGAGGGCTGGTCGCCGTCCACCGGCGTGACCACGCGGCCGCTGGCGCGCGCCAGGCGCGACAGCTCCGGGCCGACCACGCTGTCCACCTCCTTGGAGGCCAGCGCCACATGCAGGCCGGCCTCGATCGCCAGCCGCGCATGGCGCGCGCCGGCCTCGGGGTGGCCGGTGGCCTCCACCATCAGCTGCAAGGGCAGGCCGAGCACGGTGGCCACGTCGCCGGCGGCGATGCACAGGCCCTGCGCCCAGGCCGCCGCGGCCTCGGCCGGCGTGTGACACTGGGCGACCCGGTCGGCCGCGGTGCCGATGGCGGAAAAGGCTTCGGCCGCCATGGCCGGCGTGAGGTCGACGGCGACGCGGGCGCTGACGCTGCGCACGCGGGCCGACTGGGCCAGGAAACTGCGGCCGAAGCCGCCGCTGCCGACGACGCACACCTCGATGGGCTGGGTGACGCCGGCGTATCGGTGAAGATGGTCCATGTGAATGCAGTTGGCGCGCAAAAGCGTTATTCGGGCGCGCCGGAAGGAAGAGTGACGCGAGTTTGCATGCACTTTGCACATCGAAGCCGAGGGAAAACCCTAGGTTTCGGCATGTTCGACATCAAAGTGCATGTACTTAGAGGTACAAGATGGATGTGGACACAGAACAGGACACCCAGGTGAGCGCGCCGCGCAAGGCCGCAGGCCGCGATGGCATGCGCACCGAGCAGGCGGCTGCACGGCTGCGCACCTTGATCGTTTCGGGCAGCCTGACGCCGGGCCAGCGCCTGTCCGAACGCGTGATCGCCGAACAGTTGGAAGGCGTGTCGCGCACGCCGCTGCGCGAGGCTTTCAAGATCCTGGCGGCCGAGGGCCTGCTGACGCTGGAGCCCAACCGCGGAGCCGTGGTCACCGCCCTCTCGCTGGCCGAGGTGGAGGCCGCCATCGAGGTGCTGATCGGCCTGGAGACCATGGCGGCCGAGCCGGCCTGCGAGCGCATCACGGACGCCGAACTGCAGGCCATCGAGGCGCTGCACGCGCGCATGGTGGGCGCGCATGCGGCCGGCGACCTGATGGCCTATTTCGAGATCAACCAGGCCATCCACCAGTGCATGGTGGACGCAGCGCGCAACCCCGTGCTCTCGCGCATCTACGCGGCCGAATGCGCACGCATCCGGCGCTACCGCTACGCCGGCAACCAGCACGCCGGGCGCTGGCGCCAGGCTGTGCAGGAGCACGGCGAGATGCTGGCCGCCTTGCGCGACCGGGCCGGCCCGCTGCTGCGCGAGATGCTGCGCAAGCACCACAAGGGCGGCTGGGCGGTCTCGCGGCTGGTGCTGCAGGAGGACCCGCTGACG
Organism: Pseudorhodoferax aquiterrae; assembly: GCF_014652235.1. Taxonomy (GTDB): domain Bacteria; phylum Pseudomonadota; class Gammaproteobacteria; order Burkholderiales; family Burkholderiaceae_C; genus Pseudorhodoferax; species Pseudorhodoferax aquiterrae. The sequence continues at coordinate 118,212 of NZ_BMYK01000015.1, forward strand.
CATGGCGCGCCACCGGCCAGGCCGGCGCGGCGGCGCCCGCGGGGCGGCAGCGCGCCCTCCTCCGCCGCCGCCTGAGCGCCGCAGCGCCGGACCGCGGCGCGGCGACGGTATGGCCGTCGGCGTTCGCGCTTGTCCTGCGCTGTCCTACACGCGCGCGCCCGCGTCGCGCGCAGACTGCAGCGACCGCACGGCGCCTGGCCTGTCGGCATAGAACAACCATACTTCTGGGAGCGGCAACGCCCATGGCAGTCCACAAGACGGCACCCGTGCGGGTGGTCGACACCGCGACCGGCGACATCAGCAGGGAAGGACACAACATCTTCTTTGCTGCCGTGCAGACCACGCGCATGCCCATGCTCGTGACCGATCCGCACCGGCCGGACAACCCCATCGTCTTCGCCAACCGGGCGTTCCTGGAGATGACCGGCTACGAGGCTGGGGAGATCATCGGCACCAACTGCCGCTTCCTGCAGGGCCCGGAAACCGACCGCTCCATCGTCGCGCAGGTCCGCCGCGCCATCGAGGAGCGCCGCGAGATCGCCGTGGAGATGGTGAACTACAAGAAGGATGGCTCGGCCTTCTGGAATGCCTTGTTCATCTCCCCCGTGCTCAACGAGTCCGGCGAGCTCACCTACTTCTTCGCGTCCCAGCTGGACGTGAGCCGGCGCCGCGATGCGGAGGAAGGCCTGCGCCAGGCGCAGAAGATGGAGGCGCTCGGCCAGTTGACCGGCGGCATCGCGCACGATTTCAACAACCTGCTGCAGGTCATGCTGGGCCACATGGACATCGTCGAACGCGCCCTGGCCGCGCCCCGGCCGGAGCGCGAGAAGATGGCGCGCAGCCTGGCCAGCGCGCGGGCCGCTGCGGAACGTGCCAGCACGCTCACGCAGCAGCTGCTCGCCTTCTCGCGCAAGCAGAAGCTGCACGGCCGCGTGGTGAACCTCAACAGCTTCGTGGAATCGACGCTGGACCTGGCGCGGCAATCGCTGGGCGGTGCAGCGCTGCGCGTGGACCTGGGCCGGCCCCTGTGGAACAGCCGCATCGACCCGACGCAGATGGAGGTCGCGTTCCTCAACATCTACCTCAACGCGCGCGATGCACTGCAGGACCGGCCCGCGCCGCAGTTCAGCATCCAGACCAAGAACGTGGAGGTCGAAGCGAACGCCCGGCCCGGCTTCGACGAACTCCTGCCAGGCCGCTACGTCAGCGTGTCCTTCACCGACAACGGCGTGGGCATGCCGCCCGCCGTGGTGGCGCGCGTGATGGACCCCTTCTTCACGACCAAGGAGGAAGGCAAGGGCACGGGGCTGGGCCTGTCCATGGTCTACGGCTTCGCCCGCCAGTCGGGCGGCATCGTGCGCATCTACTCGGAAGAAGGTGTGGGCACCACGGTGCGCCTGTACTTTCCCGCGGCCGACGAAGTGCCCGAACGCGAGGCGCCGCAACCCGTGCAGCCCAGGCGCCGCGGCTCGGAGCGGCTGCTGATCGTGGACGACCGCCACGATGTGGCCGACCTGGCCCAGCTGATGCTGGAGGAGTACGGCTACAGCGCGCAGGTTTGCTACAGCGCCGCCGAAGCGCTGGCCATCCTGGAGGAACACCGGTTCGAGCTGCTGCTGACCGACCTCGTGATGCCGGGCGGCATGAACGGCGTGATGCTGGCGCGCGAGGCCAAGCAACGCTGGCCGTCCATGCAATGCCTGTTGATGACGGGCTACGCCGAGAGTTCGATCGAACGCACCGACGTGGGCGGCAGCGAGCTGCCGGTGATTTCCAAGCCCTTCCTTCCGCAGGACCTGGCCCGCAAGGTGCGCCAGGTGCTGGACGGCCCCAGCGGTGTCGAATAGGCGCCGCGCCGCGCCCACTATCATGGCGCACCGCCCGACCCGCGCGGCACCGCCAGACACGCCCCCAGAGGCGCCATCCATGAATGCAGCCAGCTGCGGGGTTTCGCAGAGCGACATGTCGTTACAGGACAGGGAAGAGCAGCTTCGGCTGGCCGTCGAGGCCGCCGAGGTCGGCCTGTGGGACTTGGACGTGGTCACCGGCACGCTGTACTGGCCGCCTCGCGTCAAGGCGATGTTCGGCATTTCCGCCGATGCGCCGGCCACGCTGGACGACTTCGTCGCCGGCCTGCATCCCGAGGACCGCCCCGCGGTGCTCGAGGCCTTCGCGCAAGCCCAGGACCCGGCCTCGCGCGCCATGTACGACGTGGAGTACCGCACCGTCGGCAAAGAGGACGCGCGCGTGCGCTGGGTGGCGGCCAAGGGCCGCGGCCTCTTCGACGAAGCCGGCGTCTGCCGGCGGGCGATCGGCACGGCCATCGACATCACCCGGCGCAAGGAGGCCGAAGCCCTGCAGAACGCCGCGCAGCAGCGGCTGCACGTGCTGGACGGGATCGAGCGCGCCACCCGCGCGCTGACCGACCCGGCCGAGGTCATGCAGGTCACGGCGCGCCTGCTGGGCGAGCACCTGGATGCGACGCGCTGCGCCTACGCCGACGTGGAAGCGGACAACAACCGCTTCACGATCCGCAGCGACTGGTCGCGCCCGGGCGTGCCCTCCAGCGCAGGCGCCTACACGCTGGACCTGTTCGGGCCGCAGGCCACCTCCAATCTGCGCGCCGGCCGGCACCTCGTCGTGCACGATGTCGACGCCGAACTCGGCGAGGACGGCGGCGGCCGCATGTTCAACGCGATCGGCATCAAGGCCATCGTGTGCGCCGGACTGGTCAAGGCCGGGCGGCTGGTGGCCATGATGGCCGTGCACCAGGCGCACCCGCGCCGTTGGACCGACGACGACCTGCGCATCATCACGGATGTGGTCGACCGTTGCTGGGCCCACATCGAGCGCGTGCGCGACGCCGCGGCCCTGCGCGAGCAGGACCGCCGCAAGGACGAGTTCCTGGCCACGCTGGCGCACGAGTTGCGCAATCCCATCGCGCCCATGCTCTTCTCTTTGGCGCTGCTGCAGCGGCCGCAGACTGGCGAAGACCAGGCCCGCGCGCGCGGCGTGATCGAGCGGCAGGCCAGGCACCTGGCCCGGCTCATCGACGATCTGCTGGACGTCTCGCGCATCAACCGCGGGCTGGTCGAGCTGCAGCGCGAGCTCGTCGCGCTCGGGCCGCTGCTGTCCCAGGCGCTGGAAACCGTCGCCCCGGCCATGGAGCGCGCCGGGCACCAGCTCAGCGTGCAGGTCGAGGACGCGCCGGCCTGGATCGACGCGGACCCGGCGCGCGTGGTGCAGATCGTGAGCAACCTGCTGACCAACGCCGCCAAGTACACGCCGGACCGCGGCCGGATCCGCCTGTCGGCCCGCACGGCGGGCCAGGTCGTGCGCATCGAGTTGGCCGACAACGGCCTGGGCATCGCGCCGGCGGACCACGGCCGTGTGTTCGAGATGTTCACCCAGTTGCCGCATACCGGCACCAAGGCCCATGGCGGCCTGGGCATCGGCCTGTCGCTCGTCAAGCGCCTGGTGGACATGCACGGCGGTGCCGTGGGCGTGGACAGCGCCGGGCTGCACCAGGGCAGCACTTTCTGGGTCGAACTGCCGCTGGCGGCACGGCTCCCGGAGGTGGCGGTGGCGCAGGCCGCGGCGGTGGGCGACGGCGACCAGGCCAAGGGGCGCATCCTGGTCGTCGAGGACAACGTCGACGGACTGGCGGCACTGGTGGAGCTCATTGCGGCAGATGGCCACGAGGTCCGCGGTGCGCCGGACGGCGCCCAGGCGCTGCGGACCGCCGCGCAGTGGACGCCGGACATCGTGTTGCTGGACCTGGGCCTGCCCGGCATGGACGGCTACGCGGTGGCGGCGCGGCTGCGCCAGGACCTGGGACTGGCCCGCGCGCGCATCGTCGCGCTGACCGGCTGGGGCACGCAGCGCGACCGCGAGAAGACGGCGGCGGCCGGCTTCGACGCCCACCTGACCAAGCCGGTGGCGCCCGACGCGCTGCTCGCGTTGCTGGGGCGCTGGCGCGCGGAGCTGGCACCGACGGGCCACCCGCCGCGCCAGGGCGACGCGCGGTGAGACGCCTGCTGCTCGCGCTGGCCTGCGTGGCCGCAGCGGCCTGGGCGGACGTGCCCTGGTTCACCATCGTCGGCGACCGCAACGACCCGAATGCCGACACCATCGAGATGAACCCCATCGCGCTCGCGCGCCAGGGCGCGTACGTGGTCATGGAGATCCGGGTCAGCCGCAGCACCGTGCGCACCAGCAGCGACGGCGTGCAGTTCCGTTCCTTCCGCGGCGAGGTGGGCTTCGACTGCGCGCAGGGCACGGCGCGCTTCCTGCGCAGCCAGTTCTACGCCGAGCCGTTGTGGCGCGCCCCGGTGCAGGAGCTGCGCTACCCCAGCGACCGGGTGCGCCCCATGGAGTTCCGGCTGTTCGAGCCCAACCCGCGCGACAAGGTGGTCAAGGCGGCCTGCGCCCGTTGAAGCCCGCACCGTCGCCGGCCCGTGCGCCGGCGCGGCGCATGTCATGCGCGCTTCATGCAGCGTTCCTAGCATGCCGCCACGCCTGGCCGCCTGCGGCCAGCCCGCCACTCGGTACACGGGAAGACATGCACATGCTCCGGGGTTCGCCTCTGCGCCGGCTGCCCGCCGCGCTCTCTCTCGCGCTTGCGCTCGGCCTCGCGACCCTGGCCGCACCGGCCCGGGCCGTCGTGATCAGCCAGGTCTACGGCGGCGGCGGCAACGCCGGCGCGACGCTGAGGAACGACTTCATCGAGATCTTCAACAACGGCAGCGCCGCCGCCGACATCGGCGGCTGGTCGGTGCAGTACGCCTCGGCCGGCGGCGCCACCTGGCAGCTCACGCCGATCCCGCTGGGCACCGTGCTGCAGCCCGGCCGCTACCTGCTCGTGCGCCAGGCCGAGGGCGCCGGCGGCACGGTCGACGTGGCCGGCGATGTGAACGGCGCCATCGCGATGTCGGGCAGCAACGGCAAGGTGGCGCTGGTCAGCAACGCCAGCGCGCTGTCCGGCACCGCACCGACCGGCGCTGCGGTGGTCGACATCATGAGCTTTGGCAGCGCGACGCCGACCGAAGGCAGTCCGACCGCGGCGCTGTCCAACACCACGGCGGCGCTGCGCAACGCCGGCGGCTGCACCGACAGCGGCAACAACGCCAGCGACTTCACGGTCACGGCCCCCGCGCCGCGCAACAGCGCCACCGCCGCCGCCCCGTGCAGCGGCGACAGCGGCCCCGCGCAGCCCGTGGCCGCGGCGATCTACGAGATCCAGGGTACGGGCGCCAAGAGCGCCATGGTGGGCAGGCTGGTGCGCACGCGCGGCGTCGTGACCCTGCGCACGAACAACGGCTTCTTCCTGCAGGACCCGGTGGGCGACAACAACCCGCTGAGCTCGGACGGCATCTTCGTATTCACGAACCAGGCCAGCTTCCCGGCGGCCGTGGTCGGCAACCTGGTCGAGGTGACGGCCAGCGTGGCCGAGTTCAACACCGGCGCCGCCAGCAATGCCGACACGCTGGCCCGCACCGTGACGCAGCTGAGCGGCGTCAGCGCCGTGGGCTTCCTCAACAGCGGCTTCGCGATCGCACCGACCGCCGTGAACCTGCCCGAAGCCGTCGACGGCGAGCTGGAGCGCTACGAGGGCATGCTGGTCACGCTGACCGGCCCGTTCACGGTGCAGCAGAACTACTTCCAGGGCCGCTACGGCCAGTTGACGCTGGCCGTGGGCGGCCGGCTGGAGACGCCGACCAACCGCTTTCGCCCGGGGCCCCAGGCCGACGCGCTGGCCGATGAGAACGCGCGCCGCCGCATCATCCTCGACGACGGCAGCAGCCTGCAGAACCCCGACCCCACACCCTACCTCGGCGCCGACGCGCTGCCGCGCGCCGGCGACCGCACCGGCTCCATCACCGGCGTGATCGACTATGGCCTCGCGACCAACAGCAGCACGGGCTTCGGCGACTACAAGATCCACCCGACCGTCGCGCCGAGCTTCAGCACGGGCAATCCGCGCACGGCCGCGCCGCCGGACGTGGGCGGCAGCGTCAAGGTCGCCAGCTTCAACGTGCTGAACTACTTCACCACGTTCACCAACGGCACCACCGCCAGCGGCCAGACCGGCCAGGGCTGCACGCTGGGCAGCGCGGTCAGCGCCAGCAACTGCCGCGGTGCCAGCAATTTGGAGGAGTTCCAGCGCCAGCGCGCCAAGATCGTCGAGGCCATGGCCGCGATCGATGCCGACGCGCTGGGCCTCATGGAGATCCAGAACAACGGCAACGTCGCCGTGCAGAACCTGGTGGACGCGCTGAACGCCCGCATGGGTGCCAACACCTACCGTGCCACCACCGTGCCGGCCGAGGGCACGGGCACCGACGCGATCCGCGTCGCGATGGTCTACAAGCCCGCGAGGCTCACGCCGGTCGGACCGGCCGTCAGCGATGCCGACCCGGTCAACAACCGCCCCACCCTGGCGCAGACCTTCAGCCTCGCCAGCGGCGAGCGCTTCACGCTGTTCGTCAACCATCTGAAGTCCAAGAGCAGCTGCCCGGCCGCGGGCGATGCCGACGCCGCCGGCAACACCGACGCCGGCGACGGCCAGGGCTGCTGGAACGCGCAGCGCGTGCAGCAGGCCCGGCGCCTGGCCATGTTCGTGGCGCAGCGCCAGGCGGCCTCGGGCAGCAACGATGCACTGCTGGTCGGCGACTTCAACGCCTACGCCCAGGAAGACCCGGTCGTCGCCTTGACCGGCAACGGCTTCGTCGACCAGATCGGCCGCTTCGACGCCTCGGGCTATTCCTACGTGTTCGACGGTGCGGCCGGCCGGCTGGACCACGCGCTGGCCAGCGGCACGTTGTCGGCCCGCGTGAACCGTGCCGTGCTGTGGCACATCAATGCCGACGAGACGGCGCTGGCCGACTACAACCTGGAGTTCAAGGCACCGCAGACCTGCAGCGGCGCCCTCTGCCCGGCCGATCCGTACCAGGTCTCGCCCTACCGCTCCTCGGACCACGACCCGGTGGTCATCGGCCTGAACTACGCGAAGACCTTCACCGGCACGGCGGGCCGCGACATGCTCGTCGGCACGGCGGGCGACGACATCCTGATCGGCGGCGCCGGCCCCGACGCGCTGACCGGCGGCGGTGGCCGCAACGTGTTCGTGTACCAGTCCCTGCGCGACCTCGGCGACGTCATCACCGATTTCGTGCCGGGCAAGGACCGCATCGACCTGGCTGCGCTGCTGGCCTCGATCGGCGCCGGCAGCCAGGCCTACGGCCTCGGCGTGGTCAGGCTGGTGGCATCGGGCGCCGACACGCTGCTGCAGATCGACGTGGACGGCAGCGCCGGACCGACTGCCGCCCGCACCCTGGCCACCTTGCGCAATGTGGCCCCCGCCAGCCTCTCGCCCGGCCGCGACTTCGGCCTGCAATGAACACGACCCGGAACACCACCATGCACAAGCACCTCCTCTTGATCAGCCTGGCTGCCAGCCTCTGGGCCGGCAGCGCCGCGGCCGCCCCCGTCTCTTCCGACTTTGGGCAGTGGACCGCGGCCGGCGACGTCAGCGTCGCCTCGGCCAGCGCGGCGCGCATCACGACGGCCGCTGTCGAGTCCGGCGAGCAGCCGGCGGGCGCCGGCAGCGCCCTGCTGTTCTATGCGTTGGAACCGGCGCTGGGCCTGGCGCCCGGCCTGCTGCCCGCGGACACCATCGAAGGCTCGGGCCTGCAGCTCAGCTTCAGCGCGCAGGGCACCACGACCATCCGCTTCGCCTGGACGCTGCGTACCGCCCTGTTCGATGCGGACTACCTGGACCGCGCCTTCGTCGTGATCGATGGCACGCAGCTCCTGACCCTGGCCGACGTGGCGCTCACGGATGTCTACGGGCAGTTCAGCCACACCTTCGGCGCGGGCGAGCATTCGCTGGCCTTCGGCATCCTGGACGTGAACTCCACCGACCTGGTCTCCACGCTGGAGGTGTCGGACCTGCGCATCAGCAGCGTGGCCGAGGTGCCCGAGCCGGGCACCTGGGCGCTGCTGCTGGCCGGCATGGCCGGCCTGGCGGGCACGGCCCATCGCCGCCGCGGCTGATCAGCCCGCGCGGCGTTGCGACGCCAGCCGGCGCACCACGGTGGCGAGATGGTCGATCTCGCCGAAGGTGTTGTAGAAGGCCAGCGAGGGCCGCACCGTGGTCTCCACGCCGAAGCGGCGCAGGATGGGCTGGGCGCAGTGGTGGCCCGTGCGCACCGCGATGCCCTCTTCGTTGAGCGCCTTGCCGACCTCCTCGGTGCTGTAGCCCTGGAGCACGAAGGACATCACGCTGGCCTTCTCCAGCGCCGTGCCGATCAGGCGCACGCCCGGGATCTCGCCCAGCCGCGCCATGCCGTAGACCAACAGTTCGTGCTCGTAGCGCGCGATGTTCGCTATGCCGACCCGGTTCACGTAGTCGATGGCCGCGCCCAGGCCCACGGCGTCGGCGATGTTGCCGGTGCCGGCCTCGAAGGTATTGGGCAGCGGCTGGAACACCGTCTTCTCGAAGCTCACGTCGGCGATCATGTTGCCGCCGCCCTGCCAGGGCGGCATGTCCTCGAGCACCTCGCGCTTGCCCCAGACCACGCCGATGCCGGTGGGACCGAACACCTTGTGGCCCGAGAACACGAAGAAGTCGGCGCCGATGTCCTGCACGTCCACGCGCATGTGCGAGACCGACTGCGCACCGTCCACCAGCGCCTTGGCGCCGGCGCGGTGCGCCAGTTCCACGATCTGCTTGACCGGCACCACGGTGCCCAATGCGTTGGAGACCTGGGTCACGGCCACGATCCTGGTACGGTCGTTGAGCAGCTTTTGGTACTCGTCCAGCAGCACCTGGCCCGAATCGTCCACTGGGATCACGCGCAGCTTTGCGCCCTTGGCGGCAGCCAGCTGCTGCCAGGGCACGATGTTGGCGTGGTGCTCCAGGTGGGAAACGATGATCTCGTCGCCCTCGCCCACGTGCTGGCCGCCCCAGCTCTTGGCCACGAGGTTGATGGCCTCGGTGGTGCCGCGCACGAAGATGACCTCGTTCACGTCCGGCGCGTTGATGAACTGGCGGACCCGTTCCCGGGCGCCCTCGTAGGCGTCCGTGGCGCGGGCCGCGAGCGCGTGCGCGGCGCGGTGGATGTTGGAGTTCTCGTGTTCGTAGAAGTGGCTGATGCGCTCGATCACCGAGCGCGGCTTGTGCGTGGTGGCGGCGTTGTCGAACCAGACCAGTTGGCGGCCGTTGACGCGCTCCGCGAGGATCGGGAAATCACGCCGCACGGCGTTCACGTCGAAGGCCGGGTGGCGGCCCGGGTCGGCCAGCGGTGCCGTCCCATGGGGAGCAGGCTTGGCGGGCGTTACGTAGCCGCTCGGCAGCACGACCGCGTCGACGAAGTAGAACCTCGGCTCGGCGGACGGCGCGGTCTGCGGCACGCCGCTGCCTTCCGCGATGCCGGCGGCCTGCGGCGGCGCGGTGTGGCCCGTGAATGGCAGGCCGGCCAGCGCATCCAGCGGGTCGGCTCCGCCAGCCGCAGGATGGCCGTGCGACGTGTCGAGGAAGTAGTACGGCACGGCGCCTGTGGCCGGGTGCATGGCGGCCTGCTGGGCCGTGGCACCGGAGGCTTCTGGCACGCCGAGTGCGGCACCGCCGAAACGCGGCTCGTAGGCCGGCAAGGCGCTGACCACGGTGTCGGGCAGGCCGTTGCCGGCCTGGGCGTGCGGCAGCAGCGCCGGTGCGCGGTGGGCCAGCGAGGCCAGCGGCGTCGGCGAGGCCGGCAGCAGGTTGGCGCCGGGCGCGATGCCCTGCGGGATGGGCGTGCCAGGCACCGAGGGTCCGAAGCCCGCCGGGCTGACCAGCGGCGAGCCCGGCGGCGCGATGTTCACGGGTGCCTGCACGCCGGCCGGCACGCCCGCCGAACCCAATGCGGGAACGGATGAAGGGGGCGAGCCTGGCAAGGCCGCGAACAAGGCGTTGGCCATGCGCGCGAGCACCGCGGGATCGATCGGCGCCTCCGGCCCCACAGCCTGGGACGGCAGAGAAGCGATGGTCATGTGGACGACCTTGGATAAAGCGCGTCGGACGCATCGCAGACGACGGCCGACGCAATCAATGGTTCAGATGGCCGCGGAGCAGGCCATGCGAGTGCACCCGCGGAACTGGCTCTGCCAGGCCGCTGGGCGCGCCCCCTGGGGGGTATTGGACGGCTACACGCAGTGAGTCCGTCCAAACGGGGGGTACTCATTTATAGGTGTCCAGCACCGAGTAGTCGTGGTAGCGGTTGATTTCCACGTCGTCCAGCACCGCGAGCGCGTCGGGCGTCAGCACGGCCAGCGAGCAGTACTGCGAGATCAGGTAGGAGGCGATGGCGTGGTTGTTGATGCCCATGAAGCGCACCGACAGGCCCGGGCCCTGCTCGCCCGCCAACCCGGGTTGGAACAGGCCGACCACGCCCTGGCGCTTGTCGCCCACGCGCAGCAGGATGATCTTGCTCTTGCCGTCGGCCACGGGCACCTTGTCCGAAGGAATCAGCGGCACCCCGCGCCAGGTGATGAACTGTGAGCCGAACAGGCTCACGGTGGGCGGCGGCGTGCCGCGGCGGGTGGCTTCGCGGCCGAAGGCGGCGATCGTCAGCGGGTGCGCGAGGAAGAAAGCGGGCTCCTTCCAGACCTTGGTCAGCAACTCGTCGAGGTCGTCGGGCGTCGGTGCGCCGGACAGCGGGAAGATGCGCTGCTCGTCCGTGACCTGGGCCAGGAGGCCGTAATCCGGGTTGTTGATGAGCTCGCTCTCCTGGTTCTCCTTGATCGTCTCGATCGTCAGGCGCAGCTGCTCCTTGATCTGGTCGTGCGGGCTGCTGTAGAGGTCGGAGACGCGCGTGTGCACGTCCAGCACGGTGCTGACGGCGTTCAGGAAGTACTCGCGCGGGTGTTCCTCGTAGTCGACGAAGGTGCGCGGCAGCTGGTTCTCGCTCTCCTTGGCCGTGCAGGTGACCTTGATGGCCTCGGGGTTCTTGACCTTGTTCAGGCGGTAGATGCCCGCCTCCACCGGCACCCACTGCAGCAGATGCGTCAACCAGCGTGGCGTGATGGTCGCGAGCTGGGGAACGGTCTTGGTGGCGTTGGCGAGTTGGCGTGCGGCGCTATCGCCCAGGGCGACGGTGCCGCCTACGGTTGCAGTCATTCAAACTCCAGGGGTGTACACAAGAAGGACGGCGGCCAGTGTCTGGCCTGTCGGTAGGCGCTTCAACCGCCTATAGCCGCCAAGGCGTCGCGGTGTGCACGCCGCACGGACGCCACCTGTTCGCCGCGCGCCAGCAGCGAGGCCGGCTCCAGTTGCAGCGCCACCGCCAGCTTCTGCACGGTCACGATGGACACGATGACGCGGCCGCGCTCGATTTCGCCCACGTAGCTGCGGTTCAGGTCCGACAGCGCGGCCAGATGCTCCTGCGACCAGCCGCGCTGCTCGCGCAGCTGGCGCACGGCGATGCCGAAATGCTCGACCAGGCTGCTCATGGCTCAGCGCGGCAAGGGTGCGGCCTGCAGGCTGGCCTGGGTCACGCTGGCGCCGCGCGGCACGTCGTCGGTGATCCAGACGTTGCCGCCGATCACGGCGCCGGCGCCGATGGTCACGCGGCCCAGGATGGTGGCGCCGGCATAGATGACCACGTCGTCCTCCACCAGCGGATGGCGCGGCAGGCCCTTCTTGAGCGTGCCGTCGCCATCGGCGGGAAAGCGCTTGGCGCCCAGCGTCACGGCCTGGTAGATGCGCACACGCTGGCCGATCACGGCCGTCTCGCCGATCACGACGCCGGTGCCGTGGTCGATGAAGAAGCCCGCGCCGATGCTGGCGCCGGGGTGCAGGTCGATGCCGGTCTGCGCGTGGGCCAGCTCGGCGATGATGCGCGCCAAGAGCGGTAGGCCCAGGCCGTACAGCGTGTGCGCCAGACGGTGGTGGATGATGGACAGCACGCCCGGGTAGCACAGCAGCACCTCGTCCACGCTGCCCGCGGCCGGGTCGCCGTGGAAGGCGGCCAGCACGTCGCTGTCGAGCAGGCGGCGCGTGGCCGGCAGGCTGGCGGCGAAGGCCTTGACGGCCTGCAACGCCTGCTGGTCGATCTGCTCGGCAGGCAGGGGGGCATGGCGGTGCGCGTAGTTCAGCTCGAGCCGGGCCTGCTGCAGCAGGCCGTGCAGCGCGGTGTCGAGCTCGTGGGCGACGTAGTAGTCCTCGCTTTCCACGCGCAGGTCCGGCGGGCCCAGGCGCATCGGGAACAGCACGCCCTTCAGGCCCTCAACGATGCGGGCCAGCGCGTCGCGCGAGGGGAACTCCCGGCCACCGGGTTCGCGCGAGCGCTTCTGCGCGGCGCGCCATTCGTCGCGCACGCCATGCAGCGCGCGCACGATGTCTGCAACTTCGAACTGGGCCACATCTTTTCCTTGTTGGTGTTGGCGGATCGTGGGCGCCGAGGCCCGGTGCGGTGTTCAGTCCTGCTGCCAGGGCAGGCCGTGGAAGCGCCAGCCGTCGCCATGGCCACGCTGGCCGTTGGCATCGATCTCGCCCTCGAAGCCCTCGAGCACGTTGTAGACGTTGCTGAAGCCGGCCTTGGCCGCGGCCTCGGCGGCCAGCACCGAGCGCTTGCCGCTGCGGCACAGCAGCAGCACCACGGCGTCCTTGCCGCCGGCCTTGGCCAGCCTGGCCTCGAGCTCGCGCACGAAGCGCGGGTTGCGCGTGAGCGCCGTGCCCGTGGCCCAGGCCACGTGCTGGCTGCCGGGCACCTGGCCGACGAACTTGAGCTCCTCGGCCGAGCGCACGTCCACGAGCTGCGCGGCGCCGTCCTGCACCAGCTGCCAGGCCTGCTGCGGCGTCACGCCGCCGGCGTAGGACAGACCCTGCTCCGCGGCCCGTGCTCGGGCGTGCTCCAGGGCGGCAGGCAGGACGATTTCGGCGAGATCGGACGACATGGGGAAGCTCCAGGAAACAAGGGCGTTGGGGATGGGGTGGAACGAATGTAGGGCGCGTGCGCTGCAGAACAAACGACTGTTTTCTGGTTTCCAAAGAACCCCAATGCATAAGCGCGCGGCCAAAGAAAAGGCCGCACGCAGCCCCCTCGCGGGGACCACGTACGGCCTGTTGCCGTGCTGCCTGTGCTCAGACCGCTGCCAGCGCCTGCTCCAGGTCGGCCTTCAGGTCGTCGATGTGCTCGATGCCGACCGACAGGCGCACCGTGTCCTCGCCCACGCCGGTCTTGGCCAGTTCCTCGGGGGAGAGCTGGCGGTGCGTGGTCGAGGCCGGGTGCGTGGCCAGCGAACGCACGTCGCCGATGTTGACCAGACGCGTGAACAGCTGCAGCGCGTCGAGGAAGCGCGCACCGGCTTCCCGGCCGCCGCCCTGCCCCTTCAGGCCGAAGGTCAGGATGCCCGAGCCCGTGCCGCGCAGGTACTTCTTCGCCAGGCCGTGCTCGGGATGGTCTTCCAGCCCGGCATAGTTGACCCAGCCGACCTTGGCATGCCCTTGCAGGTGTTGCGCGAGCGCCAGCGTGTTGCTCGTGATGCGGTCCATGCGCAGCGCCAGCGTCTCGATGCCCTGCAGGATCAGGAAGGCGTTGAACGGCGAGATCGCCGCACCCGTGTTGCGCAGCGGCACCACGCGCGCGCGGCCGATGTAGGCGGCCGGGCCCAGGGCCTCGGTGTAGACCACGCCGTGGTAGCTCACGTCGGGCTCGTTCAGGCGCTTGAAACGCTGCTTGTGCTGGGCCCAGGGGAACTTGCCGGAGTCGACGATGGCGCCGCCGATGCTGTTGCCATGGCCGCCCAGGTACTTGGTCAGCGAGTGCACGACGATGTCGGCGCCGTGCGCGATCGGCCGGCTCAGGTAGGGCGAGGGCACGGTGTTGTCCACGATCAGCGGCACGCCGTGGCGGTGGGCGATCTCCGCGATGGTGGCGATGTCGGTCACGTTGCCGGCCGGGTTGCCGAGCGACTCGACGAACACGGCCTTGGTGCGGTCGTCGAACAGCTTCTCGAAGCTGGCCGGGTCGCGGTGGTCGGCGAAGCGCGTGGTGATGCCGAACTGCGGCAGCGTGTGGGCGAACAGGTTGTAGGTGCCGCCATACAGCGCCGTGCTGCTGATGATGTTGTCACCGGCCTCGGCGATGGTCTGGACCGCGTAGGTCACGGCCGCCTGGCCCGAGGCCAGCGCCAGCGCGGCGATGCCGCCCTCCAGCGCCGCGACGCGCTGCTCCAGCACGTCCTGCGTCGGGTTCATGATGCGCGTATAGATGTTGCCCGGCACCTTGAGGTCGAACAGGTCCGCGCCATGCTGCGCGCTGTCGAAGGCGTAGGCGGCCGTCTGGTAGATCGGCGGCACCACGGCACGCGTGGTCGGGTCGGGCGAATAGCCGGCGTGGACCGACAGGGTCTCGAATTTCCAGTCGTTGGACATAGGTCTCTCCTCGGTTTAGTTCAGTTTCTGATCGCGCATTGCGCCGTCGGCAGGATACCGATGCCCGCACGCAGGCCCTGGTTCCGAAGGCCGCGTAGCAGGCCATGCCAGCGGCCGCCGCGGAACTGGCTTTGCCAGGCCGCTGGCGGCACCCCCTTGGGGGGTATGGGACTTCTACACGCTGTGAGAAGTCCAAACGGGGGGAATCTCAACTCACATCCGGCTCGACGAACTCGAGCCGGTTGCCGGCCGGATCGTGCACGAAAAAGCGCAGGTAGCCCGGCAGCGGCTGGTGTTCCTCGAGCGGGAAGGCCGCATCGAGCAGGCGCTTGCGCAACTGCGGCAGGCCCTGCACTTCGAAGGACAGCGGCGTGAGCCCGGGCGCCGCGGCAGCCTGCTCGGTCGGGACCAGGTCCACGCGCTGGCCGCGCGCAGCGAAGCGCAATACCGGGCCGGGTGGCTGCGGCATCCGCGTGAGGCCCAGCAGCTCGCCGTAAAAATGCGTGACCGCGCTGGCCAGGGCCGGCGGGAACGGCAGCTGCACGCGGTTGATGGCCTGGATGTCCATGGGCGCGCTCACCAGGAATGCGCCAGCAGCACGGGCACGGCGGGCCGCAGCGCCGCCAGGGCCGCAGCGCGCAGGCGGGCGCGGCGCGGCACGTAGCCACGGGGGGCGCGACGGGCCAGTGCCTGGGCAGAACGTGGCGCCAGCTGCCAGGCGCGGGCGGTCACGTCCAGCACGCGCCGGGCCCAGGCGGCGGGGGTGGCTGGGTCGGATGAAAGGGTCACGGCATCGGCCATGGAAACAACTCCTGCAAGAGACTGTGGCCAGGCCACCGCAAAGGTCGGGCGGATTGTGTGCAGTTCCCTGGCGCAAGGGAACGAACCAATCGTTAGAACCTTATGCAGGCAGTGCGGGCCGCACGTTGGGCCCGGGCTGCCTGTTTCGCAGGCATCCTGTCGCAGCCCGCGCCAGGTCTGGCTTTGCGAAGATTCCCCAGGGCTTGTCCACAGCCTTGCCCACCTCGATCCGGGATAAGCGTCTCGGGCCCGGAAACGAAAAAACCGCCCGAAGGCGGTTCTGCAGAAGGTGCGCAGGCGCAAGCGCCCTGGCGATCAGTAGCTGCTGCGGCCACCGCCGTAGCCGCCGCGGCCACCGCCACCGCCGCCGAAGCCGCGGCCGCCGCCGCCTTCTTCACGAGGACGGGCCTCGTTGACCGTCAGCGCGCGGCCATCGGCCATGGCGCCGTTCAGGGCCTTGATGGCGTCCTGGGCTTCTTGGGCCGTGGCCATCTCCACGAAGCCGAAGCCCTTGGAGCGGCCGCTGTCGCGGTCCTGCATGACTTGGGCGGACTTGACTTCGCCGTAGGCGGAGAAGTTTTCGCGCAGGGCGTCGGTGGTGATGGTGTAGGCGAGGTTGCCGACGTAGATGCGTGTGCTCATGGTGATTCCTTGGTGGTTGGCGGGTTCAGCGCCGGTATTGCGGGCGGGCAGGTGCGCCGCCGGCGCGGGGTTCGAGGTGGCGGAAGGTGATCCGTCCCTTGGTGAGATCGTAGGGAGACAGTTCCAGCGAGACGTTGTCGCCCGCCAGGATCCGGATGCGGTGCTTGCGCATCTTGCCGCCGGTGTAGGCCACGAGGTTGTGGCCGTTCTCCAGCGTCACGCGAAAGCGGGAGTCGGGCAGGACTTCGTCCACCTTGCCGCGCATCTCGATCAGTTCTTCCTTGCTCATTCGGCTCCTTGGTTGCAAAGGGGAAAGCCCGACGCGCCGAAGCGCGGGCGGATGTAGGCCATGCCCTCGGCCAGGGCGTGGCTGCGGGCGGTCTCCGGCGTGCGGAAGCGGCCGATCAGGCGCAGCACGCGGTCGTGGGTGCCGCTGCCGCGGCCGCTCTTGACCGACACGGAGGCGCTGTAGCCACCGCCGTCGGCCACGCGCACGAGGGGGGAAATGAGGTATTTGCCGACCGTCAGGCCAGCACTTGAAATCAGTGACATGAATGGGCCCGCGGCCGACGAAGGCGAACGGGCGATGGGGATTGCGGCGCGGGGCCGAAGCGGTGAAGCTCTCCGTGGAAGGATTCGACGACCGCGGAGGACCGGGCAAGGCCGGTCATGGAGGCGTGGCGCGGGCCCGCAGTGGGGGCGCGTGCATGTCGGACGACATCTGCCGTGTGGGAGAGCACGTCACGGCAGGCCCGCGAGTGTACACCCTGGCCGGATGCAGGGTTTGACCTGGGCTCGCGAAGGTCTTGTGCGACCGCGGTCAAGCCTCTTCGGCCAAGTCCACGCGGACCTGCATGTCCACCACCGTCATGTCGGCGTAGTTGGACAGGAAGGCCACGTCGGCCGCGTCGCGCCCATAGGCCATCACGACGCGGCCGCCGCGCGGCGCGGTCTGGGTCGCGTCGAAGCTGTACCAGCGCCCGCCCACGAAGGCCTCGAACCAGGCGTGCAGGTCCATGGGGTCGAGCTGGTGCAGGTAGCCCACGACGATGCGGGCCGGAATGCGCAGGCTGCGGCACAGCGCCGCGCCGATGTGGGCGAAATCGCGGCACACGCCGGCCTTGGCCTGCATGGTGTTCAGCGCGTCGGTGCTCTCCTGGCTCACGCCGTAGCGGTACTCGTGGTTCTCGTGGATCCAGCGCCGGATGGTCTCCACCTGGGCGTAGCCCGGCGCCGCGCCGGCCACGATCTCGCGCGCCCGCGCCTCGAGCTTGTCCGAGGGGCAATAGCGGCTTTGCAGCAGGTAGACCAGCACGTCGTCGGGCAGCATTTCGATCGGCGTGGGCGCGGCGTCAGGCGCGACGGCCAGTTCCGCATCGACCTCCACGCGCGACTGCACGTCCAGCGTGGTGCGTCCGGGTGGCACGGTGAAGCGCTGGCACAGGTTGCCGAAGGCGTCCTCGTACTCGCGCGGGCGCACCCAGGGCAAGATGGCGTAGCGCTCGGACACCACCCACTGGGCGGCGCCGCTGCGCGGGCGCAGCATGGCCACGACCGGGCAGGCGTGGGGACATTCGACGGTGATGGTGGCGCGGGTGTCGAGCAGCATGGCCTGTACGCTAGCGCCGGCCCATGTCCAGCGCTGTCGGCGGCCGGCCCCTGTGCGCCCGGCTGCGGTCCTACAGCGGACGGCCCCTACGACCCCAGGCCCCCCAGGCGCCGGCGCGCCCGCGCCAGCAGGCCCATGGGCGGCGCGGGCGCGGCACGGGGCTTCCTGGGTCCGGTCGGCGAGATGTCGATGCAGCCGTCCGCCGCCAGCCGGGCGTGCAGCGCGTCGCCGCGCCGCAGGGCCTCGAAGCGCCGCGCCGGCACCACGTCGGCCTGCACATGCTGGCGCAGCGCGCCGGACTTGAGCAGCCTGCGCAAGGCCTGGTCCAGCGCCTCGCGCTCCGGTGCCAGATCGGCGTAGACCAGCAAGAGCTGCAAGGCACCGGTTTCGGTGTCCTCGCCGAGCAGGAAGGCGCGCTGCACCGAGGCCCGGAACTTGGACTGCAGCATCGCGCGCAGCGGCTCGGCCGCGGCGAAGGACTTGAGCGCGATGCGGCGCAGCTCAGGGTAGAACACGAAGCCCTGGTCGATGCCGACCGTCTCGGGCTGGCCCTCGCAGGGCTCGCCGCGCCGCAGCACGCCGTGGGCGAGCAGATGGCCGACGGTCTCCTCGACCTGCGGCAGCGCGAGCTTGCACAGTTTGGCCAGGTCGGCGGCCGAGAACTGCCTGGCAGGGTCGGCCAGCGTGAGCTGCAGGATCTGTTGAACGGCGGGAGAAAGAAGGAAGTCGGCAGCACCCATCGCGCCATTGTTCCCCATGCACGTCGCGGGTCGGACCGCATGCGGCGCCGTCCGACCGACGCTGCGGCCGGACCGTGCTATCAATGCGGTCCCCGAGCCACCGGAGTCCACTGCATGAAGTTCGCATGTTCCGTCCTCGTCTGCGCCGCCCTGGCCTGCGCCCCGGCCTTCGCCGACGAGCCTTCCGAGACCACCCTGTCGGCCGCCGCACGCGCCAAGACCAGCGCCAGCTGCCGCGCCGGCGACAGCGGGTTCTTCCGCGATCAGGGCCTGGGCATGAAGCTGGCCAGCAAGCTCAAGTTCCGCAAGAAGCTGCTGTCCGAGCAGATCGACGCGCGCGTGAGCAATGGCGTCGCGACGCTGTCCGGCGGTGTGTCCAGCCAGCAGGTCATCGTGCTGGCCCTGAACATCGCGGCGGACGTCGAGGGCGTGCAGTGCATCAACAACTTCCTGCGCGTGGGCCCGCCCACGCCTGCGCCCGAGCCGCTGCGCTGAGGCTCAGCCGCCGTCGATGTCCTTGAGCATGGCCGCGCTGATGCTGGCCAGCTGCTTGTCGGTCATGGCCGAAAAAATGCCCTGCCATGCACTGCTCGAGGTGCTGTAGCTGCGTTGGCCCACGGCCGTGCGGCCCGGGCCCACGTAGAAGGATGCGTCGGCGTTGACGTAGGCATTGCCGGTCATCACGCCCAGGCCGTAGCGCGCACCGGTGCTGAGGTAGCGGTAGTCCTTGACCTGCACCACCACCAGCGTGCTGCCGGCCGGCGCGCTCTGCGGCTCGTTCTCCAGGTACTGGAACTGTTTGCCCGCCGCGCGCGCGGCCTCGGCCATGGCGTCGCGCCAGGCCCCGCGCAGCGCCTGCCAGTCCGAAGACCTGGCCACTTCGGGATGGGCCGCGCGCACCACCAGCGCCACGCTGGCCTGCGCGCGCGCCGGGACCTGCAAGGCGGTGCCGCCGGCCGCACCGGGGCGCTCGACGTTGGCGGCGCAACCGGCCAGAACCGCGCACAAGGCCAGTGCCGGCAGCCGGAACCATGGGGAGGAAGGACGTGCAGTGTTCATGGCCGGCACTGTAGCGATCTGCCCGAAGCAGGCATGTCGGACGGCGCCGGCACTGCAGGGCGCGGCGCAGCCGGCCGCTATACTTCGCGCCCGTCGCAGGGCCGCCGCAGGGCCGGCGCCAGGCCCCATGCCGCCAACCGACCCCTGACCCCATGAACCCGACCCAGACCGATCTGCAACGCGAAGTGGCGGCCCTCCTCGTCGAGGCCCTGAACCTGGAAGTCGCACCGGAATCCATCGATCCGGCCGCCCCGCTCTATGGCGAAGGCCTGGGCCTGGACTCCATCGACATCCTCGAAGTGGCCCTCGTGGTGTCGCAGCGCTACGGCTTTCAGCTGCGCTCGGACGACGAAGACAACGTGCGCATCTTCGGCTCGCTGGCCAGCCTGGCCGAGCACATCGCGGCGCACCGCACCGAGGCCGGCTAGCCACGCGCGGTGGACCTGCGCCGCCGCCCTGCCCTGCCCCCGATCCCCATGCCCGTCCGCATCCTCGCCGTGCTGGCCCTGGCCCTGAGCTACACCGCGGCCTCGCACTGGCTCATGACCGCAGCGCCGGCCTCGCCCTGGAACGCCGTGGGCGTGCTGGCGCCCATGCTGCTGGCCGTCGCCTGCGGCGCCTGGCGCGGCGGCCAGCGCCCGCTGGCGCTGCTGGCCGCACTCTCGCTGGCCGCGTTGTGCGGCCAGGCCAGCCTGCGCACGCCGCTGTCGGACCGCCTGCTCTACCTGGCCCAGCACGTGGGCATCAACCTCTTCCTGGCGGTGGGCTTCGGCGGCACGCTGCGCGCCGGCCACGAGGCGCTGATCACCCAGCTGGCGCGCCGCGTGCACCGCAACTTCACGCCGGCCATGGCGGCGTACACGCGCCGGCTCACGGGCATCTGGACGCTGTACTTCGTCGCCACGGCGCTGCTGTCGCTGGGCCTGTACGCCTTCGCCCCGTTCGAAGCCTGGGCCGTGTTCGCCAACGTGCTGACGCCGCTGGCCGTGGCCGTCCTGTTCGGCGGCGAATATTGGCTGCGCTACCGCCTGCACCCCGAGTTCGAACGCGCCAGCCTGGCCGACGCGATCCGCAGCTACATGCACAGCGGCAAGCCGGCACAGCACGACACCGTCCAATGAGCACGCTCGTCACCGGCACCGACCTGGACGCGCCGCTGGCCTGGCGTGCCGGCCAGCCGATCGCGCGCCGGCGCTACCTTGCCGACGTGCAGGCCCTGGCCGCGCAGCTGCCCGCCGAAGGCGCGATGCTGAACCTCTCGGGCGACCGCTACCGCTTCGCCGTCGGCCTGGGTGCGGCCATGTTGCGCGGCCAGGCCAACCTGATGCCGCCCAACCACCAGAGCGCGACGGTGGCGCGGCTGCGCGCGCTGTTCCCGCAGGCCTATGCGCTGGTCGATGCGCCCGGCCACGAGGTCGATCTGCCGCAGGTGGTCGCCACCGGTGCCGGCGACGCCCGGGCCCAGGCTGCGCCGGCGCTGCCGCGCGAACAACTCGTCGCCCATGTGCTGACCTCGGGCTCCACGGGCCAGCCCGTGCCGCATGCCAAGCACTGGGGCCCGCTCGTGGACTGCACCGTGGAAGGCGCGCAGCGCCTGGCCGAGCACCTGGGCCGGCCCGAGCTGCAAGGCCTGAACCTCGTGGCCACCGTGCCGCCGCAGCACATGTACGGCTTCGAGTCCACGGTGCTGATCGCGCTGCTGGGCGGCGCGGCCTTCGACGCCGAGCGGCCCTTCTACCCGGCCGACATCGCCGCCGCCCTGGCCCGCCTGCCGCGCCCGCGCATGCTGGTCACCACGCCGTTCCACCTGCGCATGCTGCTGGAGGCCGGCATCGCCTTGCCGACGGTGGACATCGTGCTGAGCGCCACGGCCCCGCTGTCGCCGCAGCTGGCCGCACGCGCCGAAGCCATGCTGCGCGGCCAGCTGGTGGAGATCTACGGCTGCACCGAGGCCGGCCAGGTCGCCACGCGGCGTACCACGGACGGGCCCGAATGGCGCACCTACGACGGCTTGCGGCTGTCCGGCGACGGCGAGCGCACCCAGGTGCAAGGCGGCCATGTGGTGCAGGCGACACCGCTGGCCGACATCCTCGAGGTGCTGGAGCCCACGCGCTTTCGCCTGCTGGGCCGCTCCAACGACCTCATCAACATCGCCGGCAAGCGCAACTCGCTCGCGCACCTGAACTTCCACCTCAACAGCGTGCCCGGCGTGGTCGACGGCGCCTTCTGGCTGCCGGCCGACGAGCTCGACGGCGCTGTGACCCGACTGGTGGCCTTCGTCGTCGCGCCCGGCCTCACGCCGGCCGCGTTGCAGCAGGCCGTGCTGGCCCACCTGCGCCCGCGCGTGGACGCGGTCTTCCTGCCGCGCCGCACCGTGGCCGTGCCCGCCCTGCCGCGCGAACCCTCCACCGGCAAGCTGCCCGCGATCGCCTTCGGCGAGTGGGCCAGGCGCCAGCTCGCGCCGTGATGCAGCTGCTGGCGCTGCGGATTCCCGTCGACCACCCGGCCTTCGCCGGCCACTTCCCAGGCCAGCCGCTGCTGCCCGGCGTGGCGCTGCTGGCCGAGGTGCTGGAGGCCGTGCTGGCCGACGGCGCGCTCGCCCAGCGCCTGGGTCCTGCGCCGCGCCTGGCCAACGTCAAGTTCCTGGCGCCCGTGCGGCCTGGCGCCGAGCTGGCGGTCGAACTGGACGCCAGCGGCCGCGGCCTGCGCTTCGCGGTGCGCGACCGCGGCCACGGCGACCGGCTGGCGGCCAGCGGGCAGTTCGAAGGGGCGACGCCGTGAGCAGCCCGGCGCCTCCGGCGGACTGGGCCCGCCAGCGCGAACGCAGCAATCTCTGGGTGCTGCGGCTCATGCGCATGATCGCCGTGCACGCAGGCCGGCCGGTGGCCCGGCTGGTGCTGCATCCGATCGCGCTGTACTTCCTGCTCGCCAACGGCCGTGCGCGCCGTGCTTCGCGCCAGTACCTCACCCAGGTGCTGCAACGCCCGGCTGGTTGGCGCGACAGCTACCGCCACATCCACGCCTTCGCCGCGACCGTGCTCGACCGCGTCTACCTGCTGCAGGGCCGGCTGGCGCAGTTCGAATTCGACACGCGCAACGTGCCGGACGTCGAGGCCGTGCTGGCCGAGGGCAAGGGCGTGGTGCTGATGGGCGCGCACCTGGGCAGCTTCGAGGCCTTGCGCGCCGCGGCCCAGGGCGTGGGCACGCGTGCGGCCATGCTCATGTACGAGGACAACGCGCGCCTCATCAACGCCACGCTGCAGGCCATCGCGCCGCAGGCCCAGCTGCACACCATCGCGCTGGGCCGGCCCGGCGCCATGCTGGCGCTGCGGCGCTGGCTGGACGAAGGCGGCATGGCCGGCCTGCTGGCCGACCGCACGCTGCCGGGCGCCGCATCGGGCCGCTCGCGCACGCGCACACTGCCCTTTCTGGGGCGGCCCGCGCCCTTCTCCGATGGCCCCCTGCGGCTTGCGGCCATGCTGCGCCAGAGGGTGTTCTTCATGGCCGGCCTCTACCATGGCGGCAACCGCTACAGCTTGCGTTTCGAGCCGCTGGTGGACTTTCGCGCCGTGCCGCCGGACCAGCTGGAAGCCGCCATCGCGGCCGCGCTCGAACGCTATGTGGCGCTGCTGCAATCCATGTGCCGCGAGGCGCCGTACAACTGGTTCAACTTCTACGACTTCTGGCAAAGCGATGCCGATGCACCCGCTCCCCCTTCGCCTTGACCGCCGCACACTGCTGGCCACGCTGATCGCGCTGCCGCCCGCGCTGCACGCCCAGGCCTTCGACCTGGCGCAACTCATGCAGCTGCTGGCCAAGGTGCAGTCGGGCGAGGCGAGCTTCACCGAAACCCGCCATTCCAGCCTGCTGGACCGGCCCGTGGAAAGCCGGGGCCGGCTGTCGTTCCAGGCGCCGGACCGTTTTGTGCGCGAAACGCTGGCGCCGCGCAGCGAAAGCATCGCCGTGGTCGGCAACGAACTCACCATGCGCCAGGGCAGCCGCAGCCGCACGCTGCAGCTGGACAGCGTGCCCGAAGCCGCCGTCATCGTCGAGGCCATCCGCGGCACGCTGACCGGCAACCGCGCCGCCATCGAGCGGCACTTCGAGGCCCAGGTCGGCGGCGGCCCGGCCGACTGGCAGCTGCTGCTGGCACCGCGCGCACCCGCGCTGCGCAAGCTCGTGGTGCAGGTGGCGATCCAGGGCCGGCAGTCGGCGCCGCGCCAGATCACGATCTCGATGGCCGACGGCGACTACGCCGTCATGCAGATCACGCCGAAATGACACCACCCCGTTACCGTGAAAGCCGTCCAGCAAGCGGGCGAACTGGAGCCTGCC
>NZ_BMYK01000016.1 GCF_014652235.1 Pseudorhodoferax aquiterrae
CAAGAAGGTCAAAGGCCGCAAGCGCCACCTGGTGGTCGACACGCTGGGGCTGCTGCTGGCCGTGACTGTCACTTGCGCCAGCGTGCAGGACCGCGACGGTGCTACCTGCGTTGTCGCGCAAGCCTGTGCCAAGGTGACGGGCCTGAAGAGGCTTTACGCAGATTCGGCCTACGGTGGCCAGTGCGCGATGAATCCGGAGAAGACCCACGGCATTGCCGTGGAGATCGTGCGCCGGCCCTCCAACCGCGTGACGGGCACCTTCGTCGCCGAGCAGCAGCAACTGTGGCCTGAGGTTCCCGCCAAGGGCTTTGTCGTCCAGGCCAAACGCTGGGTCGTCGAGCGCACCCATGCCTGGAATGAGCGTGCGCGCAGGCTCATCGCTCACCATGACCGCTCCAAATGGGCGCCCGTGGCCTGGGTCTGGCTCGCCGAAGCGCGTATGCTCGCGACTAGGCTGGCTGGGTGAATCATTTTAGATACACCCTCTCAGGACTGCTCGTGCTGGCGCGTCGACTGCCACTCGCGGTGCTGTTGCCACAGCCGAGCCTGTTCGGCACGCCGTTCGCGGCGCCAGCGCACATACCAGACCAGCACCGCGGTCGCGATTCCCGACAGGCCAAGCACCAACACCAGCAAAGACATCGATCCTCTATCTTTCTCAAAAAACAACCGGCCAGCCGCCGGGGGGATGGCCCATGATGACACCGGCCCATGGCGGGTCCAAACCCGACGGGCTTTCTCCCGTTACAAATAAGCCTTTGTTCCCGCAAGGAAACACCGCCACCACGGCGGCGGCTCAGGCGGGGTAGACCGCTCCGAGCACGCGCGCGCCGCGCGCACCCGTCACGCTGGCCAGGCTGCCGGTCTGGCCGCGCAGCGTGCGGCTGGCCAGCCAGGCGAACGCCGCCGCCTCGACCTGCTGCGGCGGCAGCCCCAGGGCCTGGGACGACACCACCTGCAACCGCGGCAGGCCGGCCTGCAGTCGGCGCATGAGGTCGCCGTTGAAGGCGCCCCCGCCGCAGACCGCCAGCCGCGCGGCCGCGGGCGCATGCGTGCGCACGGCGTCCACGCAGACCCCGGCCGTCAGCTCGGCCAGCGTGGCCTGCACGTCGGCCGGCGCCAGGCCCGGGAACGGCGCAAGCCGCGCCGCCAGCCAGTCCGCATGGAACAGGTCACGCCCCGTGCTCTTGGGGGGCGGTTGGGCGAAGAAGGGCTCGGCCCGCAGCGCGGCGAGCAGGCCGGCATGCACCCGGCCGCTGGCGGCCCAGGCGCCATCGGCGTCGTAGGGCTGGCCACGGTGGCGCTGGCACCAGAGGTCGAGCAGCGCATTGCCCGGCCCGCAGTCGAACCCGAGCACGGCCGCGTCCCGGCCCTGCGGCGGCAGCACGCTGAGATTGGAGATGCCGCCCAGGTTCAGCACCGCGAGCACGGCATCCGGCTGGCCGAACTGCGCCTGGTGGAAGGCCGGCACCAGCGGCGCGCCCTGGCCGCCCGCGGCGAGGTCGCGGCTGCGCAGGTCGGCGACGACGGCGATGCCGCTGCGCTCGGCCAGCAGCGAAGGGTTGAGCAGTTGCAGCGTGTAGCCCACACCATCGAATGCCTGGGGCTGGTGGCGCACGGTCTGGCCATGGGCGCCGATGGCACGCACCTGGGCGGGCGCCAGGCCCGCATGCTGCAGCAGCTGCCGCACGACCTGGGCGTAGGCCTGCGCCACGCCGTTGGCAGCCAGCGCTGCGCGGTGCAGCTCGTTGTCGCCGGGCGTGTTCAGGGCCAGCAGCTCGGCGCGCAGCGCGGCGTCGAACGGGGCCGCCACATGGGCCAGCACGCGCAGGCCCTGGCCTGCATCTTCGGCCAGCACGCCGTCCACGCCGTCCAGCGAGGTGCCGGACATCAGGCCGATGAAGCGCTCGGCCATCGCCGGCTTACTGTGCGCTGGCCTGCTGGACTGCGCCGGCCGTCGCCAGCAGCTGGCGCATGACGGAGGCCTGACGCTCGAACGCGGCCTTGGCCGCGGCCGACACGGTACCGGCCTCGGCCTGCCGGGCCATGACCATGGGGTCCTGGTGCTCGCCGTTCACGCGGAATTCGAAGTGCAGGTGCGGGCCGGTCGCCCAGCCTGTCGCGCCGACGGCGCCGATGTGTTGGCCCTGCTCCACGCGCTCGCCCTTCTTGACGAGGATGCGCGAGAGATGGGCGTAAACCGTCACCATGTCGTTGCGGTGCTTGACATAAATGACGTTGCCGAAGCCGTTCTGCACGCCGGCGAACTCGACCACGCCATCGCCCACGGTGCGCACGGCCGTGCCGGTGGGCGCGCCGTAGTCCACGCCCAGGTGCGCGCGCCATTGCTTGAGGATGGGATGGAAGCGGTTGGCGAAACCGCTGGTCACGCGCGAGAACTCCATCGGCGAGGCCAGGAAGGCGCGGCGCAGGCTCTGGCCGTCCAGGCCGTAGTAGCCGCCCTTCTGGCCAGGCTCCTGGAACCACATGGACTGGAACACCTTGCCGTTGTTGGCGAACTCGGCGCTCAGCACGCGGCCGGCGCGCAGCACCTCGCCGTCGGCCTCCAGCGTCTCGTAGACCACCGAGAAGCGGTCGCCGCGGCGCAGCGCGCTGCGGAAATCGATGTCGCCCGAGAACATCTCGGCGATCTGCGAGGCCACCGATTCGGGCAGGCCGGCGTCGTCGGTCGCAGCGAACAGCGAGGACGTGATCACGCCGCTGGCCAGCTGGCTGCCGGCCGTGAGCGGCGCCTGCTCGATGCGGGACGTGAAGCCCTGCGGCGTGCGCTCGACCACGAGGCGCTGGAACACCGTGGCGTCGGGGCTGGTGATCCAGCGCATGCTCAGGCGTTGCAGACTGTGGTCGTCGGCGGCCTCGGCCGTGACCAGCCGGCCGGCGCGGCCCAGCAGGTTCTGGCGCACGCGCGCATCGCGGCTCAGATAGGCCACGGCAGCCGTGTCGGCGATGCCCAGGCGGTCCAGCAGCGAACGCGCGGTGTCGCTGGAGCGTGTGGTCTCGGTCCGGTAGAGGTTGAAGCGGTGCAGGTCCAGCGCCTCGATCTGCGTGTCCAGCGCCAGCGGCGTGACGCTCTGCGTGAGCTCGCGCACCGGCATGTCGGACACGTCAGGGCCGAGCGAGGCCACGGCAAAGGCGCCGCCGCCGCCGCACAGCAGCACGGCAGCCAACAAGGCAGTCAGACGTTTGGGGTGGCGCCGCAAGAAAGGCACAACGGAATCGAGAACGGTGGCCAGCCCGTTTTTCAAAAGCTTGTCCCCTGAACGAAGGAAGAAACGGAAGCGAACCCGCCGCGGCGGATTGCAAGAGATCGGGTTTTCGTCTTACAGCGCAACCTAAAATTGCACCAAAAAACCGGGCGCAGTATATCGACGTCACCGGCCTGCAACAAATGGATAACCCTAATGGACACGTCTGTAGACAAAATTAACGAGAGCATTCAATCGTTGAGCGATCGTGTACAGCACGCCCTGGCAGTGACCTTGCGCGGTTGCGACGAACTCATTCCCCAGGCCGACTGGATCAGGAAACTGCAGAAGGCCGAGGCCAGCGGCCAGCCGCTGCGCATCAAGCTGGGCCTGGACCCGACCGCGCCGGACATCCACATCGGCCACACCGTGGTGCTGAACAAGATGCGCCAGCTGCAAGATCTGGGCCACACTGTGATCTTCCTGATCGGCGACTTCACGACCACGATCGGCGACCCATCGGGCCGCAACAGCACGCGCCCGCCGCTCACGCGCGAGCAGATCGAAGCCAACGCCCAGACCTATTACAAGCAGGCCAGCCTCGTGCTGGATCCGTCCAAG
Organism: Pseudorhodoferax aquiterrae; assembly: GCF_014652235.1. Lineage (GTDB taxonomy): Bacteria > Pseudomonadota > Gammaproteobacteria > Burkholderiales > Burkholderiaceae_C > Pseudorhodoferax > Pseudorhodoferax aquiterrae. The sequence continues at coordinate 3,828 of NZ_BMYK01000016.1, forward strand.
ACCGAGATCCGCTACAACAGCGAGTGGAGCGACCCGCTGGGCACGCGCGGCCTGATCCAGCTGGCGGCCAAGTACACCGTGGCGCGCATGATGGAGCGCAACGACTTCCACGACCGCTTCCGCGCCGGCACCTCGATCAGCCTGCACGAATTCCTGTACCCGCTGCTGCAGGGCTACGACTCGGTCGCGCTCAAGAGCGACCTGGAACTGGGCGGCACCGACCAGAAGTTCAACCTGCTCATGGGCCGCCACCTGCAGGCCGAGTACGGGCAGGAGCCCCAGTGCATCCTGACCATGCCGCTGCTCGAAGGGCTTGACGGCGTGGAGAAGATGTCCAAGAGCAAGAACAACTACATCGGCATCTCCGAAGCGCCCAACACCATGTTCGCCAAGGTGCTGTCGATCAGCGATGTGCTGATGTGGCGCTGGTACACGCTGCTGTCGTTCAAGAGCGAGGCCGAGATCGCCGCGCTCAAGGCCGAGGTCGACGGCGGGCGCAACCCCAAGGACGCCAAGGTCGCGCTGGCCAAGGAGATCACCGCGCGCTTCCACAGCGCCCAGGCCGCCGATGCGGCAGAGCAGGACTTCATCAACCGCAGCAAGGGCGGCGTGCCCGACGAGATCCCCGAGGTGCAGCTCAGCGGTGCGCCCATGGGCATCGGCGCCCTGCTCAAGGCGGCCGGCCTGGCGGCCTCCAGCGGCGAAGGCAACCGCCTGATCGACGGCGGCGGCGTGCGCGTGGATTCCAGCGTGGTCAGCGACAAGGGACTCAAGCTCGCGGCCGGCACCTACGTCGTGCAGGTGGGCAAGCGCAAGTTCGCGCGCGTGACGCTGGGCTGAGTCCGACGCCACCACCGCCATCACCGCCCTCAGGCCGGCCATGCTGGACGCCGCCATCGATCCGCAACGCTGGCGCGCGCTGGAGCACGCTTATATCGATGTGGCCGCCCAGGCCGTGCCCGGCGCCGTGCGGCGCTCCAGCCTGGGCCGCCCCTGGCACGGCATGGTGGTCTGGGAGCAGGCCAGCCCGGTGCAAGACCTGTACGTGCCGCCCACGGGCCAGCATTGCATCGTCATCCGGCGCGGCCCGCCCACGCGCCTCTTGCAACAGCACGGCGCGCTCGCGGCCGACACCGTCTGGCACACGGGCCAGGCCGTGCTGGTGCCCGCGGGCACCCCGACCTTCTGGCGCAGCGAGCTGCCGCGCGACAACCTGCACATCGACCTGTCGCCCGTGTGGCTGGAGCGCGCGGCCGGCGACACGGGGGCCGCCACCCGGCGGCTGCGCAGCAGCTTCGGCCAGGCCGACGCGCTGCTGCATTCGCTCGCCGAGGTGCTGCACACCTCGCTGGACAGCAACACCTCCTTGCAGGCCGGCTTCGGCGACGCCATGGCCATGGGTCTGGCGGTGCACCTGCTGGAGCATTACAGCCATGCCGATGCGGGCCGCCGTCCGGCGGCATCTCTGAGCGGGCGCCAGCTGCGCCAGATCACCGACCTGGTCGAATCGCGCCTGGACGCGCCCTGGCCGCTGGAAACGCTGGCGGCCACGCTGGGGCTGAGCCCCTTTCACTTCGCGCGCTGCTTCAAGGCCAGCTGCGGCCAGTCGCCCCACCAGTTCGTGACGGCACGCCGCATGCAGCACGCGCGCCACCTGCTGCTGACCGGCCGCCAGTCGGTGCTGGAGATCGCGCAGGAGACCGGCTACGCCTCGGCGGCCCACTTCGCCCAGGTGTTCCGCCGCCACTGGGGTTGCGCCCCTTCGGCCCTGCGGCGTTCGGCCTGAACGCAGGAAACCGACAGGCTTCGCAAGATCCCGATCGCAGCGGCGTCCGCCGCTGCCGATACTCGCGCCGCCGCGGCCACAACGCGGTGCAACCCGATGGTGGAGACCCATGCATTCACGACGTTCCCTGCTGGGCGCCGCGGCAGCCCTTGCGCTGGCCCCGGCCGCCCGGGCCCAGCCCGCCCCCGCCTTCCCCGCGCGCCCGCTGAACTGGGTCGTTCCCTACCCGGCCGGCGGCTTCGGTGATGCGCTCTCGCGCCTGCTGGCGCAAAAACTCGCGGAAGGCCTGGGCCAGACGGTCATCGTGGAGAACAAGCCCGGCGCCGGTGGCCAGATCGGCGCTGCCTATGTCAAGCAGCAGCCGGCCGACGGCCACACCCTGCTCTACGGCGACCTCGGTCCGTTCGCCATGAACGCGGGCCTGTACCCCAAGCTCAACTACGACACGCTGAAGGACTTCGCGCCGCTGACGCGCCTGCTCACGGCACCGCTGCTGGTGGTCGTGCCCGTCACCAGCGCCATCAACAGCTGGGCCGACCTGCTGCGCGCGGCGGCCTCACCGCGCGGCCTGAATTACGGCTCCTACGGCATCGGCAGCCAGCCCCACATCTGGGGCGAAATGCTCAAGCGCCAGACCAAGGGCAACTTCACCCACGTGGCCTACAAGGGCGCCGCGCCGGCGGTGCAGGACCTGATCGGCGGGCAGATCGACATGATGCTGGACGTGGTGGCCAACAGCATCCCCATGGTGCGCGAGCGCAAGCTCCGGGCCGTGGCCCTGGTCGGCGCACGCCGCCGGCTGGCGCAGCTGCCGGACGTGCCGACGCTGACGGAGCTGGGCATGCCCGAGCTGGACGCACCGGGCTGGACCGGTGTCGTCGTGCGCCGCGGCACGCCGCAACCCGTCATCGACCGCCTGCACGCGGCCGTCGTGCAGGCCGTGCAATCGCCCGAGGTGGCGCAGCGCTACGGCGATCTCGGGCTGACGGTCGCGCCGAGTTCGCAGGCGGAATTCGCCGAACTCGTCCGCAGCGAGACGGCCCGCTGGGGCCAGGTGATCCGCGAGGCCCATGTCACGCTCGACTGATCTCTTCGGCCTGGCCGGCCGGGTCGCGCTGGTCACGGGCGCGGCCAGCGGCATCGGCTGGGCCATCGCCGAACTGCTCGCGCAGCAAGGTGCGGCCGTGGTGCTCGTCGACCGCGACGCGCAGGCCTGCGCACGGGCGGCGCGCACGCTGCAGACCGCGGGCGCGCAGGCCCTGGCGCTGGCCTGCGACGTGGGCGTCGCCGCCAGCGTGGCCCAGGCCGCCGAGGCCGCGCTGCAATGGCACGGACGCCTCGACGTGCTGGTCTGCAACGCCGGCATGCAGGGTCCTGCGGCGCCGCTGGCCCAGGCCGGGGACGCCGACTGGCAACGCGTGTTCGACGTCAACCTGCGCGGCGCCGCGCGCTTCGCCGACCGCTTGCTGCCGGCCATGGCCGCAGGCGGGGGCGGCAGCGTGGTGTTGATGGCCAGCATCGCCGGCCTGCGCGGCAACGGGCGCATCGGTCTGTACGGGCTCAGCAAGGCGGCGCTGGCCCAGCTGGCGCGCAACCTCGCCGTCGAGTGGGGTCCGCGCGGCGTGCGCGTGAACGCCGTGTCGCCCGGGCTGGTGCGCACCCCGCTGGCGGCGCCGCTGCTCGAGGATGCCGCCTTCCTGCAACGCCGGCTCGCGGCCACGCCGCTGCGCCGCGTGGGCGAGCCGCACGAGGTGGCGGGCGTGGTGGCCATGCTGGCCAGCGCCGCGGGCGCCTTCGTCACCGGACAAAACATCGTCGTCGATGGCGGCACCTTGGTCTCGGACGGCAGCTAAGGCGGCCACTTCACTTCCATTCCCATGAAACTCGCCACCTTGCGCAACGGCAGGCCCGACGGCCGCCTCGTTGTCGTCTCGCGCGATCTGCAACAGGCCGTTCCGGCCGACGCCATCACCCCCCACCTGCTGCAGGCGCTGGCCGACTGGCCGGACGCCGCGCCCCGGCTGGCCCAGCTGTCCGACCGCCTGAACGCGGGCCAGGTGCCAGATGCCACCCCGTTCGTGCCCGCGGACTGCATGGCGCCGCTGCCGCGCTGCTTCCAGTGGTGCGACGGCTCGGCCTTCCTGAACCACGGCCGCCTGATGGAGCGCGCCTTCGGCACGGCACCGATCCCGCAGTTCGACACCGTGCCGGTGATGTACCAGGGCGCTGCCGACGATTTCCTCGGGCCTTGCGAGGACGTGCCCCTGCCCGACGAAGCCCTGGGCATCGACTTCGAAGGCGAGTTCGGCGTCATCGTCGGCCCCGTTCCGATGGGCGTCACACCGGCCGCCGCGCTCGGCGCCGTGCGGCTGCTCGTGCAGCTCAACGACTGGAGCCTGCGCGCGCTGGGCCCGCGCGAGATGCAATCGGGCTTCGGCTTCCTGCAGGCCAAGCCGTCCACCAGCTTCGCGCCGGTGGCCGTGACGCCCGACGAGCTGGGCCCGCACTGGCAGGATGGCCGCGTGCACCTGGAACTGGAGGTCCACTGGAACGGCGAGGCCTTCGGGCATCCGCACGGCGCGGAGATGAACTTCCACTTCGGCGAACTGATCGCGCACGCGGCACGCACGCGGCGCCTGTCGGCGGGCACGCTGATCGGCTCGGGCACGGTCTCCAACGCGGGCCGCGCCGTCGGCTCCACCTGCATCGCGGAACGCCGCGTGATCGAGATGCTGGAGCAGGGCGCGCCGCGCACCGGCTTCATGCGCTTCGGCGACCGCGTGCGCATGCGCGCGCGCATGGCGCCCGGCGACCAGGCGCCGTTCGGCGTGATCGACCAGCGGGTCGTGCAGGCCGCACCGGTGGCAGAGGTGGCCGACCGGACCGCTCGCCCATGAAGCGCGTGCTGGTCACGGGGGCCGGCGGCTTCGTCGGCCAGGGCCTGGTCCAGCGCCTGCTGCAACAGCCCGGGCTCGAACAACTGGTCGCCGTGGACCGGCAACTGGATGCGCAAGCGCTGCCCTGGCTGCGCGACCGGCGCGTGCGCGCCGTGGCCGGCGACTTCGCCGCGCCAGCCACGCTGCAGCAGGCGCTGGCGCAACCGCCCGATGGCGTGTTCCATCTCGCCAGCCTGCCGGGCAGCCGCGCCGAAGCCCTGCCCGATGGCGGCATGGCCGTGAACCTGTTGGCCACGGCCGCACTGTGGCAGCGGCTCGCCGAGCTGCCCGGTCCGCCGGCGCGCGTGGTGTTCGCCAGCTCGATCGCCGTGTACGGCGCGCTGCCCATGGAGCCGGCGATGCACGAGGACCAGCCCACCCAGCCGCTGCTGAGCTACGGCGCGCACAAGCGCATGGCCGAGATCCTGCTGGCCGACCTCAGCCGGCGCGGTGGGGTCGACGGCCTGTCGCTGCGCCTGCCCGGCATCGTCGCCCGGCCGCCATCGCCGACGGGCCATGGCTCGGCCTTCATGAGCGACCTGTTGCACCGGCTGAGCGCCGGCGAGGCCTATGTCTGCCCCGTCGGACCCGACGCGCGCGCCTGGTGGATGAGCCTGGCGTGCTGCGTCGACAACCTGCTGCACGCCGCCGCCATTCCGCCGGCGCGGCTGGCGCCTGCGCGTGTGGTGCAGCTGCCCGCGCTGACGGCCACGGTCGGCGAGGTGGTGCAGGCCATCGCGCAGCGGCACGGCGCGCGCGCCGGCCGCGTCGACTACCGGCCGGATGCGCAGACCGAGCAGCACTTCGGCCGCTTTCCGGTGCTGCACGCGCCGCAGGCCGAGGCGCTGGGCTTTCGCCACGACGGTGGTCTCGACGCCCTGCTGCGCAGGGCGGTGCCCTGACGCCAGGCTCCTCAGCGCGCGCCCGCGCGTTCCAGCATCGCGACCATGGCGGTGTGGCCGCGCGCCCGGGCCAGCGCGAGCGGCGTGAGGCCCTGGCGGTCGGCTAGCTGCAGGTTGGCACCGGCCGCGATCAGCGCGGCCAGGGTGTCCTGGTGGCGCGGCCCGCCGTCGCCGAGCACCACGGCCTCGATCGCTGCCGTCCAGTGCAGGTTGTTGACATGGTCCAGCGGCGCGCCGGCTGCGATGAGCTGGCGCACCACCCCGGCATGGCCCAGGTGCGCGGCCGCGATCAGCGCGGTGCCGTCGTAACGGCTCGTGACCCGCTGGGCGCTGGCGCCGAGCGAAAGCAGCAGCCGCAGCGTGTCCTCGTCGTCGGCCACGGCGGCGATCGTGACCGCGTCGTAGCGGTCGTTCTCGAGCGCACCGAGGTCGGCACCGGCGCCAGCCAGGCGGCGGATCGCCGCATGCTGGCGCGCGAAGGTGGCCACATGCAGGGCCGTGCGGCCCTGGCCGTCGCGGACCTGCAGCGCGGCCGGCGTCAGCTGCTCCAGCGCCGCGAGGTCGCCGCGCTGCGCTGCGGCCAGCACGCCGGTGTAGCGCGCTGCCTCGGCGGCGCTGGGCGCGGTCTGGGCCAGGCCCGCGGTAGTCCAGGCCAGCGCCAGGGCCCATCCACAGGCCAGCCAGACCTTGTTCACTTGAGCAGGTCCTGCACCTTGGCGATGGCGGCCAAAGCGCATTGCTCGTCCAGATGCCCGCCCGGTGCGCCGCCGACGCCGACCGCTCCGATGGTCTCGTTGCCGACCTTGAGCGGCACACCGCCGCCCAGCAGCAGGAAGCCGGGCAGGTGGACCAGGTTGGCCGCGCCGGGGTTCTTCTGCGCGCCTTCCATCATGGCCTGGGTCGGGCTTTTGGCAGATGCCGAAGTCCAGGCCTTGCGTTCGCTCGAGGCCAGCGTGTGCGGGCCGGCGTTGTCGGCGCGCTGCACGGCGCGCACGCCGCCCGCGTGGTCGACCACCGTGGCGGCCACGGCGTAGCCGTTGGCGGCGCAGGCTGACACGGCGGCGGCAGCGACCTGGTTGGCCAGGTCCAGCGAGATGTTGCGCTCGGTGCGCACGGCCTGGGCGAAGCTGGCCTGGGAAGCCATGGCCAGAAGGCTGGCGGCGACAAGAGTTCTCATGTGTGGGTCTCCGAAGAAAGAGCCGTCACTGTAGGAATGGCGCCGCCGCAGCGCCATGCGGACGGCTACGCCCGCACCTCCGTAGAACTACGCAGCCGCCTCGCCATCGACCAGCGCCGCGTAGCGCCGGATCAGCTGCGCGAGCGACTCGGCCCCGAGCTTGTCGAACAGGTTCGCGCGGTGCGTCTCGACCGTGCGCGGCGACAGCACGAGCGCGCGGCCGATCTCCTTGTTCGTGAGGCCCTCCACGATCAGGCCCAGCACCTCGCGCTCGCGCGGCGACAGCTGGGCGTAGCGCTCCCGCGCGGCGCGGTCGGCCTGCACGCGCTCACGCGAGCGCACGTGCTGGCGCACGGCGTTCTGCAGGGCTTCGATCAGCAGATCCTCGTCCACGGGCTTCTCGAGGAACTCGGCCGCGCCGGACTTGAACGCGCGCCGGCACAGCTCCACCGTGCCGTGGCCGGTCAGCATGATGACGGGCTGGTCCACGCCCTCGGCCACCAGGCGCTGCAGCACCGCCAGGCCGCAGGTGCCGGGCATGCGCATGTCCAGCACGATGGCGCCGATCGCCGCGCGCTCGAAGTGCGCGAGGAAGTCCTCGGGGTCGGCCCAGGCCTGCACGCGCAGGCCGATGGTGGCGATCAAGAGCGACAAGGCCTCGCGCACGGCCGCGTCGTCGTCGATGAGCTGGACCAGCGGCGTGCTGGTCATGCGATGGCTCCGTCAGCCAGCGGCAGCCGCAGCCGGAACACGCCGCCGCGCAGCCTGGCGTTGGCCGCGCTGAGGCTGCCGCCCATGCCCTGGGCCAGGCTTTCGCACAAGGACAGGCCCAGGCCCAGCCCCCCTTCGCGCGTGCTGAAGAAGGGCTCGAACACATGCGGCAGCACCTCGGGAGCCAGGCCCGGCCCGCTGTCCTGCACGGCCAGCACGCCCTCGGCCTGTTCGCGCGACAGCAGCAGCGCGAGCCGGCGCTCGGCCTGCGGCACCTGTTCCAGCGCCTGCAAGGCGTTGAGCAGCAGGTTGTGCACGATCTGCTCGAGGGCGACCGGGTCGGCGCGCACCCGCAGATCGGCCGCAGCACCATCCAGTTGCAGCACCACGGCGCGGCGTTGCAGCTCGGGCTCCAGCAGGTCCAGCGCGCGGCGCACCGCGGCCGGCAGGTCCACCGCCTGCAAGGCCGCGCCGAGCCCGGGCCGCTCGACCGCGCGCCGCAGCCGACCCACGACCTCGCAGGCGCGGCGCGCCTGGGCCACGGCCTGGTCCATGGCGGCGCGGGCCGTGGCGATCTCGGGTGGGTCCTCGGCCACCAGCCGGCGCGCGGCCTGCGTGCTGGCCAGCAGCGCCGTGAGCGGCTGGTTCAGCTCGTGCGCCATGCCGGCCGCCAGTTCGCCGAGTGCGTTGAGCCGGCCCACCTGGCCCAGACGCACCAGCGCTTCGGCACGGCGCCGTGCGGCCGACTGCATGCGCAGCCAGCGCCCAGCCGCCAGCACGGCGGCGACACCGGCCGACAGCGCCAGCATCCGGCCCCAGGGCAGTTCGGACCAGCCGACGGTGCGTGTGGCGACCAGCGCGAAGGGCTGGCTGGGTGCGGCCAGCGTCTTGCGAAAGCCGTAGGCCCAGCCGTGGGCGACTGCACGCCCGGCCTGCACGGGCAGGCGCTCATCGCCCAGAACCAGGGCCACGGCCACAGGGCTGCTGTCGCGCGCCATCGGCCATTCGTCCCAGGGCACCATGCTCGCCACGTCGATCTGCAGGGCGTAGGAAGCCGGCTGGGCCGCTTGCACGAGCCGGTAGCGGCCCCTGCCAAGATCCAGGTCGGCCAGGGCGGGCTGGCCGGTCGCACGCGAGCGCGCCTCGGCCTGGCGCAACAGGGGCTCGGCCCAGGGCGTCGGCGCACCGCTGCGCCGGATCGTGAGGATCTGCGAATACACGGAGGGCAGCCGCGCCAGCGCCGCGTCGTCGGGTTGCAACAGCGCCAGCATGGCCAGCACCGCGTCGTGCGCGACCACGCGCTGGCTCAGCAGCCGGTGGGCGATGCGCGCGTCGGTCTCGAACGCGGCCTGCTCGCGCTGCAAGGCCAGCTGCGCGAGCAGCAGCGCGCCGGCCAGGCTCAGCAGGGCCCAGGCCAGCCACCATCTCCAGGAACGCGGCATCCAGTGCATGCCGCGGATTGTGGGGGCTCAGCCGAAGACCATGGCACGGTGCATCGCGGCGCCGGCCAGGGTGCCCGCGGCCGCGGCCTGCGCGGCATTGCTCCAGGCCATGGCCGCGTCACCGGCCGCGAATACGCCCGGCACCGAGGTCTGGCCCATCTCCACGCGGATGAAGGGGCCGGCCGGCGTGGCCTCGAAGGCGCAGCCCAGCTGCTCGGCCAGCGGGCTGGCCATGGCCACGGTGGGCGCGAGGAACAGGCCGCGCAGCGGCACCACGCGCCCGGCCAGCCGCACGCCGGCCAGCGCCGTGCCCTCGCCTTCCAACGCCAGCACCTTGCCCGGCTCGACCGCCACGCCCAAGGCCGCCATGTGGGCGCGCTCCTCGTCGCTGATGGCGTGACCGTCCAGGAACAGCGTGGTCGGCCCCCACTCGGCGATCAACTGGGCCTGGTGCAACGAAAGCGGCATGCGGTAGAGCACCCCCAGCGGCTGGCGGTCGAACTCGTAGCCATGGCAATAGGGGCAGTGGGCGACGCTCCGGCCCCAGCGCTCGGCCAGGCCGGGCAGATCGGGCAGCAGATCGCGCACACCGGTGGCCAGCAGCAGCCGCCGGCCCACGAGCCGCTCGCCGCTGTCCAGCTGCAGTGCAAAGCCCTCGCCTCGCGGCGCGGCCTCTGTCGCCTGCGCGGCCACGAAGCGCACGGTCGGGTAGGCCAGCAGTTGCTCACGCGCCTGCGCCATGAGGTCCAGTGGCGCGCGGCCATCGTGGCCGAAGAAGCCGTGCGAGGCATCCGCGAAACGGTTGCGCGGCGCACCAGCATCCACCACGGCGATGCGGCGGCGTGCCCGCGCGAGTTGCAGGGCGGCCGAGATGCCGGCGAAGCTGCCGCCGACGACGAGGGCGTCAATGTCCATGTCCGATCTCCTCTGAAAAACCGTGGGGCTGGCGGCCGCTGGCCAGCATGCGGCGGTGGAAGTCGGCCGACAGCTGGGCCAGCGTGACCTCGCCCAGGCGCGCGAGCAGCAGCGCCTCGGCCTGCTGGTAGGCGCCCTGCAGGGCGGTGTTGACGGCCTGTTCCACCAGGCATTGGGGGTTTTCGCTGCGGTGGCCGACGGCCAGCAGTGCCGGTGCGCCCACCGCTTCATGGATGTCGCGCAGCGTGATGCGCTCCAGGGGGCAGCACAGCACCCAGCCGCCGCCATGGCCCTTGGCCGAGGCGACGAAGCCGGCCTCGCGCAGGCCGGCCATCAGGCGGCGCACCACCACCGGGTTGGTGGACATGGCGCGCGCCAGCGTTTCCGAAGTGGCCGGCCCCGGCATCTCGGCCATGTGCAGCAGGGCGTGCAGCACGCCCGACAGTCGGCTGTCTTTGTTCATGCAACATTATGAGTTGCATGAAAAAAAAACGCCGGCCGGGGACGCAATGCCCCCGGCCGGCGCTGGGTCACCCGATCAGCGGCGGTCGGCCACGACCTTGTCGGCCACTTCGCGCGGCGCCTGCGCGTAGTGCTTGAACTCCATGCTGTAGGTCGCACGGCCCTGGCTCAGCGAGCGCAGCGTGGTCGAGTAGCCGAACATCTCCGCCAGCGGCACCTCGGCGCGCACGAGCTTGCCGCCGCCGCCCGGGATGTCCTCCATGCCCTGGACCATGCCGCGGCGGGACGACAGGTCGCCCATCACGTTGCCCATGAAGTCCTCGGGCGTCTCCACCTCCACGGCCATCATGGGCTCGAGCAGCACCGGCGTGGCGCGGCGCATGCCCTCGCGGAAGGCCATGCTGCCGGCCATGCGGAAGGCGTTCTCGTTCGAGTCCACGTCGTGGTAGGAGCCGAAGGTCAGCGTGACCTTGACGTCGACCACCGGGTAGCCCGCCAGCACGCCGGCCTTGAGCGCCTCCTGCACACCCTTGTTCACCGCGGGGATGAACTCGCGCGGCACCACGCCGCCCTTGATGGCGTCCACGAACTCGTAGCCCTTGCCTTCCTCCTGCGGTTCCAGCTTGAGCACCACGTGCCCGTACTGGCCCTTGCCGCCGGACTGCTTGACGAACTTGCCCTCCACATCCTCCACGGTCTTGCGGATCGCCTCGCGGTAGGCCACCTGCGGCTTGCCCACGTTGGCGGCCACGTTGAACTCGCGCAGCATGCGGTCCACCAGGATCTCCAGGTGCAGCTCGCCCATGCCGGAGATGATGGTCTGGCCGGATTCCTCGTCGGTGCGCACGCGGAAGGACGGATCCTCCTGCGCCAGGCGCGACAACGCCACGCCCATCTTCTCCTGGTCGGCCTGGGTCTTGGGCTCCACGGCCTGCGAGATCACGGGCTCGGGGAAGACCATGCGTTCGAGCAGCACCACGTGCGCCGGGTCGCTCAGCGTGTCGCCCGTGGTCACGTCCTTCAGGCCCACGGCCGCGGCGATGTCGCCCGCGTAGACGGTGTCGATCTCCTGGCGCGTGTTGGCATGCATCTGCACGATGCGGCCGAGCCGCTCGCGCTTGCCCTTGACCGTGTTGTAGACCTGGTCGCCCGACTTCACCGTGCCCGAGTAGACGCGGAAGAACACCAACTGGCCCACGAAGGGGTCGGTCATGATCTTGAAGGCCAGCGCGGAGAACGGCTCGGCATCCGAGGGATGGCGCTCCACGGTCTTCTCGTGGTCGTGTTCGTCATGGCCCACGATCGCCGGGATGTCCAGCGGCGAGGGCAGGTAGTCGACGACCGCGTCCAGCATGGCCTGCACGCCCTTGTTCTTGAAGGCGCTGCCGGCCAGCATGGGCACGATCTCGCCGGCGATGGTGCGCTGGCGCAGGGCGGCCTTGATCTCCTCCTCGGTCAGGGCCTGGCCGTTGAGGTATTTGTCCAGCAGCGTCTCGTTGGCCTCGGCCGCGGCCTCGACCATCTTCTCGCGCCAGGTGTTGGCCAGCTCGGCCAGCTCGGCCGGGATGTCGGCATAGGTGAAGCGCACGCCCTGGCTCGCATCGTCCCAGACGATGGCCTTCATCTTGACGAGGTCGACCACGCCCTGGAAGTGCTCTTCCGCGCCGACCGGAATCTGGATCGGCACGGCATTGCCCTTCAGGCGGTCGGCGATCTGGCGCTGCACGCGGAAGAAGTCCGCGCCCACGCGGTCCATCTTGTTGACGAAGGCCAGGCGCGGCACCTTGTACTTGTTGGCCTGGCGCCAGACGGTCTCGCTCTGCGGCTGCACGCCGCCCACGGCGTCGTAGACCATCACGGCGCCGTCGAGCACGCGCATGCTGCGCTCGACCTCGATCGTGAAGTCCACGTGGCCGGGCGTGTCGATGATGTTGATGCGGTGCTCCACGCCCGTGCCGGCCATGCCCTTCCAGAAGGCGGTGGTGGCGGCCGAGGTGATGGTGATGCCGCGCTCCTGCTCCTGCTCCATCCAGTCCATGGTGGCGGCGCCGTCGTGCACCTCACCGAGCTTGTGGTTCACGCCTGTGTAGAACAGGATGCGCTCGGTGGTCGTGGTCTTGCCGGCATCGATGTGGGCACTGATGCCGATGTTGCGGACGTTCTGGATCGGTGTTTTGCGGGACATGGTGACAACTCACTGGAAGGAGCCGGCCCGCGTGAAAAGGAAAGCGGCCGGCCCAAAGACAAGGGCGAGCCGCGCGCGCACGGCTCAGGGGTGGGTGAATGCGAGGGTGCGTGCGACTTGGTACATCGGAATCTCCACAAAGGAAGGCGCGACTTTAGACCAAACGAGGTGATGGCGCTTGCCACGAATTCAAGGGCCCAGACGCTGCGCCGCCTCCTGCAGCGCCTGGCGCAACGCATCCGCGCGCGCCTGCAGCGTCTCCAGCCGCATGCCCAGCGTCACCGCCATGGGCGGCTGGCCCGCCAGTTCGGGCAACAGCACCGCCAGCGTGGCGAAGCCCGGACGCGGGTAGTCCCGCGTCTCGGCCCAGCCGCGGGCCCGGCTCAGCCGCACCTCGTCGAGCAAGGCCGCCACGTCGACACGGTGCGCCGCCTCGGCCTGCGCATTGGCGGCGCGCGCGATGCGCTGCACGTCGCGGTCGGACTCCCGCGTCAGCAGCATCTTGCCGACCGATGACCGGCACACCGGCCGCATGACGCCGACCGGGAACTTGAGCCCATTGGCCCGCAGGCTGGGCAGCGACAGGATGAAGCGAACGTGCACGCCTTGGCGCAGCCCCACCATCACGGTCTGGCCCGTGCGCAGGCGCAGCGTGTTCATGCTGGCCAAGAGGCTGCCCTGGCCGAACAGGTCGTCGTGCATCCAGGTTCCCAGCAGCATCACGCGCAGGGTCGGGCGGAACGCGCGCGTGGCCAGGTCCTGCTGCAGGTAGCCCAGCCGCTCCAGGCTGCGCAGCAGCACCGAGGTGCTGGACAGCGGGTAGTCCAGCGCCTCGGACACCGCGGAGACCGTGGCCGGCCCGCGGCGCTCGGCGAACAGCTCCAGCACCTCCAGCACGCGGCGGGCCGACTTGATCGTGGCGGGCGTCTTCTCGTCCATGGTGGCCAGTGTCCCTGCATGCGGGTGAACCCGAAACCAGACTTCACATATGTGAAGCATCGGAGCGGCTGCGAATCCTACAGTTCCCGCACCCCCACGACGGAGACGACCGATGATCCCCCGCAACTGCTGGTACGTGGCCGCCATGGCGCACGAACTGCTGCCCGGCGCGCTGTTCCCGCGCACGCTGCTCGATACGCCGGTGCTGCTGTTCCGGCGCCAGGACGGCAGCGCCGCCGCCATCGAAGACCGCTGCAGCCACCGCCGCGTGGCGCTGCACCTGGGCCGCCTGGTCGGCGACCGCGTGCAGTGCGGCTACCACGGCCTGGAATTCGACGGCAGCGGCGCCTGCGTGCGCATTCCCAACCAGGAACGCATTCCGCCCAAGGCCTGCGTGCGCGCCTTCCCGCTCGTGGAGCGCGACGGCTTCCTGTGGATCTGGATGGGCGACAAGGCCCTGGCCGATGCCAGCCTGGTGCCGGATTACGCCGAGATCTGCAGCAACCCCGCCTACGTGGGCCGCCGCTCGGACGCGCTGCACGTGGCCGCGCCCTACACCTACAACCTGGAGAACGTGATGGACCTTTCGCACGTCTCCTATGCGCACCGCCAGACCGTGGGCACGCCGCTGGTGGCCGAAACCCGGCCCGAGACCCGCATCGACGGCGACACGGTGGTGGTGCGCCGCGCCTGGGACCGCATCGCCGCGCCGCCGGTGTTCCGCCGCCTGTTCGGCTGGGACGAGGTCAAGCGCACCCAGACCATCCACTTCTGGCCCGGCGCCAACATCCGGCTGGACATCACCTCCGAGCCGGTCGGCAACACCGACCCGGCCCAGGTGCGCCGCATCCGCGTGGTCGGCCCCTGCACGCCGCAGACGCGCGGTTCGCACTTCAAGTTCTCCACCATGTACCGCGACTTCGGGCAGGACGACGAGGCGACCACCCAGCAACTGGCCGACGCCTTCCTCGTCACGCTGAACGAGGACAAGGTGCTCATGGAAGACCAGTGGCGCAACGCCTGCACCGACGGCCCCGACGCGCCGATGTTCGACATCGCCGTGGACCAGGCGCCGCTGGCCACCCGCCGCATCCTCGCGCGCCTGGCCCAGGCCGAGGCGCAGTGAACCACTCCACCCGCCCCACGACCGCCATGCCTTCTCCCTCCAGACGCCTGCTGCTGTGCGCCGCGCTCTGCGCGGCCGCCTTCGCGCACGCCGCCCCGGCCGCCACCTGGCCGACCAAGCCCGTCACCATCGTCGTGCCCTACCCGGCCGGCGGCTCGGCCGACGCCATGGTCCGCCCCATCGCCGAGAAGCTCGCCCGCCTGTGGGGCCAGCCCGTCGTGGTGGACAACCGCACCGGTGCCAACGGCATCATCGCCACGCAGCTCGTGATGCGCGCCGAGCCCGACGGCCACACCGTGCTGCTGCACCTGACGGGCTTCATCCAGAACGCGAGCCTGTACCGCAAGCTGCCCTACGACCCGTTCAGCGACCTGGCGCCGGTGACCCAGCTCGGCACCCAGCCCATGGGCCTGGCGGTGGGCAACGCCAGCCCCTACACCTCGGTCGGCGCGCTGCTCGCGGGCTTGAAGAGCGGCACCACGCCGCCGAGCTACGGCTCCTTCGGCGCCGGCTCCACCGGCCACATCTTCGGCGAGCTGCTCAAGGCCAGCGCCGGCGTGGACCTGCCACACGTGCCCTACCGCGGCGAAGGCCCGATGCTGATCGACCTGATCTCGGGCCGCGTGACCACGGGCTTCGTCTCCTCGGCCACGGCCGCTGCGCGGCACAAGGACCGCTCGCTGCGCATCCTCGCGGTGACCGGCCCGCACCGGCTGGCCTCGCTGCCCGAGGTGCCGACGCTCACGGAGTCGGGCCTGCCCGGCTACGAGCTGGTCGGCTGGTACGGCCTGTTCCTGCCCAAGGGCGCGCCCGCCGCCGTGGTGCAGAAGATCGCCGCCGACGCGCGCAGCGTGATCGGCCAGAGCGACATCGCGGCGCGCCTGCGCGAGCTGGAGATCGAGCCCACCGGCACCACGCCGGTCGAGTTCGCGCGGCTGCTGCGCGCCGACCACGCGCGCTGGGACGCGCTGATCAAGAAATTCCGCATCGAACTGGAGTGACCGCCATGCCCTCTCCCCTGGTCCTGGACGACCCGCAACTGCTGCGCCAGCAGGCCCGCATCGGCGCCGCCTGGTGCGACGCCGACGACGGGGGGCACCTCATGGTGCACGACCCCGCCAGCGGCGCGCTGCTGGCCCAGGTGCCGCGGATGGGCGCGGCCGAGACCGGGCGCGCCGTCGACGCGGCCGAGGCCGCCCTGCCGGCCTGGAAGCGGCTGGACGCCGGCGCCCGTGGCGCGCTGCTGCACCAGTGGAATGCCTTGGTGCTGCAGCACGCGGAGGACCTGGCCCGGCTGCTGACGGCCGAGCAAGGCAAGCCGCTGGCCGACGCGCGCGCCGAGGTCGGCTACGCCGCCTCCTTCATCGCCTGGTACGCCGAGGAGGCGCGCCGCACCTACGGCGAGGTGATCCCCGGCCCGGCCGGCGACCGGCGCCTGCTCGCGCTGCGCGAGCCGGTCGGCGTCTGCGCCGCCATCACGCCCTGGAACTTTCCGTACGCCATGGTCACGCGCAAGGCCGCGGCGGCATTGGCGGCCGGCTGCACGCTGGTGCTCAAGCCGGCCGAGCAGACGCCGCTCTGCGCGCTGGCGCTCATGGAACTGGCGCTGCGCGCGGGCATTCCGCCCGGCGTGCTCAACGTGGTGACGGGCGACCCGGTGGCCATCGGCGGTGCGCTGACCGCGAGCCCGCGCGTGCGCAAGATCAGCTTCACGGGCTCGACCGAGGTTGGCCGGCTGCTGATGCGCCAGTCGGCGCCCACGCTCAAGAAGCTCTCGCTGGAGCTCGGTGGCAACGCGCCCTTCCTGGTGTTCGAGGACGCCGACCTGGACGCCGCCGTCGAGGGCCTGCTGACCGCCAAGTTCCGCAACGCGGGCCAGGCCTGCATCGCGGCCAACCGCATCTACGTGCACGACGCGGTCTACGACGACTTCGCGGCCCGGCTCGCGCGCGCCGCAGCGGCGCTCCAGGTCGGGCCGGGCGCGCAACCCGGCGTGCAGATCGGCCCGCTGATCGACGCCGATGCGCTGGCCAAGGTCGAACGCCACGTGGCCGATGCGCGCGCGCACGGCGCCCGCGTGCTGGCCGGTGGCGAGCGCCATGCGCTGGGCGGCACGTACTACCGCCCCACCGTGCTGGCGGACGCCGACGCGCGCATGCTGCTCGCGCGCGAGGAGACCTTCGGACCGGTAGCACCTCTGTTCCGCTTCCGCAGCGAGGAGGAGGCCATCGCCGCGGCCAACAACGTGGAATTCGGCCTGGGCGCCTACCTCTACAGCCGCGACCACGCGCGCATCTGGCGCTGCATCGATGCGCTGGAAACCGGCATGGTGGGCGTCAACAGCGGGCTGATCTCCACGGCCGTGGCACCGTTCGGCGGCATCAAGCAGTCGGGTTTCGGCCGCGAGGGCGCGCGCCAGGGCATCGAGGAGTACCTGGTCGTGAAGTACGTGTGCCTGGGCGGACTGGGCTGATGGAGACCATTGTGGTCCGCGTGGAGGCCGTGCGCCGCGAGGCCCAGCACGTGCACTCCTACGAGCTGCGCCGGCCGGACGGCGCAGCGCTGCCGCCGTTCCAGGCCGGCGCCCACATCGACCTGCACCTGGCCGGCGGGCTGGTGCGCAGCTACTCGCTGACCAATGCGCAGACCGAGCGCCAGCGCTATGTGGTGGCCGTGGCACTGGATGCCGGCGGCCGCGGCGGCTCGCGCTGCGTGCACGAGCGCCTGCACGCGGGCACGCTGCTGTCCATCGGCCCGCCGCGCAACCACTTCCCGCTGCACGAGGACGCTGGCCACAGCGTGCTGATCGCGGGCGGCATCGGCATCACGCCGTTGCGCGCCATGCAGGCCCGGCTTGCGCAGCTGGGCCGGCCCTGGGAGCTGCACTACGGCGCCCGCACGCGCGCGGGCGCCGCGTTCGCGGACGAACTGCAGGCGTTGGGCGCGCAGGTGCACCTGTACTTCAGCGACGCTGCCAGCGGCCGCATGGACCTCGCACGCACCGTGCAGGCCGCACCGGCCGGCGCCCACTTCTACTGCTGCGGACCGCAGGCCATGCTGCAGGCCTTCGAGGCGGCCACGGCCGCCCTGCCGGCCGAGCGCGTGCACCTGGAACGCTTTGCCGCGCAGCAGGCGCCGGCACTGGACGGCGGCTTCGTGGTGGAACTCGCGCGTTCTGGCCGGTGCCTGCCGGTCGCGCCCGGCACGACCATCCTGGACCAGCTGCTGGCCCATGGCATCGACGCCCCGTACTCCTGCATGCAGGGCATCTGCGGCGCTTGCGAGACGCGCGTGCTGGAGGGCGTGCCCGAACACCGCGACAGCGTGCTCGGCGAGGCCGAACGCGCCGGCAACCGGACCATGATGGTCTGCTGCTCGGGCGCGCGCAGCCCGGTGCTGCGGCTCGATCTTTGAGCGCACCAAATCCAGGCGCGAGCACCAATTCGGACGGAACCACAGGGGCAATGAACCCATTTTGGTGCGCAAATGCACGAGAATGGCGCCCCTCCAACGTTATTCCATCCTTGCATCGCCTCATGCCGTACGCCGATTGCCACGCCTTCATGGCCCACGTTGCCCAGCGCAACCCTGGCCAGCCCGAATACATCCAGGCCGTCACCGAGGTCATGGAAAGCCTGTGGCCTTTCATCGCCGAGCATCCGCGCTATGCCGAGCAAAGCCTGCTGGAGCGGCTGGTGGAGCCCGAGCGCATCGTGGTGTTCCGCGTGTCCTGGCAGGACGACCATGGCCAGATCCAGGTCAACCGCGGCTACCGCATCCAGCACAGCCTGGCGATCGGCCCGTACAAGGGCGGCCTGCGCTTCCACCCCTCGGTGAACCTGTCGATCCTGAAGTTCCTGGCCTTCGAGCAGACCCTCAAGAACGCGCTGACCACGCTGCCCATGGGCGGCGGCAAGGGCGGCTCGGACTTCGACCCCAAGGGCAAGAGCCCGGCCGAGGTCATGCGCTTCTGCCAGGCCTTCGCCAGCGAGCTGTTCCGCCATGTGGGTGCCGACACCGACGTGCCGGCCGGCGACATCGGCGTGGGCGGCCGCGAGGTCGGCTTCATCGCCGGCATGGTCAAGAAGCTGACCAACCGCGCTGACTGCGTGTTCACGGGCAAGGGCCTCGCCTTCGGCGGCTCGCTGATCCGCCCTGAGGCCACGGGCTACGGCACGGTCTACTTCGCGCAGGAGATGCTGGCGCACCAGGGCAAGTCGCTGGATGGGATGCGCGTGTCGGTCTCCGGCGCCGGCAACGTCGCGCAGTACGCGATCGAGAAGGCCATGGCGCTGGGCGCCAAGGTGGTCACGGTGTCGGACTCCAGCGGCACCGTGGTGGACGAGGACGGCTTCACGACCGAGAAGCTGGCCGAGCTCATGGACGTCAAGAACCACCTGTACGGCCGCGTGAGCGACTACGCCAAGCGTGCCGGTGGCCGCTTCCAGGCCGGCGCCACGCCCTGGGGCGTGAAGGTCGACGTGGCCCTGCCCTGCGCCACGCAGAACGAGCTGACCGGCGAGGACGCGCGCCGCCTGGCCGACAACGGCGTGCTGTGCGTGGCCGAGGGCGCCAACATGCCCTCCACGCTGGAAGCCGTGAAGGTGTTCGAGGAACGCGGCGTGCTGTTCGCGCCGGGCAAGGCCAGCAACGCGGGCGGCGTCGCCACCTCGGGCCTGGAGATGAGCCAGAACGCCATGCGCATCAGCTGGCCGCGCGAGGAAGTGGACGCACGCCTGCTGGAGATCATGCGCAGCATCCACGGCGCCTGCGTCAAGCACGGCACGCGCAAGGACGGCAGCGTGAGCTACGTGGACGGTGCCAACATCGCCGGGTTCGTGAAGGTGGCCGACGCGATGCTGGCCCAGGGCGTGCTGTAAGCCGCTCAGCACGGCAGGCGGATGTCCACAGACAGGCCGCCGCCCGCACGGTTGGCCAGCCGGATCTGGCCCGCGTGGCGCTGCGCCACGCGCTGGGCGATGGCCAGGCCCAGCCCGGCACCGTCGTGGCCGCTGCTGCGCGCCGGGTCGGACTGGAAGAAGGGCGCGAACACCTGGTCCAGGTGGGCGGGCGCGATGCCTGGGCCGCGGTCGCGCACCGACAGCACGGCCAGGCCGGCCTGCATGTCCAGCGCCACGTCCACGCGCTCGCCGCGCGGCGTGAAGCGCAGCGCATTGCGCAGCACGTTCTCCAGCATGCTGGCCAGTTCGGCGGCGGCTCCGTGCACCGGCACGGGCGTGGCGGGCGGGCGCCAGGCCACGGCCTTGCCGGCGGCCTCGGCCTCGTAGGCCACGTCGGCCACCGTGTCGGCCACCAGCGCCACGAGGTCCAGCGGCACCCGGGTGGGAGCGCGCGGCTCGCGCAGGCGCGCCAGTTGCAGCACCTGGCCCGTCAGGGCATCCAGCCGACCGCATTCGCGTTCGATGCGGTCCAGCTGTGCGGCCATGGCGGGGCCGCCGCGGCGCGCCAGCTCCAGGGCCAGCCGCAGGCGCGTGAGCGGTGAGCGCAGCTCGTGCGAGACGTCGCGCAGCAGCATCTCCTGTGCCGCCACCAGCTCTTGCAGCCGTTGCGCGGTCGCATCGAAGTCGGCCGCGAGCGCGCCGAGCTCGTCCTGGCGCCCGGCCAGGGCCGGGGCCATGCGCACGCCGAGTTCGCCGCGCGCCAGGCTGCGCAAGCCCTGCTGCACGCCCAGCACCGGCCGCATGATGTGGCGCGCCACCACCCAGCAGGCCAGGCCGCTCACGCAGACCGCGCACAGGAACAGCAGCACCAGCACATGGGACACGCCCAGCACCTCGTAGGCCGAAGAGTCGAAGGGCAGGAACAGTGCGAAGCGCACGCCGCCACCGGCGCTCTCGATGGCGGGCACGTTCCACCAGGAATCGGGCACCGGCACGGCCGCCCGGTGTTGGGCCATGCCGCCGCCGCCTTCCCATTGCGCCACGGTCTGCGCCAGGTTGAGCTGGACCCAATCCTGCAGACGCACGGGCAGCCGCCGGCCCAGCAGTTCGCGACCGGCGCGGTCGACCAGGAACACGCGCAGCGTGGGATGCAGGGTTTCGGTCTGGCGCACCCAGCGTGCGAGCGCAGCATCGCCGCCTTGGCCCGCATGGCGCGCGGCCTGCGTGAGCTGGGCGGAACTGACGCCATCCAGCGCATGCAGCCGCGCCGAGGTCACGGCCAAAGTCACGCCGATGCCGATGAGCAGGATCAGCACCAGCCCCGCCCAGAAGGACAGGAAGATGCGACGGAACAGCCGCGTGTTCAGGCAGGCACCTCCGCACCATCGCGTTGCGGACCGGCCGCATGCAGCACGTAGCCCACACCGCGCGCACTGCGCAGCACGGGCACGCCGCCGCGCACACCGTCCAGCCCCAGCTTGCGGCGCAGGTTGCTCACGTGCGTGTCCAGGCTGCGGTCGGCCGGCAGCAGCGCGCGGCCCAGGCCCCAGCGCGTGAGCTGGGCGCGCGAAACCGGCCGGTTCGGCGCGCGCATGAGCGCCTCCAGGATGCGCGCCTCGGCCGCGGTCAGTGCCACCGTCATCTCGCCGATGGCCGCCAGCGCCCTGCCCGGCAGCAGCCGCAGCCCATCCAGGGACAGCACCGGCTCGGGCGCCGGCGCCTCGGCCGCGGGACGCAGACCCCGCCGCAGCATGGCGAACAACCGCGCCCGCAGCTCGCGCGGGTTGAACGGCTTGGGCAGGTAGTCGTCGGCACCGGCCTCCAGGCCCATGATGCGGTCGTCCTCGGCACCGCGCGCGCTGAGCATCAGCACGGGCATGGACAGGGCTTGCGTCCGCAGGGCGTGCAGCACGGCATAGCCGTCCAGCGTGGGCAGCATCACATCGAGCAGCACCACGTCGAAGCACGCCTGCGCCAGCCGCTCGACAGCCTCGCCGCCGTCGTGCACGCAGTCCAGTTGCACGGCATCGGCCTGCAGGAACTCCTGCAGCATGCGGCACAGCTCCAGGTCGTCGTCGACGAGCAGGACGCGCGGTAGCGGGCCGCACGCTGCCGCCACCCCGGCTGCGCCGCGCCACACGGTTTGCAAAGAATTCATAAGAAAGATCAACGGCAGGTTTCCGATTCCTATTATCCCCGTTGCGAATAAATCTCATTTGCCGCACGGGTTGTTGCGGCAGAGCCCCATCCAACGAGGAATCCGAGCGTGCGAAACACCACCCGAGGCCTGGCCATGGCGCCCTGCCTTCTGTCCCTGGCGCTGTCCCCCGCTCTTGCGCAGGACCACGGAACTGCCCAGTCGCTGCAGACCGTCGTCGTGACGGCGTCGGGCCAGGCCGTGGACATCCAGGAGGCGCCGGCCAGCATCAGCGTGATCACGCGCGAGGACATCGAGAAAAAGCCCGTCACGAGCATCGGCGAATTACTGTCCACCATCCCCGGCGTGACCGGCGGGACGGCCGCCACCGGCCCGCAGTCGAAGATCAAGCTGCGCGGCCTGCCCGACAAGTACACGCTGATCCTGGTCGACGGCAAGCGCCAGGGCAGCTCGGCCGGCGTGAACTACCGCGACGACCTGGGCCAGCAGGACCTGGACTGGATCACGCCCGAGATGATCGAGCGCATCGAGGTCGTGCGCGGGCCGATGTCCTCGCTGTACGGCTCGGACGCCATGGGCGGCGTGATCAACATCATCACGCGCAAGATCGGCACGCGCTGGGGCGGCTCGGTCACGGCCAACTACTCCCGGCCCAGCGATTCGGAGCGTGGCGACCGCAAGCAGACCGGCTTCAACGTCAGCGGGTCGCTGTCCGACCGCATCGGCCTGCGCCTCGGCGGCAACTACACGGTGCGCGATGCCGATGAGTCCACGGGTGGCTTCACAGGCGGCTACCAGTCCACCGCCGGTGCGAAGAACCAGAGCCTCCACGCGCTGCTGAACTGGCAGCTCACGCCCGACCAGGTGCTGGGCTTCGAAGCCGGCCAGGGCACGCAACGCGCCACCGATTCGAAGACGGTGGATGCCGACGGCGATCCGCTGGTCGGCGCCTGGGGTCTGGCCAAGCTGGTCCACACCCACTTCGGCCTGAGCCACGACGGCAGGTGGGGCGATGTGCGCTCCAAGCTCAACCTCACGCACCACCGATACGAGGACGAGGGCAACACCGTCGGCAACAACGCGCGCGACACCACGCTGGACGGCCGCGTGGACCTGCCGCTCAAGCTGCTGGGCCTGGACCACGCGCTGACCCTGGGCGGTCAGTGGCGCCGCGAGGAACTGGAGAACCGCGACACCATCGGCCTAGCGCCGATCGACTACACCGGTGCGCCGGTCAGCGGCTCGGCCCTCGGCAACAGCACCTGGGCGCTGTTCGGCGAGGACACGCTGTTTCTGCGCGAGAACCTGGCGCTGACGCTGGGCCTGCGCATGGACCGGCACAGGAAGTACGGCACCAACTGGAGCCCGCGCGCCTACGTGGTCTACCACCCGGCCGAGGCCTGGACCGTGCGCGGCGGCGTGTCGCGCGGCTTCCGTGCGCCGGGACTCAAGGAGAACTCGCCGAGCGCGGCCACACAGTCCGGCGGCAACGGCTGCCGCAGCCTGGTCGGCATGGGTTGGACGAGCAGCTTCCGCGACCCCGAAGGCAGGGCGGGCTGCTTCATGGTCGGCAACCCCGACCTGCAGCCCGAGACCAGCATTAACCACGAGCTGGGCCTGGGGTACGACCAGGCCGGCTGGTCGGCCGGGGCCACCTACTTCCACACCAACTTCCGCAACAAGATCGACTACCAGCCGCTGGGCTTCTTCAACGGCTACTGGTGGACGCGCATGGAGAACGCCCAGCGCGCCCGCACGCGCGGCCTGGAGGCCTACTTGAACGTGCCGCTGGCCAAGGGCCTGGCCTGGAAGAACAACTTCACGCGCATGTTCGAGTCCAAGAACCTGACCACGGGCGCGGCCCTGCTGGCCGTGCCCCAACTGGTGGCTTACTCGGCGCTGAGCTGGCAGATCCGGCCGGACTGGAGCGCCGACCTCAGCGCGCGCTACACCGGCAAGGAGGTGGTGGTGACGGGCACGGCGACCACCTTCGCCAAGGCCTACACCACGGTGGACCTGGCGACCAATTACCGCCTGAACGAGGCGCTGACGCTGCGCGCCGGCGTCATCAATCTGGGCGACAAGCAGACCCGCGAGACCGGCGCCAACTACGACAACGGCGGACGCATGTACTTCGTCGGCGCGACGGCGCGCTTCTAGTCCCGCGCAGCGGCCTGCGCGGCGCGCGCCAGCAGCAGCGCGCGCTCCGCGCCGTTGCCTGCCAGTCCGGCGGCGCGCAGCCACTCGGCCTGGGCCTCGGCGTGGCGGCCCAGCTTGCCTAGCAGATCGGCGCGCACACTGGGCAGCCACTGGTAGTTGCGCAAGGCCTTGTCGCCCTGCAGGCGGTCGACCAGCACCAGCGCCGCGGCCGGGCCCTCGGCCATGCCGACCGCCACCGCGCGGTTGAGTTCGACCACGGGCGAAGGCGCGACCTGTGCGAGCCGGCCGTACAGCGCGGCGATGCCGGCCCAGTCGGTGTCCGCCGCCGTGGGGGCGCGCGCATGGCATGCGGCGATGCCGGCCTGCAGCGCGTAGAAGCCGTCGGCCCCGCCCAGCGCAGCCGCGCGCTCCAGCGCCACGAGGCCGCGGCGGATCAGCAGCCGGTCCCAGCGGCCGCGGTCCTGGTCGGCCAGCAGCACGGGCCGGCCGGCCGCGTCCAGCCGCGCCGCAGCGCGCGAGGCCTGCAGCTCCATGAGCGCGATGAGGCCCCAGGCCTCGGGCTCGGCGGGCGCCAGGCCGCTCAGCATGCGGCCCAGGCGCAGCGCCTCCTGCACGAGTTCGGGCCGCATCCAGTCGTCGCCCGCCGTGGCCGTGTAGCCCTCGTTGAACACCAGGTAGACCACCTCCAGCACCGAGGCCAGGCGCTCGGCCAGCGCCGCGCCCTGCGGCAGCTCGAAGGCCACGCCGGCCTCGCCCAAGGTGCGCTTGGCGCGCACGATGCGCTGGGCGATGGTGGGCTCGGGCACCAGGAAGGCGCGCGCGATCTCCTGCGTGGACAGGCCGCCCAGCAGCTTGAGCGTGAGCGCCACGCGCGCGTCGGCCGACAGCACCGGGTGGCAGACCGTGAAGATCAGCCGCAGCAGGTCGTCGCCGATCTGGTCGGCACGGGCGGCGTCCAGCGCATCGACGAAGTCCGGCACGATCAAGGCCTCCTGTGCATCCAGGTCATGGCCGACCTGCTCCAGCTTCTCGGCCGCCAGCTTGTCGCGGCGCAGGTGGTCCAGCGCGCGACGCTTGGCCGTGGTCGTGAGCCAGGCGGCCGGGTTGTCGGGCACGCCATCGCGGGGCCAGTGTTCGAGCGCCGCGATCAGCGCGTCCTGCGCCAGTTCCTCGGCCACGCCGATGTCACGCGTCATGCGCGCGACCACAGCCACGATCTTGGCGGACTCGATGCGCCAGACCGCCGCGATCGCCTGGTGGGTCGCCTCGTGCGCAGCGTCGTGCATCAGGCCTGCGGCGGTTCGCCCGACATGTGGACCAGCTCCCAGACATGGCCGTCCAGGTCGGTGAAGCCGTGCGAATACATGAAGCCGTAGTCCTGCGGCTCGCCGGGCACGGTGGCCCCGGCCGCGCGGGCTTTGCGCACCAGGCCGTCCACCTCCTCGCGGCTGGCGCAGGACAGGCAGACCAGCACCTCGACGCTCTGGTGCGCATCGACGATGGTTTTCTTCGTGAAGCTCTGGAAGAAGGGCTCGACCAGCAGCATGGCGAACAGGTTCTCGCCCAGCACGAGCGAGGCGCCCTGCTCGTTGGTGAACTGTGGATTGAAGTCGTAGCCCAGGCTGCGGAAGAAGGCCTGGCTGCGCGCCATGTCCTTGATCGGCAGGTTGACGAAGATCTGTGCGTGTTGCTGCGGCATGGGGGTCTCCTCTGTTTACAGTGTGCCGATGTTCTTGAAGCGCTCGGTGGTGTCGCCCGGCGGGAAGTCGTCCATCTCGTAGAGCTGGCGCACCTCGATCTCGGCCGGCTGGCCGGCCCCGACCGGGTTGGGGTAGCGGCGCGCCCATTCCAGCGCTTCCTCGCGCGAGCGGACCTGGATCAGCGTGTAGCCGGCGATGAGCTCCTTGGCTTCGGCGAAGGGGCCGTCGACGACGGTGCGCCGGTCGCCCTCCCCGTAGCGGATGCGCCAGCCGGCGGACTGGGGCTTGAGCCCGGCCGCATCCAGCAGCACGCCGGCGCGGGCCAGCTCCTCGTGGTAAGCGGCCATGGCCGCGTACATGGCGGCTTGCGCCGGATCGCCCGAGACCGGCTGGGTCTCGGCATCGAAGGCCGGCACGGACCGGACCAGAATCATGAAGCGCATGGTGTTCTCCTGGTGACCATGCCTGCACGACGAAACGCCGGACCCGGATTCGACAGAGACGTCGAAAAAATTGTCAGGCTGGCCGGCCGTCGTCCCAGCAGGGCGCCAGGCCGCGCACTTCCACCGTGCACCATTCGGCCGCGGGGCATTGCGCGGCGATCTGCAGCGCCTCCTCGCGCGTGGCGCAGTTGAGCAGGAAGAAGCCGCCCACCATCTCCTTGGCCTCGGCGAAGGGGCCGTCCAGCAGCTGGGTCTTGCCGCCGCGGCGCTGCACGCGCGTGGCCGCATGCTCGGAGGCCAGCGACTCGGCGGCCACCAGCAGGCCGCGCGCCTTGAGGTCGGCGCCGAAGCGCAGCATCTGGTCGTAGGCCGCGCGGCCTTCGGCCTCGCTGCGCGTGGCGCGCTGGCCGACGGGTTCGTGGATCAGCAGCAGGTAGGACATTCGGCAGGTCCGGTGCAAGACAAGCTTCGGATCATAGAAGCAGCATGGTGTCGATCCCACGGCATCGGCCCACGGTTGCCATGCGATGCGTGTGCCGGTACAGGCCGTTCGTCGTTCACGACAGGCCTCGATTCATCCATCCTGTCCGCCGTCCAGCAACAGTCCGCGCTGCGCCAACCGCTCCCGCGCCTCGACCAGTGCCTGGTGCAACTGCTGCTCCAGCTCCGCTTTCGGTGGCAGTTCGGTCCAGTACTCCGCCACCGTGATCCCGTCCTTGTGCATCTGCAGCAATTCCACCTGCTCACGGCTGGATTCGGCACACAGGATCAGGCCGATAGGCGCCTCCTCGCTGGGCTGGCGCTCGTGCTTGTCCAGCCATTGGAGATACAGCTCCATCTGGCCCTTGTGCGCCGCCTTGAAACGGCCCAGCTTGAGTTCGATGGCCACGAGGCGGCGCAGCCGACGGTGGTAGAACAGCAGGTCGAGGTAGAAGTCGTCCCCGTCGATGACCATGCGCTTCTGGCGTTCGACGAAGGCGAAACCCGGCCCAACTCCAGGATGAAGGCTTCGAGCTGGCGCAGGATGGCGGCCTCCAGGTCGGCCTCGTCATGGCTCTGGCGCAAGCCCAGAAAGTCCAGAAAGTAGGGGTCTTTGAAGACCGGGCCGTGCGCAGCGTCGAGATCCTGGGCCGTCACCCCGAGCAGAGCGGCCGGTGCCTGGGCACTGGCAATGGTGCTGCGTTCGAAGACCTTGCGCTCAATCTGTCGGGCCAGCTCGCGCACGCTCCAGCCGTCCTGTGCCGCCTGCATGGCATAAAACTGGCGCGCCGGTTGTGTCTTGAGGCCCACGATGGCCAACCAGGTGACTCCAGCTCAATTTTGCCGACAGCGTCGACACAATCCCGGCATCCGGAAAGGCCTGTGCGAACTTGAGCATGCGGCGCAGGTTGCGCGCTTCGAAGCCGCGCCCGAACTCTTGCGACAACTGCTGGCCGAGCTGGTCCAGCAGGGCCAGGCCATAGCTGGCACGCTCGCCGCCCAACACCTGGGCATCAAGCCGCTGGCCGATGCTCCAGTAAAGACGCGTCAGCTCGGCGTTCACCGCGCCGGCCAGTCGCTGGCGACTGCTGGCGATCAGCGCGCGCAGTTCAGCGTGCAGACTGGTGGACGTGGGGGCAGGCACACCGCTCATGCCGGTATCCCCTCGACGAGGCACCATCGCTGTGGCGCGCAGGCTCTGAGGACGTTGACGTTCGAGCGGATGTTCTGTTGCATGCCTACCCTCTGACCGGTTGCGGGCAGCGACATGGTACTCAGCAGCAAGCGGCCCCTTCGGACGTGCGGTGGTTACCGCAACCCCTCCCACCACAGCCGGTTCTGCCGTGGCACTCCCACCGTCAGCACCTCGCCGATCTCCGGCGTGGCCAGGTCGATGCCCGCGGCCTGGGCCAGCGCCGCCAGCTCGGCCAGCGGCGCCTGCCAGCGGTGGAAGGCCAGGTCGAAGGTGCTGTTGTGCACGCTGTAGAGCGTCTTGCCGCGCAGGTCGCCGAAGGCGCGCACGGTCTCGGCGGGCGTCATGTGCACCGAGGGCCACCAGGCGTCGTACGCGCCGTTCTCCATGAGCGCGATGTCGAAGCCGCCAAAGCGCGCGCCGATCTGCGCGAAGCCGCCGAAGTAGCCCGAGTCGCCGCTGTAGAAGATGCGCTGGCCGCCGACCTGGAGCACCCAGGACGACCACAGCGTGCTGTCGCGGTCCCACAGGCCGCGGCCCGAGAAGTGCTGCGAGGGCGTGGCCGTGAGCTGCACGCCGGCGTGCGTGGCCGCCTGCCACCAGTCGAATTCGCTGATGCGCTCGGGCGCCACGCCCATCTCCACCAGCCGGCGGCCCACGCCCAGCGGCACGAAGTAGCGCTGCACGCGGTCTTTCAGGTACGCGATGGTCGGCACGTCCAGGTGGTCGTAGTGGTCGTGCGAGAGGATCAGGCCCTCGATGGGCGGCAGCTCCGTCAGCGCCAACGGCGGCGCATGGAAGCGCTTGGGGCCCATGAAGCTGAAGGGCGAGACGCGCTCGCCGAACACCGGGTCGATCAGCCAGTAGCGCCCCTGCAGCTTGAGCAGGTGCGAGGAATGGCCCAGGCGCACGATGTGGTTGGCGTCCGCCGGCAGTGCGGCGAGCTGGGCCTGCGTGAGCGGGCGCACGGGGATGGCGTCCACCGGCACCGTGCCCTCCTTCTTGCCGAAGAAGAAGCGGCTCCAGATGCGCCAGCCCTCCTGCGAGGGTTTGGCCTCGGGATTGACCGCATTGCGGAAGCGGCAGCCCTCGGTTTCGTACTGGGGCGAGGCCGACAGGCCGGCCTCGCAGGCGCGGGTGCTGGCGCAGCCGCCCAGCAGCAGCACGACGACCAGACCGATGGCGCGGGCCAGAAGACGCCCGTGGAAAGCAGATGCAGGCATGGGAAACGAACGGTGCAGCGCGAAAAGGCGCGGCGCGAGCTTACCTATGATCCGCGCATGATCCGGATCCGCCTGGCCGCCCTGGCCGCTGTCTTCTCGCTGTTGCTGGCGCTGCAGGCGCAGCCCGTGCAGGCCCAGACCCCGGCGCAGCCGGCCTTGCCGGCCTCCGCGACGCCCGCCCCGGCCGAATCCCTGCCCGACGTGGCCACGCTGCGCAGCGACTTCGAGAAACTGCCCGAGACCGCCGTCGGCGCCGATGCCGTGCGCGCGCTGCAGGGCCGCTACGGCGCGCTGATCGCCAGCGCCAACAAGGTCATCGCGGCGCGCACCGGCCAGCTCAACGACCTCAACGCGCGCCTGGGCGAACTGGGCCCGGCGCCGGCGGCCGGCGCCAGCGAAGACCCCGACATCACGCGCCAGCGCCAGAGCCTCACGCGCGAGCGCAACGGCGTGGACGCCGACATCCGGCTGGCGCGCCTGGTGATCGTCGACGCCCAGCAGCGCAGCGACGACCTGCGCAACCGCCAGCGCGACCTGTTCGAGGCCCAGCTCACGGGCCGCGCGCCCTCGCCGCTGGGCAGCGTGTTCTGGCAGCAGCTGGCCGACGCCTGGCCGGAAGACCAGGCGCGCCTGGCCCCGCTGCTCGACGAACTGCAGGCCGCCGTGCGGCGCATGGGACAACCGGAGCACATCGGCCCCGTGCTGCTGGCGCTGGCGCTCGCGGTGCTGGCCATCACGGTGGGCGACCTGCTGGCCGAGCACGGCCTGGCCCGGCTGGCACAGCGCCTGCTGCCCGGCGGGCGGCTGCGCCGCTCGCTGCTGGTGATCGCCATCGTGACCGTGAACCTGCTGGTCGTGGCCGTGGCCATGCGCGGCCTGCTGTCGCAGCTGCGCGCGCACGCCGCCTTCGGGCCGCTCAGCAGCAAGCTGGTGGCGCTGGCCGACGACTCGATGCTCTTCATCGCCTTCGTCACCGGCCTGGGCCGCGCGCTGCTGGCCAACCGGCGGCCGTCCTGGCGGCTGCCGCGCATCCCGGACGCGCTGGCGCTGCGGCTCAACCCCTATCCTTGGCTGTTCGCGCTGGTCGGTGTGCTGGTCTGGATTCCGACGCAGATCGTCGAGATCGTCGGCGCGAGCCTGGCCGCCGTGCACCTGGTGCAGATCGTGACGGCGCTGGCGCTGGCGCTGCTGATCCTGGGCGCGCTGCGGCGCCTGCACGGGCCGCAGGCGGCCACGCCCGCGGCCGAGGGCGAGGCGGCGCCGCCCGAGGCCGGCCGCCCCCTGTGGGTGGGCCTGGCGATGGGCGCGGTGGCGCTGGCCCTGGTCGGCGTGATCGTGCTCACCGCCGCCGGCTACATGACCATCGGCAGCCTGCTGGCCTCCCAACTGGCCTGGACGGGCCTGGTGGGCGTGACCTTCTACGTGCTGTTCAAGTTCGCCGACGACCTGTGCATGGCCGTGGTGGCCTCCAAAAGCGACTTCGGCCAGCGGCTGCAGCGCGGTTTCGGCTTCGCGCCGGCCACGCTGGACCAGGCCGCCGTGGTGCTGTCGGCGCTGGCGCGGCTGGTGCTGTTCTTCTACATGGTCATCGCGCTGCTGGCGCCGCTGGGCACGCGGCCCGACGAGGTGCTGGAGCAGACCGGCCGCATCGGCAGCGGGCTCAAGATCGGCGAGTTCCAGCTGGTGCCGGCCGCGCTGTTCAGCGCCATCGCCGTGCTGGTGGGCGGCTTCGTTGCGCTGCGCGTGTTCCAGCGATGGCTGCGCGAGCGCTACCTGCCCACCACGACGATGGAGCCGGGCATGCAGAGCTCGCTGGCCACGCTGCTCAACTACGTGGGCATGGTGCTGGTGGTGGCGGCCGGCATGTCGGCGCTGGGCATCGGCGTGAACCGCATCGCCTGGATCGCCAGCGCCCTGTCGGTGGGCATCGGCTTCGGCCTGCAGGCCATCGTGCAGAACTTCATCTCGGGCCTGATCCTCTTGGCCGAGCGGCCCGTGAAGGTCGGCGACTGGGTCGTGCTGGGCACCACCGAGGGCGACATCAAGCGCATCAACGTGCGCGCCACCGAGATCCAGCTCGGCGACCGCTCCACCGTGATCGTGCCCAACTCCGAGTTCATCACCAAGACCGTGCGCAACATGACGCTCAGCAACGCCGAGGGCCGCGTGCTGATCCGCCTGCCCATGCCGCTGGCGACCGACGCGCCCAAGGTGCGCGAACTCATGCTGGCGGCCTGCGCCGCCCACCCCAAGGTGCTGCCCACGCCCGCGCCCTCGCTGTCGCTGGAGGGCGTGGAGAACGGCATGCTGGTGTTCCAGGCCATCTGCTACGTGGACGGGCCGCGCACCGCCGGTGGCGTGCGCAGCGACCTGCTGTTCGCGATGCTGGAATCCTTCCGCGATGCCGGCCTGGCGATGGCCGCGCCGCCCACCGTGGTGGTGGCGCCGCCGCCTGCCGCGCCGGCCTGAAGTCCGCAGAAACCCTGGGGGCGTCGCGCGTGCGGCGCGGTCGTCCCCCCACAATGCGCCGGCCCAGCCGCGCTGCACGGGGCACCGCGGACTGTTTCCCCAGAAGCAAGGACCTCCAGTGACCTTCACCGCCCAGGCTTCCCTGTCCCGCCGGCTCGCCGTGCTCTCGCTGGCCGGCCTCGCCGCCTCTGCCACTCTGGCCCAGAACAGCGGCTACGAGCCGCAGCGCGGGCAGGCCGGCAAGGACGTGATCTGGATCCCCACGCCGGACGAGACCGTCACGCGCATGCTGCAGATGGCGGAGGTCCAGCCCACGGACCGCGTGTTCGACCTCGGTTCGGGCGACGGCAAGATCGCGATTGCCGCGGCACGCGAGTTCGGCGCGCGCGCCACCGGCCTCGAATACAACCCGGACATGGTGGGCTTGTCGAACCGGCGTGCCCAGGAGGCCGGCGTGGCGGACAAGGTGCAGTTCCGCCAGGCCGACATCTTCCAGGCCGACTTCTCCAGCGCCACCGTGGTCACCATGTACCTGCTGCCCGCGCTCAACCTGCGGCTGCGCCCGCTGCTGTTCAAGATGGCGCCGGGCACGCGCGTGGTCTCGCACTCGTTCACGATGGGCGACTGGACGCCCGACGAGACCGCCCGCGCCGGCTACGGCGACGTCTATCTGTGGCACGTGCCGGCCAACGCCTCGGGCAACTGGAAGCTCACCGGCGCCGGCCTGCCCGAGGCCGCGCTGTCGATCGCACAGCGCTACCAGGTGCTCAGCGGCGACGCGGTGTTCGGCGAGCTGCGCGCCAGCCTGGTGCGCCCGCGCATCACGGGCGCGCAGATCGGCTTCGGCCTGCGCGATCCCAAGGGCCAGCTCTGGCAGTTCGAGGGCAAGGTGGATGGCGCCCGCATCACGGGCACGGCCACGCGGCCCGGCCAGGCCGGCGTGCCCTTTGAAGCGCGCCGCACCGGCGAAGCCGCGCCGATCGCGCCCACCACGGCCGCGGCGGAACAGGAAGCCAGCGCGTTCGCCGCGAGCACCGCCCGATGACATCGCCGGCGGCCGCCGCGCCGCTGACCATGCGCCACGCCATCGCCATCACGGTGGGCGTGGTCATCGGAGCCGGCATCTTCAAGGCGCCGTCGCTGGTCGCCGGCAGCGTGCCCAGCGCGGGTTGGATGTTCGCGCTGTGGGTGGCGGGCGGGTTCATCGCGCTGGTCGGCGCGCTCTGCTATGCCGAGCTGGCCAGCACCTACCCGAGCGCGGGCGGCGAATACCACTTCCTCTCGCGCGCCTTCGGCCGCGGCACGGCGCTGCTGTACGCCTGGGCACGCTTCGCGGTCATCACCACGGGCTCGATCGCGCTTCTGGGCTTCGTGTTCGGCGACTACATGACGCAGCTGCTGCCGCTCGGGCCCTACAGCAGCGCGCTGTGGGCGGCCATTGCCACCGTGGTGCTCACGCTGATCAACCTGCGCGGCATCCGCAGCGGTGCCGAGACGCAGTCCTGGCTCACGGCCGTGGAGGTCGGCGGGCTGGTGCTGATCGTCGGGGCGGCGCTGTGGTTCGCCGTGGGCGGCGGCAGCGCACCGCCGCCGGCTGCCGCGCCCGGCCCGGTTTCGCTGGCCGGTGTGGGCTTCGGCATGGTCTTCGTGCTGCTGACCTTCGGCGGCTGGAACGATGCGGCGTACATCAGCGCCGACCTCAAGGACCGGCGCGCCATCGCACGCGCGCTGCTCATCTCGGTGCTGTTCCTGACCGCGCTGTACCTGCTCGTGAACTGGGCCTACTGGTCGGTGCTGGGCCTGGCCGGCATGGCCAAGTCGCAGGCCGTGGCCACCGACGTGCTGGCGGCCGCCTTCGGCCCCGGCGCCGGCCAGCTCATCGCGGCCATGGTCGCGGCGGCCGCGCTGACCTCCATCAACGCCACCATGATCGTGGGCGCGCGCACCGCCAGCGCGCTGGGCCAGGACTGGCCCGCGCTCCAGCTGCTGGCCGCCTGGGACGAAGAGCGCCGCGTGCCGCGCAACGCCTTGCCGATCCAGTGCGCGCTGGCGCTGGTGCTGATCGTGCTGGGCGTGGCCTTCAAGGGCGGCTTCCAGGCCATGGTGGAGTACACGGCGCCGGTGTTCTGGCTGTTCTTCCTGCTGGTGGGCATCGCGCTGTTCCGGCTGCGCGCCATCGACGGTGCGCGCGAGCGGCCCTTCCGCGTGCCGCTGTACCCGGTG
This sequence comes from Pseudorhodoferax aquiterrae, assembly GCF_014652235.1. GTDB lineage: Bacteria > Pseudomonadota > Gammaproteobacteria > Burkholderiales > Burkholderiaceae_C > Pseudorhodoferax > Pseudorhodoferax aquiterrae. The sequence continues at coordinate 37,358 of NZ_BMYK01000016.1, forward strand.
CTGCCCGCGCTGTTCTGCGCCAGCAGTGCCTACATGCTGTGGTCCAGCCTGGGCTACGTGTACTCGCAGCAGCTGGGCGGCTTCAACGCGGCCTGGGTCGGCGTGGGCGTGCTGGCCAGCGGGCTGGTGGTGCTGGGGCTGATGCGTGCATCCAGGCGCTGATCAGGCGTCCATGGCGACGGCCACCCGGTCACGCCCCAACCGCTTGGCCTCGTAGAGCGCGGCATCGGCGCGCGCCAGCACGGCGGCCAGGCTGGCGTCGCCATGGCGCACGCAGGCCACGCCCACGCTGACCGTGCAGGCCGGCACCTTGGCGGTGGCCGGCAGGCGCGCCACGGCCTGGCGCATGCGCTCGGCCACCATGCGGGCCTCGCCGGCACCGGTCTCGGGCAGCAGCACCAGGAACTCCTCGCCGCCGTAGCGGCCGAGCCGGTCGACGTTGCGCAGCGCATGGCCCAGCGCGTCGACCACGCGCGAGAGCACGCGGTCGCCCACGGCATGGCCGTGGCCGTCGTTGATGGACTTGAAGTGGTCCACGTCCACCATCAGCAGCGCGAAGCCATGGTCGAAGCGCTGCCAGCGGCCGAACTCGCGCGTGCAGTCCTCCAGCACCGCGCGCCGGGCCAGCGCACCGGTCAGGCTGTCGTGGTTGGCCAGATGCTCGAACTCCGAGCGCAGCCGCTCGCTGGCCATCAGCAGCACGCCCACGCTGACCAGCAGCACCGAGAAGCTGTAAGTGGCGATGTAGACGGACTGCATGGGCGAGGGCGCGAAGCGGTGGCTGGTGGGCGTGTCCAGCCAGAAGGTGGAGACCGCGCGCGCCAGCAGCACCAGGGTCTGCACCGCGAGCACGCCGGCCGTGAACCGCGCTGCGAAACCGGGCCCCGCGCGCTGCAGCAGCAGCCGGATGTGCAGCACCAGCACGACGGAGAGCGTGCTGGCGAACAGGGCCAGGCGCAGACGGTAGTCCGGGTAGCCGACGAGAAAGAACACCTGCCCCATGAGCAGCAGCATGCCGACCACCGCCCAGGGCCGCCAGCCGCTGCGCAGGCCGTAGAAGCGCCGCGTGCCGAAGTAGAACAGCGCGCAGCCGCTCATGAGCAGGCCGTTGCCGAAGACGACGGTCACGAGCGGCGTGAACAGCCTCTCCAGCCCGTAGAACACGGTCGAGGAGGCTGCCACCACGGGCGCCAGGCCCCACAGCCACATGCCGCGGATCGAGCCCGGGTAGTGCCGCCGGAGCATGAGCAGCACGAAGCCCATGGCCGCGCTGGTCATGAACGCCATCAGGGTCAGGGAACGCAGATCCAGGGCGAACATGGCGCGGAAAGCAGAACAGCCGGGACGGCCGGGCGAAAGAAAAGGCGCGAGGGTACCGTATCCGGCCCGCCGCGCCCTGCCCCGCCTGCGCGGCGGCCGTCAAGCGCCGCCGAGTTGCCCCAGCCGGATCAGCAACGTCTCGCCGCTGTTGGCGCCGTCGTCCACGCCGTCGTTGTCGTTCACGATGAGCCACTCGCCGTTGGCCAGGCGCGCCAGGCCCTCGATCTTCTCGACCACGTTGCCGCCCGGCGCCTTGAGATCGGGCAGCAGGTCGCGCACCAGCGTCTTGGTCAGCACGGCGCCGTCGGCCTGGCCGGTGAGGTCGATGCGGTACAGGCGCTTGATGCGCGCGTCCGGCCCGCCCTGGTTGTCGCGCTCCACGACCATGAACTGGTTGTTGCCCATGGCCGTGATGTCCGACAGGCCGACCCAGCCACCGTTGGGCGAGGCCACGGCGTCCAGCGGGTAGAACATGAACTGCCAGGTCCGGGCCGCCAGGTCGTAGACGCCGATGCGCGGCCGCGTCTCGCCGGCCCAGGCGCGCTGGAAGGCCACGACCAGCTTGCCGTTGGATTCGGCGATGCCTTCGAAGCCGAAGCGCTGCTGCTTGGCATTGACCTCGGCCGGTAGCTGGATGATCTGCTGGATCACGCCCGTGGCCGTGAGCTTGAACACCAGGTTGGCCGACAGCACCGGACGCGCGGCCTCGCCCACCGTGCCCGCGCCTTCGGAGGCGATCCAGAAGCCGCCGTCGCTGGCCAAGGAGATGCCTTCGGGGTCCAGGTTGACCGTGCCGTCGGCATTGACCAGCGCCGCCAGGTCGGTCGCGTCGAAGGCGTTGGCGTCCTTCGCGGCGGGAAGCAGCGCGGCCAGCGCGGCGATCCTGCGGTCGGGGTCGGTGATGCGGATCTCGCGCTGCAGCTTCGCCAGCTTGCTGGCGGTGTCGATCTCAAAGATGCGGTTGCCGCGGAAGAAGCTGTCGTCGATCGCGTAGACGAGGGAGCCGCTGGGCGCAGCCGCCAGGCCCGACAGTGCGGCCCATGGAATCGGCGTGCCGTCGGCGCGGTCCGCCGACTGGATGGTCGGATAGGCCGGCGCGGCGGTCTGGTACTGGTAGATGCTGAGGCTGGAACGCACGAGGCTGGCCCGGTCGTCCGCCTCGCTGGCGACGATCAGCAGCTTGCGCGAGGGGATGGCCAGCACGCCTTCGGGCGCCAGCGCGGTCGGCAGCACCTGCTTGAAGGCCGGCACGTCGGGCCGGCTCATGTCGTAGACCGAGACCACGCTGGAGCGCTCGGAGGCCACGAACAGGTAGTCCGTGCCGTCGAAGCGGCCGAAGGCCACGTTCTCGGGCTCGTTGCCCTTGGCGTCCGAACGCTTGTCGTTGTAATGGCCCACACGCGCGACCAGGTGTTCCAGCTGGTTGCCAGCGTCCCAGACCACGTTGCCCTCGGTGTTCCACACCGTGAAGCCGCGGCTGCCGCCGTTCAGGTCGCCCTCGTTGGCGGTGGCGAAGCGGGTCTTGGACAGCCAGGTCACACCGTCGGGCTCGCGCAGGCGGCCCGCCTGGGACTGGGTGAAGCTGACCTGGTTGGGGCGCGGCGCGTCCGTCAGGTCGACCTGGGTCAGGTCGACCGTGCCGGCGCTGAAGTGCCGCGTGAGCCTGCCGCTGGCCAGGTCGACCAGCGCGATGTGGTTGTTCTCCTGCAGCGTGACGACGGCGACGTTGTCGTCGTTGATGGCCACGTACTCGGGTTCGGGGTCGCTCGGGTACAGCGTGGCGATGCCGGTCAGGTCCACCGTGCGCGTCTTCCAGGTGCCGGGGGCGCCGGCCACGTCGACGATCACCAGGCTGCCGCCCGGCAGCTGCGGCGGCGCGCCGTCGCCCAGGTCCTCGTCGCGTTCGTTCTCGATGGCCACGGCCAGGTACTTGCCGTCCTTGCTCCGCGCGATGGAATCGGGCTGGCCCGGCAGCGCGATCTCGGCGACCACCTTGCGCGTGGCGATGTCCACCACCACCAGCTTGCCGCTGGGCGCGACGAAGCTCGGCGAGGTGTTGACGGCGACGATGGCGTGTGCGCCTAGCACGGTGACCGAGGTCGGCTCGCCGCCCATGGCCAATGCGCCCAGGCCCTTGGGGGCCTTCACGTCGGCGATGTCGACGAAGCCGATCTCGCCCTTGGGGCTGTTGCTGTAGACCAGCGTCATGCCGTCTTCGCTCGCCGCGACGATCTCGGCCGCCGTCACCGCGTCGGCTTCGCAGGACGCGCCGATCTGGCTGCAGACCGTGAAGGTCGCGGTGCGGTTGAAGAATTTGTCGGCAGCGGGGACCGACGCGGCGGGCTCGTCCTTGTCGCTGCCGCAGGCCGCCAGCGCGGCCGCCAGGGCCACGGCCGATAGGCCGCTGACCGCCAGCGACATCCAGTTCTTGTGCAAAACGCTCTCCTCGGGTTGTGGGCGAGCGGTGTTGTATGGCAGCGGCGTGACGCCGCGATGACACCGTGTGCGCCGGGCTTGCGGCCCTGTCAGCGCACCTTGCCGCTGAGCCAGGGGTCGCTGGGCTCGCCGCCGTAGTGCTCCACGAGGAATTCGATGAAGGCGCGCGTGCGCCGCGGCAGGTGGCTGCGGCTGGGCACGGCCGCGTAGACGCGGTAGCTGGCGGCGGCCCAGTCCGGCAGCACGCGCTGCAATGCGCCGGCCTGCAGGTCGTCGGCCACGTTCAGCGACAGCGCGCCGGCGATGCCGAAGTGGCCGCGCGCGGCCGCGATCAGCACGGCCGCGTTGTGCGCCGAGATGGCAGAGCGCTGCGGCTGCAGCGTGGCCGTCTCCGGCGTGCCGTCACGGCCGTCGGAGTGGAACAGCCAGACCTTGCGCTCGAAGGCCGATTCGGGCACGAGGATGGTGTGCTGCAGCAGGTCCTCGGGCTTGGCGATGGGCGCATGCTGGCGCAGGTACTCGGGCGTGGCGCACAGCACGACTTCGGCATGGGCGAGCAGCCGCGCGACGAAGTTCCCATCCAGCGGGTCAGGGTTGTGGATCAGGATGGTCACGTCGGCCGCGTCGTCGGGCACCGTGGCCTCGGGGCTGGACAGCAGCAGCTGGATGTTGAGCCCGGGGTGCCGCTGCGCGAAGCGCGGCACCAGCCGTGCGAGGCTGGCCGTCAGGAAGTCCTGCGGCGCCGCTACGCGCAGCTGGCCGCGGATGGTGCCGGTGGCCTCGCTGGCCTGGTTGTTGGCATCATCGATGTCCTCGAGGATGCTGCGCACGCGTTCCAGGTACTGCGCGCCGACGTCGGTCAGCGAGAGCGCGCGCGTGGTGCGGTTCAGCAGCCGCGACTTGAGCGATTCCTCGAGCTCGGCCACCGCCCGCGTGACCACCGAGTTGGCCACGTTCAACGCCCGTGCCGCGCCTGCAAAGCTGCCCTCGTCCACCACCTTGACGAAGGTGCGCATGGTCTTGAGTTCGTCCATGCGCGCATTGTCTCCGCGGCGCTCAGGGCGGCAGCGTCATGCCGCCGACGGCGCGGAAGTCGATCGAGACCAGGTACCACAGGATCAGCGTCGGGATCACGACGGGCAGCGACAGCCCGAGGAACAGCAGCACCGTGAGCAGGAAGGTCTTCATGTCCTCGGCCCAGCGCTTGACCAGTTCGATCAAGTCGACTTCCCAGAAACGCTGTTGCTGCTTCATGGTGGGTACCGCACAAAATTGGCCACGGATGTTTGTACACCTGCGGCTCGGGCTGTGTCCATGGCGGGCCAGTGCCACCTGGCGCGCTGCGGGCTTACTTCGCCAGACCCAGCTTCTCGATGATCACCTTCTCGGTCTTCATGGTGTCCAGCGCGTACTGCTTGTAGGTGGCGCTGTCCATGTAGTAGGTGTCCATGTCGAACTTGGCCAGCGACTCCTTGTAGTTGGGCATCTCCATGGCCTTCTTGAAGGCGTCGTGCAGCTGCTGCGCGATCTTGGGGTCGGTGCCCTTGGGCACGACCAGGCCGAACGGCGAGGTCTGCACGAGGTTGATGCCCACCTCCTTGAGCGTGGGCGCGTTCGGGAACTTGGCAGAGCGCTTCTCGCCCCAGGTGGACAGGAGGCGCAGGCGGCCCTGCTCCACGTAGGGGCCCCAGCCCGGCGTGTCGGCCACCGACATCACGTGGTTGCCGATCACGGCCTGCAGCGACTCGGAGTTGCCCTTGTAGGGGATGTGGTTCAGCGTGATGCCGGTCTGCATGGCGATGTTCTCCATCGTCAGGTGCAGCGTGGTGAGCGCGCCGGGCGTGCCGTAGCTGAGCTTGCCCGGGTTGGCCTTGGCGTAGGCGATGTACTCCTGCATGGTCTTGATCGGCGAATCCGCCGGCACCACCAGGCCGAAGGAGTAGCCAGCCAGGCCGATCACGTACTGCAGGTCGGTCGCCGGGTCCCAGTTGATCTTCTGCGTGTAGGGCAGGCGGAACACCGGCAGCGGCACCTGGGCCAGCGTGTAACCGTCGGCCGGCAGGCTCTGCATCATCTGCGCCGGCAGGATGCCGCCCGCGCCGGGCTTGTTCTCGATGATGACGGGCTGGCCGAGGATCTTCGATGCGTTCTCGGCCAGCACGCGGAACGGCACGTCCGTGGAGCCCCCCGCCGTGAAGCCGATCAGGATCTTGATCGGCTTGCTCGGGAAACGGTCGCCCTGCGCCAGGGCGGGGCCGGCCGCCAGGCCGGCGGCCAGCAGCAGCAGGGACAGGGTGAGGCGCTTCAGGAAACGTGCGTTCATGGTGTCAACTTCCAGGGAAACATGGCCCGGTGCAGGCCGGGCCGTTGGGGAAAGGCTCAGCTGGCCGGGCAGCTGTTGGGTGTGCGCGTGGGCGAGGAGAACTTGCAGCCGTAGGCCGGGTCGGCCACGGTGGCGCGGTCGAGCACCTCGTCGCCTGCGGGCTTGACGCCGTTCTGCTCCCAGTTCGTCATCGCATCGAAGGCGGCGGTCTGCTCGTCCAGCGTGAAGTCGCAATGGCTCACGCCGCGGATGGCACGCTGCACCAGCCATTGGTCGGTGCCCTGCGCCACGGCACGGCGCTTGTAGATCTGCTCCATGCTGAACGGCACGTAGACGTCGCCCAGCGTGTGGATGGTCACGACCGGCACGCTGATGCGCGCATTCGTCTTGGGGAACCAGCGCAGGCCGTCGCGGCGCAGGCGGTTGGCTTCCGGGTCGGCCTTGAGCCGGTAGGCGGCCTGGTTGAAGGCGGCCTCGGCCGCGGTCTGCGCCGGGTCGTTGTCGAACTGGTAGACGATGCCGGTGGTGTCGTAGCCGTCCTTGTTCAGGATGCCGTTGATGGTGCCGTCGCGGCCGAAGGTGCCCCAGACGGTGGCGTTCATGCTGCCGGCGAAGCCTTCGTTGAACATCGGCCGCTCGCCGCCGGTGAGCTGCTTGACGATCTCCTTGTACTGGTCGCCCAGCGGCGTCGTGGCGCCCGGGAAGCTCGTGAACAGCGCCGAGCGCACCTGGGGCGCCAGCGTGCTCCAGTTGGCCACCGGCCAGGCCGTGACGGGCACGCCGGCGAGCTGTTGGGCGGCGATCTGCGAGGCGCCGAAGTAGTTGTAGAGCTCGGTGTCGCCGAGCACACCGCACATGGGCACGGCGCCGTGGTAGCGCAGCTTGTGGTTGGCGGTCTCCAGGGCCTCGGCGTCGACGGCCGCGGCCGCGATGTGGCCGCCCATGGAGGTGCCGATGATGTAGGTCCGCGTCGGCGCGGCCAGCGTGCGGCCGTTCTGCGCGCCGATGCGCTGGAATGCCAGCGCCAGCGCGTTGGTGTCTTCGATGCCGGCGCGCACGTCGTAGTAGTTCTTGGAGAAGCTGGACGCGGCCCAGGCATAGCCCTTGGCGATCAGGTGCGCGCGGATGGGCGCGTCGCTCACGCTGAGGGCCGCGCCCGTGCCGCCATAGCCGTGGGCGTACATGACCAGCATGCCATTCCAGTTCCTGGGCACCTCCACGCGGTAGCCGGCGCCGTCCAGCACGCCCCACCAGCGGTCGGTCTCCGGTGCGCCGGCCAGGGCGGCGAACGGCAGGCGGGTTTCGTCCACGGTGAACTGCCGGCTGTCCTGCGCCCGCGTTTCCTCCGGCTCCGGCGGGCCGTCGTCGCCGCCTCCGCAGGCGGTGAGCGCCAGGGCGCCAAGAACGGACAGGGTGGCGACCAGGCGGCCGCGCAGGGCAAAGACAGTCACGGGGTTCATCTCCTTGGGGTGGTTATGGGCCGTGTTTCTCTCAGCGGAATTATTCTCGACCGGTCAAAACAGGAGAATTTCAGTATCCACCTCGTATGGAAAGCGATTACCTAGGGAAATCCATGACACAGGATTCGGCAAGGCCACTCGAATAATTCCGCATAGCAGAATTAATCCAAGGCCGCCATGGGAAGGACCAGCCAGATCGATTTCGACGAGGGAGCGGACAGCCGCCGCTTCGTGACCGCGCTGGCGCGCGGCCTGGACGTGCTGGCCGCGTTCCAGGTCGACGAGAAGTGGCTCAGCAACAGCGAGATCGCCGCGCGCACCGGCCTGCCCAAGCCCACCGTGGTGCGCCTGGCCTACACGCTGTGCGTGCAGGGCTACCTGCGGCACTCGCGCGAAAGCGGCAAGTACGCGCTGGGCGACAGCACGGCCGCGCTGGGCATCACCATGGTCTCCAACCTCAAGCTGCGGCGCATCGCGCGGCCCTACATGCAGGACCTGGCAGAGCGCTACGACATCTCGGTGTCGCTGGGCATCCGGCACGGCCTGTCGGTGCTGTACCTGGAGAACTGCCGCTCGGGCGCCCCGCTCTCGCTCGGGTTGGACATCGGCTCGCGCATCCCGATCGCCGACACCGCCATGGGCCACGCGCTGCTGGCCGTCATGGAGCCCCGCGAGCGCGAGCGCCTGCTGGCCGAGATCCGCCAGGCCGAGGGCGAACGCTGGCCCCAGGTGCGCGAGGCCATCGCGGCCGGCTGTGCGCACTGGCAGGCGCGCGGCTTCACGGTGGTGGTGCGCGACTGGCAGAGCGACATCGCCGGCGTGGCCGCGGCCATCCGCCAGCCCGACGGCCGCGTCGTCACGCTCAACGCGGGCGGTCAGGCCAGCAAGTTCCCGCGCGAACTGCTGGAGCAGGAGATCGGCCCGCAACTCGCGCGCATGGTCAAGGGCCTGGAGTCCTTCGTGCGCAGCGAGGAGGTGTAGGTCAGGCGCTCAGAACGGGTGAATGAACCGATCGCGCCCACGACGGGGCGCGGCGGGCCGCAGGCGTAGGCGCGGGCCGCCGCCCGGGCTCGTGCCCGGGCAAGGACCGCAACGCCCGCATGCGGCCTGGCGCGCCCCGGCCCGAAGGGCGAGGCCCCGAGCGCAACGAACATGATGGAAACGGCTGCTCATCGGGGCCTCGCGTGGGTGTGAGCGGTTCGTTCACACGTTCTCAGTGCTGCGGCGCAGCCGAGAGGTCCACGCCGCGCAGCATGCGCGCGACCAGCCAGGCGGCGCCGGCCACCATCACCGCGCCGGCCAGCGCGATGGCCTGCAAGGCATTGGTGAAGCTAGCGTGCGCCGTCTGCAGCAGCGCCGCCGCGGTGGCCGCGGGCAGGCCCTCGGCCAGGTGCACGGCGCCGCCCAGGGAAGCACCGGCGGCCGGCAGCAACTCCCGCTCCAGGCCGGCCGGCCAGCCGGCGCCCAGCCCATGGCGGTAGACCACCATGCCGGCACTGCCCAGCAGCGCGATGCCGAGCGCGCCGCTGAATTCCGAGGCCGTCTCCGACAGCGCCGAGGCCGCACCCGCGCGCTCGGGCGGCGCCGTGGTGATGATGATCTCGTTGCCGATCGTGAACACCGGCGCCATGCCCAGCGCCATGACGACGGTGGCCGGCACCAGTGTCCACAGGCCCTGCCCGGCCGCGAGCAGGCCGAAACCCAGCGCCGCAGCGACCAGGCCCACGACGATCACACGGGCCCGCGGCCAGCGCGCCGCCAGCCGCGGCGCCGCCAGCGAACCCACGACGAAGGACAGCGCCCAGGGCAGCGTGGCGATGCCGGCCGCAAGCGGCGTGAGCTCCAGCACCAGCTGCAGGTACTGCGTCATGAAAATGTAGACGCCGAACATCGCCAGGCAGGTCAGCCCATAGGCTGCCAGTGCGGCGCAGAACGGCGCATGCCGGAACAGCCGCAGGTCCAGCAGCGGGTAGGCGATGCGGCCCTGGCGGCGCAGGAACAGCGCACCCACGGCCAGGCCCAGCAGCGTGGTGGCCCAGGACGCCAGGGCGGAGCCATGCTCGGCGAGCTGCTTGAGGCCGTAGATCGTGAGCAGCACGGCCGCCAGCGACAGCACCACGCTGGCCAGGTCGAGCCGGCCCGCCTGCGGGTCGCGGTACTCGGGCAGCAGGCGCGGGCCCAGCACCAGCGTCAGCGCCATCACGGGCACGTTGAGCCAGAACACCGAACCCCAGTGGAAGAACTCCAGCAGCACGCCGCCCACCAGCGGGCCGATGGCGCTGCCCAGCGAGAAGGCGGCGATCCAGATGCCGATCGCGAACTGGCGCTGTCCGGCGTCGTGGAACATGTTGCGGATCAGCGCCATGGTCGAGGGCGCGATCGTGGCGCCGGCCAGGCCCAGCAGCGCGCGCGCCGCGACCAGCAGCTCGGCCGTATGGGCCAGGGCCGCCAGTGCCGAGGCGCCCGCGAAGAAGGCCGCGCCCAGCAGCAGCAAGCGGCGCCGGCCGATGCGGTCGCCCAGCGTGCCCATGGTGATCAGGAAGCCCGCGACGAAGAAGCCGTAGATGTCCAGGATCCAGAGCAGCTGGGCGCTGGAGGGTTGCAGCTCGCGGCTCAGCACGGGCAGCGCGAGGTTCAGCACGGTGAGGTCCATGGCGTAGACCAGGCAGGGCAGAGCCAGCACGGCCAGGCCGGTCCATTCGCGCGCCGTGGCGCGCGTGGCAGAGGTAGCAGAAGACATCGCCGGAATCTACAGGCTGCGGATGTCCTCTCGACGAAGCAGGCGTGCCAGGATCGACACGCGCCGAAGCTCAGGCTGCGTCGCCCCCCTCGTCCACATACCACCGGTCCTTGCCCAGCATCACGCGGTGGTGGCCCGCGCCGGCCGGCATCATCGGGAAGCAGTTCTCCTGCGCCGCGACCTGCACGTCGAGGAAGAACGGTCCATCCCAGGCCAGGCATTCGGTGAGTGCCGCGTCGAGCTCGGCCGGGTCGGACACGCGCCGCGCGCCCCAGCCGAAGGCCTTGGCCAGCGCCACGAAGTCGGGCAGCGCCGCGTTCCAGCTGTGCGACAACCGGTTGCCGTGGATCAGCTCCTGCCACTGCCGCACCATGCCCATGTAGCCGTTGTTGGACAGCACGAGCTTGACGGGCGTGGCGTGCTGCACGGCCGTGGACAGCTCCTGGATGTTCATGAGCACCGAGGCGTCGCCGCTCACGCAGACGACCAGCGCGTCCGGGTGCGCCACCTGCGCGCCGATCGCGGCCGGCAGGCCGTAGCCCATGGTGCCGGCGCCGCCCGAGGTCAGCCAGCGCCGCGGCCGCTCGAAGCGCAGGTACTGCGCGGCCCACATCTGGTGCTGGCCCACGTCGGTGGAGACGATGGCCTCGCGTCCGGCGATCTGCGCCTGCAGGCTGGCCATGAGCTGCTGCGGCAGGATGGCCTCGGCCTGCGGCGCGAAGTCCAGGCAGCGCTGGGCACGCCAGCGCTCCACGCGCTGCCACCAGGGCGCCAGCCGCGCCGGGTCCAGGCCGCGCAGCTCGGGCAGGGCCAGCAGCGCATCGAGCACGGCGCCGCAGTCGCCGACGATGGGCACGTCGACCTGCACGGTGCGGTGGATGGCGCTGGGGTCGATGTCGATGTGGATCTTGCGCGCGTGCGGGCAGAACTCGTCGAGCTTGCCGGTCACGCGGTCGTCGAAGCGCGCGCCCACGTTGATGACGAGGTCGGCCTCGTGCATGGCCAGGTTGGCTTCCAGCGTGCCGTGCATGCCCAGCATGCCGACGAAAGCGGGATCGGACGCCGGGAACGCGCCCAGCCCCATCAGCGTGAGCGTGCAGGGCCCGCCGACCTGGCGCACCAGTTGCGCGAAGGCCGCGCAAGCCGCCGGGCCCGCGTTGACGAGGCCGCCGCCGCCGTAGAACACGGGCCGGCGCGCGGTGGAGATCAGGTCGGCCGCGCGCTGCAGGCTGCCGCGCGGCAGGCTGCCACCGGGCGCGGCGCGCAGCGGCCGCGCCACCACGGGCTGGCCCACGGGCGCGAGCTGCACGTCCTTGGGCACGTCGAGCAGCACCGGGCCGGGCCGGCCGCTGGCGGCGATGCTGAGCGCGCGTCGCACCGCGTCGGGCACCTGGGCCGCGCTGCGCGGCTGGAAGTTCCACTTGGTCACGGGCCGCGACATGCCCAGCGCATCGCTTTCCTGGAAGGCCTGGGTGCCGATCACGGCCGTGGCCACCTGGCCGCTGATGCACAGCACGGGGACGGAATCGCTCATCGCGTCCAGCAGGCCCGTGATGGTGTTGCCCACGCCGGGGCCGGAGGTGACCAGCACCACGCCAACCTTGCCCGTGCTGCGCGCATAGCCCTCGGCCGCGTGCACGGCGGCCTGCTCGTGGCGCACGAGGATGTGGCGCAGCCGCGGCTCGCCGTGCAGCGCGTCGTAGAGCGGCAGCGCGGCACCGCCGGGGTAGCCGAACAGCGTGTCGACGCCGCCTTCGATCAGGGCGTGCAGCAGCGCCTGGGCGCCGTTGCGCGGAGCGGCGGGCGCCACCGGGGAGACGGTGGCGGGCAGGGCATCGAGGACGTCGGAGGTTTTCATGCCCTCCATTTTTTCGGCGATGGCGCAGAATAGGCTTCCGATTCTTCGAAGTTCATGCCTTGAACTCCGAATTTCATCCGGAGAATTAGGTGTCCGACGGAAAAATCTTCGACAAGACCGATCTTGCCATCCTGCGCATCCTGCTGCAGGACGCGCGCCGCACGCTGCAGGAGATCGGTGCCGAGGTGGGCCTGTCGCCCACCAGTTGCTGGAGCCGCATCAAGCGGCTGCAGGACGAGGGCGTGATCAAGCGCTACACGGTGGAGGTGGACCCGGCCAGCCTGGGCTACCAGGACACCGTGATCGTGCAGCTCACGCTGGAGAGCCACACCGAGGACACGCTCTACGCCTTCGGCCAGGTGCTGGCGACCATCCCCGAGATCCTGGAGGCCTACCTGGTCTCGGGCGACTACGACTACTACATCCGCATCGCCGTGCGCGACACGCGCGACTACGAACGGCTGTTGCGCGAGAAGCTCTACAAGATCCCCGGCATTCGGCACAGCAAGTCGCACTTCGTGCTGCGCGTGCTCAAGCAATCCACGGTGCCGGTGTAGGCCACAGCGCACAGGCCGGCGGCTTGCAGGCCGACGGCGACACAGGCGGCTGGCCATGTCACCGCCCCGAATTTGCACATGATCATGCGCAAATGCGCCGCAAGTTGCGCACATTCCACGCACAGAAAGGCAGACCATGCGCAGCAGTCGGCGGCTTCCCACCCAGGGTCTTGCGGCGGCGGCCGCGTTGGCCTGCAGCAGCGGGGCGCTGGCCCAGGGCCTGACGGTCGCGCAGGACCAACGCGTGTGGCTGCAGGTCTCGGCCTTCCGGCCCAACATGGATTCGCGCGTGCGGCTGGACGAGACCGACAGCGTGCTGCAGGGCACGCCACTGGACGGCGAGACCGACTTCGGCCTGGCGCGCCGCAAGACCGTGCCGGCCGTGCTGCTGGGCGGGCGGCTGTCGGAGCGCTGGCGCGCCGAGTTCGAGTACTTCTCGCTGGACCGCAGCGGCAGCGCCACGACCGATGGCATCCGCTTCGGCGACGGCCAGTTCGTGGCCGACATCGACACGCGCATGCGCACGCAGACCTACCGGCTCAGCGCGGGCTACTCCTTCCTCAAGCAGCCGGACCGCGAGGCCGGCGTGCTGCTCGGCGCGCATGTGACCGACGCCCTGCTGCGCGTGCAGGGAGCCGCCATCGTCAACGGCCAGGCCGTGGGTGCCTTCACCGAACGGCGCTCGGAGACCGTGCCCGCGCCCACGGTGGGCGTGTACGGCAGCTGGCGGCCCGGCGCCGGGCGCTGGGAGCTGAGTGGGCGCGTCGACCTGTTCAAGCTGCACATCGGCGACTACGACGGCCGCCTCGTGAACCTGCAGGCCAACGCGATGTACAGGCTCACGCCCCATGTGGGACTGGGCCTGGGCTGGCGCTACCACGACCTGCGCGTGGACGCCGATGCGCGCAATTTCTCGGGCGAGATCAAGTACCGCATGAACGGCCCGCAGCTGTTCCTTCAGGCCGGGTTCTGAACCAGGCCGCTGGGGTCAGGAGGCCTTCCAGAAGATGTAGTCGGCCTGGTAGGGCACCGTCACGCGCTGGCCCTTGCTGGCCATGGTGCACGGCATGCTGGCCGGGGCCACGCCGCCCTGCAGCGCCACGCGCTGGATGTAGGTCACGCCGCTCATCGCCCCGCTGCCCATGGCCGGGTTCGCCTTGACGAGCTGGTAGGGCAGGCTGGACGGCCCCGACGGCGCGACGGCCAGCTGCGTGGCGGTGAGCTTGGACCCGTCGCTCGCCTCCCAGGTCGCCGGCGGGCCGTAGTAGCGGCCCACCTGCTTGCCACTGCGGTCCATGAGGCGGGCCTCGGGGCCGACGAAGGTCCATTCCGTCTGGCCCGGCATGTTGGCCTTGTCGCGGCATTCGTACAGGATCTCTCCCTTGCCCACGGTTTCCAGGGCCACGCGGTTGCCGGCGGGCACCTGGATGCTGGCGGGCAGGCTGGCCTGCGAGAAACCCATGCCGCCGGCGCCCGGCATGGCGCCGCAGGCGGCCAGCAGCACGGTGGCGGACAAGGCAGCGCCCAGGGCTGCGCGGTGGGTCAGGGTCGAAGAGGTCATACGGGAGGCTCCGGCTTGTTGAAGGTGCTGCCACTACGGGCGAGGCGCCTGGCCGGATGCAGCGGCCCTCGAAACAATTTGTAAACGCCCCTGCCCCTCTGCACCGCTGCCGCGAGCGGCTACATCTTGGCGTCGGTGACGCCCAGCGTCTCCCCCAGCGACCGGTACAACTCGTACTGCTGGCGCACGAACTCGCGCGTCTCCTCGGGCGACTTCACGGAGGGAACGGAGGCGGTCTGCGCAGTTGCCGCGCGCCATTGCGGATCCTTGGCGATGGTCTGCATGGCAGCCACCAGGCGCGTGCGCACGTCCGAGGGCAGGCCGGGCGGTGCCAGCACCGCGCTCCATCCGACGATGCCTTCCATGGCCTCGTAGCCCAGTTCACGCGCGGTCGGCACCTCGGGCAGCTCGGCCATGCGCTCGGCCGAGGTGACCATCAGCGCGCGCAGGCTTCCGGCCCGGATGTGGGCCAGGAACGAGCCCAGGCTGCCGCACGAGAACTCCGTCTGGCCGGCCAGCAGCGAGGTCACGGCCTCGCCGGTGCCCTTGTAGGGAATTTGGGTCGGCGTCTGCTCCGTGAGCTTGAGCAGGCGGAACAGCTGGCGCGGCCCCATGTCGTTGGTGGTCAGCACGCCGGCCGTGCCGTAGTTGAGCGCCTTGCCGCGCGTCTTCATGCCCTGCACCAGTTCGCCGAAGGTCTTGTAGGGCGATCTGGCGTTGACGACGCAGCCGTAGGGATTGAGCTCCAGCGTGCCGATGAAGGTGTAGTCGTCCCACTTGTACCGGGTGGAGGTCGGCATGATGGCCGGCAGGATGGCTTGCGAACCCGTGCGTGCGAGCAACAGCGTGTAGCCGTCCGGCGGCGCGGCGATGACCTGGGCCGAGCCGATCACGCCGCTGGCGCCGACCTTGTTCAGCACCACCACCGGCTGGCCCAGCGCGCGCGTGGCGGCGGCCGCGAAGGTCCGCGCTGCCAGGTCGGCGTCGCCGCCGGCGCTGTAGGGCGCCACCACGGTGATGGCGCGGTCGGGGTAGCCGCCCTGGGCCGCTGCCAGGCGGGCCAGCAGCAGCAGGCCGGCGCCGAGCAGCCGCCGCGCCCGGCACCGCAGGAATGAACGCGTGTGCATGGTCTTGTCTCCTTGCTTGTTGGTCGTGGGATGCGCCGCAGGCCGGGCGCGGGCGAAACTCAGGCGGGCGGGTCGCGCAGCACCATCACGCAGTCGACGGCGACCGGCCCCTCGGCTCCGACGCGCACAGGATTGAGGTCCAGCTCGGCCAGCCGGGGCGTGGCCGCGGCCCAGCGCGACAGATCGGCCAGCAGCCCGGCAATGGCGCGGCGGTCCACGGCCGGCTGGCCGCGCACGCCGTCCAGCAGCGCGCCCATGCGCAGTTCGGCCAACATGGCCATGCCCTCGTCGGGGCCGAACGGCGCGCGGCGGAACGCCACGTCCTTGAGCACCTCGACCAGCACGCCGCCGCTGCCCACCATGACCACCATGCCGAACACCGGGTCGCGCTGCACGCCGACCACCAGTTCGACATGGCCGGCCGCCATGGGCTGCACCAGGACACCGTCGATGCGCGCGTGCGGCGCATGGCGCGCGGCATTGGCCCGCAGCGTGGCGACGGCGGCGCGCACGGCGTCCTCGTCGTCGAGCCGCAGCAGCACGCCGCCGACCTCGGTCTTGTGGGCGATGTCGGGCGATTCGATCTTCAACGCCACCGGCCCGCCGAAGCGGCGCCAGGCGGCCACGGCGGCGTCGGCATCGGGCGCGAGCACCACCGGGGCCATGGGCAGGCCGGCCGCCTGCAGCCAGGCCGTGGCCTGCACGCTCGGCACCATGCCCTCCAGCTCGGCCGCCCCGGCGGGCGCGGCCATGGCGGCCAGCCCTGCGCCGGGCGGCGGACTGCGCAGGCCGGCGTGGTGCCGCGCCAGCGCCGCGGCGGCCTCCACCGCGCGCTCGCCCGCGCCATACACCACGATGCCCAGCGCCCGCAAGCGCTGCAGCGCCGCCGCCGGCGCGGCCACCCAGCAGACGAAGAAGGGCTTGGTGGTGCGCGCCTGGATCTCCTCGAAGATGCCGACCAGCTTGTCCACATGCGCCGTCATGAGCTGCAGCCAGACGATGCCCACGTGCACCTGTGGATCGTCCAGCAGCGTGACCACCGCTTCGCGCAGCAGCTCGGGCCGGGCGACGAACTGGCCCGTCACGTCCACCGGGTTGCCGGCCGCGCCGAAGGCCGGCATCACCCGGGCCAGGCGCTGCTGCGTGGCGGCGCCCAGTTCGGGCACGGCCAGGCCCATCTCCTCGGCCCGGTCGGCCATCATCACGCCGGCACCGCCGGACTGCGTGGCGATGCCCAGGCCGAAGCCGGCGCAGGCGCGCGGCTGCGCCAGCGCCTCCAGCATGTCCAGCATCTGCTCCTCGTTGCGCGCGCGCAGCACGCCGTGCTGGCGGACCACGGCATCGAACACCGCATCCTCCACGGCCAGCGCGCCGGTGTGCGAAGCCGCTGCACGGGCGCCGCTGGACATGCGCCCGACCTTGGTCAGCACCAGCGGCTTGCCCAGTTCGCGGCAGCGCTGCGCCAGCCGCATCAGGCCCTCGCCATCGCTCAGGCCTTCCAGGTAGCCGGCCGCCACGCGGATGCGCGGATCCTCCACCACGGCCAGCATCAGTTCGGCGAACTGCAGGTCGGCCTCGTTGCCGGTGTTGATGAAGTAGCCCAGCCCCAGGCCGCGCTGGCGCACCAGCGCCGCGATGGCCGTGCCGAAGGCGCCGGACTGCGTGACGAAGGCGATCGGCCCCGGCCCGGTCTCGCCGTCGGCGTACTGGCTGAAGGTGGCGTAGACGCTGTCGAACGCGTTGATGAAGCCCAGGCAGTTGGGGCCGCACAGCAGCACGCCGGCGCGCCGGGCCGTGTCGGCCAGGCGCTGTTCCAGCGCGCGGCCGGCCGCGCCCATCTCGCCGAAGCCCGAGCTGAACACCACGGCGGCGGGCACGCCGCGCGCGCCCAGCGCCGCGATGCTGTCCACGACCTCGCTGGCCGGCACGGCGACGATGGCCAGGTCCACAGCTTCGGGCAGGCTGGCGATGTCGGGCAGGCAGGCCAGGCCGGCGATCTCGCGGTACTTGGGATTGACCGGCAGGATGCGCCCGCGAAAGCCCTTGTCGATCAGGTGCTTGAGCGGGCGGCCGTTGACCTTGGCCAGGTCGGCCGAGGCGCCGACCACGGCGATGCTGCGCGGGTGCAGCAGGCGCGCGATGGCCTGAGCGCGGGGGGAGGTGTCGGTGGGGTTCATGCGAATGCCGAGATGCCGGTCTGGGCGCGGCCGAGGACCAGCGCGTGGATGTCGTTGGTGCCTTCCAGCGTGTTGACGGTTTCCATGTTCAGCACGTGGCGGATCACGTGGTAGCCGTCGGAGATGCCGTTGCCGCCATGGATGTCGCGCGCCTGCCGCGCGATCTCCAGCGCCTTGCCGGCGCAGTTGCGCTTCATGAGCGAGACCATCTCCGGGCTGGCGCGGCCCGCGTCGCGCAGGCGGCTGAGCTGCAGGCAGGCGTGCAGCCCCAGTGCGATCTCGGTCTGCATGTCGGCCAGCTTCTTCTGCACCAGCTGGTTGGCCGCCAGCGGCCGGCCGAACTGCCGGCGGTCCAGCGCGTACTGCCGCGCCGCATGCCAGCAGAACTCGGCCGCGCCCATGGCGCCCCAGCAGATGCCGAAGCGCGCGTTGTTCAGGCACGCGAACGGCGCGCCGATGCCCTGGGCACCGGGCAGGCGCTGCGCCTCGGGCACGAACACCTCGTCCATCAGGATCTGCCCGGTGGGCGAGGCGCGCACGGAGAACTTGCCCTCGATCTTGCTGGTGGCCAGGCCCTGCATGCCGCGCTCCAGGATGAAGCCGCGCACCTCGTCTTCGTCGTCCTTGGCCCAGACCACCATGAGGTCGGCGATGGGCGCATGCGTGATCCAGGTCTTGGTGCCCGACAGGCGCCAGCCGCCTGCGACCTGGCGTGCGCGCGCCCCCATGGAGCCAGGGTCCGAACCGTGGTCGGGCTCGGTCAAGCCGAAGCAGCCGAGTCGCTCGGCCCTGGCCATGGCCGGCAGGTAGCGCTCGCGCTGGGCCTGGCTGCCGAACAGGTAGATGGGCATCATCGACAGCGTGCTCTGTACGCCCAGCGCCGAGCGGAAGGCCGTGTCCACGCGCTCGAACTCGCGGGCGATCAGGCCATAGCCCACATAGCTGATGCCGGCGCAGCCGAAGCCCTCGATGGTCGCGCCCAGGAAACCCAGCTCGCCCATCTCGCGCATGACGTCCAGGTCGAACTCTTCGTGGCGGTGCGCCATCAGGATGCGCGGCATGAGCCGCTCTTGCGCATAGGCGCGTGCGCTGTCGCGCACCATGCGCTCCTCCGCGCTGAGCAGCGCATCCAGGCACAGCGGGTCCTGCCAGTCGAAGGCCACGCCCTGCATGGCGGCGCGGCGCAGGGTCTGGCGGTCGGGTTCGTCCGTGCGCGTCATAGCGGATGGAACTTGGGAATGCCGGCCTCTTCTGAGATGGCCTCGAAGTGCACCCCGACCCGCATGCCGACGCGCACGTCCTCGGGCCTGCAATCGGTCAGCTGGGCGTACAGCCGCGCACCATCGTCCAGGTCGATCAGGCACAGCACGATCGGCAGGTCGGCCTGCCAGCCGGGGTAGTTCATGGCCACCGAGCGCGACACGGTGTGCGCGTAGACGGTGCCGGTGGGGCGCGCGTCGGCCCACTGCAGTTCGCGCGCGCCGCATTCGATGCACCAGGGTTTGGGATGGAAGTTGAAGGTGGCGCAGCGCCCGCATTTCTGCAGCACCAGGCGCCCCTCCCTGGCGGCGGTCCAGAACGGGCGGGTCTGGTCGGTGAGCGTGGGCAGCGGCTTGTGCAAGCTGGCGTCGGACATGGTGGAGCTCATTCGTTGGACAGGACGATGGACACGCAGCTGCGGCCGGGGCGTCCATAGGGGATGCCGCCGAAGCCGCAGGCCGCGCCGATGCGCGCGTTCTTCACCTGGCGCGCGCCGGCTTCGCCGCGCAGCTGCGCCACCGCCTCGACCAGTGGCATGAAGCCGCCGATGGCCCCGCCGGGCTGGCCGCCCGAGAGCTGGCCGCCGTCGGTGGAGAGCGGGAAGTCGCCGTCGAAGCGCAGGTCACGCTCCTCGATGAAGCGCGCGCCCTCGCCCTTCCTGCAAAAGCCCCAGTCCTCCACCGTCAGCATCGAGATGAAGGGGTAGTCGTCGTAGGGCTGGAAGAAGTCGATGTCGGCATGCGCGACGCCAGCCATCGCCAGCGCTGCCGGGCCGGCGACGGCGAAGCCCGTGGTGGTGATGTCGGGCAGCGCGCGCGGCCCTTGGTAGTAGTTGTTGGCTTCGCCGAAGCCGCGCAGCCACACCGGCCGGTCGGTCAGGCTGCGCGCGGTGGCGCCCGAGGTGACCACATAGGCCAGGCCGCCGTTGACGATGGGGACGCAGTCGAGCAGGCGGATCGGGTCGGACAGCATGCGCGAGGCCATGTAGTCGTCCACGCTGAAGGGCTGGCGGTAGATCGCGCCCTCGTGCAGCGAGGCGTGGAAGCGGTTGCTCGCGGCGATCTTGCCCAGCGTCTCGAAACGCAGGCCCGGGAACTGGTGCATGTAGCGGGTGAGCACCAGCGCGAACTGCGCGGTGGCGCCCATCACGCCGAAGGGCCCCTGGAAATCCCAGTAGACGCCGCGCGTGCGCTCGGGCGACAGCGGCAGCCCCGGCGCCGCGGACGGGATGTTCAGCGGCGTGTCGGCCCCCACCACGAGCACGCGGTCGACGATGCCGGCGCGGATCATGCCGGCCGCGCGCACCAGCATGGCCGCCGCCGAGGCGCCGCCCTGGTCCGCGCGCAGCAGGATCTGCGGGCTCAGCCCCAGGTTCTCGGCCGTCGCGGCCGACCAGTTCACCGTGTGCGCGGTCTCGGCATGGGCCACGCCCAGGCCCTGGCCGTCGAAGTCGTTCTTGGACAGGCCGGCCTGTTGCAGCGCCAGGTCGGCCGCCCAGGCGATGTATTCGTCGACCGTGTAGAGCGTCTCGCCGGGTTTGGCGCGGCTGTAGGGCGTGCGGCCATAGCCGACGATGGCAACGTCTTGGAGCATCGATTGCGTCCTCTGGTGGGAGTGGAAGGTTCAGCGGCCGGTCGCGGCCGGCGCACCTTGGTCCGTTCGCCCCATTCTCAAAACGGCGCGACTATTCGACAACTTTTGATAGCAAATGCAGAATATTCAGATTCCAAATAGAGGAGACGCATGAACCTGCGCACGCTGGACCTGAACCTGCTGCTGGTGTTCGACGCGGTCTATACCGAGCGCAGCATCTCGCGCGCCGCCTTCAAACTGCACCTGTCGCAGCCCACGGTCAGCAACGCACTGGCGCGCCTGCGCGAGCGCCTGGGCGACGCGCTGTTCGAGCGCAGCGCCCAGGGCATGGCGCCGACGCCGCGCGCCAAGACGCTGGCCGAACCGATCCGCCAGGCGCTGGCCCTGCTCGAGCGCGGGCTGCGCGGCGGCGACGACTTCGACTACGCACACGCCGAACGCGAGTTCGTCGTGGCGGCCGAGGACTACGGCGAGACCGTGGTGCTGCCGCGCTTCATCGACTGGCTGGGGCAGGTCGCACCCGGCATCCGCATCCGCATCCGGCCCGAGCCCGGCGCGCAGCTGCAGGCCGAGCTGCGCGAAGGCACGGTGGACCTCGCGCTCGACTACTTCGCCCCACAGGACCCCGCGGTGCTCAGCAGCTGCGTGCTGACCGAGAGCCTGCTCACGCTGGCCCGGCGCGACCACCCGCTGGTGGGCGAACGCCTGGGCCTGGAGACCTACCTCGCGCTGCGCCACGTGGTGCTGGCGCACCAGGGCCATTCGCGCCCCATGATCGACCTGGCGCTGGCCAAGCGCGGGCTGTCGCGCCACATCGCGGTGACGGTGCCGCACTTCCTGTCGATGCCGCTGCTGGTGCAGACCAGCGACCTGGTCTGCACGCTGCCGCGCCGCATGGGCCAGCTCTACGCCGACCATTTCCGGCTCAAGGCGCATGCGGTGCCGCTGCGCACGCCGCAGTTCCCGGTCTACCTGCTGTGGCACCGCAACGCCGAGCAGGACACCGGGCACCGCTGGTTCCGCGAGCACCTGGTGGAGTTCTGCCAGCGGCTGTGACGCCGTGCGGCGCGCGGCGCACCCTGGCGGCTGCGGCCGGCAGGCCGGACGCCGGATTGGGGTAGAAAGCCCTCCCCGCGGCCCGCTGCCGCGCCCTCCCACAAGGTCCCCATGCTCGGAGCCCAGCTCATCGTCCGCGCGCTCGCGCGCCAGGGCGTCACCACCGTCTTCAGCCTGCCCGGCAACCAGATCATGCCGGTCTACGACGCCTGCCTGGACGCCGGCCTCCGCATCGTCCACGTGCGCCACGAGGCCGCGGCCGTGGCCATGGCCGACGCCTGGGCCCAGGTCACGGGCCATGTCGGCGTCGCCCTGCTGACGGCCGGCCCGGGCCTGGCCAACGGCCTGGCGCCGCTGATGTCGGCGCTGCACGCCGAAAGCCCGGTGCTGCTGCTGTCCGGCGACACGCCGCTGGCCGAGGACGGCCTGGGCGCGTTCCAGGAACTCGACCAGGCCGGCATGACCCGGCCCGTCACCAAGGCGGCCCGCCGCGTGCGCACGCTGGACGAGCTGGCCGGCGCCATCGACACCGCCATGGCGCAGGCGCTGGCGCCGCGCCGCGGCCCGGTGCATCTGGCGCTGCCGTTCGACCTGCTGACGGCCAGGACGGGCCTGGCCGACCTGCCGCCCCTGCCCGCGGCCGCGGCCGCACCGGCCGCGGACGGCGCCACCACCGACACGCTGGCCGCGCTGCTGGCCCAGGCACAGCGCCCGCTGCTGCTGGCCGGCCCCAGCGCGGCCCGCGTGCACCAGCGCGCCGCCTGGCAGGCACGCAGCGAGGCCCTGGCCACCCCGCTGCTATGTCTGGAGAGCCCGCGCGGCCTGCGCGATCCTTCGCTGGGCGCGGCCGCCGAATGCCTGGCCGGCGCCGACCTGCTGGTGCTGGCCGGCAAGCCGCTGGACTTCACGCTGGGCTTCGGCCGCAGCAGCGTGTTCGGGCCGCAGGCCCGCGTCGTCGTGCTGGACCCGGACCCAGCGCTGGTCGCACGTGCGCGCCGACAGCTCGGCGACCGGCTGGCCCTGGCCTGCGTCTGCGAGAGCGGCGCGGCGCTGGACGCGGCCATCGCCCGCGCCATGCCCCCGCCCGACCGCAGCGACTGGCGGCGCACCGTGGCCACCGCGCTGCAAACGCGCAGCCAGCCCAAGCCGGCGCCCGTGGCGCCCGGCCGCATGGGCTCGCGCGCGCTGTGCGAGCAGGTGCAGCAGTTCCTGGCCAGCGCGCACGCGCCCATCGTGGTCTGCGATGGCGGCGAGTTCGGCCAGTGGGCGCAGGCCTTCTGCCAGGCCCCGGTGCGCATCGTCAACGGCGTGGCGGGCGCCATCGGCGGCGGGCTGCCCCAGGCCATCGCGGCCAAGATCGCGCGGCCCGAGGCCACGGTGGTCGTGCTGATGGGCGACGGCACGGCGGGCTTTCACCTCATGGAGCTGGACACGGCCGTGCGCGAGGCCGCGCCCGTGATTGCCGTCATCGGCAACGACCTGCGCTGGAACACCGAGCACCAGATCCAGCTGCGCAACTACGGGCCGCAGCGCCTGGTCGGCTGCCAGCTGGCCGAAAGCGCGCGCTACCACGCGGTGGCGCAGGCGCTGGGCGGCTTCGGCGCTGCGGTGCACGCGGAAGCGGACCTCGCCACCGCCCTGCGCCAGGCCCAGGCCAGCGGGCTGCCGGCCTGCATCGACGTGGCCATCGACGGCCAACCCGCGCCGGTGTTCGGCGCAGCGCAGACCACTGGACACTGAGCGCCATGCAGATCCGTCCCTACCTGGAGGCCGACGAGGCCGCCGTCGTCGCGCTCTGGCAGGCCTGCGGCCTGACCCGCCCCTGGAACGACCCGCACAAGGACATCGCGCGCAAGCTCACGGTGCAGCGCGAGCTGTTCCTGGTCGGCGAACGCGACGCCCGCATCGTCGCCAGCGTGATGGCCGGCTACGAGGGCCACCGCGGCTGGGTCAACTACCTGGCCGTAGCGCCCGAACTGCGGGGCCAGGGCCATGGCGCCGCGCTGATGCAGCACGTCGAGCAGGCGCTGCGCGCGCGCGGCTGCCCCAAGATCAGCCTGCTCGTGCGCTCGAGCAACAGCGCCGTGCTGGCCTTCTACCGCCGCCTGGGCTATGCGGTGGACGAGGCCGTGCCCCTGGGCAAGCGGCTGATTCCGGACTGACCAGGGGGCACAATCCGCGCCCCATGCCCGCACCCGCACTGCTTCCCCGCCCGACCGCCCTGCTGCTGCTGTCGGCCATCGCCTGCTGCTTCGCCGGCAACCACGTGGCCGCGCGGCTCGCGTTCGACGACGGCGCCGGCGTGCTGACGGCCGTGCTGTGCCGCGCCGGCACCGCGCTGCTGGTGCTCGGCACGCTGGTGCTGGTGCGGCATGAGCGGCTGGCGTTGCCGGCCGCCACGCGCCGCTGGCAGCTGCTGCTGGGCTTGTTGATCGCCGTGCAGAGCCTGTGCCTGTACTCGGCTGTGGCGCGCATCCCGGTGGCGTTGGCGCTGCTGCTGGGCAATACCTTCCCGGTGCTGCTGGCGCTGCTGAACTGGGCCAGCGGCGGCCAGCCGCCGACGCGGCGCGCCTGCGCGGTCATGGGCGTGGTGCTGCTGGGCCTGCTGCTCGCGCTGAACGTGCCGGCGCGCCTGGAGGAGGCGCGCACCGGCACGGGCGGCATCGCCTGGGGCGCCGGCGTGGCCTTCGCGCTGACGGCGGCCTCGGTGTTCGCCTGCGCGCTGTGGGTCACCGACCGCAAGCTCGCCGCGCTGCCGGGCACGGTGCGCAGCTTCTACACCATGCTCACGGTCTGCTGCAGCCTGGCCATCGCCGGCGCGGCCGGCGCCATTCCTGGCGGCATGGCCTGGCCCCAGCACAGCCAGGGCTGGGCCGGCCTGGTGGTGCTGATGCTGCTCTACACCACGGGCTTCACGCTGCTGTTCGTGACGGTGCCGCGGCTGGACATGGCGCGCAACGCGCCCATGATGAACGTGGAGCCCATCGCCACGCTGTTCATCGGCTGGGCCGTGCTGGGCCAGTGGCTGGCGCCGATCCAGATCGCGGGCACGCTGGTGGTGCTGGCCGGCATCGTGCTGCTCTCGCGCGATCGGCGTTGACCGACAGCGTGCGGCGGCCGAAGCGGGCAAGATCGGCGCGTCCATGCACCCCGCACCGCCCGCCCCCCGCGGCATCCACACCGAGCCCGCCACACGCCACGCCGCGGCCCAACGCCACCCGCCGCCGGACACGCTGACACCGGCCGACCGCTACGCGGAACTCTTCGAGGCGGTGCAGCGCGCAGGTGTGTTCGCCGACAGCAAGACCTTTCCCGACTGCGCGCCGCGCGGTGCGCCCGAACAGATCCTCGCGGCCTACCGCCGAGACTGCACGGCGCCGGGCTTCGACCTCGCCGCCTTCGTGGCCGCGCATTTCGAGCCCCAGCGGCCGGCGCTGGCCAGCCATGCCGGCGCGCCGGCGCAGGACCTGCGCGGCCACATCGACGCACTGTGGGACGCGCTGACGCGCCACCCCGACCGGCACCCGCACCGCGGCTCGCTGCTGGCGCTGCCGCATCCCTACGTGGTGCCGGGCGGGCGCTTCGTCGAGATGTACTACTGGGATTCGTACTTCACCATGCTGGGCCTGGCGGCCAGCGGCCGCACGCAGCTGCTGCATGCGATGACCGACAACTTCGCCTACCTGATCGAGCGCTTCGGCCATGTGCCCAACGGCACGCGCACCTACTACCTGAGCCGCTCGCAGCCGCCGCTGTTCGCCTGCATGGCCGAGCTCTGCGAGGGCTGCGGCGGCCAGGGCGCGCTGCGCTACCTGCCCCAGCTGCTGCGCGAACACGCCTTCTGGATGGACGGCGCCGACCGGCTGGCCCCGGGCCAGGCCCACCGGCGCGTGGTGCGGCTGGCCGATGGCACGCTGCTCAACCGCTACTGGGACGACCGCGACCAGCCGCGCGAGGAGGCCTGGCGCGAGGACGTGGCCACCGCCGCGGCGGCGCCGCAGCGGCCGGCGGCCGAGGTGTTCCGCGACCTGCGCGCCGCCGCCGAGTCGGGCTGGGACTTCAGCAGCCGCTGGCTGGACGCCCCGGCGCCCGGCAGCGACCGGCTGCAGGCCCTGGCCAGCATCCGCACCACACGCATCCTGCCGGTGGACCTCAATGCGCTGCTGCACAAGCTGGAAAGCCGCATCGCCCACCTGGCCGCGCAGGCCGGCGACCACGCCACGGCGCGCGGGCACCAGGCCCTGGCCGACGCGCGCCACGCGGCCATGGACCGCTGGCTCTGGAACGAGGACGCAGGCGCCTGGCTCGACCTGGACTGGCCCGCGCAGCGGCCGCGCCCGGCCCTCAATGCCGCCACCGCCACACCGCTGTTCACGCGCACGGCCAGTGCCGCGCAGGCGCGCCGGCTGGCCGACACGCTGGCGCGCCGCCTGCTCGTGCCAGGCGGCCTGGCCACGACCGAGCAATGCAGCGCCGAGCAATGGGACCGGCCCAACGGCTGGGCGCCGCTGCAATGGATCGCCGTCGAAGGCCTGGCCGCCTACGGCCTGGACGCACTGGCCGGCGAGATCCGCACGCGCTGGCTGCGCACCGTGCAAGCGGTGTACGGCCGCGAGCACCGGCTGGTCGAGAAGTACGCGCTGCGGGCCCATCCCGAGGCCCAGGGCGGCAGCGGCGGCGAGTACCCGCTGCAGGACGGCTTCGGCTGGACCAATGGCGTCACGCGCCAATGGCTTTGAGGCCGCGGCTACGATCGCGGCCCATGCCGCATTCCCATGAACCGCCCTGCGTCGCCCTGTACTGGGATTTCGAGAACCTGCACGCCGGCCTGGTCGAGGCCCGCGCGGGCGAAGGCCACTATGCCAAACCCGACGTGCGCTTCAAGCTGCAGGAGCCGCTCGTGGACGTGGCGGCCGTCACCGCTGCGGCCACCACGCAGGGCCCGCTGGCCATCCACCGCGCCTACTGCAACTGGCAGTTCTTCAGCCGCTACCGCGACGCGCTGATGCAGGCCGGCATGGACTTGGTGCAGATGTTCCCGCCCGGCGGCGCGGCCAAGAACGGCGCCGACATCCGGCTCAGCCTGGACGTGCTGGAGGACCTCGGGCGCTTCCCGCACATCCGCACCGTGGTGGTGGTGGGCGGCGACAGCGACTTCCTGCCGCTGGCGCAGAAGGTCCACGCGGCCGGCCGCCGGCTGGTGGGCGTGGGCACGCGGCCCAACACCAACCGCCACTGGGCCGGCAGCTGCGATGCCTTCCTCTGGTACGAGGACCTGGTCGGCGGCGTGGCCGCCGAACCGGCACCAGGCGGCTGAACGGGGACGCAAACACGGCTCCTATACTGGCCCGGATGCAGACGACCGCCCCCGTCTCCACGCCCGACGTGCGCATGCGCGGCTTCACGCAGCGCGCCGAAGTGCCCACCGCACTGGCCTGGATCGACGCCCACACGCCCCGCCTCGCCAGCGAGTCCGTGGCCACCGAAGACGCCACCGGCCGCGTGCTCGCAGAGGATCTCGTCGCCCCCATCGCCGTGCCCGAGTTCGACCGCGCGGCCATGGACGGCTACGCGCTGCGCGGCGGCGAAACCACCGGTGCGGGCAACTACAACCCGCTGGAGTTCACGGTCGTGGGCCAGGCCTTCCCCGGCCGGCCGTTCGAGGGCGCCGTGCCCGCCGGCGCGGCCGTGCGCATCATGACCGGGGCCCCCGTGCCCGCGGGGCTGGACGCCGTGCTGCCCGCCGAGTACGCGCGCGAGGAACACGGCCGCGTGGCCGTGGCCCAGCCCGTCGCGCCCGGCCAGCACGTGGGCCGCGTGGGCGAGGACATCGCGCGCGGCAGCCCGGCGCTGGCCGCGGGCCGGCGGCTGCGGCCGCAGGATGCGGGCCTCATCGCCTCGCTGGGCCTGGCCTGGGTGCAGGTGCTGCGCCAGCCGCGCGTGCGCCTGCTGGTCACCGGCAACGAGGTGCGCGCGCCGGGCCAGGCCAAGGGCCCGCACGAGATCTACGACGCGAACTCGGTCACGCTGCGCGGCCTGGTGGCGCGCGACGGCGGCCTGCTCGCATCGCACCAGCGCCTGGGCGACGACCCGGAGCGCATCGGCGAGGCGCTGGCCGCGCCGGGGGCGGACGTGGTGCTGGTTTCGGGCGGCTCCAGCGTGGGCGCCGAAGACCATGCGCCGCGGCTGCTGGCCCAGTTGGGCGAACTGGCCATCCACGGTGTCGCCATGCGCCCTTCGAGCCCGGCCGGCATGGGCCGCATCGGCACGGCGCTGGTGTTCCTGCTGCCGGGCAACCCGGTCTCCTGCCTCTGCGCCTACGACTTCTTCGCCGGCCGCGCCATCCGCCGCCTGGGCGGCCGGCCGGACGACTGGCCCTACCCGCGCGTGCAGGCCCGGCTCACGCGCAAGATCGTCTCGCAGGTCGGCCGCCTCGACTACGTGCGCGTGAAGCTCGGCGCCGACGGCGTGGAGCCCCTCGCGCTGTCGGG
The DNA here is from genome assembly GCF_014652235.1 of Pseudorhodoferax aquiterrae. GTDB lineage: Bacteria > Pseudomonadota > Gammaproteobacteria > Burkholderiales > Burkholderiaceae_C > Pseudorhodoferax > Pseudorhodoferax aquiterrae. The sequence continues at coordinate 65,317 of NZ_BMYK01000016.1, forward strand.
CGCCTCGGTGCTGAGCTCCACGGTGCGGGCCGACGGCTTCGTCGTCGTGCCGGCCGAGAGCGAGGGCCAGGGCGCCGGCAGCGACGTGACCGTCCATCTCTACGCATGCCCTTGACAGCCCAATCGCAGTTTCTCCATGTGCTCACGCGCGACGAGGCGGAGCGCCGCTTCCGCGAACACCTGACACTCACGCCGCTGGGCGCCGAGACCGTGGCGCTGCACGCCGCACTGGGCAGGGTGCTGGCCGAGGACGTGGTGGCCACCGTCGACGTGCCCGGCTTCGACCGCTCCAACGTGGACGGCTTCGCCGTGCAGGCCGCCGACACCTGGGGCGCGATGGAGGAAGAACCGCGCCGGCTGGCCCTCACGGCCGAGACGCTGGCGCCCGGCACGGTGCCGCAGGCCGAAGTGGTCGCGGGGCTGGCCACGGCGATCGCCACCGGCGGCATGCTGCCGCGCGGCGCCGACGCGGTGGTGATGGTGGAACACACCGACCTGGAAGGCGGCCGGCTGCTGCTGCGCCGCGCCGCCACCGCGGGCGAGAACGTGAGCTACGCCGGCACCGACATCGCGCGCGGCGAGACCGTGCTGCGCGCGGGCCAGCCGCTCAGCTCGCGCGAGATCGGCGTGCTCGCGGCGCTGGGACTGGACCAGGTGCCCGTGCACCGCAGGCCGCGCGTGGCCATCTTCTCCACCGGCAACGAGATCGTGGCGCCCGGCGCGCCGCTGCCCGTGGGCGCGGTGTACGACTCCAACGCCGCCATCCTCGCGGCCGCGGTCCAGGAGCTGGGTGGCGAGCCCGTGCGGCTGGGTGTGGTGCCCGACGACGAGGCCCGCCTCTCGCAAGCGTTGCGCCAGGGCCTGGAATGCGATGCGGTGGTGTTCTCGGGCGGCACCTCCAAGGGCGAGGGCGACCTGTCCTACCGCATCGTGGCCGCGCTGCAGGACCCCGGCATCGTCGCGCACGGCGTGGCGCTCAAGCCCGGCAAGCCGGTCTGCCTGGCCGTGACCCAGGGCAAGCCGGTGGTGGTCCTGCCGGGTTTTCCAACCTCTGCGGTGTTCACCTTCCACGAGTTCATGGCGCCCGTGCTGCGCGCCTTCGCCGGCCGGCCGCCCGAGCAGCGCCAGCTGGTGGACGCGACGCTGCCCCTGCGCGTGAACTCTGAACGCGGCCGCACCGAATACCTGCTGGTCGGCCTGGTGCCCGGCGAGCAGGGCCTGGCGGCCTACCCCATGGGCAAGGGCTCGGGCTCGGTCACCACCTTCAGCGGTGCCGACGGTTTCATCACCATCGGGCAGCACACCGAGATCCTCGACGCGGGCGCGGCCGTGCAGGTGCAGCTGCTGGGCCAGGGCTTGCAGGCGGCCGACCTGATCCTGGTCGGCAGCCACTGCGTGGGCCTGGACTGGCTGGCCGGCCAGCTCGTGCGCCAGGGCTTGCGCATCAAGAGCATGAGCGTGGGCAGCACGGGCGGCCTGATGGCGGCCCGGCGCGGCGAGTGCGACCTGGGCGGCATCCACCTGATGGACCCGGCCACGGGCCACTACAACACCCATCTGCTGACGCCCGCGCTGGAGCTGGTGCCGGGCTATGGCCGCATGCAGGGCATCGTCTACCGCCAAAGCGACGCGCGCTTCGAAGGCTTTGATGCGGCCACGGCCATCGCCGCGGCGCTTGGCGACGCCGGCTGCGTGATGGTCAACCGCAATGCCGGCAGCGGCACGCGCATCCTGATCGACCGGCTGCTCGGCGGCGCGCAGCCGGCCGGCTACGGCGTGCAGACCAAGTCGCACAACGCCGTGGCGGTGGCCGTGGCGCAGGGCCGCGCCGACTGGGGCCTGGCCATCGACACGGTGGCGCGCCAGTACGGGCTGGGCTTCATTCCCGTGCAGGAGGAGCGCTACGACTTCGTGCTGCCCCGGGACCGGCTGGCGCGCGCGCCCGTGCAGGCCTTCCTCGCGCTGCTGCGCTCGGACGCGGCACGCGCCGCGCTGCGCGAACGGGGCTTTCGCGTCGATTAAGAGGGGCTGACATGGCGGCGCCTATGCAGCGCCGTTCCTATCGCGCAGCGCGAGGCGGGCCACCAGAATCGGCCCTCCTCTTCCCTTCCAAGGCACCCGACCCGATGCTGCTGCGCCAACGCCTCCTGCTCCTCGCCCTGCCCGCCGCCCTGCTCGCCTGCGCCGCCCAGGCGCAGGAGAAGTTCATCGTGCTGGCCTCGACCACCTCGACCGAGCAGTCCGGCCTGTTCAAGCACCTGCTGCCGCAGTTCACGCAGGCCAGCGGCACGGCCGTGCGCGTGGTGGCCGTGGGCACCGGCCAGGCGCTGGACATGGCGCGCCGCGGGGATGCAGACGCGCTGTTCGTGCACGACCAGCCGGCCGAGCAGAAGTTCGTGGCCGAGGGCTTCGGCCAGGAGCGCCGCGCCGTCATGTACAACGACTTCGTGCTGATCGGCCCCCGTGCCGACCCGGCCGGCACGCGCGGCAACGCCATCGCCGCCGCGCTCCAGCGGCTGGCCGACACGGGCGCGGACTTCGTCTCGCGCGGCGACAACAGCGGCACCCATGCGGCGGAGCTGCGCCAGTGGAAGCTGGCCGGCGTCGACCTGGCCGCCGCCAAGCCCGCCGGCTACAAGGAATGCGGCTGCGGCATGGGCCAGGCGCTCAACATCGCGGCCTCCACGGGCGCCTACGTGCTGGCCGACCGGGGCACCTGGCTCAGCTTCAAGAACCGCGCCGACCTGGGCATCCTGGTCGAAGGCGACAAGCAGCTGTTCAACCAGTACGGCGTGATCGTGGTCAACCCAGCCAGGCATCCGCATGTGAAGAAGGAGCTGGCCCAGGGCTTCGCCGACTGGGTGGTCTCGCCGGCGGGGCAGGCCGCCATCGCCTCCTACACCATCGGCGGCGAGCAGCTGTTCTTCCCGAACGCGACGCAGTGAACGCGGGTGGCCATGGGACACTGCGCCCCCCTCAGCCCGCTCCGCCCATGCCTACCACCCGCCGCGGCATCCACCTGCGCTACACCTTCGAGACCGCCGCGACGCCGGGCCAGCAACGCGCCGAGATCGAGAACCCCTTGTTCGACCTGCTCTCGGCCGTGCAGGCCGAAGGCTCCATCAGCGGCGCCGCGCGGGCGCTGGACAGTTCCTACCGGCATGCCTGGGGCGCGCTCAAGCATTGGGAGGAGGTGCTGGGCGCGCCATTGGTGCTCTGGGGCCAGGGCCGCCACGCGCGGCTGACGCCGTTCGCGCAGCGCCTGCTGTGGGCCGAGCGCCAGGCCCGCGTGCGCATGAGGCCGCACGTGGAGGCGCTGCGCGCCGAACTCGCGCGCGTGTTCGCACTCGCCGACGATGCGGCACTGCAGGTGCTGGAGATCTTCGCCAGCCACGACCTGGGCCTGCCGCAGCTGCAGGCCCTGGCCGAGGAGCACGACGGGCTGCACATCGCCCTGCGCTTCGCCGGCAGCCAGGAGGCGCTGCGCGCGCTGGGCGAGGGCCGCTGCCGCGTCGCCGGCTTCCATGTGGCGCAGGGCGCCGCGCCGGACAGCGTGATGGTGCGCGCGCTGCGCCAGCTGCTGCAGCCCGGCGCGCACCAGCTGATCGGCAGCCACTGGCGGCGCAAGGGCTGGATCTGGCGTCCCGGCGAGGAGCGGCCCGCGGGCATCGCCGCGCTGGGCAGCGGCCGCTGGCGCTTCGTCGCGCGCCAGCCGGCCTCGGGCACGCGGCTGTTGACGGACCACCTGCTCGCCCAAGCCGGCGTGGCACCCGAGCAGGTGCCGGGCTACACCACCCACATGGAAGACACGCACGTGGCCGTGGCGGCGGCGATCGCCAGCGGCGCCGCCGACGTGGGCATCGGCATCGAGGCGGCGGCCGCCGAGGCGGGCCTCGCGTTCGCGCCGCTGGTCGACGAGAACTACTACCTGCTGTGCCACCAGGACGACCTGGAAACGCCGCCGCTGCTGGCACTGCGCGCGCGCCTGGCTTCGCCAGCCTGGGCCGAGGCGCTGGCCCGGTTGCCGGGCTACGGCGTGCAGCAGCCGGGCGACGTGCTGTCGCTCACCGGGGCGCTGCCCTGGTGGCCCGACATGCGGCCGAAGAAGTGAGCCTCAGCGCTGCAGCTGCTGCAGTTCCTGCGGCGTGTTGGCGTTGAAGAAGGCCGCCGCATCGTCGAACACCACCTCGGTCTTGCGGTGGCGGCCGGCCCACAGGCCGAACTTGCGCTCGCCCGTGTGCAGGAAGGCCACCAGGCTCTCGACCAGGTCGGTGCGCAGCAGGCAGAACACGGGCTGGGCACGCCTCTGGCCGTCTTCCAGCGTGGCCGCCATGGCGATCTCGGCGTCCTGCGCGGCGGCGGCCGCGGCCAGGCGTTCGACCAGGTCGGTCGGGAAGTCCGGCGTGTCGCAGGGCACGGTGACGAGCCAGGGCGTCTCGGCATGCTCCAGGCCCGTCAGCAGGCCGGCCAGCGGGCCCGCGTAGCCCTCCACCGAATCGGGCCAGACCGGCACGCCCATGGCCTCGTAGGCCGACAGGTTGCGGTTGGCGCTCAGCATGCTGTTGCCCACCTGCGGCTGCAGGCGCAGCAGCGCATGCAGGGCCAGCGGCATGCCGCGGTGGTTCTGCAGGCCCTTGTCGACGCCGCCCATGCGGCTGCCGCGGCCGCCGGCCAGCACCAGGCCGGTGATGTCTTCGCGTGCGATGGTGTTCATGTGTCGATGAGGTCGAAGGCCTGCGTCTCCACGTCGACGAAGGCCAGTGTCATGGCCGCGATGGCACGCCACAGCTGCGCGGCGGGTTGCGCCTCGACCGCCTCGCACAACGGCGCGATCCACGGCTGCACGTGGGCCCGGAAGAAGTCGCGCTGCTGCGCCAGGTTGCCCTGCGCCACGCCCTCGCCCGCGATCAGGTAGCGCATGACCTCGAGCACGTAGGACACGTGGTCCTCGGTCTCGAACTGCGCGGCATCGCGCGTGAGACCCAGGGCCGCCAAGTCCTCGCGCAGGCGCGCCAGCGGCTTCTCGTTAACGAAGCCCGCGAGAAAGAACGAGGCGTAGGGGAAGACCTCGGGCTTGCCCACGCCCTGGAACAGCGCGGCGAACTCGTCCTGGGCGGAGGCCGGCGTGGCGGCGCGCATCTGCGCCACGAGCGACTGCCATGGCGCTTCGAGGAAGCTGCCGGGCTCGGGCGCCTCGGTCACGGCCAGCCGGAACTGCGCCAACAGGGCCGCATCGGGGGGCGCCAGCCACAGGCGCGCGAGCAGGCCGTAGAGCTCGGCCCGCGCGATTTCTTCGCTGAAGGTCTCGGTGGTCACAGGTCGGTGATGCGGAGTTCTTGGGGGTTGGAGTACATGTCGACGACGCGGCAGTCGCTGCACATCTTGAGCCGCTCGGCCGCGGCGCCCTGGAAGGCGGCGTGGCCGGCCAGCTTGGTGACCATGGTCTCGATGGCGCGCAGCGTGCCGAAGGGCTTGGCGCAACGCACGCAATGGAAGGGCTGGGCCTCGTGCAGCACCCGGGCCTGGGCGCGCGCGCGGCCGCCGTCGGCCAGCAGCAGGCGCGGTTCGAGCCGGATGGCGTCCTCCGGGCAGGTGGTGGCGCACAGGCCGCACTGCACGCAGCTTTTCTCGGTGAAGCGCAGCTGCGGCCGGTCGGGGTTGTCCGACAGGGCCTGGGACGGGCAGGCGCCCACGCAGGCCAGGCACAGCGTGCACTTGGCCGCGTCGACCTGCAGGCTGCCGTACAGCGCCCCGGGCCCGGGCAGCGCGATGGCCTCGGGCACGGCCTGCGGACTGTGGGCCAGCAGATGGGTCAGCGCGAGCTCCAGCGTGTTGCGCTTGTCGGCCTGCACCGCGAAGCTGGCGGCCTGGGCCACGCCCTGGGCCGGCGGCGCGCGCAGGGCCGCGTCGAGCGCGGCGGTGTCGCCCGCGGGGATCAGCCGGAAATGCTGGCCGGCATAGCCCAGTCCCGTCACGATGGCCTGGGCCTGCGCCATCTGCGCGGCCAGCGCTTCGAGGTACTGCGGCGCCTCGGTGCCGCCGGTCAGCACCCAGACCTGGCTGGCGCCTTGCGCCAGCGCGGCCAGCCACAGGTCCAGCCCCACGCTGGCGCTGTGCCACAGCGCCAGCGGCAGCACGCGGGCCGGCACGCCATGGGCCCGGCCGGTGCTGGCCGCGCGGCCCAGGGCCTCGATGGCGGCCGCGCCCTCCTCCTGGCTGTGCAGCAGCAGCGCCGCATCGCGGCCACCGGCGGCGGCATAGGTGCGCAGCAGCGTGCGCACGCGCTTGCCCAGGTCGGCCGGCGTGGGGTAGGCGAAGCCCAGCGCGCCGCTGGGACAGACCGTGCCGCAGGCGCCGCAGCCCACGCACAGGTGCGGCTCCACCACGATGCCGGCCGTCGGATGCCCCACGCTGCCGCGCCCGCGCGCCGCCGTCTTGCCCTTGAGCGAGGCGTCGGAACGGATGGCCTGGGCCGAGCACACATCGATGCAGGCCGAGCAGCCGATCTGCTGGTTGCGCGTGTGCGCGCACAGCCGCTGCTCGTAGCGGAAGAAGCGCGGCTTGTCGAACTCGCCGACCAGCCCGCGCAGCTGCAGCACGGCCTGTGTGAGCGCTGCGCCGGGCGGCACGTGGATGTAGCCCTGCGGCGGCTGGTGCATGGCGAAGGCGGGCGCATCGCCGAGGTCGAGCACGAGGTCGAAGCGCGCCTCTTCGCTGCGCGCGCCGCGCTCGAAATCGATCGCGCCGGCGGCCTGGCAGGCGGCCACGCAGTCGCGGTGGGCCGTGCAGCGCGCCATGTCGACCTGGTAGCCGAAATCGATCGCGCCCTCGGGGCAGGCCGCGATGCAGGCATTGCAGCGCGTGCACAGGTCCAGGTCGATCGGGTTGCTGCTGTCCCAGCCGGCCTCGAAGGCGCCCAGCCAGCCCGACAGGCGCGTGAGCCGGCCGCGCAGCACCACCTGGTCGTGCCGCTGCGCCAGCGCGCCGCCCTCGACCAGCAGCGTGAGGTCGAGCGCATCGCCGAGCAGGGCCGCGGCCGCCTCGGCACGCTCGGCCGGGCCGACCACCAGGCATCGCCCGGCCGAGCGGTAGCCCACGGTCGCGACCGGCTCGGGTGGCGGCAGCTGGGCTGCGGCGATCAGCGCCGCCAGCTTGGGCGTGGCGGCCGCGCGGTCGCGCGACCAGCCGCCGGTCTCGCGCAGGTTGACGAAACGGATCGGCCGCTCGGCCAGCGGCGGCGCGCCTTCGGTCTGTTCGGCCAGTTCCAGGAACAGGCGGCTTTCCTGCGTGCAGCCGACCAGCAATTCCTCGCCCGAGCGGGCGGCGCGTTGGAATGCCGGCGCCTCGCGCCGGCACAGCACGGAATGGACATCGGCAATGCCTTCAGCACTGGCCGCCGGCGTGGCCGCCAGCGCCCGGGCCAGGGCCGGGCGGTCCAGGGTCATGGAGCGATTGCAGTCGCAGATCAGGGTCTTCATCGTGGGGCTCCATCGCGGCCGCAGGTGGGTTCTGCGGGCCGGCTGCCGGCGGGTCCGTCCGTGCGGGCTCCGTCTCGGCCTCGGGGGTGGCCAGGCCCAGGTAGGCCGCCTGCGCCATCTGCCGCAGCATGGCCGCAGGCAGCGGGTCGGGCGTGTTGTAGTCGTCGATGTAGGTGTCCAGCCCGTCCATCACGTTGAAGTGCGGATCGCTGAACAGCTTCTTGAGCGCGGCGTTGCGCACCTCGCCGCTGACCTCGGGCGCGACGAAGCGCGAGAAGTCGGAGTCGCGCGTCAGCTGCGTCACGTCGTCCAGCGTGGGCAGCGGCGGCGCGGCGGGCGCGGGCGTGGCAGCCGGGGCCTCGGTGGCTGGCGCTGTGACGGCCGGGGCCGGCGTGGGCACGGGCGGCGGTGCCTCGGGCAGCACGGCCCCCTGGCGCGCCTGCACCTTGCGCTGCGACCAGCGCGAGAGGAAGCCGCTGTCCGGCGCCATGGCTCAGCGCCGCTCCTGCGGCGCCACGAAGGAGGCCGGGCGCTTGCGCCGCTTGGGCTCGGGCCGGTAGTGCGCGTCGACGAAGTCCTGCAGCGCGGCGCGTACGCCCTCGTCCAGCGGGCAGTTGTCCACGCGCTCCTGTGCGTCGAGCCAGCGGCCGGCCTCGTTGTACGACAGGGTCACGATCTCGGGCCAGGCCCGCGCGGGGTCGGCATGGTCGGTGCGCCACATCACGAACCAGACCGGGGCGCCGGAACTGAGGTTGAGGTAGTAGCCCTCGGCCTCGTCGCGGTGCAGCGTGACCGGCAGGTCGGGGAACAGCCACTGCGCGCAGCGGCCATCGTCGCGCAGCAGCCGCGGGGCGCTGCCGAAGCCGCCGTCGTCCGGCACGACCTCGGCGATGCTGAAGCGCCAATCCTCCCAGCGGCTGGGTTGCCGCAGGCGATCGATGCGCACCGCAACGCGCATGCAGGGAGGAAGCTCGTTCGAGAACACCGTGGAAAGGACTCCGCGCCGCAGCGGCGCCGGTTGGGGCCGGTGCTGTGCGGCCGAAGCGCGGCAGTGTAGCCCTCGCTACCCCAGAGAGGCAGATGGGGGCAATCCCCAGCATGCGGGATATACGGTGCCGCATATGCTCAAACGGTAATATGCACTGCTGAGCCGGCGGTCGCGCCGGAAAGAGGTTAAGCCAGATGTCCCAGCCAAACCCTCCGCGCGAAACGCGCCAGCCTGCCCTGTCCCGCCGCACGGTCTTCGCGGGCGTCGGTGTCGCGGGCGCCGCCGCGGCGGCCGCGACCGTGCTGCCCGGTGCCGTGCGCAGTGCGGCACCTGCCGTCGCAGCGGCACCGCGGCCTGCCAGCACGGGCTACCAGCTCACGGACCACGTGAAGCGCTACTACCAGACCGCGCGGGTCTGAGGCGCACGAGGAGCCCGCCATGTTGCTGACCCGCAAGTCTTCCTCCTCGCACCCGGTGCACCTGTCCTCGGGCTTGGTGGCCCAGCTCGCACGCGGGCTGTCCCATGCGGTGCCCACGGTCGACCGCCGCGCCTTCCTGCGCCGCTCCGGGCTGGGCGTGGGCGCCGGCATCGCGGCCTCGCAGCTCACGCTGGTCAAGAAGGTCGAGGCGGCGGCCGACGCGCCCGCCGTCGGCAAGGGCAAGGTCGAGGTCAAGCGCACGGTCTGCGGCCACTGCTCGGTCGGCTGCGCGGTGGACGCGGTGGTCGAGAACGGCGTCTGGGTGCGCCAGGAGCCGGTGTTCGACTCGCCCATCAACATGGGCGCGCACTGCGCCAAGGGCGCGGCGCTGCGCGAGCACGGGCACGGCGAGTTCCGGCTGAAGTACCCGATGAAGCTCGTCAACGGCAAGTACGAGCGCATCGGCTGGGATCAGGCCCTGAACGAGATCAGCGCCAAGATGCTGGAGCTCAAGAAGGCCAGCGGCCCCGACTCCATCTTCGTCGTCGGCTCCTCCAAGCACAACAACGAGCAGGCCTACCTGCTGCGCAAGTGGCTGTCGTTCTGGGGCAGCAACAACACCGACCACCAGGCGCGCATCTGCCACAGCACCACGGTGGCCGGCGTCGCCAACACCTGGGGGTATGGCGCGATGACCAACTCCTACAACGACATGCAGAACGCCAAGGCGGCGCTGTACATCGGCTCGAACGCCGCGGAGGCGCATCCGGTGTCCATGCTGCACCTGCTGCATGCCAAGGAGACCGGTTGCAAGGTGATCGTGGTGGACCCGCGCTTCACACGCACGGCGGCCAAGGCCGACGAGTACGTGCGCATCCGCTCGGGCACCGACATCGCCTTCCTGTTCGGCGTGCTCTACCAGGTGTTCAAGAACGGCTGGGAGGACAAGAAGTACGTCGAGGACCGCGTCTACGGCCTGGACAAGGTGCGCGAGGAGGTCATGGCCAAGTGGACGCCCGACAAGGTGCAGGAGGTCTGCGGCGTGGACGAGGCCACCACGCTCAAGGTCGCGCGCATCATGGCCGAGAACCGGCCCAGCACGCTGGTCTGGTGCATGGGCCAGACCCAGCACACCATCGGCAACGCCATGGTGCGTGCCTCGTGCATCTTGCAACTGGCGCTGGGCAACATCGGCAAGTCCGGCGGCGGCGCCAACATCTTCCGCGGCCACGACAACGTGCAGGGCGCGACCGACGTCGGCCCCAACCCCGACTCCCTTCCCGGCTATTACGGCCTGGCCGAGGGTGCGTTCAAGCACTTCGCCGCCACCTGGGGCGTGGACTTCGAGTGGATCAAGCAGCAGTACGCGCCCGGCATGATGACCAAGCCGGGCATGACGGTGTCGCGCTGGATCGACGGCGTGCTCGAGAAGAACGAACTCATCGACCAGGACAGCAACCTGCGCGGCCTGTTCTTCTGGGGCCACGCGCCGAACTCGCAGACGCGCGGCCTGGAGATGAAGAAGGCGCTGGACAAGCTGGACCTGCTGGTCGTCGTCGACCCGTTCCCCAGCGCCACGGCCGCGATGGCGGCCATGCCCGGCCAGGCCGGCGACCTGAACCCGAACCGCGCCGTGTACCTGCTGCCGGCCACCACGCAGTTCGAGACCAGCGGCTCGTGCACGGCGTCCAACCGTTCCATCCAGTGGCGAGAGAAGGTGATCGAGCCGCTGTGGGAAAGCCGCAGCGACCACATGATCATGTACCAGCTGGCCGAGAAGCTGGGCTTCGCCAAGGAGCTGGTTAAGAACTACAAGATGCAGAAGGTCAAGGGCATGGACGAGCCCGTGCCCGAGGACATCCTGCGCGAGATCAACAAGTGCGTCTGGACCATCGGCTACACCGGGCAGAGCCCCGAGCGCCTGAAGGCCCACATGCGCAACATGAACGTCTTCGACGTGAAGACGCTGCGCGCCAAGGGCGGCATCGACAAGGAGACCGGCTACGCGCTGGACGGCGACTACTTCGGCCTGCCCTGGCCGTGCTGGGGCACGCCGGAGATGAAGCACCCCGGCACCGCCAACCTGTACGACACCAGCCTGCACGTGATGGACGGCGGCGGCAACTTCCGCGCGAACTTCGGCGTGGAGCGCGAGGGCGTCTCGCTGCTCGCGGCCGACGGCTCTTACAGCAAGGGCGCGGACCTCACCACCGGCTACCCCGAGTTCGACCACCTGCTGCTCAAGAAGCTGGGCTGGTGGGGCGAGCTCAGCGAGGCCGAGCAGAAGGCGGCCGAGGGCAAGAACTGGAAGACCGACCCGACCGGCGCCATCATCCGCGTGACCATGAAGAACCATGGCTGCCACCCCTTCGGCAACGCGAAGGCGCGCGCCGTGGTCTGGAACTTCCCCGACCCGATCCCGCAGCACCGCGAGCCGCTGTACAGCACGCGGGCCGACCTCGTCGCCAAGTACCCCACGCACGACGACAAGAAGGCTTTCTGGCGCCTGCCCACGCTGTACAAGACGGTGCAGGAGCAGAACAAGGACATCGGCAAGACCTTCCCGCTGGTCATGACCTCGGGCCGGCTCGTCGAGTACGAGGGCGGCGGCGAGGAGACCCGCTCCAACCCCTGGTTGGCCGAGCTGCAGCAGGAGATGTTCGTCGAGATCAACCCGCGCGCCGCCAACGACCGCGGCATCCGCAACGGCGACCACGTCTGGGTGAAGACCCCGCCCATGGCCGCGCTGCCCGACTTCAAGGGCCTGAAGGTGCGGGCCCTGGTCACCGAGCGCGTGGACGCCGGCACGGTGTTCCTGCCTTTCCACTTCTCGGGCCGCTGGGGCGGCATCGACCTGGCCAAGTACTACCCCGAGGGCGCGATGCCCATCGTGCGCGGCGAGGCCATCAACACCGCCACCACCTATGGCTACGACAGCGTCACGATGATGCAGGAAACCAAGACCACCGTGTGCCAGATCGAGAAGGCCGCATAAGGAATCCACCATGGCACGCATGAAATTCATCTGCGACTCGGAGCGCTGCATCGAGTGCAACGGCTGCGTCACGGCCTGCAAGGCCGAGAACGATGTGCCCTGGGGCGTGAACCGGCGCCGCGTGGTCACCATGGGCGATGGCCAGCCCGGCGAGAAGAGCATCTCGGTGGCCTGCATGCATTGCAGCGACGCGCCCTGCATGGCAGTGTGCCCGGTGGACTGCTTCTACCGCACCGACGAGGGCGTGGTGCTGCACGACAAGGACGTGTGCATCGGCTGCGGCTACTGCAGCTACGCCTGCCCGTTCGGCGCGCCGCAGTTCCCGAGCAACGGCACCTTCGGCCTGCGCGGCAAGATGGACAAGTGCACCTTCTGCGCCGGCGGCCCCGAGGAGCACGGCAGCGCCGCCGAGAACGAGAAGTACGGCCGCAACCGGCTGTCCGAAGGCAAGCTGCCGGCTTGCGCCGAGATGTGCTCGACCAAGGCCTTGTTGGGCGGCGACGGCGACGTGGTGGCCGAGATCTTCCGCACCCGCGTGCTGCACCGCGGCAAGGGCAGCGAAGTGTGGGGCTGGGGCACGGCCTACGGAAAGCCGAGCAAGTGATGGCCCGCGCAACCCTGCTCAGCACCGTGCTGGCCGCCGCCGCGCTGCTGCTCGGTGGCTGCGGCGAAAAGCCCCAGCATGCGGGCACCAGCCACGGCAACAGCACGCCGGCCTGGAACGGCCCGCAGACCGGCTTCACCGCCGCGGGCTGGAAGGTCGGCGACCAGGCCAGCTGGGACGAGCAGATCAAGCAGCGCAACCGCGGCCAGAACGAGTACCTGCGGCTGCCGTGACCCCGATGCAAAGGCCCCGACCATGAACAAGGCGCTTTCCCGCTGGATCGCGGTCGCCCTGCTGGGCGCGGCGAGTGCCTGGGCCCAGGCACCGGACCCGGCCGCTCCCCCCGCTGCTGCACCCGCCACGGCCCCCGCCGCCACGGCCTCGAACGGCCCGCCGCCCGGCTTCGTGGCACCGGCCGAACCGCAGGCCGACGACAGCAACGCGGCGCGCGCCAAATCGCAGCCCGGCAACAACGCGCCGTTCTGGCGTGGCGTGCGCAACTCGGGCGAGACCGCGGGCGTGACCCAGGTGCAGGGCCTGGAGACGGGCGTGCTGATCCAGCGCTTCGAACGCTACCCGGGCGTGGACTACGCCACGGCCGGCGAAGCCTGGCGCCAGGTGCGCAACCGCTTCATCATTCCCTACGGTGGCGCGCTGATGCTGATCGCACTGGTGGCCATCGCGCTGTTCTATTTCGGCCGCGGCACCATGGGCCACGCCAGCGCGGAAGGCGGCCGGCGCATCGAGCGCTTCACGCCCTTCGAGCGCGCCGCGCACTGGCTCAACGCCATCGCCTTCGTGCTGCTGGGCATCTCGGGCATCGTCATGGCCTTCGGCAAGTTCCTGCTGCTGCCGTGGATGGGGCACACCGTCTTCGGCCTCGTCACCTACTGGCTCAAGACGCTGCACAACTTCGTCGGGCCGCTGTTCGCCGTCTCGCTGCTGGTGATCTTCTTCACCTTCGTGAAGGACAACCTGCCGCGCCGCGAGGACTGGACCTGGGTCAAGAAGGCCGGCGGCATGTTCTCCGGCCACGAGGTGCCCTCGCACCGCTTCAACGCCGGCGAGAAGGGCATCTTCTGGGGTGGGGTGTTCGTGCTGGGCCTGACCGTGGTGCTCTCCGGCCTGGTGCTGGACCACCTCGTGCCCAACCTCCCCTACACGCGCGGCACCATGCAGATCGCCCACATGTTCCACGCCACGGGCGCGGTGCTGATGCTGTGCGCCTTCTTCGGCCACATCTACCTGGGCACGCTGGGCATGCGCGGTGCCTACACGGCCATGCGCAAGGGCTACGTCAGCGAGGCCTGGGCCCAGGAACACCACGCGCTCTGGTACGAAGATATCCGGGCCGGCAGGATTCCCGCGCAGCGCTCGGGCGAGCCGGCCGCCAAGGACGCCCTGCCCCAGGCCCGCCAGGCATGAGCCGCCCTCTGGAGACCCCGATGAGACACACCGCCCTGCTGGCCCTCGCCCTCGTCGCCGGCGCAGCCTCGGCCAAGCTGCCCCCGCTGTCGGACGAAGCCAAGGCCAAGGCCGCCGAGACCGCGGCACGCACGGCCTGGTCCGACAAGGTCGCGGCCTACCAGCTGTGCCAGGCCATGGACCGGGTGGCCGCCGGCTACCTCGCGCATGCGCGCGCCGAGGGCAAGGCAGTGCAGCCGACGCCCACGCCGCCCTGCAGCGACCCGGGCGCGTTCACCTACGTTCCGCCCGAGTCCAAGCCCATCGAGGCTGCCGGTGCGCACTCGCCGCCCCAGACGGCCGCCACGCCGCACAACACCACGCAGCCCGCGGCCGCGGGGACCAAGCCCTGAACACGCCCGCCGCCCGCGGGTTCGAAGCCAGCACCGCGCACCAACCGCGGCCCGGCGCGCCGCGCATGACGCAGGCGGGCGCGCCGCTGTTGCGCAGCATCGAGATCCTCGACCAGCACGGCGCGCGCCGCGCGATCGAGATCCCGGCCGAACGGCCGCTGACCGTGTTCGTCGACAAGCGCGAACTCGTGACGCTGATGACGCTGGGCGCCCAGCCCGAACTGCTGGTGCTGGGCTATCTGCTCAACCAGCGGCTCATCGCCGGGCTCGACGACGTGCAGTCCATCAGCGTGGACTGGGAGGTCGATGCGGCGGCCGTTCACACGCGCGCCGGGCTGGCCGATCTGGAGGCCCGCACGGCCCACCGCATCGTCACCACGGGCTGCGGCCAGGGCACGGTGTTCGGCGAGGCCATGGGCGCGCTCGACGGCCTGCGGCTGCCCGACGCCCAGGCCGCGCGCATCACGCAGCGCCAGCTCTACGCGCTGCTGGACAACCTGAAGCAGCGCGACACCGTGCACCGCCGGGCCGGCTCGGTGCACGGCTGCGCGCTGTTCCAGGGGGGCCGCATGCTGGTCTTCGCCGAGGACGTGGGCCGCCACAACGCCATCGACACCATTGCCGGCTGGATGCTGGTGCACGGCGTGGACGGCGCCGACAAGGTCTTCTTCACCACCGGCCGGCTGACCAGCGAGATGGTGATCAAGGCCGCGCAGATGGGCGTGCCCATCGTGGTCTCGCGCAACGGCGTGACGGCCATGGGCCACGATCTGGCCACGCGCCTGGGCATGTGCCTGTTCGGCCGCGCGGCCAACCGGCACTTCCTGTGCTACACGGGCCTGGAACGCTTCGACGCCGAGCCCCAGGCGGCCGGCCCCGCCCTGACCTGAGAACGTGTGAACGAGCCGCTCACACCCACGCGAGGCCCCCGATGAGCTGCCGTTTTCATCATGAGCGTTGCGCTCGGGGCCTCGCCCTTCGGGCCGGGGCGCGCCAGGCCGCATGCGGGCGTTGCGGTCCTTGCCCGGGCACGAGCCCGGGCTGCGGCCCGCGCCTACGCCTGCGGCCCGCCGCACCCCGTCGTGGGCGCGATCGGTTCATTCACACGTTCTGAGCGGCGGCGCGGCTGCACCGACAATGCAGCCCCGCGATGCACACCCTCACCGACAGCTGGGCACTGGCCTGGCACCTCGTGCAGGCCGACCCCGAACTGCTGGGCATCACGGCGCTCTCGCTGCGCATCAGCGGCACCGCCACAGCCGTGGGCGCACTGGTCGGGCTGTTGCTGGGCGCCTGGCTTGCGGTGGCACGCTTTCCCGGCCAGGGGCTGCTGGTCTGGCTGCTCAACACGCTGCTAGCCCTGCCGGCGGTGGTGGTGGGCCTGCTGGTCTACCTGCTGCTGTCGCGCGCGGGGCCGCTGGGCGCGCTGGGCATCCTCTTCACGCCGACCGCCATGGTGGTGGCGCAGAGCGTGCTCGTCACGCCCTTGATCGCGGCCCTGACGCGCCGGCTCGTGCTGGCGGCGCTGGCCGAGGGCGGCGACCAGCTAC
The DNA here is from genome assembly GCF_014652235.1 of Pseudorhodoferax aquiterrae. Lineage (GTDB taxonomy): Bacteria > Pseudomonadota > Gammaproteobacteria > Burkholderiales > Burkholderiaceae_C > Pseudorhodoferax > Pseudorhodoferax aquiterrae. Next base: position 81,168 of record NZ_BMYK01000016.1, read on the forward strand.
GCGCCCTGGGCGCGCGGCCCTTCGCCGCGGCACTGCTGATGCTGGTGCACGACCGCCTCGGCGTGGCCACCGTGCTGCTGACGGCTTTCGCCCGCGCCATTGCCGAGGTCGGCGCGGTGATGATCGTGGGCGGCAACATCGCCGGCGTCACGCGCGTGATGACCACCACCATCGCGCTGGAGACCAGCAAGGGCGACCTGGGGCTGGCGCTGGCGCTGGGCTGCGTGCTGCTGGCCGTGGTCGGCGCCGTCAACGGCGCCATCGGCCTGCTGCACTGGCTGGGCGGCCGGGTGCCGCCAGGCCCGCCGCCCCAGCCTGCACCGGCCGTGGACCTGCAGCGGCAGGCGGCCCCCATGGCGGCGGCCGCGCCACTCATCGTGGCCGAGCAGCTCTCGGTGCGTTTCGGGCCCGTGCTGGCGCTGGACGCCATCTCGCTCACGCTGCAGCGCGGCGACCGGCTCGTGCTGGTGGGCGCCAACGGCTCCGGCAAGACCACCTTGCTGCAGGCCCTGCACGGCCTGCTGCCCAGCGCGGGCCGCTGCACACGCCTGGCGCTGCAGCCCGAGGGCCGCCTGCCGCGCACCGCCATGGTGTTCCAGCGGCCATTCCTGCTGCGCCTGTCGGTCTGGCGCAATGTCTGGGTCGGCCTGTGGCTGGCCGGGGTGCCCGCCGCCGAGCGCCACGCACGCTGCCATGCGGCGCTCGCGCGCGTCGGGCTGCTCGCGCAGGCCCACCGGCCGGCACGGGCGTTGTCGGGCGGCCAGCAGCAGCGCCTGGGGCTGGCCAGGGCTTGGAGCCTGCAGCCGGACATCCTGTTCCTGGACGAGCCCACCGCCAGCCTGGACCCGGGCGCGCAGCGCGAGATCGAGGCGCTGGTGCAGGCCCTGGCCGCCGACGGCGTCACGCTCGTGATGAGCACCCACCACCTGGGCCAGGCCCGGCGCCTGGCCACGCGCGTGGCCTACCTGCAGGGCGGGCGGCTGGTCGTGGAGCGCGGCGTGGCGCAGTTCTTCGACGGCGCACCGCTGCCGCCGCCGGCGGCGCAGTTCCTGCTGGGCGAGCTGGGCTGGCGCTGAAGCGGCTCAGGCCGCGAGGGCCGCGGGGCTGGACACCGGCGCCAGCGCCCGGCACAGCTTGGCCCAGTCCTGGTCGTCCAGCAGTGCCTGCGCCTGCGCCAGCACCGGCGGCCGGGCCTCGGGCGGCAAGCCGCCGACCAGCTGCGCACGCTCGGCGGGACTGAACGCGCGCAGCATCCAGTGCAGCCACTGGCCCATCTCCTGCGGCCCGATGCTGGCGAGGATGCGGCCCTCGATGGCGGCCAGCTCGGCATCGCTGTAGGCGGCCCACAGGGCCTGGTTGTGGCGCGTCTCTTCCACGTCCATGTGCTCGAAGTTCTCGGCGACGAAGGCCGCCAGCTGGCGATACAGGCGGTGCGCCGCCGCCGGCTCGGGCAGCGCGCGCAGGGCCGCGGCCTGGGCGCGCAGCGCGGCGATCGCGTCCAGATGCTCGCGGTGCTCGGCCGCGACGCGGCCGCTGGCGCCGCTGCTGCGGGCCTCGATGGCCGGGTGGATGAAGTCGTTCTCGTGCCGCAGGTGGGCGCTGGCGCCATCGAGCAGCGCGTCGAGCCGGGCGAGGCCGTCGGCCAGGTCCTGGGCGTCGTCCAGGTCCATCCGGCCCAGGCCTTGCAGCGTGTCGGTCATGAACAGGCGCAGGGCCTTGTGGATGGGGGCGTAGATGTTGTAGCGGGTGTGCATGGTGGGGTGAAGCCGTGGTGGTGAAGGAGGCGCCAGTGTTGCGGCCGGCGGCGGCGCCGGCATCGCCCCGACGGGCCATCGCCGGGAGCCACCGGCATGGCTCCTTGCGGGCCACGGCCGTGGCCCGTTCGGCCGATGGCCGCGCCGCTGCGCCGGCCCGCTGAGCGCGGGCCGCGCGCGGGGCCTGGCCTTCCTAGAATCGGCCGGCCCACCGCCCCGCGCATGGACCTCCGAACACCCAACGCCCCGGCCAGCAAGTACCGCATCCCGCGCCCGCGGCGTGATGCCGTGCCACGCCCGGCGCTGCTGGCGCGCGCGCTGGAGCGTGCCGCCGACGCCAGGCTGGTGCTGGTGCAGGCGCCGGCCGGTTTCGGCAAGACCACGCTGCTCGTGCAACTGGCCACCGCCCTGGCCGCCACGCCCGGCACCGAGGTGGTCTGGGTCTCGCTCGATGCAGAGGACAACGACGCCAACCGCCTGTTCGCCGCGCTGTTCGGCGCGCTCGCGGCGCTGGACCTGCCCTGGCCCGTTCCTCCGGCCACGGTACTGGCCCAGCTGCAGGACGCCAGCCCCGCCGCGCGCACCGCGCTCGGTGCCCTGCTCGATGCGCTGGGCGGCCGGCCGCAGGCCCGCATCGCCATCGTGCTGGACGACCTGCACCATGTCAGCGATGCGGCCGCGCTGCAGCTGCTGGACACCTTGATCGCCCGCGCACCGCCCGAGCTGTGCCTGTTCATCGGCAGCCGCGTTGCACCGCCTTTGTCGCTGGCGCGCTGGCGGGCCGGCGGCGAACTCGTGGAACTGGGCCTGGAGGACCTGCAGTTCGACCTGGACGCCGCCCAGGCGCTGTGCCGGCTGCGCGGCCTGCAGGCCCCTGCCGACGACGCACTGCAAACCGTGCTGGCGCGCACGCACGGCTGGGTCGCCGGCCTGCACCTGGTGCTGGGCAGCGCGCGCCAGGGCAGCGGCATGCCCACGCTGGCGGGCCCGGCCGCCCACCGCCATCTGTTCGACTACTTCGCGCAGGAAGTGCTGGCCGCGCTGCCACCGCCCTTGCAGCAGTTCCTGTTGCACAGCAGCGTGCTGCCCGAGCTCAGCCCGCCGCTGTGCGAGGCCGTCACCGGCCGCGGCGATGCCCGCGCCGTGCTGGACGATCTGTTCGACCGCCAGCTCTTCCTGAGCGCGCTGGACGAGACCGTGCCGGTGCTGCGCCTGCACGACCTGTTCCGCGACTTCCTGCGCGGCGAGCTCGACCGCCGCGCACCCGGCCTGGCCGCCGAACTGCACGCCCGCGCCGCCGCGGCCGAGACCCGGGCCGAACGCGCCGTGCCGCACTGGCTGGCCGCCGGCCGCTGGCCCGAGGCCCTGGCCGCGCTGCGCCAGATGGCCGAAGGGCTGCTGGCCGTGGGTGGCACCCACCGCCTCGAGCGCTGGCTGGAGCAGTTGCCGCCGCAGTGGCGCGAGACACAGCCCGATGCGGCCCTGCTGCGCGGCCTGTGCGCCTGGTCGCGCTGGGACTGGGTGCTGGCACGCGACGAGTTCCAGCGCAGCCACGATGCCTTCGCACGGCAGGGCCAGCCGCGCGAGCGCTGCGTGGCGCTGGGCATGCTGGGCGCCTGCCACAACGCGCTGGGCGACCTGGAACGGGCCGGCCAGGTGCTGGCCATGGCGGCCGATGCGCCGCTGCCGGCCGCGCTGCAGGTGCCCTTCGACTCGCTGGCGGCTTGGCACGGCGTGGCGCGCGGCGATGGCGCGGCCGTGGTCGCCGGCCTGGCCGCGATGGCGGACAACGCGGCGCTGGCGCCGGCGGCGCGCTATCCCAACATCGTGGACATGAGCTATGGCCACTTCATCGGCCTGCCCGGCACGCGGCCGCTCATGGAGCGGCTGCGCCGGCTCTGCCAGGACGAGGTCCAGGTGCCGGCGCTGGACGCCTGGCTGGCCTTCTGGCACGGCGACCCCGCCGCGGCCCGGGCGGCGCTGGAGGCACTGCTGCAACTGCAGCGCCAGTTGCCCGGCGACGTGATGCTGGGCATCAGCGCGCTGCACCTGCACAGCCTGCAGCTCGCAGCCCAAGGCCGGGCCGCCGAAGCCCTGGCCGTGATCGCGCCCGTGGGCGACCGCATGACACCGGGCTTCAGCCAGGGCTGGCGGCGCACCTATGTCCACGTGCAGGCCCGCATCCATTGGCGGGCCGAGGACGCCGAGGGCCTGGCCGCGCTGCTGCCGCTGCTGTCCCGGCCGCGCTCGCCGCGCGAATGGCCGGTGCTGGACACCGGCGCCGCGCTGGTGCAGGGCCAGCATGCGCTCCTGTGCGGCGACCTGCCGGCGGCCAGCGCCCTGCTGGAGCAGGCCGTGGTTTTGCAGCGTGGCGGGCGGCTGCCGGCCTTCATGGGCGATGCGCGTTGTGCGCTGGCCCTGTGCCGCGCGGCCCAGGGCGCGCTGGATGCCGCCGCCGCGGCGTTGGACGCGGTGCTGGCCGAGGCCATCGACGACGCCGGCCTGGGCCTGGTGCTGGAGCCACCCGGCCGGCTGCAGGCGCTGTGGCAGGCCGTGGGCCCGCGCCTGCGTTGCCCGGCCAGCGCACAGGCCGCGCTGCGCCGCCGCCTCGCAGCCTGGCAGACGCCGCATGCGCCCGAGGCCGCCATGCCACCGGACGACCCCTTGTCCACACGCGAGCGCGAGGTGCTGGCCCTGCTGGCCGAGGGCCAGAGCAACAAGCTCATCGCCCGCGCGCTGGAGCTGAGCCAGCACACGGTCAAGCGCCATGTGGCCAACATCCTGACCAAGCTGGCGCTGGACAGCCGCACGCAGGCGGCGGCGTACTGGCACCGGCGCTGAGCAGCGGCGGGCGGCGGCACCACGCTGCCCGCGCCGTCGTCTTCACCCGTTGCCTTCCGCGAACGCGCGTGCGCTCTGCACGAAGACGCGGAACGCGGCGGGCGGGTTCTTCCTGCCGGGGTAGTACAGCGACAGCGGCGCCAGGGCCGGCGTCCAGTCCTCCAGCACCCGCACCAGTCGGCCGGCCGCCAGGTCCTCGCGCACGTCCGCCTCCATGACGTAGCCGAGCCCGACGCCGCTTTGCGCGGCGATCCGGACCAGGCTGGGCTCATCGAGCGTGAGGGCGCCTTGCACATCGATCTGGACGGTCTCCCCTTCCTTCTCGAACCTCCAGCGGAACAAGGCATGGTTGGGCAGCCGTGCCCGGATGCAAGGGAAGCGGTGCAGGTCGGTCGGCACGATCGGTCTGCCGTGCATGCGCAGAAAGTCGGGCGATGCGACGACGGCATTGCTGCGCGGCAGGCCGAGCGAGAGGGACACCATGTCGCTGGGCACGAGATCGGCCGGCCTCAGCCCCATGTCGAAGCCAGCCGCGACGATGTCCACCAGGCGCCCCTCCGTGACCAGGTCGACATGCACCTGGGGGTGGCGGCGGAGGAACGACAGGACGAGGGGCGCCATCACCTCACGCGCCGCCGATGCGAAGGCATTGATGCGCAAGATGCCGCTCGGCGTCTCCTGCAGCGACTGCGCCGCGTGCATGGCGTCGTGGATGTCGGTCATCGCCGGCCCTACCCGCTCGACGAAGGCCTTGCCCGCGTCGGTGAGCGAAACGCTGCGCGTGGTGCGGTTGAACAGGCGAATGCCCAGGCGCTGCTCGAGCTTGCCGATGGCGTTGCTCAAGGCCGTCGTGGACATGCCCAGCTCCAACGCCGCACCCCGGAAGGAGTTGCGCCGCGCAACCGCCAGGACGGCATCCAGATCGGCCAGTACAGAGCGCGTCATTGTCCCGATTTTCGAAATAGCTCATCCTATTTTGTCCAGATTGTCGCGGCAATCCTTCGGTCCTAAATTCCTCCCGTCGGCTCTGCGAAGGGGCCGCAAGCCTCTCAAAGGCTGTTCTGTTCAACCCCATTGGAGCACTGAATGACTGTCAACTTGCCGCGCAGCATCGCCGCCTATTTCGAAGCCGACCGCCACGGCGGCCCGGACGCGGTCGCCGCCGCCTTCACCCCCGACGGCGTGGTGAAAGACGAAGGAAAGACCCACCAGGGCCGGGACGCCACCCGCGCATGGAAGGCCGGCACCACGCAGAAGTACACCTACACGATGGAGCCGTTCGCCGTCGCCACCGACGAGGGGCAGACGCAGGTCACCGTTCAGTCCCAGAAGACCCTTCACCCTCAATTTCTGACGCGCATGATCCGCTCGGAATGGTGGTTCAGCCGTGGTACGTGCAAAGATCCTCCGCAAGCCTCGCGGGGGTGATTTCCGTCCTCAACGCGAAGCCGTTCGTGGATCACCAGCCGCCGCCTTGAACTCCTTAAGTTCGTCCTCGTACACCTGCATCGCAAGTTCGTACAAGATCGAGTTTTTTGCAATCTTGGCGGTCTGGGTGTTCATGTCCACGGAGTTGTTGTCCAGTTGCGGCTGGTCGGGCTGCTCGTAGCCCGCCAGCTCGAGCGTGCTCCGCGGCCGCACCATGGATTCGGGGCCAAAATGCCTGTCGGCCTTTGCATCCAGCTGCGGCCCGTTCGCCCTGGTCAAAGCATCCTCCATGGTGTCGGCAAAACTCAGGTCCCGCGCTTTGTAGCCGGGTGTGTCCACGTTCGCGATGTTGCTTGCCAGGATCGCCTGTCTGCGCCCACGCATCACCACCGCATCGCCACGCCACTCCTCGGTCGCGCCGATGCGGTCGGACAGCGATCCGATGCGAAGAAATCTGCTTGCAGGCTCCATGACTACCTCACTTAACGTTGGACATCAATCGCCCAGCGCAACCGTCCGATGCATCCGAGCCGCAGGCTCGACGGTGGCCGGGGGCATAGGCAGTTCCCCTCGGTGCAATGGCGAGGCCAGATCGACCATGCGCGCATGAGCGAAGGGAGCATGAGCTTGATCGGCATGTCGATCGCATGCGCGCGGGCCTCTCAGAAATGGAAGTCTGCACGGAGCATCGGCGTCTTTGCGAACGACCCCGGAACCGACTTGAGGTTGCCAAACTTGTTCCGCCAGTACTGATACCCGAGCCCCACACGGAACGTCTTGGGGCCCGCGCTGATGTGCGGCGACACGTCGTACCAGAGCGTCGCATCCAAATTCGTCTCGGCGGAAGTTCCCCCGCCAAATTCGTTGCGGCCTTTGGCGGCGATCCAGTTCAGATAGCCCTCGAACGACAGACCGGTGCCGCCCACAGGAATGCCCCACGCCACGTTGAGCATGGGATGAACGTCGTAGGAATACCTCTCCGAAATCGCGCGAGGCCTGTTGCTCTCCCACAAGGCGTAGACGCCCACGTTCACGAAGCCAGGCACGTCCATCATGAACGTTGGCCCAAGGACGAGCATCCGCTTGCGCGAGCCATAACCTGGGTCGTTCTTCGTGTTCGCATCGAAGCCCGCAGTCACGCCAACGCCACGGACTGGTCCGAATGCCATCGACCTCCCGGTCACCTTTCCCAGGTCCAGCGTGTGCCGGTACACCAGGTAGATTTCCTGAGCGTTGCTGTCCTTGCTGTCCGACATCAAGAAGTCGACATTGAAGAAGTTCGTGCCGTACTTGTAGCCGCTCGAATGGGTGAGGTTGACGATCGTCTTTTCGATGTCGTTCGGGTTGTAGGGTTCGGCGAACTTCGTGCCGTACCGCACCCCCACCGACGTGTCGCTCCAATCGGCGGCACTCGCGGCACCACCTCCAAACGCAAGCCCTGCCGTCAACGCAACCATGGCCTTCATCATGACTTCTGTCCCTCCTGGTTTGTTCGCTGTTATTGAAAGACGCGCCGTCATGAGGGTTACGCCTATCCAGTCCGGTGTGCGCCAGCGAGCGTCCTTCCCCTAGCACCCGGGCGCGAGCGGCGACAGGGCCCATGGCCCTGCACGACGCTGAGCGAATTCTCAGAACGCCAAGTGCGCATCTCTTCGTCAAAAAGGTGACATCTTTGTCATCCGCCCGTCATGTACAAAACCCGATCCCGGCGTGGCGTGCCATCTCGCGGCGATCGGCGCATCGATCACGGGGCGGTCAATTGGACAGAGGCCGGATGCGCAGCCGCTGTCAGAAGTCCGACCTGTCAGGCCGTCCAAGATGACCCATTTGTCATCTGATTTGAGGCCGAATGCCAGATCCGGCCTGAACAATGGGCCACTCCTGCGGGGACATGACCAGACCATGCCAGTGCAACCACGGCAAGCGCGCGACGTTCCACGTCTCCGCCCCCCTCAATGCTCTACTGCAGGTGCTCGATGCTGAACGCAAGCCGCACAAGCCACCTTTCGGCTTCCCGCCGGTCCGTCGACACAGGCAGGCGATTGCTGGTCGCCAGCGCAATTCCCATGCTTGTCGGCATCGCTGGCTGCGCGAGCACCCCTCGCCCGCCACGTGACCAAAGCACGTTGTACTGCCATCGAAGCAAGCTGGAGCACTACATCAAGGGCCCCTGCATAGACAAACCCGTGCCGTCGCTAGACGCCGACGCCGATGCCAAGAGCTTCAAAGCCGACCCAGAGCATCTGACGGTCTTCGTCGTCCGACACAGCTGGGCAGATGGACAAGATCTCGTCGTCGTCCGAGCCGACCAACAGCCAGGCGTTCAGACCCTTCCAGACACCTTCGTGCGCATTCGATTCACACCCGGAAAGCACCTTCTTGCGCTGTCGTTCGAAGAGCAGCGCGACTTCATCCATGTGCAGGGGAACGCGGGCGACGTTCAGTTCGTACGCCTCAAAGGCGTCGGGTTGTCTTGGCGCGTTCGCTACCGGTGGACCCTGGAAGACGACGCCGACCTTCGCCAACGCGCGTTGAAGTCCCGACTGGTCGCGGACTTGCACGTCCACTGATCCCCGCATCTGCGCCGCTCGGCGGTCGCGTTTCGCTTACTGCTCCATGGTTTCCAACTCCCGCGCATCTCTGCCATCGCTGCGACGACGACTCCTCGCGCAACTCTCGTTTGCCGTCACAGCCTGGATCATCGTCGTTGGATCCATCGCCTATCAAGCCACCCTGACCAGCGTGGAGGACTTGGTGGACTCGCACCTCGCCAACGTCGGTGCACTTCTGGCAGCGCTCAACCCACGGGACATTGGCCAGGCAAGCGCCTCGTCGATGCGGCAAACCTCACTGACCCTGTCGGTCACGGACGCAGCGGGTAGGACCGTTCTTCACACAGGTTCAGCACCTCTTCCGCCTGCGGACGTAGGGAACGGCTTCGCAACCCTTTCGCTAGGTCCTGACGGTCGAGCATGGCGGGTCTTCACCCGCACGCGCTCGGAAGACGGCGCGAAGGTGTCGGTGCTCATGGATCAGGCAGATCGTGGCAATCCTGTCGACCAGCTCACCGAGCACATCGCCACGGTCGCCATGTGGCTGTTGCCCGTACTGCTGCTGTCGTTGGCATGGATCGTGAAACGCGGCCTGAATCCTGTTTCCAAGCTGGGCCACGAGATGCGTGCAACGTGCTTTGGCTCACAGACACCGTTCAAGGCGTCGCACGAAGAGCTTGTTCCGCTGACGCAGACGCTTGTGCGGCTGGCCGAGTCGCACGAGGCGGCACTTCGGCGTGAACGAGATCTGGTCGACGGGTTCGTGCACGAACTTCGAACGCCCCTCACTTCCCTTCAGCTGCACGCCAACCTGATGCGTCGTCCGATGACGCCGGCCCAGCAAGCCACTGTCGTTGACCAGATCCAGATCGACGCGTGCAGAGCCGGGACTACGCTGGCCGATCTGCTCACGCTCGCAAGGAGCAAGTCCATCGACAGCATGAGCGGAGTGCGGAGCTTCGATCTTGCCGCCCTGCTCCGCAAACTGGTCGACGACCACCGCAAGGAAGCGCAGAGCAAACAGCAGACACTCGTCATCGCTGCGCCATCGATGTGCGTCACGAGCGGCCATCCAGGGCTCCTTGACCTGGCGGTTCGCAATCTCATCACCAACGCGATCGGCCACGCACCGAGCGGAGCGACCATTGAGGTGCGGCTCAAGGGCATACCGGCCGTCGTCGAGGTGCGCGACAACGGCGCGGCGCAGAGCGGGACCGTTGATTTCGGAACAAATCTTCTCGGCCTTGGATTCGGCCATCGATTCATCCGAGAGGTCGCGCGATCTCACAACGGCGCCTTCCGTGCAACCGGCCCCGACAGCGACGGGTGGCGAACGTACGCGATCGAACTCGGGCGAAATCTCACGGCGCAAGAGCAGCCATCCCGCTCCGTCGACGCCGTAGCCGAGCGCCGGCTCGCCCACGCGGCGTCCGAAGCTTGACCACGGAGATGCTGGCGAGGCTATTGTTCTGAATCTAAGACATGGGTTCGCGCCGAGTGGCAGGCGGCCCATAGAACGCCCCCCTTCCAACCGCCCGAAGCTGACGTAGCGGCCTGTCATGGTCGATATGTGCTGTCTGCACGCCTCTCACTGGCCATAGGCAAGCTCGACCTCGCGCTGCACGAGTTCCAGCAACTGCTCGTAGCCGAAGCGCTCCAGCGGCTTGCCGTTGACGAAAAAACCCGGCGTGCGCGTCACGTTCAGGCTGCGCGCATCGGCCATGTCCTGCGCGATGACGGCCTTCACCTGCGCTGTGTCGACGGCGGCCTTCGCCTTGGCGATGTCCAGGCCGCTTTGCGCCAGGTAACCCCACAGCAGCTGGGGCCGCGGATTGGCGTGCGAGGCCCAGCTGTCCTGGGTCGCCAGGACGACCTCGACCACGGGCACGAACAGCTGCTGGTCGTGCGCGGCCACCAGAATCTTGGCGGCCAGGTCGGCGCCATAGTGGAAGGGCACGAAGCGCACCACGAGCTGCACCCGGCCCTGGCTGTCGTCGACCAGTTTCTTGACGGCCGGATAGAACGCACGGCACGTCTCACAGGCGGGGTCGAAGAACTCCGTCAGCCGCACCTTGGCCGCTGGGTCGCCGTAGGTCGGCGAATGGGCACGAGCGAACACCCCTTCGTTGCTGCGAGCCAGTTCTTGCTGTGCAGCGGCCTGGCTTCGTTGGTAGAGAAAGCTGCCCAGGGCGAAGGCAGCCAGGGCGAGCGAGGCGATGAGCGCCAGCGCGATTCGTTTGCGGGTCATGGTCGGGATGGACGTTGTGCTGCCACCAGGAACAGCAGGATGAGGGAAAAGGCGGCGAGCGAGAGCAGCGGGATCGTGACGAACCCGGCCAGCTCCAGCTTCACCTCGGTGCACGAGGGACCCTGGCCGCAAGGCTGCAAGGCCTCGGGAACGAAGCCCCTGTAGACCAGCCAGTGGTAGCCGGCCAGCAACCAACCGGCTGCGGCCAGCGGCAGCGCGTAACGGATGCAGCTCCGGTCCTGCGCGAAGGCACCGATGCCCAGGATCAACACCAGCGGGAACATGGCGATGCGCTGGTACCAGCACAGCACGCAGGGCTGAAGTTGCATCACCTCGCTGAAGAACAGCGCACCGAGGGTAGCGACGAGCGCAACGGTCCAGGACAGCGCGATGGCGATCCAGGCGGAGCGCGTCAGGGACGCAGCAATCGTGGTGCTGCCGACAGAGGCAATCTTCATGGTGTGCGCGGTTGCGCAGCCTCACCGCGAGCGAATGGGCTGCCTGCGTGAATTGCAAAGCCGTCGGTGTGCACGGTGAGCACACGTGGACGGAGGACAGGCCTGCCGATGCCAGGCCGAGGGGCGGCGGGTCGGCTAGGTGCGGGCCACCAAGGGCGGGCGCAACAGAGCATCCAGCGGGGGTTCGGGCAGGAACGGTCCTGCAAGGGCAAACGGTGGGACATCCTGCCAGAAGCCCAAGGACATGTTCCGCCCGACCAAGGCTGTGCCGACGCCTGAGCAGGCTCTGCAGTCGCCTTGGTCTGCGCCTTCGGCAACGGTTGCCGCCGAGCTGTCGCACCCCAAATCGAAGGCGACACGCACAGCGTCGTCCTGACCTTGGGAACTGGAGCGAAAGCTGGCGTTCTCGCGCTCGCACATGCTTGCGGTCCAAGCCCCCTGGAGGGACAACAGGCAAAGCATGAAGAGGACGAAGAAGCGACGCACGCGTCGAGTCTACCGACAACCCGCTATCGGAGGCGCGCCTCAGCGACAAGCGCCTGAGCCTGCACCCGTCTACCGAGATCAATCAACTCGATTCGAACGCATCTCTCCACGCTACCGACCGCAACAGTGGTAAAGACATTGACGTCGGCGCATGACAGTTTTCAAACAGCATTGACCGAATGAGGAAAGGTTGGCGTCACCGATTTCACGGTTCTGACAGGGAGCGTTGGCGTGAAGTTGCACCGCCGGCGGAGTTGGCTTGGTTGCGCATGCGCAAGCATCGTGCAACGGTGACAAGCCGGTCTTGAAACCGACACGCGTTCCATGACGCCGCGGGAGGGGCAGCCCACCTCGGGATAGCGCTTGCGCCTACAACTCTGGAAACTGGCAGCGATATGGTCGTGGTGGGTCACAAAGCCCAACCCATCACCGGCTCCAAAAGCCTCTCGACAAACCTCTCAACCGGAGATGCCCATGCATCAGAACCAAAGCCACGCCGACACCATCAAGGACTGCCTCGAGTGCCATCGACTCTGCACCGAAGCGATCGCACATGTGCTGCACGGCAAGTCCTCCCATTCGGAAAGCAAGCACCTCGTCGCCCTGCTCGACTGCTCGCAGCTCTGCCTTCTTTGCGCAGACTTCATGACGCGCAACTCGCCGCACCACGCTCACATTTGCGCCGAGTGCGCCGAAGTTTGCAATGCTTGCGCCGACCTGTGCGAGCAGCACGCGGACCCGGACGGGGTCATGAAGCAGTGTGCGGAAGCATGCCGCAAATGCGCCGCCTCGTGCGGGCACGTTCACAAGGGCGCCTGATTCGTAGGCATGTGTCCTCGACGCCTGTCATCCCCTCCTAGGGAAAGGCGCCGAGGATGTCTTGCACAGACGGCGCGACCAAGCCGCTTGAGCGCTGTAAACGCTCGGGCAGCACCTGGTAGCCGCGGCCGTCGGCGAACCAACCTTCCCATGGTCGCGCGACGTCAGACCTAGGTCCGCCGACCAGGGCGCAACACGGACGGGGCATCGGTTCAGAGCTTCGCTTCGGGGGTCTCGGGCTCTTCGCGCAGGTGGTACTGCCTGCCGCCACCGCTCTCGTAGTAGATGCGCATCATGACCTCGCCGATCAGCCCGGCGACGACCAGCTGCAGACCCACCAGCACCAGCATCACGCCGGCCAGCAGCAGCGGGCGGCCGCCGATGGCCTCGCCGGCCAGCTTCTGCGCGAACAGCCAGGCCAGGATCAGCGCGCCCGGCGTGGCCAGCCACAGGCCCAGGCCGCCGAAGGCGTGCAGCGGGCGCTGGCGGTAGCGCAGGAAGAACAGCACCAGCACCAGGTCGAGCACGACACGGAAGGTGCGGTCGATGCCGTACTTGGACTGGCCCTTGGCGCGCGCATGGTGGCGCACGGGCACCTCGGCGATGCGCGCGCCGGCGTCGTGCGCCAGCAGCGGCAGGAAGCGGTGCAGCTCGCCGTAGAGCCGGATGCGGTCGACGATGGGGCGCCGGTAGGCCTTCAGCGCGCAGCCGTAGTCGTGCAGTTGCAGGCCAGTGGTGCGCGAGATCAGCCGGTTGGCCAGCATCGAGGGCAGCTTGCGCGACAAGGCCTTGTCCTGGCGGTTCTGGCGCCAGCCCGACAGGGAGTCGAGCTCGGGCTCGGCGTCCAGCCGGTCCAGCAGCCCGGGGATGTCCAGCGGGTCGTTCTGCAGGTCGGCGTCCAGCGTCACCACGTAGCTGCCGCGCACGCGGTCGAAGCCGGCCTGCAGCGCGCAGGACTGGCCGTAGTTGCGTGCCAGGCAGACCGGGCGCAGCCAGGGCCGCTCGCGGGCCAGCTGGCGCAGCAGCGCGGGCGTGCCGTCGCGCGAGCCGTCGTCCACGGCGAGCAGCTCGAAGCTGCGGCCGCTGGCCTGCATGGCCTCGCCCACGCGTGCGACCAGGTCGGACACGCTCTCGGCCTCGTCGAACATCGGCACGACGATGGACACCTCGGGACAGGACGGGATGACGCCATCCCCGGAAGGAACCACCTCCACCGCTTCCATCAGTCGCAAAGATCGCATGGACACCACGACGTGGTCACGTTCGAAAAGCCAACTTTGTGAGGCAACACGTCATCCTTTCCGTGCTAGGTAGTCGCCGTACGTGAACGCCGATGTGGGAGGCAGAATCTGCCCGTTTGGCGACGCAGCGTCCCGCTCTGCTTCGTCGATGGGGTTGGCCAACATCAACGACCACAGAGAGATTCCGTTCAGGAATCGCAACACCTCGGTGGACAAACCGTTCCACAAGTCTGGGGCATCGCGCGAATCCCGTTCTTGGTCCTTTGCAGCACACCGTGCGTCGTGCGCGGCTTGCTCTTCGACCGCCAGGATGATCTGCGCGATCGTGATGTCCTTCGGGCTACGCCCCAGCGTGTATCCGCCACCGGGCCCACGTATGCCATCCACGATGCCTTGGCGTCTCAGTCGCGAGAACATTTGTTCAAGGTACGACACGGAGATGAGCTGCCGCTTGCTGATGGACGACAACGGAACCGCATGCCGGTGCTGGCGAAGCGCCATGTCGAGCACCGCGTTCACGGCAAGACGTCCCTTGGTTGTCATCCTCATTGCAGTGCCTCACAACGGCTGGCGTTCCGCGGTTCCCATTGGCCTTCCTCTTTCCGACTGCATCGCATGATCTTCCGATGCCACGACGCTGCGACCACCCCTGGACAGACGATCCATCAGCTCCTCGCCCACGCTGACGGTCGAAGATCCGTCAACCAAGCACAACATCCGCTACAAGCCTTGTCTTTGCCGCCCGCCGTCGAAGGCTTTCTGCACCTTCGTCGGTCCACCGGTACCGCCCCCGCCAAGACAGTCCAAAGCTCAGCAGACGAACAAAGCGCACTTGGCCGGCCTCGCCTCGCACGCCAATCTCATCTGTTTGATCCCTGAACTCCAAAGCAAGCACGTGCGCACCTGGCCGTAGCCGAAGACGCACCAACGTGTCGGGAAGCGTTTCGACCGCCGGATGCGAGGCAGCACGAACACGGACCACCACGGCCCCGTCCGCCCATCCCTGCCGCACCACGAAGACCGTCAGAAACCCCGGATCGGCCTCGAACCTCTTGGCGGCGCTGTCCATCGCCTGAGACGGTACGGGGCCGGCCAAACAAGGCCCTTTGATGTACGGCTCCAGCTTGCTTCGGTAGCAGAACGGATCGTCTTCCTCCGACGCATCCTTCGACGTCGCGCAGCCAGATAGAGTGGTGACTGCAGGGAGTAAGGCTGCCACCACGGTTCGACGCCCGATCTTGACCATAGTGTGCTCCGCTCCCTGCTCACTTCTACACAACGGGCCCGCGGTCATCGTCAGATAGGGCCTTTGGCACTGCGGGTTGCCGAGTTCACGTCCGATGCACGACATCCCGCGAACACGTCCAGGTTCTCTCGATACGTGCCGGCGCGTGTGCCTGTAAGCCCCAACATCGAGTGGTAAAGGTTGTCGTGAGACAGCGTGTCCTTGCGACGCGACAAGCAGGCAACATCCAATTGCAGGCGAACCCTCGTCGCTGCGGGGAGCCATGCGACGAAGGGAACTTCCTTCTGAACCTGGGGAGCAAACTCATAGGGCATTCCGTGAAGGAAAAGCCCCTTCTCTCCCAACGATTCGCCGTGATCGGAAACGAAGACCATGGCTGTGTCCAGCCGATCCGATCGGGCTTCCAGCTCGCGGATCGTCTGATCGAGGATGAAGTCGGAATAGCGTACTGCGTTGTCGTAGGCGTTGACGACCTGCTCGACCGAGCACCGGTTCAGGGCGTTGTCGCGACATACCGGGCCAAATGCTTCGAACTCGGTGGGGTAACGAAGGTAGTACGCGGGACCGTGCTGACCCTTCATGTGCATGACGATCACCGTGTCGCGCTCGACGTTTGCAAGCCGTGCCTTGAGTGCTTCGACGAGCACTTCGTCCGTGCAGCCACCTTCACCGCAATCCTTGGCTGCGGCGGCGGGCACATCGATGACCTGTACGCGATCGCAAACGCCTTTGCATCCGGAGTTGTTGCTCAACCACCAGACGTCCAATCCGGCCGCCTGGAGCACATCCAAAAGACTTTCGCGGCGGTACGCGAGACCGTCGTCGTAGCCTTGTCGGCCCACGTCGAGGAACATGCACGGAAGCGAGACCGCCGTCGCCGTTCCGCAAGACGCCGCCTTGCCAAAGTTCACGAGGCTCGCTCGTTTGGACAGCAGCGGGGCCGTAGGACGGTCGTAGCCGTTCCACGGGAGATTCGCAGCACGCATCGTCTCGCCCACAACCATCACGAACACCATCGGACGTCGCGACTGCGCCGCGCTCTCGGTCCGTGTAGCGCCTGTCGAAACGACTTCGAGTCGCTGGCTCGGCTTAAGGCGCGCTTTGACGTAGCCGTGTGCGGCTGACAGGTAGTTGGTTGGCACCAGCTGCAACCGAAGATCGCGGTGGTTGCGAAACAGAGAGGTGTAGGCCGCAGTTTGGAACACCAGAATCATTCCTGCGACGAACACGATGGCCGAAACGACGATCACCTTGTCTGTGACCGTTGCCACCAGGCCTCTCGGAAGCCGCGGCCACCACGCCACGGCGAGCGCGGGCAGCACGCCGAAGCCAACAATCCAGAATGCCAACGATGGGCTCAGCAACTCCCGCGCCTCTGCCACGTCCGTCTCCATGACGTTGGTGAGCATGCCCCGGTCGAAAGCGATGCCGTATCGGTGCATGAAGTACGCCACAGCAGCCGACAGCACAAGGATCGTGCAGAGAACGGGCTTGGCAGCGCGCCCCCATGTCAGCAGTTCCAACGTCAGCCAAACCCACGCCAACGCGAAGACTGGGAGCGTCAGAAGATAGGCGGCGTGCTCAGCGTCCCATCCCCCGGTCGCTTGCCACAGAGATACCCAGAATGGCTCGTTCAGAAGTGCCAGGAGCCAAAGTGCTGCAGCCAGGTTCAGCACCGACCCTCTGACGGCTGCGGGGCGGTTGCGCGCCCTCACGGCGTCTCCCCTCCGTGCTTCGGGGACGATCGGATTACTCCGGCGCTGGGTGAATAATCCCTTTCCACACCTTCCGCTTGTCCCACGGAAATGGGCGAGGGCATGCCGCGCCAAATGCGCAAGCGCAAACAGCGCCCGGATTTTACCGGCCGCCAGATAATTGGAACCATCGACTGCTACTGATCTTGAACGGTAGGGCATTCTTAGAAACCCATCCGCAATATTTCGATCATGAAAATGACAAATCAGTCATCTTGCAGTTAACCGGAACGCACTTTTTGTCGTTATTGAAAAAAGAGGCCATGGCCCTCTATGAGCGACCATGGCCAATGGCCCGTAATTGCTACGGACTCATCACCCATTGAAAGTGTTTATGGGGTCTGGCGATTCGTCAGAAGCTGTGCTTGATGCCCACCTCGGCACCGGTGGAGTTGCCGGACCAGCCACCCGGCGTCGGTGCACCACCGGCGATGGCGAAGTTCGCGCCGCCGTCGTTGCTGACGCGGGAGACCGTGCCGTAGATGGAGGTGCGCTTGGACATGTTGTGGACGTAGCCGATCGCCCACTTGTCAGCATCGCTGTCGTTGTAGCCGGCCGTGCCCTTGCGAGCGTTGGTGCGAACGTACGATGCGCGGATCTGGTCGTTGCCGATCGGGATGTTGACGCCAATCAGCCAGCGATCTTCGGAACCGGCCGTGACTCCGGCGGTGCCGTAGGTGCCGAACGGCAGATCGTCGCGGTACATGCTTGCGATCAGCTGCGCCACGCCGAAGTTGTACGAGCCAGCCAAGCCCAGCTGCTTGTACTTGCCGGTGCTGGTGCCGTTGTAAGCAACGTTGGTGGTGCCGTAGGAGAGAGAAACGCTCACCGGGCCGTTGTCGTACGACAAACGACCGGACATGTGGCGACCGGTGTTGCTGGTTGCCTGCTCGTCAGGAGCGAACATGAACTCTGCCTGCAGACCGCCGAAGTTCGGGGTGAAGTAGCCGACAGCGTTGTCGTGGCGGTAGTAGGAGGCGATGGCGCCGGGGATGCGGCTGGTCACGTTCTGGCCGCCGATACCGATCACACCAAACGGGTCGTACTTGAAGGAATGCACGGAGGCGGGCGAGAAATCGCGGCCCAGGCGGATCTCACCCCAGTTGCCCATCAGGCTCACCGTGGAACGACGCTGGAACATCTTGCCCGTGGGGCTGATGGTTCCGGTGTCGGCATTGACGTCCGATTCCAGCCAGAAGCCGGCCTTCAGGCCGCCGCCGAGGTCCTCCACGCCACGGAAGCCGAGACGGCCGGACGACAAGCCGCTGTTGCTCATGCCGTAGTTGCTGCTCAGGCCGCTGTTCTTGACGTAGCGAACGTTCGCGTCGACGACGCCGAACAGGGTCACAGAAGACTGCGCGCTTGCGCCGAGGGATGCGGCGGCGAGCGAGAGTGCCAGTGCGCGATTGATTTTCATGCGAGGTCCTTGCGAGTGGAAATTGCGGTTGTTTCGATGCCTTATTTCTGACATCGACCGAAATCCTAGGAGTGCGCACCTCGACTTTGGGCGTGTGATACGGATCGAAGGGATCAACGCAAGTCAATCTTCCAGAAAGTCCATATCAGGCGTTTCTTCAGGCCAACGCTTGCGATCGCAGTTTTTCACCGGCTTTTCAATCCGCCGTCAAACCTGACTTTCGAATATCAAATTTGTCATCTCTTTGACGAGGAATTGCCGTCTTGCCGTTTCGAGAATGTGCGTTCTTTGCAGATTCCCTTCGGGTGTCAGCAGAACTCCAGTTCTCGGGGCGCGTGTGGCCCCATAAGGGTCTACATGCGGCGCCAGGACATTCAGCTGCGATTGCTTGCCAAACAGGGCGATGCTGACGCCCGTCTCAAGCTTGGGGAGGCATACCTGCAAGGCACTTCAGGGTTCGTCCGCAACGTCCCTGTCGCGCTTTCGTACCTGCAAGCCGCCCTCGCTCAAGCGCCCAAGGAAGCGGCCTGCACCATCGCCAATGGCTTGGAATTGCAGGAGATCCTGGAGTTCGATCAGTTGCAGGTCTTGAAGACCGCCGCCGAACACGAAGACGCGTCGCGGCTGAAGCTCGCTGCGTGGCGGTTGGTCTGCGGAGATCTTGCCGAGGCGAAGAGCCTGTTGTCCCGATGCGCCGATTCGATTCGGTCGGCCCATGCGGCGCTGACGGAATCGACCGTCGGCAGCGTCTTGGCCTTCATTCAGGAGGTCCAGCCGATGGACGTGCCCGAGGTGATCAGACGCACTGCCGCAGCTGCACTCGGTGAAAACCAACTTGATGTGGCGGTCCGCATGCTCCGGCTGCTGCCCGAACCTTACGACGCACTCCCTGTCCCCGTCACTCAGCTGATCGTGGAAGTGATCCGGCACGCAGAGCAGAACGCGAAGCCCCTGGGCAGCTTGCCAATCAGCTTGGTCGAATGCGCTCTCGACCGATGTGCCTCATCCGGCGATGTCTACGCCAGCCATGCTCTCGGACGAGCACTTGCCGGCGTGCGGTGTGGTGAGCTTCCAGCGGAACGTCTGGTCTCGTCTCCGCAGTTGCGAAAGGCGGCGGCCTACCTTTTGCGCGCGGCTGACGGCGGGATCTCCGAAGCATGGCTTCACCTGTATCGGATCTGCGCCGACTACCGCGGATCGGTTGCCAATCCTATGATGGCGCGTTTCTGTCTCGAGAAGGCGGTGCAGCACGGCATCGCGGAAGCGCAACGTCGGCTGGGAGCGTTGGAGCTGCGTGAGGCTACCGAGATCGAATCGATGGAGAAGGCTGTGAGCCTGCTTTTTCGAGCGTCTCGCAAAGGGGATCACATCGCGCGCGTCATGCTCCAATCGCTGGTTCTCCCGGTTCAGAAGGACGAAGCGCAAGCTCAAGCCGCGATTCGAGAGATCGAACGCTCGTTGCCTCTGCTGGCCATGCGCTTGCGACTCGCGCGGGTCTTTGGCTTGACGAAATTGGAGGCGATGTCCGTCAATCCTGCGAGCGGACGACGCCCGTGGGGACTTGTGGTTGGAAAGAATCCCTTCGTGCTCAAGATGCGCTTGGCGGAGCCTCGAGCCGTACCTGCCACGTCCGAAGCCGCACTGGAGTGCTTGGAACGTGCTGCGGCGATGTTTGGCCGCGACGGCGCAGAGGGCACGGTCTCGGAGGCACCGCTGCGCGCTCGCACCCTCCAGCAACGGCGCATCTTCGAAAGACTGGACCTCAGCGAGGATCTGTTCTTCGCCTCCGCAACTTCGCAGCAACGCGACTCCCTAAGAATCGGGACGAAGTGGGCTCAAAAACAGCGTCAGACGCTGCAAATGGCGTTGGCTGATTGACAGCGCCGATCACACGGAAAGGCTGCGGCGCAGCCACGTATGCATGAGAGTTTTGATTGTCGACGACCAACGTTCCTATGCCGACTATTTGGCTCAGGGACTGGTCCACAACGGTTTCAGCGTCGACATCGCTGCCGATGGCGTTCAAGGGCGAGACTTGGCGCTTGGGCGAGACTACAGTCTGGTGGTTCTGGACCTTCGCTTGCCCGGACTTGATGGATTCTCCGTACTCAAGGCCGTTCGCCAGCAGAAGGCGACCCCGGTCATCGTGGTGACGGGCCTCGACAGCTTGGACGACAAGGTCACTTGTCTGCAAAGTGGCGCGGACGACTACCTGATCAAGCCGATCGCCATGTCGGAGTTTCTTGCGAGAGTCGGACTGCATGTTCGGCGAGGATGCGCCCCCTCTGGCAGCGGAGCGCGATTGGAAATCGCCGATCTGGTGCTCGACCTGTCTCGCAAACGTGCCGAGCGGTCTGGACAGCGATTGGATCTCACGCGCAAGGAGTTCGCGCTGTTGATGGTTCTCCTCGAGCACCCGGGCGAAGTCGTTTCGCGAGATGTCATTGCCGAGCGTGTTTGGAACGTTCAATTCGACGCAACGACCAACATCATCGACGTGGCCATCCGTCGCCTTCGCCGCAAGCTCGACGATCCGTACGCGTCGAAGCTTCTGCACACGGTTCGGGGTCTGGGCTATGTCCTCGAAGAGCGTTGAGAAGGACCGAGAGGACTCGAACGCGCTGCGCCCGAAGGCGAAGCGTCTCATCGATGGTGCGGTTTCCGTCGCCATTTGGCTTGCGTTGCTCGGCGCAATGATGTTCCTCATCGACGTCTTGTTCACCGAGTAACGCGTGACGCAGGGGAAACCAGACGCCGCACTTTCCAAGCCCCACTCGTGCCATCGACAGCTGCTCGAGAACAATACTGGGTGTGCGGCAGGAGTGCGAGCACGACCGCGTCGCTACGGCGTTGATCGATCGAAACGAGACCCATGCTGGCTCATTTCGCCGACTTTCCAAACGTCACCACCCGCCACGCATACCAGGCGATGGCGAGGCCCAGCACAACGTTGCTGACCGGCTCGATCACACGCGCGACCTGGTCGTACTGCGCGCCGAGCTTGTAGCCGGCAAGAACCAGCAGCGCGGTCCACAGCGCAGATCCGACCGTGGTGAGGAACAGAAAGACGGCAAGTTTCATTGCCACGACGCCTGCAGGCACCGAGATCAACGTGCGCACACCCGGAACCATGCGTCCCAGTAGAACCGCCGAGCGCCCATGCCGCTGAAACCAGCGGTCCGCGTCGTCCACCTGCTTGGGCGTCAACGTGAGCCAGCGCCCGTGCCGGGCGGCGAGGTGCTTGAGGCGTTCGATGCCGATCCAAAGTCCCAAGCAATACCAAAGCAATGCCCCGACCACGGAACCAAGGGTTCCGGCCAAGACGGTGAGCCAGATCGAACCCCGCTCGTTGAACGCGGTGTAGCCGGCCAGCGGAAGCACAACCTCTGAAGGTATCGGCGGGAACACGTTCTCGGCCAACATCATCAGGAACACGCCGAAGGCGCCGAGCTGGGTCAGTATCGAGACGATGCCGTCGAACATGCGTGGAGAGAAGTGGTGATCGCCAGACTTGGACGCTCAGCGACGACGATGGCGAAAGCGAGACAGCAGACCCGGTCGTTGAGACAACGGCTCGAACATCTCGTCAGGCCCCTCGGGGTCCAGCAGCTTGTTGTCAGCCAGCCATTCCTCCAAGGCGTTCAAGTCGGAAGGTTCGAACTCACGCAAAGAGCGGCCGGCCGTCTGCAGGTCTGAAATCGTTGCGATCAGCGAGCCGGTGCGCTCCAACGCGTCCTCCACCTCCCCAGGTTCGCACCCCAGGTGTTCCGCAAGCAACGAGGTGCGGATGCCAGCGATGGTTCGGCGCTGCTCGGTCGAGCCAGCTCTCGTCGCGTCGATCATGACATCGCATTCGCTATCCAATCGCAGCGATCGGTTGTTGAAGTTGGACGAACCGACTCTGATCATTTCATCATCCACGATCATCAGCTTGGCGTGGACATAGATGGGCTCTCCGTTTGCGGTGAAGGGGTGGTAGAGCCGGAAGCGGCGGTGAGCGTCGCACTCGCGCAGGGCAGCGACCAGCCGCGCACGCGCCGTGTCCATGGCCACCGGCTCAAGCCATCCTTCCGCGGTCGTCGGGTTCACGACCACGATTTCGGGCCCGTCGGACTCGTGCAGGCGCGCGGCAATGGCTTCGGCAACGTGTCGGGAGGCGAAGTACTGACTCTCAGCGTAGATCCAGCGCTTCGCGCGTTTGATCAGTGCGAGATAGAGCGCCTCCACCTCATGGATCCCGTCGTGATCATCCATCTGAGGCAGCGTCCGAGCGATCCCGACGGGCACGTCGGCAAATTGCGCCGCAAGTCCGTCGGGCCAGCAGTCCACCGCACTTTCAACTGGATCGAGGGCTGCTCCGCCTGCAGCTTCCCATCGCGCCCGGCACATGTCCCCGAGCGCACGTGCCGCGGCGCCTTGGAGGGCCGTGGTGGCGTCGTGCCATGGGCCGTAGTGCGTTCCGTCCGGATCGCGTCTGCGCGGTTCCTCTGACTTGTGGTCGCGGGTATCCCACCGCCCACGGGTGATGTCGATGCCACCGCAAAAGGCAACTTCGTCGTCGATGACGACGATCTTCTGGTGATGAGCCCCCGTGAACGGGTGATGCCCATCAAGCTTGATGTGGATCTGCGGATCTTTGATCCATCGCAAAAGTGTCATCAAGGTGTTCGCTTGGAACATCGACTTGATCGCGCCCGTGTCCCACCGCAGAACGTGGATCTGAAGCTCCGCATTGCGGCGGGCCAGCCAGCTGATGAAGCGTCCGATGGTGGCCGGACCACCGTCGTGCTCGTTGGAAGCAAAGCGGATCCGGGCATCGAAGTCCCATCCCACGAGCATGATTCGGCAGCGGGCCTTGAGCATCGACGAGCGCAACGCGGTGAAGTAATCGTCTGCATCGATGATCACGCTGGCTCGCGAAGCGATCTCGGTGCGCCAGAACGCACCTTGGTCCGTCAGAGAAGGAGAGTCTTGAGTGCTCATGGGTGCCGCAAGCGTCGGAGCTTGGTCGATGAGATGGTGGTTTCTTGAGACGCCTTGCAGCAGCACCGCAACCGAGCATCGCTGCCGAGGAGGTCTGGCCCTTGAAAGCAGCCCGGCCCGAAGTGCAGGCTGCATCTTTGGCCACCCAGCGCTTGCGCTCGAGGTAAGGTCGACATGAGTGGTTTAGGGCGCAACGGCGCAACAGGCTCCGCACGCCCAAGGCCTACGGTGCGGGAACCTCGTAAAGGGTGAACCGGCGGCTGGATCGATGCTCGATCATGCCGTCACCCAAGGAGGCGAGTACCTGCGCCGTGCGGTCGCGAGGCACTGCAACCCACAGCGGCCCACTTCGTGACCTGACGAGCGCCGACACCTCGTCCAGCGCCACTCCTTTGGCGGCGCCCTCGCTGTAGTAGCGCGCGGAAAAAGGGGCTCCACCCACAAAGTAGATCGGGACAGCGGCAGCCATTTCCTGAGCCTCGCGAACAAGCAGCTTCTCAGTTTTCAGGTAATTGGGATGCACGGCGACGATGAGAATCATTGCAGCGAACAAGGTCGGTACGAGCGCAACGCTGATGCCAACGACGACTCGCGACCACGCTGGCCTGCTGTATGCGAACGCGCGCCCAAGAAGCAACGCCAAGGCGGGCATCGAAGGCAGCACGTACGTCCACAGGATGTTTCCCGACAGGGTGAAAAGCACCGGCGATGCCAAAGCCCACAGCATCAGAAAGCGCACCTCGTCTCTGCGAAGAGCTGCCCACAGCTGAGCACGGGAGGGTGCGCGGTAAAGCGCAAGGAGCAGCCAACCGCATCCCACAAGGCTCCACGGCAGTCCAGCTAGCAGCGTGTCCACCCAAATGGCGCCGTAAGCACGCTCATGGGCTGATCCGTAGAGGTCTCCACTCCAACCGGGATCCGTGAACCGAAGAAAGTGCTCACCAACCAGGAAGTATTGCAAGAATCCTGGGGTCTTTGCCTCAGCCAGGAGGTACCAAGGAACGACGAGAACGACCGTCGTCGCAAGTCCTGGCGGCCAGAGCAGCAGTTTCCATCGGGCACGCGCGTCGGCGCTCCAAACCATCCAGGCGACGAGCACACCAAGCGACAGGACCGCTGCTATCGGGCCCTTTGCCAGCAGGCCGATAGCCATCCCAATGAAGACGCCGTATCGCCAGAACGGATGCGACGAAGTTCCAGCAAGACAGAACGACACGAGGGTCAGGGTCGTTCCAAGCGCCAGGAAGGGATCGGTGAGCACGGCGCCGGACGCCACGAACGGAAGCAGGCTGGTTGCAAAGATGACCAGAGCCCACCAAGCCGACACCGGCCCCATCGCTTGCCGTCCGAATTGGAACAAAAGCGCGGCGACGCCGATCATGGCAAGCCAACCGGGCAAACGGGCACTGAACTCCGCAAGTCCAAGCCAGTCGATGGCGACGGCCTGAGTCCAGAAAGAAAGAGGAGGCTTTCCCCAAAAAGGGACGCCCGCAGAAAACCATGGCGTGACCCAGTCGCCCGACACCGCCATAAGACGCGCAATTTCCGCATAGCGCGGCTCAGAGGTGTCTGCGAACGGCACAGTTGCCATGGCAAGAAGCCGGATGGCCTGACCGGCCACCAGAGCCAGCAAAATCAGTCTAAGTGCTGGCATGGACAAGCGCACGCTCAACCGCAGAGACGTTCGGAGTCAGCACGTCTCGAACCAGGTAGAGAGGCCGTTGCTTGGCTTCCATGTAAGTCTTGCCCACGTACTCGCCCAAGAGACCTACGGTGATGAGCTGCACACCGCTGAGGAACGTCACCATGGCGATCAGCGAAGGATAGCCAGCGACGTCCGACCCGAACATCACCGTCTTGCCGATGATCACGGCACCAAATCCGGCACCGCCAAGAGCCGCGACCGCACCGATACCGGTTGCCCACCGAAGCGGAGCAACCGAGAAGGATGTGATGCCCTCCATCGCGAGACCCAAAAGCGCGCCGTATCCCCAACGGGAGCGGCCCGCTGCGCGAGGCGCGCGGTCGTACTGCAGGACCACCGTGGGAAGCCCCACCCATGCGTACAGGCCCTTCATGTACCTGCACCTTTCCGACAGTTGCCCGAGCGCGTCGACGGCTCGTCGGCTCATGAGCCGGAAGTCGCCGGTATCCACGGGAATGGGAGACCGGCTCAAACGTTGAAGAAGCCGGTAATACACATGCGCCGAGGCGCGCTTCATCCACGATTCGCCGTGACGTCGCCTGCGCTGCATGCACACGACGTCGGCGCCCTGAGCCCAAGCGTTCATCATCGCGGGGATCAACTCCGGTGGATCCTGGAGGTCAGCATCAAGGATCACGACGGCGTCACCGCGCGCATGCTCGATGCCCGCCATCATGGCGGCTTCCTTCCCAAAGTTTCGGCTCAACCGCACGATGCGGGTGACCGAGCGTGCGCGCGAGGACCAAGCTGCGCATTGGCGAAGAACGTCGGCGCTGCCATCGCCGCTTCCATCGTCCACGTAGACGATCTCCGTCGGCATGTCGAGGGCATCCAGCACCGCGCGAACGCGCGTATGGCAGATCGGCAGGACATCCCGTTCGTTGAAGAACGGGATGACCACCGACAGGCGACAGGCGCTGGCGTCGTCAGCGCCGAAGGGCAAGCGAGTGGTCGCATTCATGGCATGAGCCCTTGGTAGAGCGCTATGGATGTAAGCAGGTCGCGGGCTTCAGCTAGCATGCGGCGCTGCAAGCCGCTGCGATGGCGGTTGGTCTTGCGCGCCCTCCTCGTCTTCCTCCTGATCGCGGCGGTATGCCAGTCGGTACAGTACCGGCAAGACCAAAAGCGTCAGAGCGGTCGACGACAGAATCCCGCCGATCACGACCGTCGCGAGCGGGCGTTGAACCTCCGCACCCGTCCCGGTGGCGATGGCCATCGGCACGAAACCGAGCGATGCAACCAACGCGGTCATCAGCACGGGGCGAAGGCGGGTCAAAGCACCCTCTCGCACCGCATGGTCAACCGATGCTCCGCCTTCTCGCAGGTTGCGGATGAACGAAATCATGACCAGGCCGTTCAGCACGGCGACACCAGACAGCGCGATGAAGCCGACGGCTGCCGTGATCGACAGCGGCATGTCCCGCAGCCACAGGGCCACGATGCCGCCGGTCAACGCAAACGGGATGCCGGTGAACACGATCAGGCCGTCACGGATGTTGCCGAACATGGCGAACAGCAGCGTGAACACCATGAGCAGTGCTACCGGAACCACGATCTGAAGGCGCTGCGTGGCAGATTGCAGGTTCTCGAACTGGCCGCCCCAGGTCATCCAGTATCCTGGGGGAATCGTCACTTGCTGCTGGATCGCCGAACTGGCCTCCTGGACGAACGAGCCCATGTCACGGCCACGTACGTTGGTGCTGACCACGATGCGGCGCTTGCCGTCCTCTCGGCTGATCTGATTCGGACCAGGAGCCAATTCGAGAGTCGCCAGTTCCGACAGCGGGATGAAGCTCACGCGAGCGGATCCCCCCGACTGCTCGCCCGCGGGCAGCGTGATCGGCAGACGTCGAATCGACTCCAGGTCGCCGCGCAGGTTTTCGGGCAGACGAACCACGATGTCAAAGCGACGATCGCCTTCGAACAGGGTGCCCGCACTACGCCCGCCGATTGCGGTCGCGATGGTGTCCTGCACGTCGCCGATGTTGACGCCATAGCGCGCGGCCTTGGTTCGGTCGATCTTGACGGTGAGCATGGGTAGCCCGGTGGTCTGCTCGACGTTGACCTCGGACGAGCCGCTGATGTCGCCCAGGACCTTTGCGATCTCTTGGGCGGTCTTGTTCAACTGGTCCATGTCGTCGCCGAACACTTTGACAGCCACGTCGGCGCGGACCCCGGAGATCAGTTCGTTGAAGCGAAGCTGAATCGGCTGCGAAAACTCGTAGTTGTTGCCAGGCAGTTCGCCGACGCGCTTTTGAACGGCGGCCACAAGTTCCTGGTGCGTGCGCTTGGGAGTAGGCCAATCGTCTTCAGGCTTGAGCATCACGTACGCGTCCGAGATGTTGGGCGGCATCGCGTCCGAGGCGATCTCGGCCGTGCCGGTGCGCGCGAACACGCGCTCGATCTCCGGGAACTCCTCCTTCAGCGTGCGCTCGAGCTGCTGCTGCATCTGCACCGACTGCGTGAGGCTCGTGCCCGGTATGCGCAGGGCCTGGATGGCGAAATCGCCCTCGTTCAAGCTCGGAATGAACTCGCTTCCAAGACGCGTGGCCACCAGGCCGGACAGCACGATGGCGACGCCAGCAACGGTCAGGACCACAGCTTTGGCGCCCATCGCACGGTCCAGCAGCGGTTCGTACGCGCGGCGCGCCCAGCCCATCAGGCGGTTCTCCTTCTCGCCAACCTTCTTGCCGATGAACAGCGCCACGGCAGCGGGAATGAACGTCACCGACAGGATCATGGCGCCCAGCAGTGCGATCACGACGGTCAACGCCATCGGATGGAACATCTTGCCTTCGACGCCGGTGAGCGCAAAGATCGGCAGGTACACCACCATGATGATCAGCTGGCCGAACAGAAGCGGGCGGCGTGCCTCTTGAGATGCAGCGAACACTTCATGGAAGCGCTCGCTGCGCGTCAGTGGCCGGCCAAGACGCTCCTGCGCATGGGCCAATCGACGCACGCAGTTCTCGACGATCACGACAGCACCGTCGATGATGATGCCGAAGTCCAGCGCCCCCAAGCTCATGAGGTTCGCGCTGACCTTCTGATTGACCATGCCCGTGAACGTGAACAGCATGGACAGCGGAATCACCAGTGCTGTCAGAAGCGCCGCTCGGATGTTGCCCAGGAACAGGAACAACACCACGATCACCAGCACAGCGCCTTCGAGCAAGTTCTTCTTGACGGTGGCAATCGCCTTATCCACGAGCACCGTGCGGTCGTACACTGTGACGGCCTTGACCCCCTCGGGCAGGTTGCGATTGATTTCCTCCATCTTCTTGGCCACGGCCTGAGCCACAGTACGGCTGTTCTCGCCAATCAGCATGAACACCGTGCCAAGGACGACCTCTCGGCCGTTGTCGGTGGCGGCACCCGACCGCAGATCGCGGCCGATCTCAACGTCAGCCACGTCGCGCACGCGCACCGGCGTGCCGCCGCTGTTCGCGAGCACGATGTTGCGAAGATCCTCCAGCCCGGTCGCCTGGCCGGGCGCACGGATCAGATACTGCTCGCCGCGCCGCTCGATGTAGCCCGCGCCGACGTTGGCGTTGTTGCGCTCCAGGGCCTGGACCACATCGCCAAGACTCAGACCGTAGGCAAGCAGACGATCTGGCAGCGGAGCAATCTGGTATTGCTTTTCAAACCCGCCGATGGTGTTGATTTCGGTCACACCGGGCACGTTGCGCAGTTGCGGCTTGATGATCCAGTCTTGGACCACCCGCAGGTCGGTCGGGGTGTACGGCGTCCCATCTTCCTTCTTGGCCCCCTCCTCGGCTTCCACGGTCCAGAGGTAGATTTCCCCCAGCCCCGTGGAGATTGGCCCGATGACAGGTCGAACGCCTTCTGGCAGAGAAGACGCTGCGCCTTGCACCCGCTCGTTCACGAGCTGGCGTGCGAAGTACACATCTGTGCCATCCTTGAAGATCACGGTGATCTGCGAAAGACCATAGCGAGACATGGAACGTGTCTGCTGCAGGCCTGGAAGGCCTGCCATGACCGTCTCAAGCGGAAAGGTCACGCGCTGCTCGGTCTCCAGCGGCGAGTAGCCAGGTGCAGCGGTGTTGATCTGGACCTGGACGTTCGTGATGTCCGGTACGGCCT
Source organism: Pseudorhodoferax aquiterrae (assembly GCF_014652235.1). Classification (GTDB taxonomy): domain Bacteria; phylum Pseudomonadota; class Gammaproteobacteria; order Burkholderiales; family Burkholderiaceae_C; genus Pseudorhodoferax; species Pseudorhodoferax aquiterrae. The sequence goes on from NZ_BMYK01000016.1 coordinate 110,204, forward strand.
CGATCGACAGCCGCTGGTAGTTGTAAATGCCCAGGCCTACCATGCCCAGCACGGCCAGCAGGACCAGCCAGCGCTGCTCGATGGCGAAGCGGATGATGCGTTCAAACATTGCTTCGCGACCCTCAGTGGCTATGCGTTGCAGAACTCTTGCCCTGCTCGGATTTGATGACGAAGCTGCCATCGGCGGCGTAGGACTCGCCGGACTGCAAGCCTTCGAGGATCTCCACCCGCTGCCCGTCGGAGCGGCCAATGCGAACAGGCCTCGCCTCGAATCCGCCCTCCACCTTCACGAACACGGACGGCTTGTCCTCCACGGTCTGCACCGCGTCGGATGCGACGGTGACCGGCGACGGCGTTTCGTTGTCGTTGGTCAGCACCTCGACGGTGACGAACAGGCCGGGCCGCCAAGCGCCCCGCGGGTTGTCCAGAACCACCCGCGCAGGCGCCGTGCGCGTCTGCGCCCCGATCAGCGAGCCCACATAGGAAATTTTTCCGTCGGCCACCATGTCGGCGGCGGCGGCACGCACCCGCACGCGCTCGCCAACCCGAACCTGCATGAGGTCACGCGCGCTCACACTCATCTCTGCCCAGACGGTGGACAAATCGGACAAGGTGAACACGTTCGTGCTTTCTTGGACGGCTTCGCCGAGGGCGATGTGCTTCTCGACCACCATGCCATCGAAGGGAGCGCGCAACTCGACACGGCCCAGGGCACCACTGCTCGGCGCCGCGCCCAACGTGCGGAGCTGCTGGGTGGCGTTCGCCACGGCGATCTCCGCCTCGCGCAGAGCCTGGCGTGCCTGCAGCACGTCCTGCTCGGGCGAAATTTTCTGCTCCCAGAGCGTGCGTTCGCGATCGTAGGTCGTCTGCGCCAGTTCGCGGCGTCGTTGCGCGGCTTGCAGGTCCGATCGGATCGACGAAACGCCAGCACTCGACACCACGGCGAGGACTTGTCCCTTGCGCACCTGTTGGCCCAGGTTGGCGCTGACACCTTCGACGACCCCAACCACACGAGGAACGATGTGGGCCGTCCGGTCTTCGTTGAATCGGATCTCACCAGGCAGCTGCAACGCAGTGCGAACGATTGCCGATCCGCTCCGTTCGATCTTGATGCCTGCAGACTTCACCTGCGCATCGGTCATGGGCACCTTCTCGGCCTCCTCCTTATGGCCGCCCGACTCTTCCTTGGCCGGTGCCGCGCTCGACTTCGAAGGCTGCGCTTCCTTGGGTTCGGACTTCCCCGCCCCCTTGCTCGCATCTTTTTCCTCGGCGCCATGACCGTGTCCGTCGTCCTCAGACTGACTGGTCTTTTCTCCGTGACCATGCCCGTCGCCCTCGCCGTGGCTTTCGCCACCTCTGAGCAACAGATAGGCACCAGCACCGCCGAGCAGCAGCACCAAGACGATCACGATGAGTTGGGTGCGTCCGGACGTGGCGGACGTGCTTTTCGAATTGGCCATGACAGCAATCAGGGTTGGGTAAAGGTGGGGCCGATGACGCGAGCGACGTCCGCCACCGCACGGTGGGCGTCACCAAGCGAACGTAGGTACTGGGCTCTCGCTTGCAGCAGGGTGCGTTGAGCGTCGAGCACATCGAGGTACTGGAACTTGCCGAGTTCGAATCCCCTGGCTGCTGCGTCAAAAGCCGTTTGCGCAGAGGGAAGGATCTCGGACGTGACCGCCGACACTTCCTCAGAAGCGACGGTGAGCCGTTGTCGTGCGATCGAGAGATCCGCTTGCAAGCGGAGTTCCAACGCGCGCGTGTCGTCCTCGGACTTGTCTCGCCGGCGCAGGGCCTCGACGATGTTCCCGCGGTTGGTGTCGAAGACGGGCAGCGGGATGGACACTCCGACGACAGCGATCGTGCTCCCCCTGCCTTCTTGCTGAGCGCGCTGAAACCCAGCGCTGACCGTGATGTCCGGGGTTCTCTTGGCCAACTCCAGATCGGCCAGCGCCGACAGCCTTTGGGTCTCCAAGCGAGCTTGGCGCAACGTGGGGGAACCGACCGCCGTCTGCTGCAAGACTTCGATGCTCGGCAATGTTGGCAGCGTCAATGCATCGCCGTTGAGCGACTCGAACGGGACGTTTGCCGTCGTCAATGCACGTAGTTCCTGCAGCTGGGCTCGAAGCTCGCCCTGGGCCTGGACCAGTTCAAGCCGCACGTTCGCTTCGGCAACCTTGGAGCGCGTTTCTTCAAGTGGCGAGACCTTTCCCGCCTGGACTCGCCTGGAAGCAGCCAAACTCCCAGACCGTGCGACGTCCAACGACGCCTGAGCAAGCCGCACTCGCTCCTGAGACAGGAGCGCAGCCAGGAAGACCGCCGTGACGTCTGCACGCAGCTGGGTTTCGCGCAGCTGCTTGGCGACCCGCGCTCCTTCGACCGCGCGCTCCGCCGCATTGACTCTGGCCGCGCGCTTGCCACCGAGTTCGAACGGCTGGCTAAGCGACATCGTGGTCGTCCGACTGCGCGTCCTGACGTCTTCAACGTCGACGCTCAACGTTGGGTTCTGGTACACGCCAGCTTGTATCAGCGCACCTTCGGCAGCTTCGATTTCTCGCTGCGCGGCCGACAGGGACGGATTGAACTCCAACGCAGCCTGAACAGCCTCATTCAACGTAAAAGCGCGGGGAGCCAAGGCCGCACCGGGGCTCACCTGCGAAACGGCCGTCACGGGCGGTACGACCGGTTGAGCAAGCGCAGACGCACTTCCCAAAGCCGCCAGCGCAAAGGCGAGCGGCGCAATCAACCTGCACATTCAAATTTCTCCAATCCAACAAACACCAAGACTCTGGCTCGGCCTTTTTCGTGTGGCGCACGCGCCACCGACAAAACAGGCTGCTTAAGCTTGCAGCGGCCATTTGGGCCGCTCGATGTCCGGTATGTGGATCGAAGTCATGGCAGGGCATGGCGACGAGATAAGGTCGCCAGCGCCCTGAGCGGTAACGGCTGGCGGAAGGTGCTCAGACGGATGAGCGGTCCACGCATGGCACGCGCTGCAGTCGGGATCGCCAAGTGCCGAGTCGCCAGTGGCTGCCTCCGAACTGGTCTGCGAATCGGCGTGGGAGTGAACATGATGGCCAAAATGCGCGGCTGCCACCTGTTTTTCGTGAGCGCAGTACCCCGCAGCCGCAGCCCAAGTCATGCGCAACGGCATGAGCAGGAGCAAGGCGAGGAGCACCCAGCGCATCAGCGAACGGTTAGAACCAAACAAACAGGACCTTTTCAGTCAATAGGACAGCGACCACTCAGGCTGTCCGCCTACGGGTTTCCCCGGGCGACCAAGTGTAGGAACATGTTCCGACCCATCTTCCAACGCATTGATTACTTTTTTGTCATCTCGCTTTCCTGGGCAAGCATGACAAAAATATCATCTCCGCATTCTTGCATTCGGAACACAATTTCGTCATGCAGATTTTGATCATCGAGGACGAACTCAAGCTTGCCCAGTATCTTCAGAAAGGGCTGCGCGAGGAGGGATTTTCCGTGGACATGGCGCACGACGGCGTCACCGGGTTGGAGGCGGCGTCGTTGCACCGCTACGACCTCATCGTGCTCGATGGCATGCTGCCTGGCTTGGACGGGTTGGCGGTACTCGCTGCGCTGCGGCAGAGCCAGCAGACGCCGGTTCTCATGCTGACCGCACGTGGGGAGGTCGAGGATCGGGTGCGCGGGCTGCGCACGGGCGCCGACGACTACCTCGTCAAGCCGTTCGCGTTCTCGGAGTTGGTTGCGCGGATTCAGGTTCTGCTGCGGCGCATGCTGCCATCGTCCGGCGAGACGACGGTGCTGAAGCTTGCAGACCTTGAGGTCGACCTCATTCGACGACGGGTCACGCGCGCTGGACAACGTTTGGAGCTGACCAACAAGGAATTCAACCTGCTTACGTTGCTGCTTCGCAGGCAGGGCGCTGTGTTGTCACGAACGGAAATTGCTGCGCAAATCTGGGGGATGAACTTCGACAGCGAAACCAACGTGGTCGAGGTTGCGGTCCGCCGTCTGCGCGGCAAACTGGATTTGCCATTTGACACGCCGCTCCTGCACACCGTGCGGGGCATGGGCTACGTGCTTGAACAACGCGGATGACGAAGGCAGCCACCCGAAGTTTGGGGGCGCGGCTTTCGTTCTGGCTGGCGTTGCAGGCGATGGCGGGTTTGGGCCTTATTTGTGGAGCCCTTTACTTCGCCATCGACTGGACACTTGCCGATCGTCAGCACGAAACCCTGGTTCAGAAGGAGCTGGCGGTACGAGATCAGATTGGCCAGAATCTGGCGAGATCGGATCCGGAAGAGTTGACCCATTTGCTCAGTGCGATGCTGGCCGGCCATTCGGACCTGGGACTTCGCCTCGAGGAAGACAAGGGCGCGCTCATCTTCGATCACCCCTTGACCGTTGGATCAAGCAGCACCGATCCTCACGCGCATGTCGTGGACATGGCCATCGAGGGGCTGGAGCGACCCGTCCGGATGTATCTGACGCTCGACACGAGTGCCGACTCCGCACTGCTTCACAGCGTGGCTTGGATGCTGTTTCTCGCCGCGGTGGGTGGAGCCGCCCTTGTTTCCACGGGTGCGTTCGTGTTGGTCCGGTGGAACTTGATGCCTCTTCACCAATTGGTCGCGCAGACGCAGAAGGTCACGGCCGACACGTTGGAGCGCAGGCTCGATGGATCCGCTCAGCCCGCAGAGATCCAGCCGTTGATCGCTCAGATGAACGCCCTCCTGGATCGCCTCGCAGCGGCGTACCGGCAAATGGAAGCATTCAACGCTGACGTCGCGCACGAACTGAACACGCCTCTCACCACCCTCATCAGCAGCAGCGAATTGGCGCTGCGTCGGTCGCACAGCCTCGCCGATTTGCAGGACGTCTTAGGGTCCAACCTTGAAGAACTCGCGCGACTTGCACGCATCGTGGCCGACATGCTCTTTCTGTCAAGGGCACATCGCGGCGTTGGCGCGCGACGGGAGCTGGTCAGCAGCTTGGCACAGCTAGCGGCGGACGTGGTGGAGTTCCATGAAGCGGCCATGCAAGAGGCCGAACTGGAGCTTGAACTCGTAGGCGATGCGGCAGCAGCGGTCGATGGCAGACTTCTGCAGCGAGCACTGTCCAACCTGCTGAGCAATGCGACCAGGCATGCGACGCGCGGGTCAACGGTGAAGCTGATGATCCAACGAACGGACGACGACACGGTTCGAATCTTGGTGGAGAACGAAGGTGAAACGGTGTCAGCAGAGCATCTGCCAAGACTGTTCGATCGATTCTTCAGGGTGGATCCCGCACGCAGCCACGCGGACCGCAATCACGGTCTTGGATTGGCCATCGTCGGCGCCATCGCGCACATGCACCAGGGTGGAACCGTCGCGGAGTCCGAAGGTGGCAGGACCCGGATCGGACTTTGGCTATCGGACTACTCGACCGCTGAAGGGCCCGGTGCGGCGCCTGCGGGGGCGCGGTGACGCACGATGAGCACAACCTCTAACACAACCGCCACAACGGGGTAGGCGGCGCCCGTTTAGGCCGTGCGCTCACCCTCTCCTCGGGCCCAGCAGGTATCCGAACTCCTTGATGGTGTGCAACAACGGAAGCTGTCCCGGCTGGTCGATTTTGCGGCGCAGGCGTCCTATCGACCGATGCAAGTTGCTGAGGGAAATGGGTTGCTGGCGCCATACCCGGTCAACGAGAACATCGCGGGTGACCAAAGCGCCCGGTCTTTCCGCCAACACCATCACCATGGCAAATTCCTTGTAGGTCAATGAGAGCCTTCGGCCCGCTCTCTCCGCGCGCTTGCGCGAAAGATCCAGAGTGAAGTCGGCGATCTTGAACTCGGCGCCGACGCCGGCTGGAAAGTTAGCTCGGCGCACATGAAAGCCGACTCGAGAGAGCAGCTCGGGTACCGCCACAGGTCGCCCAAGACAGTCGCTGGCCCCCTCCTCCAAGTACGACATCTTGCTGACGGCGCTTTTCGACAGATGAAGCACGATGACAGGCACCGACCTTGCCGCGCGCAGGCATTTGAGATACGACAGACCGTCCATTCCCGGAAGCTGCTCATCGATCAGCACCAAGCTGTGGTCCCGCTCGATGGCCATGTCGAGACCCAGGACGCCGTCCAAGACGACGTCCACGCAGTAACCGTTGTACTTCAGGCCCTGCGAAAGGTAGCTCGCCTCCTGAAGGTCGTTCATGACGATCAAGATTTTCATGTCTGGGGACGCACCAACTTTCCGTTCCGTTCGAACCGGGGGAGGCACGAGAACATCGCATGCGCCATGCGGGTCGAAACAACGATCATTCTCTCCTCCACTTGGAGCTAGTCCTCACCGCCACGGTTGCGTGCGGCTAGCCCGTCGCGGCTCTCGAATGCCTTCATTACCATCGGAACGATCGCCATGATCAAAAGAGCAAGCAACGTAGCCAGGATGGCCGCGGATTCTTCTCCCATCCCTGCAGCGACTCCGATGGCTGCGGTCATCCAAATGCCCGCAGCTGTCGTCAGCCCCTTGACCTGAGCTTCCGATCCAGCTTTGAGGATCGTCCCGGCGCCAAGAAAACCAACACCGGCTATGACTCCTTGCAGCACCCGGCTCATGTCGGCGGGCCCGATGGTGAACAGATCGGATGCCACCACAAACATCGCAGCGCCCATGGCGACCAGCATGTGAGTTCGAACGCCAGCAGCCTTGCCCTTGGTTTCGCGCTCGATGCCGAGCAGGCCGCCGAGCACGCCTGCAAGAGCCAGCCGAAGTATCAAGCGCGTCGCTTCTTCAACGCTTCCAACGTCCGAAAATTCCTGGACCGCTGTGTCAACGATCCGGTTGAGAATGGTCACCTTATGCCTCCTAAGCCACGCACCTCGTGACGGATGTCTCGTTCATCCGAGCGCGCAATCCGTGCACGGTCTGCCGCGGCCGCGCAGCGCCACGTTCCAATCCCCTAGCGTTCCGGTCCTAAGCGGTCCGGCTCACCCGTCGGTGCCTTGACCACCTTCTGACGCGCTGGCGCCTCATCCGTGGAAGCGCCCTCGCCTGAGGGTCGCCGCTCCGCCAGCACCTCTCGCAGTTGGACGGACAGATCCAAAAGTTTGGCCTTCTTGGCGTACTTTCCCCGGCGCTTCCATTCGCCCATCAACGCCACGGCCAATCGGAAGGAACGACCGTTCAGATCGAAAAGCCTTTGCAGCGAAAAAAGTCGATGCGACTCCAGAGACAGAATGAGATCGGCCAACACGGCGGTGTCGCGCCGGAAGGGATGGCACTTGATGTTCCGAGTTGCGCGCTTGTAAGGATGCATGCGGTACCTGGTGAGATGTGAGCCAGCATGAGCCGGAAATGGGCTTCGGGCTGCGGGTGCGCGACAGTGCGACCCTAGCAGCCCGAGATAACGGAGGTGGTGCGACCGCTTCGGCGGTCTCGGCAGTTCCGCCCGATTACAGCTTGCCGCCGCCCATGGTGCCTTCCCGAACGGCCTGCACCGCCTCTGCGTGCACCTCGGCGCGGCTGCGCAAGCTCAGCGCCTCACGGTTCGTGCCGATGTCCGAGCCTTCGGCAGTGCTTTGCGGTCCGTCCTCTGCGAGGTCGCGCAGCACTTCGGCGCGAGAGACAACGCTCTTGGACTTGGTGACCTGCGAGACGTATCCGACCTCGCCGGTCGGCGAGAGTCGGCCGGAGTCGCGCGCCTTGAAGTACTCGGCTCGCACTTGCTCCCGGGTCAGCGGCGCATCGGAAGCTGCGCTGGCCTGAGAGGCTGCACCGATCAAAGCGGCGAGTGCGACGATGGCGAAGCGATGGCGTTGAGACATGGGGTTCCTTTCGTTAAAAACCTGCGCAACGTCTGCGCATGCCTCTAGTGTCGAAACCGAAACCGCCTCATGCCGAACCGGACGATGACGTTTTTGTTACCAGGACATTCGGGACTTCACGGAACGCTCCTTGAGGATGGTGAGAATGCTCAGGCCAGCAGCCGGCGCAGGTCTGCGGCGAACTGCTCGGCCGTCTGGTCGTGCCGCAGCACCACGCGCAGCATGCTGGCCGGGTCGTAGACATAGGTCAGCGCCGTGTGGTCCATGGTGTACGACGCGCCGGTGGGCACCTTCTTGTAGTGCGCCTTGAAGTCCTTCGCGAGCGCGGCCGTCTCCTCCAGCGTGCCATGCAGGCCGAGGAAGCTTGGGTCGAAGGCGGTGGTGTAGGCCTTGAGGACTTGCGGCGTGTCGCGCTCGGGATCGACCGTGACGAAGATGACCTGCACGCGGCTGCCAAGATCGCCGAGCAAGGACTTTGCCTGGGCGGCGCGTGCGAGCGCCGTCGGACAGACGTCCGGGCACTGCGTGAAACCGAAGAACAGCAACACGGCCTGACCCTTGAAATCAGCCAAGGTGCGCGTGCGACCCTCGGGGTCCAGCAGCCGGAAGTCCTGGCCGTAGTCGGCGCCCGACACGTCGATGCCGTTGAGTGTCGGCGTTCTGGGCTGGCAGGCCGCCAGGAGACCCGTCATCGCGGCCGTTGCAGCCGCCAGCAGGCTGCGTCGTCGAAGGTTAGGCATCAGTAATCCACCCGCAGCGTGAGCTTGGCCATCCGCGGCGATCCGAGCTTGATCCAGTCCTGGGCGTACTGGTGACTGCTGGCGTAGTACTTCCGGCCGAACAGGTTGTCCACGTTCAACTGCAGCGAAGCCTTGGCAGCCGCGAACTCAAAGCGGTAGGCGACCATCGCATCGACGCGCGCGTAGCCGGGCATCTGGAAGCTGTTGGCCGAGTCCCCCTGGCGCTGTCCTTGCGCAAAGACACCAGCGCCGGCGAGCCACTGATCGTTGAGCGTATAGCGCGCCCAAAGGCTCGCGGTGTGCCGCGCCACGTTTGGCAGCTGGGTGCCCTGGTAGGCCGGGTCGCTGAGCACCTTGGTGTCGGTGTAGGCGTACGAGCCGATCAGTGACAGCTGGTGCGTCACGCGTCCGGCAACGTCCCATTCGACGCCGCGCGCGCGGGCCTTGCCGATGGTGACGACGTTGTAGTACGGCGCCTCGGCGACGGTGACCTGGGCGCCACGGTTGCGCTTGGTTAGCTGGTACAGCGCGAGCGTCGAGGTGAGCCGGCCTTCCCGCAGCTCGATCTTGTGTCCTACCTCGAGCTGGCGGGCACGTTCGGCGCCCAGCGACGCCCCGGTCAGGGTGTCGCGGCCGTTGTTGGCGGACACCGAGTCTTGGTACTGCACGTAGACGGACTGTTTGGGCGCGAACTGCCAGACCGCGCCCAGACGCGGTGTCGTGAAGGACAGCTTGTTGGCTTCCGTGCCAGGACTGCCGTACACCGCGTTCGTGCGGTCATGCCGCAGGGCGCCCATGAACGACACACCGTGGCCCAGGGTGACCTGGTCCTGCACGTAGATGCTGGTCCAGCGACTGTAGTCGTCCACCACGTCAGGCATGGTCAAGCTGGTGTCCAACCCAGGCGTGCTTCCCAGCACCGGGTTGTAGATGTCGGCCGAGGACACCTGCTGGAGGTAGGTCGCGCCCGTCTTGTCGGCGCGGTACGTGTCGAAGCCGATCAGCACGGTGTGGCCCAGGCCGCCCAGCTGGAACTTGCCCGTGAGGTCCACGTTCGCTTGGTCGATCTTGTAGCGCCCCTGCGGCCGCACGCCGAAGTAATAGCGGCACAGCGGATTGCCGGTGCCCGAGCAGGTCTGGTCCGCCGCACTGCCCATGCCGTAGTCGCCGCGGTACGGGTAGACGTCCATCTCCGAGGTGTCGCTGCGCAGGCGCATCAGCCGTCCCTTGACGAGCCAGGTCTCGTTCAACTGGTGCGTGGCATCGAGCTTCACCGTGGTGGTCTTGGCGCTGGAGAGGTACGGAGAGTCGTTGAACTGGCGCGACCAGGGCAGATCGGCCGGCCTGTTGCCGATGGCTGGGATGCCCATGTCCGTGCGGTAGCGGTTGTTGGAGTAGTCCAGCGTGGCCGTCACGCTGGTGCGCGCATCGGGCACCCACGCCAGGCTGCCAGTGAAGTTACCCAGCCGGTCTTCGACAAAGTCGCGAATGGAGTCGGCCGTGTTGTAGGAGCCGGAAACGCGGCCGCGCAGGGTCTTTTCCGCATTGAGGGCGCCGGTGGCCTCCATGGCTGTGCGCGACAGCCCGTACTGGCCGATGGTCTGCTCGAAGCCGAAATGCGGACTCGCTGACACTGGCTTGGTGACGACGTTCACGAGCCCGCCCGGCTCGGACCGGCCGTAAAGAACGCTGGACGGCCCCTTGACGACCTCCACCGACTGCACGTTGGCCATGTTGATGGGCACGCCCATCACCTTGCTGCCGTCCAGGTAGTAGCTGGAGATGCCCGACATGGGCCCGAGCGAGGTCATCGACGTGCTCGGGAAGCCGCGCAGGATCAGCAGCGGTTGCATCGAACCGTTGAAGCCGAAATCGTATTGCACGCCTGCGACGTTGCGCACGGCCTCGGTCAACGTGAGCGCGCTCTGGTCCTGCAGGACCGCCTGCGGCACGACGGCGATGCTCTGCGGGGTCAGCAATGCGGGTGTGTCGGTGCGTGTGGCGGTGCTGCTGTCCGGCGCGCGGTAGTCCACACGCTCACCGATGACGGTGACAGATGGCAGCGCCTGGTTCCGAGCTTGGGCCTGGGCCGGCAACGACGGGGTGGCAAGCCCTGCGCACAGCAGCGCAGCGACCAGGGGGGATGGGTTCAACGGATTCGACGGGTGCACAGACCTCTCCAGTTCCTTTATGAACGGCCGTGCGCAGACCGCGCAAGGCCTCGACGCCGCGGCACGCATCGGGTCGCGTGGCGCAACGCAGCGCAGGCCGACAGGGCACTGCACTTGAGCGACGGATCAGGAGATGGAGGGCGGGCCGCGTGGCGGCAGTGGTGCACCAACGAGCGCCGCGATGTGGGCGGCGACGACGGGCTGCAGGGCATGAGCCAAGGGCTGCACTGGCTCGTCACGCGGCGTCTGCGGTGCCGGCGGCAGCGTCACGGCCAGGCACATCGGACATTCGATGGAATGGTGGCTGACCACGATGTCCTGGTCACCATCTTCGCCGAGGACGACCAGCTTGGCGCCTCCGCTGGCCGTGCAGATCAGCTCCATGGCCTGGGGCTGAACCACAGGGGCGGCGATGGCCACGCCCAGCGCGAGCACGAACCAGAGCAGGACCGTACGGGCCAGCGTAGTTGAGCGGCGCAAGGAATGCATTGAAGGCGATGGTACGTGCTGAAGGTTCCCGTCCTCGTGGCCACGCCTTGGGCAATTTGCCCAAGGCGCCCGCATGGCTACATGCCTTCACCGTTCGCGGGAAAGTACTCAGCGGCTGCTGGCCTTGAGTTGCTGCGCCACGCGCGACGACACCGCGCGCCGACGGTCAAGCATCGCCGACGCCGACGCCCGCACCTGCTCCACCAGCGCGGGTGCTGCAACGCGGGGGTGACCGCTCTCGAACGGTGGCGCCGGGTCGTACTCCATCATGAGTTGGATCGACTTGGCGACATCCTCCCCACGCAAGGTGGCCACCACGGTGAATGCGAAATCCAGGCCAGAGGTCACGCCCGCTCCCGTGATGCGGTTGCGGTCGACCACGACGCGTTCCGGCACGGTCTGCACACCGAACTGCTCCAACTGGTCCATCGACAGCCAGTGGCAGGTCGACTTGTATCCGGTCAACAGGCCGGCAGCTGCCAGCAACAGCGAGCCGGTGCAGATCGAGGTGACCAGTTGTGCGCCCGCGGCCTGGGTCCTCAGGAAGCGCAGGACCTCCTCGTCCTCCATCAGGTCGGTCTGGCCCGGGCCGCCCGGCACGACGACGACGTCGAACTGGGGCGCGTTGGCGAAGTCCACGTCGGGCAGCAGGCGCAGGCCGGTATCGCCATGCACAGGCGATGTGTCCTTCCACACCAGCTGCGCGCTGCAGTTTGGCGTTCGGGCGAGGACCTCGAATGGGCCGAGGATGTCGAGCGCCGTGATCTTGGGAAACACGAGCATGCCGATGCGGGTGGTCTTGGTCTGCGTCATGGTTGAAGGCGTTGGTCAGTCGTTGTTGAAACGCGCGCGGAATGCGCCGGGCGTCATGTCCAGCACCTTGGTGAAAACGCGTGTCAGTTGCTGGCGGCCGGAAAAGCCGCAGCGCAAGGCGATCTTTTCCAGGGGCTGGTCGGTGCCGGACAACAGCTCGCGGGCCAGTTCGACCTGTGCTGCGCCGATGTACTGGGCCGGCGACATCCCGAAAGCCTCCTTGAATCTGCGCGTCAGCTGCCGCGTGCTCAAGCAGACATGGGCGGCCACCTGCTCGGCCGTCACGCCAGCCTCCAGTTGGCCCATGATGAAGTCGGTGGCCTTGCGCATCCGGTCCGACGCTGTGCCATAGGAGGCCAAGGCTGTGCTGTACTGCGTCTGGCCGGCGGAGCGTACCCGGAAGACCACGAGTTCGCGCGCGATCGCCAGCGCTAGGTCGCGGCCGAAGTCTTCGTCGACCAGGCTCAGTGCCAGGTCGATGCCCGCGGTGGCGCCAGCGGACGAGAACAGATTGCCGTCGCGCACGTGCATCGCGTCGATGTTGAGCCGAACGTCCGGATAGCGCTTGGCGAACTCGGTGGCGTGGTTCCAGTGCGTGGTGGTTGTCTTGCCGCACAGCATGCCGGCCTCGGCCAGGACGTAGGCCCCAGTGCAGACGGAACCGAGCCGGTTGACGCGCGGCTGCACCGCTCGCAGCCAGTTCTGCAACGGAACATCGTGCCGGGCTTTCAGCACCCCGGGGCCGCCGGCCACCAGCACGGTGTCGAAGGCGCAGATGTCCGGCGCGGGCAGCGGTGCTGTCTGCAGGCGCAGGCCGCAGGAGGCGTGGACTTCGCCGCCGAAGGTGGACAAGGCCGTCACGCGGTAGCGGTCGGACTCGCTCTCACGGTTGAGCAGGAAGTTGGCCCGCCCGAACACATCGCCCGGCCCCGCCAGGTCGAGCAGCAAGACGTCGTCGAAGACGACGATGCCGACTTCCCGCGTGCGCAGGATCGGCGTCATACCAACGGTTGCCATCTCAGTCCGCGACAAAGCCGATGTCCTTGACGATCCCTTGCCATTGGGCGTGCTCCTTGTGCATGGTGGCCGCGAGCGTGGTGAAGTCGCCATCGGACATCTCCAGGCCGGCGTCCAGCAGCTTCTTGCGCACCTCGTCCGACGCGACCGTCTTGCGCACGGCGCTGCGAAACCGTGCCACCGTGTCAGCGGGCGTGCCGGCGGCCAGAAAGTACGAGAACCACTCGCGGTTCACGATCTGGTTGTAGCCAAGTTCGGGAAATGCCGGCACCTCCGGCAGCTGCGATGTGCGCGATGTCCCGGTCACGGCCAGGATCTGCAGCTTGCCCGCCCGATAGTGCTCCAGGATGTCGCTCTGCGCCATGAAGCCAAACGGAACTTGCCCGGACAACACATCCTGCAGCAGCGGCGCAGAGCCTTTGTAGGGCACATGGTCGAAGCTCACCTGCATCGCGCGTTGCAGCAGCACGCCCGAGAAATGGAACACGCTGCCGGCGGCGGGTGTGCCGAAGAACCCGTATCTTTTTTCGCGCTTGAGCAGCGCCACGGCCTCGGCCATAGTCTTTGCAGGCGTGGTCGTGGAGGCGACCAGCACAATGGGAACGGTCGCGACGGTGCCCACCGGCACAAAGTCTTCGAACGGGCGGTAGCGCAAGGCCTTGTAAGTGTGGGGGTAGATGACCATCGACGAGCCGATGGTTTGAAGCAGCTGGCTTCCGTCTGCAGGCGCATTCTTGACGAGTTCGATGGCCAGCTGACCGGCTGCGCCTGCCTTGTTGTCGACGATCACGGAGGCGCCCAGGTTCGTGGCCAGCACCGGGGCCACGGCGCGGGCGATGCGGTCGCCGGTGGCGCCCGGTGGGAACCCAACCAGCAGGCGCGCCACGGCTTCGGCCCGCGCGCCGGGCAGGAAGCCACCCAGCGCAGAAGCTACCGCCATCCCGCCAAATCCCGACAAGAAGCCGCGTCGACTGTCCATCTGCCACCCCCTTCATGCGACAGCCGAGCGGCCACCGTGCGTCCAGTTTCAGTGCGAAGGACGTGCAACGTTGGACATAAGCGGGCGAAATCGTGACGTTTTCGTGTCAGGGCACGGGCCAGGGGGCTGTCGTCGAGCCACGGGGCTCTCCAGCCGGTTGGCGATCTACCGGGCCGAGCGGCGACCAAGGGGGTGCCGAGCCCGGGCGCTCTTGGAATCGAGGGTGCTGGGACGCCAGGCCGACGCTGCGCCAGAGCGGGCTTGACAATGGCGCGAGGGGTCAGTTGCCAGGAGCTGTGGCGATCCAGCCCCGGAATGAAAGCGCCGCGTAGAAGAGTTCGACATCGACGAAGCCCGCCAGCCGAAGCAAACCCTCTTCTTCGTTGGGGGTCATGAGTGGCATGCGCGCCGACATGAACTTCCCCGTCGCCTCCGCCCGCTCAACATCGTTTGCGGCCCGGTCTCCGAATACTACCGACCGCGCCATCCACCCTTCGCGACGCTCGCCTGGGGGCGCGTGATGGGCGACCACAAGTCTCGCTCCCGGTTTGAGGCGACACAGGATGCGTTCCAACGTCCGAAGCCGCTCGCCTCGGTCGAGAAAATGCAAGACAAGCAAGCATGTGGCGCCGTCGAAAAGCCTCTTCGGGGCTTGATCGACGGTCCCCACCACGAGGTGGACACGCCCTGAGACAGCAACGGTGGCTTGCCGCGCAAGGTCGAGCATCGGTGCAGAGGGGTCGACTCCAAAGAATTTCCATCCAGGCCGTGCCTGGGCCATCGCCACAAGCTCTAGCCCACCTCCAGCGCCAACGACAAGCATCTCAGCTCGGTCCGGCGCCCGCTCCGCGAGCAAAAGCGTTGCCATTCGATGCACGTCGTACAGGCCTGGGACCTTGAGCAAAGCGTTTTCCGCATAGCTCGAAACAACTCCAGGATCTGCGAAGGGAGAGGAATCGTGTTCCATTGAAGCACCCAAAGATCAAGTCGAGCCATCTTACATAACTGTTGAAGTTACGAAACTCTGGCGTTGGTGATCCGATGTTGCCGTGCCAACGCGCCAGGTTGATCCGAATTTTCGGGCGCCAGCCGACGGCCCTCAGGTCCGGAAGGTCCCGCCTGCGCCGCGGCGGCTGTACCGCTGCCTTCAGGCCGACGCGGTCTGTGCCAGCAACGCCTGAGCCACGGCGTTGAAGCCATCGAGCCGGCTGAATGGAACGATTCGAGGGTTGTCGCTGACTACCGGAAAGCGCGCGACCACCACGTGCTGGACGTTGTCAAGCGAGAGCTTGTCCAGCAGGAGATGCTCTCGGCGGCGATCTTTGTCGAGCGCTTTCTCATACGAAGTCACCAGCGCCCGGTTGTAGCGCGCGTACCGATGGGCATCGGCATCGACCGTGGACAAGTCCACGAAGTTGTTCTTGCATTGAACATTCCAGATGACACCGTCCCGCACGGTCACCACGTCGAACTCGCGCCGGTTGATGCGTTTGATGTCTTGGACAGCGAACCCCTGCGCACCGAGCCTGTCCTTGACCACGGCTTCGAAGATGAAACCGGTGCGAATCTGGTAGCGCTTGCGCCCATCCAGCGTGCGCGCGCGCCAGTTGTAGATGAAGCGGCTCAGCAGCGTGACCGTGGAGCGCAACATTCCTTCCACTTGCACTATCGGCGCATAGCTGGAGAGCCCTTCAAGGTAGCTCGACACGGGCTGCACGAGTGCCTGGCGCAGAGCGGCAGGCGCTCGTGCCGCATCTAGCATCGCCGAGAACGCGTCGGGCTTGACCTCGACCCAAAAGTCGCGGACGACGCACTGGCGCGACAGCCTGCGGACCAATCCGGCGGCGATCGCAAAGTCACTGCCGGCCAGATCGAACTCGGCATAGGCCGCCTCGATCGCCGCGATGTCGTTGCGCAACTCCGCAGCAGAGAAGATGCGGTCCGGCTGCAACCCTTCCCTCAGCGTGTGGAAGTGCCTGTAGCCCGCGTCCGGCCAGCGCATCTCGTCGATGCGGGACCGCTCCGGCTCCAGGAAGCCCGCGTCGAGTAGCGGAAGCTCCACGCCGCTTTGGACGGGCAGCCCCAGGCTGTCGCGCGCCAGCCTCACCATCAACCCGCCCTGTGCGCTGTACAACGGGATGCCGGTGAACTCCACGATCGGCAGCATCACCGTCAGCGCCTCGATGGGCATGATGCGGGTCGTGCCACGGCATGCCATCGGCAGCACATGCAACAGGGCCACGAAATGGCGGCGCCTCGACTGCAGATAGTCGATCAACCCTGCGAGCGTGGGTAGGCTCCCGATCACATCGGCCGCCCCATGCAGCTGGAACGCCCTGACCATGCACACGCATTGCAACAGCAGCTGCCGGAACCGATTGGCGAACGGCTCACTGAAGCGCACCGTGAGAGATGCGTGGACGGCAAG
Organism: Pseudorhodoferax aquiterrae; assembly: GCF_014652235.1. Taxonomy (GTDB): domain Bacteria; phylum Pseudomonadota; class Gammaproteobacteria; order Burkholderiales; family Burkholderiaceae_C; genus Pseudorhodoferax; species Pseudorhodoferax aquiterrae. Next base: position 126,636 of record NZ_BMYK01000016.1, read on the forward strand.
CAAGGGCGACAGCTCGTGGACCAAGCCGGCGACGGGCATCCCGAACAGTTGCCGCTCAAACGCCTCGTCGTCCCAGTCGACGGTCTGCAGATTGATGCACTCCTCGATCGTGCGCAGGTTGTCGAGCCAGGCGAGCGTGGCCCACTTGGCGTCATAGGGCGCGAGCGCGTCGAGGACGCGCCGCTCCTGCAGCACGATCCGCTCCAACAATGCGGCCTCCGTCGATGCGGAAGAGAGCACAGAGTCGGAGGTGTCGGTCATGAGGTTTTCTTCCAATTGCGCGTGGGAGCCAGCCGGGGGTTGTGCGCTACGCGTGTCCGGTTGGAGGACCTTCGGTTTCACGGCGCAGCGACCGCATTCGGCCGCTCGGTGCCATTTGAACCTGCCTGACTTCGTCAGGTCAGATCCCGCGGCATGCGCACCTCACCTGCATCTTGGCTTGGCGAAGTGGAGTGTGCAACCCCGGCGCGCGCTTTTGCACCGTCTGCGTCGCTACGTTCGCGCTCACTTGTCAGGGCTTGCACGCTTCGATCATCTGACGCTTGCTGGGAAGCACGTCCGTCGGTTTGGTATGTCCGCAGCTCACACAGGTATGGTCGGCCTGCATCTGGCGGATTCCCGCGCGCTCGTGGGAGTAGTCTTCAAGCTTGGCTAGTGCGAGCGAGTCGCTATGACCAAGGTACCGCCACGGGCGCTTTAGTTGTCGCGGGGTGCCGGTGGAAGCCCCAAAGCGCTGCGGCCGAATCAGGCCCAAACGCCGACGAATACGGACCGCGTGCGTGGCAGGCGGAACCGCTGTCCCGCCCTGAACGGACGGGCTCGATGGTGCCTAAATCGCCCACCACTCCAGCGGGTGGAACTGCTTCAACCTTTGAGCCTCATTGCGGGCCGACTTCACCGTCGCGCCGAACGCCAGAGCGAACGACTTCGACAGCCTCGGCATGCACTGCCGCCCGGGTACGCAGGCTGAGAGCCTTGCGCTGGATGTCAGAATCGGCCACCTCGCCGGTGGGCGCTGGTCCACTGCGCGCCAGCTCACCAAGCACTTGCGCACGCGTGACGGTGCTCTTCATGCCCGCCGTCTGATCGATGTTCCCGTTCTCGCCATTCGGCAGCAGACGGCCTTCGCTGCGTGCAGCAAAGTATTCGGCGCGCACCTGCTCACGGGTCAGCGGCCCTTGCTGTGCCGCCTGTGCTTGAGCGGCAATTGCCATGACGCCGGTGAGGGTGAGAAGTGCAATGCGGTTGAACGACATGAAATTCCTTTCGGGATGCCAGCGCAACATCGCGCTTGACCCCAGTCTCGGAATCGAAAGTTCTTTTTAGGGAACATGAAGATGACATATTTGTTAAGACGCAGGTTGCCGATGGCAGGTGCTGCTGCATCCGAACCCACGCGGCTCGCGGGAAGCGTGGGTGGCTTGCGGTCCACCCGAATTTGAGCAAGTGCGTCATGCTTCCGCTCGACTACGCAAGGTCTTTGAACGCGCAACTCAGCTACCTGTTTCACTACGCGAAGTCCATCAACGAAATCGACACTGCAGCGGCCACGTGGGGTGAATTTCGAGGAGCCCAAGACCCCGGATGGAACACCATGCAGACCGCTCATGAAGTCGCGGATGAACTGAAGGCGCTAGGATCCAGGCCTGAGCCGCTATCCAGGTCCGACCTGCGGCAATTGTTGTGCTTGTACGCCCACCTGGCGGAAGCCGGCGGTGTGTACGAAGGTCTCCTGAACGTCCTGCAGGTTGCCCAACTGAAGGCCTACAGCAGTTGGCCGTTCCAGGACATGGTGCGCGTTCGGCAGGCACCCGCAGCAGTGATCGGCCCCAACGCGAACGCCATGTTCCGGCGTTTGTCGGCCACTTCGCTCGCGATCGGTATGCCTAAGCTGTCGGAGCTTCTCGCGGTCACGTTTCGAGACGACGTCAGAAACGCCATCGCCCACGCGGATTACGTGATCGGCGCCGACGGACTACGGATCCGCCGCCGCAACGGTGGACGTCCCGACGTGGTGTCGTTCGACCAACTGTTCCAAGCCATTCAGATCGCCGTTTGCTTTTGGGACCTCCTGCATCAGTTTCAACGGTCGGTGGCCGAATCGTTCCGCCCGGGGCGTACTGTGGTTGGCCGCTTCAGTGCCAATCCACCCATGCCATGGCTGCTCGAACTCAACGAGGGTGGAGGCTTCTCGATCGAGTCGAGCGCCCCCGGACCGCAGCCTGACGCGGCCTACGAGCGGCAACAGGGCATCAACGATCGGCTCGGTGGGCGGATGATGGCGATCTACCTTGCGCCAGGCGCAGCCGTGCCATTGCCGTTGGAGAACGAAATTGCCGCAGCGGGCTTCGACCCGCTGGTGGTAGCGATGGAGGACACGCAGCAACTTGACAGGCTCGTGGCCGACGTGGCCGCGCTTCGTCTGTGGGACGGCGCCGCCGAGCCGACGACCGGCCGGGCGGGTGTTCTCATGGTCACGCCCTCAGGTTTCCGGCACATCCTGTCTGAGGACGACTTTCGCTCTTGGCTACCAGGGGTGCATCCGCTGGACTTGGCTTAAGGCTTCCGAATGCCAAATCGATCGGTGTGGTGCTTGCTCCTGAATGCCCAAGCCCTGCAAACGGCAAAGCTTGCCGCTGCCTGGACGGCCAAAACGAGAGCCAACGCGACGTGGTAGGGCATGAGGTCGGCTTGAAGCAAGACTGCGTACGCGACCGTGTTGGAAAGGAAGAGGCCGCCGGAAAGCGCGGCGAAACGCGCGACCGAACGGCCAAGGGGAACCTGCGAAGCTGGAAATGTCACCTTCAGATGGCCGACGAACGAAACGCAGACGGCCGCGGCCCAACCGATCCCGTTCGCCCACATGGGGTCCGCCCCAAGGAACCGGACGCATGCGACCGCAAGCACGTAATGCACGGCGGTTGCAAGCGCGCCGACCATGGCAAACCGCGGCGCTTGCACGCTCAGAAGCTCGGCAGGGGCGCTGCCGTCGCGAAAGCTCACGTCTTGCTCTTGGGCTCGCGGTAGGCGAGCAGCCGCAATGCGTTGAACACGACCAGCAACGTTGAGCCCTCGTGCACTGCCACTGCTGCACCGATCCCAAGACCCATGATCGTCGCAGGAACCAGGACAGCGACGATGCCAAGGCTCACGAACACGTTCTGGCGGATCACCGACCGGGTATGGCGGCTCAGGCCCACGGCGAACGGCAGTCGGCGCAGATCGTCGGCCATGAGCGCAACGTCGGCCGTCTCAAGGGCGACGTCCGATCCGGCCGCGCCCATGGCGATGCCCACGGTGGCGTTCGCCATGGCCGGAGCATCGTTGACTCCGTCGCCGACCATAGCGACCTTGGTTTGGTCGCGCAATTTTCGGATGGATTGGACCTTGTCCTCAGGCATGAGGTCGCCCCATGCCTCGTCCAGGCCCACGTCTTTGGCGACGGCGTCGGCGACCTTTTTGTGGTCGCCTGAAATCATGATCATCCGCTTGATGCCAAGCTCGCGCAGTTGCTCCAGCGTCTCGCGTGCGCCCTCGCGAGGCGTATCCAAGAGGCCGATGGCGCCGAGGTCACGGGTGCCGCGGCGAACGACCATGGTGGTGCGACCGGCTTCGCGCAGACGATCGATGGCAGCCGCAGCTTCGGCTCCCAACGGTTCGACGCCGTCCACTCCGAACATCTCAGCCTTCCCGATCCAGACGGTATCCGACCCAAGCTGCGCGGTGACGCCGCGCCCTATGAGGTTGTTGAGTCCTGAAGCGTCCGGAATCGGCTGAGCACCGAGTCGCTCGCGACCGTCGCGAGCGATCGCCGCAGCCAGAGGGTGATCGCTCAGCGACTCGACCGCAACGGCAACTTCGAGCAGCTCACGTTCGCTCGCGGCATCGACTGGGATCACGTCGGTGATGCGGGGTCGGCCTTCCGTCAGCGTGCCGGTCTTGTCGAACGCCATGGCGTTCAACGATCCCAGCTCTTCCAACGGAGCGCCACCTTTGATGAGCACGCCGCTTCGCGCCGCACGGGCAATGCCGGACAGCACCGCGCTGGGCGTGGCAATGGCCAAGGCGCAAGGACTTGCAGCCACCAGCACGGCCATGGCTCGGTAGAAGCTGTCGCGGAACGGCTCGTCGACCACCACCCATGCGAACAGCAGGATGAACGACAGCGCAAGGACGGCGGGGACGAAAATGCGTTCGAACTTGTCGGTGAAGCGCTGCGTCGGCGACTTGCGCGTTTCTGCCTCGCTCACCATCTTGACCACTCGGGCCAACGTCGAATCGGTTGCCTTGCGCGTGACTTCGATCTCGATCGAACCGGCTCCGTTGATCGTGCCGGAGAAGGCGCGCGAGGCGGCCTCCACGGTGTCAGGACGCGCTCGCGCCGCTTCCAGGTCGGCGACTGGCCGCTTGTCGACCGGGATGCTCTCCCCCGTCACCGGGGCTTGGTTGATGCTGGTGTTGCCTTTCGTGAGGAAGCCGTCCGCAGGGATGCGCTCGTTCGGCTTGACGAGCACCGTGTCGCCCACCACAAGGGCCTCTACAGCGACTTCCTCGGTCCGGTCTCCGCGCCGTACTGTCGCCGTCTCCGGTGCCAGTTCTGCGAGTGCCTCGATCGCTCGCTTGGCACGCCCCATGGCGTAGTTTTCCAGCGCGTGCCCAAGGCTGAACAGGAACAGCAGCAGCGCCCCCTCGGCCCACGAGCCAAGCGCTGCGGCACCGGCAGCAGCGACCAGCATCAACGTGTCGATCTCAAAGCGCTTGAGCCGGATGTTGTCGATGGCTTCGCGCAGCGTGTAGAAGCCGCCGAAGAAGTACGCGGCGATGAAGCAAGCCAGCGGTGCCCATGAAGGTGCGCCGGTCACCAGCTTCTCGATCGCCACCCCCGCGCCCAACAACGCGCCGCAGATGAGCGCAAAAACCATCTCTGTGTTTGATCCAAAGATTCCGCCGTGGTCGTGGGAGTGGGCCCCGCCTTTGCCGTGATCGTGGTCCTTGTCGCCGTCGGTATGAGCATGGCCATCAGGTCCATGGTCGTGCGGCGCGTGATCGTGAGGCGCGTGGGCCTGGGGTGCGCTTGCGGACTTTTCCTCCACCGCGGTCACCCCCAACGTCTTGAGAGAAGCCAAGATCGCTTCCTCCGAGGTGACCTCGCGGTCGAATTCGACCTCGACAGACCCCGTCGGACTGGCACCGGCTTCGATGACGCCACGCAGGCCCTTCAGGTGTTCGGTGACGGTTTCGGCCCTGCGTTGATGGGTAAGACCATCGAAATTCCTGTGGAGGTGGCCGAAACGGCGTGTGATGGTCGCGCCGGCCGCCTGAGCAAGTTCACGGATGCGTGCAACCGGGAGCACCTGCGGATCGAAATGGATGCACAGCTGCGCAGGAGCACTTTCGCTTGCGCCGTCCACATGCACCTTGTCCACACCAGGCCGACCTTGGAGCTGCTCGATCAGGCGCGCAACGCAGGCGTCGGGGCCTTGCGGCAGATCCGGAAGAAGAATGGGAATGTCGAGCTTCAACTTGTTGGTCATGGTTTTGTCCGATCAAGAAAAATTCAGTCTCACCGCCAGCGTCGCAGAACCCGCTGGAAGAAGAGGCTGTTCGGCAACTGGAGCACCGCTCTGGCAGCGCCTTCGTCGACGTCCTGGAGCGTGGTGTAGACCAGGTTGATGTCGACCACTCGGCCCTTGTATCCGGGTTTGTCGCCGGTCTCTAGCAGTTCGATCGTGTCGCCCATGCGAAAGGCACCGGTCATGTAGATGAGGAGCGTGCAAAATAGATTGGACAGGACGCTCCAGGCGGCGAAGAAGGCGACCGCTCCGACGGTCACAAAACCTGTGAACGCCGACCACACCACGCTTCCAGACACACCGATCCGCTCCAGGGACCACAGGATGCCTGCGGCTACGATGGCGCAGTTGACCACGCGCCGCGGCAGTCCCACGACCTGGGCTGGCAAGGCGTAGCGCAAGGCCAAACGCGTGGTCAGGCGGCGCACCAGGCGCATGGCCAACCAAGCCGCCAATGCAATGCCAGCAACCTGTGCTGCCACGATCAGACTGTCCAGCCAACGATCTGCCCACTGGGGCAGCTGGGTATGAAACCGTTGGAGAAGGCCGATCATCTCGTCCGGTCAAGCCCGCGTGGATCTACTGGCGAACTGCCCGGTTGGAGGTACGTTCACGGCGCCGCTGTCCCGCACTCCGCGCAAAACTTCGCCGTCGTAGCCAGATTCGCACGGCACTTGCCGCACACCTTCTGCGCGAACGAGGCTCCGCAGTTTTGGCAGAAACGGGCAGAAGAGGCGTTGGTTGTCCGGCAACTGGGGCAAACCGAGGCCCCGTGTGCGGCTGCCGGCGGCGCGTAGTTCCCCATGCGATCGGCATCGCACGGAGGTGCAACGTGACCATGGCCATGCCCTCGGTTGCTGCCGTGGTGGCCCCCACCGAGCAGCGATCTCAACAGTCCCATGTTCCAAACTCCAACTGGTGCGCAGGCATGCCCCCAGAGATGGACACGCTGCAGAACCATCCAGCGGTGGCGGCCGTCGGTCGGCCGCCTTGGACGAAACGCTCTCTGGTGGTGATTGTGCTCTCGTCCCGCTGAAACAAAGTCTAGGAAGCGAATCGCACAGCTAACCCGACTGTCGAATTACGTTTCTGTCATGTTCGGCTTATGGGCGCGGGTCGCGCCGAGCCCCCCTGAACGGTCTACAACAGTGTTGCTCGATCGGAAACGCATCTTTGCCTCGCAACGGCTTTTTCAGGTTTCGGACAAAACCTACAGTGAAGGTCCCGTGACACACAACGCATTCGTTGCGTCGGAGCCACCCGGCTCAACCGTCACTCCTTTCAAACCAACAAAGGTTATCCATGTCTCGCAAGATCCTCGCCTCCATCCTTGTCGCCACCGCCGGTCTCGCCTCTGCCCATGCATTCGCGGCGGACGCGTTCACCGTCGAAGCCGTGCGCGGCGAGCAGCTCCAACAGGTGCAAGCGGTCGCTACGGCGTCTGCAGTTACCGCCCCTCGCGCCGCCGCAAACGACTTTCTGCAGGAAGCCGAACGTGGCGAGTATCTGCGCAGTTTCGGTGTGGCCTCCCAGCGTGCGGCGCAGCACGCAAGTTCCGGCGTCTATCTGACTCCCGCGGAAGCCACCCGAGGCTCCAGCCTCTGATCGCATGGGAGCAGCGGCCTGTGCCGCTGACACCCACCCCACGATGCAGATCTGCAGCAGATGCAGGTCTGCTTTTTTTGCCTTCCAACTGGGCTACCCGAGAGTGACGCAAACGTCATGAACCTGCCCACGGAACCGCGGTTTGGCGATCTACCGTTGCAGCGATGGAGTCCGTCCGAACCGTATGAGCCCCCAGTTTGTGTTCACCGTGGGCCAAGATGCGCTCGTCATGATGCTGATGGTGGCTGCGCCGCTTTTGTTGATCATGCTCGCGGTTGGGTTCGTGGTGAGCGTGTTCCAGGCACTGACCCAGATCAACGAACCCACGTTGTCGTTCGTCCCCAAGTTGGTGGCAGCTGTCCTCGTGCTCGCGCTAGCCGGTGCGTGGATGCTTTCCACGCTCGTCGACTACATCCGCAAGATTCTCGAGTCCATTCCAAGCTTGGTCCAATGACGATCAGACTGAACGTGCGTGCCATGTGCTTCTTGCGGGCAAGGGCTCCCTGATGCGACGCATCAGTCCAGCAGGTCGGAATAGTCGCCTTGAGCGTAGTCGGCGACCGACTCCCACGGCATTGCTGAGGGCAGTGGCTGTGCTTTCGCGGTCATGCGCTGCGTGGACAGCCCATGGGGATCGCGGGTTTCGAGCCTGCGCACGTAACGGCCCTTGACGTCCCAGTCCACCTCGGTGGTTCTCTCGCCGTTGGTTGCCCGGTAGCGTTGCACACCCCGTGTCTGTGCGCCTATTCGTTCCATTTGCTCCAACGCACGTGGGTCGATGAGCCAGTAGGTAGCCTCCCAGGACCCGCCGTAGCCGACGTTGCCATGATGCGCGCGATCCACATCGATGAGCTTTCGCTCACCACGCAGAACGAGCCGAACCGTCACGCCACCGGACCCGTCACGCGCCACCAAGAGAGGGGCGCCGCGTGCCGCGTCGTGCGCATGCCCGGCGTGAGGGCCGGCTTGAGGCCTATGCCCATGCACGCGCTCGTCACGCACCGCCTGCGGCAGGACTCGCTCCACCCACACGCGAGAACCGGCGCGATACATGCGATCGGCATGGCGACTTTGGCGCTCGACCCCGTCAGCTCCGGTCGATCGGCTTTCGTACTCGAGCAGAAGTTGCACGGCGGGATCGTGGACTGCCGCTGCCGGGGCCTGCGCCCCGGCAGGCGGCAGCGCACCCGCGGCTGCGGCCACTGCCGCCAACAGGAGGGTGCGCTTGTGCATCACAAACCCGCTGCCTCCTTGACCTTGGAAAACACCTGCGTGTTGTCCATGGTGCCCTTGAAGATCTTCGAGCCTGCCCCGCCGGAGTACAGCATCACGTCGCCGCCACCGTGGGTTTCCGCACCAGGCGTGCCCAAATTGATCCCCACTTCCTGGAGAAAGTTGTCCTGCGTCGTGTCCACGTTGGTCAGGTCCTGACGGTCGGCCGCGCGCGGCGGAGCGGTCCATGGCTTGTTGCCATCCTCTGCGTTGACCTGACTTCCGGCGCTCGCCGTCGGACGGCCGCCGTTGCCGAACACGAGGGTCGTGTACGGCTTGCCATCTGCAGCCATGGCCAGCTGACCACTTTGGTAGTCCACCACCTTGCCTAGGATCGGGTTGCCAATCTTCGTGTAGCCATTGAACGCCATGGCGTGATCATGGTCTGCCGTGACGACGATCAGCGTGTTCGCCAGTCCGGGGTCCTTGCGCTCCATGTACGCCTTCGCAGCTTCGACAGCTTGGTCGAACGCAAGCGTGTCTTCCAGTGCACGCTTGGCGTTGCTGCCATGCAGCGCGTGATCGATTCGCCCGCCCTCCACCATCAGGAAGAAGCCATTGTTGTTACGGCTCAGCACGTCCAGCGCCTTCTCGGTCATCTGCGTCAAGCTCGGCTGATCGAGGTTCTGGTTCACCCGATCCAGTTCGTAAGCCATCTCGGCCTGAGAGAACAAGCCGAGGATGCGATCGGTGCGGGTCGCATCCAAGGCCGCCAATTGGCCTCCCGTGGTGGCGACGCTGTACCCGGCCGTCTGCATCAGCGAGATCAGGTTGACGCCGTCGGTGCGGCGGCTGCTGGGGTTCACATCGGGCGTTTGGTAGTTGCGCAGCCCGCCGCCCAACAGCACGTCGATGCCGGTGCCAAGTGCCGTGTTGTAGTTCGGGTGACCCGGCGTGCCCTGCTCCGCGATCGTGTTGTAGGCGTTGCGGTTGCACACGTGCGCAAACGTGGTCGCCGGCGTGGCATGGGTCACCCGCGTGGTCGACACCGCGCCGACCGAACGCCCCTTGGCCTTGGACAGCTCGAGCAGCGTGACGGCCGGCGTGCCGTTGCCGGCGGCGCAGGCGCTGTTCTCGCCGTTGACGAACTGAGTGCCGTCGGGCCGGTAGGCTGACGTCTCGGCCGACATGGAGATGACCTCGTTGTTCATCTTGACACCGGTCATGTACGCGGCCATGGAAGGCGCGCTGTCGGTGGTCTGCCCGTCGCGTGAGAAAGTCTTGATGCGTGCCGCAGTGCCAAGCGTCTGCATTGCAAGCTTCGCGCGTTCGCTGCTTGCAAGCGATCCTGGGGTCGCGGCGAGCTGCTTCTCTCCCTTGTAGATGCGCGCGGCGGTGACCGTCACCGGCCCCATGCCATCGCCCAAGAAGAAGATGACGTTCTTGGCTTCGCCCGCGGCATGCGCCGTGCTGCCGAATCCTGCCAATGCACCGACGAGCGCGAGAGCGGTCGTGGACTTGCGGAAGTTGGGACTCATCATGTGTTCCTTGATGATCTGTTCAAAAGGATGAAGGACTTCAGAAGCCCACGGACTTGCGGATGAGGCCGTACACCTCGTCGTTCACGAGCGTCCCGACGAAGTTCTCCGCGCCCATGCCTTGGGCACCCAGGAATACGTCGGCGCCGCCATGCGTTTCACCCGACATGGGCACCACGGTCTCTTGGAGGTAGTCAGGGTTCTCAAGCGTGGCGGCATCCACGGACGTCCGCGTGGCAGGACGGTTCGGCCCGTTTCCGAAGCCCAGGATCGTGTAGTTGTTGCCATCCACGTCCGTTGCCTCGGAGCCGTCCACGTAGTTCTTGACCACGCCAAGAACACCAGGCTTGCCTGGCTCGGTCCGGCCGGTGCGTTGAGCGTAGCCGTTCATCTGCAAGGTGTGGTCGTGGTCGGCGGTCACAACGACCAGCGTGTTCTTCAGACCCGGATCCACAACCTCCATCTTTTGGAGAGCCAACGCAATGGCATCGTCGAAGGCGACCGTGTCTTGCAACGCGCGACGTGCGTTCGTAGCGTGCAGCGCATGGTCGATCCGGCCGCCTTCCACCATCAGAAAGAATCCCTTCTTCTTCGCAGCAAGGGCGTCGATCGCTTTTCCGGTCATCTCGGCCAAGCTTGGTTCCCGCTCCGGGTTGCGATCGAGGTCGTAGGCCATGTGACTACCCGTGAACAGGCCAGCGATCTTGGTTCCATCGGCGGGCAGGCGATCGAACTCCGCCTTGTTGGATGCGTACGAGTAGCGAGCGGTCTTCAGCTCCGCGACGAGGTCCCGACCGTCGTTGCGAACGCCGCCCTGCACAGACCGCGGCAGGAAGTAGTTTCGGCCGCCGCCCAAGATGACGTCGATGCCGCTTCCAAGCTTGTCGTTGTAGCCCGCACCTCCCGGGACAAGCGCTGCAGCGATGGTGTTCTCGGCATCGCGGTGGCAAACATGAGCGTACGTGGTCGCCGGAGTCGCGTGCGTGATGCGTGCCGTCGAGACGATGCCCGTTCCGTAATTCGCTGCAAGCATTTGCTCGAGCAAGGTCTCCACCGGCGTCCCATTGCCTGTGGTCGGACAGGTGCTGTCGTAGTTGCGTTCGTAGGCGTTTCCGGAGGCGTCGGTCGCGCGAGTGTCTGCGCTCATCGAGATGACTTCATTGTTCATCTTCACGCCGGTCACGTACGCGGCCATCGATGGCGCACTGTCGGTCACCTGTCCGTCCGCGGAATAGGTGTGGACGAATGCCGTCTCGGGAAGTTTGTCCATCGCCAGGTCGCCGTCCTCGCCGACCTTGTAGATGCGCGCGGCCGTCTGCGTCGTGATCCCCATCCCGTCCCCGACGAAGAGAATCACGTTCTTGGTCGGAGTCGCGGCAATCGGTGGCTGCGTGGGCTCGGCTGACTTGTCGCCGTCGCCCCCGCAGGCGGCCAACGCGAGACAAACACCCAGCAGTGCCGGGTAACGAAGTTTCGTCTTCATAGATCCTCCAAAGCATCGACAAGTGCAGCGGGCCGACGTTGGCACGCACGTGCGGTCTTTCGATGGTAAGCGTCCGGCGAAGTCGTCTTGAAAGCGCGATAGGAGCAAAGGATGCT
>NZ_BMYK01000017.1 GCF_014652235.1 Pseudorhodoferax aquiterrae
AAGTACCCACCAAAGAAAATGCCAGTCAGCGCTTAACTGACTGGCATTGGGCCTGGGCTGGTATCTGCAATGGGCCCAGGGCTGGGCCGCCTACGCCAACATGTACGCCGCGCTGCTGGTCATGGCCGCGCTGTGCTCGGGCCTCATCACGCTCCTGTTCACGGTGCGCGACCGCGTGCTGTCCTGGCAGAAGGGAACGGTCAAATGGTGAACGCGGTGCAGGTGGCACCGGCCGTCAGCAAGGGCGCCCGGATCGCGGTGCAGCAGGTCAGCCACTGGTTCGAACAGAAGGGCAGCGCGCTGCAGGTGCTCGATGGCGTGGACCTCACGGTCGCGCCGGGCGAGTTCGTCGCGCTGCTGGGCCCCAGCGGCTGCGGCAAGTCCACGTTGCTGCGGCTGGTGGCCGGGCTGGAGCCGGCCACCACCGGCCAGCTGACGCAGGACGGCACGCCGATCACCCGACCCGACCCCTCGCGCATCGTGGTGTTCCAGGACCCCACGCTGTTCCCCTGGCGCACGGTCTGGGACAACGTGGCACTGGGCCCGCAGGCCCGCGGCCTGCTCAAGGACCAGCGCGCGCGCGTGGATGCGGCGCTCAAGCTGGTCGGCCTGTCGGACTTCGCGGCCAGCTTTCCGCACCAGCTCTCGGGCGGCATGGCGCAGCGCGTGGCGCTGGCGCGCGCGCTGGTCAACGACCCGCAGTTGCTGGTGCTCGACGAACCGCTCGGCAAGCTCGACTCGCTGACGCGCATCGCGATGCAGAGCGAGCTGGTCGCGCTGTGGCAACGCGCCGGCTTCTCGGCGCTGCTGGTCACCCACGATGTGGAAGAGGCGCTGTTCCTGGCCCAGCGCGTGATCGTGCTGAGCGACCGGCCCGCGCGCATCACGGCCGAGCTCAAGGTCGACCTGCCGTACCCGCGCCAGCGCGGCCACCAGCGGCTGGCCGAACTGCGGCACGAGGCACTGCGCCATCTCGGGCTGGACGCCACCTGGTGAGCGATGCCGCCTGAGGCCGAATGGCTGAACCAGCTCATCGCCGCGCTGCAGTCCGCCCAGTCCGCGCTGTTGCGGCTGCTCGATGCGGTGGGCCTGGTGCAGCCGCTGGACGGCCAGCCGGCTTGGCCATTCGCCTGGCGCCTGTCCGGCGAGAACCTTCTGATCGACCTGGGGCAGGCACGCCGCCTGGGCTGGACGCTGGCGGCGCTGGCCGTGGCCGCGCTGCTGGTGCTGCTGGCCCTGTGCTGGCGGCGCGGGCGCTGGTACGTGTTGGCCAGCGTGCCGCTGTGGCTGCTGGCCGCGCCCTGGCCCGATTCGCGCGTGCTGCTGGTGCCCGCCACGCCGGCCAGCTTCCACCGTTCGCCGACCGGCTTCTCGGCCCGCGCCATCGTGCAGGGCCAGGCGCTCTACGCGCAGCACTGTGCGGCTTGCCATGGCGCGGACGGTCGCGGCCAGGGGCCGCTGGCGGCGGCGCAGCCGGTCTGGCCGCCCAACTTCGCCGGGCCGCTGCTGTGGCGGCGCGCCGATGGTGACCTGTGGTGGCATGTGCTGCACGGCGTGCGCGGGCGCCAGGGCGAGGCCACGATGGCTGGCTTCGGCGACCGCCTCTCCGGTGCCGAGGCCTGGGCGCTGATCGACTTCATGAAGGCCCAGGGGGCCGGGCAGGCCTTGCGCGTGGCCGGCTTCTGGCCGCAGCCCGTGGGCCTGCCCGATGTGGCGGTGCGCTGCGCGGGGCAGGGCGAGCGGCCGCTGCGCAGCTGGAACGGCCAGCGCATGCGCGTGGTGGCCGAGGGCCGGGCTGCGGCCACGGTGCTGGAAGACCCGCGCTTCGTCACCGTGCTGCTGCGCCAGGCCGCAGCGCCTGGACCCGCAGCGGTCGATTGCGTGGCCAGCGACGCTGCGGCCTGGCAGGCCTTCGCGTTGATTACCGGCAGCGATGCCCTGGCCGGCACGCAACTGCTGGCCGACCGCCATGGCTGGGCCCGCGCCCGCGCCGTGCCGGGCCAGGCCGGCTGGTCCGAGGACGACCTGCTGTGCCGCACGGAGGGCCAGCCGCGGGGGCGGGCAGAGCGTGCGGCGCCCGACGGCCTGTCGGCCCTGATCGCGGCCATGGACGCCGAGCCGGTGCGTTACGTCAAGGGCGGCTTCGTGCACTGAACTCCGATGGCCGAACCGGGGCGCTTGCGTGCGCCAGCGATCGGTCCTACGCCAGCAGCAGCGCACGCATCATTTATCCGTCGCGGCGCGAATGCACGCTGCCTACACTGCCGCCATGCCTCTGGAACTTCTGTGCGTGGACGCCGACGACACGCTATGGCACAACATGCGCCACTTCGACGCGGCCGAACGTGCCTTCCTGACCTTGATGGAGCCGTTCGTCGAAGCCGGTGTGGCGCGCGAGCGCCTGGAAGCCGTCGGCACAGCCAACCTGAAGCTCTACGGCTATGGAGCCAAGAGCTTCACGCTGTCGATGATCGAGACGGCCGGCCTGCTGTGCGGGCAAGCGCTGTCGCCTTCCATGCTTGCCTCCATGCTGGAAGCGGGGCGCGCGTTGTGCGCCCATCCGGTCGAGCTGTTCGACGGCGTGCAGGAGACATTGGCCGGGCTCTCGGAGCGGGTGCGTCTGGTGCTGGTGACCAAGGGTGACCTGCTGCACCAGGAATCAAAGCTGGCGGCTTCCGGGTTGGGCGAACTGTTCGAGAGCGTGGAGATCGTGAGCGACAAGACCGCACAGACCTTTGCCCGCCTGTTCGAACGCCACGGCGTCGATCCTTCGCGGGCAGGCATGGTCGGCGACTCGCTGCGCTCGGACATTGCGCCCGCGCTCGCAGCGGGCGGGTGGGCGGCACACGTGCCCCATGCCATCACCTGGATTCACGAACGTGCGCAAGAGCCTTCCGGCCACCAGCGCTACGCCCGTCTGGAGCGCTTCCAGGACGTTCCGGCCTGGCTCGACCAGATCGCCTAGCCGCCGATGGTTTCCACCAAGCGCGCGGCCGTCCCGTCCGACAAGATGAGGCGCGTCCAGCGGCACACGCTGTCACGGATGGGCACGAGCTGGGACCGGTTGCTGCCGGTCTCGAACACCACGGGCTCGGGCACGGCCAGGGCGTACCAACCGCGGTCCTCCAAGCCTCGCTCGACAGCCATCAGGGGCTCCGTGGCAAAGCGCAGCAGCGAGGTACCGAGCAGCTGGCTGCAGTCGCGGCCCAGCTCACGTGCCCGCACCCGCGAGCACGCCAGCAGCCGGTGGCTGTGGTCGCAGACCAGGTGCACTGGCCGCGTCGTGTCCTCGATCAGCTGGGCCAGCACCCTGTCCGCAGCGGTGGCCAGCCGCGCCGACACCAGCGCCTCGACCCGCCTGCGCTCCGGCGCCTCCATGCGCTGCAGGCCGGTTTCCCAGCGCGATATGGTGGCCTGGGCGACACCGAGCATCTCGGCCGCCGCCGATTGCTTGACCCGATGCAGCAGCCGCCAGCGGCGCAGCGCAGCACCGAGCGCCGCCGAGCGGTCTTGGACGAAGGGCGGTTCCATCATTCGCAACGACATGGACATGACAAGGATGACGACAACGGAGGAAGAGCCGAACGGGAAGGGCAGCGCAGCAGGGCGAGCCCGCATCGATTGTCGCGGACCGCAGCGCCCGCGCAGCCCGGGCACACCGAAGATGGTCGCCCCCCGGTCCGGGACGGACGCCCCGGGTCGACCGCATCCAGTGCCGCACATGCGGCATGAACCTGGACGCGCACGATGCAGCGCCTGACCCTGGACCGGCTCGCACCGTTCGCGTTGTTGGTTCTCGGCACCGTGCTCGGGCTCGCCGGGACCGATCTGGTGCTGCCCGCCATTCCAGCGCTGGCCCGCGACCTGGGCGGCACGCCGGCCGAGGCCCAGTGGGTGCTCGCTGCCTTCACGGCCGGTGCCGCTGCCGGCCTGTTGTTGTTCGGAGCGCTCGGCGCGCAGCAGGACTGGAGGCGCCTGTTGATGGTGTCGGCGGCCAGCTTCGCGGCCGTTTCGCTGGCGGCAGCGTGCGTGGATTCGATCTGGCTGCTGATTGGCCTGCGCTTCGTTCAGGGTGCGTGCGGCGCCGCGGCTGCGGTCTTCGCGCCGGCCGTGATCCGCGCGCTCTTCCAAGGGCCGCACGCGGTGCGCGCGCTGGCGGCCTTCGGCAGCATCGAAGCGATGGCCCCGGCGCTGGCGCCGCTCGCGGGCGCGGCATTGCTGGCGCGCTGGGATTGGCGTGCCAGCTTCGCCGTTCTGGCCGCGTTGGGTGCGCTGCTGGCGCTGGCGCTGCGCTGGCAGGCAGGACGCTTGCCGGAGCGGCTGCAGCTGGCGGCCGACGGCAGCTACGTCCGGCTGGCGCGCAACCGGTGCTTCGTGCGGCTTGCGCTGTCGCATGCATTCAGCCTCGCCGCGCTGCTGGTCATCGTCTTCGCGGCGCCGGCCGTGTTCAGTCGGCTCAGCGACGCCCCGGTCAGGGCCTTCGTCACCATGCAGATGGTCGGCATCACCGCATTCGTGCTCGTCGCCAACGGCGCCGGCCTGGTCATCGAGCGCTTCGGCGCCCTGCAGCTGCTCCGGCTTGGCAGCCTGCTCAGCGCCGTCAGCAGCGCAGCGATCTTCGGCGCAGCGCTGCTCGGCATGGGCCAGACCCCGGTCATCACCGTCTTGTTCGTCCTGTTGTGCACGGGTTTCGGCTTCCGGGCGCCGATCGGGTTCCACGCGGCTTTGACAAGTGCGCAAGGCGACGACACCCGAGCGGCAGCCTGCATCGTGGTCGCGATGCTGCTCACCACCGCGCTGGGAACGGCGGTCGTGGCACCCTTTGTCGATTCGGGGATGGCTGCTCCGGCGGCCGTCGCCTGGCTGCTCGCCTGCACTGCCGCCGTGTTGGGTTGGCGCACGGCAGCTCCGCCCGCTGCGGGCCGCGCTGCGTAGGCGGGGGGGCGGGCGCGGAAAGCGCCGTGGTGTCCCGGCACGGGACGACTCGACCTCGATGGACCGGCATCCATCGGCCCGAAGGGATCCTCTACGCGCAGCGCATATCCATAGACGATTTGCCCAGGGGCGTGGCAGCCGGCCCTCATGCACAATCGCCACCCCATGCACGCCTTGCTCCGCCTGATCGCCCGCATGCCCCTGGTGGCAGGCCGGCGGCCGGGCGCGGGCCTGGTGCGCGCCATGCTCGCGCTGTTCCTGCTGTCGCTGGGCGCGGCCATCGCCTCGCCCATCATCCAACCGCAGGCCATGGAGCTGATCTGCTCGGGCGCCGGCATCGTCAAGGCCGTGGTCCACACCGACGACGGTGTGCAGGAACTGGGCGACAGCCACCTGGACTGCCCACTGTGCGTGCTGGGCGGTGCGCCGCCGCTGCCATCCACGGTGGCCCTGCCGCCCGTGCTGCCGCTGGGCCATGCGGTCCAGTCCATCCCCGCCGCGCGCATCGCCGCGGCCACCGCGGCGCCGCTGCCGGCGCGCGGCCCCCCCTCGCTCGGCTGACATCGCCATCGACGGCGCAGCACCGCTGCGCCCTTGTTTTGCCATGCAGCGGCGGGCCGCGGCCCGCCTTTCGAGAGAGTCTTCCATGCACAAGATCACCGTGCTGTTGTCGGGCGCCGCCCTGACCGGCGCAGCCCTGGCCCAGGCCGCAGACGATGCGCCCGAGCGCCAGAAATCCCTGGGCGTCGTGACCGTCAGCGGCGGCCAGCCCACCTCGCTGCCCACGCAGATCCCGACCACCATCGAGGGCGTCACGCGTGCCCAGATCGCCACCACCGTCAACGCGACCGACGCCGAGGACGCGCTGAAGTACCTGCCCAGCCTCCTGGTGCGCAAGCGCTACATCGGCGACTACAACCACGCCATCCTGTCCACGCGCGCCTCGGGCACAGGCAACAGCGCGCGCTCGGCCGTCTATGCCGACGGCATCCTCTTGTCCAACTTCCTGGGCAACGGCATCGCCAACGGCACCAACTACGCGCCGCGCTGGGGCCTGGTCACGCCCGAGGAGATCGAGCGCGTGGACGTGATGTACGGCCCGTTCTCGGCCGCCTACCCCGGCAACTCGGCCGGTGCCGTGGTCGACTACGTGACGCGCATGCCGAAGAAGCTGGAGGCCCACATCCGGCTGGGCTATGCGGCCCAGCCCAACAGCCTGTATGCGACGGACCGCACGTTCACGTCCTGGCAGACCAGCGCCTCGCTGGGCAGCAGGAGCGGTGACTGGTCCTGGTGGCTGGCGCTGCAGCGCGGCCGCAGCGAGGGCCAGCCGCAGACCTTCGCCACGGCGCTGCAGTCGGCCGGCCAGGCCGGCGGCAACGGCGTGCCGGTCACCGGTGCCGTGCCCGGGCGCAACCTCACGGGCCAGCCCTGGTGGCTGCTGGGCAGCGCCACGCAGTACACCACGGTGCAGGACCAGGCCAAGCTCAAGCTGGCCTACGACATCAGCGCGACGCTGCGCGCGAGCTACACCCTGGGCTGGTGGCAGAACCAGTCCGAAGGCCGGTCGCAGAGCTGGTTGCGCGATGCCGCGGGCAACCCGGTTTACAGCGGCCCGGTGCGGATCGACGGGCGCAGCTACACGCTGGGCGCCACGGCGTTTCCCTCGACCGACGACGACCAGACGCACTGGATGCACGGCTTTTCGCTCAAGAGCCGCACGCAGGACACCTGGGACTGGGAACTGGTGGCCAGCCTGTACGACTATGCCAAGGACCGCCAGCGCACGCCCACCACCGCGCTGCCGCAGGCGGCCAGCGGCGGGCCCGGCACACTGCAGTCCCAGGACGGCACGGGTTGGAACCAGCTCGCGGCCAAGGGCACCTGGCGACCGCAGGGCGTGGGCGGCGCGCACACCGTGGACTTCGGCGTGGGGCGCGATGCCTATGAACTCAACATCGTGAAGACCGCCGTGGCCGGCGACTGGCGCAGCGGCGAGGGCGGCGCGCTGCAGAGCCAGGTCGGCGGCCGTACCAGCACCTGGTTCGCCTGGGCGCAGGACGCCTGGGCCTTCGCCCCGCAATGGAAGGCCGTGCTGGGCGCGCGCTGGGAGCACTGGCAGGCCGAGGACGGGTTGAGTGCCAGCGCGAGCAGCCGGCTGGCCTACGCGCAGCGCAGCCAGTCCGATGTCTCGCCCAAGGCCGCGCTGGCCTGGCAGCTGACGCCGCAGACCGTGCTCGAGGCCTCGCTCGGCCGCGCCGTGCGCTACCCCACCGTGGGCGAGCTCTACGGCGCGACCTCGGGCGGCGCGCTGGACTTCGTCAACGACCCGAACCTCAGGCCCGAGAAGTCCTGGACCAGCGAACTCACCGCCGAGCGCGACCTGGGCACGGGCCTGGTGCGCGCCACGCTGTTCCGCGAGACCACGCGCGACGCCCTCATCAGCCAGCTGATCCCGGGCAGCGCCGTCTCGCGTGTGCAGAACGTGGACAAGGTGCGCACGGTCGGCGTGGAACTGGCCGCCAACGCGAGCGACGTGGCATTGCGCGGCCTGGACCTTGGCGGCAGCCTGACCTTTGCCAACAGCAAGACCGTGGCCAATGCGGCCAACCCGGCCAGCGTCGGCAAGTGGCAGCCGCGCGTGCCGCGCTGGCGCGCCACGGCGCTGGCCACCTGGCGTGCCGACGACCGCTGGTCGGCCACGCTGGCCGCGCGCTACAGCGGCCGCCAGTACAGCAACCTGGACAACAGCGACACCAACCCCTTCACCTACTTCGGCGCCAGCCGCTACCTCACGCTGGACCTGCGCCTGCGCTGGCAGATCGACCGGCAGTGGTCGGCTGCCTTCGGCATCGACAACCTCAACAACCAGCAGTTCTGGGCCTTCCACCCCTATCCGCAGCGCACCTACCACGCGCAACTCCAGTTCGACCTGTGACACAAGGATCACCGTCATGCGCTCTTTGCTCCTGCCCCTGATCGCCGCCGCCGCGCCGGCCTTCGCCCACGTCACGCTGCCACCCGGCGGTGCCGCCGCCGGAAGCGACTACGAGGCCGCGTTCCGCGTCGGCCACGCTTGCAAGGACACGCCGGCCACCACGGCCGTCACCGTGCGCCTGCCTGAAGGCTTCACGTTGACCGAGGCGCTGCCGCGTGCGGGCTGGCAGCTCAGCAGCAGCGCCCGCGAGGTGCGCTGGACGGCAGACGCCGCCAGTGCGCTGCCCGACAAGGAGCGCGCCGAGTTCGTCGTGCGCGGCAAGCTCACGGCCACGCCGGGCACGCTGTGGTTCCCGGTGCGCCAGGACTGCGGCACGCAAAGCGCCGACTGGGCCCAGCTGCCCGGTGCCGACGCCAGCGCCAAGCGGCCGTTCCCGGCCGCGCGGCTCGAGGTGCTCGCGCCCGGCGTGGCCGCCGTCGACGTGAAGAACGCCTGGGCGCGCCCCAGCGTTCCAGGCCAGAGCGGGACGGGCGCCTTCATGCAGCTCAGCGCGCCGCAGGGCTTGCGTCTGGTGGGCGCTTCGACGCCGCTCGCGGGCGTGGCCGAACTGCACGAGATGCGCATGGACGACAACACCATGCGCATGCGCGAACTCAAGGACGGCCTGGCGCTGCCCGCGCGCCAGACCGTGGAGCTCAAGCCCGGCGGCTACCACCTGATGCTGATGGATCTGAAACAGCCGCTGGCCAAGGGCACGCAGCTGCCGCTGACGCTGCGTTTCGTCGATGCCCAGGGCCTGGCCAGCCAGCGCGTGCTGCAGGTGCCGGTGGGCGTGCCCGAAGGGGCCGCCGCGCCCGCAGGTGGCCACGTGCATTGATCCACCGAATGTGATGCCGCATGCTGCCCGATGCATTCCGGTGATTTCCAGATATTCGGTTGACATTGGGAAATCACCGAATATCAAGAACGATCGTCGGAATATCTGACAGCTCGAGATTCTCATTTTTTCCGCCGGAATGGAAGGTCCATGACGGCGATGAAAAATCGCTGCAAGGGCACGCGGATTGCTGATTATCCGGGGTCAACCCTGGTTGGCTTTTCTCTGTTCCAGCATTTGAGGATCTGTTATGCGACCCATCACATTCACCCGTATCGGCCTGGCGGCCGCCTTGGCCCTGGCCGGTGCGGCGGCTTCGGCGGCGCCTGTCACCACCTGGACCTACAGCATCACGAGCGCGTTCGACACCGATCCCTCGGTCACGACCTTCGTGAGCTCGGGCACCAACCCCGCCAACCCCGTCAACAGCAATACCAGCTACTGGGTCAGCGACACGCTGCTGCAGTGGGGCCAGAAGAGCGGCAGCATCGCGGCCGGCACGCGCAGCGGCCTGGAGATCACGAACACGCCGGCCACTGGCACGGTGGACACCAACGGCGTCTTCGTGGCCGCCAACAGCTACACGCACTACAACAACAACGCGCTGGGTGCCAACAGCTACACGCTCTCCACCACCAAGATCGATTCGGTGCTGACGCTCTACGCCGATGGCTTCGAGCAGGCATTTTCCACGGCCTACAGTGTTTATTTCCTGGAGACGCCCAACACCAACGCCACCTGCCCTGTGAAGGAAACCAACCCCTGCAGCGACATTTTCGTCCTGGTGGGTTCTTTCGGTGAATCCTTCGTCTACAACGGCTATGAATACAGCTTCGAATTCGTCTCCGATCCCTCGTTCACGCAATTGACCGACGCGCAATGCGTGGCGGCCGGCTACGAGGCCGGCTGCTACGGTTTTGCCACGCCCGAAGGGCAGGACTACACGGTGAACTTCGCCTTCCGCCTGGTCGCCACCGAGGTGCCGGAGCCGGCCTCGGTCGCGCTGGTCGGCCTGGGCCTGCTGGGCCTGGCCGGCATTCGCCGGCGCAAGGGCCGGCAGCCGGGCTGATTCAACCTTGGGCCACCGCGCGCAGCGCCGTGCCGCTGCGCTGGCCCACATGGCGCGCGGGGCCCACCAGCCACTCTTGCGCGGCCGCGCGCCCCGCGTCACGCAGGCGCTCGAGGAAGGGCAGGTGCGCGATCAGCCGCGTCTCGCCGCGCAGCGCGGCCAGCACCGGCGCGCCGTCCACGAGGTGCCAGCGCGCGCGGGCGATCCGCGCAGCCACGCCGCCGCCGGGCCACCAACGCTGGCCGGCGTCGGCCTGCAGCGTGGCCAGCAGCTCCAGTTCGCGCAGGAAGGGCGCCTGGAACGCGATGTCCGTGGCGCGCTCGGCGATCTCGGCGCGTTGCCGCGGCGTGCGCGCGTGCTGGCGCGGCGCCAGCAGCACGAGCAGGGTGTCGGCGGCGCAGCGCGCATCGGCCAGCAGCGGCAGCAGCGCCGGGTTGGCGCTGTAGCCGCCATCCCAGTAAGGCTCGCCCGCGATGTCCACAGTGTGGTGCAGCGTGGGCAGGCAGGCCGAGGCGAGCAAAGCGTCCAGCGTGAGTGCGGCGTTGTCGAACACCCTGAGCCGACCGCTGTTGGCATGCGTGGCTGCGATCGCCAGCCGCGGCGCGCCCACGCGGCGCAGCGCCGTGAAGTCCAGCTGCTCGGCCAGCAGTTCGCGCAGCGGATCGCGGCCCAGCGGGTTGAGCTCGTGCGGCGCGAACAGCTGCGACCACTGCAGCATGAGCCGCGCCAGCGGGTTGAAGGCCAGCGCATCGTCCTGGCCCACTGTCAGCCACTCGAAGGGCACGCGCGTGCCGATCGCGCTCCAGAAACCGGCCAGCGCCGCGCGCGCGGCCGGGGGGCCGCCTTGCACCAGGCCATGGGCCAGCAGCACGCCATTGATGGCGCCGGCGCTGGTGCCGCTGATGCCCGCGAGGGCGAAGCGGTCGGCCTCCAGCAGCGCGTCCAGCACGCCCCAGGTGAAGGCACCGTGCGCGCCGCCGCCCTGCAGGGCCAGGTTCAGGGCCGGACGGTGCGGGGCGAGAAAGGGCAGGGTGGGCCAGCGCATGCCCGCAGCATGCCATGCCCGGCTGTCAAGGCTTGCCGCGGTAGCGGCCGGGGCGTGCGGCGCCCTCGATGATCTCGTGCCAGGACTTGCCGGCCGCCTGCAGTTGCTCGGCCGAAGGGCCCAGCGCGTTGCCGTAGCGCGCGCGGGTCCAGGCCTCCAGGCGGGCCAGCTCGTCCGTCGGCGTGCCGGCGCGAAAGCGCAGCTTGAGCGCATTGCGCTGCGCCACGATCCAGCGCGCCACCTGCTCCGCGCTGTTGCCCGCGGCGAGCCGTTGCGCGGCCGCGGTGCGCAGCGCGGCGACCTCGGCTTCGTACTGCACGCGCAGCGGCTCCGCCATGGTCTTCAGCGGCGCGCGCCGCGCTTGCCCGCGGCCGGGGGCTGGGCCGGCCTGGCCGCGCGCAAGGCTGCGTCCCAGGCCAGGCGGGCCCAGCGCGCGGCCTCCTCACGGTCTTCGAAGACCTCGGCCGGCGCCTCGTGGTAGTTCATGCGCGCGGTCTGGCCCTGGCGCGCGTATTCGAAGGGGGGCAGGCCGCGGGCCTCGAACGTGGCGCGGCTCTGCGCGTCGGTCTTGAGGTACAGCCGCCCGCCGGCGACCAGCGCGAACATGCGCCCCCCGTGGAACACGCCATGGCCGCCGAACATGCGGCGCACCGCAATGCGGCCGAAACGCTCGAACACCTCGTGCAGGTTGTCGCTGAATTCGCTCATGGGGCCGCGGTTCGGTCCCGGCTGGCGCGGCGCTGCTCGCGCAGCATGAACAGGTACAGCCCCTCGACCTTCTCGCGCGCCCAGGGCGTCTTGCGCAGAAAGCGCAGGCTGGAGGCGATGCTGGGATCGTGCGTGAAGCAACGCACGGGGATGCGCTGGCCCAGGCCCGGCCAGCCGAAATGGGCCACGAGCGCGGTCAGGATGCGCTCCAGCGTGAGGCCGTGCAGCGGATTGCGCGGTTGCGCGGGCGGGGAGGGGGGCAGGCTGTCGTTCACGTGGCGATGCTGCCACAGACGGCCGCGGGTTTGCCTGCCTCGCCTTGGCGCGCACACGGGCGCAGAATCGGCCCCCCCTTCGATGCCCGTACCATGAACACCCTCGAGAAGATCCTGCTGTTCGGCGCCGCACCCACCGTGCTGGCGCTGTCGCTGCTGGAGGGCGTGCTGCTGTCGCGCCGCGGCGGCTACGACTGGCGCGCCTACGGCGTCTCGCTGTTCGACTATGCGGGGCGCATCGCGCTCACCGTGTTCGTGCCCTTCACCATCGCCGCGCCGCTCGTGCGCTGGGTCGAGCAGCACCGGCTGGGGACGATCCCGGTGGATTCGGCCGGCGCGGCGCTCGCGCTGTTCCTGTTGCTGGAGTTCTTCTACTACTGGCTGCACCGCGCCGGCCACCGCGTGCGCTGGTTCTGGTGCAACCACGCGGTGCACCACACGCCCAACCAGCTGAACCTGGGCGCTTCGCTGCGCATCGGCATGTTCGGCAAGCTGACCGGCAACGTGGTGTTCCTGCTGCCGCTGGTCTGGCTGGGCTTCGAGCTGCGGCAGGTAGCGGCCGCGCTGACGCTGAACCTCCTCTACCAGTTCTGGCTGCACGCCACCTGGATCCCCAAGCTGGGCTGGCTGGAGCACTGGCTCAACACCCCCTCGGCCCACCGCGTGCACCATGCGGCCAACCTGGAGTACCTGGACGCCAACTACGGCGGCGTGCTGATCGTGTTCGACCGCCTGTTCGGCACCTATGTCGCCGAGCGCGAGGACCTGCCCTGCCGCTACGGCCTGGTGCATCCCATGACCAGCCGCAACCCGTTCACTGTGGAGCTGGCGCAGTGGCGCGCGCTCGCGCGCGACCTGGCGCGGGTGCGCAGCCTGCGCGCGCTGCTGGGGCACCTGGCCATGCCGCCGGGCTGGTCGCCGACGGGCGCGCACGAGACCACCGAGGCGCTGCGGGCGCGGGCGGCCGTCCCTGCGGGCGCGCCGCTCAGCGCGACCCAGGCGCCGCGCCTGCGAACGGATCCCTGAAGCCGCGCCCGGCCCGCGGCAGGGCGGCCGCGGCGTCGGAGCGGGCCCGTCAGCACGGGCGGCACGGGCTGGCTCATGCAGCGGCAGGGCGTGGCGCGGTGATGCCGGCGATGGTGCGCAGGATGTGGGCGCGCACCAGGGCTTCGACGCCCTCGGCATCGCCGGCCTTGAGCGCCGCGAGGATTTCGCGGTGCACGTCCTGCACGTAGTCGACCGAGGGCCGGGCCTCCATCCAGATGCGCATGAGCGGCTCGATCACCGAATGCAGCGCCGAAATCTGGTGCATCAGCCGCGGCGCATCGCTGACCGCGCACAGGCGCTCGTGGAACTGCCGGTGCACGGTGATCCAGTCCGAGGTGTTGGCCGCGCTGCGTTGCATCTTGGCCAGCAGCTGTTCCAGGTCGTGGATGTCGTCGGCGCTCACGCGCCGGGCTGCCATCGCGGCGGCCAGGCCTTCGAGCACGGCGCGCATCTCGAACACCTCGCGCACTTCCTTCTCGGTGAGGTCGCGCACCACGGCGCCGCGATTGGGCCGCATCACGATCAGGCCCTCGGCGGCCAGCCGGTTCAGGGCCTCGCGTACCGGCATGCGGCTCATGCCCAGCGCGCTGGCGATCTCTTCGGGCACCAGGCGCGCGCCCGGCCGCTGCAGCCCCATGCGGATGGCATGGCGGATGTGCTGGTAGGCCTCTTCCTGGGCGGTCGAGTGCGGGGATTCGAACGAGGAAGAGCGTTGCGTGAGCATCAGGGAAGCAGGGGATTTGCGCGGCCAGCCGCGCGATTCTAGGGGTGGGACTGCGCATGCAGCGCACGCGGTGCATGCCCCACTGCGGTGCGCGACCTGCGACGCAGGCCTCGGCCCGGTGCGTGCGCTGCGCATGCGCGGGCGCTTTCCCGTGCAGCGGCAGCGCCTTACGCCGTCAGCCGCTCCGTAAAAGCTGGCCTGGCTATTGCTTCATCGCCCGCGTCTCGCAGATTGGATCCAAATATCCAAAAATCCAAAAACTGCGGGATACTCGCGGCGGCCTCGGGCTCGCGGCCGCCAGACCGACCTTCATTCGTCAGACGGGGATTTCTTCCATGCTTCTTGAGTCGTTGCGCACGTCCATCCTGGCGGCCGTGGTCCTGGCAGCGGGCAGCGCCAGCGCGCAAACGCCCGCGCCGGCCTGGCCCACCAAGCCGGTCCGCATCGTGGTGCCGTTCTCGGCCGGGGCCGCCACGGACCTCATCAGCCGGCATCTCGGCACCGGCCTGGCCAAGGCCCTGGGTCAGGCCTTCGTCGTCGAGAACAAGCCCGGTGCCGCCGCCATGATCGGCAGCGATGCGGCCGCACGCGCCCCCGGCGACGGCTACACGCTGCTCATGAGCGGCCCGGCCTCGATGGTGACCAACCGCTTCCTGTACAAGAAGCTCAGCTACGACCCCGATGCGTTCGCGAAGGTGGCGGTGGTCGCCATCACGCCCAACGTGCTGCTGTCGCACCCCTCGCTGCCGTTCAAGACCGTGCCCGAGATGGTGGCCTACGCCAAGGCCAACCCCGGCAAGCTGACCTACGCCTCGTTCGGCGCGGGCACCACCTCGCACATGGCCGGCGAGATGCTGCGCCAGCAGGCCGGCATCGACATCGTGCACGTGCCCTACAAGGGCGCGGGCGAGGCCATCCCGGCGCTGCTGTCGGGCCAAGTGTCCATGTACTTCGACACCATCATGACCGCGCTGCCGCAGGTCAAGGCTGGCAAGCTCAACGCGCTGGGCGTGTCCAGCGCCACGCGCTCCGCGATGGCGCCCGACATTCCCACCATCGCCGAACAGGGCTACCCGGGCTACGACATCGCGCCCTGGTACGGCATCGTCGCCAGCCCGGGCACGCCGCAGCCCATCGTGGCCCGCCTGAACACCGAGATCAACAAGCTGCTGCAGGACGCCGCCTTCCGCGAGAGCCTGGCCGCCACTGGCGCCGAGCCGCGCGGCGGCTCCGTCGCCGACTTCGAGGCCTTCGTGCGCACCGAGGTGCCGCGCACCGAGAAACTCGTGCAGCAGTCCGGCATCACCATGCAGTAGCAGCCTGCGCTGCCTTCCTTCCCACCCACGCCAAGCCCATGCAAGACTTCGACTGGTCCTTTCCCTACCGTTCGCAAAAGATGCCGCTGCTCGCGGCCAACGCCGTCAGCACCAGCCAGCCGCTGGCCGCGCAGGCCGGCCTGCAGATGCTGCGCGAAGGCGGCAACGCCATCGACGCGGCCATCGCCACGGCCATCACGCTCACGGTGGTGGAACCGGTCATGAACGGCATCGGCGGCGACCTGTTCGCCCAGGTCTGGCACGAAGGAAAGCTCTACGGCCTGAACGCCAGCGGCCGCGCGCCGGCGCGCTGGACGCCGGACCATTTCGCGGGCCGCAGCGCCATGCCCAAGGTCGGCTGGGACACCGTCACGGTGCCCGGCCAGGTGGCGGGCTGGCGCGCGCTGTCCGAGCGCTTCGGCAAGCTGCCGTTCGCACAGCTGTTCGCACCCGCCATCGCCTATGCGGCGGAAGGTTTCCTGGTCTCGCCGCAGATCGCGCGGCAATGGGCGGCCCAGGTGCCGGTGCTCGTGGAGCAACCGGGGTTCAAGGAGACCTTCCTCGTCGACGGCCGTGCGCCACGCGCGGGCGAGCGCTGGCGCTGCCCCGACCAGGCGCGCACGCTCGCGGAGATCGCGGCCACGGGCGGGCGCAGCTTCTACGAGGGCCCGCTGGCCGAGCGCATCGTGGACCATGCACGCAAGACCGGCGGCGTGCTCGCCGCGCAGGACCTCGCGCAGCACCAGGTCGCCTGGGTGGAGCCGATTGCCCAGGCCTTCCGCGGGCATCTGCTGCACGAGCTGCCCCCCAACGGCCAGGGCATCGCGGCCTTGATCGCGCTGGGCATCGTCGAGCGCTTCGACGTGGAGGCCATGGGCCTGGACAGCCCGGACTTCTACCACCTGGCCATCGAGGCCATGAAGCTGGCCTTCGCCGACCTGCACGCGCATGTGGCCGATCCGGCCCACATGCAGGTGGCGCCCGCGGCGCTGCTGGACCCGCAGTACCTCGCGGCGCGCGCTGCGACGATCCGCATGGACCGCTCCTCGGTGCCCATGGCCGGTGTGCCCAAGCCGGGCGGCACCGTGTACCTGGCGGCAGCCGATGCCCAGGGCAGCATGGTGTCCTTCATCCAGTCCAACTACCGCGGCTTCGGCTCGGGCGTGGTGGTGCCGGGCACCGGCATCGCGCTGCACAACCGCGGCGAAAGCTTCAGCCTGCAGGCCGGCCACCCCAACTGCGTGGCGCCGGGCAAGCAGCCCATGCACACCATCATCCCGGGCTTCGTCACACGCAGTGGCCAGCCGCTGATGGCCTTCGGCGTGATGGGCGGCTCCATGCAGGCCCAGGGCCACCTGCAGATGCTGATGCGCCTGGCGGCGTTCCGCCAGAACCCGCAGGCCATGAGCGACGCGCCGCGCTTTCGGGTCGAGAACGGCCCGGTCGTCAACGTCGAGGCCCATCTGCCGGGCGCCGTGGCGCAGGAACTGCGCGCGCGCGGCCATGACGTGCAGGTGGCCCCGAGCGACAGCCTGGAGTTCGGCTCGGCCCAGCTGATCCACCGCGTGGACGGCGGCTACCTCGCGGCCAGCGACTCGCGCCGGGACGGCCAGGCCGTCGGGTTCTAAAGCACGCGAAAGCCGTGCGTGCCGTCGCGCGCGAGCTGCGCGACGAGCCCGAACTCCCAGTCCAGGTAGCCCTGCATGGCCGCGCGCGGCGCGTCCGTGCCCTCGTAGGGGCGGCGGTAGCGGTCGGTGCGCGGCGTGGCCAGGCGCGGCGCGCCGGCTTCCAGCGGCAGGCCGGCGGCGGCCCAGGCGGCCGTGCCGCCCGCGAGCACCCGCACGCGGCTGGTCGGCCGTCCGCGTGCGTCGAGCAGGCTGCGCAGCTCGGGGACGGCATAGGGGGCGAGCGCACCGTCGGCGCTGGTCAGCACGTACTGCGGCGCGGCCGGCAAGCGCTCCAGCGCCTGGCGCAGCTGGGCACGGATCGCGAACCAGGCACCCGGCACGTGGCCGCGCACATGGGCCTGGCCCGGGCCGAGGTCGATGACCACGCTGTCTGCCAGCGCGGCCGCCAGCTGCGCTGCGTCGATGGCATCGGTGTCCGGTGCCGGCGGCAGCGCGGGCGGCGCGGCGCCGCGTTCGGCGAACGGCCCGGCTCCGTCGAGCACGTGCACCTCCCAGCCCATCTGCGCCAGCCACGAGGCCGTCATGTTCGCCCGCACGCCATCGTCGTCCACGAGCACGATGCGCGCGCCGCGCACCGGCACGCTGTGGTCGGTCTCCTGCACCAGCTGGCCGCCGGGCGCGTTGGCGAAGCCGGGCAGGTGGCCGGCCGCGTACTCCTCGGGCGTGCGCACGTCGAAGGCGTAGAGCGTGCGGCGGGGTTCGGTGCGCCACCGCGCCAGCGCCTGCGGCGTGGCGCGGCCCACGCCGGCACGCCCGGCCGTCTCGGCAGCGGCCTGCCGTGCCTCGGCCAGCCGCCCGGGCGCGACCTGCTGCGGCGCGCGGCGCGCCGCGCCATGGTCCAGCTGCTGGCCGGCCAGCAGCCAGCCGATGGTGCCGTTGCGCAAGGCCGCCACGGGATTGGGCACACCGGCGTTGACCAGCGACTGCGTGCCGATGATGCTGCGCGTGCGGCCCGCGCAGTTGACGATGATGCGTGTGGCCGGGTCGGGCGCGAGCTCGCGCGCGCGCAGCACGAGCTCGGCGCCGGGCACGCTGGTCGCGCCCGGGATGCTCATGGTCTGGTACTCGTCGAAGCGGCGCGCGTCGACGACCACGGCGTCGGCACCGGAGACGATCAGCGCCTGCACCTCCTCGGCCGCCAGCGAGGGCGTGTGGCGCTCGTGCTCCACGAGCTCACCGAAGGCCTTGCTCGGCACGTTGACATCGCGGAACACCTCGCCGCCCGCGGCGATCCAGCCGGCCAGGCCGCCGGCCAGCGCATGCACCTGCGTGTAGCCCAAGGCGGCCAGCATGGCCGCACCGCGCGGCATCAGGTCTTCGCCATCGTGCTCGCCGTACAGCACGATGCGCGTGTCGCGCCGCGGGATGCGGCGCCAGGCCTCGAGCTCGATGCGCGAGAGCGCAAGGTTGGCGGCCCACAGCGGATGCGCCTGGGCGAACGGGTCCTCCTCGCGCAGGTCGAGCAGGGCGATCTCGTCGCGCGCGAGCAGCGCGGCGCGGACCTCGGCAGGTGTCAGCAAGGGCAGGGGCATGGGGCGAGCATAGGCGCCCGCGCAGGCGCTTATGCGGTGCCCGCATCAGCAGCTGCGGAAAACCTGCTTGGCCTCATGCGCCGCGGCGCGCCACCCAGTAGGTCGCGCCTTCGGGCCCGTAGCGCTCGGCATGCGGGGTGCCGCGGGCCAGCGCGAAGCCGTCGCCCGGCCGCAGGTGGCGCGTGCCACCGGCAGCGCTGAGCCACATCTCGCCCTGCACGACCAGGGCTTCGGCGTCGAAGGGATGCTGGTGGTCCTCGACCACCTGGTGCGGCGCCCAGCTGCGCGCGATGGCCTCGTCGAAGCCTTCGGCCAGCGCCGCCGCGCGGAAGTCGTCCAGCGTCCTGGCGGCGGCCAGCACCGGGCGCAGGGTGGGGATGTCGGCGGGCAGGGGCGAGACGCTAGCGCGCATGGCGGCCGGAGGCGCGCGGCGCCGGCGCCGCCGTGCGAAGCGTGCGGCCCAGCGGTCGAGCAGCCAGCGCAGGCGGCGCCCGCCCCACAGCAGCAGGCGACCGACGGGCTGCTGCAGCGGCGGCACATCGCGTGCGATCAGCACGAGCGCGATCGGCAGGTACTCCAGGCCGACCACCGGCAGGAACCAGAGCATGCTGAACACCAGACACAGCAGCGCCGTCGGAATGCGCACCCAGCGGGCACGGCGCGAGAGCAGCCAGCGCAGCATGCGCCGCAGGCGGCGCGGCAGCAGCGCCAGCAGGCCGGCGACGGCCTGGTCGTAGGCGCCGTGCGCGGCGGGGCCTGCGGGGTGCACCAGCTGGTTCAAAGGCCGTCCCGCGGGGCGCCCGACGCGGCCGCGCGCACGCTTGCGTCGCTGAGCCGTTGCCAGGCATCGCGCGAGGCGTGGCGCGCACTTTCCCAGTCCAGCGTGGAGCGGCCGCGCGCACGGTTCCAGTCGCGCGCAAGTTCCTCGTCGACCTCTTCGAAGCTGCGGCCCGGGTGGCGTCCATAGGCGTTCACGCCGTAGCGGTAGGCGGGGCCGTAGTCGTCGAAGCTGCCCGTGTCCTCCGTCCGGCTGGCATGGTGGGCACGCCAGTAGGCCTCTTCAGCGGCCGGATCCACCGTGGGGTCGGCCACGGCCACGCCCTTGCCGGCCAGCGCACCCAGCGCCGCGCCGGCCACGGCCCCCGCTGCGGCGCCGACCGGACCGGCCACGCCGCCCACGGCCGCTCCTGCAGCGGCCGCCCCGGCGACCCCGCCGGCCAATCCACCCGCCACCGCGCCCACGCCGGTGGCCGCTTTGCTCCTGTCGCTCATGTGCTGCTCCTGAAATGCGTTGGGGTCCACCGTACGGGGCCGGACGCGGTCGCCATGCAGGACAAATTCGCAGCCGCTTGTCCACCGCAGCGGGAAGCCGGCCGACAGCAGTTCGGCCTGGCGTGGGCTGGACCGGGCGGGGCAGCCGGTCACACTGTGCGCTTCCAGACCCGAGGATCCATCCATTGGCAAGACCATCCCAAGCCATGTCGCCGCGCGCTGGCGCGCCCGCCGAAGACGGCCAGGGCTTCGTGCGCGTGCGCGGTGCGCGCGAGCACAACCTCAAGAACGTCGACGTCGACATCCCGCGCAACGCCTTCGTCGTCTTCACGGGTATTTCCGGCTCGGGCAAGTCCTCGCTGGCCTTCGGCACGCTGTTCGCCGAGGCGCAGCGGCGCTACCTCGATTCCATCGCGCCCTACGCGCGCCGGCTCGTCGACCAGGCCGGCATTCCGCAGGTCGATGCGGTCGAGGGCATGCCGCCCGCCGTCGCACTGCAGCAGCAGCGCGGCACGCCCATGGCGCGCTCATCGGTCGGCAGCGTGAGCACCGTCTCCAACCTGCTGCGGCTGCTGTTCTCGCGCGCGGGCCACTACCCGGCCGGCCAGCCCATGCTGTTCGCCGAGGACTTCTCGCCCAACACGCCGCAGGGTGCCTGCCCGCAATGCCATGGCCTGGGCCGCGTCTACGACGTGACCGAGCGCTCGGCCGTGCCCGACGACAGCCTGAGCATCCGCCAGCGCGCCGTCGCGGCCTGGCCCGGTGCCTGGCAGGGCCAGAATCTGCGCGACATCCTGACCACGCTGGGCCATGACGTCGACAAGCCCTGGCGCGACCTGCCGCAGCGCACGCGCGACTGGATCTTGTTCACCGACGAGCAGCCCACCGTGCCCGTCTATGCCGGCTTCGACCGCGACGAAGTGCGCGCGGCCGTGAAGGCCAAGATGGCGCCAAGCTACATGGGCACCTTCACGGGCGTGCGGCGCCACGTGCTGCACACTTTCGCGAACAGCCCGAGCGCGGCCATGCGCAAGCGTGTCGCTCCTTACATGGTCAGCGCGCCCTGCAGCCTGTGCGCGGGCCGCAGGCTCAAGCCCGAGGCCCTGGCCGTGCGCTTCGCCGGGCACGACATCGCAGCGCTGGGCGCCATGCCGCTGGCCGACCTGGCCCAATGCCTGGCGCCCGCAGGCCAGGGGCACCCGGCCACCGCGTCCACCCACCGCGGCGCACACCGGCCTGCACCCGCGAACCCGCGCCACGCCGGCGCGGACGACGTGCTGCGCACGCCGGACGATTCGCAGGAGAAGGTCCTGGCGGCCCAGCGCCTGGCCGGCGAGATCCTCGCGCGGCTGCAGACGCTGCAGAGCCTGGGCCTGGGCTATCTCTCGCTGGACCGCGCCACGCCCAGCCTGTCGGCCGGCGAACTGCAGCGCCTGCGCCTGGCGACGCAGATCGGCTCCAAGCTGTTCGGCGTGGTCTATGTGCTGGACGAGCCCTCCGCGGGCCTGCACCCGGCCGATGGCGTGGCGCTCCACGAGGCGCTGGGGCGGCTCAAGGCCGCCGGCAACACGCTGTTCGTGGTCGAGCACGACGTGGCCACCATGCGCGCGGCCGACTGGCTCGTGGACGTGGGGCCGGCGGCCGGCAGCCAAGGCGGCGAGGTGCTCTACAGCGGCCCGCCTGCCGGGCTGGCGGGCGTCGCGCGCTCGCAGACGCGGCCCTACCTGTTCCCGGATCCGGCGCACGTGCCGGCGCCACGCCAGGTGCGCGCACCGCGTGCCTGGCTGCGGCTGCGCGACCTGCGGCACCACAACCTGGACGGTGTCGACGCCGACTTGCCCGTTGGCTGCCTGAGCGTGGTCACGGGCGTCTCGGGCTCGGGCAAATCCAGCCTGGTCAGCCAGGGCCTGCTCGAACTGGCGCGCCGCCACCTGCACCTGCCCGCCGAGCCGGAGGAGGACGGTGCCGCGGCCGAGGGCGAGGACACGGCGCAGGCCGCCTTGCCGCCCGTGCAGGGCCGCATCGACGAGGGCATGGCACATGTCGCGCGCGTGGTCCAGGTCGACCAGAAGCCCATCGGCCGCACGCCGCGCTCCAACCTGGCCACCTACACCGGCCTGTTCGACGCCGTGCGCAAGCTGTTCGCGGCCACGCCGCAGGCCCGCCGGCGCCGCTTCGATGCCGGCCGCTTCTCGTTCAACGTGGCCAAGGGCCGCTGTGCGACCTGCGCGGGCGAGGGCTTCGTGAGCGTGGAACTGCT
Source organism: Pseudorhodoferax aquiterrae (assembly GCF_014652235.1). Lineage (GTDB taxonomy): Bacteria > Pseudomonadota > Gammaproteobacteria > Burkholderiales > Burkholderiaceae_C > Pseudorhodoferax > Pseudorhodoferax aquiterrae. The sequence continues at coordinate 21,687 of NZ_BMYK01000017.1, forward strand.
GTTCCTGCCCAGCGTCTACGCGCCATGCCCCGACTGCCAGGGCAAGCGCTACAACGCGGCGACGCTGGAGGTGACCTGGGAAGGGCTCACCATCGCCGACGTGCTGGACCTCACCGTGGACGCGGCCTGCGCGCGTTTTGCCGAGGAGCCCGCCGTGCTGCGCCCGCTGGAAGTGCTGCGCGACATCGGCCTGGGCTACCTGCGGCTGGGCCAGCCCGCTACCGAGCTGAGCGGCGGCGAGGCCCAGCGCATCAAGCTCGCCACCGAACTGCACCGGCCGCAGAACGGCGGCACGCTCTATGTGCTGGACGAACCGACCACCGGCCTGCACCCGGCCGACGTGGACCGGCTGCTCGCGCAGCTGGACAAGCTCGTGGCCGCAGGCAACACCGTGGTCGCCGTGGAGCACGACATGCGCGTGGCCGCAGCGGCCGACTGGCTGATCGACATGGGGCCGGGGGCAGGGCCGCAGGGTGGGCGTATCGTCGCGGCCGGCCCGCCGCAGCAGGTGGCTCGACAGCGTGGCAGCGCCACCGCACCCTACCTGGCGCAGGCCCTGCGCCCCGACGCGAAGGCATAGCGCGTTCTGCGCATGTGCGCATGCGCAAAACACGCTTGTGCGTTCAAGAGGGCTTGCACAGAAGTTTTTTGCATAAGCAAGCAAATAAACAATCGTTGGTCGGCGTGCATGGGCGGCCTACAGTGCGGCGCATCGCTGCACGCTGCAGCCTCTTGTTGCCCATCCATGTCCGCCTTGCTCGATTCTCCCGCCCTGTCCGACGCACCCGCTCAGGCCTTCGAGGTGCGCCGCCTCGATGCGCCCTTCGGTGCCGAGGTGCTGGGGCTGGACCTGGCCCAGCCCCTCAACGACGCCGACTTCGCACGCCTGCACCGCGCCCACCTGGACCACCACGTGCTCGTGCTGCGCGACCAGCGCATCACGCCTGCCCAGCACGTGGCCTTCACACGCCGCTTCGGCCCGCTGCAGATCCACGTGCAGAAGAAGTTCCAGCTGGAAGGCCATCCCGAGGTGCTGATCGTCTCCAACATCAAGGTGGACGGCCAGCCCATCGGCCTGGGCGATGCGGGCCACTACTGGCACTCGGACCTGTCGTACAAGGAAAAGCCCAGCCTGGGCTCGCTGCTGCACGCGCAGGAACTGCCGAACGCCGGCGGCGACACGCTGTTCGCCGACCAGCACGCGGCCTACGAGGCGCTGCCCGAGCCCGTCAAGGCGCGCATCGCCACGCTGAAGGCCGAGCACAGCTACCTGGCCAAGTACGAGGAACTGCGCGCGCGCAGCCCCTGGCGTCCGGCGCTGACGCAGGCCCAGCTCGACGAGGTGAAGCCGGTCGTGCACCCGGTCGTGCGCACCCATCCCGAGACCGGCCGCAAAGCGCTGTTCGTCAGCGAGCACTTCACGACGAAGATCGTCGGCCTGCCCGAGAACGAGAGCCGCGCGCTGCTGGAGCTGCTGTTCGCGGCCAGCACGAAGCCTGAATTCCAGCTGCGCCACCGCTGGCTGCCGCACGACATCGTGTTCTGGGACAACCGCTCGGTGCTGCACCTGGCGGCCGGCACGCCCGACAGCGAACGCCGCAAGCTCTACCGCACCACGATCGAGGGCGACCAGCCCTTCTGATCCTGTCTGTTCCCGTCTTTTTTCTGCCCACGCCGCGGCGTGGGCAGGCTTCGCTCACCCTGGAGATTGTCCCCACCATGCACCGCATCACCCGTCGCCTCGCCGCGCTCGCCACCGGCGCCGCGCTGCTCGCCGGCAGCCTGGCCGCCCACGCCGAAGGCCGCATCCGCATCGCCGAGCAGTTCGGCATCGTCTACCTGCTGCTCAACGTGGCGCAGGAGCAAAAGCTCATCGAAAAGCACGGCAAGGCGGCCGGCGTGGACATCAACGTCGAGTTCGTCAAGCTCTCGGGCGGCTCGGCCGTCAACGACGCGCTGCTGTCGGGCAACATCGAGGTGGCCGGCGCCGGCGTGGGCCCGCTGCTGACCATCTGGGACCGCACCCGAGGCCGCCAGAACGTCAAGGGCGTGGCCTCGCTGGGCAACTTCCCGTACTACCTGGTCACCAACAACCCGAACGTGAAGACGATCGCCGACTTCACGGACAAGGACCGCATCGCCGTGCCGGCCGTGGGCGTCTCGGTGCAGTCGCGCGTGCTGCAGCTGGCCTCCGCCAAGCTGTGGGGCGACAAGGACTTCGCCAAGCTCGACAAGATCAGCGTGGCCGTGCCGCACCCTGACGCGGCCGCCGCCATCATCAAGGGCGGCACCGAGATCACGGGCCACTTCGGCAACCCGCCGTTCCAGGAACAGGAGCTGGCGGGCAACCCGCAGGCCCGCGTGGTGCTGAAGTCCTACGACGTGCTGGGCGGCCCCTCGTCGGCCACGGTGCTCTACGCCACCGAGAAATTCCGCAGCGAGAACCCCAAGACCTACAAGGCCTTCATCGACGCGCTGAACGAAGCCGCGCAGTTCATCGCCGCCAAGCCCGAGCAGGCCGCCGACATCTACCTCAAGGTCTCGGGCGCCAAGACCGACCGCGCGCTGCTGCTGTCGATCCTCAAGAACCCCGAGGTGCAGTTCACCACCGCGCCGCAGAACACCTACACCCTGGCCGAATTCATGCACCGCGTGGGCGCCATCAAGAACAAGCCCGCGTCCGCACGCGACTACTTCTTCGACGACGCGCACAGCGCCCAGGCGAACTGAGATGGCGCTGCGCAGAAGAACGCTTGCCGCTGCCGCGGCGCTGGCCGCCGCGCTGGGCCTGGCCGCCGGGCCCGCCCAAGCCGAGGGAAAGATCCGCATCGCCCAGCAGTTCGGCATCGCCTACCTGCTGCTGGACGTGGCACGCGACCAGCAACTGATCGAGAAGCACGGCAAGGCGCTGGGCCAGGAGGTCGCTGTTGAGTGGGCCAGCATCTCGGGCGCCACGGCCATGAACGAGGCGCTGCTGGCCGGCTCGCTCGACGTGGTCTCGGCCGGCGTGCCGCCCATGCTCACGCTGTGGGACCGCACCAAGGGGCGCCAGAACGTGAAAGCGCTGGCCGCGCTGGGCTCCCTGCCCAACTACCTGCTGACCAACAACCCCGAGGTCCAATCGCTCAAGGACCTGGGGCCGAAGGACCGCATCGCGGTGCCGGCTGCCGGCGTGGGCTTCCAGTCGCGCACGCTGCAGATTGAAACTGCGCGCCTGTTCGGCAAGGACGACTTCAAGCGCTTCGACGAGATCTCGGTGAGCCTGCCGCATCCCGAGGCCACGGCCGCCCTGGTCTCGGGCGGCACCGAGATCAGCACGCATTTCTCCAGCGCGCCGTTCTACTACCAGGCGCTGGCCGCGAACCCCAAGGTGCGCAAGATCGCCAGCAGCTACGACATCCTGGGCGGGCCGGCCACCTTCAACGTGCTCTACACCACGCAGAAGTTCCGCGAGCAGAACCCCAAGACCACGCAGGCCTTCTACAACGCGCTGGTGGAGGCCGAGCAGATCGTCAAGGCCGACAAGGCCAAGGCGGCCGACATCTTCATCCGCGTGCAGAAGTCCAAGCTGGCCCCGGCGCTGGTGCGCCAGATCGTGGAGGACCCCGAGAACGACTTCACCGTGTCGCCCCAACGCAGCATCGTGTACGCGCAGGAGCTGCACAAGCTCGGCGTGTTGAAGAACCAGGCCGGTTCCTGGAAGGACTACTTCTTCGAGGAGGCCTGGGCGCGCCCTGGATCGTGAGATGACCATGCAACTTGCCGCCCCCACCTTGCGCCATGCCGTGCCGGGAAACCCGCTGCGCGCACCTGGCCCGGTGGCGCCCGCGCAGGCCGCGCGCCAGACCGATGGCAGCGCGCTGCTGCAGGTCGACGGCGTGAGCCTGGAGTACCGCACGCCCGAGCGCGTGGTGCGCGCCACGCACCGCGTGGGCTTCGACGTGCATGCGGCCGAGCGCTACGTTCTGCTGGGGCCTTCGGGCTGCGGCAAGTCCACGCTGCTCAAGGCGATCGCCGGCTTCATCGCGCCCGTGGAAGGCGAGATCCGGCTCGACGGCAAGCGCGTCACGGCGCCGGGACCGGACCGCATCGTCGTGTTCCAGGAGTTCGACCAGCTGCCGCCCTGGAAGACCGTGCGCGAGAACGTGATGTTCCCGCTGCTGGCTTCCCGCACGCTGGGCCGCAAGGAGGCCGGCGAGCGCGCATTGCACTACCTGGACAAGGTGGGCCTGTCCAAGTTCGCCGACGTGCACCCGCACCAGCTGTCGGGCGGCATGAAGCAGCGCGTGGCCATCGCCCGCGCGCTGGCCATGCAGCCGCGCGTGCTGCTCATGGACGAGCCCTTCGCGGCGCTGGACGCGCTCACCCGCCGCAAGATGCAGGAGGAACTGCTCGCGCTGTGGGACGAGGTGCGCTTCACGCTGCTGTTCGTCACGCACTCGATCGAAGAGGCCCTGGTGGTGGGCAGCCGCATCGCGCTGCTGTCGCCGCACCCGGGCCGCATGCGCGCCGAGATCAACAGCCACGCCTTCGATCTGCAAAGCACGGGCGGCGCGGAGTTCCAGGCGACGGCGCAGCGCATCCACCACCTGTTGTTTGAAGAAGAGAAGACCGCATGAGTGCGCTGAATCCCCCGGTGCGGCCCGAAGCTGAATGGCCGCTGCAGCCCTATACCGAGGGCAGCGTCGAACGCGCGCTGCCCCTGGGCACGCGCCTGTGGCAGCAGGCCTGGCTGCGCAAGGGCCTGATCCTCGCGGTGCTGGCCATCCTCTGGGAGCTGCTCGCGCGCTGGCAGGACAACGACCTGCTGCTGCCTACCTTCAGCGCCACCATGCGCGCGCTGCTCGAGGGCTTCGCCAGCGGCGAACTGCTGGGCCGCGTGGGCATCTCGCTGTCGGTGCTGCTGCAGGGCTATGTGGCCGGGGTGCTGCTGGCCTTCGCGCTGACGCTGCTGGCCGTGTCCACGCAGCTGGGCCGCGACCTCTTGTCCACGCTGACCTCGATGTTCAACCCGCTGCCGGCCATCGCGCTGCTGCCGCTGGCGCTGCTGTGGTTCGGCCTGGGCCGCGGCAGCCTGGTGTTCGTGCTGATCCATTCGGTGCTGTGGCCGCTCGCGCTCAACACCTTCGCGGGCTTCCAGGGCGTGCCCGAGACGCTGCGCATGGCCGGGCGCAACTACGGCCTGCGCGGCCTGCGTTATGCGCTGCAGATCCTGGTGCCGGCCGCGCTGCCGGCCATCCTGTCGGGCCTGAAGATCGGCTGGGCCTTCGCCTGGCGCACGCTGATCGCCGCCGAGCTCGTGTTCGGTGCGAGCTCGGGGCAGGGCGGCCTCGGCTGGTACATCTTCCAGAACCGCAACGAGCTGTACACGGACAAGGTGTTCGCCGGTCTCGTGACCGTGGTGCTGATCGGCCTCGCAGTGGAGACCTTGGGCTTCGCCACGCTGGAGCGGCTGACCGTGCGCCGCTGGGGCCAGCAGCGCTGAGTCTGCAAGGGCGGGCCGAGGTCGGGTACAAGTGCGGGACCACCACCGCCTTGTTGCCGCACCATGTCCGACCTGAAACAACGCAGCCTCTCCCTCCTGTCCGCGCTGGGCGTGGACCCCGCGCAGCTGGCCGCCGGCCCGCTGGCGGTCCGCTCGCCGGTGGACGGCAGCCTGCTGGCCGAACTGGCCATCGAAGGCCCCTCCCAGGTGACCGGCGCCATCGGCATGGCCCGGACCGCCAGCCTGGCCTGGCGCGATGTGCCGGCGCCCCAGCGCGGCCAACTCGTGCGCCTGCTCGGCGAGGAGCTGCGCGCGGCCAAGCCGCAACTGGGCGAGCTGGTCTCCATCGAGGCCGGCAAGATCGGGACCGAAGGCCTGGGCGAGGTGCAGGAGATGATCGACATCTGCGATTTCGCGGTCGGCCTGTCGCGCCAGCTGTACGGCTTGACCATCGCCTCGGAGCGGCCCGGCCACCGCATGATGGAGACCTGGCATCCGCTGGGCGTGGTCGGCGTCATCACGGCCTTCAACTTCCCGGTGGCGGTGTGGGCCTGGAACGCGGCGCTGGCGCTGGTCTGCGGCAATGCCGTGGTCTGGAAGCCCTCGGAGAAGACGCCGCTGACCGCGCTGGCCTGCCAGGCCATCTTCGAGCGGGCGGCGCGGCGCTTCGGCCAGGCGCCCGCGCAGCTGAACCAGGTCATCGTGGGCCTGCGCGAGACGGGCGAGGTGCTCGTCGACGATGCGCGCGTGGCCCTGGTCTCTGCCACGGGCAGCACGCGCATGGGCCGCGCAGTGGGGCCGCGCGTGGCGCAGCGCTTCGGCCGCTCCTTGCTGGAGCTCGGCGGCAACAATGCGGTGATCGTCACGCCCAGTGCCGATCTGGACCTCGCGGTGCGCGGCATCGCCTTCGCGGCCGTGGGCACGGCCGGGCAGCGCTGCACGAGCACGCGCCGGCTCATCGTGCACGCCAGCGTCAAGGATGCGCTGGTCGGGCGGCTCAAGACGGCTTTCGCCAGGCTGCCGATCGGCAGCCCGCTGGAGGCCGGCACGCTGGTCGGCCCGCTGATCGACCGCCAGGCCTTCGAGGCCATGCAGGCCGCGCTGGCCGCAGCACGCGCCGAGGGCGGCACCGTGACGGGCGGCGAGCGCGTGCTGGACCATGCATTTCCGCAGGCCTTCTACGTGCGCCCGGCCATCGTCGAGATGCCGGCGCAGACCGACACGGTGCGCCACGAGACCTTCGCGCCCATCCTCTACGTGCTGGCCTACACCGACTTCGACGAAGCCATCGCGTTGCAGAACGAGGTGCCGCAGGGCCTGTCGTCCGCCATCTTCAGCAACGACCTGCGCGAGGCGGAACGCTTCCTGTCCGCGAGCGGCTCGGACTGCGGCATCGCCAACGTCAACATCGGCACCTCGGGCGCGGAGATCGGTGGTGCCTTCGGTGGCGAGAAGGAGACGGGCGGTGGCCGCGAGTCCGGCTCGGATGCCTGGCGCGCCTACATGCGGCGCGCCACCAACACCGTCAACTACTCGCGCGCGCTGCCGCTGGCGCAGGGCGTGAAGTTCGACGTGTGAGCACAAGGGGCATCGCCGGGCTGGCACACTCGCCGCTTCGTCCAACGGAGAAGCACGTGAACCTGAGACTGTCCCGGCGCCGCGCGCTTGTGCTCGCCGCCTGCGCCCTGTCCCTGTCCGCCGCGCAGGCCGCGCTCAAGCCCGGTGACGCGGCACCGTCCTTCGCGGCCGAGGCCGCGCTGGGCGGCAAGACCTTCCGCTTCCAGCTGACCGAGGCGCTGGCCAAGGGTCCGGTCGTGCTTTACTTCTTCCCCAAGGCCTTCACCCAGGGCTGCACGGTGGAGGCGCACCTGTTCGCCGAGGCCAGCGAGCGCTTCGCCGCACTGGGCGCCACCGTGGTCGGTGTCTCGGGCGACAACATCGACACGCTCAAGCGCTTCTCGGTCGAGGCTTGCCGCGACAAGTTCGCCGTGGCCGGCGCCAATCCCAAGACCATCGAAGACTACGACGCGCGCTCGTCCTGGCGCGCCGACATGGCCGACCGCATCTCCTACGTGATCGCCAAGGACGGCAAGATCGTGTTCACGCACCACGGCTCCGACCCCGAGGCGCATGTGACGCGCACGCTGCAGGCCGTCGAGCAGCTGGCCAAGCCCGCGCGCTGATCAGCGCGCGGCCAGCGCGAGCGTGGCGCGGCGCAGGCGGGGCGTGGGCTGCTCCGCCGGGCGCGGCGGTGCCTGTTCCAGCGCCCGCAGCAATTCCAGCCCCTGCGGCCATTCGCCATGGCCCGAATCCACATTGATGTGCCCCGCGTCGGGCAGCCGCACCAGCTGGCTGCCCCAGGCGCGCGCATAGGCGCCGGCCAGGCGCACGGGACAGTAGGGATCGTTGGTGCTGGCCACCAGCGTGCTGCGGAACGGCAGCCGCGCGTGCGGCACGGGCGCGAAGTCCACCAGCACGGCGCGGCGCTCGGGGTCCGCGGGCGCCACCAACAGCGCGCCATGCACGCGCGCCTGGGCCTCGGGCGGCAGGTGCGCCACCACGATGCAACCCAGGCTGTGGGCCACCAGCAGCACCGGATCGGGCCGGGCCAGGATGGCCCGCACGGTGTTCTCCAACCAGGCCGCGCGCCGCGGTGCGACCCAGTCGTCCTGCTGCACGCGCGTGACGTCGGGCAGCCGGGCCTCCCACAGGCTCTGCCAGTGGCCGGGGCCGGAATTGCGCCAGCCCGGGATGATCAAAGTGCGCATGCGCGTCGTCGTCCAGAAGAAGGAGCGCCCCATTCTGGGAGCCGGCCCGGGCCGGGCCAACGAAGCTTTTCGAGGAAGCTTAGACGCGCGGTCTCCGGCTGCGGGCAGGGCCGGCCGGTGCCGCGGGCCAGTGCCCTGGCGCGGCAAACCAGTCGACCAGGAAGTCCAGCAGCGCACGCAGCACGGGTGGCACCCGGCGCTGCGGCTGGTACAGCGCATGCACGCCCAGGGCCTGCGGCACCCACAGCGGCAACAGGGCCTGCAGCCGTCCTGCCGCCAGCAGCGGAGCCGCTGCATAGACCGGCTGCAGCGTGATGCCCACGCCCTGCGCCGCAGCGGCCAGCAGCACCTGGGTCTCGTTGGCGCTGAGCGGGCCGCCCACGGGCACGCCGACGGGCCGGCCCTGGGCGTCGGCGAATTCCCAGACGCTGCGGCCGAAGTAGGAGTAGGTGAGGCAGCGGTGCGCGGCCAGGTCCTCGGGCCGCTGCGGCGTGCCGTGGCGGGCCAGGTAGTCGGGTGAGGCGCAGACCACCGAGGCGCAATCGCCCAGCCGCCGCGCGACGAGGCCCGGCTCCAGCTGGTTGCTGATGCGGATGGCCAGGTCCACGCGCTCCTCGACCAGGTTCACGGCGCGCGAATCCACGCGGAAATCGATGGCCGCGAGCGGATGGCGCTGCAGGAACACCGCCGCCGCGGGCGCCAGCACCTCCTGCGCGAGCGATTGCGCACAGGCCAGGCGCAGCAGGCCGCGCACCGGATCGGCCTGGCGCTCGTCCTCGGCCACGCGCGGCAGCTCGCGCGCCACCGCGAGCAGCTGGCGGCTGTGGGCCAGCGCCTGCTCGCCCGCGCTGGTGAGGCTGAGCCGGCGCGTGGTCCGGTGCAGCAGCCGGGCGCCGGCCCATTGCTCCATCTGCGCCAGGTAACGCGTGACCATGGCGCGCGACATGTCCAGCGCCGTGGCGGCAGCCGCCATGCTGCCGCGCTCGGCGATCTGCACGAAGACTTCGGCGGCAGTCAGGCGGTCCATGATTTCATCGAACGAAGCAACAAAGCATTGCATGGTAGGCGGTTTTTCCGCCGAACGAAGCAACCTACGATGCCCACCACGGGCCGTGTCCCGCATGTTCATTCCCAGGAAAGAGATTCATCCATGTCCAAGATCGCCATCCTCGGCATCACCGGCAACGCCGGTTCCCGCATCGCCAACGAACTGCTGTCGCGCGGCCACAGCGTGACTGGCATCGCCCGCGATCCGTCCAAGGCTGCGGCGCGCCCCGGCCTCACGCTGGCCGCGGCCGACGCCACCCAGGCCGCCAAGCTGGCGCCGCTGCTGCGGGGCCACGACGTGGTGGTCAGCGCCACGCGCTTCGTCGGCGGCATCGATGCCGCCACGCTGCTGGCGGCGGCCAGGCAGGCCGGCGTGCCGCGCATCGCCGTGGTCGGCGGCGCCGGCAGCCTGGAGGTGGCGCCCGGCGTGGCGTTGATCGACACGCCGCAGTTTCCGGACGCCTACAAGGCCGAGGCCGGTGCCGGCCGCGTGTTCCTGCAGGCACTGCGCAGCGAGAAGGATCTGGATTGGACCTTCCTGTCGCCCTCGGCGCTGTTCGCGCCGGGCGAGCGCACTGGCCAGTTCCGGCTGGGTGGCGACCAACTGTTGGTCGACGCGCAGGGCAACAGTCACATCTCGATGGAAGATTTCGCGATCGCGCTGGCCGACGAGATCGAGCGACCCGCGCACGCGCGGCAGCGCTTCACGGTCGGCTACTGAGCGCCCATACGGCCAGCGCGCACCCCTGCTGACGGGTGAAGTTGGGAGCCTTCATCGGCACATCGAGCACTTTTTTCAGGTCAGCGCGAATCCTTTGGCTGCGCTGGTGACTCTTGGCATCGGTCACCATCACCCATGAGGAACCGAACATGTTTTACCTGAAACGCAACCTGCCGCTGGCAGAGCGTGCTGCCCGGCTCGCCCTGGCGGCGGCTGCGCTGACCGTCGCCTACGTCTGGTCCGACATCGCCCCGCTGGCCTGGGCCGCCGGGGTCAGCGCGTGCACGCTGGCAGGGACTGCAATCGTGGGCTTCTGTCCTGCGTGCGCGTTGCTGGGGCGCAAGCCCGTGGCGCGATGAGCCTGACCGCAGACCGCCTGGCCTTGGTCGAGGCCGCCCGCAACGGCACGCCCGGTGCGGTGCTGGAGTTGATGCGGGTGAGCCTGCCCGACATCCGCCGCTTCGCGCGCCGCACCTGCTCCACCAGCGAGGACGCCGAAGACGCTGTGCAAGTGGCGCTCTGGCGGCTGTACCGCCACGTGGGCGCGCTGCGCACCGCCGCCACGTTCGTGAGCTGGCTCTTTCGCATCGTCGAGGCGAGTGCCATCGCCTGCTGCGTGGGCGTGGCCGCACCCAGCCGCTCGAGGCGCTGCCAGAGGCTGACCATCCCGCGGCGCCCGCCGTACCGCTGGCGCTTCGGCTGGACCTGGCGCGCGCGGTGGAGGCGCTGGCCCCACCGTACCGGGAGGTGCTGGTGCTGCGCGACCTGCACGAACTGACCGCACCGGAGGTGGCGGCACAACTGGACATCAGCGTGGACGCGGTCAAGAGCCGCTTGCACCGCGCCCGCATGCAGGTGCGCACCGTCCTGATGGCCAGCGGCTACTGGTTCAACGGGACCGCAGCCGAACCGCATGGCCCTGCGCGCCAACAGAGGGACTGAGCATGTTCTGCAGCTCTTCCATCACCGTGCACCTGCTGCGCGGCCTGGCCGCGGTCGCGTTCGTCACGCTGGCGTTGCTGGCAGCCACATGGCCTGCGCCCTTGCGCATGGCCGCGGGCATCGGCGCTTTGCTGCTGCTGCGCGGCTGCCCTGCGTGCTGGCTGCTGGGGCTGGCGCAGGCCTGGGCCGCGCGCCGCCGGCCGCCGGCCGGATAAACCCCGGCGCAGCTGCTCACGGCGTTCGCCAGGGGGCCGACCCGGCACCTCACTCGATCGCCACCTTGGCGTCTTTGACGAGCCTGGCGTACTTGGCCGTGTCATCCTTGATGCGCGCGGCCATCTGCTCGGCCGTGTCGCCCACGGGCTCGGCGCCGATCTCTTCCATGCGCTTCTTGAACTCCGGCGAATGGATGATCCTGGTCATCTCGGCATTGAGTCGGGCCACGACGTCCTTGGGCGTGGCCGCAGGCGCGAGGATGCCGAACCAGGTCCCTTGGTCGAAGCCCGGCATGCCGGACTCGGCCAGCGTGGGCACATCGGGCAGCGTGCTCGAGCGCCTGGCCGTGGTCACGGCCAGCGCGCGCAGCTTGCCGCCCTGGATGTGCTGTACCAGTGGTGTCAGCGTGTCGAACGACAGGTCGATCTGCCCGCCCAGCAGGTCGGTCGTCAGCGGCGCGCTGCCCTTGTAGGGCACGTGGACGAGTTCCACGCCCGCTAGGCCCGCGAACTGCGTGCCGATCAGGTGCTGCACCGTGCCGTTGCCGTTGGAGCCGTAGGCGATCTTGCCCGGCGCGGCCTTGGCCAACGCGATGAGACCCTTGACATCGGTGGCGCTGGACTTGGCGTTGACCACCAGCACATTGGGCACCAGCGCCACCGTGGTGATGGGCGTGAAGCTCTTCTCGAAGTCGTAGGGCAGCTTCTTGTAGACGCTGGTGGCGATCGTGTGGTGCACGGCGCCCATCAGCAAGGTATGGCCGTCAGCCCTGGACTTGGCGACGAAGTCTGCGCCGATGGTGGCGCCGGCGCCAGGCCGGCTCTCGACGATGACGCTCTGGCCCAGCGCCTGCGACAGCGGCATGGTCAGCGCACGGGCCAGCGCGTCGGAACTGCCACCGGGCGGGAAGGGCACGATCAGCGTGATCGGCTTGGTCGGGAAGGTCTGGGCGGAGGCCAGGCCACAGGCGAGGGACAAGGCCAGCGTGGCCAAGGTGTTGCGGCGGTTCATGCGTGTCTCCAGGAATCAGCGGGCAAAGACCGTCCCCCGCAGCGCTGGCGGCTGCTTCGCAAAGGGGGCGGGCGGAAAGGGCGCGGGCGCAGAGCCCGCCGGGCTCAGGCGGCCTTGCGCTGGGCGCTGCCGGCCACCAGGGCGCAGACGGCCTGCGTGACCTGGGCCGTGGTGGCCCGGCCGCCCAGGTCGCGCGTGTGCAGTTGGGGGTCGGCCGTCACCTGCTCGATGGCGGCCATCACGCGCTGGGCCGCTGCGTGCTCGCCCAGGTGCTCCAGCAGCATCACGACCGACCAGAAGGTGCCGACCGGATTGGCCAGGCCCTTGCCCATGATGTCGAAGGCCGAGCCGTGGATGGGCTCGAACATCGACGGGTAGCGGCGCTCGGGGTCGATGTTGCCGGTGGGCGCGATGCCCAGGCTGCCGGCCAGCGCGGCCGCCAGGTCCGACAGGATGTCGGCATGCAGGTTGGTGGCGACGATGGTGTCCAGCGTGGCGGGCTTGTTGACCATGCGCGCCGTCATCGCGTCCACGAGTTCCTTGTCCCAGTGCACGTCGGGGAAGCCGGCGGCCACCTCGGCGGCGATCTCGTCCCACATCACCATGGCGTGGCGCTGTGCGTTGCTCTTGGTCACCACGGTCAGCTGCTTGCGCGGGCGGCTCTGGGCCAGCTGGAACGCGTAGCGCAGGATGCGCTCCACGCCCACGCGGGTCATGATGGACACGTCGGTCGCGGCTTCGATGGGATGGCCCTGGTGCACGCGGCCGCCCACGCCGGAGTATTCGCCCTCGGAGTTCTCGCGCACGATGACCCAGTTCAGATCGTCCGGGCCGCAGCGCTTGAGCGGCGCGTCGATGCCGCGCAGGATGCGTGTGGGCCGCACGTTGGCGTACTGGTCGAAGCCCTGGCAGATCTTCAGGCGCAGGCCCCACAGCGTGACGTGGTCGGGGATGTGCGGGTCGCCGGCCGAGCCGAACAGGATGGCGTCCTTGCCCTTGAGTGCTTCCAGGCCGTTGGCCGGCATCATCTCGCCGTGGGCGCGGAACCAGTCGCCGCCCCAGCCGAAGTCCTCGAACTCGAAACGCAGGCCGCTGCTGGCCGCCACGGCCTCGAGCACTTCGCGGCCGGCCGGCACGACCTCCTTGCCGATGCCGTCGCCGGGGATGGTGGCGATCTTGTAGGTCTTCATGGTCCGTCTCCTTGGGGAACAGTGGTGGGATGGACGGACTGTAAGAACGATGGCAGGTGCTGGATCGGCGCTAAAGTGAATCCATTCTTAACTTGTGTTCAACACCATGGGCCACGGCATCCAGCCCGCCGACCTGGGCTTTTTCTCCACCCTGGCCGGCGCGGCCAGCCTCAGCGCGGCGGCGCGCGAGCTCGGCGTGACGCTGCCGGCCGTCAGCAAGCGGCTGGCGCAGATGGAGGCACGCCTGGGCGTGCTGCTCGTGAACCGCTCCACGCGCCGCATGGGCCTCACGCCCGAGGGCGAGCTCACCCTGGAGCATGCGCGGCGCATCCTCGCGGACATCGACGGCCTGGGCGAACTGCTGGGCCTGTCCAAGGCCACGCCGCAGGGCCTGCTGCGCGTCAACGCCACGCTGGGCTTCGGCCGCAGCCATGTGGCGCCACTGGTCTCGCGCTTCGTGCGCAGGAACCCGCAGGTGCAGGTGCAACTGCAGCTGTCGGTCAGCCCGCCGGCGCCGACCGAGGACCTGTACGACGTTTGCGTGCGCTTCGGCGCGCCGCCGGACAGCCGCGTCGTCGCGCGCAACCTGGGCGCCAACCGCCGCCTGCTGTGCGCCGCGCCGGCCTACCTGGCGCGCCACGGCATGCCCAGGGTGCCGCACGACCTCACGGCGCACAACTGCATCGGCATCCGCCAGGGCGAGGAGGCCTACGGCGTGTGGCGCCTCACGCCCGCCAAGGGCAAGGGCCGCGGCGCCCGGCCCGAGGCGGTGAAGACGCGCGGCAGCCTGACCACCAACGACGGCGAGATCGCGGTGAAGTGGGCACTGGACGGCCATGGCATCGTGATGCGCGCCGAATGGGACGTGCAGCACCACCTGCGCAGCGGCCGCCTCGTGCAGGTGCTGCCGCAGTACGCCACGCCCGACGCCGACATCTACGCCGTCTACCCGCAGCGCCACCAGACCTCGGCCCGGGTGCGCAGCTTCGTCGACTTTCTCGCGCAGGCCTTCACGCAGCAGGGCCCAGGGGCCTGAGTCTCAGATCCACGCCAACCAGAGGTTGATGCTCAGGAAGGACAGCGTCATCGTGGCCAGCAGCGCGGCCGCGCAGACCCCTTCGAGCTGGTACTTCTGCGCCAGCACGGCATAGACGCTCATCATGGGCACGCAGGCGTAGACCAGCGCGGCCTTGGCCAACTCGGTGTCGACGGGAGGCAGCAGGGTCACCGCCAGCAGCACCATGAGCGGGTGCAGCACCAGCTTGCCCAACGTGATGGCGGCCACGTCGGCCAGCATGCCGCCGGGCTTCAGGCCCACCAGCGCGCCGCCGATCGCGAACAGCGCCAGCGGGCTCGCGCTGCCCGCGACGATGTTGATGGTCTGGTGCAGCACGGCCGGCACGGGCAGATCCAGCGCCGAGACCGTGATGCCCACCGCGATGGCCACGACCAGCGGGTTGCGCACCATGGCATGGGCCAGGCCAGCGAGGCGGCGCAGCACGCTGCCCGAGCCGCCGCCGCTGTCGGCCACCGACAGCGCAAGCGGGATCATGAGCAGGTTCTCCACCAGCATCACGAGCGCCAGCGCCACGCCGGCCGCCGGCCCCAGCAGCTGCGAGGCGATCGGGTAACCGAAGAATGCGCTGTTGGAGCCCGACATGCCCATGCCCATGATCGCAGCCTTGGTCACGCCTTCGCGCCGCACGCGGCGTGCCCACACGAAGCCCAGCGCCAGCGCGGCGAGCGAGCCGGCCGCGTAGGCCGCCAGGAAGCGCGGGCTCAGCACCTCGCCCAGCGGCCGGCTGGCCAGCGCGCGCAGCAGCAGCGCCGGCAGCGCGATCAGCGTGGCGAAGCGGCCTAGCACGCGCACCTGCGTCGCGTCGAACACGCGCAGGCGCACGCACAGGAAGCCGGCCAGGATCAGCAGGTAGATCGGACCCGTGGCCGCGAGCACATTGCCGACAGCGGTCATCTGGTAGGGAAAGGGGCGGCGCACATCATCGTGAACAGGCGGGATTCTGACCGGTGAGGGCACCACGCAAGTCGTGTGCCGATTCCGGGCCCGCTGGCTTCAACGCCGCGCCACGATCAGCGCCATCTGCAAGCGCGGGAAGGCATCGCGCGAGAGGCGCTCGGTCATCTGCCGGATGGCGCGGGCGCGCGGGTTCATGCGCGCCAGGCCTGCAATAGGGGCACATGCAGGGCGAGGAAGGCCGCCGCATTGAGCACCACCGTGCCCCAGAACGCCAGCCGGAACGCGGCCTTGCTCGTTTTGTGGCGATACCGCTGCTGCGCCAGGATCGCGCCTGGCCAGCCGCCGGCCAGGCCCAGCAGCAGCAACGCGCGCTCGGAGGTGCGCCCGCCGCCCGCGGTGGCGGCCGACTTGTCGCGGGCATAGGCCAGGAAGCACACGGCGCTTGCCGCCAGGTACAGGCCAGCGACCCAGGCAGGCACATGCCACAGCAGGGCCACGGCCGCGTAGACCAGGACGAAGACCGGAATGGCCAGCGCGCTCGCCATGCTCCAAGGGGCGGGCCTGTCGCGGCGGCGCGGGGCGTGGACGCGCATCAGGGCTGGCGCGCCTGCAGCATGGCCGCCATCTTCTGGTGCACCAGATTGATGGCCTTGAGCGGGCGGATGAAGACCTTGAACTCGGTGATCCGGCCGTCGGCGTCCCATTGGAAGCTGTCGATGCCATTGACGGCGATGCCGTCGATCTCCACCTGGAACTCCAGCACCGCGGACGACGGGCCCGTGGTCTCGCGCACGTAACGGAAGCTCTCGTTGAAGAAGACGTGGAAGGCGGCCGCCAGGTACTGGCTCGTCACCGGTTTGCCGACCTGCGGCGTGTGCACGACGGGCGAGTGGAATACGACCCCGTCGGCCAGCAGGTCGGCGAGGCCCCGGGTGTCGCGTGTGGAGACGAGGTGGTGCCAGGTGGCGAGCGTGGCGATGGCCATGGGATGTCCGTTTCAGGGGTGTGCGGGCATGAACGATAGCCGACACCGACCCTAGCGGACGGCGCCGTGGATCAGGCGCTGCACCGCGAACACCGGGCCCAGCTGGTCCTTGCGGTAGTAGTTGCCCATGAAGACCACGTAGACCAGCTCTGCGCCCGGCACCACCACCAGCCGCTGCCCGCCCAGCCCGATGCCCAGCGTGACCGAGGGCGCCCCGTCGGCACCGCGCGCCAGGTACCAGTGGTAGCCGTACTGCACGCCTTCGAAGGCAGCGGTGCGCGGGGTCAGCGAAGCCGCGATCCACTCGGCCGGCACCACGCTGCGGCCCTGCCAGCGGCCCTGGTCCAGCACCAGCTGGCCCACGCGCGCGAGGTCGGGCGCGCGCATGCGCAGGCCCGAGGCTGCGGCGGCCTCGCCGTTCAGGCCGGGCGTCCATTCCACGTCCTCGATGCCCAGCGGCGCGAACAGCCTGGCGCGCGCGTACTCCAGCAGCGGCATGCCCGTGCCGCGCGCGATCAGGTGGCCCAGCAGGGCGGTGGCGCCGCCGCTGTAGCGCCAGGCCGCGCCCGGCGCGCCGACGATGGGCCGCGACAGCACGTAGTGGTAGCGGTCGGCGCTGCGCTCCATCGCGATCTCGCTGTTGGCCGGATCGGTGTAGGGCAGGTCCTCGTTCCAGGCCAGTCCCATGGTCATGGACAGCACATGGGCGATGGTGATGGCGCGGCGCGCCGGCTCGGCGGCCAGGTCGGCGTAGTTGGGAAAGGCGTCCAGCACGGGCTGGTCCGGCGTGGGCACCTTGCCCTCGGCCAGCGCGAGGCCGTAGAGCAGGCCCACGATGCTCTTGCTGACCGAGCGCAGGTCGTGCCGTGTGCGGCCGTCGAAGGCCACGCGGCCCAGCGGCTGGCCCCAGCGCTCGTCGGGGCCGGTGTAGTAGCGCTCCAGCACGATGGCGCCGCGCTGCACCACCACCACCGCGTGCAGATCGGCGAACTGGCCGCTGCGCACACCTTCGTCGAGCTGGGTGCCGAGACCGGCGGCGAAGCTGGCATCGGCGCGTGGCCAGGCGAAGGGGTCCACGACCGGGGCGGCGATGGCGGGCGCGCAGGCCAGGGCGGCGGCGGCCTGCAGCAGCGTGCGGCGGCCGCACGCGGGCGGGTTCGCGGAGTGCATGGCGTGTTCTCTGGAGGGTGGGTGTCGGGGCACTGTAGCGTTGCCTGGCGGCGGCACCTGTATGCGGGCGTTACGGAGCCAGCCGACGAAAGCCCGCCGCAGCGACCGGCTATTGCAGGCCCGATGCCGGCGCGGCGCATGATGCGGCGCGTCGCACCGACCGGAACACACCATGGAAAGCCTGCAGGCCTTGTTCACCAGCCCCGCCGCCTGGGCCGCGCTCGCGGCGCTGGTCGTGATGGAAGTCGTGCTGGGCATCGACAACCTGATCTTCATCTCCATCCTGTCGAACAAGCTGCCCGAGAACCAGCGCGCGCGGGCGCGGCGCCTGGGCATCGGCCTGGCGCTCGTCATGCGGCTCGGCCTCCTGTCCATGATCGCCTGGCTCGTGGGCCTGACGGCGCCGGTGTTCGACCTGGGCTGGCAGGGCGACGTCGGCCCGAGCGGACTGCCCAGCTTCGAGACCGAGTTCTCGTGGAAGGACATGATCCTGATCGCCGGCGGCCTGTTCCTGATCTGGAAGGCCACCAAGGAGATCCACCATGCCGTGGACCCGGTGCCCACGGGCAGCGTGTTCGAGAAGGGCAAGCAGACGGCGGCGCTGTCGTTCTCCTCGGTGATCGTGCAGATCATCCTGCTCGACCTGGTGTTTTCGATCGACTCCATCCTGACGGCCGTGGGCATGACCGACAACCTCGCGGTCATGGTCATCGCCGTGCTGGTCGCCGTGACGGTGATGCTGCTGGCGGCCGAGCCGCTGGCCAACTTCATCCACAAGAACCCCACGGTGGTGATGCTGGCCCTGGGTTTCCTGCTCATGATCGGCGCCGTGCTGATCGCCGAGGGTTTCGGCGTGCACGTGCCCAAGGGCTACATCTACGCCGCCATGGCGTTCTCCACGCTGGTGGAGGTGCTCAACATGTTCTCGCGCCGCGCGAAGCAGCGCAGCGCGGGGGCCTGAGATTCAGTCCGGCTGGATGTTCGCCGCCTTCACGACCTTGGCCCACTTGGCCAGGTCCGACTTGATCAGCGCCGCATAGTCCTGCGGCGTGCCGCCCTGGACCTCGATGCCGGCGGCTTCGAGCTTGCTGCGCACGTCCGGCAGCTTGAGGGCCGCGTTGATCTCGGCGTTGAGCTTGTCGACGATGGCCTTGGGCGTGCCGGCTGGCGCCAGAAAGCCGCCGTTGGTGTTCGCGTCGTAGCCCTTGAGGCCTTGTTCGTCGGCGGTGGGCACGTCCGGCAGCGCCGCCGTGCGCTTGAGCGTGGAGACCGCCACCGCGCGCACGTTGCCGCCCTTCACCTGCGGCCCGATGGCGCTGATGGTGTCGATGTACAGCGCCGTG
Source organism: Pseudorhodoferax aquiterrae (assembly GCF_014652235.1). GTDB lineage: Bacteria > Pseudomonadota > Gammaproteobacteria > Burkholderiales > Burkholderiaceae_C > Pseudorhodoferax > Pseudorhodoferax aquiterrae. The sequence continues at coordinate 40,540 of NZ_BMYK01000017.1, forward strand.
CGCCCGCCCAGCAGGTCCGGGTGCGCGGCCGACGAGCCCTTGTAGGGCACCAGCAGCATGTCGATGCCGGCGGCCATGCGGAACATCTCGGCCGCCATCTCCTGCGCGCTGCCGCGGCCCGAGGTGGCGACCTTGGCCTGGTCCGGATGCGCCTTCATCCAGGCCACGAGTTCGGGCAGGGTCTTGGCCGGGATCTGCGGGTAGATCGCGAACACCAGCGGCACCACGTGGGTGTAGACGATGGGCTCGAAGCTCTTCTCGGGGTCCCAGCCCAGGTTCCTGAACAGGAACTTGTTGATGTTGTGGCTGCCGCCCACGATGCCGATGGTGTAGCCGTCGGCCGGCGACTTGGCCAGCACGTCGGTGCCCAGGTTGTTGGAGGCGCCGGGCCGGTTGTCCACGATCACGGGCTGGCCCATCGAGGTGGTGAGCTTGTCGCCGACCACGCGCGCGATCAGGTCGATGGCGCCGCCAGGCGGGGCCGGCACGATGATCTTGATCGGCCGCGTCGGGTACGCCTGGGCGGACGCCAGTGTGGGCGCCAGGGCCAGCACCGCGCCGGCGGCCAGGGTCTTGAGCAGGGTTTTGCGCTGCATGGTCTGTCTCCTCGGGGGGGTTGTCGGTCAGCCGCGGCCGACGAAGGGCATGGCGCTGGCCATCACGGTCATGTTCAGCACGTTGGCCGAAAGCGGCAGCGCGGCGATGTGGCGCACCGCATCGGCCACGTGCTTCGCGTCCATCATGGGTTCGGGCGCGGTCTGTCCGTTGGCCTGCAGCACGCCGCGCGTCATGCGCTCGGACAAATCGGTCAGCGCGTTGCCGATGTCGATCTGGCTGGCCACGATGTTGAAGGCGCGGCCGTCCAGCGCGAGCGACTTGGTGATACCGCTCACGGCATGCTTGCTGGCGGTGTAGGGCGCCGTGAAGGGCCGCGGCACGTGGGCCGAGATCGAGCCGTTGTTGATGATGCGGCCGCCCTGCGGCGATTGCCGGCGCATGAGGCCGAAGGCGGCGCGCGCGCACAGGAACACGCCCGTCACGTTGGTGTCGAGCACGGCGAACCACTTGTCCAGCGGCAGCTCGTCCATGGGCACGGCGGGCGCGTTCACGCCGGCGTTGTTGAAGACCACGTCGAGCCGGCCGTAGGTCTTCTCGATGGTGGCGAACAGGGCCTCGACGCTGGCCGGGACTGTCACGTCGGTGGGCACGGCCAGTGCGGTCTGGCCGCGGGTCGCGGCCTGGTCCACGAGGGTGTGCAGGGGCTCGGCGCGGCGGCCGGCCAGCACGACGGTGAAGCCGTCTTCGAGCAGGCCCAGCGCGGCCGCGCGGCCGATGCCGCTGCCGGCACCGGTGACGAGGGCGATGCGGGGGGAGGCATTGTGGTTCATGGCGGTTCGAGGGAATGTGGCCCGGCCGTCAATCGATGGTGATGTTGCGGCTGCGGATGATTTGGGCGTAGCGCGCGCGGTCGTCCGTGATGAGCTTGGCGAACTCGGCCGGCGTCGTGGCGCGCGGCACGCCACCCAGGGCCACGAAGCGGGCCTTGACGGCTTCGTCGGCCAACACGGCGCGCACGTCGGCGGCGATCTTGTCCTGCACGTCCTGCGGAGTGCCGGCGGGCGCCAGCAGGCCGATCCAGGAGATCGCGTTGAAGCCCGGCAGCGTCTTCTCGGCCAGCGTGGGCACGTCCGGGAACGCGGGCACGCGCTTGTCGCCCGTGACGGCCAGTGCGCGCAGCTTGCCGGCCTTGATGTGGCCCGAGGCCTCGAGCACGGTCATGAACGACAGCTGCACATGGCCGGCGAGCAGGTCGGCGATGGCCGGGCCGCCGCCACGGTAGGGCACGTGCAGGATGAAGGCACCCGTCCGGTCCTTGAACATCTCGGCCGCCAGGTGCGGCGCGCCGCCCGCGCCCGAGCTGCTGTAGCTCAGCTGCCCGGGCTGGGCCTTGGCCAGTGCGACGAACTCGGCCGCGGTCTTGGCCGGCACGGCGGGGTTGACCATCATGGCCAGGGGCAGTTCGGCCACGAGCGAGACCGGCGCGAAGGCCTTGTCCGCGTCGTAGGGCATCTTGGGGTACAGCAGCGGGTTGATGGCCTGCGTGCCGATGTTGCCCAGCAGCAGCGTGTAGCCGTCGGGCTTGGACTTGGCGACGAAGTCCGCACCGATCTGGCCGGCCGCGCCGCCCTTGTTCTCCACGATGACGGGCTGGCCCCAGCGGCGGCCCAGTTGCTCGGCGATCACGCGGCCGCCGGTGTCGGTGCCGCCGCCGGGCGGGAAGGGCACGACCAGCGTGACGGGCTTGTTGGGGAAGCCCTGCGCGAACGCGGGGGCGGCACAGGCCAGGGCCAGGGCGACAAGAAAGTGGCGTTTGGTGCTCATGGTTTGTCTCCGGAAGGGAAAGGGGTCAGGTCGTGAGGCTCATCGCGGGGCGCTGGCCGGCCAGGGCCTGGTCGACGGCGTCGAGCACCATCTGCGCCATGGCCGTGCGCGTCTCCCAGGTGGCGCTGGCGCGGTGCGCCTGCAGCGTGGCCTGCTCGTGCGTGCGCAGCGCCTGCGGCACGCGCGGCTCGTCGACGAACACGTCCAGGCCGGCGCCGGCGATGCGGCCGGCCACCAGGGCCTCGGTCAGGTCGGCTTCGTTGACGAGGCGGCCGCGCGCCACGTTGACGAGGAAGCCGCGCGGGCCCAGCGCGTCGAGCACGGCGGCGTTGACGATGCCCTCGGCCTGGTCGGCCGCTGCGCACAGCACCAACGCGTCGGACGCGCGTGCCAGGTCCACCAGATTGGGCACGAAGTCGTAAGGCACGTCGCCCATGGCGCGCAGGTCGGTGTAGCTGATGGGGCAGCCGAAGGCAGCGGCGCGCACCGCCACGGCACGGCCGACGCGGCCCAGGCCGACGATGCCCACGCGCATGCCCGAGAAGCGGCGCGCCAGCGGGATGGCGCCGGGCGAGGGGTTGGTCTCCCAGAGGCCGGCGCGCACGAAGCGGTCGCCCGCGCAGAGGTTGCGGCAAGCCGCGATCAACAGGCCGATGGCCAGGTCCGCCACGTCCTCGGTCAGCGCGCCCAGCGTGGCCGTCACCGGCAGGCCGCGGGCGCGGCAGTAGGCCAGGTCCACGGCATCGGTGCCGACGCCGTTGACGGCCACCACCTGGAGGTTCGGCATCTGCTCCAGCAGCGCGCGCGAGATGCCGGTGTGGCCGCCCGTGGTCACGGCCTGGATGCTGGCGCCATGCTCGCGCATCCAGCCGGCCGGGTCCTTGAATTCGTAGTAGCGGTGCACCTCGTAGCGCGTCGCCAGCGCCTCGTTGATGGCCGGGATCAGGATAGGGTTCAGTTGGAGGACGCGCGGTTTCATGGGCTGTCGGTGCGGGGTGGCGGAAGTTGGCGCATCCTAGTTTTATATTGATCCACATGTAAATATTGATGTATAAAATCAATATATAAGCAGCACAACAACCCAGACCATGGCCTCCTGGATCTCGATGGACGAAGCCTGCCGCCAGCTCGGCGTGCGCGCGCAGACCGTGTACGCCTACGTGAGCCGCGGCAAGCTGGAGGTCATGCCCGACCCGGCCGACACGCGGCGCAGCCTGTACCGCGCCGAGCATGTGGCGGCCCTGGCCAAGCGCAAGCAGGCCGGCCGCAAGCACGAGACGCTGGCCACCAACACCTTGTTCGGTGCCGAGCCCAGCATTCCCACGGCGCTGACGGCCTTCTTCAAGGGGCGGCCGCACTACCGCGGGCGCGACGCGGTGGCGCTGGCCGAATCGGCCACGCTGGAAGAGGCCGCACAGTGGATGTGGGAGGCCGAGCAGCCGGTGGACTTCGCTTCGGTCGGGGGCAAGCCCGCCGGCCCGGCCGGCCGCGCTGCCGCGTTCACGGCACTGGCACAGCTGGCCGCCTCGGGTCACTCCACGCGCGGGCGCCTCACGCGCGTGCTGCACCAGGAAGGGCAGGGCCTCGTGGGCCTGGTGGCCGATGCCTTCGGCGCCGCGCCGGGCAAGGGGCCGTTGCATGAGCGCCTGGCGCGCGGCTGGAAGCAGCCGCCGGCCGTGGCCGGGCTGCTGCGCACGGCCCTGGTGCTGCTGCTGGACCACGAGCTCACAAGCTCGGCCTTCGCGGCGCGCATCGCTTCGTCCAACGGCGCCTCGCTGCCGGCCTGTTTGCTCGCCGGGCTCACCACGCTGTCAGGCCCGCTGCACGGCGACGCCTCGGGCCGCGTGCGTGCGCTGTTCGCCGAGGTCGAGCGCCTGGGCGAGGAGCAGGTGCTGGCGCACTACCTGTCGACGGGCCAGCCCTTCGCAGGCTTCGGCCACTTCCTGTACCCGGACGGCGACCCGCGCGCGGCGGCCCTGCTGGCGCGCTTCGAGGCGCCGCCCGTGATCGCGCGCTTCATCGAACGCGTGACTGCGCTGACGGGCCTGCGGCCCAATGTGGACGTGGCGCTGGCCGCGCTGGTCGCGCACCACGGCCTGCCGCCCGATGCCGCCTTCGGCATCATGGCCACGGCGCGCAGCGTGGGGCTGCTGGCGCACAGCATCGAACAGCTGGGCGTGACGCAGGTGATCCGTCCGCGCGGGCGTTATGTGGGCGCCCTACCGGCGTGAATTTCAGTGGTAGTCGTCCTCGCGCTGGTGGCGGATGGCCGAGACGAGCACGAGGCTGTCGCTCTCGATGTGGAACAGGGCCACATACCCCGTGGCACCGAAGGGGATGACCAGTTCCCGCTCCAGCGGATCCTCCCAGGCCATGCGACAGGTGAACGGGTTGCGCTGGAGAATGCGGAACTCTTCCTGGATGGCGTCCATGGCCCTGTCGGGCAGGTCGACATCGCCGTGCTGCAGTGCCTGGTCGATCAGAAAGTCTTCGAGGCGCTGCAAATCCGCCAGCGCTTCAGCCGTCAGACGGACGATGTAACGCACGGCAGCTTGCGGTGGTAACTCAGGTTTTTCGCAGGGCCGCAATGCGTGCGTTCAGCCGCTCGCGCATGGCGGAAAGCGCGTCTTCCGCAGCGTACAGCTCGCCCGTCTTGCGGGCCTTGGCCAACGACGCACGGCCGCGCGCGATGAACGCCTGTTGGGCCTGGCGCCGACGTGCCGCGTCCAGCGTGGCTTTCTCGACGAACTGCGTGAGGGATTCGCCCTCGTGCAGCACGCGTTCAATCTCCTCGCGCACCGCAGGCGTGACCCGCACAGGGGGAAGTTGAGCGGTTTTCATGGGCTGATCGTATAGCAGTTGCTATGCGTGCGCCCGTTCAGGACCCGCGTGACGCAGCATCAGCCCCCGACGTTGCATTCCCGCCGCAGCAGCGCCAGCGCGTCCGCCGTGGCATGCACCTGGTCGCTGCGCAGCACGGGCTCGGCTTCGGCGATGAAGGCATTCCACAGCTGCAGGTAGTCGCCGCGCAGATCTGCGGGCGCATGCTCGGCGATGAACCGGCGCGGCAGGTCGGCATCGAGCCCCGACTTCTGGATCTTCTTGACCAGGGCCAGCGCGGTCTTCTCGCTGATCAGCGTGGCGTGCCTGCCGCCCGTGGCGATGCGCAGGAACAGCGTCAGCAGCGCGCTGTCGTCGCCGTGGCCCTCGGTGGCCTTGTCCCACACGGCGCTGGTGCTGCGGGCGTGGTGCTCGATCTCGGCCAGCGGGTCCTCGGACCAGAAGTAGCGGCCCAGAAAGGCCGGCGTCTGGTCGAACAGCCTGCGCACGCCGACCGAGGCGTCGAGGATCCGGGGCAGGTCCTGCACGATGGAGTCCAGCACGGACCGAACGACCGCAGCATAGGGGGCCGGCAGGTCGCTGGGCGGGCCCAGGGGCACCTGGGCCGGCGCCGCGTACTTCTTGCGCAGGCCCTGCACCATCTTCTCGAAGGCGGGCCAGTCCGGCATGGCATTGCGCCGGCAGGCGCGCACGAGCAGGGCGGTGCGCAGCACGGCCTCGGCATCCTTGCCGGCGTCTTCCAGGTCGTCGGCGTCCAGCCCGAACTGCGCGGCCATCCAGACGGCGGCCTCCACCAGCGTCGCGGCATGGCTGCGCGCGGCACGCTCGGCCTGGACCTCGGTCAGGCTGCGCAGCGACCACTTGGCCAGCAAGGGGATGTGCTTGTCCTCGAAGACGCGCTCTTCCTGCATGCCGAAGTGGCTGCTCTGCGGCATCACGATCAGCGCCTTGAGCATGTCCGAGCCGCCCTTGGAGCGCGACAGCAGGCTGTGGTCGCGCAGGGACTGGGCCGCGCGGTCCAGGTCGCCGTCGCAGGAATCCTCCAGGTACAGGCTCACGAGGTTGACCAGGCGCGTGCGCGCCAGTTCCAGGTCGGGCCGCAGGTATTCCGTGCCGAAGTAGCGCGCGATCTGCACCATGCCCTTGGGCGCCTCCTGGCACATCGCGGCCAGCTTCTCGGGCACGAGGATGCCGTGGCGCACGCCATGCTGCAGCGCCCTCTCGAAGAAGGGGCGCTCGTCGAACAGCGCGATGGCTTGGGCAGCCTGTTCCATCAGATCGCGGACTCTTCGTCGTCCTCGCGCGCGGCGGGGGTGCTGCGGCCGCGGTCGGTGTCCTTGGTTTCCACGCGCGCGTCCTCGTCGCCGGCCTCTTCCTCGTCCTCGGTGCCCAGGTGGTGGGCGCGCGCCTGGGCGCGCAGCACCAGCAGCATCTCGGTGAACAGGTCGGGGCACTCGTAGCGCATCAGCCAGGCCAGTTCCATCCAGTCCTGGTCGGCCACTTCCTCGCGCTCGACGCGCGGGCTGGCGTAGGCCGATCCCAGCAGCGCCTGCTCGGACAGCATCTCGCCGTCTTCCTCCACGGTGTCGAAGGTGCCGGTGCGCGCGAAGGCTTCGATGCGGGCCCACTTCTCGGCGAAGTAGTTGGCCATGGCCTCGCTGCCGCCTTCCAGGTCGCCCACGGCGGTCAGGAAGGCGACGGGGTCGGCGTCCTCGCGGAAGACGATGGAGTTCACCATGCCGCGCAGGTGCGTGTGCGTGAGGTCCTTGTAGCGCTTCTCGATGACGATGGCGCGCGCGAACTGCTCGGGCGTGACCAGCAGGTTCACGACCGATTCGCGCGAGGGGTCGTACTCGCGCATGATGGCCAGCACGTCCTTGGGCGCGAGCTCGTCCAGCACCACCATCAACGCGCGGTCGCCCTCGGCGTCGGCCAGCTCGGTGAGGGCCGATTCGGCGCCGGCGATGTCGCCTGCGGCGATCAGGCTCTGGGTTTTCTCGATCAGGGCGAGGTGGTTGCTCATGTCACTCCTTGCGGTCGAAGCCTTGCTCGGCCATCCAGTCGGCGCGCGCGTCTTCGCGGGTCTGGGCGTCGGCATCGTCCAGGTCGTCGGCCGAGAGGGGCTGGCGTTCTTCGTCGTCGCGGTCGTCGTCGTGCTCGGCATCCACGTCGTCCGCGTCGTCGCCCTGGTCCGCGCCACCGGCGGCCTGCCGGGTGCTCCCCACCATGTATTCCAGCGCGGCGGCCACGCTGAGGAAGTTGTCGCCGGCCGGGTGCTTGCGCAGCTGCTGCACCGTGGCCTGCGCCCAGGGGGCGATCACGATGTTCTGCTGCAGGCTGTCCCAGGCGGTCAGGTTGCCGGCTTCGCAGGCCAGCAGGCGCTCCATGGCCGGGCCGGAGCGGAACTGGAAGGCCTTGTGCAGCACCACGGCCACCATCTCGGGGCTCAGCTCGAGCATGGCGACCAGGAAGCCGATTTCCTTGCGCCGTTCGGCCAGCCGCCGGTCCAGCACATTGGCGCCCTCGGAGTCCTGGCGCATGTCGTCGAGTTCGGCCAGGTAGGCGGTGCGCAGGTTGCGGAAGAAAGGAGAAACGTGCATCGGGGCTAAATGAGCTTCTGGAAATACTCTGCCCAGATCCCACGCGCCGTTTCCAGCGGGTCGTCGAGCAGGTTGCGCTTGCGGTTGTTGTCGTAGGCCTCGCGCCTGGCCTCGTCGCCCAGCACCTCGTAGGCCTCCTGGACGGCGCGGAACCGCGCGGCGGCATCGGGTGCGGTGCTGCGGTCCGGGTGGTGCAGGGCGGCCTGGTGGCGGTAGGCCTTCTTGATGTCCGCCAGGCTCGCGCCAGGGCTGACACCCAGGGCGAGATAGTGGTCTTGCATGCGGTGGCTGGTTGCGGTCCGCCGAGGGCTGCGAACGGCAAAAGGCGGCAATTGTAGAAGGGCGCGCGGCATGCCGTGGCGCGCAGCGCCGCAGCAGGCCCGGGGCCAGTGGGGCGGTTGCGCAGATCTGCTGACACTTCAACAATCGTTGTATAGTCGATGTATGGACGAAACCGATGCCGTGCAATCCCTCGCAGCCCTGGCCCATGGCATGCGCTTGCGCGTGTTCCGCGCCCTGGTGGTGGCGGGCGCCGATGGCCTGGTGCCGGGCGCACTGGCCGGGCAGTTGCAGGTGGCGCCCAACGCACTGTCGTTCCACCTCAAGGAGCTGAGCCACGCCGGCCTGGTGACGCAGGAGCGCCAGGGCCGCAACCTGGTCTACCGCGCTTCGTTCGAGACCATGAACGGCTTGCTGGCCTACCTCACCGACAACTGCTGCGAGGGGGCGGCCTGCGCCGTCACCGAAGCGGCGCCTTGCCGCTGCTGAGCAACCAAGCACCGACCACGCCATGACCACCCCTCCTGCCCTGAACGTGCTGTTCATCTGCACCGGCAACTCGGCCCGCTCCATCCTGGCCGAAGCCATGCTCAACCAGCTCGGCCGCGGGCACTTCCGCGCCTTCTCGGCCGGCAGCCAGCCCAGGGGCCGCGTGCATCCGCTGGCGCTGCAGACGCTGCGCCACCTGCATTTCGACGACACCGGCTTGTCCAGCAAGAGCTGGGGCGTGTTCGCCGAGCCCGATGCGCCGCGCATGGACTTCGTGATCACGGTCTGCGACCAGGCCGCCGGTGAGGTCTGTCCGGTGTGGCCAGGCCAACCGATCACGGCGCACTGGGGTGTGGCCGATCCGGCTGCGGTGGAAGGCTCGGACGATGCGAAGCGGCATGCCTTCTTGGACATGGCCGTCACGCTCAAGCGACGCACCGAGTTCCTGCTGGCGCTGCCGCTGGCCAAGCTGGAGACGCTGGCCATCCAGCGCGAAGTGCGCGACATCGGAAAACGTTGAGATGACGACGAACATCCTGATCCTGTGCACCCACAACTCCGCGCGCAGCGTGCTGGCCGAAGGCATGCTCAACCACTGGGCGCGGCAGCTGGGTGCCGACCTGCGCGCCCACAGCGCCGGCAGCGCCCCCAGCGGGCGCATCAACCCGCTGGCCACCGAGGTGCTGCAGGCCGCGGGCATCGACACCGCCGGCCACCGCAGCAAGAGCTGGGACGAATTCACCGGCGATGCCGCGCCGCGCATGCGCGTGGTGATCACCGTGTGCGACAGCGCGGCCAACGAGACCTGTCCGTACTGGCCTGGGTCGCCGGTGCAGGTCCACTGGGGCTACCCGGATCCGTCGAACGCCGGCAGCAACGCCGACGAGAAGCGCGCCGCCTTCGAGGCCACGCGCCGGGCCATCGGTGAACGCATGCGCGCACTGGCGCAGCTGCCGTTCGACACGCTGGACGACGCGCAGCTGCGCGCCGCGCTGCAACGCCTCTGAACCTTCTTCGGCCGGCCTGCCGTGGCGCCGCCACGGCGGCCGTCCTGCGCCACGTCATCTTCTTCGCCACGCACCATGCCCGCTGCCATCCTCATCTTCCTGTTCACGCTGGTGCTCGTCATCTGGCAGCCGCGCGGGCTGGGCATCGGCTGGAGCGCCTCGCTCGGCGCCGTGCTCGCGCTGCTGTTCGGCGTGGTGCAGCTGGCCGACATCCCGGTGGTCTGGCGGATCGTCTGGAACGCCACCGCCACCTTCGTGGCCGTGATCGTCATCAGCCTGCTGCTGGACGAGGCCGGCTTCTTCGAATGGGCCGCACTGCACGTGGCGCGCTGGGGTGGCGGGCGCGGCACGCGGCTGTTCGCCTTCATCGTGTTGCTGGGCGCGGCCGTGGCGGCGCTGTTCGCCAACGATGGCGCGGCGCTGATCCTCACGCCCATCGTGATGGCCATGCTGGTGGCGCTGGGCTTCTCGCCGGCCGCCCAACATCGTCTCGGCCGACTTCTTCCGTCTGGGCTTCACGCAGTACGCGGCCGTGATGGTGCCGGTCGACATCGCCGCCGTGCTGGCCAGCCTGCTGGTGCTGCTGCTGTACTTCCGGCGCAGCATTCCGGCCAGCTACGACATGGCGCAGCTGAAAGCGCCAGCCGCCGCGATCCGCGATGCGGCCACCTTCCGCGCCGGCTGGGTGGTGCTGGTGCTGCTGCTGGTGGGCTTCTTCGGTCTGGAGCCGCTGGGCGTGCCGGTCAGCGCGGTGGCGGCGGGGGGCGCGGTGCTGCTGCTGGCGGTGGCGGGCAGGGGCCGTGTCATCAGCACGCGCCGTGTGCTGCACGGTGCGCCCTGGCAGATCGTGGTGTTCTCGCTGGGCATGTACCTGGTGGTCTACGGCCTGCGCAACGCCGGGCTGACGGACCGCATCGCCACGCTGCTGGACTGGTTCGCGCAGGGCGGCGTCTGGGGCGCGGCGCTGGGTACGGGCGTGCTCACGGCGCTGCTGTCCTCGGTCATGAACAACATGCCCACGGTGCTGATCGGCGCGCTGTCCATCGACGCCTCGCAGGCCAGCGGCGTGGTGAAGGAGGCCATGGTCTACGCCAATGTGATCGGCTGCGACCTGGGCCCCAAGATCACGCCCATCGGCAGCCTGGCCACGCTGCTGTGGCTGCACGTGCTGCAGAAGAAGGGCACGACCATCGCCTGGGGCGACTACTTCCGCGTGGGCATCGTGCTGACGCTGCCCGTGCTGCTGGTGACGCTGGCCGCTCTGGCACTGCGCCTCAGCCTGGCCTGAACATCAACAAGGAACCGACCATGAGCACCATCACGATCTACCACAACCCGGCCTGCGGCACCTCGCGCAACGTGCTGGCCCTGATCCGCAACACGGGCGAAGAGCCGCAGGTCATCGAGTACCTCAAGACACCGCCCGACCGCGCGACGCTGCAGCGCCTGATCGCGGCCATGGGCATCACGCCGCGCGAACTGCTGCGCGAGAAGGGCACGCCCTATGCCGAGCTGGGGCTGGACCGACCCGGGTGGACCGACGCGCAGCTGATCGACCACATGCTGCAGCATCCCATCCTGATCAACCGGCCCATCGTCGTGACGCCGCTGGGCACGCGGCTGTGCCGGCCCTCCGAGGCCGTGCTCGACCTGCTGCCGCGCCCGCAGCAGGGCGCGTTCGCCAAGGAAGACGGCGAAGCCGTCGTCGACGCGAAAGGCCAGCGCGTTGCCAAGCCCTGAGCTGCCCCACCTCGACGCGGCGTGCTTCCGCGTGCCGGACCTGCAGCAGCTGCTGCCCGCCACGCGCGCCACGCATCCCCCGCGCATCCTCCTGCTGTACGGCTCGGTGCGCGAGCGCTCCTACAGCCGCCTGCTGACCGAGGAGGCCGCGCGGCTGCTGCAGGCCATGGGCGCCGAGCCGCGCATCTTCGACCCGCGCGGCCTGCCGCAGCCCGACGGCGCGCCCGACGGGCACCCCAAGGTGCAGGAACTGCGCGCGCTGGCGCAGTGGTCCGAAGGCATGGTCTGGTGCTCGCCCGAGCGGCATGGCGCCATGAGCGGCATCCTCAAGTCGCAGATCGACTGGATCCCTCTGTCCAGCGGCGCGGTGCGGCCGACGCAGGGCAAGACGCTGGCCGTGATGCAGGTCTCGGGCGGCTCGCAGTCCTTCAATGCCGTGAACCAGCTGCGTGTGCTGGGCCGCTGGATGCGCATGCTGACCATCCCGAACCAGTCCTCCGTGGCCAAGGCCTTCGCCGAGTTCGAGGACGACGGGCGCATGAAGCCCTCGGCGTACTACGAGCGCGTGGTCGACGTGATGGAGGAACTCGTGAAGTTCACGCTGCTCACGCGCGACTGCGCCGGCGTGCTGGTCGACCGCTACAGCGAGCGGCGCGAGAGTGCCGAGGCGCTGTCGCGGCGCGTGAACCAGCGCAGCATCTGAAGTCGGCCGCTGCGGCCCGGGGCATGGGCCCGTCCCGGTTCAGGCCGCCGCGCCGTCCAGCGTGCGCACGGGCACGCCCATGTCGCGCCACAGCGACGGGTGGCAGGTGAACAGCAGCACCTGGTGGCGCTGGGCAGCATCGAACAGCACGCGCTTCATGTGGCCCAGGCGTTCGCTGTCGCTGTGCACGAGCGCGTCGTCCAGGATCAGGAGCGTGGGCCGGCCGGCCTGCTGCAGCAGGTCGGCGTAGGCGAAGCGGCTGATCAGGCCCAGCTGTTCCCGCGCGCCGAAGCTCAGTGCCTGCACGGCACCGGATTCGGCTGCGCCGGTGCTGCGCGGCCGCGTCAGCAGCGCGGGCGCCAGTTGCTCGTCGATCTGCACGCTGGCGCCGGGCAGCAGCAGCGGCAGGTAGTGCTGCAGGCGCTGCGCCAATGGCGCCTGCAGCCGCGCCAGCGTGGCCTGGCGGCGTGCCTGCAGGCGTTCGCAGAGCAGGTCGAGCGCGGCGGCGCGGCGCTGCAGCTCGTGCTGGCGGCGCAGCGCGCGCTGCAGTTCGCCATCGAGCGCGGCGCGTTGCTCCTCCAGGCCCTGTGCGCCGGCCTGCTGCAGCGCGCTGTGCAGCACGAGGATCTGCTCGTGGCGCTGCTGGTGGCTGGCGCGCAGCTGCTCGATGCTGCGCGCCAGCCGCGCGATGTCCTGGGCCACGATGTCGGGGCGGGCCGACTGCAGGCTGGCCGCCGTCTGGGCCACGCGTGCGTACAGCGCCTGGTGCTCGGCCTGGGCCTGCAGCAGCTGCTGTTGCGCGGCCTCCTGCTGGGTGGCGCGCTCGGGCGCGGCGAGCCGGGCCTGCGCAGCCTGCCATTCGGCGCGCGCGGCATCGCGCCGGCTGCCGGCCGCCGCCTGCAGGGCCTGGGCCTTGGCAAGGGCCTCGCGTGCGATGGCCAGGGCCTGCTGCGCGGACTGGTCGGCAGCCGCAGCCTGTGCCGCGGGCATGACGTCCTGCCGCGCAGTTGGCAGGCGGGCCAGGGCGGCATCGGCCGTGTGGATGCGCGCCTGAACCTGGGTGCAGGCGGTGTGCAGCGCGTCCAGCCCCTGCGGCGCGACGATGGCCAGTGCCTGCTCGGCCAGCTGCACGGCCCCTTGCGCCGCGCTGCAGGCGGCGAGCCGGGCTTCGGCCTCTGCCAGGTCGGCCAGGCCGAGCGCGGCCATGGCCTGCTGCAGCTGGTGGCTGGCCTGCTGGTCGGCACGGGCCAGCGCGGCCAGGTCCTGGCCGCCGGGCGTGATGCGCAACGCGCCGCCGCCGGGCAGGTGCAGCAGCGCGGGGGCGGTCAGCAGCAGCTCGCCCTGGTCCTGCAGCGGCTGCGCGTCGAGTCGCAGGTCCTGGCCGGGCGGCAGTTGCCAGGCCAGCCGCGTGGCCACGGCCTGGTGGCGCAGGGCCGCCTGCTCGCGCGCCTGCACCAGCGTGCGCAGCTGCTGCAGCTGGCGCGGCGTGATGGCCGGCAACGCGGCGGCCTGGGCGCGCTGCTTGGCGAGTTCGGCGTGGGCGGCCTGGGCGCGCTGCAAGGCCTGGCTGGCGCTGGTGGCGTCGGCCTGGGCCTGGGCCAGCTGCTGCTGCAGGCTGTCGCGCAGCGCCTGTTGCTGGGCCGCCTGGGCCTGCTCCTGGGCGGCCTGCGCCTGGGCCTGGGCGGCTGCGGCTGCGGCCTGGGCCTGGCTGGTGGCGGCGTCTGCCGCCTGCGCGGCGGTTTCGGCCTGGTTCAGCGCGGCCTGGCGCCGGGCCAGGTCGTCCTCCTGCTGGCCGAACGCGGCCAGGCGTTGGCCCAGCAGTTCGCGCGTGCGGACCAGGTCGGCCAGGCGCTGGCGGTCTTCGCCGAGCTGGCGCGCGCTGGCGTCGAGCGTGGTCTGCAGCGCGCGCGCCCGGGCCAGGTCGTGCTCCAGCGCCTCCCAGGGTCGCTGGCTGCTGTCGGCCGCGTGCGCGCGGCGCAGCTGGTCGAGCCGGTCGACCTGATCGCGGTACTGCGCGATCTGCGCGTCCAGCGCGGCGATGTCGGCCTGGTGCTGGGCCACGGCGTCGATGGCCTGCTTGTGCTCGCCGGTGGGCTTGCCGGTGCCGGTCAGCAGCTCGGCGCGGTCCTTGCGCAGGCGTTCGAGCAGCGCATCGCCGCCGGTGGCGGCCAGTGCGCTGGCGGCTTCGCCCTGGCCGTGCAAGGCGTCGTGCAGGTGCTCGCGCGCGTGTCGCACGTCCAGTTCCTGGCCGCTGCCTTGTTCCACCCACAGCAGGCCCGGGATGCCCTGGTGCTCGGTCTTGCTCGCGCCCTTGGGGGAGTAGGCATAGCCGAACAGCTGGGCCAGGTGGTCCTCGGCCTCGGCACCTTCGAGCTGGCGCGCGCCGATGGCCAGCACGCAGCGCTTCTTGCCCAGGAAGCTCTTGACCAGGTGGTGCGGCTGGCCGGCGAGTACGAAGTCGATCTCCACGCGTGGCGCGGCGCCGCTGCCTTCGTCCCAGGGCTTGAGGTCGTCGACCATGCTGGACTTGTGGCGCTCGAAGAAGGCGGCGCGGATGGCGCGCACCAGCGTGCTCTTGCCGGCCTCGTTGGGGCCGGCCAGGATGTTCAGGCCGGGTGTGAAGCCGGTGAGTTCGAGCGGGGCGCGGAAGCGGCGCAGCTGCTCGACGCGCAGGCGGGTGATCTGCATGGTCATGTCAATGCGCCTGCAGGAAGGCGGTGGCCGAGCGCAGCTGGGGGCATATCCCGGCCTCTGGTGCCTGCAAATGACACTACGGTGGATCGAGGTGAGGAGGTGGGGGCTTCACCCCCACACCCCGACTTACTTTCTCTTGCTTCGCCAAGAGAAAGTAAGCAAAGAGAAGGCGACCCCGGTGCCCCTGTCCCTCCGCTGCGCTCCGGGCAACCTGCGGTGCTCGCGCCATGGGCTGCATTGCGCAACTCATGCTGTTCACTTCGTTCACTGCATTCGGACAAGCGCAATGAGTCAGTTAACGAAGCGCAAGGTGCCCTTGCGCAGCCCATGGCGCTGCGCTCCTCGGCAGGGGCACAGGGGATTTTTCGATCCGGGCCATCGCTGCGCTCGGCCTGGGATTCGGGCCATCGCTTCGCTCGGCCCCTGATGCGATGGGAGATGCGCCTCATGCCCGCTCCGCCAACACGCCCGCCAGCAAGGCCAGCGCATCCTGCGCCGTCTCACTCTCGCCCTCGGCCCGCAGCTCGGCGATCACCTCGCCCAGGTAGCCATCGGCCTGCAGGCCGGCGATGTCCGCATCGGTCGGCACCAGGCGCAGCGCGGCCAGGTCGGTCTGCAGGTGGCGCAGGCGCGCCTCGGCCTGGCCCAGGCCGGCCTGCAGCCGCTGGCGCGCCGTCAGGTCCAGCTGGCCGCGCAGGCGCAGGTCGACCACGTGCTGCGGTGTCAGTGCAGCGAGCTGGTCCAGCAGCAGGTCCAGATCGCTGTCGACCTGCAGGGCCGCGTCGATCTGCTGCCAGCGGAATTGGCCGACCGGAACGCTGCGCACCTGCGGCATGGCGCCGGGCGCGGCGATGTCCACCAGCAGCGCGTTGCCGGCGTCGTTGGCGCGGAAGCGGTCGGCCTCTGGCGTGCCGGCGTACCAGGTCCGTGCATCGACGCCCTTGGTGCCGTGCCAGTCGCCCAGCGCCAGGTAGTCGAGCCGGGCGCGCGCGGCACGGTCCGGCGCGATCGGGTTGGCCGAATCGATGCCCTCGGCCAGGATGCCCTGCACGCTGCCGTGCGCGATGCCGATGCGCAGCAGCCCGGCCGGCGTGTCGGCGCTGTCGAACCAGGCCGTGAGGTCGTGGTGGGTGTGGCGCTGCGTCAGCGGCGCGGGCAGGGCGGCAAAGCCCTGGGCCTCGAACAGGCGCACGCCGGCATCGAGCAACAGATGCGCGTTGGGCGGCACCGCGCCCAGGCGCTGGGCGCGGCTCCAGACGCTTTCGGCCAGCGCCGCGTCGTGGTTGCCGGGCAGCAGCAGCCAGGGGCCGGCGAAGCCGGCCAGCGCGTTGAACAGCCGGCGCACGGTGCGCTCGGAGACGGTCTGCGCATCGAACACGTCGCCGGCCACCAGCACGGCGTCCACGCGCTCGGTGCTGGCCAGCGCCGCCAGGCGCTCCACGGCCTGCAGCCTGGCCTCGGCCAGCATGGGGGCGTTGTCAGGGGACAGGGTGGCGAACTGGCGGCCGATCTGCCAGTCGGCCGTGTGCAGGAAGCGGGGCATGGGCGCGGATTGTGCCCGGCAGGCCTGGCCTGTCCGCCACGCGACATTTGTGCACTGAACGTTACAAATCTAGGGGAATACACGACTACGTGGCGAACAGGTCCGTGTGTCATGTTCTGTGCCGCGAACGCACGATCCACCAACGAGAGGAGACCATGGAGAACACCAAGATCCGCGCCACGGTTCGCACCGTGTGCGCCGCCGCACTGCTGCTGGCCGGCACGGCCGGCTGGGCCCAGCAGAAGGCCGAGGAGGAACCCGGCTGGGCCAAGGGCCGGCCCAAGACCGACACCGCCATGCGCATGGCGCCGGTGCCGGCCTTTCCGATCCCCACGGCGGCCGACCAGCTGCCCACGAGGAAGTTCAAGCTGCCGCCCGGTTTCAAGGTGGAGACCTTCGCCTCCGGCCTGCTCGACGCGCGCGGTCTGCGCCAGGGCGAGAAGGGCACGATCTTCGTGAGCACGCTGTTCGTGGGCAACAAGGTCTACGCGCTGCCTGCCGACGGCAAGGGCCCCGCCAAGACCATCATCGACAAAATGCCGTTCGCCACCGGCATCGAGGTCCACAAGGGCGCGCTGTACGTCGCCACCAACACCAAGATCCTGCGCTACGACAACGCCGAGGCCAACCTGGACAACCTGGGCGAGCCCAAGGTGCTCTACGACAAGCTGCCCGGTGGCGGCGACCACAGCTGGAAGTACCTGCGCATCCGCGACGAGAAGCTCTACTTCGCCATCGGCGCGCCCTGCAACATCTGCGACCCGGGCGAGTACGCCAAGATCTACCGCATGAACCTGGACGGCACCGGCATGGAGACCGTGGCTGCGGGCGTGCGCAACACTGTGGGCTTCGACTTCAACCCCAAGGGCGGCCAGCTCTGGTTCACCGACAACGGGCGCGACTGGCTCAGCGAGGAGATCCCCAACGACGAGCTCAACGTGGTCAGCAAGCCGGGCCAGCACTTCGGCTACCCGTTCTGCCACCAGGGCAACATCTCCGATCCCGAGTTCGGCTGGGGCAAGGACTGCCTGGGCAGCGAGTTCGCCAAGCCGGCCGCTCTGCTGGGCCCGCACGCGGGCTCGCTGGGCCTGAAGTTCTACACCGGCAAGATGTTCCCGGCCAAGTACCAGGGTGCCATGTTCATCGCGCGCCACGGCCCCTGGAATCGGACCGTGAAGTACGCCGACGTCTCGGTCGCCTGGCCCGACGGCAAGGGCGGCGCCAAGGTCGAGCCGTTCATGACGGGCTTCGTCGAGAACAACACCTACCTGGGCAGGCCGGTGGACTTCATGGTCATGAAGGACGGCTCGCTGCTGGTCTCCGACGACCACGCTGGCGCGATCTACCGCATCACCTACGCCGGTAAATGAAGCTGCGCCTGCGCGGGCTTTTCGCCGCCACTGTGCTGCTGCCCCTGGCGACGGCCGCGCAGCAGCCGCCCGCCGCCGGCAACGCCTACGCCCAGCGCTTCGCCAGCCTGTGCGCGGCCTGCCACGGCGCCAACGGGCGCAACGACGTGGCGCTGACGCCGGCCCTGGCCGGCCAGCACTCCTTCTACGCCATCACGCAGCTGTTCCTGTTCCGCGAAGGCCGGCGCAGCAACGAGGCGATGACGGCCGTGGCCAAGACGCTGACCGACGCCGACCTGCGCGGCTTTTCCGACTACATCGCCACCCTGCCGGCCGTTCCGGCGCCGCCACCGGCACAGCCGGCCGACGCGACGCGCATGGCCCGCGGCCAGGCGCTGGCGCAGGAGCACAAGTGCTTCGCCTGCCACGGCGCCGACCTGTCCGGAGGCCAGCAGGTGCCGCGCATCGCGCAGCAACGTGAGGACTACCTGCAGATGACGCTGCAGGAGTTCAAGTCCGGCAAGCGCCCCGGCTACACCATGGCCATGGGCGAGGCCGTGGGCCGCATTCCGGTCGAAGACCTGGACACGCTGGCCTACTTCGTGGCGCGCTTCGCGCCGCCTGCTGCGGCACGCAAATAGCGCGCGACCGCGGCCAGCACCTGATCCCGGCGGGTTTTTTCCCGCGTCCGCGGCCGCATCCGATACAGTTCTGAACAAATATCGGACGCCTTCTGTCGACTTACCGCACAAATATGTGCTAGCGCGGCACAATCCCGCTGCAGGCCGGGGGCTGCCGTCGCGGCACGCGCGTGGAGGCCTGGGCAACACCTTGGGACATGGCTGAGACTGTTTTTCGATTCGACCGGGCCGAGTTGCGGCTGGACACGCGCGAACTCTGCGTGGATGGCGCCCCTGTGGCCGTGGGCGCCCGCGCCTTCGACCTGCTGCAGGCGCTGGTGACCCACCGCGACCGGCTGCTGACCAAGCACGAACTCATGGAGATGGTCTGGCCCAAGCTGGTCGTCGAGGAGAACAACCTGCAGGTGCAGGTCAGCACGCTGCGCAAGCTGCTGGGCAGCAAGGCGATCGCCACCGTGCCGGGGCGTGGCTACCGCTTCGCAGCGCCCCTGATCGACCAAGCTCCGGTGCCGGCGGCGCCGCAGCGCGTGGCGGCGCCGCCCACCGCGCGCGGCCATGTCGGCAACCTGCGCCAGGGGCCGCCGCTGGTGGGCCGGGCCGCAGACCTCGCGGCTGTCGCCGCGCTCGTGCGCTCGCAGCGTCTGGTCAGTCTGCTGGGGGCCGGCGGCATCGGCAAGACCAGCCTGGCCCGCGCGGTCGGCTGGGAACTGGGCCATGCGTTCGCCGATGGCGTCTGGCTGGTGCCGCTGGCCGATGTGGCCGAAGCCGCGGCGCTGCCGCTGGCCGTGGCGCGCGTGCTGCAGATCAACCTGCCCGGGCCCGACCCGCTCGCCGCCCTGGCGGAGCGGCTGCCACCCCAGGCGTTGCTGGTGCTGGACAACTGCGAACATCTGGCCGGCGCCGTGGCCGAACTCGTGCAGCGCCTCCTGCAGACCAGCCCCGGACTGCACGTGCTGGCCACCAGCCAGGAGCCGCTGCGTCTGGCGCGCGAGCAGCAGGTGCGGTTGCAGGCACTGGCCGTGCCCGAGCCAGGTGCGCGTGAGGCGGCGCAGTCGCACGGTGCCGTGGCCCTGTTCCTGGCGCGCGCCCAGGCCGCGCAACCGGGGTTCATGCTCGAGGCCGGCAACGAGGGGGCCGTCGTGGAGATCTGCCGCGCGCTCGACGGCGTGCCGCTGGCGCTGGAATTCGCCGCCGCACGCGTGCCGCTCCTGGGCGTGGAAGGCGTGCGCCAGCACCTGGGCCAGCGCCTGCGCGTGCTGAGCCGCGGCGCGCGCGACGCGCCCGAACGCCACCGCACACTGCGCGCCACGCTGGACTGGAGCCATGCGCTCTTGCGCGAGGATGAGAAGAAGGTGTTCCGCCGCCTGGGCGTGTTCGTCGGCGGCTTCGGCCTGGAACTGGCCCAGCAACTGGCAGCGGACGACAGCACCGACGCCTGGGATGTGCTGGAACTGCTGGGCAACCTCGTCGACAAGTCCATGGTGGTGGTGGACACCGCCAGCGCCCAGCCGCGCTACCGCCTGCTGGAGACCGCGCGGGCCTACGCCTGGGACCAGCTCGCGCTGGCCGGCGAGCGGCCCGCGTTGCAGCTCGCCCATGCGCGCGCCATGCTGGCCATGTTCGACCGCCGCACGCGCATGGAGCGCCTGGGCCTGGAAACCGTGGACCAGTGGATGCAGGCCTGCCAGGGCGAGGCCGACAACCTGCGCGCTGCCATCGACTGGGCCGTTGCGGCCGGCGAGCGCGCGCTCGCGCTGGATCTGGCCAACACGGCTGCCGAGTTCATGTACGAGGCCGGCCGCTACCCCGAATGCGTGGCCTGGATGCGCCGCGTCGAGCCGCTGATCGATGCCGACACGCCCGAGCTTGTGCTCGCGCGCTTCCAGTTCGGCCTGGCCATGGTCGGCCTGCACGGCGGCGTGGAAGGGCGGGAGCGGCTGCGCCTGCTGGACGCGGCGCTGGCCATCCTGGAGCGCCACCCGCCCTCCATGGTGCTGGTCTACGCGCTGTGCATGCGCGGCTACGTGGCTGGCATCTGCGGCGACCTGGCGCTGGCGCGCAGCACGCTGGACCGCGTGCACGCCCTGACGCAGCCCGCCCCCTTCGCACCGCTGCGCGGCCTGCCGCTGTACATCGAGGGCATGGTGCGCCGTTTCGAGGGCCGCTCGCATGAGGCCCTGGCCGCCTTCACCGAGGCGCTGCCTTACGTGCGCCGCCACGGCGACGGCCGCACGCTGTTCTACCTGCAGAGCAACATGGCCGCCGTGCACCACGAGATGGGCCACCTGGACGAGGCCGTGGACCAGTACCGCCGCGCCATCGCGGCGCTCGAGGATTCACCGCGCACCGACGCGCAGATGATGTCTTTCGCGCTGGTCTGGTACGCCCATGCGCTGACGGCGCAGGGCGCGCTGGACGAGGCGCTGGAGCAGGTGCGGCGCAGCCTGCCGTACTGCCGGCGTTCGGTCGGCCTGCGGCACTTCGCCGGCATGCTGGCGCTGCTGGCAGCGCGGCGCGGCAAGCTGCGCGAGGCGGCCTTGCTGCTCGGTTGCGACGATGCGGCGCGGCAACGGCGGGGCGAGGTGCGTACGCCGTTCGATCTGCGCACCATGAAGGCCGTGCTGGCCCTCGTGGGAGCACAGCACGGCGAGGAGCGCGTGGTGGTGTGGCGCGTGCAGGGCGGCGCGCTGGAGGAGGGCGAGGCGGCGGAGCTGGCGCTGGGGTAGCGGTCGCGGTTCGTCTTCAGCCGCAACGGTCCGCCACGGGGTGGCGGTCAGCCAGGCTTGCACAGGCCCAGGATCTGCTCCTGCTGCGGGCATTCCTTCGCCGGTTTCGATGGCACGGGCAGCGCTGCCTTCGCGGGGCCGGCCATGCAGGCACGGATCTCCTGTGCGGACGGAGGGTAGTAGAACCAGCCGCGGCCGAGGTTAGGAAGCGCCATCTGGACCTCGCGCCACTTCGGATGTCCTTTTTCCTGCAGCGTCGCGAAGTTCTGGCACAGCGACCGCGTCAGGTTGCGCAGGTGGCCTTCGGTTTCCTTGAGCCGAAAGTCGTAGGTGACCAGAAACGCCTTGACCGCCAAGCCCGCAATGTCCGTTGCCAGCAGATTGGGGTAATTCCTGGCCAGCACGTCGGATGGGAAATAGGTCTTGAGAACCGCTGCGCTGCTCGGATGGTCGCGGTCGAACTTGAGCAGCTTGATGAGTTTGCGCGATTCGGGCTTCATGTCGACGAGCAGCTTGGCGGGCTGCCCGGCAACGACGGCCACCACATCGACGGTCTTGTCGGTCACCAGCTTGATCAGCGCCTGCTCGTTGGAGGCGAAACTCGCGTTGGCTTGCGGCATCGGCTCGCCGAACATCAGGCGGTAGAGCGTGGCCGAAGTCAACGCCGTTCCACTGCCGGATTCGCCCGCGCTGATTCTGGCGTTCTTGATGTCGTGGATGTAGTTCAGTTCCGAGTCGGCCCGGACGATGAAATAGATCTCTTCGTTGTACAGCGGCATGACCACCCGCAAGGGGCGAATCATGTCGCGGGCTTCCGCGTTTCCGCCCGCGGCGATGTCGAGAAAGGCCTGGTACACGTCCGACTGCACCAGGGCCAGTTTGACGCCGGCGTCGTAACGCAAGCGGCGCACATTTTCGGCGGAACCGGCCGAAGGCAGGACCTCGAGTTTGACGTCCGCTGCGGGCGCGGCGAACTGGGCGAGATCCTGCCCGATCTTGATGTAGGTTCCCCGCGAGGACGCCGTCACGATCTTGTATTCCGCCGCGGCGAACGCGGACATGTGAAGGAGCATTCCCGCGGCGACCAGCACGCGCAGCACGAGGTTTGTCATTTATCGCTTCTCCTGTGGCATATCGAGATTGCACAGCCCCAGCGCTGCGACGGCCGGTGGACATGGCTTGCCCGTCGATGACTCTGGAAGGGGGACTGCATCGGTACCGGTGGCCGGAAGG
Organism: Pseudorhodoferax aquiterrae; assembly: GCF_014652235.1. Classification (GTDB taxonomy): domain Bacteria; phylum Pseudomonadota; class Gammaproteobacteria; order Burkholderiales; family Burkholderiaceae_C; genus Pseudorhodoferax; species Pseudorhodoferax aquiterrae. Next base: position 62,767 of record NZ_BMYK01000017.1, read on the forward strand.
CTCGAGCTCGTGGCCGCTTCTGTAGCGGGTGCCGCAGCCGATCGCTGCCGTACGGCGTCGTTCTCCATGGCAAGGGGCGACTGAACCGCTTCGTTCGGCATGGCAGTGGCATCCCGCGCGGGTGGGCGTTCGGAGCCCACGGATTCCTGGCCACGGCGCGCGTTCGACGAATCGCCGGCCGCCTCTTCCCGGCCTTGCGACCCATCGGCGCGGGACCGAGCACCTTGGTACACATAGGCGGAAATCGCCCCGACCACCAGCAGCAGCGCGAGCACTAGGACCGCCATGCGCGTGCCCCGCTGCGAGCGGGCGCCAGGGAGCGAAAGTTCCGGCGGCGCGGCTGCGTCGGCCGATGGGCGGTCCACGTGCCCATCCGTCGGATGCTTGCTCTGGAACAGGGCGGCGGATGGCGGCGCTTCCAATCTCTGCGGCGTGCCGTCGCCGCCCGCCAAATCAAAATTGGACGGCCGAAACTGGAAATCGCGTTCCGGGGGCACTGTCAGAGAAAATGCGCCGCCGCATTTGTGGCATTTCGTCGCGGTTCGCAGATCCACCCCGCCACATCGGTAACAAGGCTGAAGATTTAACTGACCGTCACAACTGTTGCAATAATCTACATCCGCCGGATTGAGATGCTGACAGAAGAGGCACTTGAGCGTGGACATCTGCGGCTTATCGGGTAACGCGGCATGGGCGGTGATCAAAATTGCGGCATTGTTCAATAAAACGGTGCCATTATGTGGGTGCTGATCAGAGCTCTGGGTGGTCGTATTCCCGACGGTAGCTACCTTCCCACAAGCTGTTTCACCCTATCTGAGCGGTCGTCACCGGCTCTCGAAGCGGACCTGCACCAGGAGCTTGTTTTCCATTCCGGGTGGTGGACCGCGATACGCGACTTTGCTCGTTTCGAGAATGTCGCCAATTGGCCGCCGTGGGAATGAATCCCCCGGGACGATTCTCGTAAAGCACGGGCGTCACCTTCGTGTGGAGACGGGATTGAAGCTCCGGATGGAACCGGATCGGGCCGTGCGCCACCTGGTGCGGCAAGGCGCCGGTTCGCCGGGCTTGCCAGAGATTCCGTCAGTTGAACCGATCCAACTCCCCCACCACCCACGGATACACGTCCTTCGCCGCGCCGCGCCCCACGAACAAGTCCATGTGCGCATAGCCCTCGAACACCTGGCGCCGGTACAGCGCCGGGTCGTTGTGGCGCTGCAGCCAGGCCTGCGTGCGCAACGAGGTCTCGGGGAAGAACAGCTGGTTGTCCGCGCCCGCCATGAAGCTGATCGGCAGCGCGAGCCGCGGCGCGTTGGCCGGCGTCACGTAGCAGTCGTTGCCAGCGGCGTCCACGGCCTTGCCGCGCTGCATGATCAGGCTCAGCTGCTCGAAGGGGTGCAGCGACACCGTGCCGAACATGCCGGCCAGCGCGGTGTGCGTGGCGTGGTTGAGCTGGCTGTGCGTCCACGACGGGCCGAACACCGCGAAGACACGGCGGCACAGCGGGTTCTTGCAGGCCTCGCCCTCGGGCACGGGCAGCTTGTAGGCCAGCGTGTCGATCGTGCGGTCCAGGTCCGTCGTGCCGGGCACGCTGTCGAAGCGGCCCTGCAGCGGCGCGTAGCCCTCGAGCAGCCGGGCCAGGCCGATGTCGGCCTTGGCCGCGTTGAGCCAGTTGGTGACGGGGTGCAGCGTGAGCTGCGAGGCGATCAGCGAACGCACGCCTTCCATGCCGTCGAGCAGCGCCATCAAGAGACTCATCGCCCCCACGCAGTGGGCCATGGCCTGCACCGAGGGCGCACCCGTTGCTTCGCGGATGGTGCGGATGGCGGCGGGCCAGTCCTCGCGCACGATGTCGTCGACCGTGAACGGCGCGACGGGGCTGCCCGAATCGCTGCTGGCGCGGTAGTCGAACAGCCAGCAGTCGTAGCCGCGCGCGCACAGGGCCTCCACGAGGCTCTGGTCCACGGTGTCGGTGGCGAACGAGCTTGCGCGTACCGAGAAGCCGGGCGCCAGTACCACCGGGCCGCGCGTGCCGCCGCGGTAGCGCGTGAGCCGGACCTGAAAGCCCCGCGCCGCGTCGCCCACCGGCACCTGCACCACCTCGGGCTGCGGCGCGCGCAGCTTGCGGCGCGGCAGCAGCGGCGCGTCCTGCGCCGGGAAGTTGTTGAGGTCGGCCAGCAGCCCCCCGTAGGCGCGCATCAGCGTGGTGCCGAAGAAGCCCGCGAACTTGGCGAGGTAGGCCTGTGCGATCGCCTCGCGCGCGCGCGGCACGGCGTTCTCGATCTGGCCGATCCAGTTGGCCGGCGGTTCCAGGCGGATCGAGGCGGCCTGCCAGGCCAGGTCTTCCAGGCCCAGCGTGAGCAGGCCCTGGGCCACCAGCGGCATGGTGGCTTCGTCGAGGTCGTAGACCTTGACCATCAGCGTGGTGGTGTCGGTCCAGGGCGAGGACCCGGGCCGCTGGCGCAGCACCTTGTGGCCCTTGAAGCGCAAGCGGCTGCCGTTCTCGCGCTGCAGCACCATCTCGTAGCCCATGGTCCAGGTCTCCACCTGTTGCGGGTCGACCGGGAACAGGTGGAACACGCCGCTCTGCACGGCCATGGGCGCGGGGCTCAGGGCCGGGCAGGTCACCGTGCCGCGGATCTGCGCCGGGTGCGTGGGGTCGTCGAGCAGGCGCGCCAGGTCGTCGGTGTGGATGGTCAGCTGAAAGGCCATGGACTGGCCCGCCGCGCGGCCCCAGGCGGCGGCCACGGCGTAGTCGCTCGCCAGGCGCTGCTCGGTGTTGCTGCGCGGGGTCACGGCCTGCGTGCTGATCCAGCCCGACATGGTTTCGGTGAATTCGAAGCTCGGCGACAGGCGCGAGGGGTCGTGGGCGATCATTTCGGCCACGGCCTTCTTGGCGGCATCGAGCAGGCCGTCCTCGACCACATCGAGCGCGCGCTGCCACCAGTGGCGGTGCTTGCCGGGCGGCGGGGCCGGGGCGGGCAGGGGCTGGCGCGGATGCAGCGTGGTGTCGACGCGCCAGCCGCGCGCCTCGCACAGGTGCTGCAGCGCGCGCTCGGCCAGCGCGGAGATGGTCAGCAGCGGGTTCACGCCCACGGCGCCGGGCAGGATGGCGCCGTCGCAGACGAACAGGCCCTCGTGCACGGCCGTGCCGGTGGCACCCGCGAACACGCGGCCCAGGTGGTCGACCACGCCCTGCGCGGCGTCGTCGCCCATGCCGCAGCCGCCCAGCGGGTGCACGGTGATGAGCTTCTTGCCGAGTGCCTGGCTCCACAGCGGGTTGGCGACGAACTGGCCCGAGATCGCCTGGCTGGCCAGGTTGAGCCAGTCGTTGTCGCGCACGATGGCGGGGCTGCTGCCCGCACCGGGCCAGTGGATGCGCAGGCGGTCGTTCTGCAGGCGCAGTTCGCCGGCCGACTCGTCCACGCTCATGACCAGGTAGGTCTGCGTGCGCGCCACGGCGCCGGCATAGGCCGTGGCCGCCAGTTCGCCCGGGTGCTGCACGGCGTCGGCCATGGCCTGGGCGTCGAGCAGGCGGGCCTTGGCCTGGCCCGCGCCGTAGCTGAACTCACCGCCGTTCAGCGCGGTGTTGAAGAACAGCGCCGGCGTCAGCAGCGTGGCCAGCGCACCGGGGATCACACCTTCTTCGATCACCAGGCCGTCGGCCAGCGCCGGCGTGGCGCGCATGTCGATCAGGCCGGTGATGCAGGGGCCGGGCAGCTGGTCCTTGGGCACGGGGTTGGTGCCTGCCCCCACGCCGTTGATGTTGCGGCGCTGGTCCTTGCCGTCTGGGCTGGCAGGCTTCGGATCCCAGTCGGCATCGAATCCCAGGGCCAGCACGTCGCCGTTGCCCGAGAAGCGCTGGCCCAGGCGGTCGGACAGGGCCAGGCCTTGTTCGCGCGAGCGCAGCAGGATCTCGGTGGAGCCCAGCGCGCCGGCGCCCAGCAGCACCAGGTCGGCGTAGACGCTGTCGGGCGCCTTGGTGACCGGCCCGGCGCCGCGCAGCGCGACGGCCTCGAAGAACACGCGCCAGCCCTGGCCTTCGCGCGCCACATGGCGCACACGCGCACCCGTGAAGATCTGCGCGCCGTGCGCATGCGCATCGGGCAGGTAGTTCATGCGCGTGGTGTTCTTGGCCCCCACGTTGCAGCCGCTGGTGCAGTCGCCGCACAGCGTGCAGGCCGGCTGCGGCACGCCGAAGGGATTGGTCTGGTTCTCGAAATTGACCGTGATGGGCGGACGCGAGAACGGCTTGCCCAGCACCTGGGCCGACTTGCGCAGGGCTTCCAGCTTGTTGAGCTTCGGAAAGTGCTCGGGGTAGGGCGTGGGCGCGAGCACCTGGCGGGCGCGTTCCACATAGGGTGCGAGCAGGGTCGGGTCGTCGCGGAAGGGCTGGGGCCAGGCCTCGGTGGCGAAGTGGCGCGGATCGACTTCCAGCGCCACGTTGGCGTTGATCAGCGAGGTGCCGCCCAGGCCGCAGCCGACCATGGCCAGCATGTCGTCGTTCAGGTGCAGGTTGTACAGGCCGTCGGCCGCGCCGAGCCGGCCGCGCGCGGTGTCGATCTGCATGTCGGCGCGCGCGCTGGCCAGGCCGTCGGGGAACTGGCCGGGCAGGATCTCGCGGCCGCGTTCGAGCACGCAGACCGACTGGCCGGCGCGCGCCAGCCGCGCCGCGGCCACGCCGGCGCCGTAGCCCGAGCCGACCACGACGGCGGTGTAGCGCGCGCCGATGGTGTGCAGGGGGCGGGCGATGGGTTGCAGGTTCAAAGGGGCTCCTCGGGGTCTTGTGGTGTGGGTCGATGCGACAAGTTCAAAACGGACGTGGCCGAGCGCAGCAATGGCCCGTGTGGGACCCCGCTCCTGGGGCCCCTGTGCACTGCCGGGGGCACATCCCGGCCTCCGGTGCCAGCAGGAAACACGACGTCTGATCGGAGTGAGGAGGTGGGGGCTTCACCCCCACACCCCGACTTACTTTCTCTTGCTTCGCCAAGAGAAAGTAAGCAAAGAGAAGGCGACCCCGGTGCCCCTGTCCCTGCGCTGGCGCTCCGGGCACCCTGCGGTGCTCGCGCCATGGGCTGCATTGCGCAACTCATGCTGTTCACTTCGTTCACTGCATTCGAACAAGCGCAATGAGTCAGATGACAAAGCGCGTGGTTCCCCGCGCAGCCCATGGCGCTGCGCTCCTCGGCAGGGGCACAGGGGAAAGAGCCATTCGGGCCATCGCTGCGCTCGGCCTGGGGCCGTCTCGTCGAGGGTCACGCCGCCTCGGCGTCGAAGAAGTCGTCCAGCAGCTGGCGCGCGCGCTGCTCCAGCGCTTCCTGGGCGCAGCCCGAGAACTGCTGCCAGGCGCCCGCGGTCTGGGCCAGCGCGTCCGAGAGCGCAGCCAGCATGGGGTTGGCCGCGTCGCTGAAATCGCCGCTACCTGCGGCGCGCACGGGCGCCATGCGGCCGTTGACCGGGTCGTTGAACAGGCGCAGCGCAGCCATGTTCAGGTCGGCATCGAGCAGCACCATCGAGGCGCCCTGCGTGGGGGTCAGCGTGGGCTGGTCCATGACCCAGCCGCCGGTGTTGAAGACGGCCACGGGGCGCTCGAAGCCGGCGACGGGCAGGCTGTCCTCGAAGGGCTTGTGGGTGTGGCCGAACACGAAGCCGAGGTCCAGCTTTTCGGGGTGCAGGATGCCGCTGCGGCGCAGTTGGCGCCGGGTCGGCCCGCCGATGTACCAGGCGAGGTCGGCCGTGTCGGCGGCCGTCATGGTCTGGGCGTAGCTGGCGCGCTGGGACTGGGCCACCTGGCCCAGCGTGGCGTCCACCGCGCCCAGCACCAGCTGGTCCAGCGTGATGCCCTGCACCAGCGCGGCGCGGCCGCTGGTCTCGAAGGTCTTGCCGATCCAGGCCACGAGCTTGGTCGCGAGCTTGCGCGAGAAGCTGTGCGAGGCACCGCCGTCGCGCATGATGTCGTACAGCCGCATGGCGGTGTGGCCGGTGCTGCCGGCGCTGCCCAGGTCGGACCACAGGAAGTCGACCCAGGCGCCGTTCTCGGCCTCCAGCTGCGCCACCGTCAGCGAATCGGCCGGGCGCGGCGTGCGCGCCAGGCCGGGCAGCTGGGCGTTGAGCGTGGACACCATGCGGTACATGGGGTCCACGTAGTGGCCGTGGTGCAGCACGCGGCAGCGCGTGGTGGTGGCGTCGACGAGCGCGAGGTTGGGGTAGGCGATGTCGCAGCGCATGCCGTCCAGGCCCGGCACGCTGCGCAGCAGCCGCGTGAGCAGCGGCGAGGGTGGCAGCGGGGCGTCGGGCTGGTCGGTGAGCGCGGTGTGCTGCAGCAGGTCGCGCGGGATGCGGCCGGCGTCCAGCGCGGCCTGGAACTGCTGGTCCTGGGCGGCGCGCCACAGGTGGTGGTCGTGGTTGCCGGGAACGCACAGCACGCGCGGGGCGAACAGCGGCTCGCCGTCGGCGTCCACCAGCGCCGCGCGTGCGAACTGGGCGAAGGACTGGGCCACGGCGCCCATGGGCGACAGGCCCATGTCCAGCACGTCGCCGAGCAGGATCAGCGTGGGGCGCTCGGCACCGGGCGGCACCAGGCGCTGCAGCAGCTGGCGCAGCGCGGCGCCGAAGGCGGACAGCGTGTCGCTGCAGCGCGTGGGGTCGGGCTGGCCGGCGGCGTCGGTGCCGACGAGGCAGCTGTAGGCCGCACCCAGGTGGAGGTCGGAGAGGCAGAGGTAGCGCAGTGCGGGCATGGCTGTCGTTCTAGGCGGGCTGCGGGGCATAGCGCGGCGCCGGGCGCGGCGCGCGTGCGGCGTCGGCGGCAGGCAGGTGGGCGCTGATGTGGTGGCGCGGCGGCAGCACGTCCAGGTGGCGGGCGAAGAAGCTGGCCACGCGGATCTCGTAGGCCAGCGGCAGTGCGCGGTAGGAGCCGCTGTGGCCCTCGCTGTCGGTGCGCCAGCATTCTCCGCCACAGGCCGTGGCCAGCGCGTGGGCGTCGGTGGCGGGCACGAAGCGGTCGCCCTGGCTGTGGATCACGAGCACGGGCCGGCCGCGCAGCCGCGGCATGCACGACAGCGGCTGCACGCGGCGCACGTCCACGCCCAGCAGCAGCCGGGCCGCCGCCAGCGTGCCGGGCAGGAACCAGCCCGGCGCCCGCGACAGGCGCGAGAACTGCCGGCCCAGCATCTGCTCGAAGCTGGCGAAGGCACTGTCCAGCACTAGCGCGCCGATGGCCGGTTCGTCGACGGCGGCCAGGGCCGCGGTGCCGGCGCCCAGCGAGACGCCCAGCACGCCGATGCGGCCCGGCGCATAGCCGCGCGCCAGCAGGAAGTCCACCGCACCCAGCACGTCGTGGCGTTCGTGCCAGCCGTAGCTCAGGCGCGCCGGGCTGCTGCCGCCATGGCCGCGCAGATCGATCAGCAGCACCGACATGCCGACATCGCGCAACCGCTCGGCCAGGGCCAGCGAGGGCGCCTTGCCCTGCTCGCCGCGGCAGGCGTCCTTGCCATGCACGAGGATCACGGCGCCCTGGCGCGGCGTGGCCGGCAGGTACCAGGCGTCGATGCGGGCGCGGCCGTCGCGCGCGGCGAACTGCACGGCATGCTCGCGCAGCTGCGGATGGCTCTGCTGCGGCGAGCGGCGGTCCGGGCGCACGCGCGTGAAACGGTGGGCGATGCAGGTGCAGGCCAGTGCATAGGCCAGGGCCAGCAGGGCGAACAACGCGAGGCTGGCCAGCGGAGGGGCGAAATCGGAGAGGTTCATGGCGCGGTGCTCCGGTGAAGACGGGCAGGCCGCTACTGTCGGGAAAACCCGCGCGGAAGTCCTGAAACGCGCCTGAAAACTGCCTGAAACTTCGGTGTCAGCGGGTTGCGCGCAGCGTCGACGGCGTGCCCGGCGCCTCGAAACGGTGCCAGGCCCGGCGCAGCTGGGTGTCCGAGGCGAAGCCGGCCAGCTCGGCCGCGCGCTGCACGTCCTGGCCGTTCTGCAGCGCACGCTGCGCCACGGCCAGCCGGATGCGGCGCAGGTAGTCCAGCGGCGCCACCTGGGCGTGCTGCATGAACAGCCGCGTCAGGTGGCGCGGCGAGACATGGGCCACGGCGGCCATGCGCGGCACGCTCCAGGCGGCCTGCGGTTCGCCGCTCACGGCGTCCTGCACGCGGTGCAGCGCCGGGTGCAGGTGGCTGCGGTGCGCCAGCAGCGGCGAGAGCTCGGGGTCGTGCGGGCCGCGCCGCAGCGCCACCACCATGGCCTGGGCCACCTGGGCGGCGATGGCCTCGCCGCAAGCCTCGGCGATGCGGTGCAGCACGAGGTCGATGCCGGTGGTCACGCCGGCACTGCTCCAGACCGGCGCGTCCTCGACGAAGACGCGGTTGTCCACCACCTCGCAGGCCGGCTCCACGGTGCGCAACTCGTCCAGGTGGTGGTGGTGCGTCGTCACGCGGCGCCCCGGCAGCAGGCCGGCGTGCGCGGCCAGCAGCGTGCCGGCGCAGACCGTCAGCAGCTCGAGCCGGCCGCTGGCCAGGCGCAGGCCGCGCAGCCAGTGCAGCAGCGCGCGGGCGGGCGCGGCGTCGACGGCGATGCGTTGCCCGGGCAGGCCGACCAGCACCAGCCAGGTGCACGCCGCCGGGTCGTCCGGGAGTGCCTGTGCCAGCGGCAGCAGGCCGGCGATCTGCGCACCGACCGAGGAGGCGGTCTCGGCCTGCGGGCCGGCAAAGCGCAGCTGGAAGCGCTCGGCCCGGCCTTGTGCACGCAGGCACTGGTTGGCGATGCGCAGCGCCTCGGCCGGGCCGGCCCAGTCCAGGATCAGGCTGCCGGGCAGCAGCGCGAACACCACGTGGACGGGTGCCTCGGTCACGGCGTCTGCTGCCAGGCGTAGTCCAGCTGCCGTGCCGTGCGCTCGGCCAGGGCGGGGCCGGCCAGGCGCGCGACCAGGTGCAGGCTCAGATCCAGGCCGGCGCTGATGCCGGCGCTGGTCCAGAGCCGGCCGGCCCTGTCGTGCGCGACCCAGCGCGGGCCGCCCTGCACCTGCAGGGCCGGGAAGGCGCGGCGCAGGTCGTCCAGGTCTTCCCAGTGCGTGGTGACCGGGCCGTCGCCCTGCAGCAGGCCGGCCCGGGCGAGCAGGAAGGCGCCCGTGCAGACCGAGGCCACGGTGCCGGCCCGGGCGGCGGCCTGCGCGATCCAGGCCACGGTGGCGGGGCAGGCCAGCGCGCCGTCGACCACGCCGCCGGGCACGACCAACAGGTTGCTGGCCGGAGCGCTGGCGAAGTCGGCGTCGGGCAGCACGCGCAGGCCGGCGCGGGCGCGCACGGGGGCCAGGTCGCGCGCGATGCAGCGCACCGCGAACGCGTCCGGCTGGCCCGGATGCAGCCGCGCGTGCATGCGCGCGGCCGTGGTGAACACCTCGTAGGGGCCGGCGAAGTCCAGCGCCTCGACCTCGTCGAAGACCAGGATGCCGACGTTCAGCATGCGGCGCCCTCCAGCCGGGCAATGGCCTGGTCGACGCCGACGACCTGGGCGAAGCGGTCCTGCAACACCGTGGCGGTGCGCGTTCGGATGTCGGCCGCGGACAGCACCGAGCCGTCGGCGTTGCGCATGTCCCAGGTCAGCGTGGCCTCGGCGCAGAAGTCGACGGCCCAGCCCAGGTCGGACGCATGGCGGGCCGTGGTCTCGCAGCACTGTTCGGTGCGGATGCCGCTGATCAGCAGCCGGCCGATGCCCTGCTGCGTGAGCCAGACCTCCAGGCCCGTGCTGACCAGCGCGCTGTGGCGGCTCTTGTGGAAGCTGGCGGCCGGCGTGAACTCGGCCAGGCCCGCGATGGGACGCACATGGCCCGAAGCCAGCGCGAACGGGTTGTCGGCCGTCTGCGGGCTAGCCACGTGCAGCACGCGCACGATGGGCACGCCGCGCTGCTGGCAGGCCGCGATCAGTGCGTTCTGCGCGGCGAGCCAGGCCGCCAGCGTGGCCGGGTCGTAGAACGGGCGGTGGCGGAACGACTCCTGGGCGTCGATCAGAATCAGACAGGTCTTCATGGCGTGCTCTGTGGCAATGGAATGGCGCAATTCTTCCCTGTACGAAGGGGTTGCGCCATGTCGCTGCGGACCAGTTTCGATCAGATCAGGACATCGTCACCGCGGTCGCCGAGATCGGCCAGCGTGCCCACGCGGACCGGCACGAGCGGTGCGCGCGGCTGCGGCGGCGCCCAGCCGAACAGCAGCTGCGCGGCGGCGCCGCAGACGCGGCCCTGGCAGGCGCCCATGCCGCAGCGCGTCTGCAGCTTGGCCTCGGTCCAGTCCGTGCAGCCGGCCAGCGCGGCCAGCGGGACGTCCTCGCAGCGGCACAGCAGCGTCTCGGGTGTGGCCAGCTGGCGCAGCGGCGCGCCGAGCGCAAAGGCCTGGTGCAGCCGCTCGGCGAAGCGGTCCCAGTGCGCGAGCACGTGGCGCAGTGTCTGCGCCTGCCGGTTCTGGCCGACCGCGGCATGGCCGGCAATGGCGCCCTGCACATGCGCGCGTTCGCTGCCGCCCACGCCCGTGCACTCGCCGGCCGCGTGGATGCGCGGCCGGCTCGTGGCCTGCCAGTCGTCCACGGACAGCGCGGGCAGGCCGTGGCGCTCCACCGTGGCGCAGCCGAGCAGGCGGCCGAGCTCGGTGTTGGGCACCAGGCCGAAGCCGCAGGCCAGGCGGTCGCAGGCGATCTCCTCGCTCTGGCCGCCGGGACCTTGCAGGCGCACGGCGCGCAGCTGGCCTTCGCCCAGCGCGGCCACGGCATGCCAGCCTGCGCGGTAGCCCGCACTGCGCAGCCCCAACGCCTGCCAGGCCTTGCCGGGCCAGCGCGGCAGGCCCAGCGCGAAGCGGGCCAGCGCCGGCCACGCGGCCTGCTCGGCCACGCGCAGCACCTGGGCGCCGGCCTGGCGCGCCGTGGTCGCCGCGGCCAGCAGCAGCGGCCCGCTGCCGGCGACGACGATGCGCTCGCCGGCCACGGGCATGCCGGCCTTGACCAGCGCCTGCAGGCCGCCCGCGCCGGTCACGCCGGGCAAGGTCCAGCCCGGGAAGGGCAGCAGCAACTCGCGCGCGCCCGTGGCCAGCACCAGGCGCCCCCAGCGCAGCCGCCAGGCCTGCTCGGCGTCTTCGAGCAGCAGTTCGTCGTCGGCCGGCGCGGCCACCACGCGCACGCCGCAGTACATCTGCAACTGCGCGTGGGCCTGCACGCGTGCGCGCAACCGGCGCGCTACGGCCGGCAGGCGCACGCCGGGGCCGTCGCGCCAGATCTGGCCGCCCGGCGCGGGGTTGTCGTCCAGCAGCACGGTGCGGGCGCCGCTGGCGGCCGCCACATCGGCCGCGGCGAGGCCGGCCGGGCCGGCGCCGACGATGGCCACGTCGCAGTGCTCCAGCCTCATGGCGCCGTGCCCGTGGCGATCCGCATGCCGGCGGCCACCGGGGTCTGGCAGGCCAGCCGGCGCCGGCCGTCGATGGCGACGCGGCATTCCTGGCACACGCCCATGCCGCAGAGCGGTGCGCGCAGCGTGCCGGCGACGCTGCGCCGCGTGGCGCCGCCGCCGGCATGGCGCAGTGCCGCGGCGACGGAGATGCCGGCCGGCACCTCGAACGGCTGGCCATCGACCCAGAGCGCGACGCGGGCCGTCATGCGCAGCCTCCGAGCAGGCGCGCGGGCGCGTAGGGCAGCGGGTCGAGCGGCGGGGCTGCGCCGGTGACGAGCGCGGCCAGCAGCGCCGCGCTGGCCGGTGCCGTGGTCACGCCCAGGCCCTCGTGGCCCAGGGCCAGCCACAGGCCCGGGTGGCGCGGGTGGGCGCCCAGCAGGGGCAGGCCGTCGGCGGTGGCGGCGCGCAGGCCGGTCCAGCTGCGGATGGCATTGAGGTCCGCCAGGCCCGGCAGGTAGGCGATGGTCCGGCGCAGCATGCGCGCGAGCATGGACGGCTCCACCGCAGGGTCGACGGTGTCGAACTGGCGCGAGGAACCGACCAGCAGCTGGCCCGTGGGCCGGGCCTGCACGTTGAAGGCCACCGACTCGCCCTCGGCATGGTGGGCGCTCTGGACGTAGCCGAGCTCCACGAGCTGGTGCTGCACCGTGCCGGGGTAGCGGTCGGTGATCAGCAGATGGCCCTTCTTGGGCCGCAGCGCGATGTCCGGGCACAGCGCGGCCGCGTGCAGGCCGCAGGCCAGCAAGCGGTGCGGTGCGCGGCGCCGGCTGCCATCGGCCAGCTGCACGGCGTCGCCCGCCAGCGCCACGGCACGCGCGCGTTCGCGGCGCAGGCGCGGGCCGGCTTCGCGCAGCAGCCAGGCGGCCGCGGCGGGTGCGTAGACCAGGCCGTCGCCGGGCACCTGCAGGGCGCCGAGCAGGCCGGGTCGCAGCGCGGGCTCGGCCGCGCGCAGGGCCGGGGCGTCGAGCCAGCGGCTCGCCACGCCCGCGACGGCCAGACGGGCCTGCTTGCGTTCGGCCTCGGCCGCTTCCTCGGCATCGGCGGCGATCCACAGCGTGCCGCAGGCGCGCGCCTCGCAGGCTGCGGGCAGCCGCGGCGCCCAGTCGCGCCACTGCGCGAGCGAAGCGCTGCTCAGCGCGAGTTCGGCCGGGTTGTCGTCCATGGCGACCAGGTGGCCCATGCCGGCCGCCGTGGCGCCGGGTCGGCCCTCGTCGAGCACCAGCACGTCCAGGCCCGCGGCGGCCAGCGCCCGGGCGCAGGCGGCGCCGACGATGCCGGCGCCGATCACGATGCAGTCGGCGTCCACGGGGTGTTCAGAGGCGGATACCCCAGCCGAAGGGGTCGTCGTCTTCGATGAGCAGCACGGCCTCGGCGCTCAGGTGGGCGCGGCCGCGGATGGTGGGGATGATCTGGCCGGCCGCGCCGGGCTCGTAGCTGGCTTCGAACTGGCTGCCGATCACGCTGGCCTGGCGCCAGATCTGGCCGGGCGCGAGCAGGCCGTCGGCCGCCAGGCAGGCCAGCTTGGCGCTGGTGCCGGTACCGCAGGGCGAGCGGTCGTAGGCGTTGCCGGGGCACAGCACGAAGTTGCGGCTGTCGGCCTCGGCATCGTCGGCGAACAGCTCGATGTGGTCGATCTCGGCACCGTCGGCACCCGTGATGCCCTGGGCCGCGAGCGCCTGGCGCAGCGCGGCCGAGTAGGCCGTGAGCGCGGCGAGGTGGCCGCCGTCCACCGGCTGGCCATGCTCGGCCACGAGGAAGAACCAGTTGCCGCCCCAGGCCACGTCGCCCCGCACGGTGCCGTGACCCGGCAGGTCCACGGCCACCTGCTTGTGCAGCCGGTAGGCCGGCACGTTGCGCACGCTGACGCTGCCGTCGTCGTGCAGCGTGGCCGTGACCGTGCCCACGGGCGTCTCGATGCGGTGCGCGCCAGGCCGGATGCGGCCCAGGTGCGCGAGCGTGGCCACCAGCCCGATGGTGCCGTGGCCGCACATGCCCAGATAGCCCGTGTTGTTGAAGAACACTACGCCGGCGGCGGCCGTGGGGTCCTGCGGCTCGCACAGCAGCGCGCCCACGACCACGTCGCTGCCGCGCGGCTCCAGCACCGTGGCGGCGCGCCAGCGGTCGTGCTCGGCCGCCAGCAGCGCGCGCCGCTCGGCCATGCTGCCGCGGCCCAGGTCCGGAAAGCCGGCCAGCACCACGCGCGTGGGCTCGCCGCCGGTGTGGGAGTCGATGACGTCGATGCGCTTCATGTCGATCCTTCCATGCTGCCCTAGTCCGGCACGCCGTTTCCACTGTCACAGCGCTTCCTTGCATGCCGCGGCGCCGAAGGCCGCGGAGCAGGCCATGCCAGCAACATCCGCGGGACTGGCTTGCCAGACCGCAGGATGTGCCCCCTCGAGGGGGAGCGGCGCGCGCAGCCCGCCGCCTGGGGGTGGGTCAATAACTGGCGAGCGGCGCCATCTTGCCGCCCTTGAAGGTCGAGACGGTGACCGGGGCCTTCTGCAGGTTGCCCTGGGCGTCGTAGGCATAGCTGGCCGCCACGCCCTGGTGGCTGTTCTTGTGCAGGTAGTCCGAGACCTTGAGCGGGTCGGTGCTGCCGGCCTTGGCCATGGCCTCGCCCAGGAACATGGTCTGGTCGTAGTAGGAGGCGGAGTAGGCGTCGGCGTCGGCGTTGAAGCGGGCCTTGAACTTCGTGCGGAAGGCCGCGGCCGGGCTGCCGTCCTTGACCATGGCGCCGGCCTGCGCGCAGTAGACGGTGTCGTTGACGGCATCGCCGCCGAGCTTGCCCATCTCGGGGCTGCACAGCGTGTCCCCGCCCAACAGCTTGGCCGGGATCGCCAGCCGCTTCATCTGCTGCACCATGGGTGCGGCCTGCGGCGCGTAGCCACCGTAGAAGATCACGTCGGGCTGCTTGCCCTTGAGGTTGGTCAAGATGGCGGAGAAATCGGTCGCCTTGTCAGTCGTGAACTCCTTGCCGACCACCGTCAGGCCCTGCTTCTCGGCCTCCTTGACGAACTCGTCGGCCAGGCCCTGGCCGAAGGCCGTGCGGTCGTCGATCACGCCGACCTTCTTGACCTTGAGCACCTGGGCCGCGTAGACGGCCATGGACGAGCCGATCTGGTTGTCGCTGGCGATGATGCGGAACAGGTTCTTGTAGCCGCCCTGCGTGACCTTGGGGTTGGTGCCCACGGTGGAGACCACCACATCACCGCTGTCGTAGACGCGCGAGGCCGGGATCGCCACGCCCGAGCAGTAGGGCCCGAGCACGAACTGCACCTTGCTGTCGACGAACTTCTGCGCCACGCTCACGCCCTGCTTGGGGTCGCACTGGTCGTCCTCGGAGACGAGTTCGAACTTGAGCGTCTTGCCGCCGGCCGTGAGCTTCTTCGCGTTGAGGTCCTCGATGGCCAGTCGCACGCCGTTCTCGTTGTCCTTGCCCGCATAGGCGTTGGGGCCGGACAGCGGGCCGCTGTGGCCGATCCTGACGACCTGTTCCTGGGCCAGGGCGTTGCCGGCCAGGGCCAGGCCGGCCAGCGTGAGGAGGGTGGTGGGGTGGAATGCGAACGGCATGCGTTGGTCTCCTTCGGTGTGCTGTGAGCGGCGCCCGGGCATGCCGCCCCGGCGCGGGCGCCATCGTACTGCGGTGTACGCAGCTCCGGGTTTGCCAGGAGGGGTATGCAGCGCCGGGTTCAGCGCCGCAGGTAGGCGCTGGGCGGCGCGCCGAAGGCGCGGCGGAAGGTGGCGCTGAAGGCGCTGGGGCTGTCGTATCCGTGGGCCAGCGCGACCGCGAGCACCGACTCGCCGGCCGCCAGCCGCGGCAGGCTCAGCAACAGCCTTGTGTGGCGACACCAGGCGCCGAAGTTCATGCCGGTCTCGGCCAGGAACAGCCGCGCCAGCGTGCGCGGGTGCATGTGCAGCTGCGCGGCCCAATCGACCAGCGTGGCCGCGAGCGACGGATCGCTGACCAATTTGCGGCACAGCCGCGCGAGCCGGGCGTGGCGTGGCATGGGCACGTGCAGCGCGAGCGGCGGCGCGGCCTCGATCTCGTCGAGGATGAGCTGCATGAGCCGTTCCTCGCGCCCGCCGGTCGGGTAGTCCAGCGGCAGCGCCGCGGCGCGCACGATGAGCTCACGCAGCAGCGGCACGACCGCGATCACCTGGCAATGCGGCCACAGGCCGCCACGTGTGCCAGGCTCGACGAACACCGTGCGCATGGCTACGGCGCTGGGCCCCATGCGGATCTGGTGCACCACACGCGGCGGCACCCAGACCGCGCAGCCCGGTGGCACGACCCAGCTGCCCGCGGCCGCGCGCACCAGCATCACCCCCTCGGTGGCATGCAGCAGCTGGCCGCGCCGGTGGCTGTGGGCCGCGATCTCGGCGTCCATGGCCATGTCCTGCGCATGCACGACGACAGGGCGCGCGGTCTGTTCGCCGTGGATGGGGCGCAGGTCGGTGTGCGGGTCGGAAAGCTGGCGGGCCATGCGCGGATTGTCCATTTCGCGACGATACATGCCAGTTCATCGCGGGAAGCGCACCACGGGGCTTCCTAGCATGCCTTCTCCGCAACCATTCCAAGGACATCATGCATTCCAAGCTTCGCCCCTGCGGCGCCGGAGCCGCCCCGTGAACCGCGCCCGGCTCGGCCTCCTGACCGGCACGCATGCCGTCAACGACCTCTACCAGGGCCTGGTGCCCGCGCTGCTGCCCTTCATGGTGGCCGAGCGCGGCTACAGCTACACGGCAGCCAGCGGCCTCGTGCTGGCGGCCACGGGGCTGTCCAGCGTGGTGCAGCCACTGTTCGGTCTGTACGCCGACCGCGCGCCGCGCCCCTGGCTGGTGCCGCTGGGCTTCGCCATCGCAGCGCTGGGCCTGGTACTGGCGGGCCTGGCCGGCAGCTATGCCGCCACCTGGTGCGCTGCCGCGCTGTGCGGGCTGGGCATCGCGGCCTACCACCCGCCCGCCACGGTGGCGGCACGCCAGGCCGGCGGCGGTTCGCAGAAGGCCATGAGCGTGTTCTCGGTCGGCGGCGCCTGCGGTTCGGCCTGCGCGCCGCTGCTGGCGGCCGGCGTGGTCGGTGGTGGCGCGCTGCACCGCAGCTGGCTGCTCGCGCTGCCGGCGCTGGCCATGCTGGCGCTGTGGTTCTTCGCGACGCGCCGCGATGCAGCGCCGGCCGCCGCCGCGCGCCGCGCGGCCGTGCAGCATGGCGCGGCCAACGACTGGCGCGCGTTCGCGTTGCTGACGACGGTGGTGGTGGGCTGGTCCATCCCCTACGTGACCGTGCTGTCCATGCTCTCGCTGCTGGCCACGCGCGAACTGGGTGCCGCACCCGTGGTCGGCGCCGGCCTGCTGACGGCCTTCACGGCGGCCGGTGCGGCCGGCACGCTGCTGGGCGGCTGGCTCGGCGACCGCCTGGGCCGCATGCGGCCGATCCGCATCGGCTACCTGCTCGCCGTGCCGGCCCTGGCCGGGCTCGTGCTCGCACCGTCCGCGGCCTGGGCCTGGCCTTGCGCGCTCGTGCTGGGCGTGGCCATGTTCCTGCCGTTCGCGCCGCAGGTAACGCTGGCGCAGGACTACCTGCCGCGCAACCCGGCCACGGCGAGCGGCATCACGCTGGGCCTGGCGCTCTCGGTGGGCGGCATGGTGGCGCCGCTGCTGGGCCTCTTGTCGGACGCGCAGGGCCTGCGCGCCAGCCTGGTGGCGGCCCTGTGCGTGCTGTGCGGGGGCACGGCGCTGGCGCTGCGGCTGCGCGACCGGCGCAGCGCGATGCCGGGCGCGGCCGGCAGCGTCGCACGGGCTTGAACCGCGTCAGTGCGCGGCCTGCGCGTCGGGCCGCGTCCTGTAGAAGGTCATGGGCTGGGCCTGGGCCTCGTTGAGCACGGCGCGCTTGATCTTGCCCACCACGTGCATCTCGCAGGGCTTGCAGTCGAAGCGCAAGGTCAGCTTCTCCTTGCCGTTGATGAGCGCCAGCGGCTCGGCCCTGACCTGGCCCTGCACGCCCGTCACACCCTTGGCCTGCTTGGGGCACAGCGAGAGCGAGAAGCGCACGCAGTGCTTGGTGATCATGAGCGAGACCTCGCCTTCCTCCTCGTGCGCCTCGTAGGCCGCGGCGATCACCTTCACGCCATGGCGCGCATAGAACTGGCGGGCCTGGTCGTTGAACACGTTGGCCAGGTAGGTCAGCGTGTCCTCGGGGTAGGGCGTGGGCGGCTCCACCGGGACGGCGCGCTGCGGGCGCTGGTAGGCCGCCAGGCGCGCGCCAACCAGCCGCTCGCAGGCCTCGCGGCGCAGCTGGTTCACGAGCGAGGCCGGCACGAACCAGGGCTGGGCCAGGTCGATCGCGATGTCGATGGCCGCGAAGTCGGTGGCGCCGAAACGGCCCAGGTGCTCGCGCAGGCTGGCGAGGCCGCGTTCGGCATCGCGCGCGGGCTCGTGCGCATGGCGCGCCGTGGCGACGCCCTGGTGGCCGTCCTCGTCGGTCAGCTGGAGCGTGAAGCCCTGGGCCGTTTCGCCGAAGCGCACCCAGACACCGATGCGGCGCTCGCTGGACTTCTTCTCCAGCATGCGCACCCAGTCCATGTCGCGGTTACGGTTCAGCTCCGTGCCCTTGCGCAGGTCACGCAGGCCGGCCACATCGTCCTTGGGGAACACGCGCCAGCGGTTCAGCCTGGTCGGGCTGGCCGGCTCGGCGCGGTTGATCGGCATGCCCACCAGTTCCTTGTGCAGGTCGTAGTAGCACAGGCCGTCGCCGTTGTGCAGGATGGTGGCCGCGTCCGCCGTTTCCAGCTCCACCCAGTTCGGGCCCACCTGGGTGACCCAGCCGATCGTGCGGCCCGGGTTCTTGGGCGTGTCGAAGGCGCCGATGTCGTCCTGGCGGCCATTGACGAAGTAGTCGGTGAACTCGCGGTTGAAATTCTGGTCCGGGTCGGGCGTGAAGCTGAAGGTGGTGCGGCCGCTCGAGGCGCGCGCCAGCGGCGCCTGCAGCGGATCGTTCTCGCGCGCCTCGATCAGTTCGTCGATCAGCCTGCGGTAGTGCGCCGTGATGTTCTTGACGTAGGCCATGTCCTTGTAGCGGCCCTCGATCTTGAAGCTGCGGATGCCCGCATCGACGAGCGCGGCGATGTTGGCGGACTGGTTGTTGTCCTTCATCGACAGCACATGCTTGTCGTGCGCGACGAAGCGGCCCTTGCTGTCCACCACCTGGTAGGGCAGGCGGCAGGCCTGCGAGCAGTCGCCACGGTTGGCGCTGCGGCCCGTGTGCGCATGGCTGATGTAGCACTGGCCGCTGTAGGCCACGCACAGTGCGCCGTGCACGAAGAACTCCAGCTGGCTGCGCGCCGGATCCAGCACGGCGTGGATGGCGCGGATCTGCTGCAGCGTGAGTTCGCGCGCGAGCACGATCTGCGAGAAGCCGGCGTCCTGCATGAAGCGGGCCTTCTCGGGTGTGCGGATGTCGGTTTGCGTGCTCGCGTGCAGCTGGATCGGCGGCATGCCCTCGAGTTGCAGCAGGCCCATGTCCTGCACGATCAGCACGTCGGCACCGGCGTGGTAGACGTCCCAGGCCATCTTGCGCGCGCCTTCCAGTTCGTCGTCGCGCAGGATGGTATTCAGCGTGATGAACACCTTGCTGTGGAAGCGGTGCGCATGGCGCGCCAGCCGTTCGATGTCGGCGATGGAATTGCCGGCCGAGGCGCGCGCGCCGAAGCCGGGGCCGCCGATGTAGACGGCATCGGCACCGTGGTCGACGGCGGCGATGCCGATGTCGGCGTCGCGCGCAGGCGCAAGCAGTTCGAGCTGGTGGGCGAGCAGGGACATGGCGAAGCAGCGCACACCGGCGGTGGCGGCGGTCTGAAGGTTGGAAGGCGCGGATTTTATCGGTGCCGCGCCCGCGCAGCCGGCTGGGCGCTGGCGGTATATCGGTATGTGCACCAATAGCGTGCGCGCCCGGGCTGTGGTCCAGTTGCCTCCTTTGCGTGCCAACCGGGCACACGATTTGCTGCTGCTGTGCGAACTCCATGCGGGCGAACCACACACGGCACCACGCGACAGTGAACATGACAAGCCCCTGGGCTGAAGCCTCCGCGGTGCAGGGACCGTGACCTCCCCGCTGCAATCCTCGATCCGCCGTGCCGCCTGGAAGAGCGCGGCCTGGCTGCTGGCGCTGGCCTTCGTGGCGCTGAGCGGCGCGCTCGGCTACCAGAGCTTCGAGCGCCGCGGGCTGGACAAGCTGCAGACCGACGTGCGCCACCGGCTGGAGCTGTTCTCCTCCGCCGTGGAGGGCATGATCCAGCGGCTGGAGGACGTGCCCGCCACGGTGCAGCTCAGCGAGGAAATCCAGCGCCTGTTCCATGCGCCGCGCGCGGCCGCGGCCCGCGAGCGGGCCGACCGCTACCTGCAGCGGCTCAACGCCTTCATGGGCGGCATCGCCATCTACGTGCTGGACGAGCGCGGCGTGATCGTGGCCTCCAGCGGCCGCACCCAGCTGCAGGCGCTGCCCGAGAACGACTTCTCGTTCCGCCCCTACTTCCAGGAGGCACTGTCGGGCCGGGTCGGCCGGCACTTCGCGATCAGCCTGGTCGCCAACCGGCCGGCCTACTTCGTGTCGCACCCGATCCGCGACGGCGCCAAGGTGGTGGGCGTGGCGGTGATCATGATCAACCTGGACCCGATCAACCAGATCTGGGACATGCTGGGCGCGCCCGCGCTGCTGGCCGACACCAACGGCGTCGTGATCCTGTCGTCCGACCCCGCCTGGACCTACACCACGCTGCAGGAGCTGCCGATCGAGCGCCGCGTGGACCTGCAGCTCAGCCGCATGTACAACCGCATGCCGCTCCCGCGCTTTCCGCTGCAGGTGCAGCTCCAGGTCAACCCCGAGACGCTGTCGATCTACGGCAGCCTGCAGCGCAGCAACCGCTACCTCGGCTTCCGGGAGGTCGCGCAGATCGTCTCGGGCCGCAGCATCAACGGCATGGACTGGCGCGTGATGCTGTTCACCGACGTGGACGGCGCGCGCCGCGACGCGGTGCTGGCCGGCGCCGTCTCGGCCACCGGCGCGGCCTTCCTGATCCTGCTGGTGCTGTTCGTGGCCCAGCGCCGGCGCATCCACCGGCACCGGCGCGAGTCCGAACGGCTGCTCGAGCAGGCCAACCTCTCGCTCGAGCACAAGGTGGGCGAACGCACGGCGGCGCTCACGCTGGCCAACGCGCAGCTCGTCAAGGAGGTCGCCGAACGCAAGCAGACCGAGGCCACGCTGCGCGCCACGCAGGGCGAACTGGTGCATGCCGGCAAGATGGCGGTGCTGGGCCGCATGGCGGCCGGCATCACGCACGAGCTCACGCAGCCGCTGGGCGGCGTGCGCACCTTCGCTGGCAATGCCATGGAGTTCGCCAAGCGCCAGGATCTGGAAAGCGTGCAGCAGAACCTGGAGATCATCGCGCGGCTGACCGAGCGCATGGGCACCATCATCCACCCCTTGCGCAGCTTCGCGCGGCGCACCGATCCCGAGCTGAGCTTCGTCGACGTGGGCCAGTGCATCGAGAACGCGCTGTTCCTGTACCAGACGCAGCTGGCCCATCTGGGCGTGGTGGTGGACAACCGCACCACCGGCGAGCAGTTGGCGGCCTGGTGCGATGCGCCCCGGCTCGAGCAGGTGCTCGTGAACCTGATCGGCAATGCCATCGACGCCATGGCCGAGGCGCCGCGCAAGCGGCTCCTGCTGTCGGCCGAGCGCGCGCCGGCGGCCGAGGAGGCGCTGGCTGCCGACGGCCGCGCCTACGGCCTGCGCATCGACGTGGAAGACACCGGCTGCGGCCTGCCGCCGGACTTCACCTCGCACCTGTTCGAACCCTTCTACACCACCAAGCAAAAGGGGCTGGGCCTGGGGCTGACGATCTCGCGCGACATCGTGCAGGACTTCGGCGGCGCGCTGCGGGCCTGGGACCGCGACGGGCCCGGCGCTTGCTTCAGCATCTACCTGCCCTGCGCACCCACCTGAGGAGAACAACATGAACGACGAGATGACCGTGCTGCTGGTCGAGGACGACCCGGACATGCAGATGGCGTGCCGCCAGGCGCTGAGCCTGGCGGGCATCCGCTCGCGCGCGCTCGACGCGGCCGAGCCCGCGCTGCCCATCATCACGCCGGGCTACCGCGGCGTGGTCGTCACCGACATGCGGCTGCCGCAGGGCGATGGCATCAGCCTGGTCAAGTACGCGCGCAGCGTCGACCCGGAACTGCCCTGCATCATGATCACCGGCCATGGCGACATCAACCTGGCCGTCGACGCCATGCGCGAGGGCGCCTACGACTTCATCACCAAGCCGTTCTCGCCCGAGAAGCTGGTCGATTCGGTGCGGCGCGCGCTGGACAAGCGCCGCCTCGCGCTGCAGGCCAGCCAGGCCCGGCCTGCGGCGCCGACCGGCCAGGGCGGCGCGGGCCTGGACCGGCTGGTCGGCTCGTCGGCCCGCATGCAGGCCGTGCGGCGGCTGATCGCCGAGATCGCCGGCTCGCCCGTGGACGTGCTCGTGCACGGCGAAACCGGCACCGGCAAGGAGCTCGTGGCGCAGTCGCTGCACGAGCTGTCGGGCCGCAGCAAGGGCCCCTTCGTCGCGCTCAACTGTGGCGGCATGCCCGACAACCTGCTCGACAGCGAGCTGTTCGGCCACGAGGCCGGCGCCTTCACGGGTGCACAGAAGCGGCGCATCGGCAAGATCGAGCACGCCAACGGCGGCACGCTGTTCCTGGACGAACTGGAGAGCATGCCCATGGGCATGCAGGTCAAGCTGCTGCGCGTGCTGCAGGAGCGCAAGCTCGAACGGCTGGGCTCCAACACGGCCATCCCGGTGGACGTGCGCGTGGTCGCCGCGACCAAGGAGAACCTGGTCGAGAAGGCCAAGGCCGGTCAGTTCCGGCTCGACCTGTAC
The DNA here is from genome assembly GCF_014652235.1 of Pseudorhodoferax aquiterrae. GTDB lineage: Bacteria > Pseudomonadota > Gammaproteobacteria > Burkholderiales > Burkholderiaceae_C > Pseudorhodoferax > Pseudorhodoferax aquiterrae. The sequence continues at coordinate 85,108 of NZ_BMYK01000017.1, forward strand.
TACCGGCTCAACGTGGTGACCGTGGACCTGCCGCCGCTGCGCAAGCGCACCGAGGACATCGCCGAGCTGCTCGCGCACTTCTTCGTGCTGGCGGCCGAGCGCTTCGCCCGGCCGGTGCCGCCGGTCGGCGCCGAGCTGCTCGAGCGCCTGGCCGGCTACGCCTGGCCCGGCAACGTGCGCGAGCTGCGCAACCTGGCTGATTGCATCGCGCTGGGCGTGTCCACACCGCTGCTCGGCGCCACGCTGCAGTACGCCTCGACCGAACTGGCCTCGCCGCGCTCGCTGGCCGAGTCGGTGGAGGAGTACGAGCGCAAGCTGATCCTGGAGGAACTGCAGCGCAACGACGGCAGCCTGGCCCGCAGCGCGCGCGCGCTGCGCGTGGCCAAGACCACGCTGAACGACAAGATCCGGCGCTACGGCATCAGCGTGGCGCCGGCGGAGCCGCGCGAGGGCTGACGCGCTTGTCGTGGCGCCAGCTGCGCAGGCGCCGGGGCGCGGCCAGCATCAGCGCGGCGCAGGCCAGGCCGAACACATGGGCCTGCACGATGATGTCGCCGCCCACCAGCGCCACCTCGTGCCGGTCCGGCCCGCGGACCAGCTGCGCGCCGAGCCAGGCCGCGATGGTGCACAGCGCCGCGATGGCCACCGGATCGAGCCGGCGCACGCCCGGCCACAGCCCCAGCAGGAACAGGCCGTACAGCACGCCGGACAGCCCGACGTAGTGGGCGAGCTGCGGCAGCAGCAGCACGAACAGCAGCGAGATGCCCAGCGCCAGCGCGGCCGCCTGGCGCAGCAGCGCGCGCGGTGCCGGTGGCGCATCCGCTAGCAGCGCATAGACCAGCAGGCCCAGCGCATTGAGGGCCCAATGGGCCCAGCCCAGGTGCACCAAGTGGCCGGTCCACAGACGCCAGAGCTCGCCCTGCAGCACGGCGCCGCGCTCGTAGCGCAGCGCCTGCAGCCAGGCCTCGGGCAGCGCCTGCAACGCGCCCAGCAGCACGGCGGCCGCTGCCACGGTGAGGAGGGTGCGCCGCCGGGCGCGTGCAAGGTCGGTGGACATGGGCGGGCTCCGGTGTCGGGGTCAGTCGACGGTGTAGGCTTCCTTGGGCTTGTCGTTCAGATTGGCCCAGGCGGCGCGCGTGGCGGCCGAGGCCGGCATGTTCAGCGCGGTGTTGGTCGGCGGGATCGGCTGCACGAACCACTTGTCGTAGAGCTTGGCCACGGTGCCGTCCGCCACCTGGCGCGCGATGCTGGCGTCCACCGCCTTCTTGAAGGCCGGGTCGTCCTTGCGCAGCATGATGGCGATGGGCTCGACCGACAGCGGCTCGCCGACCAGCTTGTAGCCCTTGGGGTTCTTGGAACGCGCGATGTTGCCGGCCAGGATCTGCCCGTCCATCACGAAGGCGTCGGCGCGGCCGGACTCCAGCAGCAGGAAGCTGTCCGAATGGTCCTTGCCCGCGATCTCGCGGAAGTTCATGCCCTGGGCGCGCTTGTTCTGGCGCAGCAGCTGCACCGAGGTGGTCCCGGTGGTGGTGACCACGGTCTTGTCGTTGAGGTCGGCGATGGACTTGATCGGCGAGTCGGCGCGCACGGCGATGCGCACTTCCTCCACGTACAGCGTGTTGGCGAAGGCGACTTCCTTGGCGCGGTTGGCATCGTTGGTGGTGGAGCCGCACTCGATGTCGATGGTGCCGTTCTTGAGCAGCGGGATGCGGTTGGCCGAGGTCACCGGCTGGTACTGGATGCTGAGCTCGGTCAGCCCGAGCTGGCGCCGCACGTCGCTGATGATGTTGCTGCACACGTCGTAGTGAAAGCCGGTGTAGACGCCGGTGCCCAGCGTGTAGGCCAGCGCGCCCGAGGACTCGCGCACGCCCTGCACGATGGTGCCGGAGCTCTTGATCTTGGCCAGCGTGTCGGTGGTCTGCGCCTGGGCGCCGGCCACGTCGGCCAGCAGGGCGCAGGCCAGGGTGAGGGTGGAGAGCTTCATGGTTTCCTCTGGGGTTGGTGGCGCACGGGCGCGCCGATGGAAAGAACGGGGGACACGGGGCCACGGCTCATTGCAGCGGCCTGTCGTTGGGGTTGCCGAACAGCTCCAGCACGTCTTGCGACGGCGGCCAGTTCAGGTTCAGGCCCTTGGCGGTGATGGGCCGCTCGAACCACTTGCGGTAGAGCGCCAGCAGCTCGCCCGAGCGCATCAGCCGGGCGATCTCGCCATCGACGATGCGCTTGAGCTGCAGATCGTCCTTGCGCATCATGCAGCCGTAGGCCTCGCGCGTCATGGGCTGGCCGACGACGATCCAGTCCAGCGGCTGCTGGGCCTTGGCGCGCTCGCCGTAGAGCAGGGCGTCGTCCATCATGAAGGCGTCGGCCTGGCCGTGCTCCAGCGCGCCGAAGGATTCCTCGTGCTCGCGCGCGGTGAGGATCTGGAACTTCAGCCCGGAGGATTCGGCGAAGGTGCGGATCAGCCGCTCGGAGGTGGTGCCGGCCGTCACCACAACGCGCTTGCCGCCAAGGTCCTTGAAGTCCTGGATGCCGGCATCGCGGTGCACCATGAGCCGCGTGCTGATGACGAAGAACGAGGTGGAGAACAGCACCTGGCGCGCCCGTTCCAGATTGTGCGTGGTGGAGCCGCACTCCAGGTCCACATTGCCGCTGACCACCATGGGGATGCGGTTCTGCGCCGTCACCGGCACCAGCTTGGTGGTCAGCGCCGGCAGCTGCAGCTCGCGCCGGATCGCCTGCGAGACCAGCGTGGAGAGGTCGTGCGCATAGCCCACCACCTGCTTGCGCGCGTCGTAGTAGGAGAAGGGCACGGACGACTGCCGATGCCCCAGCGTGATGGTGCCGGTCTGCTGGATCTTGCGCAGCGTCTCGCTGGCCTGCGCGGGCGCGGCGCACAGCGGCGCCGCCGTGGCCAGCAACAGCGCAATCAGGGTGGTGGGTCGCATGGAAGGGCGTGAAAGCGGATCGGAATACCCGGCCGGCGCGCAGGCTGCGCACCGGCCGGGCCAGGCACCGCGCAAGCGGTGCGTCCTCAGGCGCTCAGAAAGGCACCACGCAGCGCGCGGTCGCGTCGGTCGGACGGGCGATGGGCAGCATCGTCACGAAGCTGGCCGGCGTGCCGTAGACCATGCGCCGCTGCGCGTAGGCTGTGCCGGTGGTGCCGGTTCCGAGCACGAGCTGCTTCAAGATGCCGTCGGACGGGTCGATGTTGGTGAACGGAGCGTCCTTGGTGACGCACGCAGCGGCGCTAACCGCTGCGGGGCGGTCGAATGCGACCACCGTGCCCGGTCCCTTCACGTACAGGTACTGGACGGTCGCGCCGGCGCCCGTGCCCTGGGTCAGGCTGAAGTAGCGGCCCGACCAGATGCGCGAGCGCGTGGCCTCGCTGAAGCCCGTGACCGCCTGCGCGCCCAGCGTGCTGCCCAGCTTGACCAGGCGCAGGCCCGACAGCGAGATGCTGCCGTCGGACTGGATGTGGGCCACGCCCGGGTTGCTGGGGACCGACAGGTTGCCGTTGAAGTCGATGGTGGTGGCGCCGAACTCCACCACGTCGGCATTGCCGGCACTGACGGCGTAGCTGCCGATCTGCACGCCCACGTTGCGGGCCGTTTCCAGCGCCGTGGCGCTGCCGGTCTGGCGGTCGTTCTGGTAGTAGAAGCCGCTGTGGGCGTAGCTGCCGTCGTCGAACATCACCATGTATTCGGGCCGGGCGAGGCCCTGGGGCCGCACCCAGCCGCCGACCAGCGGGTTGCTGGCGCTGGCCACGCGGGTCAGCGTGGTGCCGTCCAGCGTCATGGCGTTGCCGGAGACCGTGGCGCTGTGGGTGCCGGCGGCCGGGCCGCGCGCATTGGCTGCCTCGATCAGTTCCAGCGTCAGCGTGGAGCCGCTCAGGCTGTAGCGGCCGTAGCGGTAGCCCAGGCCGTTGTCGAAGGCGTAGTCGGCGCCCACCGGCGTGGCCACGACCTGGTGCACGAACGTGCCGTCGCCGCCGAACAGGAAGACCTCGCGCGTCGTGCCGTCGGTGCGCACCCAGGCGCCTTCGATGGGCTGGGCCGCCGTGGCGGCCTTGGCCTTGGCCACGCCCGCCAGCGTGGCGGCGCTGGGCACCATGCTGTCGCGCGTGGCCAGGAACAGCGCTTCGCGCTGCTCGGGCGTCAGCGTGGTGGGGATCTGGTAGAGCAGCTGCTGCAGCGAGCCCGGCGCCACGGCGCTGTAGGCCTCGAAGGCGGCGCGGCTGCCGCCGCCCACGCTGGCCGCGGTCTCGGCGAAACCACGCGTGAGCAGCTGGCCCAGCGCCAGCATCTTCTGCTGGGCGGCGCTGGGCGTGGTGTCGGCGGCGGCCTGGTAGTTGTCGTAGAGCTGGATGCCGCCGACCTGGCCGGCCGTGCCGACCAGGAAAGACAGCAGCGTCTCTTCGGCCTGCGCCACGTTGGCCGAGCGCCCGGAGTCGACCTCGGACTGCAGCAGCGTGGTGTAGGGCGAGATCACGGCATGGCGGCCCAGCGGTGCGGTCAGCACGTAGGGCGCGACGACCGGGCCTTCGGAGGTGGTGCTGCTGGTGGTCGCCTGCACCAGCACGATGGCGTCGGCGGCCTGCGTGGTGCTGATCGTGAAGCTGCCGTTGCTGGTCATGGCCGAGGGTTCGCCGGCGTCGCAGGCGCGGTTGTCGTTCAGGTCCAGGCAGGCGGTCGCGTTGTTGAGCGCGCGGTCGAGCACGGTGCCGGTGACCTGGCGTTCGGTCGGGGCGGGCTCGTCATCGCCGCCGCCGCCACCGCAGGCGACCAGGAAGGTGGACGCGGCCAGGGCCAGGGCCGAGAGCGCGCAGGTGTTGCGGGAATGCATGTGGTGTCCTCGAAATCGTTCTGGTGGTCTGCCGGGCCCGCGGCGCGGGACCGGCGCATGGACGGGGCTCAGAGGCTGCTGGACGCGGCCTGCTTGCGGCGACGTTGCAGGGCCACGGCAGCCAGGCCGGCCAGGGCGGCGGCCAGTCCGCCAACGGCACCGCCGCCGCCGCTGCTCTTGGCTTCGGCGATGTCCAGGAACGCGGCCGACACGGCGCCGGGCTTGCCGTCGCTGTTGGTGCCCTGCACGTAGACCATGTGGCGGCCCGGTGTCAAGGTCGAGGTGTCGATCTGGCCGACAGCGCGCTTGGTGGCATCCGGAAAGTCGGAGCGCGCCTGGTCGGAGGTCTCCAGCGTCATCGTGAACGAGTCGTTGGGCTTGGCCGGCTCCCAGGGCATGCGGTCGATGTAGACCGTCGCCGACTTGATGTTGTAGACCACCGGGTAGGGCGGCGGCAGGATGTTGGACTGGCCGGCGTTGCTGTAGCGGTAGCGGTTGTCGTCCACCAGCGCGGAGACGTTGACCTTGGTGCCGGCGGGCACGGCGGCGGTCTGCTCGACCTTCACGTCGACCGTGTCGGGGCCGAACGGGAGCTTGTAGACGCGGTGCAGCGCGCGGCTCATGTAGTGGAAGCCGTTGAAGTTCTCCGGATAGGTCTCGCGGTCGAACACGCCGCAGTCCTCGTAGAAAGAGCGGCCCATTTCCACCGTGTACGAGGGCGCGCCCAGAAAACCGTAGAACGCGTCCTTGGTCGTGCCTTCGGTGTTGTAGCTGAGCAGTTGCTGCGAGGAGTAGTTGTTGTGGTAGGCCAGGCGCTGGGCGATGACGGCCATGCCCTTGTTGTTGGGCGTGTGGGTGTTGAAGCCGTTCTCGGTGCGCTCCACGCCCCAGGGCCACAGGATGGCGCGCGCGTTGCTGTGCAGGTCGATGAACATGCCGCCCGCATAGTCCTCGGACGCGCCGGTCTGCCAGTCGAGCTCGCCTTTACCGCCGTTGTCACGGTTATCCTCGTTGCAGTACGGTCCTGGCGTGCCGACGATCGGGTTGCCCTGCAGGTCCTTGGCCCACTTGTGGCGACCATCGGGCAGCGCGCCGCCTTCCCAGCGGCACTGGGCCTGGTTCCAGGTGCCGCGCACGTAGTCCAGCACGGCCTGGGTCTCGGGCTCGGAGGCCGGGCCGATGCCGCGGTAGGTCTGGCCACAAACACTGCCGTCCGAGCCGCCGGCGCCGCCGGTGGCCCAGCCGAACGGGTAGTTGCGGTTCAGGTCCACGCCGGAGTTCAGCGCGCCGGTGGTGCCCGTGGTGCACAGCGCGGTCTCGAAGTTGGTGTTCTTGCGCTGGCGCGCGGCAATGTCCTGCTCCGCCAGCTTGCGGCCGTCGGGGTTGTGGATGATGAAGTGGTACTGGTTGTTGTCCAGCATCATCGTGGCATTGGGGTCCTTGCCGTAGTTGTCCAGCAGCCACTCGATGAACTTGGTGCCGACTTCCTGCGGCGCGTACTCGCGCGCATGGATGCCGCCGGTCCAGACCATGCGCGGCACCTCCTTGCCTTCCTGCTTCTTGAAGTTGCCGACCACGATGGCGCGCACGTCGTGCGGCTGCTCGGGGAACAGCGACAGGTTGAAGCGCTGCAGCAGGCTGGCCGGAATGAACTTGGCCAGCAGGCTGGCGTAGCTGGACCAGGAGTTGTCGTACTGGCCGCCGACCACATCGGGTGCCGGCTTGATCTTCGTCTTCATCCAGGCCGGCCCCAGGTTCTCCAGCCGCACAAGGTCGGGGTACTTGGTCTTGAGCTCGTCGAAGGTCGAGTAGGTCTGCTCGACGGTACGGTAGCAGGAGTGGGTGCCGTCGGCGATCGAAGAAGGCTGGTCGCGCGAGGAGCGCTTGATGGCGCCGGACGCCTCGTCGCGCCTGCGCGAATCGATCCAGCTCTTGATGCGCTGGGTTTCCTCCACGTCGATCTGCACGCCGATGCCCAGGGCCTCGACCGCGTGCATTTCCGCGTCGCTGACCTCGGCATGGACGGTGCGGGTCTTCTGGTCCACGTAGGGGTGGTCCAGCATGCCCGTGAGCTGGGACAGCTGGTCCTGCGAGGCGTAGGGGATCTTGACCGCGTAGACCTGGTCCGGGTCACCGCCATGGGCATGGATGACCCCGGCGGCACAGGCGAGGACGACGGAGGCCACGATGGCTGCAACCGGCGTCAGGCGGGGCGGATGGATTCGTTTCATCGAACGCTAACTCCTCAACAGTGGACGTTTGGACCGCCCGCCGCAGGCGCTGCGGCGCCTGCAGGCCGGTGCGGGCCTCGAGCTCTTGGCGACCCCGGCTGCGTCTTGGAAGGGCAGCGGCCAGGGGCACACGGAACACAAGGCAGTTCACGTGCCAGCACCTGCGCGGCGCAAGAACGCCGGCAAGTGCTTGTTTTGCAAGGAGACAGATGCGGGGTATGCCGCGTTCGGTGTTCGGGAAACCGAACGCGGGGCGACGGCGCGTTCGGCCGGCCGTCAGGCGATGTCGTGCTCGCCGGGTGCGGGCTTGTGTCCCGTGACCATCGCACGCACGAGGTTCTCGCGGTGCTGCCAGCTGGTGAACACCACGCCGGCCAGGTGCAGCACGACCAGGCCGACCAGCCACCAGCCCAGCACGAAGTGCGTCCAGTAGAGCCAGCCGTAGCCCCACAGCCAGTCCGTGGTGTAGAGCCAGCCCGACAGGCACAGTGCGGCGCAGCTGCCCAGCAGCGCCAGCACCATCCAGCCGCCGAGCGGGTTGTGGCCGAGGTAACGCGGCGCGGTGCCGCGCCACACGCTCAAGGCATAGGCCCAGGTGGCGCGCGGCCCGCGCACGAACTGGGCGAAGCGGGCATGGCGGCTGGCGCCCCAGCCCCAGGCCAGCCGCAGCGCGACGATGGCAGCCACGGCGTAGCCGAAGTTTTCGTGCCAGCCGTCGGTGCGCCCGCCGGTCCACCAGGCCGTGGTGACACAGAGGACCAGTGCCCAGTGCAGCAGGCGCACCGGGCAGTCCCAGATCTTCAGCTCACTTCTCTTCGACACGCTCGAAGGTCTTGGGGTCGAAGAAGGCCTCGACGCGCTTGCCCTGCGGGTCCTTGCCGTAGACCTCGTAGCAGGTGTCGGTCTTCTCCATGCGGCGCACGGTCCAGCCGTCCTTGACCAGTTTTTCCTGCAGTTCGGTGTGCGGGCGCCATTCGGCCTTGGGGTACTTGGGACATTGCACGTTGCCGTGGGCCAGTGCATTGCCGGCCATGAGTGCCAGGGGAATGGCCAGGGCCAGCGGCAGGGCGCGGGTGATGGAAGACTTCATGGAGAACTCCTTCGCGGGGATCAGGTGACGGCCCAGCGCCGCACCAGGTTGTGGTAGATGCCCATGAGCTTGAGCACGCGCGGGTCCTGCGCGGACAGCGTGGCGCCGAGCTCCTGGATCGATTGGTCGAGGTCGTAGAGCAGCGTGCGCGCGCGGTCGTCCTCGACCAGGCTCTCGACCCAGAAGAAGGCCGCCACGCGCGCGCCTGCCGTCACCGGCGTCACGCGGTGCAGGCTGGTGGAGGGGTAGAGCACCATGTCGCCCGCGGCCAGCTTGACCGATTGCACGCCGTAGGCGTCCTCGATCTCGAGTTCGCCGCCCTCGTACTCCTCGGGCTCGGCCAGGAACAGCGTGGCCGACAGGTCGGTGCGCAGGCTCTGGCCGCCCGGCAACTGCATGATGGCCGCGTCCACGTGCGCGCCGTACTGGCCGCCGCCGGCGTAGCGGTTGAACCGGGGCGGGTGGATGCGCTTGGGCAGCGCGGCCGAGACGAACTGCGGCGTTTCGGCCAGGCGGCGCAGCAGGTGTTCGCCCAGTTGCAGGCCGACCGAGTCCTGCGCGTCGAGCTGCTGGTTGTGCTTGACCAGGCGCGCCGCGCTGCCGGCGGTGGCGGCGCCGTCCTGCCAGGCGGCCGCGTCCAGGCGGGTGCGGAACTGGCGCACTTCGTCCGGGCTCAGGACCTGGTCGATGGCGAGAAGCATGCGGATGACTCCAACGAAAAATGCCGGGCGGGCCCGGCATTGTTCCATCGGTGCAGGGTCAGAACGAGTAGTCCAGCGTCACGCGGGCGGCGCGGGCGTCGCCCTTGTACAGGAAGGCGCCAGAGCGGTAGACCGCGGTGTAGTAGTCCTTGTCGAACACGTTGAGCACGTTAAGGCGCACATCGATGTTCTTGTTCACGCGGTAGCTGGCGAACATGTCGTAGACGGTAAACGACGGTACGGGCTGCGAGCACTGTCCGGCGGCGTTGAAGCCGGCACCGGTGTCGGGCTGGCCACCGCAGCGGCTGCTTTCGTAGCGGGCGATGGCGCCGACCGAGAGGTCAGGCGTCAGCTGGTACTTGCCCTGCACGGTGACGGCGCGGTCGGCGAAGTTGGACAGGGGGCGCGTCAGGTTGGTCGCGGTGGCCGACTCCAGCACCTTGGACTTCATGATCGCCACTCCGGCTTGCACCTGGAACTTCTCGGTCACGTTGCCCGACAGGCCGAACTCGATGCCGCGCACGCGGTTCTTGCCGGTGTTGAAGGTGCCCAGGGAGTCGTAATTGGCCCCTTCCATGACGTCCTTCTTGGTGGTCTGGAACAACGCGACCGTGGCCAGCAGCTTGTCGTCCAGCAGGTTCCACTTGGTGCCCAGCTCGAAGTTCTGCGAGGTCTCGGGCTTGGCACCGGCCGCGTTGCCGTTGTAGGTGACCAGGCCACCGTAGCCGCTGCTGGTTCCGGTGTCCGATTCGCCGCCGTTGATGTCTTGCGCCGTGCCGTAGGCCGCGTAGACGATGCCCATCGGGTTGATCTTGTAGGTCACGCCCAGGTGGCCGTTGAAGAGTGTCTTGTTGTACGCGTAGTCGCCGGTCTGTGCGCCCGTCGTGGGGTTGCGCGTGAGCAGGCTGAAGTCGGTGTAGTCGGCGCGTACGCCGCCGAACACCGTCCATTTGTCGGTCAGGTCCACGGTGTCCATGGCGCTGAGCGCGAAGCTTTTGACCTGCCAGTCGCTGCCCCAGTCGCCCTTGGTGATGTTGCGACCCAGCAGGTTGTTCAGGTTGGCGACGAGATTGCCGCCAGCGTCGAACATGCAGTAGGCGGGTGTGTTGGTCACGGTGACGACGCCAGTCGTGGCATTCGTCTGTGTGGTGCGCGAGAAGCAGTTCGTGGCGCCGGTGTTGGTGCTCGTGTAATTGCCGCGCTTGACTTTGTGGTCGGTGTATTCCAGGCCGAAGATGAACTCGTTCTTGGTGCCGGCGAGCTGGGTGTCCCAGCGCAGGTTGGTCTGGTGCGCGAAGTACTTCACCTCCTGCCAGCCGTTGTGCGTGCTCAGCGAGGCGGTGTTGAAACCTGTGGGGTCGGCAGGGGAGGCGTAGCGTGTAGCCGCATTGGCGCCCGTGACCAGGTAGCCGTTGCTCGACTCGCCGTAGCGCGTGAGGCTGTTCACGGTCATGTTGGGCGCCGGCTTCCACTTGATGCGGGCCGTCAGCGTGTCCACGTCGGAGTTCAGGAAGTCCTGCGACTGGGCGTAGACCGGCACACCGCTGGCGGGCCAGCGGTTGGGCAGGGTGCCGGTCAGGTAGCTGCCCAGGTCGGGGTGCTTGTCCTTGGCGCGCAAGCCGTAGTAGTCGAGCGTGAACGACAGGTCGGCGCTGGCCTCCCACAAGCCGGACAGGGCCAGGCCGTTGCGTTCACGCTTGGAGGGCGAGCGGTCGGGCACGCCCTCGCTGCCGACCAGCGCATTGACGCGCAGCGCGAACTGATCGGTGAAGCCTTTGTTGGCATCCAGCGTCAGCCGGCGGTGCTTGTCCGTTCCCAGGCCGACCGAGGCGCGCGCGAAGTCGTAGTCCAGCGTGGCCTGCTTGGTGATGGCGTTGATGGCGCCGCCGGCGCTGCCGCGGCCCGCGAAGCTGGAGTTCGGGCCCTTGGTGATCTCGATCTGCTCGATCGCGAAGCTCTCGCGCGTGGTCATGCCGGGGTCGCGCAGGCCGTCGACGAACACGTCGCTGCGGGCTTCCTGGCCGCGGATGATGTAGCGGTCGCCGAAGGCGTTGCCATTCTCACCCGTGCCCAGCGTGATGCCGGGCTGGGCCGCCAGGATCTGCTTCAGATCGGTCACGCCGGCATCGTCGATGGCGTTCTTGGTGATGACCGAGATGGTCTGCGGCGTCTCGGCCAGCGGGCGCGTGTGGCGTGTGTCGGCCGAGGTCTTGGCCTTGTAGGGCGCGCCGACCTCGGCATTGGGATTGGGGTCGATCTTGGTGGCCTGCACCTTGACTTCGTTCAGCGTGCCGCCGCTGGCGGTGGCGGTCTGCGCCAGTGCTCCCAGCGGCAGCAGCATCGCGGTGGAAACGCCCAGGGCCACGCCGGCACGTCCCCTGGACAGGACAGCAGGGCGGGCGGCGGTGCGCAGGCTGCGTGGAATCTTGGCGGTCGGCTTGGCTCGGTGCATGGGCGTTCGTGTTGTCGTGCGATGCGGTGGTTGACAGGGGCAGGGCGTGCGATGGCCCGGCCCGCAGGTTCGAAATGGGCTGCGCTCCCCCGCGCAGCAGCGACTACCCCGTTGCCGCGGCATTCCGCATGCAGCGGTTTGCCAGCGACAAACGTAGTAAGAACATTTCTCATTCGATTCTATGTTTCACAGTACGGTCTTCGGGTCCATTCGTGACCAGGTGTGTCATCCGCCCCACACCTTGTGGCGGCTTGACCGCGATGGCGGTCGCCGCATAATGCTGTACAAATCACCAGTAATTCATGTTTGCGATGCCGTCCACCTCCCTCCCGGAACGGGCCGATGTCTGGCGCGGCGACGCGCTGGGCCAGGCCACGGCCGCGGCGTTGCCCAGCGGCCACCCGGCGCTGGATGCCGAGCTTCCGGGCGGCGGCTGGCCAGCGGCGGGGCTTTCAGAGCTGCTGCAGCTCCGGCCGGCCTGCCACGACTGGCGGCTGCTGCTGCCCGCGCTGGCGCGCCTGGCTGCCAGCGCGCGCGGCCCCGTGGCCCTGGTCGGGGCGCCCGAGGGCCTGCAGCCCTTCGCGCCGGCACTGGCTGCGCAGGGCCTGCCGGCGGCACGGCTGCTGTGGGTGCGGGCCGAGGAAGACAAGGCACGGCTGTGGGCTGCCGAGCAGGCCGTGCGCTGCGCCGATGTGCCGGCCGTGCTGGCCTGGCTGCCGCGCGTGCGGGCCGACGGGTTGCGCCGGCTGCACCTGGCGGCGCTCGACCATGGCAAGCCGCTGTTCGGCTTCCGGCCGGCCGCGGCGCAGGCCGAATCCTCGCCCGCGCCGCTGCGGCTTCGGCTGGAGGGCGGGGCGCCGCTGCAGGTGCTGGTGTTCAAGCGCCGCGGCCCGCCCATGGCCCGGCCGCTCGCGTTGCCGGCCGAGGCGCCGGCATTGGCTGCGCTGCTGGCACTGCGCCGGCGCGTCCCTGCTGCTGCGCCGGCCGTGCTGGCCGAGATCCGCCATGGCCTGGATCGCCCTGTCACCGCCTGAGGAGCAACTGCAGGCCTGGTGCTGGCAGGCGCTGCGCTTCACGCCGCGCGTGGCCGTGGAGCAGGGCTGCGTGCTGCTGGAGGTCTCCAGCACGCTGCGGCTGTGGGGCGGCCTGCGCGCGCTGCTGCAGCAACTGCTGCAGCCGGGTGCCCTGCAACCCTGCCGGGCCTGGGCGCGCGGCCGCACGGCGCCGGTCGCGCTGGCACTGCTGCTGCTGAAATGCCAGCACCGTGCGCCGCCGCAGCAGGTGCCGGACGGCCTGCCGCTGGACACGCTTGTGGCGGCCGCGCCAGCGCTTGCCGTGCTCGAGCGCACCGGCTGCCGCAGCTTCGGCGCACTGCGCGCGCTGCCGCGGGCGGGCGTGGCGCGCCGCTTCGGCGCCGCCTTGCTGGAGGCGCTGGACCAGGCCTACGGCGAGCGCCCGGCCGCGTACGACTGGTGCCGGCTGCCGCCCGTGTTCGACCAGAACCTGGAACTGCCCGCCATCGCCACCGCCGCGCCCGAACTGCTGTGGACCGGCCAGCGCCTGCTGGACGCGCTGCACACCTGGCTGCGCGCCGGCCAGCGCGGCGTGCTGGCGCTGGAGCTGGAATGGACGCACGACCTGCGCCGCATCGACGGCCGCCAACTGCCGCGCCAGGCCAGGCTGCCCATCCGCACGGCCCGGCCCACGCAGGACATGGCGCACCTGCGCCGGCTGCTGCACGAGCATCTGCAGCAGCAGAGCCTGGCCGCGCCGGCCAACCACCTGCGCCTGCGCACGCTGGAGGTGGCGCCGCTGCCCGGCGCCAGCGCCAGCCTGCTGCCCGAGGAGCAGCACACCGGCGAGCCGCTGCACGCGCTCGTCGAGCGCCTGGCCGCGCGCCTGGGGGCGGACCGCGTGCTGGTGCCGCGGCTCGTGGCCGACCACCGGCCCGAGCGCATGCAGCGCTGGGTGCCCGCGCAGGATCCTGTCAACCAGGCGCAGCCCCCCGCCGAGGAGCTCGCGCCCGATGCCGCGCTGTACCCGGCCTGGCTGCTGCGCGAGCCGCTGGCGCTGGACATGGACGCCCAGGGCCAGCCGCTGTTCCACGGCCCGCTGCAACTGCTGGCCAGGCCGCGCCGCGTGGAGGGGGCGGGCTGGTGGGACCTGGAAGCGGACAAGCCCGCGGTGCGCGACTACCGCCTGGCCCGCAGCGCGCAGCTCGGCCTGCTGTGGCTGTACTGCGAGCGGCCGCACAGCGGCCAGGCCGAACCGCGCTGGTTCCTGCAGGGCGCCTATGCCTGATCCCTCGCGCAATGCCCAGGAGAAGGACGAGGAGCTCGCCCCCTGGAAATGGCCCTTGCCGCAGCCGGTGTCCGGGCTGGCCGACCCGCTGGGCCACTACACCGAGCTGCATGCCCTGAGCAATTTCAGCTTCCAGCGCGGCGCATCGCACCCTGCCGAACTCGTGGTGCAGGCCTACCGCCTGGGCTACCGCGGACTGGCGCTGACCGACGAATGCTCCGTGGCGGGCGTGGTGCGGGCCTACATGGCGCTCCAGGATTACGAGGCCATGCTGGAGGAGGCCCAGCGCAAGACCGGTCAGGTCTACAAGCGGGATTTCGCGTTCGTGCCCGGCAGCGCGTTCGCCTTGCCCGGCTGCCGCCTCGTGGTGCTGCCGCACGACCTCGCGGGCTGGGGGCAGCTGTGCGAACTGATCTCGCATGCGCGCCGGCACCAGGACGTGGACAAGGGCGACTACCGCATCGGCTGGGACGATGACTGGGCGTCGCTGGCCGACTGCGAGATCCTCTGCGTGCCCGAACGCCATCCGGAACCCGACGCACTGCGACTGCGCGCCACGCTGCGCCACCTGCGCACGCTGTTCGGTGAGCGCCTGTGGCTGGCCGTCGAACTCGTGGGCGCGGCCGACGATGCGCTGTGGCTGTCGCAACTGCGCCAGCTGTCCGTGCTGACCGGCGTGGCGCCGGTGGCCGCCGGCGGCGTGCTCATGCACGCCCGCTCGCGCAAGCGGCTGCACGACGTGCTGACCGCCGTGCGCCTGGGCAAGACGGTGGCCGAGTGCGGCTTCGCGCTGGAACCCAATGCCGAACGGCGGCTGCGCTCGCGCGTCACGCTCAGGCAGGTCTATCCGCAGGAGCTGCTGGCGGCGACCGAGACGGTGCGCAAACGCTGCAATTTCGATCTGAAGGAGATCGCTTACCGCTATCCGAAGGAAGTGCTGCCGCCGGGCCTCACGCCCACGCAGGCCCTGCGCGAACTGACCTATGCCGAAGCCACGCGCGCGCGGTACCGCCATGGCATGCCCGAAAGCATCCGCGCCTTGGTCGAGAAGGAACTCGCGCTCATCGCCGACTGCGGCTACGAGATGTTCTTCCTGACCGTGCACGACATCGTGCGCCACGCACGCAGCCAAGGGATCCTGTGCCAGGGCCGCGGCTCGGCCGCCAACTCGGTGGTCTGCTACTGCCTGGGCATCACCGCGGCCAATCCGGAGCATTCCAGCCCGCTGCTCGAGCGCTTCATCAGCAAGGAGCGCATGCACGAGCCGCCCGACATCGACGTCGATTTCGAGCACGAACGCCGTGAAGACGTCATCCAGTACATCTACCGAAAGTACGGGCAGGACCGTGCCGCCATCGCCGCCGTGGTCATCAGCTACCGGCGCCGCAGTGCGATCCGCGATGTGGGCGCGGCGCTGGGCATTCCGGCCGCACTCGTCGATGCCTTCGCCAAGGAGCACCACTGGTTCGATCCAGGCCTGATCGACGAACGCCTGCCGGATCTTCTGGACCAGCTGGGCCTGAGCATCGATCCGCGCCGCGTGCTGCAGTGGGTGCTGCTGGCCGAGCAGCTGCGCGGCTTTCCGCGCCACCTGAGCCAGCATGTGGGCGGCTTCGTGCTGACCGAAGGCCGGCTCACCAGCCTCGTGCCCATCGAGAAGGCCGCCATGAAGGACCGCTCGGTGATCCAGTGGGACAAGGACGACCTGGAGCGCATGGGCCTCATGAAGGTGGACGTGCTGGCCCTGGGCATGCTGACCGCGCTGCGCCGCTGCCTGGACTTCGTGAACCCGCTGCGCGGCCGGCAATGGGATCTGGCCGGCATCCCGATCGACGACCCGAAAACCTACGACATGATCTGCCAGGCCGACACCGTGGGCGTGTTCCAGATCGAGAGCCGGGCGCAGATGTCCATGCTGCCGCGGCTCAAGCCCAGGGTGTTCTACGACCTCGTGGTCGAGGTGGCCATCGTGCGGCCCGGGCCGATCGAGGGCGGCATGGTGCACCCCTACCTGAAGGCGCGTGCGCAACGCGACAGGGGCGAACCCATCCACTATGAGAAACCCGCGCTCGAGCCCGCCCTCAAGCGCACGCTGGGCGTGCCCATCTTTCAGGAACAGGTCATGCAGCTGGCCGTCGATGCCGCCGGCTTCACGCCCGGCAAGGCCGACCAGCTGCGCCGCTCCATGGCGGCCTGGAAGAAGGAGGGCGACATCACGCCCTGGCACGACGAGCTGGTGCAGGGCATGCTGGACAACGGCTACAGCGCCGAATTCGCCGAACGCATCTACAAACAGGTCTGCGGCTTCGGCGAATACGGCTTTCCCGAAAGCCACGCCTACAGCTTCGCCTTGCTGGCCTACGCCAGCAGCTGGCTCAAGTGCCACGAGCCGGCCGCCTTCCTGGCCGCGCTGCTGAATTCCCAGCCCATGGGTTTCTACGCGCCCTCGCAGCTCGTGCAGGATGCCGTGCGCCACGGCATCGACGTGCGCGCCGCCGATGTGTCGTTCAGCGATTGGGACGCCGCACTAGAGGACGCGCCCGGCGTGCGCGCCCGTCCCGCCAGCGAAGGCCAGCCCGCCGTGCGCCTGGGCCTGCGCCTGGTCAAGGGCTTCAACAAGCCGGCGGCCGACCGCATCGTGCAGGCCCGCGCCGCCGGCGCCTTCGCCGATGTCGAAGACCTCGCGCTGCGCGCCGCGCTGGACCGGCGCGAGCTCGACGCGCTGGCCGCGGCCGATGCGCTGCACTCCCTGGCCGGCCACCGCCGCCAGCAGGTCTGGGAGGCCGCTGCGCGCCACCGCGCCCCGGTCCTGCTGCGCGGCGCGCCCGTGCACGAGGCCCAGCTGGCGCTGCTGCCGGCCCGGGAGGGCGAGGAGATCCTGTTCGATTACGACGCCACCGGCCTCACGCTGCGCCGCCATCCCCTGGCGCTGTTGCGCGAGCGCCTGGCGCGCTGGCGCATCCTCAATGCCGAGCAGCTCAACGCCTTGCCGCACGGCCGGCGCGTGCGCGCCTGCGGCCTGGTCACGGTGCGCCAGCAGCCCGGCACGGCCAAGGAAACCATCTTCGTGACGCTGGAGGACGAGACCGGCCCCGTCAACGTGATCGTCTGGAAGCGCGTGCGCGAGCAACAGCGCGAGCCCCTGCTCAAGGCGCGCCTGCTGGCCGTGGAAGGGCTGTGGCAGCGCGACGTGGACAGCGGCGGCCAGGTGCGCCACCTCGTGGCCGAACGGCTGCGCGATCTGACGCCTCTGCTGGGCCGGCTCGGGCAGCTGCGCAGCCGCAGCAGGGATTTCCACTGAACAACGGAAAGTGCCGCCCCATCTGCTCGGTTAGCATCCGAATCATCGGATGACACATTTGTTGCGCGCAGCCCCATGCCACTTGCCGGATCGCAGAAACTGACCGAGGAGCTGGGCTACTGCGTCGCGCGCATCGAGTGCGACACGCCCACCGGCGTGCAGTGCGGCACCGGCTTCTTCTTCGCCTTCCTGCTGGAGAACGGCAAGCGCAGCCCCTGCCTGATCACCAGCCGCCACGTGGTCCAGGGCGCGCGCAGCGGACGCTTCTTCATCACGCGCAAGGACGCGGACGGCCGGCTGCAGCCGCACCAGCCGCTGGAATGCCGCATCCCCGACTTCGAGGACAAGTGCCATCCGCATCCCGACCCGTCGGTCGATCTGGTGCTGATCTTCGCCGGGGCCAGCCTGCAGGCCATCAAGGCCGCGGGCGACGACTACCACATCACCTACCTGTCGCGCTCGGCCATCCTGCCGCGCGAGCAGCGTGCCGAACTGGCGCACCTGGAGTCCGTGGCCGTGCTGGGCTATCCGCTCGGCCTGTGGGATCCGCAGCAGCTGCAGCCCGTGGCGCGCATGGGCATCACCGCCACCCACGCCAACCTGCCGTACGGCGGCGCGCCCGTGTTCCTGGTCGATGCACCCTGCCATCCCGGGCTGGGTGGCGCGCCGGTGTTCCTGTGCATGCCGGCGCAAGCCGGCGAAGTGGGGGCCGCTGGGCAGCGCTCGCCCGGCGTGGCCTTGCTGGGCGTGCTGTACGCCCAGCGCCATGCCCACCTGCAGGGCGAGACCGGGGTCGAGCCCCTGGTCGGACGCATGCGCGCGGGCCGGCCGGTGCCGCCGCCTGCGCTGCCCGGGCCGGCGCCGCTGGGCGTGGTGCTGGGCACCGACAAGATCCTGGACTTCGAGCCCCTGGTGCGCGCGATGATCCACGGCTTCGTCAGTAAGTTCTGAGCAGACCGCCCGCGGGGCGGGGCCTACAATGAGAGGAATAAGAATTCTTCTCATCCAGTGAACCCGCAGCAGCCCCTGATCCAGTTCTACCAGCAGCACCACGGCTGGCTGCGCGCCTGGCTGCAGCGCCGGCTGGGCCATGCGGGCGACGCGGCCGACTTCGCGCACGACACCTACCTGCGCGTGATCGAGTCGCGCCAGGTGCTGGAGGACATCCGCGAGCCGCGTGCCTTCCTGACCACCGTGGCGCGGCGCGTCATGGTCAGCCACCTGCGCCGGCGCGAGGTCGAGCGCGCCTACCTCGATGCGCTGGCCCACCGGCCCGAGTGCCTCGCGCCCTCGCCCGAGGAGCGTGCCATCGTGCTGGAGACGCTGCTGGAGATCGACCGCGTCCTGGACGGGCTGCCGGCCAAGGTGCGCCAGGCCTTCCTGTGGGCCCAGCTCGACGGCCTGTCCTATGCCCAGATCGCCGAGCGGCTGGGCGTCTCGCTGAGCTCGGTCAAGCAGTACATGGCGCGCGCGGTGCGCCAGTGCTATTTCCCGCAGGGCGCGCCATGACGGCGCCGCCACTGCCGGCGGCCGTGGTCGATGCCGCCGTGGACTGGCTGGTGCACCTGTGGTCCGGCGAGGCCACCGAAACCAGCCGCGCGCAATGGCAGCGCTGGCGAGCGGCCGATCCGCTGCACGAGCAGGCCTGGCGCCATGTCGAAGCCACCGATGCGCGCTGGCGCACGGGTGCGCCGGGCCTGGCCGCCGCCATCGCCAGTCCGGCGCGGGCCGCGGGCCGGCGCCGCGCATTGGGCGGCATGGCGGCGCTGGCCGTGGCCGGCCTGGCGGTCTATGCCGGCCGCGAGCAGATGGCCATGCGCGGCTGGCTGGCCGGGCTGCGTACGGCCAAGGGCGAGCAGCGCCGGCTGCACCTGCCCGATGGCACCGAACTGCTGCTCAACACCGCCACCGCGCTCGACATCGACTTCGGTCCCACGCTGCGCCGGCTGCGCCTGCACAGCGGCGAGCTGCTGATCGCCACGGCGCCCGACCCGCAAGTGCCCGCGCGCCCCTTCGTGGTCGACACGCCGGCCGGATGCGCGCAGGCGCTCGGCACGCGCTTAACGGTGCGCCACGACACCGACGGCCCGGCCGGCGAGGCCACGCGCGTCGCGGTGTTCGAAGGCGCGGTGGAGTTGCGCGGCGCGGCCTCCGTGCTGCGCATCGATGCCGGCCAGGCCGCCCGGCTGCCGGCCGGCGGCACGCCCATGGCCCTGCCGCCACCCCAGGCGCCGGCTTGGGCCGACGGCGTGCTGGTGGCTTCCGACATGCGGCTGGACGCTTTCATCGACGAGTTGCGCCGCTACCGCCCGGGCCTGGTCCAGCTGGCGCCCGAGGTGGCGGGCCTGCGCCTGTCGGGCGTGTTTCCGCTGGCCGACACCGACCGCATCCTGCAGGCCCTGGTGCAGGTGCTGCCGGTGCAGGTGCATGTGCCGGTGCCTTACTGGGTGCGCATCGGCCCGGCCTAGGGTCTGTACCTTTTCGCGTCTCACGCGACAAGGAGGGGAGAACCCCTTTTCTTCCTCCGTCCCGAGCACCATGCACGCATTTCCCGCCACCACGCTTTCCGCCGCACTCGCGGCCGCATTCGCCATCACCGGGCCGCTGGCAGCGCCCGCAGCCCGGGCCCAGGCTCCCGCAGTCCGGCCCGTGGCGTACAGCATCCCTGCCGGCCCGCTCGATGCGGCGCTGGCGACCTTCGCGCGCAGCGCGGGCGTGCTGCTGGCCTACCAGCCCGAACTCGTGCGCGGCCTGGACAGCCCCGGCCTGCAGGGCAGCCTGCCGCCCGCGCAGGCGCTGGCCGCCTTGCTGGCCGGCACCGGCCTGCAGGCCGCGGTGGCCGACAACGGCACCTGGACGCTGCGCCGCGCCGCCGGGCCGGCGGCCGCCGTGCGCCCGCCCGCGTCCAACGGTGCCGCTGGCACCGCGCTGCCCGAAGTGCGCGTGACCGCGCAGGCCGAGCGCGACGGCCGCACCGAGGGCACGGAGAGCTACACCGCCACCGGCCCCAGCGCCGCCGCCACCGGCCTGGCGCTCACGCTGCGCGAGACGCCGCAGTCGGTCACCGTCATGACGCGCCAGCGCATGGACGACTTCCATCTGGAGACCCTGGCCGACGCGATGGTGCAGACCCCCGGCGTGACCGTGAGCCGCCAGAGCGACATGACCACCTTCCACGTGCGCGGTTCGACGGCCAACCTCAAGGTCGACGGCAACCGCCTGCTGTCCACGGGCTGGGGCTGGAACACCCACATCCTGTACACGCTGGACGACATGGCCGAGATCGACCGCATCGAGGTGCTCAAGGGCTCCTCCGGCCTGGTCAGCGGCGACGGCAATTACGGCGGCACCATCAACCTGGTGCGCAAGCGCCCGACGCGTGAGTTCCAGGCCAGCGTCAAGGCCGGCGTGGGCAGCTGGAGCAGCACCCGGGCCGACGCTGACATCAGCGGCCCGCTCAACGCCGCCGGCACGCTGCGCGGCCGCCTGGTGGCCGCGCACAAGGACGCGGATTCGTTCCGCGACCGGCAGCACAACCGCAACAGCACGCTGTACGGCACGCTGGAGGCCGAGCTCACGCCCGACACCCAGCTCAGCGGTGGCCTGACCTACAAGCAACGCACGCTGCGCGGCAGCTCGGGTACCACGCCGATCCAGGCCTACTCGGGCGCCGGCGTGGCCGTGCCGCTGACTTCGCGCTCTTACAGCAACGGCGCTTCCTGGGGCGGCTACGACCAGGAATCGCTGGGCCTGTTCGCGCGGCTGGAGCACCGCTTCGCCGGCGGCTGGACGGCCAAGTTGCAGCTGGCGCGCGACACGGTGGACACACCCGAGCTGCTGATCGGCTACCTGCAGTACGCGCTGCCCGGCCAGGTCCAGTACGGCCGCTATGCCGACATCGACGACCGCAACGACAGCATCAGCCTGGACGTGCAGGGCCCGTTCCAGCTGTTCGGCCGCACGCACGATCTGCTCGTGGGCATGGGCAGCGCGCGCGCGCGCACCACGCTGCTGCGCGGCAATGCCGCGGGCGCCTCGCTGGCGGCGGCCGGCATCGTCTATGCCGAGGGCGGCGGCATCACCGAGCCCGACTGGCGCGGCGTGGCCTATTCCAACGACCTGTTCAGCCGCAAGAACCGCTACGTCTACGCCACGGGCCGCTTCAACCTGGCCGACCCCGTGAAGCTGATCGTCGGCGCGCGCGTCAGCAACTACACGCAGCGCGACGTGACCGATGTCGCTTGGTACAACTACCAGATGCGCGAGCGCGGCGTGGTCACGCCCTATGCCGGACTGGTCGTCGACGTGGCCCCGAACGTGTCGGTCTACGGCAGCTACGCCAGCATCTACAAGCCGCAGAGCGCGAAGGACGCGGCCGAACGCACGCTGCCGCCCGAAGAGGGCAAGACCTACGAGCTCGGCGCCAAGGGCGAGCTCTTCGACAGGCGCCTGAACGCCAGCATCTCCCACTTCTGGATGCGCACCGACAACACGGCCGAAGAAGTGGGCCTGAACGACAACGGCGACAGCATCTACCGGGCCGTCCAGGGCGCGATGCGGCACGGCTACGAGCTCGAGCTCTCGGGCGAACTCGCACGCGGCTGGCAGGCCCAGGGCAGCTGGGTCATGAACAGCAGCAACCTGGACAGCGCCTCCACCACGCCCAGGCACCAGTTCAAGCTCGGCAGCAGCTACCGCTTCGCCGGTGGCGCGCTGCAAGGCCTCACGCTGGGCGGCGGCATGCGCTGGCAGAGCGCCATCGCCACCAGCCGCGGCACGGCCACGCTGCGCCAGGACGCCTACTGGCTGTTCGACCTCATGGCCCGCTACCAGCTCGACCGCCACCTGAGCTTCACGCTCAACGTGGACAACGCCTTCGACAAGAAGTACTTCGCGGGCGTCACCAACTTCACGAGCCAGGGGCTGTTCTACACCTGGGGCATGCCGCGCAGCGTGAACCTGAGCGCGCGCTACGACTTCTGAGCGGGGCCGAAGGCCCGCCGCCCGCATGGGCATGCGCGCGGCGGGCGGCGCGGCGCTGCCTATGATGCCGCGCATGCAAGCACCTTCCCCTGCCGGCGCGCGGGTGCGCGTCGTCATCGTCGGCTGCGGCTTCGGCGGCCTGGAAGCCGCGCGTGCGCTGGCCGGCGCGCCCGTCGACGTGACCGTGGTCGAGAAGACCAACCACCACCTGTTCCAGCCGCTGCTCTACCAGGTGGCCACGGCCGGCCTGGCCGCGCCCTCGATCGCGGCGCCGGCGCGGCTGCTGTTCCGGCGCCAGCCCAACGTGACCACGCTGCTCGGCGAGGTCACCGGCATCGACGCCGCGGCGCGCAGCGTGCAGCTGGCCGACGGCGAGCGCCTGGCCTACGACCACCTGATCGTGGCCGCCGGTGCCACGCACAGCTATTTCGGCCACGACGACTGGGCCGTGCACGCGCCCGGGCTCAAGACCCTGGCCGATGCGTTCGAGATCCGCCGCCGCGTGCTCCTGGCCTTCGAGGCGGCCGAGCGCGAGCACGATCCGGCCCGGCGCCGCGCGCTGCTGACCTTCGTCGTGATCGGCGCCGGCCCCACGGGCGTGGAGATGGCCGGCACGCTCGCGGAGATCGCGCGCCACACGCTGACCGGTGAGTTCCGCCGCATCACGCCGGCCGATGCCGAGGTGCTGCTCGTGGAGGGCGGCGCCCGCGTGCTGCAGGCCATGCCGCCCGCGCTCAGCGAGCGCGCGCGCGAGCAGCTGCAGGCGCTCGGCGTGCGCGTGCGGCTGGCGGCGCTGGTCACGCGCATCGATGCCGAGGGGCTGGACATCACGCTCGACGCCAACACGCCGCAGGCCCGCACCGAGCGCATCGCGAGCCGCTGCATCACCTGGGCCGCGGGTGTCGCAGCCTCGCCGCTGGGCCGGCTGGTTGCGGGGGCTACGGGCGCGACGCTGGACCGCGCGGGCCGCGTGCAGGTGCAGCCCGACCTGAGCCTGCCGGGTCACCCCGAGATCAGCGTGGTCGGCGACCTCGCGGCCGCCATGAGCCATGTACCGGGCCAGCCGCCCAAGCCGGTGCCCGGCGTCTCACCGGGTGCCAAGCAGATGGGGCGCTGCGCGGCGGCCAACGTGCTGGCGCGCATCGCGGGCCAAGCCACCCAGCCGTTCCGCTACCGCGACTGGGGCAACCTCGCGACCATCGGCCGCCACTCGGCCGTGGCCGACGTGCCCACGCCGTTCGGCCCGCTGCGCTTCTCGGGCTACTTCGCCTGGCTGTTCTGGCTGTTCGTGCACATCTTCTTCCTGATCGGCTTTCGCAACCGGCTCATCGTGCTGATGGACTGGGCCAGTGCCTACTGGACCTTCCGCCGCCATGCACGCGTGGTGCACGACGTGCAGGCGCCACCGAAGTAGCTCAGCCGACGCCGGCCAGCAGCCGCGCCACGGCCGCCAGCACCGGCTGCGGTTGCTCGCGGTGCGGCACATGGCCGCAGCCGGGCAGCAGCAGCGTCTCGGCCGGGCCGGACACGCCGGCGGCGATGCGGCGCGGGTGCACGGGCGAGCCGTATTCGTCGTCCTCGCCATGGATGGCCAGCACCGGGCAGCGCACGGCCGGCAGCACGCCGTGGATGGACCAGTCCGCGAAGGCAGGCGACAGCCAGGTGTCGGTCCAGGCGGCGAGCACCCAGCGCGCCTTGTCGCCGTGGTAGCGGGCCAGTCGGTCCAGCTGCCCGGGTTCGGCGAACTGCGCCCTGGCCACACGGATGCCCTCGAGCGTGCGGTCCTCGGCAAAGGTCTGGGCCGACTCGGTGACCAGCGCCGTGCAGCGTTCGCCGAACGCGGCCGCCGTTTCCACGGCCATGGCCCCGCCCACGCTGTGGCCGAAGGCCACGAAGCGCGCCATGCCCAGCTGTTCGGCCAGGGACGGCACGTTGGCCTGCGCCTCGTGGCGCACGAAGGCCGGCGTCAGCGTCTCGCCGCAGGCGTCGGACCGGCCGAAGCCGAGCCGGTCGTAGGCCACCACACGCCGGCCCGTGGCCTGCGCCAACGCGGCCGGGAAGTCGCGCCACAGGTCCACGCTGCCCAGCGAGTCGTGGAACAGCAGCACGGGCGCGGCGTCGCCGGCGCCCTCGGGCGTCCAGCTGCGCGCGAACAGCCGGCCGGCCGGCGTGGCGATGGCATGGTCCTGCGCGCCGCTCATGCCGGATCGCGCACGTCCGCCACGGGGTTGGCGCCGAAGTCCGGCCGCGCCAGGTAGGCCAGCACGCGCGCGGCGGCTTCCTCGGGCGAGGTCAGCTGCCCGCCCGCGTGCAGCTTGGCGAAATTGCCCTGGTCCGGGAAGCGCGCCACGTCGGCGCCGCGCAGCTGGGCCTGCATGTCGGTGTCGATCACGCCGGGGGCCAGCGCGCAGACCTTGGCGCCGTTGGGCTTGCCCGCCTCGTCCAGCGCCAGGCAGCGCGTGAAGTGGTCCATGCCGGCCTTGGCCGCGCAGTAGGCCGATTGCGAGGCCTGGGCGCGCCGGCCCAGGCCCGAGGAGATGTTGAGCACGCGGCGCTGGCCGCTCCAGCCGCCCGTGGCGCCCAGGAAGGCTGCGCTGAGTTGCATCGGGGCCTCCAGACCCACGCGCAGCGCGCGGGCCAGGTCGGCCGGGTCGGCCTCGCTGAGCGGCACCAGCGCGGGAATCACGCCCGCGTTGTTGATCAGCGTGGCGCTGGCCCAGCGCGCGCCGTGGTGGCCGCTGAGCCAGTGGTCCAGGCGCGCGGCCACGGCCGCCCCGTCGGCCAGGTCGGCTTGCCATTGCGTGCAGTGGACGCCACCCCGCTGCGCGAGCTCGGCGTTGGCCTGGCGGGCGATGCACAGCAGGTGGTGGCCCGCCTGCAGCAGTTGCCGGGCCATGGCCAGGCCCATGCCGCGCGAGGCGCCGGTCAGGATGGTGAGGTGGGAGGAGGGGGTCATGGCAAGGTCGTGAGCGGGGAGGCGGACATGTTAGGCCAGCGCGGTGGTGACAGCGCCGCAGGCCGTCCGCAACGACACTGTGCCGCGACGCGCTGCGCGTCCGCAGCGCCGAGACGCAAGGAGACACACCATGAACGCATTCCGCCGCCACCTGATCACCGCCGCCGGCCTCGCCCTCGGCGCCGCCACGGCACCGTCCGCGTTCGCCCAGGCCTGGCCCGACCGACCGGTCCAGTTGGTGATTCCATACCCGCCCGGCGGCAGCGCCGACCTCGTGGCCCGGCCGCTGTCGATCAAGCTGCAGGAACGCCTGGGCCAGCCCGTGGTGCTGGAATACAAGCCCGGCGCGGGCGGCACGCTGGCCTCGCAGTACGCCGCGCGCGCCAAGCCCGACGGGTACACCTTCATCATGGTGCTGGCGGCGCACGCCATCAACGCAAGTCTGTATCCCAGGCTGCCCTACGACACGCGCAAGGACTTCGCGCCGGTCTCGCTGGTGTCCAACCTGCCCCTGCTGGTCACGGGCAGCAGTGCGCTGAAGGCGCGCACGGTGCCCGAGCTCATCGCGCAGGCCAAGGCCAACCCGGGCAAGATCACGTTTGCCTCGGCCGGCAACGGCAACACCAGCCACCTGGCGGCGGAGTACTTCAGCACGGCGGCCGGCGTGAAGATGACGCACGTGCCCTACAAGGGCAGCGCGCCCATGGTCAACGCGCTGCTGGGCGGCGAAGTGGACCTGGCCTTCGACAGCGCCTCGACCTCGCTGCCGCACGTGAAGGCCGGCAAGCTGCACCCGCTGGC
Source organism: Pseudorhodoferax aquiterrae (assembly GCF_014652235.1). Taxonomy (GTDB): domain Bacteria; phylum Pseudomonadota; class Gammaproteobacteria; order Burkholderiales; family Burkholderiaceae_C; genus Pseudorhodoferax; species Pseudorhodoferax aquiterrae. Next base: position 110,766 of record NZ_BMYK01000017.1, read on the forward strand.
CGTGACCGGCGAGCGCCGCATGCCCATGCTGCCGGATGTGCCGACCATGCAGGAACTCGGCGTGCCCAACTTCGTGGTCAATGGCTGGTACGCCATCCTGGCGCCGGCCGGCACGCCGGCCGAGATCACCGAGCGGCTCAGCCGCGAGATCGCCACCGTGGTGGCGCAGCCCGAGATCCGCGCCCAGCTCGAGGCCAGCGGCTACCAGCTGGTCGGATCCACGCCGGCGGCATTGGGCACGCACATCGACGCCGAACTCACGCGCTGGGCCAAGGTGGTCAAGGACTCGGGTGCGCGCGTGGATTGAGGCCCGCGGCGGTCAGCCAGACCGCCTGTGCGCCGCGCCCCGGCGCGCCTGCTTGACCCCGTACATCAGCGCGTCGGCGGCCTGCAGCGCGGCATCGACGTCCTGCGTGCCCGGCAGCACGCCCAGCACGCCCACGCTGGCGCCGGGGTAGTGCAGCCTGATCTTGTCGAGCCGGTACTCGCCCGCCGTGGCCTGCAGCACGCGCTGCTGCAAGGCCTCGCGTGCGGCGGGCAGCTCCTCGGGGCGCTCCGGGCCCAGGCCGACGAGCACGAACTCGTCGCCGCCCCAGCGCGCGACCAGGTCTTCCTTGCGCTGCACCGCGCGCAGCCGGTCTGCCAGGGCGACGAGAAACTGGTCGCCGGCGTCATGGCCATGGGTGTCGTTGATGGCCTTGAAACCGTCCAGGTCGATGAAGGCCACCAGCACCGGCGTGCCCTGCCGCACGCCCAGCGCCAGCAGGCGCTGGAGCTCCTGCTTGAGTGCGCGGCGGTTGGCCAGCTGGGTCAGTGGGTCGGTCGTGGCCAGCGCGGTCAGGCGGGCGTTCGCATGCAGGAGCTTTTGCAGCAGTTCCTCGCGTTCCACCTGCTGCGCGATCAGCGTGGAGAACAGCGCCAGCATGCGCTGCGCCTTGGCCGGCAGTTCATGCCGCGCCGCACTGGCCGCGCACAGGGTGCCGTACAGCGCGCCGTCGGTCTTGCGCACGGGCGTGCTGAGGTAGGTCTGGATGCCGAGCGCGCGCGCCGCCGCGGAGTCGCCCCAGCGCTGGTCCACGTCGTTGGCGAAGGGCAGCTTGGCGTCCAGCGCGCGCTTGCACAGCGTATCGCCCCAGGGCACGGACAGGCCTTCGGGCAGCTGCATCGTGCCGGCGTTGCGCGCATACAGGATCTGCTGCACGCTGTTCTGCAGGTCCACCGTCGTGAGGTAGGTCGATTCCATGCCCGTGACCGATTCCAGCATTTCCAGCATCGGCCGCGTGAGCTCTTCCAGCGTGCGGGCCGAGGTGACCGTGACGGAAAGCTGGTCGATCAGGTTGTCCATGGGTGCTTGTCGCTTTGTTGTGGCACACGGCCGCGCAGTCTAAACAAGCCTGCCTTGGACACGGAATTCATGCGCCCCCGTCCCTGGCAGGTTCTACAGGGGCATCGTGACAAGATTGCTCCACACTTGTGTGTGGCGCGACGCTGAGAATGGGCCGTCGCCGCGTGCTCGCCTCCTGCGCAGCCGGGCGGCTGATCGCTCCACACCATGACACCAGCCTTCGCCGAGGTCAGCTACAACCACTGGGTCGTGGCGCTCTCGTTCCTGATCGCCAGCTATGCGTCCTTCGTCGCGCTGGACCTGGCCCAGCGCGTACGCACGCAGGACCGGACCATTGCGCGCGCCTGGCACATCGGCGGCTCGCTGGCGCTGGGCACGGGCGTCTGGTCCATGCACTTCGTCGGCATGCTGGCGGCTGCACTGCCGTTCACGGTGGGGTACGGCTACACGGTCACAGGCCTGTCCTGGGTCGCGGCGGTGGCGGCCTCGGGCGTCGCGCTGCACACCGCCAGCCTGCCCAGGCTGACCCTCGCACGGCTGGGCTGCGGCGCGCTGGCCATGGGCGCAGGCATCTGCGCCATGCATTACCTGGGCATGGCTTCGATGGTGCTGGCCCCCGGCATCCAGTGGGACTGGCTGCTGGTCGTGGCTTCCGGGGCGATCGCCGTGCTTGCATCGGCCGTGGCGCTGCTGATCTTCTTCGCGTTGCGCGACTACCGCGGCATGGCCGCGCGCAACCGCCAGGTGCTGGCCGCGCTGGCCATGGGCGCTGCGATCTGCGGCATGCACTACACGGGCATGGCGGCCGCCGGGTTCGCGGCCGACAGCGTCTGCCTGAGCGCGGACCAACTGCGCGGCGACAGCCTCGGCGTGCTGGTCACGGTGGCCGCCACCATGCTGCTGAGCATGGCCATGTTCACCTCGCTGCTGGACGCGCGCATGCAGGGCAAGACCGAGCGGCTCGCGTCCTCGCTCAAGGCCGCCAATGCCGAGCTGCAGCAGATCGCCTTCCGCGACGCGCTGACCGGCCTGCCCAACCGGCTGCTGTTCGACGAGCGCGTGGCCTCGGCCGTGGAGCGCAGCCGGCGCGACCATGCCAGCCTGGCGCTGCTGTTCATCGACCTGGACGGCTTCAAGCCCGTCAACGATTCCTTCGGCCACCGCATCGGCGACGCCGTGCTGCAGGAGGTCGGGCGCCGGCTGGCGGCGACGGTGCGCGCCTGCGACACGGTGGCACGCGTGGGCGGTGACGAGTTCGTGCTGCTGCTGGAAGGCGCATCCGATTCGGCCGCCATCGCGCAGGCAGCGCAGCGCCTGATCGACACCGTCAGCGCGCCCATGGAGCATGGCGGGCACGAGGTGCGGCTGTCCTGTTCGATCGGCGTCGCGCTGTACCCCTCCGACGGGCCCCACGCCGAGCTGATGGCCCATGCCGACGCGGCGATGTACGCGGCCAAGCGCGCCGGCGGCTCCTCCTATGCCTTCTTCGAGGCCCACATGAACGCCGGGGTGCGCGAGCAGATCGCCTTGCAGCGCGAACTGCGGCTGGCGCTGGAGCGTGGCGAACTGGCCTTGCACTACCAGCCCAAGGTCAGCGCCGGGCGCCAGCGCATGACCGGTGTGGAGGCGCTCGTGCGCTGGCAGCATCCCACGCGCGGGCTGCTGGGCCCGGCGGTGTTCATCCCCGTCGCCGAGCGCTTCGGCCTGATCTCCGCGGTCGGCCACTGGGTCATCGAGCAAGCCTGCCGGCAGATCGCGTCCTGGCAACGCCAGGACCTGCACCTGCGCGTGGCCGTCAACCTGTCGGTGCACCAGCTGCGCCAGGAAGACTTCGTGCGGCGCGTGGCGGCCACCATCGCGCGCGAAGGCATCGACGCAGCGCAGCTGACCTTCGAGATCACCGAATCGGTTGCCATGGAGGATGCCGAGGGCACGCTCAAGGCCTTCGAGGCGCTCTCGGACATCGGCGTGCAGCTGTCCATCGACGACTTCGGCACCGGCTACTCCAGCCTTTCGTACCTGCGCCAGCTGCAGGTGGGCGAACTCAAGATCGACCGCTCCTTCGTGCAGGACCTGGAGTCCAGCGCGGACGCGCGCGCCATCGTCGAGGCCGTGATCCGGCTGGCCCATGCGCTGGGCCTGCAGGTGGTGGCCGAAGGCGTGGAGACCGCGGCGCAGCAGGACGTGTTGACGCGCCTGCAGTGCGACGACCTGCAGGGCTATTTGTTCGCCAAGCCCATGCCGGCCGAGCACGTGGCCGCGTGGGCCGAGGACACGCGTCGGCGCGAGGCCGGCGCCGCTCAGGCGGTCGAACTGTCGGTCTGAGCGCCGTCGGGCAGCACCGGCACCGACACCGGCACCGGCACCGGCACCGGCCTGCATCTGCAGGCCGAGCTTGAGGCAGCGCAGTGCCACCGAGTTGCGAAAGCAGCGCACGTTCACACTCAACGCCCTGTGAACACCGGGGGGCGCCGCGTCGCCGTCGCGGCGCGGTCGGAGTCGCCCAGCGGTATCCGCGCGAGGGACATACCTGTGTTGTTGGCCATCGTGGCATTGCGCCGGCGTCCGCTGTGGTGTCCGACTAAGCGATGGTCCAGCCGGGCGAGCACAGCCGCGTCATCGACCGGCCGGCCTTTCACTGCGTGCAACGGGCGCCGCCCAGCTGGCGCAGCTCTGCATCGGGCTTGCCCGGGGTACGTCGCAGAGGTGTAGCGCCTAGCAGCTGCCGGGCGAAGGTCTCCTGTGCATCCTCTGTTGTGATGATTTCTGCATCCAAGGAAGTGGAAAGAATCACAAAAGGACTGACGTATGCGAAAAGCTCCGCTCGGTCCGCACCTTAGGCCACCGAGAAACGGCCCCCGGAGGAATCGACATGCATGGTGACGGTACTGCTGGCCTGGGAACGGTGCCCGCGCGCGGTATTCGGCGGCGCTTCAACTTGTTGCTGTCGGCTGTGCTGGCGGTTCTGTGGCCGGCCGCGCTGGCCGTGAGCCCAGCCGTGGCGCCTACCGAGCCTGCCTCCGTGGCGGCCCCACCTCCTGCAGTTGCCGCGTCCGCCGACGCAAGGCTGACGGCGGCGCGCGCGCGCTATCCAGCCGCCGCCACCGCGCCAGCCTTGCACGCCGGCAAGCAGTCGCGCGTCGATGGTGTCGAAGTCGGCGCGCCGGTCGACGCAGCCGGCAAAGGCGTCACGACACTGCGCGGCACACCATTGCTGGCACGCGGACCCGACAGCTTTCCTACAGAGCCCAGGCCGGTCTTCGGGCAGATGGACCAAGTCTTCGATCCAGGAATGAAAAAATTGGTGCCGCTCGACTACTTGGCTGTGACAGAGAGCAGCAAGCTGGAGGAGGCGCGCCAGGCCGTGCGGGGACAGAACACCTGGATGCTGTGGGGGCAGGGCAACGAGGTCTTCTGGGGGTGGCTGCAAGAGCAGGGCTACGGCTTGGCAGACCTCTTGGTACTGCTCGATTCGCGGCAGCGGGGGAGCCGCTTCAAGGATCTCGGCGTGGTCAACCAGCCGGGCATGCGCACACAGCAGGGTGAGCCGGTGCTGGGGCTGTATCTGGACGAGGCCGACCCCGATCCCAAGAACAAGGTCTGGCTGGAGGGCTTGACGGGCCCGTACCCGGCCGGTTACAGCGAGCCCTTCGCCATCGGCAACCGCAGACTCTACGAGTCCACCATCGCCCGTCTGGCACAGGACGGCGTCGACCCCCGAGTCTACGGCTATCCCTCGGGCGTCGTGGGGCTGCGCCTGATGCCGAACCCCGACTTCTTCGGCGCCACGCCAGCCGCGGAGAAGGCGCGGGCGTACTGGAAGGAAAAGGTGACCGATGCTGCCCCTGGTGCCTACTACGTCAAGGACACCAAGAACAAGCCGCGCCAGGCCATCCACGCCGATCCCGCGCTGGTGCGCCCGTTCCGTGTCAGCATGGCCTGCGCCTTCTGCCATGTCGCGCCGCATCCGCTGAACCCGCCGACTGACCCCGAAAACCCCCGGTGGGCCAACCTGTCCAGCATCATCGGCGCGCAGTACTGGAATCCGCCCAAGGCCTTCCTGAACCTCAAGCAGCCGCACAGCTTCCTATGGCAGTTCGTGGCCAGCCAGCAGCGGGGTACCGTCGACGCCTCTCTGGTCAGCACTGACCACATCAACAACGCCAACACCATGAATGCGGTGTTCGAGGTCAACGCGCGCAACCAGCGGGCCCTCCTCAATCCGCCAGAAGAGCAGAGCGTAGCCAACTTGCTGCAGCCCAGCAGCGCAGATCCACCGAACACCAGCCCGCGCCACACGCCACGCGTGCTGCTCGACGGCTCGGACAGCATCGGCCTGGAGGGGGCGCTGGCGCGCGTGTACCTCAACATCGGCGCCTACGGTGAGCAGTGGCAGAACCTGCACAACCCCCTCATCGGCTTCACGCCGCAGCGGCCGTTCGAACTGGCGACGATCAGGAACAAGTCGGTCTACTGGCAGGCCACGGAGCGCTACCGCATTCCGCAGCTGGCGGCATTCTTCACCCATGTGACCGCGACGAAGGCGACAGTCACACAGGCCATGAAGCTCGAGGCCACGCCCGAGGGGCGCGAGCGGCTGAAGAAACACGAACACCTGGTCAAAGACGGCCGCCAGGTCTTCCTGCAGAACTGTGCGGTCTGCCACTCCAGCAAGCAGCCGGCGGGCTTCGCGCTGGAGTTTTCTCGCGACTGGCGCCAAGCTTCAGTGACGCAGTCCTGGCCGCTGACATTGCCGATGGACTATGCCGACTGGGACGCCTACCGGCTGAGCCCGGCGCACCAGGCCTATGTGGAACGCCTGAAGTCCTTCGTGAGCGATCCGAAAGCCGCGGGCAAAGATTTCGTGAGTGACAACTACCTCTCCACCGACATCCGCGTGCCGGTCACGCTGGTCGGCACCAACTCCGGCCGTGCCGTGGGCACCAATGCGATGCGTGGCCAGGTCTGGGACAACTTCTCCTCGGAAGACTACAAGAAGCTGCCTGCCGTGGGCGAGGTGCGCTTCTACAACCCGAGCCTGGCCGGCAAGGTGGCGTCCGACCCCTGGGGCAACAACGACAGCTATGCGCCGCCGGAGGGCGGCCCCGGCTACTACCGTCCGGCCTCGCTGGTGAGCCTGTGGGCCACCGCGCCCTATCTGCACAACAACACGCTCGGCAGGTTCAACGCGTTCGGCAAGGAGGATCCGAAGGCCGCGGTGGAGAAGAAGGAGGGGGGCGAGCAGGAGAAGACGCCGGAAAAGCGCATTCCCAGCAACGATCCCGATCCGTCGGTGGCGGCGCGGCTGGCTGGGTTCGACGACGGCATCGACAAGATGTTCTGGCGGAGTAGGCGCGCCGAAGGAAGCGGCCACATCGGCGACCTGCGCAAGCAACTGGAAGGCTACGCGGACGAGCCTGGGTTCATCTACCGCACGACCGAGCCGACCTGGATCGATATCCGCGCGCCCTTCATCCGTCCGTTGCTGGCCGGCGTCGTGGGCGAGGGACTGCTGGACTTCGCCACGGGGCCGCTGTGGTGGCTGGGGGCGCTCATCGCCGTGGTACTGGCCCTGGTCGGACGTGCGCGCTGGGCTGGCTTCGTGCTCGCCGTGTTCGCCGCCAGCGTGGCCGCGTTGCTGCGCGCCACAGGCATCGATTCCATCCATCCGCTGCTGTGGGCCATTCCGGGGCTGGCGGCGCTCTGCGCCGCCGTGTTCCTGCTGATGCCCTGGCTGCGGTTGCCCGCACGCGTCTTCTTCGGCTTGAGCGCGCTGGTCCTGCTGGCCATCGGCCTGTCGCTCGGAGCCTGGGTCGACGGTCGCGGCACCGACATCGACACCATCCATCCGCTGCTGTGGGCCATCCCGGGGCTGGTGGCACTCGGCGCGGCGGTGGTGCTGCTGCTGCCATGGCTGCGCCTGCCCACACGCATCCTCTTCGGCCTGAGCGCGCTGGGCCTGACGGCCATCGGCCTGTGGTTCGGCACGCTGGAGGACGGGCGCGGCAGCGACATCCGGCTCGGGCCGATTCCCCGGGGCACGCCGGTCAACCTGGTGATGAACCTGAGCCCCGAGGCGAGCGGCGCCGACCTGTTCCATGCTGTCGCCGGCCTCACGCGTGGCGTGCTGCGCATGCGCAAGGAGTTTCCCGGCGAAGGGGTGGAACGCGACGACCGGGCTTTGCCCGTCTTTCTGCAGGAAGCCGAGCAGCCGCTGCTCAAGGCCAGCAAGTGCCCGGACTTCGTGCTCGACCGCGGCCACTGGTTCGCCGAAGCCCTGTCCGACCAGGAGAAGCAGCAGCTCAAGGCCTTCCTCGAAACCCTGTAAGAGGAACCCGAACCCATGGACGCCACCACCCCGAAGGACCGCGCGGCGCTGATCGAGCTGGCGCGCGATCCCGAGCAGACACCGTTCGACTACATCGTCATCGGCTCCGGCGCGGGAGGCGGTCCGCTGGCCGCGCGGCTGGCGCTGGGCGGGCGGCGGGTGCTGCTGCTCGAGGCCGGTGTCGATCCTGCGCTGAACGCACACGACGCGGCGCCGCGCGACGTCTATGCGGTGCCCGCCTTCCATGCCGCGGCCACCGAGGACCCGCAGACCAGTTGGGTGTTCTCGGTGCGGCACTACGACGACGACGCCCGCCAGGCCCGCGACTCCAAGTACGACGCCAAGCAGGATCCCGGCATCGGCATCCGCAAGGGCGGCATCCAGTACCCGCGCGCCGCCGCCATCGGCGGCTGCACGGCGCACCACGCGATGATCATCGTGCGTCCCAACGATGCCGACTGGGACCGGATCGCCGAGAGCACCAACGATGCGTCGTGGCGCTCGGAGCACATGCAGGGCTACTTCACGAAGATCGAGCGCTCGCTGGGCTACGGCGTCTACGACAGCTTTCAGCGCCGCGTCTTCGGCCGCGCCTTCGCCCTGGTGCGGCGGGCCCTGACACTGGTCGAACCACGCCGACAGCTCGATACCGGGGGGCACGGCACGCAGGGCTGGCAGCCGACGAACTTCATCGATCCGCTGGTCATCGCGCGCATCGTGCGCGGCGACCGGGCCTTGCTGCACATCCTGAGGCGCGTCATCCTCGCCACGCTGACGACCACGGGTCAGCGCGCCCGATTGCTGGGCGATGCGCTGCGGACGCAGCCGTTGCGATCCCTGGATCCCAACGTGCGCTCGCCCCGGCTACCGGCGCACGCGCACCTGTCGCTGATCTCGATCGGCACCGAGAACGGGCGCCGTAGCGGCCTGCGCGAGCATCTGCTTCGGGTGCAGCAACAGAAACCGCAGCACCTGGTCATCGAGACAGGCACGCATGTCACGCGGCTGCTGTTCAAGGCGGAGCAGCACGGGCCGCCGAGAGCCATCGGCGTGGAGCTGGTGCGGGGCACCCACCTGTACCGTGCCAGCCCGCGCAGTCCGCGCGAGGGCCCGTCGACGCCGACCGAGAAATTTTTCGCGCGCGAGGAGATCATCGTCTGCGGCGGTGCGTTCAACTCCCCGCAGCTGCTCATGCTCAGTGGCATCGGCGACCGCACCGAACTCCTGCTCCATGGCATCACTGGGCTGCGCGGCACCGCTGGCGCGGACGTGGCGCCGGTGGTCCACCTGCCCGGCGTGGGCCGGCACCTGCAGGACCGCTACGAGGTCAGCATCATCAGCCAGGCCGATGCGCCGTTCTCCACGCTGGATGGCGCGACCTTCAGGCCCGGTCCGCCCGACGACAAGGTGCTGGCACAGTGGCGCGAGGACGGCAGCGGCCTGTACGCGACCAACGGCGGCGCGCTCGCGCTGATGATGTCGTCCCGCGCCAACCAGGAGGTGCGGCGCGACCCGGACCTGTTCATCTTCGGTGTGCCGGCAGCGTTCCGGGGCTACTACTGGAACTGGTCGCGCGAACTGCTGATGGCGACCAAGGGCGCTGGCGCCGAGCAGCGCGACCTGTGGACCTGGGTCATCCTCAAGGCCTACACCGACAACGACCACGGCCGTGTTCGCCTGCGCAGCAACAATCCGCTGGAGCCCCCGCAGATCGACTTCCATTCCTTCCCCGCCACGGTTGGTGCGCAGAAGGATGTCGAGGCTCTGGCCGAAGCCGTGGTGCGCATGCGTGAGATCAACGCCAAGGTGCCGGGGTTCGTGCGCGAAGTGCAGCCCGGCCCGGCGGTGCCACCCGGACGCTCGCCCCAGCTCGACGACTGGATCCGCGACGAGGCATGGGGCCACCATGCCTGCGGCACCTGCAGGATGGGGGCGGCGCGCTGGACCGCGGACCCGGCCTGGCTGCCGCCGGCCGATGCGCAGGTCGTGCTCAGCAGCGACTTCCGCGTGCATGGCGTGCAGAGCCTGCGCGTCGTAGACACGTCGGTGTTTCCGCGCATTCCCGGCTACTTCATCGCCACACCCACCTTCATGATCGGCGAGAAGGCCGCCGATCTGCTGCTGGCCGACCGGACGGAATACCCGCGCGCGCTGGCGGCCGCGGAGGCCGAGGCGGTGCACCTGCGCCGCCGCGCCGCCAAGCCCGGCGGCCCACCACCATCACCTCCGCCCCCGCCCGGCGGCGTCCCTCCCGGGACCGGGGCAGGTCAGGCCGCCGCGACCGCATCCCTGCCGGACGACACCGTGGGCCTGGCGCTGTCGGGCGGCGGCATCCGAAGTGCGACCTTCTGCTTGGGCGTGCTGCAGGCGCTGGCGCAGCGGGGCCGGCTGCGCCGGGTGGACATAGTGTCGTCCGTCTCGGGGGGCGCCTTCGCGGCATCCTTTCTGGGCCGCCTGTACACGCGTCTGTCCCCCGACGTGCCCGACAAGCCGGGACGCGTCGAGTCCATCCTGGGCAATGGCATGGCGTCGGAATTGTGGTGGCTGCGGCGCCATGCCAACTACATCGACAGCGGCAGTCGCGCCGATCTGCAGTCGAACATCGCCATCGTCCTGCGCAACCTCGGTTTCGTCTACCTGTGGCTGGGGCTGCTGTTCTTCGCGGTGTTCGGCTTGGCGCGTGCGGCTGCCGATGCTGCGGCGTGGTTTCCGGTGGCGCCGTCCTGGAAACTGCTAGACATCGGGCTGACACCTTGGTGGTGGCTGGCGCCCGCGCTGGCGTTGTTCGGCACCGTGCCCCTGGCCGCCGGCTACTGGTTCGTGCTGAAGGACCCGCGAGAAGGAGGCGGGCGCGAGGTGGTTCCCCTGCTGCTGTGGATGGTCCTGGTGGCCTGCGCTGTGTTCGGCCTGGGGGTGCCGCTGCTTCGGCCGTGGGCGCTGCTGGGCTTGGCGCTGGTCCTCTTGGCCTGGGCTGCGCAGGGGATCGCGGGCTGGCGCGTGCCGGTACCCGACCCCGAGCGGGCGCTGCGCGGGCCGCTCGGTGCCGCTGGCGCGCGCGCGTCGCTACCGCCCAGCACGGTGGTCCGCAACCGCCTGTCGCGGGCCCTGGGCAGCACCCTGTTTGGCCTCGCCGTGGCCGTGGTCTGGGTGGTATTGGACTCTCTGGCCCGTGTGGGCGCGGACCCTGAGCGGAAATGGCCCATGTGGTCGATGGCAGGCATCGTGCCGCTGCTGCCGGTGTTGCGGGCGCTGGTGATGCGGCTCATTGGCAGCATGGGTGCCGCGGCATCCTCACCCTTTGACGGACCCATCCGGCATGTGCTGGTGGCCACACTGACCTTCGGTCTGGTGTTCTTGCTGCTGCTCTATGTGGACATGGCGGTCCACTGGACGTTCGATTTGCAGGTCGGTCTCTGGCTCACCGGCGCAGCGCTGCTGGCCTCGCTGGCCATCGGCCGGGCCATTGCGTATCTGAACCTGTCGTCACTGCAGCAGGCCTATGGCCAGAAGCTGGTGCGCACCTTTCTCGGAGCGTCCAACGCCGCGCGTGTGCACCCTCCGGGCGTGGACGTGCCTGTGCCGGTGCACGTGCCCGATGCGTCCGACGACGTGGAGTTCGACGCCTACGCGCCGCACGCGCACGGGGGGGCGCTGCACCTGATCGGCGTGTGCGTCAACGACACCGTGGACGGCAGCTCCGGCCGCCAGTTGCGGGACGACAAGGGCTTGCCGATGTGCGTAGGGCCTGCCGGGATCAGCGTGGGGCTGCGCCACCATGCGCTGTGGGCGCCGCGCGAGAGCGGGATGTCGGCACGCGCCGCGCCGCTCACGCCTGTGCGCATCGCCCCCAACCCGCAGCAGTTCCATGTGCTGGCAAGCCGCGACGGCGCGCCGGTGAGCGTTGAACGACTCAAGCTCGGGCAATGGGTCGCGATCTCCGGCGCCGCCGTCTCCACCGGCCTGGGCCGCAGTACATCGCTGGTCCGTTCGGTGCTGCTGGGCCTGTGCAACCTGCGTGTCGGCTACTGGTGGGACAGTGGCATCCCCGCGGACAAGCGGCCCGGGCGCTTTCCGCTGGATCTGTGGGAGCGGGTCAAGGGTCTGCCGCAGTTTTTGTTCCCGCTGCAGATGCACCTGCTCGCCGAGTGGCGTGCCCGCTTCCCTGGTGCCTCGGCTGCGCTGTGGAACCTCAGCGATGGCGGCCATTTCGACAACACCGGCCTGTACGAGCTACTGCGCCGCCGCGTGCGCTTCATGATCGCGGTGGATGCCACACAGGATCCCGAGTACCGCTTCGACGACCTCGCGGTATTGACCCGCCAGGCGCGCGTCGACTTCGGTGCCGCGATCGAGTGGGACGGGACCATGCTCCCGGCCGTACCGCCGGCCTTCGCCGCCTGGCTGAATCCGCAGGGCATCGCGCGCGACCTGTCGTCACTCAAGCGCGATGCAGAGCGCTGCGCGACCTTGGCCCGGGTGACCTATGCCGACGACCCGTCAAGGATCTGCTGGCTGCTGTTGATCAAGCCGTGTGTGGGCATGGAACTCCCCGCCGATACCCGTTACCACGCCACTGCCTACCCATCCTTCCCGCAGGACCGCACGTTCGACCAGTTCTTCGACGACGCGCAATGGGAGGCCTACCGCGTGCTGGGCATGCGGGCGGGCGAGACGGTGATCGGTTGAGGCGGCTGCCCGCGCACAGGCCTCTCACCTGGGCCGCAGTGGCCACCGGCGTCCGTCGGCACTCCCAAAGGCTCTTCCTGCGGAAAGATCAATACGCCGGTGTGCGGAAAGCCTGCTCCGCTCAGTCCTTGGCCGGCGGGGGCGTCGTCATGCGCGTGTTCAGCGCTTCGTTGATCGCTTGCGCCAGGCTCGCGTCGGTGACCGGCTTGCGCAGGCAGGGCATGCCCATCTGCAGTGCCGCCGCCAGCATCTGGGGCGAGCTGTCGGCTGAGACCAGCACGGCGGGCAGGCCGGGGCGGTACTCGCGCAGTCGCCTTACAGTCTGCAGACCATCTGTGTCGTCCAGGCGGTAGTCCACCACCGCCACTTCCACCGACTCCTCGGCAACCGCTGCGCAGGCCGCCTCGACAGTGGCCACAGCACGCACCTTGCAGCCCAGGCTGGCGAGAGCGTGCCGGTAGGCCGAAAGCACTGCCGCGTCGTCGTCCACCACGAGCACGAGCCGCGCAATCAAGGCTGGTATCGCGTGCGAGCTGCCGCCCACGACCGGCTCGGCACCGGCTGCGGCGGGCATGTCCAAATGCACGCGCGTACCTTCGCCCACGCGCGAGTCGACCGTGTAGCGGATGCTCAGCAACCGCGCCAGGCGGCGCACGATGCCAAGGCCGAGGCCATGGCCGCGTCGCCGGTCGCGCTGCGGATTGCCAACCTGGGCGAAGTCCTCGAACACCCTCTCCTGGTCTTGGGCATCCAGGCCTCTCCCGGTGTCCCACACCGTCAGCCGGATACGGTCCTTGCCTAGCAGACGCACCCGTACGCCAATGCTGCCTTGCTCGGTGAATTTCAGCGCGTTGTCGAGTAGGTTGGAGACGATGCGGCGTAGCATTTCCACGTCGCTTGTCACGAAGACTCCGTCTTCGCACTCGCAGTGCAGTGCCAGGGATTTGGCGAGCACAGACGGCCGCAGGCGCTCACAGACGTTTTCGAGGAAGCGCTTGAGCGGGATCTGCTGCAAATGCGGGCGCACCGCGCCGGCGTCGAGTTGGGAGATGTCAAGCAGGCCATCGAGCATCTGGCGCAGCACCTCGATGCCCTCGCTGATCTCCTGCGCAATGGCACGGGTCTCGCCGTCCAGCTGCATGCGTGTCAGGGTGCCGCTGTTCAGAGCCAGGCTCTGCATGGGCTGACGCAGGTCGTGGCTTGCTGCGGCGAGAAAGCGGCTTTTGGAAAGGTCCGCGCGAACAGCAGCGTCGCGGGCCTCGGCGAGCTGCTCGCGTTCGTGCGACAACTGCCGGAGCAGGACGGTGTTCTCCGTACGGATGCGGAACGCCTCCTCGAATACGCGGCGGTTCTGCTCCGAGAAGCGAATCTGCACGCCCAGCAACATCAGCAGCAGGGCTGCAATGGCCCACGACCACCAGTGCGGATGCAAGGCCCACACCAGCGCCGATGGCACGACCATCCCCGCCTGAAAACCAACGCTAACGGGCTTGATCGTGTAGGAGGCCGCGGCACTGCCCGCGGCCTGCGAGGTCAAGACCATGGTCAGGATCGCACTCTCGGGGACGTCCATCCAAAACATGAACCCGGCACTTGCGCCGTGCAGGCAGCCCAGCAGCAAGGTGCTCCAGCCCGCCTGGCGCAGGCGCTCTGCGACCGGCCGCTCCACCTGGGCCACCAGCCGACGGAACAAGGCCAGCCGCCACTCCCGCGCGGCGGTGACGGCAACTGCCCAGGCCACGGGAACCAGCCAAGGCAGCCCGCCGACGACCCCCATGGCGGCGACCATTAACACCGCAGCGAGGATCTGCCAGCGCAGATTGGACGAAAACTCGGTGATGGTCTGCAGACGGAGCTCGTCCAGATCCTGGGCAAAGCCGGCTGCAGCTGTCGTGGAAGCGTTGTGCATGAACTAGTTGGTCGCGCCTTGCGGCATCGGCTCGGAGCCGTTCATCCCAGCGCGTGCGCGGCACCGGCCTGCAGCACGCGGCACAGGGCCGAGACGCGGTTCTTCACGCCGAGCGCCCTGTAGACCATGGACAGGTGCACTTTGACCGTGCCTTCGGCGATGTCCAGGCGGCGCGCGATGCTCTTGTTCGGCAGTCCCTTCAGGGCCAGGGCCAGCACCTCGCGCTGCCGGGTCGACAGGTCGATGCGCAGGAAGTTGGCCAGATCCTCGCTGCCGACTTCGTCGGCCTCGTGCCCGCGTACCACGTCCTCGGAGAAGACGAACTCGGCCGGCACGTAGACCCGCTGGCGCAGCACCAGGCGCAACGCCATGGACATGTCCGCCTCGCTGTAGGACTTGGGAATGAAGCCGGAGGCACCGGCATCGAGTACGGCCCGGATGTGATCACTCCCGCTCTCGGCCGATAGCATGCACACGCTGGCACCTTCAAACCGTTGCTGCATGCGCTGCAATGCCGGCACGCCGGACAGGCCGGGCAAGTGGTAATCCAGCAACACGAGATCGACATCGCTGCACGGGAGTGCGCAGGCGGCCTCCACATCGAGCACAGCCTGGAACTGCAATGCATCGGCCACCCCGCCGGTCTCTCGGTGCATTTCTTCCAAGAGGCGCCGGGTACCGTTCCAGATCAGCTGATGGTCGTCGACGAGTACAACATGCAACGCACACCTCCAGGCTTGCGTGGCCTCCGTCACCGTTGGCAGTGAACAGGTCGCACGCTGCTGCCAGCTTATCCCATGCGAAGCCCCGCCGGTGCGGCAAGCCACTAAACCAAAGCACTAGCCAACGGATGCAGACCGGAGTTCAGGCCGAAGGAGCGACGGTTTACTGGTGGGCGCGTGGCCCGGTTCCTAGACTTCCCATCGGAATCACCGACAGGAGGACCTTGCGATGCAGGCGACAACAACAAGCTTCGAGCGGATGGCCGTCAACGCCGAGGCGCAGTGGAACGGCCATCCCGTATTGACTGCGCTGGTCGCAGGGTTGGACCGGTGCGCCCATGGCATGGCGCTGCTCGATGCCGCCGGCGAGGCATGGTTCGCGAACGCCAGTGCGCGCGCGCTCTTCAAGCGTCTGGCCTCGGGTACGGACCCAGATCCCCAACGCGTGCGCTGGCCACACGATCGAGTTTCCGTGCTTGCCAAGGTGTGCCACCAGGGACACCGCGAGCTGGTGGAGCTCAAGCTGCCCAGGGGCAGCGTGTCGGTCGCGCTGCTGCCCGTGCCGGTGCAGGACAGGCAACTGGCGTTCGCCCTGTTCGGTCGCGAGGAGATCTGCGGCCCCGTGGAACTGCAGCAGTTCGCACTGCGCCACCAGCTCACGATGGCCGAAACCCAAGTATTGGGCGCGTTATGCAAAGGGCTTGTCGCCAACGACATCGCGCTGGTGCATGGTGTTGCCCGTACCACCGTGCTCACGCAGATCGCGGCGATTCGCACCAAAACTGGCAGCCCCAGCGTACGCGCACTGCTGGCCCTGATGTCGCGCATGCCGCAACTCGTCCCGATGATTGGCGTCATGCACCATTGATCTTGGCCGATCACCGCGCCGGCCGGCGTTGCCGGAGAGGGCAGGCAAGACCCTGGATCCAGGCCAGCCGGGCCGGGCGCCGTAGCCTAGCCAGTTGTCGTTCGGGTGGTCGACGTCCCCTCGGGCTGATCAGTCCGGCGCGTCGGGCAGCACCGGCACCTGCAGCCCGAGCTTGAGGCAACCCAGAGCCACCGAGGTGCGGAAACGCCGCACGTTCTCGTCGCCGCGCAAGAGCCGCTCGGCCAGCGCGTCGTAGTCGGCCATCGAGGCCGCGGTGACGACCAGCAGGTAGTCGGCCTCGCCCGTGATCGCATAGCACTGCTGCACGGCGGGTTCGGCCGCGATGCGCGCGTGCAGGCCGGCGGTGCGGCGCGGGTGTTCGTCGTGCACGTGCACCTCCACCAGCAGCGTGAGCGGGCGGCCGAGCCGGGCGGCGTCGAGCTGGGCCGCCTCGGCGCGGATCACGCCGGTCTCGCGCAGGCGCTGGATGCGCCGCTGCACGGCCGGCGCCGACAGGTGCACCGCCTGCGCGATCAGGCGCTGCGGCACGGTGTTGTCGTGCTGCAGGATGTCCAGGATGGCGAGGTCGAAGCCGTCCAGGGCGGCGGCTGCTTTTGCGGGCATGGGTGCGAGCGAAAGTTGCGTTCGGGGCGCGAAATCCGAGCCAGAACGGGCAGCTCGGCGCAATACATTCTCTTCAATGTCGTCGCAACGCGCTTTTTCTTCCTCCCTCTGGTTTCCCTTCCTGGCCATCCTCGGCGCCGTCGGCTTCCTGGGCATCGGCACCTCCTGGGCCAAGGCCAGTCTGTTCCCGCTGGTCGGCGCGCAGGGCACGACGGCCGTGCGCGTGGGCCTGTCGGCCGTGGTGCTGCTGCTGGTGTGGCGGCCCTGGCGGCGCCTGCCCGGCCGCGCCGAGCTGCGCGTGATCGCCTGCTACGGCGTGGCGCTCGGCCTCATGAACCTGGCGTTCTACATGGCGCTGCGCACGCTGCCCTTCGGCGTGGCCGTGGCGATCGAGTTCTCGGGCCCGCTGGCGGTGGCGCTGTACGGCTCACGCCGGCCGGTGGACTTCGTCTGGGTGCTGCTGGCCGTGGCCGGGCTGGCGCTGCTGTTGCCGCTGGGCCAGCAGGTGGGCACGCTGGACCCGGTGGGCGTGGGCTTCGCGCTGCTGGCGGCCGTGTGCTGGGCCACCTACATCGTGTTCGGCAAGCGCGTGGGCCATGTGCCGGCGGGGCTGTCGGTGTCGCTGGGGCTGGCCGTGGCCGCGCTGGTGGTGTTGCCGGTAGGCGTGGCGCATGCGGGCGGGGCGCTGCTGTCGCTGCCGGTGCTGGGTGTCGGCCTGGGCGTGGCCATCCTGTCCAGCGCGGTGCCGATCTCGCTGGAGATGCTGGCGCTGCAGCGCCTGCCCAAACAGGCCTTCGGCATCATGATCAGCATGGAGCCGGCCGTGGCCGCCGTGCTCGCGCTGGTCCTGCTCGGCGAGCGGCTCAGCGCTGCGCAGTGGCTGGCCATCGCGCTGATCATGGCGGCCTCGATAGGCAGCGCCGCGACCGTGCGCAGCACGGCCGCGCCGCAGCGCTTCAGGAAGGTGGCCGACGCCGCCGGGATGGCGCCGCGCTGACCGGACCGGTGGCCACGCCGGCCAGCAGGTGCTGCACGAACAGCTGCGCGGCCGGTGCCAGCGCCTCGCCCGCCCGCAGGCACAGCACGAGCTGGCGTGCGGCCCAGTCCTCGGCCAGCGGCACGCGCTGCACGCCCGCGCTGCGGGCGCAGCGCGTGGCCACCGACGCCGGCACGATGCCCAGGCCGATGCCGGCACCGACCAGCCGGCAGACCGACTCGAAGCTGCGCAGCCGCACGCGGTAGACCAGCCGCCGGCCGATGCGGCGCGCGTGCCGCGCCAGGTGGGTGTGGAAGGCGCTGTGCTCGACCAGGCCCACGAGCGGTGTGGCCGCCACCTCGGCCAGCGTGACGCCGCCGCGCCCGGCCCAGGCGTGGCCGCGCGGCACCACCAGCACCAGCGGGTCGGGCCACAGCGGGTGCACCGACAGGCCGGCGAGGTCGGCCGCGTCCGAGGCCAGGCCGATGTCGCACAGGCCCAGGCGCAGCGCGTCGGCGATCTCCTCGCTGGGCCGCTCTTCCAGGTCCACCGAGATGCCGGGGTGCGCGGCCAGGAAGCCGCTCAGCACGCCGGGCAGGTGCTCGGCCATGGCCGAGGTGTTGCACAGCAGCCGCACCTGGCCCTGCAGGCCGGCGCCGTAGCTGCCCATGTCGGCTTGCAGCCGCTCGACCTGCAGCAGCAGCTGGCGCGCATGCAGCAGCAGGCTGTGGCCGGCCGGCGTGGGCTGCACGCCGCGCGGCACGCGCACGAGCAGCGGCACGCCCAGCGAATCCTCCATGGCGCGGATGCGCTCGCTGGCCGAGGCCAGCGTCATGTGGCTCAGCGCGGCGCCGCCCGTGATGGAGCCGGCCGCATGCACGTGGGTGAACAGCCGAAGGTCTGTGAGGTCGAAGCGCATGCCTGCACGCTAGCACGCGGGCGTGGACCGCGCCTCAGGCATGGCCTGAGCCGCCCTGCGCGCATGCCGGCTGGTGGGCCGGAGCGGCGCTGCACAGAATCGGCGCCATGCTGCTGTCCGAAAGCCTGGCCCGATCGCCCTTGTTGCTGCCCATGCTCGTGGCCGGCGTGTTCCTGCTGGCCGGCCTGGTCAAGGGCGTGGTGGGCATGGGCCTGCCGACCGTCGCGCTGGGCCTGCTGGCGCTGTGGATGGCGCCGGCCGAGGCCGCGGCGCTGTTGATCTGGCCCTCGCTGCTCACCAACCTGTGGCAGATGCAGCCCTGGGGCCGGCTCACCGCCATGCTGGGCCGGCTCTGGCCCATGCAGGCCGGCGTGGTGGCCGGCACGCTGGGCGGGGCCTGGGCCTTCGGTGGCTTGGGCGGCGCCTGGGCGCCGCTGGCGCTGGGCGGGGCGCTGGTGGTCTACGCGCTGTGGGGCCTGGCGGGGCGGCGCCTGTCGGTGGCGCCCGCGGCCGAGCCCTTGTGGGGCCCGCTGGTCGGCCTCGCGACCGGCCTGGTGACCGCCACCACGGGCGTGTTCGTGCTGCCGGCCGTGCCCTACCTGCAGGCGCTGCGCTGGAGCAGCGATGAACTGATCCAGGCCATGGGCATCTCGTTCACGGTGTCCACGCTGGCACTGGCCGCGGGCCTGCGATTGGGCAGCGCCCAGGTGGACATGCCCTGGGGCCTGTCGCTGGCCATGCTGGTGCCGGCACTGGCAGGCATGGCCCTGGGTGCGGCGCTGCGGCGCCGGCTGTCACCGGCGCTGTTTCGGCGCTGCTTCTTCCTGGGGCTGCTGGGGCTGGGCGCGCACATGTTGCTGCGCGGCTGAGCGCGCGGCGCCGGCAGGATCAGGCCAGCGCCTTGCCGAACGTTGCGAGCAATCGCGTCCAGGCGCGCTCGGACTGGGCCGCGTCGTAGACCCGCGTGTCGGGCGGGCACCAGCCGTGGGCCGCCGGGTAGACCTCCACCTCGGCCGGCAGCTTGGCACTTTCGATCGCGGTGCGCAGCGTGGTCTTGGCCTCGGGTTCCTTGGCGTCGTCGTTCTCGGCCACCGCGATCAGGTAGTGCGCCTGTGTCTGGCCCACCAGGCGGTGCGGGCTGTCGGGTGCCTGCGTGACCATGGCCGCGCCGTGGAAGCTCGCGACCGCGCCCACGCGGCCCGGCGCCACGGTGGCCGTGCGCACCGCGATCGGCCCGCCCATGCAGTAACCGGTGGTGCCGATCTTGCGCTTCTTGTCGACCTCGCTCTGGGCGTCGAGCCAGGCGACGAAGGTCTTGCCGTCGGAGAGGTGCATGGCCGGCGTCAGGGCCTGCATCAGCGGGCGCACTTCCTCGATCGGCGTCTGCCCCCCCTGGGCCGCGGTGGGCGCCTTCTTCTGCCGGTAGAACGGGTTGACCACGAGCACGCTGTAGCCCGACTCGGCCAGGCGCTTGCCCATCTGCCGGAAGGCGGGGCGCAGGCCGAACACGTCGGGCCAGACCAGCACGCCGGGTGCGCTGCCCGAGGTGGGGGCGACGAAGTACGCATCGCAGACCCCGTCGGGCGTGGTGATGCTGACCTCGCGCTCGGCCACGGCCGCGGCATTGGCCACGGCAGGCAGCACCGTCAGCAGGCCGGCAGAAGCGGCCCAGGCGCCGAAGTCGCGCCGGGTGTACTTGTGAAGCTCTTCCTGGTCGTTCAGATCGCACATGGTGGTTTCCTTTTGGATGGGCTCGAAAGCAGCCGGGCTTATGCCACGAATCGGAATGACCGGCAATGCGGCATGGCTTCAGGTGGGTGGCGTCGGCGCCTGCCGCCCGTTCATGTACTGGTTGGTCGTGAGTCCCATGGACACGTAGATGCTGGTCAGCCCCTCGATGCCCACGTCGGCCCGGCTGACCCAGTCCTCGGGCACGTAGAGCAGGCCGCCGCCCACGGGCACGGGCGCGGTCGGCACCAGCACGCCCAGGTAGCGGCGGCCGCCGTCCATGACCACGGGCTCGGGCGTGCAGAGCAGGGCCAGCACGGCGACCTTCTGGCCCTCGGCGGGCGGCGCGTCCGCGGCGGGCCGGCCGCCGAAATGCAGCCAGACCGGGCTCATGGAGCCCAGACCCTCGCCGCTCTTGCGCGAGAACAGGTCGACCATGCGTTTGACCAGGTCGTAGATGTTGCGCACCAGCGGGATGCGCGTCATGAGCCGGTCGACGATGCGCTGCAGGCCGCGCTGCAGCCCGGCTTCCACCAGCACCCCCAGCACGTAGATGGCCGCGCAGAGCAGCAGCAGCCCCAGCGCATAGCCGATGGACTCGGACCGCGTGACCGAAAAACCGATCGCCACCAGCACCGAGCCGAACAGGCTGGACGGACCGAACCAGGCCGCCAGCAACTGCCAGAACCAGCCCAGCAGCGCCAGCGTGGCGGCCAGCGGCAGCACGGCCAGCAGCCCGGTCAGGAACGGGCGGGCGAGGTGTTTGGACTGGGCCTGCAGGCGGGCGAGCATGGTGGTGTGGCGACGACGGGTTGTTGGGCGGCGGGCGATGGTAAGGCCACGGCGCTGCCGGCGAATGCCCGCAGCAGCAGCGGTGTCAGTTCGTGCATGTCGGCGAGCACGGGGCCGCGCGGCGCCAGCCCTGCGTCGAAACCCAGGTCCAGCAGGCGCTGGCGCAGCAGCGGGTCCTGCGCGATCACGTGCACGGGCACGTCCCAGGGGGCGCGCTCGCCGCTGACACCCGGGAAGGCCTGGTGGTCGCCCAGCACGATGGCCACCAGGCCCGGCGGTGCCAGGCGCTGCAGGTAGTCGCCCAGCCAGGCCCAGGTGCCGGCGATGGACTGCACATAAGCCGGCACCGGCGCGCGCAGCGAGACCGGCTCGTCCAGCGCCACGGCGTGCTGCTGCGCGGTGTAGGGCGCCGGGCCCGCGAGCCGCGCCCAATCGGCCACGAAGGGCGCCAGCGGGCGGAACGGCGCATGGCTGTCCAGCGTGGGAAAGACGACGAAGCGCGGCGCGCGCGGCCGGGGGCCGGCGAGTTCCTGCGCGTGCAGCAGCGCCATCGCGGCCTGGTCCGGCAAGCGCGCCGGGCCGAACAGCGGGCCGGCGTAGCCGATGCTGCGCGCATCGGCGATGCGGTCGAAGCCGAAGAAGCGGCCCTCGGGCCAGTCGCGCTGTAGCCCCGGCATCCAGCCCACGGTGCGCCAGCCGTGGGCGCCGAAGTGCTGCACCAGCGTGCGGCGCTGGCTGCTCAGCAGCAGCTCGTAGTCCAGCGGGTCGCGCGTGTCCACGCCCGTGAGCAGGGCGCCGTGGGCCAGCCAGGAGCCACCCGCGAAGGTGGGCGAGCGCACGCGCGCCGAGACGGCCCAGCGGCCGCTCGCGGCGATGGCATCGGCCAGCGCTGCACGCGGGGCGGCGAGCGCGGCGTCCTGCGCGGGCCGGTCCAGCGTGCTGACGCCGTAGGACTCGGAGAACAGCAGCAGCACGTCGGCGCCGTGCAGGCCGGCGAGATCGCTGTCCCATGCCGGGCTGGGCGTCAGGCGTTCGGCCGCCGCGTCGCGCGGCAGCAGCAGCGCGGTCAGCGCGAGCTGGCGGGCCAGCACGGGCGTGACGGCGCCGGCGAACCAGCGGTTGCGGTCCAGGCCCTGCACGCCGTGCGCGGCAAACAGCGCCAGCAGCAGGACGCTGGCCCCCAGGGCTGCACGGCGCAGTGGCCGCACAGCGAGCGCGCTGCCCAGCATGTGCCAGAGCGCCAGCAGCAGCCGGTACAGCAGCGCGCAGGCCAGCACCAGCGCGCCGGCACCGAGCAGCACCTGCCAGCGCGCGACGCCCTGGTCCGCCAGCACCTGGCCCAGGTGGCGGCCATCCCAGTAGATGTGCAGCGTGCGGCCATACAGCGCGGCCGAGGTGATTTCGGCCAGGCGCACCACGGCCAGCACGGTGCAGGCCGCGGCCAGCGTGCGCAGCAGGCGCGGCGGCAGGCGGCCGCGCCAGGCGGCCCAGGCCGCGGCCAGCAGCAGCGCGATGCAGAGTTCAGGCGCGATGCGCGCGGTGAGCTGCGGCCAGGGCGCGGGCCCTGGGTTGACCAGCGTCAGCAGCGCATTGAGCCCCAGCAGCGGAACGGCCAGCTGCAGCAGCGGCCAGGCCCGCCTCACTTGCGGATGGCCTCGAACTCGATGAGCAGCTGCACCTCGTCGCCGACCCAGCCGTTGGCCACACCGTAGTCCATGCCGAAGGCGCTGCGCCTGAGGCTTCCGCGCGCCGACACGCCCATGGTGTGCTGCTTGGTGATGGGCGAGGGTGCGCTCTTGTTCCAGGTGGCCGTGAGCGTGAGCGGCTGCCTGCGGCCCAGCAGCTCCAGCTCGCCGGCGATCTCGTACTGGCGCTCGCCCGTGCGCTTGCCGTCCGCCGCCGTGAACACCATGCGCGGAAAGCGCGAGGCGTTGAGGAAGTCGCCGCCGCGCAGATGCCGGTCGCGACCGTTGTGCTGGCTGCTCACGCTGTCGGTCTCCACCTCGATGCGCACCGCGCCGAGCTGGCCGCTGGCCTCGTCGAAGCTGTAGCTGCCGCTGGCCTTGCGGAACTGGCCCAGCACCTTGGCGTAGCCGATGTGTTCGACCAGGAAGGCCAGGGTCAGGTGGTCGGGGTCGATCTCGTAGCGCGCGCTCTGCGCGAAGGCCGGCAGGGCGGCGCAGAGCAGGCCGGCGCACAGGGCACGGCGCAGGCGGACGGGGAGGGCATGGGTCATGGGCGGGCCTCGGTGGTGTGCCGGCGTGCGAGCCAGGCGATGTCGACGGCGAAGGACCAGGCCAGCAGGGCCAGGCTGGCGGCCGCCAGCGCGGCCGACCAGTCCGGCGGGACGATGGGCCCCAGGCAGACGATCAGCGCGACGATCTGCACCACGCAGACCGTCTTGCGCCGCCAGCTCGGCGGCAGCGGCGCATCCAGCCAGGGCCACAGGCGCGCGGCCAGCACGAAGGCATAGCGCATGCCGCCGGCGGCCAGCACCCAGGCGCCGGCCTTGCCGAACTGCAGCACCAAGGCGCTGAGCACGAGGATCAGCAGCGCGTCGGTCTCCATGTCGAAACGCGCACCGAAGGCGCTGGCCTGGCCGCGCGTGCGTGCCAGCGGCCCGTCGACGGCATCGAGCAGGGCCGTCAGCGTGGCCAGCAGCACGGCGGCCCAGGCCAGCGCAGGGCGTTCGGCCAGCGGCTCGCCCAGCGCTGCGGCCAGCAGCGCGGCCAGCGCCAGCCGCGCCAGTGTGATGGCGTTGGCCGCGCCGAAGCGCCGGTGCGGCGCATGCTGGGCCAGGCCCTGCCAGACGCAGGCCGCGCCCAGGCCGAACAGTGCCAGGGCCTTGGGGATGTACCAGGCGCCGAAACCGGCCAGCGCGCGCGCGGCGAGGGCGCCGGCCAGCAGCGCGAGCAGGGCGCAGGCCAGCGCGAGCGCCGTGTCACGCCGCAGGGCGTGGCGCTGGGGCGGGGCGGCAAGGGCATGGGCGGGGGGCACGGGACTCCTCGATAAGATGCCCGACCAAGCATGCCAGCAACGCATTCCCCAAAGGTGTCCAAGGGTTACAACGCCTGCTGGACCGAAGCGCCCGGCCGCGCCGCCTTGCGCAGCGGCGCGCTGCCGGCGCTGCCCGCGGGCAGCGTGCAAGTGCGCACGCTGCACAGTGCCGTGAGCCGCGGCACCGAGCTGTTGGTGTTCCGCGGCGAGGTGCCCGCGAGCGAATACCAGCGCATGCGCGCGCCGTTCCAGCAGGGCGATTTCCCCGGGCCCGTGAAGTACGGCTACGCGAGCGTCGGCGTGGTCGAGGACGGCCCGGCGGACTGGCTGGGCCGGCCCGTGTTCTGCCTGCACCCGCACCAGACGCGCTACCAGGTGCCGGTCGCGGCCGTCCACGCCTTGCCCGAAGGCCTGCCGCCCGCCCGCGCGGTGCTGGCGGCCAACATGGAGACGGCCGTCAACGCGCTCTGGGACGCCGCGCCGCGCCTGGGCGACCGCATCGCCGTGGTCGGCGGCGGCGTGGTGGGCCTGCTGGTGGCCTGGCTGGCTGCGCGCATGCCGGGCTGCGCGGTCGAGCTCGTCGACGTGCGGCCCGAACGCGCCGGCGTGGCCGCGCGGCTGGGCCTGGATTTCGCATCGCCGACCACGGCACGGCCCGGTGCCGACCTCGTGGTCCACGCCAGCGGCCAGCCGCAGGGCCTGGTCACGGCGCTGGGCCTGGCCGGCTTCGAGGCCCAGGTGCTGGAGCTGAGCTGGTACGGCCGGCGCGCCGTGACGCTGCCGCTCGGCGAGGCCTTCCACGCCCAGCGCCTGAGCCTGCGCAGCTCGCAGGTCGGACAGGTCGCCGCGGCGCAGCGCAGCCGCTGGAGCCATGGCCGGCGCCTGGCGCTGGCGCTCGACCTCTTGCGCGACCCTGTGCTCGACGCCCTGCTGACCGACCAGGCTCCGTTCGACGCGCTGCCGGCCGTGCTGCAGCGCCTGTCGGACGGCGCGCCCCAGACCCTTTGCCAACGCATCGACTACCCCCCACCATGACCATCGCCTCGACCCTGCGGCACCTGGCCCAGCGCAGCCCGGCCTGCGAGCGCAACCGCGAGCCCATCCTCGAGCGGCTGCTGCAGCTGCTGCCGCCCTCGGGCAACGCGCTGGAGATCGCCAGCGGCACCGGCCAGCACGTGGCCTTTTTCGCGGCGCGCATGCCAGGCTGGGTCTGGCAGCCCAGCGACCGCACGGACGCGGCCTTCGCCTCCATCGACGCCTGGTGTGCGCAGGAGGGCGCGGCCAAGGTCCACGGTCCGGTGCTGCTGGACGCCACCGCGCCGCGCTGGCCGGACGAGGGTCCGGCCTTCGAGGCCGGCAGCTTCGACCTCGTGCTGTGCGCCAACATGCTGCACATCGCGCCGTGGTCCGCCTGCGCCGGCCTCATGCAGGGCGCGGCGCGCTACCTGGCGCCGGGCGGACGACTCGTGACCTACGGCCCCTACCTGGAGGCCGATGTGCCCACCGCGCCGAGCAACCTTGCCTTCGATGCCGACCTGCGCCAGCGCGACCCGGCCTGGGGCCTGCGCGCGCTGGCCGACGTGGTGGGCGAGGCGCACGCGGCCGGCCTGCGGCTTGCCGAGCGCCACGCCATGCCCGCCAACAACCTCCTGCTCGTCTTCCAACCCGCCTGAATCCATGTACAGCGTCAACGTCCGCGACCATTTCATGATCGCCCACAGCTTCCGCGGCGAAGCCTTCGGCCCGGCCCAGCGCCTGCACGGCGCGACCTACGTGGTCGATGCCACCTTCCGGCGCCGCGCGCTCGATGCCGACGGCATGGTGGTCGACATCGCGCTGGCCACCACCGTGCTGCGCGAGGTGCTGGCCGAATTCAACTTCCGCAACCTGGACGACGAGGGCGCCTTCACGGGCCAGAACACCACGACGGAGTTCATGGCCCGCGTGATGTTCGAGCGCATCGCCGCGCGCGCCCAGGCCGGCGAGTTGGGGCCGCACGCCCATGGCCTGCAATCACTGCGCGTGCGGCTGCACGAGTCGCACGTGGCCTGGGCCGAATACGAGGGCCCGCTGGCGCCGGCCTGATGGCGCGCCGCTGCGTGTTCCTCGTGCCCGGCGATGCGCAGGCGCGCACCGGTGGCACGCTCTACGACCGGCGCATCGTCGCGGGCCTGCGCGCACAGGGCTGGCAGGTCGACTGGTGCTCGCCCGGCGACGGCTTCCCCTGGCCCGACGCGGCAGCGCGCGCGCGGGCCGCGGCCTGTGTCGAAGCACTGCCCGACGGTGCGCTGGTCGTGGCCGACGGCCTGGCGTTCGGCGCGCTGCCGGAGCTCGCGGAGCGCCATGCGGCGCGCCTGTGCTGGGTGGCGCTGGTGCACCACCCGCTGGCACTGGAGAGCGGGCTGTCGGCACCGGAGCAGACCTTGCTCGCAGCGAGCGAGCGGCGTGCGCTGGCCTGCGCGCGCCAGGTGGTCGTGACCAGCGCGGCCACCGCCGGCGCGCTGCAGGCTTACGCCGTACCCGCAGCGCGCACCGCGGTGGTCGCGCCAGGGACCGATCCGGCGCCTCCCGCGCACGGCAGCGTGCAGGGCTTGTCGCTGCTGTGCGTTGCCACGGTCACGCCGCGCAAGGCCCATGCGCTGCTGCTGCAGGCACTGGCCGGCCTGCGCGACCGGCCCTGGCACCTGCACTGCGTGGGCAGCCTGGAGCGCGACACGGCCACCGCCGCGGCGGCCCGGGCCCTGGCGCAATCGCTGGGCCTCGCAGACCGTGTGACCTGGCACGGCGAAGTGGATGTGCAGCCGCTGCAGGCGCTGTACGCGCAGGCCGACCTGTTCGTGCTGCCCTCGCTGCACGAGGGCTATGGCATGGCCTTCGCCGAGGCGCTCGCACACGGGTTGCCCGTGCTCGGCTGCGCGGCCGGCGCAGTGCCCGACACCGTGCCGGCCTCGGCCGGCGTGCTCGTGCCGCCCGGCGACGGCGTGGCGCTGCAGGCCGCGCTGCAGGCGCTGCGCGACGCCG